>NZ_BMXW01000004.1 GCF_014651955.1 Shewanella fodinae | reverse complement strand
AAAAAAATATCCTCCGGCATAGCCGGAGGTTTTTCATATGCGCCTATAAGGCTCTCCTACCAGCAGCGCCCTAGCAGGCGCATCGCGATCTGACATTTGCATAAAGCGATTACTTACGGCCCGTAAACGGGCTTCCTGCATACGGTATTGAGAGTTGTTCTCCCAATTTATCCTGCTCTAACTGGTGTTTTATATAGCTTTGTATTTTCGAAGTATTTTTTCCTACCGTATCTACATAATACCCTCGGCACCAAAACTCTCGATTTCGATATTTGAACTTCAAGTCTCCAAACTGCTCGTAAAGCATCAGGCTACTCTTACCTTTCAGATACCCCATAAAACCTGAAACGCTCATTTTCGGCGGTATTTCAACAAGCATATGGATATGATCTATACAGCACTCCGCTTCCAGAATATTCAAACTTTTCCATTCACATAGCTTTCTTAATATTCCACCAACTGACCTTCGTTTTTCTCCATAAAACGCCTGCCTTCGGTATTTTGGAGCAAATACTATGTGATATTTACAGTTCCATCGCGTGTGCGCTAAGCTCTTTTCGTCCTCCATTGGGACCCCCTTTCAATTTTGTTTAACCCTTGTAGTTGCCAGACCGCAAGCCGTTTTAACAAATTGAAAGGGGTTTTATAACTGACTCATAGCTGAAAGCTTAACGGAACCCCCAGCCTAGCTGGGGGTTTTCACTGCTACAAAAAAAATGGTGCCATCAGGCACCATTCTCCACTAAACCCAACGTTTACTGGTATGAGTGTGAGCCGTGTTGATGTTCAGTCACATCCTGAACCCCAGTCAACTCGCCAGGGAAACGTTCCAGCATCTGAGTTTCGATACCATCTTTCAGGGTAACATCGACCATAGAACATCCATTACAACCACCGCCGAATTGCAACACTGCAATACCATCATCGGTGATCTCCACCAGCATGATATGACCACCATGGCTGGCTAATTGTGGATTGATTTCAGATTGGATCAGATATTCCACCCGATCACGTAGCGGCGCATCGTCTGCCACTTTACGCATCTTAGCATTTGGCGCTTTCAGCGTTAACTGCGAACCGAGCTGATCGGTCACTAGGTCGATACTGGCATCTTCCAAAAATGGTGCGCTTTTTTCATCCACCATGGCTTTAAAACCGTTGAACTCCAGTTCAATATCATCGCTTTCAATCGCGTCTGGTGGGCAGTAAGACACGCCACACTCAGCCTGGGCGGTACCAGGGCTGATAACAAATACGCGGATGTTGGTACCTTGCGGTTGGTCAGCCAACAGTTTGACAAAGTGGGCCTGTGCTGATTCGGAAATACTAATCATGAAAAACCTGCTCCGTCAGGATAAACCTGAGTGAATTGGTAAGAATTAGGCTAATGATACTCCTGATAACGTTAGCTTTGTAGTCCCTTTAATCTCAGGTTTCATTTTTCCCATTGAGCTTTGAACTATCCTGACATCTTGATCACATTCCAGGAGCTTCTGCCCGAGCCAGACACCATACCTGCAGATCTGGCGTCCAGGGGGATAGTGTCCGGGCGATTTCATCAACAGTGGTGCCTGTAGTGACCACATCATCAATTAAGGCAATACGTTGATAAGGCAGTGCCGCTTTCAGTACAAAAGCGCCGCGCAGATTACGCCGGCGCGCTTGACCATCCAGTCCAGCCTGCGGCACGGTTGCCACCACTCGCTGCAACAGACTATCGTCCACCGGCAACTGTAGTTGTTGTCCCAGCATACTGGCAATCATCCACGCTTGATTGAAGCCTCGTTCGCGTATTCTTTGCGGATGCAAAGGCACCGGTAGTAGCACTTGGGGTAACGCAATAATGTTATGGGAAACCAACGTTGATACGCTATGTGCCAAAGCCCGTACCAGGGGTGGTAATGCAGTAAATTGCGCCTGATATTTTATCCTGGGAATTAAAGGACCCAGCAGTGAGTGGTAACTCGCTGGCGCGACCACGGGTATGGGCTGCGATGTTAAGCAACCGCCGCAATAACGTTGTAACGTTTGCAGTGGTCGGCCACACCCGAGACAAACTGGGCAGGAATAAAGACAGGCTTGCAGACAAGTTTTACAGATACCGGACCCAGGCGGACACAGCTGTTGATGACACAACAGACAACGATTAGGTAAACTGGCGATCAATGCTCGGCATCCTGCCACTAATGAGTCAAAGATATTCACTGTGTTGTATTCAGGCCGTAAATCATGACATCTTCCTTGTTTTATCACGTTTCTGGAGACGGCCAGCCACTGGTTTGGCTGCATGGTTGGGGCGTCAATGGCAGTATTTTTCTGCCTACAGTAGCGCAACTTCCCCAGTATAGAAGCTACTGTGTTGATCTGCCGGGTTTTGGTGATAGCCAACCGCAGCCGGGAACCCTGGACGACTGGGCAGAGCGGTTGTTCGAGCAGCTGCCAACCAACGCTATTTGGCTCGGTTGGTCGCTCGGCGGGCTGGTCGCCACCCGTATAGCTCAGCGTTGGCCACAACAAGTACGCGGTTTGGTCACCATTGCATCCTCCCCACGCTTTATGGCGCAAGCAACACCGCCTTGGCCAGGTATCGCTGCAGCAGTAATGCAGCAGTTTGCTGAGCAATTACGTCAGGATTTACAACAGACTGTAGAAAGATTCCTAGCACTGCAGGCCATGGGCAGTGCCAGTGCCCGGGATGATATTCGCCATATTAAAGAGTTGGTTTTATCAAAGCCGCAGCCCGATGCCTTGGCCTTGGCTCAGGGATTAAACATGCTGCAACAGGTTGACTTGCGCAGCGATCTATCACTGATAACGCTGCCGTGGCTAAGACTTTGGGGGAAACTTGACGGTTTAGTGCCGAGAAAAATAGCAACCCTGTTGCCGCAAACCCCACAATCGCAGGATATCATCTTACTCAAGGCGTCTCATGCACCTTTCATTTCGCATTCTGAGGATTTTTTAGACAATTTGCGTAGTTGGCTGCAAATAAAGGGGTTTAATTCTGGACAATAGTTGCCTACAATTTGTGCAGTAACCGAAAGGACTTGCCATGCAACTTGTTTCTAACTACCCACAAGTTCCACTTGCCACCAGCAACCCTGCGACTGATGCCGCTAGAGTTGAGGGGCAGCAACGGCCTCCGGTTATTCCACCACAGCAACCGGCGAAGGGCCATGAAGAACGCGCCTTTAACCCGCAGAATGAACGTACGGCCGATACCGCCCAGCAAAATGCGCGTTTAGCCTCACAAGTGCATGAGCGGCAACAGCAATCTAACCAGCAGCAACAGCAACAAAACTCTCAAGAACAGAAACAGCAAGGCAAATCCTTGTTTGCCGCCATGCTGGTTAAGCCCGCATTAGATAGAAAAGATATTCGTAACGCGGTAAATACACCAACGGCTCAGGCAGCCCAACAACAGGATAAGCAGCAACATCCCCTGCCAGGACAATCCGATGACTTCTACCGTGATCTCGGCAGTCGCATCGGTGACTATTACCGGCAGCAGACATCGCCAGCATCCGCCGCAAGCCTTGACGCAAAAGCCTAGCTAACTATAAATAAACCGGGGNTTCTCCATAAAACGCCTGCCTTCGGTATTTTGGAGCAAATACTATGTGATATTTACAGTTCCATCGCGTGTGCGCTAAGCTCTTTTCGTCCTCCATTGGGACCCCCTTTCAATTTTGTTTAACCCTTGCAGTTGCCAGACCGCAAGCCGTTTTAACAAATTGAAAGGGGTTTTATAACTGACTCATAGCTGAAAGCTTAACGGAACCCCCAGCCTAGCTGGGGGTTTTCACTGCTACAAAAAAACAGGGTCAAAACTGACCCTGTTTCATTATACACCCAAGTTATTAGGCGTTTTTGACAGTCACAAACTCTGGGTAGGCATCTACGCCACAATCTACGGCATCCACACCGTTGTATTCTTCTTCTTCACTCACACGGATACCCATAGTGGCCTTCAGAATCACCCAAACCACTAGAGACGTGACGAATACCCAACCGAAAATACAAACGGCCCCCAGAGCCTGGGCACCGAAGGTCGCATCAGCGTTGGATACCGGCACCATCATGACCCCAAACAAGCCACATACACCATGGACTGAAGTAGCACCTACTGGGTCGTCGATCTTGATACGATCGAAGAACACGATAGAGAACACGACCAGTGCACCAGCAACCAAACCTATGATACCGGCCATGACTAATGATGGGCTGAGCGGATCAGCTGTAATCGCCACTAGGCCAGCTAAAGCACCGTTGAGGATCATGGTCAGATCGGCCTTGCCCCACACCATCTTACAGACGATCAATGCGGCAACGGCCCCAAATGCTGCTGCTGAGTTAGTGTTCACAAACACCTTACCTACGGCGCTGGCATCCGCCATGCTGGATATTGCCAATTGTGAACCACCGTTAAATCCAAACCATCCCATCCACAGAATGATAGTACCTAAGGTCGCTAACGGCAGGTTACATCCAGGAATGGGGGTAACCGAACCATCTGCGGCAAACTTGCCTTTACGAGCACCTAACAGTAATACCCCTGCTAATGCCGCGGAAGCCCCGGCTAAATGCACAATACCGGAACCAGCAAAGTCAGAGAAGCCAGCGGCTTTAAGGAAGCCACCACCCCAGGTCCAGTAGCCTTCAACAGGATAGATAAACGCCGTCATCACTACACTGAAAGCCAGAAATGCCCACAGTTTCATACGTTCAGCAACGGCTCCAGAGACAATAGACATAGCAGTTGCTACAAACACGACCTGGAAAAAGAAATCGGATTCAAGCGAGTGCGATGCATCAGCAGCTTGAGTACCAATCAGTCCACCGAAACTAGGTAACCAGCCACCTTCGCTATTATCAACGTACATAATGTAGTAACCCACCAGTAGATAAGTCACACAGGAAATGGCATACAGCACAACGTTCTTAGTCAGAATTTCTGTGGTATTTTTTGCTCTGACTAGACCGGCTTCAAGCATCGCAAACCCCGCGGCCATCCACATCACCAGTGCACCGGAAATCAGCAGATAAAACGTATCCAGTGCAAAGCGCAACTCTGATACAGAAGTCCCCAACTTGGTTAATTCTTCCATTATTTTCCCCCTTAAAGCGCTTCGTTATCAGTTTCGCCAGTACGGATACGGATAACCTGTTCCAGATCAGTGACAAAGATCTTACCGTCACCAATCTTACCGGTGTGAGCCGCATTGGTAATGGCCTCAAGCAGGTGGTCAAGATTCTCGTCCTTGGTGGCAATTTCCAGTTTCACTTTTGGTAAAAAGTCCACCTGATACTCCGCTCCACGATAAAGCTCTGTATGACCTTTCTGACGACCAAACCCTTTCACTTCAGTGACAGTCATACCTTCGATGCCAATGCCCGCAATCGCCTCGCGGACATCATCAAGCTTAAATGGCTTGATGATTGCGCTGACTAATTTCATCCAGACCTCCCAAATCGCCGTTATATGTGTGTGATATTGCTTGGTACAATTCAATCATTAGGCCAAGATGTTAAATTTTTGTTTTATAATAACTTAACTAAAAAACGTTGCGTTATTGCATGGTGAAATGCACCAAAATGGTTCAATGGTTCCATGCCTGCACAATTTTGAAGCGCCAGAGTCGACTTTGGCCTTATTGGTAACACTCCTAGAACAGGTTAATTTGTCAGGGATTATTCGCGATGGAGGGAGTTATGTTGCAAAGCACAGAAACCATTCTGGTGATTGTGGATGTGCAGGGTAAGCTTGCGCGCATCATGTCGCAGACAGAACAGCTACACCAGCGTTTGCAGGTCTTGGCGCAAGCCATGCCGCTGTTTGATATTCCAGTCTTATGGCTAGAGCAACTACCGGACAAGCTTGGACACACCAGTCCTGAACTAGCAACGCTTTTGCAAGCGTACACTCAGCCGATTGCTAAACAGCATTTCAGTGGCTGGCAGTGTGATAGTTTTCGGCAGCAGTTGCAGGCAAGTGGCCGTCGTCAAGTGTTGCTGGCGGGGATCGAAACACATATCTGTGTCTATCAGACTTGTTGTGATTTGCTGAATGAAGGGTTAGAGGTGCACGTTATCGCCGACGCAGTAGACTCACGTCATCAGGAAAATCGTGTACTTGGGCTGCAGATGATGCAACAACGCGGCGCTTGGCTAACACAAACAGAGTCGTTATTGTTTGAACTGCAACAGCAGGCCTCTGGCGAGCGTTTCCGGCAGTTGCTGTCACTGATCAAGTAACGGCATAAAAAAGTCCCCGCAACCGCAGGGACTTTGACTTCACCTTAAGTTCTTACTTGTAAGTCGCTTCGCGTTTTTTCGCTTCGGCATCCCATACAGGTAACACTTCTTTCTTAAATGCTTCTTTCTCAGACACCAGCTTAGTCATATCCAAGCCAACGGCAGCTTGGGCTTTGGCTTTGGTTGAAATATCTGGGATCGCAACCGGTTGTTTAACCCCTTTAGCCGATAACAACTGTGCTAGTTTGATACGAGCATTACCGGCGATTTCGACGGCAGACCCGAGAATACGCAATGCTTCAGTTGGGTTGTGCGCATATACACCATGAGATGCAATGGCATAATCCCAACGCCACTGTGCATGGCGGATATCGGTCAGGATCGGTTTCATCTCATCGGCAGAAGTGCCTGCTGCCCAAGCGGCACCGGCTTCAAAGTGAGCATGCACCAACTGCTCTTCGGCTCTCGCTTTCAGCTCTTTCACTTTTTGCTTACCTGCTTCGTATTGCCCCAGCATGGTTTCTTTGCTGGCACTATGGCAACGAGCACAAGTTTCTTCAAAACGATCAAATGGATTGCCGACTTTATGATCAGTAAAGCGTTTGCCTTCAGCATTGGTCACTTTCGGCATATGGCAATCTACACAGGTGACATTGTTTTGGCCGTGAACACTCAGAGACCAAGTTTCATAACCTGGGTGCTGCGCTTTCAGCATCGGGGTTTTAGAAATTTTGTTAGTCCAGTCGGCAAAATCCAGCTTGTCATAATAGGCTTCCATCTTTTCAACGGTCACGCCATCATCCCACGGAAACTTAACAAACCCTTTACGTCCGTCAACTTTCTCAAAGTAATATTCCACATGACACTGACCACACACCATAGATTGCTTGTCGGCATGCGAGGCTTTATCGAATGGCTTGCCGATTGTCTCGAAAGCGCGCTCAGCAAATGGGCGGCTCACCCGCAGTTTTGGTGACCCTTTTTCGTGGCAGTCTGAACAACCAATAGTGTTAGTAATCTCTGCCCCACCTTTAAACCATTTTCCAGTAAAGTAACCAGATTCGCCCTGCTCTTCGATCATTCTGGGAACGTCTGGACTTTTACAGCTCCAACAGGCCATTGGCATCGGGCCGTCATCGGCACTGCGAGGCGCACCAGTACGCAAGGTGTTGCGCACGTCAGTAACAGCATACATATGCCCCCGTGGCGCGTTGTAATCTTTGGCAAAACCGTAACCTGCCCATAAGATCACCAGATTAGGATCTGCTGCCAGCAAATCCGTGTTTTCAGTGCTCTTGGCGGTATCATGCCAGCTATTGTATTGCTTACTGAATTTATCTTTGTAGATATCGCTGCGTGGCTCAGTTTTATCACTGGCGAAAGCGCCTGCAGCCATGGCAGAAGCAGCAACCAGTACACCGAGTGCAACAGCTTTTTTGCTGAAATTGTTCACCATCTCATCTCCGAGTCATTTTATTGTATGGGCTAAAACCACGACATTTACAGGGTGAAATTAGCCACAAAAAGCTTCCTTCAAAATACCTCTAAGGGGATATTGGGGAGCAAATATGCGCCAGATCAAAATGTGAAGGCGATGTTGGTCACATTTTTAAGCTTTTGTTAAGTAACTTTATTAAACGCTAAAATAGCCACATGTTATGTAGCACTCTTTTTATGGATTTACCAAATTGCTCTGTTAAGCTTTTGCCATTCGTAGTTGCTGAAACGCTTATATTTTTTACGTAATCAGCTGATGTTGGAGTGAACCTGATGAAACGCGGTAGCCTTACCACCTCCATCTTCGGTCTGATGTTGCTGTTGATTCTGCTGTCCAGCGGTCTTGCAACATTTGCCATTATTAATCTGAGTTACAGTTTGGGGGATGCTAAAGCTATAAACGCCTCAGGTTCCTTGCGCATGCAAAGTTACCGTTTGCTGTTCTATGCCAATTCTGGCAGTGAGCAGGCTGATGCAAAAATCCGCGAATTTGAAGCAACGCTTTATTCCGATGCACTCAAGCGTTCCATGGACTGGTCATCTCCCAAGGCGTTGAAACAGCAATACCAATTGGTGATCCGTAAGTGGCAGGTGATGAAAGCTTATGTGCAACAAGAAAACTCCCGGGACTATGCCGCGTCAGTGAAAGATTTTGTCGACACCATCGACATGCTGGTTTCTGAGATGGAGCACCACGCCGCATTCAAACTGCGCCTGCTGGTGATCAGCCAAGTTATCGGCCTTGGTCTGATGCTGGTGATTGCATTTATCACTGTGCGTTTTATGCGTCGTAAAGTGGCAACACCGTTGCGACAGATGATGGAATCTGCCAACACCATTGCCAAAGGAGATTTTAATGTCACGCTGCCGGAGACTGAATACATTGAGCTAAGTGCCTTATCGGAGGCGCTGCATTATACCGTGAAGGAGTTGGCTGCCCTGTACGGAGGATTAGAATCACAGGTGCAGGAAAAAACGCTGGCACTGACCAAAGCCAACAATGAACTGACATTTCTCTACGACAACCTGATTATGTTGAACTCAGGTAAGCTCAATATAGAGCTGATGCGAAAATCACTCATTAAGTTGAGAAACTATGAACAACTCTGTCATTTACGCCTGATTATTCAACAAGATGATGAAGATATGGACATCATCTCTGCGGATGATGAATGGCCACAAGACAAACCCGCCACCCGCTTTGAAGTGAAGTTTGAAGGCAAGCAGTTGGGTTATCTGGAAGTGGTATCGCCAAGAGCGTTAAACACGGCGCTGTTTGAGAATTTTGCCATCATGCTGGCACGTTCCATCATTATCCATAACGCCAGTGAAGAGCGGCAGCAATTGGCATTGCTTGAAGAACGTGCAGTCATCGCCCGCGAACTTCATGACTCACTCGGACAACTGTTGTCATTTTTGAAGATCCAGATCAGCCTGTTGCGCAAAAGTCTCGATGCCAGTTGCCGCACCGATAAAGTCGATAAACAGCTGAATGAACTCAATGACGGCGTCAGCACCGCCTATGTGCAGTTGCGCGAACTGCTATCAACTTTTCGGCTGACGGTTAAGGAACCCAACCTGCGCAACGCCTTGGAAGCGATGTTAGAGCAGTTACGCTCACAAACAACCACACAGATTGTCTTGGACTACAAACTCCCCTCGCACTTGCTCGCTGCACATCAGCATATTCATATTCTGCAACTGACGAGAGAAGCCACGCTAAACGCCATCAAACACGCAAATGCCAATCAAATCAAAGTTTCGTGCGAAAGAAATGCTGATAATATGGTGCAGATTACCATCTGTGACGATGGTATTGGTCTCAGTCATCTCAAGGAAAGAGATCAGCATTTTGGCATAGGGATTATGCATGAACGTGCCAGCCGCCTTGCGGGGGAAGTGAGTTTTTCCAGCAACGAAGCTGGTGGTACTTCGGTCACGCTGATATTTCCGCCCCAAACGGAGTCTGACAATGGTTAAACCCTATTCTGTGCTAGTGGTCGATGATCACCCGTTGTTGCGTCGAGGCATCTGCCAACTGCTGGAGTCAGACGGCGACTTTTCCCTGTTTGGCGAAGCCGGTAGCGGTATTGATGCACTGTCAGCAACCGCCGAGGATGAACCTGATATTGTCTTGCTCGATCTTAATATGAAAGGCATGTCAGGGCTGGATACTCTCAACGCACTCAGACAAGAAGGCGTAACCTCACGCATTGTGATTTTGACAGTTTCCGATGCCAAACAGGATGTCGTGAGATTGTTGAAAGCTGGTGCCGATGGCTATCTGCTCAAAGATACTGAGCCAGACCTGTTATTAGAACAGTTGAAAAAAGCCATGTCCGGGCAACGGGTGGTAAGTAGTGAAGTCGCTGAATTTATACTGGAGATGAACGGCACCGGTGAAGAAGATTGGGTTGATGCCCTGACACCACGAGAACTGCAACTGCTGCAACATTTGGCCGAAGGGCTGAGCAACCGCATGTTATCTGAAGTACTGCATATCAGCGAAGGCACGGTAAAAGTTCACGTCAAAAATCTACTACGTAAAGCCAACGCCAAGTCCCGCACAGAAATGGCGGT
The DNA here is from genome assembly GCF_014651955.1 of Shewanella fodinae. Lineage (GTDB taxonomy): Bacteria > Pseudomonadota > Gammaproteobacteria > Enterobacterales > Shewanellaceae > Shewanella > Shewanella fodinae. Next base: position 214,779 of record NZ_BMXW01000004.1, on the reverse strand, counting down.
ACGTTATCTAAACCGTTAATCAGTCCCCAATAAACCAAGCCAGCGCCAAATGCTGGCTTGTTAAAGGTGACCACGTCAGTGCCCAGCAAGATAGTCACACCAACTGTTAAGTGCCGTCTGAAAATCTTCCAAGCCACAATCTGCGGCAGATTCCGCATCATAAAGCGACAGGCCTTCTTCTGCAGTTTCTTCGGGGTTTTCGTCACTCAATATGTTGGCAAACACCCGCACCTGTTCGCTGTCCATTTCTAGCGTCAGATCATGCCCAACCCAACGCCATTCCTGAAGTTTTCCCTGCTGCAGCGCCACAATTGCCGTATGTAACTGCTCGCACAGCGTTTGATCTTCTGCCAATTCATCTGAAAACCAGCGCCCAAGAACTTCATGTTCCATACTGAAAATGGCCAACGGCAGACCGGTAATAGGATTGCGCCGAAATTCGTAGTCCATGGATTTTCTCACGCAAATAAATTCGTCAGTGTTAATTTTAACTCAGCCACAGCAGGAATGCTGTTCAATCCTTACACCAACACTTCTTTTTCTGGCCTGACTGCGTTAGTTTTTGGCTATCAAACGTGATTAGGAGCTTCCATGCCTGAAGGACTCATCAGCAGTTTACTGCTTAACGGTACTAACGCCGGTCAACACCTCACGCACGAACAAGCGGGAAACTGGCAACCTCAGGATGGCCTGTTATGGCTGCATTTTGACTACAAACACAAAAAAACCCGCAACTGGCTGAAAAACATCTGCAAACTTCCTCCACTGGAAACCGAAGCACTGCTGGTGCAGGATACCCGACCTCGCATTGTCCGTGCAGGCAACGGTCTGTTACTGGCGCTGCGCGGAATTAACCTCAACCCCGGTGCCGATCCAGAAGACATGGTGTCAATTCGGCTGTATATCGATCAGCAACGGATCATCAGTACCTGCAGTCGCCAATTATTAGCCGTTAAAGAACTACAGCAGGCCATCAGTGACGGTAGCGGACCGCAAAGCAGCGGTGATTTTTTGCTGTCACTCTGTGACAAACTCACGGATAGGAAAATCGATTTCATCGATCAGTTGGAAGACAAACTGGCCGATATGGAAGAGCTGCTGGTATCCGGTGAGGGACGAGAGTTAAGAGTCGATGTGGCGGAACTCAGGCGCCAAACCGTCGTATTACGCCGTTATCTAGCACCGCAACGGGAAGCTTATATTAAGTTGCTCAACGACTCAGCGAGTCTGTTTGATGACAGTCAAAAACGGCGCTTTGGTGAGATCAGTGACACGCTCATACGGGGCATTGAAGACCTAGACTCCATCCGTGAACGCGCCACGGTGGCACAGGAAGAGCTGCAAAATCGGCAGACCGAGGCACTAAATCAGCGCTTGTATTTTCTGGCGTTGATCAGCGCTATTTTCCTGCCATTGGGTTTTCTCACCGGGTTATTAGGCGTCAATATCGCCGGGATCCCTGGGGCCGACAGCCATTGGGCATTTGCCGCCTTTTGCGGGTTTCTACTGCTATTGGTGGGGTTTCAGCTGTGGTTGTTTTACCGCTTTCGTTGGTTATAAGGTTTCGATTAATACCGTCATACAGAAAAGGGACGGCAAGCGTCCCTTTTTTATTGGATTTTGCATTCGCAGTTATTTGCTCGCATCAGCCGCAGGTTTTTCGGCCTCAGCAGCAGGCGTGATGCCCAGCAATTCCACTTCGAAAATCAGAGTAGAGTTGGCAGGAATAGTTCCCATATCGCGGTCACCGTAAGCCAGTTCTGCGGGGATCACAAAGCGGTACTTAGCCCCAACGGACATCAACTGCACCCCTTCAGTCCAACCAGGAATCACACGATTGAGCGGAAACTCGATAGGTTCGCCGCCGTGCTTTTCTGTACTGTCAAATTCAGTACCGTCGATCAGCATCCCTTTGTATTTCACTTTTACAGTGTCTTCTGCTTTTGGCTTAGCACCAGTGCCTTCTTGCAGCACTTCATACTGTAAACCTGACTCAGTGGTTTTCACCCCAGCTTTGTTTTTGTTCTGTTCCAGATAGCTCTGACCGTCTTTCAGATTCTTTTCTGACACTTCTTTGGCTTTAGTCTGGCGTTTGTCATTCACTTTTTTATCCAGCGCTTCAAGGATCTTCTGCATTTCATCATCCTTGAGTTGGATTTTGCCATCCAGACCCTGTTTAAAGCCGGCAATAATCAAATCACGATCAACCGGGATCCCCAATTCTTCCTGTTCCTTGATATGACCAGCCATGTAACGTCCGATGGAAGCCCCAACACTGTATGCCTCTTTCTGAGTGTCAGTGTTCAGTTGCACATTGGTATCACTTGCAGCGGTTTTCTGTTCCTGGTTACAAGCCGCTAGCCCAAGCACTGCCAGCGCTACCAATGAAATTTTGTAAAATGGTTTCATGAAAAGCTTCCTCAGGATCTTCAGTTGGTTACAATTAACCTAAAATAGTTAGAGCGACTCACTTTATACCAGTTGCCGATAACTTACAAAGCGTGCATAACGGCAGCTGCATGATTGTGGCAACGATGCATAGTTTACGGAAAACAGACCATTAACGGCGGGACAAGTTCATGGATTTTTACCGTTTGTTGCAATTTTGTTCAGTACTGTTTTCAGGGATGATACTGATGAGCTGTTCACCCTCACCACTGAGCAGCAAGGCACTACTGAAAGAACCCAGTTATAGCGCCAGTTTGTCACAGGATGGTCAGTACGCACTGATCAGCAATAAAGATGGTATTTTCTTCTGGGATGTTAATCAGCCACAAGCGCGTTATCACTGGATCCAAGGTAGTCGCAACAATGATGTGATTGCCACCGACATTTCACCCAACAATCAATATGCCATAACGCTGAGCAATGATTCGGTAGCACTGTGGCACACGACCGACGGTGCCGCCCTTGGCTGGTGGTCATTACCGGTAACCGCGCAATGTGTTGCTGTTGCTAATAACGGTCAGTTTCTGGTGGGCTTGGCAGATGGCAGTGTCATGGCACTCAATCCGCAGCATCAAGTATTGATAAAATTTCTAGGCCATAACGAAAAGGTCAATAGTGTTGCTATCTCCGCCGACGGCAGTTTGGCATTAACTGCGGACAATGCAGCCAAGGTGTTGTTATGGCGCACTGACAGCGCGCAGATACAACAACAGTGGCAACTACAATCACGCGCGCTGAATGTGACCATGAGTACCGATAGTCGCTTGTTATTCATGTCAGACAGTACAGGTAATGCTTGGATCCGCGATAGCCAAAGCGGCAACATCATCAGCGAATTGAAAATTACCACCCGGCAGATGAACTTTTCGAGCGCCCGCTTTATCCAAAACAACACGCGCTTGCTTACCGGAACACCTGCACGGGAACTGCAGTTATGGCAAACTGCAACCGGCAAAAAAATCGCCAGTTGGCAGGTTTCTTTGCCAGACAAACCACTGCCACAGAGCGCAGTGGTTTACTCTGTGTCACAATGGCAAGGGAATAGTGTACAGAGCCTTAGCAGCACCAGTCTGCTGGAGCGCTGGCAAATACCGGAGCAGAGGTAGAAAATGCAACAAATGGTGAACAGGATTGAAGAGCTAGAAACCAAACTGGCGTTTCAGGAAATCACGGTGGAAGAACTGAATCAGGAAGTGATTGCCCTGAATAAGGTCGTGGCTGAACAGCAATTCCAGTTACAATTGATCACCTCGAAACTGAAAGCTATTGAGCCAAGCAACATCGCCAGTCAAGGGGAGGAAACACCACCGCCACATTACTGATGTCGGCAGTGGCTTTCACCACAAACTAAGGGATAACGGATGCTGACTATAGTAACCCACGGACAAGCCGTATTGCTGCAAACTGCGGCACCTGTGACAGTATTTGATGACTCGTTGCGCGCATTGGCTGAGGAGATGCTGCAAGTCATGAAGGCGGCTAATGGTGTTGGTATTGCAGCACCGCAGGTTAATCGTAGTCTGCGGTTATTTATCATGGCCTCACATCCCAATCCCCGCTACCCGGATGCGCCAGTAATGCCGCCTCAAGTGGTGATTAACCCGCAAGTGCTGCACTGTTCGGCGAAAATGGTGGACGGCGATGAAGGCTGCCTATCATTGCCGGGAGAGCGTTGCAGTATTCGACGTCACCAGTCACTGGAAGTGCGCTATCAGGATTTGACTGGAGAGTGGTGTCAGGAACAACTAACGGGATTTATCGCACGCATCTTTCAGCATGAATATGATCATCTCAACGGCATCACGCTCAGGGAAAGACTGGCGTTGCAACAGGAGACTCAACAGTGAAATTACGCCGTTTTCGCTGCGGGCCGTTGGTGTTGTTGCTGGTATTGTTGCAGGGTTGTGCCTATAACAGCGTACTGATTGCCTATCCAACCCAACTCGCCGACACCAAAAAGGCGTTGAACTCTGCGGAACCTAAAGCGACTATCGATAAGCTGGCGGACGGCATCAACAGCCGTGACGGCCTGCTTTATGCCGAAGAGGCTGGCCGTGTGGCTCAAATAGCTGGGGATTTTGCAGCCAGCAAGGATTTTTACCAGAGTGCAGTGCAAGATTATGAAAAATTTGACGATAAGGCAGTGATTAGTCTGTCTGACGTTGGAGCCAAAGGCAGCAGTCTGCTAGTAAACGATAATGTTATTCCTTATCGCGGCCCTGGCTATGAACGTATCTTGCTACATCAGTATCAGGCGCTCAATTACCTGTTCAGCGGTGACATGACGGGTGCCTTGGTAGAAGTGCGCCGCAGTAATGAACTGCAACAAATCGAACAGCAACGTTATGAATCATCAAGTAAAACGGTGCAACAGATGGAAAACGGCACCGTCAGCGCCGAAATGGATCGTCTCAGTCAGGCCTCAGGTAATCTGACCAGCTCATTTCTAAGCGCTTACAGCTACTATATGACCGGCCTATTACACGAACTGCTGGGTGAAGCCAACGATGCCTTTATCGACTATCGTAAAGCGGCGCAGTTGGCGCCTGACAACTCCTATATACAACAGGACTTGGTCAGACTCGCGAAGGCATTACAGATGCCACAATATGATGACTTCCGCCAGCGGTGGGGGGATGCACCACAGCCGGGTGCCAACCAAGGGAAAGTGGTGTTTATTGTTGAGCAGGGATTTGTACCTTACAAAGACAGTTTTGGCGTGCCGTTTACCATCAATGGTAACTGGCAAACCATTGCCCTGCCGACCTATCGAGAAAATTACCTAACGCCCGGTGGCGATACGATTAACGGGCTAGGCACCCCCTTAGTAACCGCACCTGTAGTCAATATTGGCGCGTTAGCCATTACCGCATTGAAAGAACAACTACCCTGGATACTGGCGCGACAAGTGGCACGAGTGTACGCCAAATCTGAGATGGCACGTCAGGCAGAAGGCCGCGACGGCCAGACAGTTGGTAGTGTGTTGATGCAGATTTTTAATGTGGTAACTGAACAAGCAGATCGTCGTAGTTGGTTAACCCTGCCAGCTGAGGCGCAGATTGCCCACAGTTATTTAAACGCAGGCAATTATCAGATAAATCTGCTGCATGGTACTACAGAGATTCAGGTTCAGCGTGGTAAAACTACGTTGGTTTGGGTAATAGATACTGGCAATGTAACGCGGTTTTATACTAGATTGATTTGACAACATGGAAATGGAACGGACTATGAAACACTTTAAGCTGCTTATGCTGATGGCAATGGCCATTGGGCTCACCGCCTGCCAATCCAAGGTGGAATATGGCGATGCCACCGAAGTGGAAACCGTCAATGAGAATTTCGGCTCTACCGATCTGCAAGCGATTACTGACAAGATGGTCGATAGCATGATGACCTTCCCGTCGGTGGTGGCGCTGACAGCTAACAGCCGACCGATTATCTTCGTTGACTCCATCAAAAATAAAACCTCAGAGCATATCGATACTGAATCTGTCACTGATTCTATCAGCAACAAATTGTTGCGTTCCGGTAAGTTCCGCTTCATCGATATGACCAAGGTTGATTCAGTCCGTAAACAGCTGGATTACCAGAACAATGCGGGAATGGTTGACCCTTCAACTGCTATCAAGTTTGGTCGCCAGATCGGTGCGCAATATATGCTATACGGCAACTTGTCCAGCATCGTGAAACAGGATGGCAGTACCAAAGATGTCTACTACAAGATGACCATGCGCCTGATGGATCTGGAAACCGGACTGATCGAATGGTCAGACGAGAAAGAGATCCGCAAAACCCGCAGCAAATCGTTCCTCGGGATGTAACCTAAAACTGACACAGGAGCCGCCAAACTGGCGGCTTTTTTGTAACATTTCTGTTTTGGTATTTAACGGCGTTTGACGTAACTTATAACCCAGAGCCAAATGGCCACCTTCAACACAATCACAACAAAACAGCAAGGAATCAACAGTGAAGTCGCTTATGCGGATCAAGCAGTTTGGCATCATAGTGCTGGCCACCGCCGCCCTCAGTGCCTGCAGCTCCAACAATACCCAAATTACCTCGCGGGATGACTCTCCCTATCTGACACAGGCACAGGCGATGGCGCGCTCCGCCAGAGTGAGCAATGTCAGTTACGATCTAGATTTTAAACTTGATGGGAGTGATAGCTTTGCCAACCAGACCACGATTCGTTTCACGTTAAGTGATAACAGCAGCCCGCTGACACTGGATCTGAATAAAGCCAATATCCAACGGCTAGAGATCAACGGTCATGTGCTATATCCGAATTACAATGGCCTGTATCTAAGCCTAAATCCCAAACTACTGCTCAACGGTGATAACCTAGTCAAAGTCAGCTTCACCCGCAAACATTCCACCAATGGTGAAGGACTGCATCGCTTTGTTGATCCCGTTGATGGCAAAGTTTATCTGTACTCCCATTTTGAGCCAGCTGCCGCCCAACAGATGTTTGCGGTATTTGACCAACCGGATATCAAAGCCACCTACAAGCTTACTGTTCGTGCCCCCGCAGACTGGCAGGTGATCAGCGCCACCAGAGAAGACAACATCGTCAATGACGGTGACTTCCGGGTCTGGCATTTTCCAGTCAGCCCTAAGCTAAGTCCCTATAACTTCTCACTGCATGCAGGTCCGTACCATATGTGGCAGGACGACAAGAGCGGTCCTTACCCCATGCGCTTGTTTGCCCGCCAATCAGTGGCATCGCAGGTTTACCCACAGGATTGGTTCCGCTATACCGCTGCGGGACTTAAATTTTTTGAAAACTATTTTGGCGTAAAATACCCCTTCAAAAAGTACGATCAGGTGCTAGTACCTGACTTCCTGTATGGTGCCATGGAAAACGCCGGAGCCATTACCTTTGCCGAGGGCCGTTTCCTTTATAAAGCCAAAATGACCAAGGATCAGCAACAGATGTTAGCTGGAGTGATCCTGCATGAAATGGCACACCAGTGGTTTGGTGATCTGGTGACCATGAAGTGGTGGAACGGCTTATGGCTGAACGAAAGTTTCGCGTCTTTTATGGGAACGCTAGCCACCGCTAACGCCACCGAATTTGACTATGCGTGGCGCAGCTTTTACGCCGGAGGTAAACAAGGCGCCTATGACAAGGACAGTCGCGTTACAACGCACCCGATTGAAGTGCCGGTTCCAACCACAGGCAACGCATTTGATAACATCGATGCCATCACCTATTCCAAGGGGGCATCCGTCCTAAAACAACTGCGCCATCTGTTAGGCGAAGAGGTATTCCGCAAAGGTGTTAGTGAATATCTGCATACCTATGCTTGGCAAAATGCCACATTAATTGATTTCATCGGCAGCTTAGCCAAGGCAGCTAACCGCGATTTAAGCCAATGGACTCAGGACTGGCTGTATACCGCTGGCGTCAATACTTTGGAAGCCAATTTCCAGTGCAGTAATGGTGCCATCAGCAGCTTTACACTTATCCAGACAGCAGCCGTTACTGGACAACCCGTCTTACGCGAGCAGAAAGTACAGATCGCGCTATTACGCAAACACCGCCAACAGTTAGCACTGACTAAGACTGTCGCCGTAACCTACCAAGGTGCCAGCACCCAAGTGCCTGCACTGATAGGTGAACAATGCCCAGATCTGGTATATCCCAACTACGACGATTGGGGATTTGTCAAAGTAAAACTGGACGATAGATCATTTGCAACCGCTCGTAACCAGTTGGCTAGCGTAACCGATCCATTGTTGCGTTCTATGTTATGGCAAAGTCTGTGGGATAGCGTCATGGCTGGCAATCTGCCATTGAATCACTATCTCGACACCGTGTTTGTCAACCTGCCGAAAGAACATGACTATACGCTAATCGGGCAAATTCTACGGACGTTGCATACCAGTCAACACTGGTTGGCACAGATGGCACCACTACATGCCGATTATCGTGATCAGGTGGCTCGCGCGCTGGCACAGATGAGTCTGCGACTGACAATGGAAACCGCTGGTAATAGCGATCTGCAACGCCGCTGGTTTGATGCCTACATTGACTTTGCCAGTGACGCTGAGTCTTTGGCACACCTCAATGAGCTGCTGGATGGCAAAGCTAAACTGGATGGCATCATTTTGGATCAAGACACTCGTTGGCATATTGTGCGACAGTTAAATCGTTATGATTATCCAGGCAGTAAAGCATTACTAAAACAGGAAGCTGCCAAAGATAACAGCGATACTGGCATCAAGGCAGCGATTGCCGCGACCGTTATCCGTCCCGAAGCCGAAATCAAGCGTGAATGGCTTGGTCGCATCCAGCATCAGAGTGGAGAAGCCTTTCCGAAATTGCGTATTGCCATGGCTAACCTATATCCGGCAGAACAGCAATTATTGAACTCCGCGACTGCGGAAGAAAGGCTCGATACCCTAGCACAGATGGATCAGAGTAAAGGCCCGGTATTTATGCGTAGCTACGCCCCGACCCTGATCCCAACCGAGTGTAACCACAGTTCCGTCAACCGGTTGCAGCAGGCGGTGAAAGACAATCCAACACTGTCAGTCATCACGATGCGAACACTGAAAGAACTGCTACAAGAGGAACAACGTTGCGTGGTAGTTTCTGAGAAAATCACCCGCTAACTAAGCGATGGCCGTATCCACCTAGGACGGCCATGTTCTTTGGGCTAAAGGAGGCCACAATGAGCTTAATTTCCCTGATTGCCATCATTGTTGTTGGCTACTTCATTGTCAGCCTGGTTAAGGATTATAACGGACGACAACAACAGGACTCACGTCAACTCGAAGCGTTACAGCAGGAAGTGGCGGATCTGAAACAGCGCGTGGTCACGCTGGAAGCCATAGTGGTGGAGAGGGATGAAGCACTGCGGCAGAAATTCCGCGATCTGTAATCCCCCACAAAAAGGGCACTCGTCAGTGCCCTTTTTGTGACCGACAAACTTAGACAAACAGATCTCGAATATTGTGCAGATCGCTTTTACCTTCACTGAGTTCTTCCGGCGTCAGACCAGAAACTTCATGCGGAAACACCAACCATTCATCGGAAGAATGGATATAGTAATCTGGTTTCATCGGCACCATAGTATTTTTGGGCTTGTAATACGGGCACGCAATACGAATATCCCGCGGCAAGTTTAACCGCATCATTTGTGACAGCTTTTCTTTCAACGCAAACACGCTACGACCTGAATCAAACACGTCGTCAACGATCAACAACCTGTCATCAGCCCCAGCATTTTCAACAATATAGTGAAGGCCGTGTACCTTGATCTCTTTACTCTGTTTATCGTTGCCAATGCCATAATAAGACGAGGTGCGCACGGCGATATGGTCAGTTTCGACTTTTTTGAAATCAAAATATTCCTGTACAGCAATACCGATTGGAGCACCACCGCGCCAGATCCCCACAATAAACTGTGGGCGAAAGCCACTGTTATAAACCTGAGCGGCTAGGCGGAATGAATCTTCCAGTAATTCCTGAGCGGTGATATAGCGTTTTTCGATCATTGCAACGACCCCATCATGTAACATGCCAATTCCCAGCCGCCCCAACTGTGCGAAACAACAGTTATCTGTCACCCGAGGTGTATTGAAAAGACGGTCTACGGTTTGGGCGCGCATTTTATACCAATTTAGCTGCTGCTGCCTTGTTTTATGCAGCTGCTTTTGTGAAATGCAGCAAAAGTATCTGTAAAAAAACCAACCATCCGCTTAAGCCTCACCTGCTGTTCACTTTAAGCATTGTAAAACAGTGGCGACATCGTAGAATGCATGATCGCTGTTTAGTGTCATACAGGAATAGAAAATGACTGATTTAACAACAATTGTTAAGCGCCGCTATACCAGCAAGGCGCTGGATCCTAACCAAAAGATCCCCCAGGAAAAGATTGATCAGCTAAAAACCCTGTTGCAGTTTGCACCATCATCGGTCAACTCCCAGCCTTGGCATTTTGTTATTGCGGCGACTGCTGAAGGTAAAGCCAAAGTTGCCGAATCCACTGTCAACTATGCGTTTAACACCCCGAAAATCCTAAACGCCTCCCATGTAGTAGTGTTGTGTACCCGTAATTACATCACCGATGAATACTTGGAGCATCTGGCTGACCAGGAACAACAAGATGGCAGAATTTCTGATGAAGCCGCCAAACAAGCACTGCAAAATGGCCGCAAATTTTTCGTCAATATGCATCGTTATGAGCTGAAAGATCTACAACACTGGATGGAAAAACAGACCTATCTGGCACTGGGGACGTTGCTGCTGGGTGCTAGTGTCTTAGAGATTGGCGCTACACCGATAGAAGGATTTGACGCGACAACCCTCAATGCAGTACTGGGACTGCGTGAGCAAGGACTTAACGCCAGTGTTATTGTGGCACTCGGTTACAGTGATGCCACGGATTTTAATGCCAAGCTGCCTAAGTCTCGCTTACCACAGCATGAGATCATCAACGAAATTTAAGTAAGTTAAGGGAACAGCATACGGCTGTTCCCTGCTATTTCTGGGCACTTTTAACTTGCTCCGCTAGCGAGCTGTGGCATAGTAGGTTTTATCGCCAGTTCAGGAAGAATGACGCTATGCTGCTTGCCAGAACCGCTATCCCCCACTCTGCCAATGAGGCTTCGGATATCTGCCGCCATCATGAGGACAATCCGTTAATATGGCCGCTAATGACGCTGTTAAAAGCCTCGGTACACAGCTGGAAAGTGCATCACCTTGCTGCCGAATTGCAGCAGCGAGGGCTAATGAGCCAACTTGATGACAATCCCGAAAAAGACCTGTTTAAACGTAACTTTCTATTGATGAATGCGCTCTATGAATTGCAGGAAATGCTGTTGCCGCAGCAATGGCTGCAAGTGCAATCGATGGATATTAAACTGTACCGAATCGCCCCCGCCAACCCACGCATGTTGCAACGCCAGGATCAGGCATTGCGGGATTATTATCTGGACTGGCGCAATTACGACACGTGTGCCAATGTCGTCAAAGAGATGCTAGCGTCATTCTGGCACTCGTATCAGCAGTATATTGGTGCGGTACCGGAACGGCTCGCTTATCTGGAAGCGTTACAGGTCATGGAGCTGGAAGGCGATGCTAGTGAGCGCGACATCCGCCGCCAATGGCGAAAACTGGCGTTGCGCTGGCATCCAGATCGGCCCAATGGTGATGCGGCAAGGTTTCGTGAAGTATGTGAAGCATGGCAGGTGTTACGTGGCAGTTTAGCATGAGTTATCTCACATCTTAGCGGTCAGTTTACACGCTGCATCAGTAAATTAAGTGATAATTAAGCGTGCCAACCTAAGCTCGGCACCTGCAGTTCTGACGATATTCAACAGCGAATAAGGAGTCTATTTTGCTCAAGCCCATTCTGGTCGCAGTGGTCATTTCCGTTGCATCTCTCTCCGCTCAGGCAGCGGATTTTATTGAAGGTAAACACTATACCCAGATTGCCGATAAAGGCAGTGCGACTCCCAACGTAAGCGAATTTTTCTCGTTCTATTGCCCACACTGTTACCAGATGTCACAAAAGTATTTGCCTTTCATCAAAGCCAACCTGAAACCAGGAGTGGCGTTTGAAAGCAAACACGTGGACTTTATGAACAGTGACTTGGGAACCGAAGTCATGAAGTCTCTCGCGGTCATGGAGCAACTCGGGCTAGAAAAACAGCTGGCTCATGAGATGTTCGCGGCAATTCAAGGCGATGCAGATCATAGCCAGGCAGGTCACCAGCATCAGTCGACCATCAACAGCCGAGACGACATTAAAGCCATTTTTGCCAAAGCAGGCGTTGCTGCAGCGAAGTATGATGAAGTTGCAGACAGCAGTGCCGTCAACGACACCATCAAGCTATGGCGCAAACAACAAAATGATTTCCGTATCGACAGCGTACCGACCTTTATCGTTAATGATAAGTACATGATTAATCTTTCAGAAATGCATAGTGTCAAAGACCTAGTAGATATTATTAACTATCTGGCGACCGAAAAGGATGCGAAAAAATCAGGCGGCAGCATCGGCTGGTTATTTATTGCCCTGTGCGGCTTGGCAGCACTGACACGTCGTCGCATTGCGTGATTTCTGTAAGACAGACATAAAGAAAAGGGCCGCCAATGGCCCTTTTCTACATTCAGACGTCGATGTTTGGTTACCCACCAAACATCCGCTGCCACCAAGGTCGCGACTCGCCACAATTAGCCGCAGGATGATAACTGTCTGCCAAGGCCGGTGCCGCCACGACATCACTGCAATCGGGTTGTTTTGCCACCCCGGTATCACGATCAAAATAGCCCTGAACCACACCATTCACCGGTGGTAAACGCAATGACAGCGGGGCACGACTATTCAGGAAGCTACGGTAAATTGCCATAGCGCCACTGCTACCATACAAACCGGTTTTACCGTTATCGTCCCTGCCAACCCAGATTGCGGCCACATTACGTTCATCAAATCCAGCAAACCAGGAGTCGCGTTGATCGTTACTGGTACCGGTTTTACCTGCCAGCTTAACACCGGGGAACGCGGCCCCGAGCCTGGCAGCAGTACCGGTTTGCACCACCTGAGTCAACGCATACTGCACCAGATAATTTACGGCAGGATCGATGGCTTCCGTTTGTGGCAAATGGCTGACAGGCAGTGGCTGATTGTCTTTATCCAGCACAGCCGTTACTGCATACAATTGCCGATAACGGCCGTTGTTTGCCAGCGTCTGGTATACCTGCGCCACCATCAGCGGTGAACCGTTGACAGCCCCCAATAACATTGACGGATAGGCAGCAACAGGCTCATTCCAACCGGCTTGCTGCAAGGTCGTCGCGACGGCCTCTAGGCCAACGGCCATCCCCAGATTCACCGTAGGCACATTCATGGAGTTTGTCAGTGCCGCCAGCAAGGAAACCTGACCACTAAACTGCCGATCATCATTTTTTGGTGACCAAGTCTGCCCCTGTTCGTTTTTAAGGGTAATCGGTTGATCTTTCAAGGGCGTCAACAGATTGTAGTTGTTACCCTGTGCTAAGGCAGTAGCATAGACAAAGGGTTTCACCAGCGAACCGATAGGCCGACGGATCTCTTCAGCACGATCGTAACCGTCATATCCTGGATTACGATCACCAACCATCGCCGCAATGCCATAGGTATAACGTTCAGTGACCACCATGCCAGCCTGCAATCCGCTATTTTTACTGTCCAGGGCAGAAATAGTAGCGCTGACGGCTTTCTCTGCCGCCTCCTGCGCCAACGGATCCAGGGTGGTATACACCTTAATACCGGATTGCTTGAGCAGAGCATCACCGTAACGGTCGCGCAGTTCCTGCTTCACCCGTGCGAAAAACGCTGGCAATTTCTGGTGTACAGGGCGGGCAGCATTACGTAATCCCAACGGGGAGGCTGCTGCTACTTTATACTGTTCAACGCTGATTTTGTTACCTTCCATCATCAGCCGCAGAACCAGATCACGTCGTTCCTGCGCCCGCTGCGGATAACGCCAAGGATTGTAATAGGATGGGCCTTTGATCTCCGCCACCAGCAGTGCCTGCTGCGCCAACGTCAGTTCGCCAATGGGGCGACCAAAATAAAACTGTGAGGCTAGCCCCATACCGTGGATCGCCCGGTTATGATCCTGCCCCATATACACTTCGTTAAGATACGCTTCGAGGATCTCCTCTTTGCTGTAGCGCGCATCAATAATGATTGCCATCAGCGCTTCGCGGATCTTACGGATGAGAGAACGCTCACTGGTAAGAAAGAAATTCTTGGCTAACTGTTGGGTCAGGGTGGAGCCGCCCTGTACTGTGCGCCCAGCACTGAGATTGACCATGGCTGCCCGCACAATCGCTAGCGGATTAATCCCGTAATGTTCATAAAAGCTGCGATCTTCCGTGAGCAGTAGACCATCGACCACAGATTTAGGGATCTCCGCGGTTGGCACAAACAATCGATCTTCTCCATCGCCGGTAACAATGCGATCCAGTAACACAGGTTCCAGATGAAACACGGCCAGTTGCCGGTGATCGCTTAAACGCTCAACCGAAGCCACGCCATTGCTGTCAAAACTCACCATCACCTGTTGTGCAGGCTGCGGACCTTCTGGATGTAAAAAAGGTCTGCGCCACAGCTCTACCCGGGTAGATGACGCAGAAAACTCGCCAATTTGGCGAGGGTTAGCCACTTTGCGATACCCCAGCAGCTTGAGTTCATCAATAAACTGCGAGTGACTCACCGGGGCGCTGGGATAAAGAGGCATCGAACGGCTGAAGATCTGTGCTGGCAGATACCACTTTTGACCTTCAAATTTACGAGCGATGATCTGATCTAAATAAATACAGTAGATCGCCAACACCGCCACGATAACCAGCGTCAATTTCCAGCCAAAGGACCACAACTGACGCCATAAACCACCCGTTGATTTCGAGGTGGTTTTACTACTTTTAGCGCTATTTTTCCGGTTATTCTTCGCAGTTACCATGATAATTCCACGTCAGGACAGCTTTGCCTCAGTTTTCTTCTTGGTGTATTTCGTTGGCAGGGTATTGGCTGGATCATCCGGCCACAGATGTTTGGGATAACGACCACGCATCTCTTTTTTAACGTCGGTGTACGGCCCTTGCCAGAAACTGCCAAGATCCGCCGTCAATGCCAAAGGTCTGTGCGCCGGCGACAACAGTTCCATGGTGATCACCAGTTTACCTTGCAGCAACCGCGGACTGTCTGACATGCCCAACGCCTCTTGTAGTCGCACACTTAATAACGCGCGACCATTCTCATCATAACGAATGGGTGCCCGAGTGCCGGTGACCATAGGCCAATGTGTTGGTAACCATTCATCCAGTTGTTGCCGAGCCTGCCAAGGCAAACGGTTGAGTAGCAGTGAGTAAATGTCCAAGGTTGCCAATTGCTTGAGTTGCGATACATCATCCAGATAAGGCGCTAGCCACTGCTCCAATGATGCTAGCAGCGCAGCGTCACTGACATCTGGAAACTGTATGGGATCTACAGATTGTGCGAGTCGTAACCTGAACTGTAACTGTCTAACACTATCGTCCATGTTCAACAGGCCAAGACCTCGTTGCCTTATCAGTGTCAGCAGCGCTTTGCGTTTAAGTGCATTGTCGGGTTGGGGCAACTGCTCACGTTTCAGCACCAATTTACCTAAGCAAAGTTGTCGCTCTGCCAAAAAACGCCCTTTATTGTCATCCCAAGCAGCGTCTTCACGCCACTCAGTGAGAAATGCCAGTTCATTATCCAGCAGCCCAGCAGGTAGCATTGCCGCTAGGTAGGCTCGACCACTGCTGCGGCCTTCCTGCTCTTGAAAATCGGCGATGACCAGCCACTCGGCACTAGCCAGAGCATCGTCGTGCTCCAAAACCACGCCGGTGCCATTTGCTAGCACAAAACCTGCAGCACCTCGGGCTCTAGCTATCCGGTCTGGAAATGCCAGCGCCAGCAACCATGCCACGTCCTGATTATTGGCGGCATGCAGATAACGCGCAGGCTCTTCGGGTAACTGGCATCGGCGTAACCATAATTTTGCCTGTTTAGCTTCAGGCCCGCGCAATAACTGTGGCAGTTTATCCAGCACATCACATCCGGCACCTCGGCTGCGGGCTTCTAGCAACGCCGCTAGTAAACAGGCCAGCCCTAATAACTGCTTGTCACTACTCTCAGCGACCCGCGTCTGTGCTTTGACCAACATATGTGCTAGCCGTGGTGAAGCGGCGCCGAACTGATAGGCCGCACGGCCATGTGCGGTCAATTTGTGCTGCCTATCCACCAATTCCAATGTCTGCAACAGTTCCCAAGCGACAGCCTCGTTCGCAGCGTTTGCTGGGGTCAATAACGGCAGCTGGGATAATGATTTCACACCCCAGTTTGCGGCTTCCAATACGGCGGGCAACAACTCACCACACTGAATTTCCGGTTCATCAGCAGCGGCTAAGCGGCCTTGTTCTTCCTGCGACCACAATCGCAGACAAAAACCTGCAGCTAAACGTCCGGCGCGCCCCGCACGCTGCTGCGCTGACGCCTGACTGATCCGCTTCAACCCCAATCGAGTCACCCCAGTGCGTGGATTAAAACTTGCCTGGCGCCGATAACCGCAATCTACCACCATAGTAATACCTTCAATGGTGAGACTGGATTCGGCAACATTAGTAGACAGTACCAGCTTGCGCTTTCCTGTTATGGGGAGCGCGATTGCCGCATCCTGCAATTCAGCGGGTAAATCGCCATACATAAGGTAAATCTGCACATCATCGGGTAACCGGCCTGTGAGATACTCCTGCAATTTGATAATTTCCGCCCGTCCCGGCAGAAAAGCCAACATAGCGCCCTGGCGCTGCATAGTCGTCAATTCAGGGAGATCATCGGAGCCAGCGAACATAGCGACAATAGATTTGCCCATATGGCTAAGCCAAGCAGGTAGCGCACTGCGCGCTTGCACGTTAGCAGGCACTGCGCGATAAGCAACGCTGACCGGGAAACTGCGACCTTCGCTGCTTAATGTGATGGCATCCGGCATCAGTTGCACCAGCGGCAGCCCCTGCAGGGTGGCCGACATCGCCAAGATTTTAAGATCATCTCTGACGGATGTTTGCACTTCAAGCGCCAAAGCCAGCCCCAAATCGGTGGTGAGATGGCGTTCATGGATCTCATCAAAAATCACCATTGCCACACCGTCAAGCGTGGGATCTTTCTGGATCATCCGCGTCAAAATACCTTCGGTGATGATTTCCAACCTAGTATTGCGGCTCACTTGTGTTTCACCGCGAACCCGATAGCCTATTGTCTGCCCTAGAGGTTGCTGCCGACAACGTGCCAGATAGGCGGCAATACTGCGGGCAGCGACGCGACGCGGTTCCAGCATCAATATGCGACCGTTAATTTCCGGCCAGTCGAGCAGTGCCAACGGCAATGCCGTAGACTTACCAGCACCGGTCGGTGCTTGTAGAATCAACTGATTAGCGGTTGTTAGTGCCTGCCGCAACTCCGGCAGCAACTGGGTGATGGGTAACGCGTTCAAATTGACCTGTCTAACTACAAAAAACTGGCGACAGTGTACCGATTTTCAGCGCGACTGGCTAACCGCAGCCCATAACCTGCGAACTGGAGGTTATGATGAGCCTTATCCAAAGCACACTAAGGAGCCATCTTGGAGGAAAATACCCAGCGGTTATTTCTCGGATTTGCGCTTGAAACACAACAACAAGAGGTCAATGCGCTGCAGCAACGCTGTGTTGCGGCCTGTCCTGGCGCACGGATGGTGGCAGCCAAAAATCTGCATATGACACTGGTATTTCTTGGTCAGACACCCGCGGCAACCAAGCCGCAGTTATTGCAGCAGGTGCCACAATTACCGCTACGGCGCTTTACAGTCACGCTGGACCAAATAGTGCTGTGGCCTAAACCTCAGATTTTATGTCTGACAGGTGAGGCAGATGAACCGCTGCTAACGCTGGCAAATGCGGCGGCCAATTTATCTGAACAACTCGGTTTGGCCCCCAAAGAGTACAGTTACCGGCCACATATCACTTTGTTGAGAAAAGCCAAGCATCAGCCCTCATCTCTGCCGCCTACAGCGCTGCAATTAGCACCGACGACCTTAAATCTTTATCACTCGCTCAGCAGCACATCAGGGGTAGAGTATCGGGTTCTCCATCGTTGGCCGTTGCTATGACAACCACCACTACAAGTTTTTCTCCATCAATATGCAGTCCAAAGCCATCCCTTTAGGCGAGTGATAGCGACTATGGCCGAGCGACTGCCAACCACAATGCTGGTAAAAAGGCGCCGCATTCAGCGAGGATTCCAGCGACAAGTGGTGGATATTACAAGCCTTCGCCTGCCGTTCCAAATATTGCAGCATCAAGCGCCCATACCCTTTGCCCATAACCTTGGGCTGGACAAATAAGGCCTCAAGTTTGCAGTTGGGTTGATCCAATTGGCCACATGCCAAGATCTCATGTTGCAGTTCCAGCACATAAAAACCGGCGGACACCAGATCTTCAAAACCAACCGGCATTGGGTCTTCCGTCCAGCGTGATAACACGGCCGGTGAATAATGGCCCCGACAACCGGTGACAATCGCTTGATGACGCAATTCCCACAGAAATTCAGCATCATGTGCGGTAGCGGCTCGGATCAGCATATGCTGTCTCCTTTTGTCATTAACGTGATAAAAAAAGGCCGCCATCGTGGCGGCCTATGTTACCGCTAAGGACTCAATCCATCAGTATTTCAGCGATAGTCAGCATACCGTGAGTGGTCGCACCGGCAGCCCACATTGAGCCTGCATCATCTTCAAATGCTGCGGCCAGATCGATGTGTAGCCACGGGATATCCTTACCCACAAAACGCCACAGAAATGCGGCAGCGTTGGAAGCACCACCGGCCCCACCGCCTTTTACTGGCCGACTGTTGGCGGTGTCAGCATAGGCCGAAGGACACATCTCTTTATGCCAAGGTTCTAACGGCAAAGGCCAGACATGTTCCGCAACGCTTTGCGCTTTCTCTTCAGCAAACTGCAACATGGCTTTCTGTGGTGAAAAAATCGCATTGTAATTGCTGCTGACCGCCATCACCGCCGCACCGGTTAATGTGGCGGCATCAATAATCAGTCCGGCTTGGGCTTCAGTAGCCGCCTGTAGACCATCTGCCAGCACCAGTCGACCTTCAGCGTCAGTGTTGACGACTTCAACGGTTGTCCCATTTTTATAGGTGATAATGTCGCCGAGTTTATAGGCACGACCACTCACCAGATTTTCAGCACAGCACAGGTAAAGTTTTACCCGTTTATTGAGACCACGCTGAATAGCCAGCCCCAACGCTGCGGCAACAGTCGCGGCACCGCCCATGTCGGCCTTCATGCCCAGCATTCCTTGAGAGCTTTTAAGACTATAGCCACCAGAATCAAACGTGATCCCCTTACCGACCAACGCAACCGCTACCGGCGCATCCACGCCAGCTGGATTGTAATCCAGCTCCAGCATTGCCGGAGCGCGCTCACTGCCACGCCCTACGGCATAAATTCCCGCCCACTGCTGTGCCAGTAGCTCTTCACCTTCTATAATGCGATAGCTGATACGAGCACCACCCAATTGTTGCAACCAAGCCGCCGCCGCTAGCGCCAGTTTTACTGGAGACAAATTTTCTGGCGTTTCGTTAATCAACTGCCGTGCAAACTGACTGCAAGCCGCACGAAGTTGCAGTTCCTGCTGTGCTTTGTCGCTGCCACTCCAGTGTATAACGTGGCCGCCTTTGGCGGTGACAAACCCCTGATGAAAGGCCCATTGGCTATCGATATCCCACAATTGCCCTTCCAGTTTAACCTGGCTCACCCCCTGAGTGCGCAGTTTACGGG
Source organism: Shewanella fodinae (assembly GCF_014651955.1). Taxonomy (GTDB): domain Bacteria; phylum Pseudomonadota; class Gammaproteobacteria; order Enterobacterales; family Shewanellaceae; genus Shewanella; species Shewanella fodinae. Next base: position 194,982 of record NZ_BMXW01000004.1, on the reverse strand, counting down.
CGGCTTTCTGCACACTCCGTAACGGCATCTCTTCCGGCAGGTGGATCAACGCGCCATCACCGGTGAAACTCAGTTCGGTCTTACCCCATACGGCGGCTGCAGCCTGATCGGTCAGCACTACCTTCATTACTTGATCCATGATTTATCCTTCTCACTGTGGGTACCACTGCAGATACCCTTTGGCAGCAAGTGTATAGCATTGCACCGAGCTGCTAAAGTTATCCAGAGCGTGATATTTGTGAGAAAGCGTAAACCCTGCTAGGCTGTGGCGTTTCTATATTTAGGCTTGTGGTAAAAATAGAGATTTAGCGGCATGAAATTCACTTCGCCATTGCAACAGGCAGTATTGCTGAAGCGCTATAAGCGGTTTTTAGCCGATGTGCAGTTGCCGGATGGCAGTGAAACAACGCTGCATTGCCCGAACACAGGTTCCATGAAGAATTGTCAGTTTCCTGGGCAACCCGTGTGGTACTCAGTGTCGGACAATACTAAGCGTAAATATCCCGGCACCTGGGAGCTGATGCAAAATCCACAAGGACAATTGATAGGCGTTAATACTGGCCGGGCTAACGAATTGGTGGCGGAAGCTATCAGCAACGGCATCATTGCTGAGTTACAAGGTTATCAATCCTTGCGCCGGGAAGTGAAATATGGCGAAGAAAATAGTCGTATTGACATATTTCTGAGCAATGGTGTTCGCCCTGACTGTTACGTGGAAGTCAAGAACACCACCTTGCTGGAAGGCGATTGTGGTTATTTTCCAGACGCAGTCACCACTCGCGGGCAAAAACATCTGCGAGAATTGATGGCAGTAGTGGAAAAAGGTCAACGGGGAGTGTTAATGTTCCTCGTCCAGCACACAGGCATAAAAAAGGTGGCTGCAGCTCGGCATATTGACCCAGATTATGCGGATTTACTTGTACAGGCGGTAGCGCACGGTGTTGAGGTACTGGTTTACGCCACGTCCCTGAGCCCTGAAGCTTTTCAGGTGGAAAAGCGCTTACCCTTCCTGGAAGGAAACCGGGAATAATAACGTAAAAATTTGCTCAAAAGGAAATTAGCAGACATATTCAAAGATATGATCACCGATTTTTGGAAATGTTTGCCTAGGTAAATAGATTCTGCTATAGATAGCGGCCGTTCGCAAAAACGCCCTATGACGCAAATTGAAACAGGAGATGCGTTATGCCTGAAGGCACTAAAACACTTGGTGTACTCGCTATCGCTGGTCTGAGTCCTTATCAGGAACAACCTGGTGAGGAATACATGAACCCTCAACAGTTGGCTCACTTCAGAGCCATTCTGGAAGCCTGGCGTAAACAGCTGCGTCACGAAGTTGATCGTACCGTAACGCACATGCAGGACGAAGCGGCTAACTTTCCTGATCCAGTAGATAGAGCTGCGCAGGAAGAAGAGTTCAGTCTCGAACTGCGGGCTCGTGACCGTGAGCGTAAGCTGATCAAGAAAATTGAGAAAACACTGAAAAAGATTGAAGACGATGATTTCGGCTTTTGCGAATCTTGTGGGGTTGAAATAGGTATCCGTCGCTTGGAAGCTCGTCCTACGGCAGATCTGTGTATCGACTGCAAGACGCTCGCTGAGATCAAAGAAAAACAGATGGCAGGTTAATTCCTGCCCCAACAACCGCGGGGCACACTACCCCGCGTTGATGTTGCCGTTGCTCAGGATATGAATATCACCACCAGCCCGGCCTACGTCGGACGCTTTGCGCCATCTCCATCCGGTTCCCTGCATTTTGGTTCTCTTATTGCCGCTCTCGGTAGCTTTTTGCGTGCCCGATCCTGTGGCGGCAAGTGGCTGCTACGTATCGAAGATATTGACCCTCCAAGAGAAATAGAAGGGGCAGCAGACGATATTCGCCGCACGCTGGAGCTCTATGGATTGCATTGGGACGACAAAGTGTTGTATCAGAGCCAGCGCTTCAACGCTTATCAAGCGTGTATCGATCAATTATTGGCGCAGGGAGAGGCTTACTTCTGTCAATGCAGTCGCAAGACCATTCAGGAACAGATGCACGGACTCTACAACGGTCACTGTCGTCAGTTGGCACTGCCAGAAGGCGCAGTGCGAATATATAACCAGCAACAGGTCGCCAGTTTTGATGATCTGTTACTTGGCAAAATCCAGGTCACCAGTGACTTTGCCAGTGAAGATTTTATCATTCAGCGCAGCGATGGCTTGTATGCGTACCAACTGGCAGTAGTGCTGGATGATGCTTACCAGGAGGTGACAGAGATAGTGCGCGGAGCCGACTTACTAGAAGCCAGCTGCCGCCAGTTGAGCTTATATCGGCAACTCGGCTTGCCGTTACCACAATTTTTACATCTGCCGCTGGCAGTGCTCAAACCCGGTTTTAAACTTTCCAAGCAGAACCATGCTGAAGCGCTGGATAAAAAACGGCCCCATATTGCGCTACAACAGGCATTAGCCTTTCTCGGACAACCTCCCGTCACTGTTGATATGCCCGAGCGCATGCTGGCGCAAGCGGTCGCACAGTTTGATCTGCAGCGGATCCCCAAACAAACCGAGATCCTCATCGGCAGCTGAATATACTCATCCCTCGCTAATTGGTATATGATAGCCGCCAGTTTTGTTCCCAAACTTTGTGATCACACTTAGAGGTGCCCTATTTTTCGCCGTATCACACAGTTCTGTAAGCAGTTGTTTGACGATGGCCCAGCTGCCAAACTTCCCGAAGAAGCCTATACAGACACAGCACTCAGTCTAGAGATCATTCCCCGCGATGGTCATAGTATCTCCCGCAAGCAGATCAGCGATAACGCGCTGAAAGTGTTATATCGCCTGCATAAATCTGGCTATCAGGCCTATCTGGTAGGCGGCGGTGTGCGTGACTTGCTGCTGGGATTGGAGCCGAAAGATTTTGACGTGGTCACCAATGCCACCCCGGAAGACATCAAAAAACTGTTCCGCAATTGCCGATTAGTGGGACGTCGTTTCCGCCTAGCACATATTGTATTTGGACGAGATGTAATCGAAGTTGCAACGTTCCGCGGTCATCATGGCGAAAACAGCGAGACGATTTCTAAGGTCAATGCTGCAGGGCGACTACTGCGAGACAATGTTTACGGCGATATCGATCAGGACGCAGAGCGCCGAGACTTCACCGTCAACGCCCTGTATTACAGCATTGAAGACTACAGTATCCGCAGCTATGGCGGCGGCTTGCAAGATCTGCAAAATCGTACGCTAAGACTGATTGGCGATCCAGAAACCCGTTACCGTGAAGATCCGGTGCGCATGCTTAGAGCCGTGCGCTTTGCGGGCAAATTAGGTATGCAGATTGAGGCGCATACTGCCGCGCCCATTAAGGCGCTGGCAGGGTTGCTGAAAGATATTCCGGCCGCACGCATGTATGAAGAGATATTGAAGCTGTTTTTTGCCGGTAAAGCCGGGCAGAACCTGCGACTAATGCGTGAGTATCATTTATTTGAGCCATTATTCCCGTTAGTGGAAGCACAGTTGCACGATGACCCCAAGGGGCCAGCCATGCGCATGCTAACGGAAGTGATGCACAGTACTGATGTGCGCATTAACGAGGACAAACCGGTCACCCCGGCTTATTTCTTCGCTGCGCTGTTATGGTATCCCTTGCAAGCTCGTGCGCAGGATATCGCCTCCGAAAGCGGTCTGAGTCATTACGATGCCTTTTATGCCGCCATGGGCGACGTACTGGAACAACAGTGCCAGACCATCAGTATTCCGCGACGCTTTAGCACACCCGCACGCGATATTTGGCAATTGCAGTTACGTTTTGAACGGTCTAAAGGTGGTCGAGCATTCAAGCTGCTGGAACACCCCAAATTCCGTGCTGCCTATGACTTACTGTTGATGCGCGCCAATGCTGAAGGTGGCAATCTAGCAAAACTGGCTGCTTGGTGGCAGCAGTTTGTGGATGCCGATGAAGAGCAGCGCCGCGAACTGGCAAGCGACAGCAACAAAGGCAATCAACGCAACCGTAACGCCAGTCAGCGTCGCCGTCGACCTCGCCGTGGCAAAACTGAAAACACGCCAGAGGCCGCCGAATAAGATGCCACAGGTTTATGTGGCACTAGGCGCCAATCTGGCTGAGCCCAAACAGCAGCTGGAACAGGCAAAAGCCGCACTAACGCAATTAGCAGGCAATAACAGCCTGCGTTTGTCATCCTATTATCGCAGTGCCCCTATGGGCGATGTACCACAACCGGAATACCTCAATGCCGTTGCCTGTTTCGACACCGACCTTGAACCACTGGCACTGCTGGATGCACTACAAGCCATAGAAGCCGCACAAGGACGGACCCGCGAAGTGCGTTGGGGACCGCGCACATTGGACCTGGATCTGCTGCTGTATGGCTCACAGATCATCGATATGCCACGACTAAAGGTACCACACTACGGCATGAAACAACGGGCATTCGTACTGGTACCGTTAGCGGAACTTTCGCCCCATTTACGGCTACCCTGTGGTACATTAATCAGCGATTTGATCGACGCTGACATGCAACGCGCTGTACAGCCGTTACCCTCAACATGAGCCAACGTCGATAGCCATTGCCAGATGCTGGCGGATGGCATATAACTCAGTTCACCCACGTGTTTGGAAGACAAGCTTATGTCCAAAGTCACAATCGCCACACTGCTCAAATACAAGCAGGAAGGCAAGAAATTCGCCTCGCTCACCGCCTATGATGCCAGCTTTGCCAAAGCCTTCGATGAACAAGGTATTGATGTCGTGCTCATCGGTGACTCTCTGGGGATGGTGCTGCAAGGGCAAGACGATACACTGCCCGTTACCCTTGATGACATGTGTTACCACACCCGTTGTGTTCGCCGCGGTATCAGCCGGGCATTACTGGTTGCCGATCTGCCATTTATGGCATACGCCACGCCGGAACAGGCCCTCAGCAACTGTGCCAAGGTGATGCAGGCAGGTGCCGCTATGGTAAAACTGGAAGGTGGTCACTGGCTAATGCCCACCGTCAAAATGCTCACTGAACGCGGTATCCCAGTATGTGCTCACATTGGTCTGACACCGCAGTCCGTACATGTGTTTGGTGGCTTTAAGATTCAGGGACGAGATGAAGACAACGCTAAACGCATCCTTGATGAAGCAAAGGGCTTTGAAGCTGCTGGGGCACAATTACTGGTACTCGAATGTATTCCTGCTGCGCTGGCTAAAGCAGTCACTGAAGCCGTGCGCATTCCAGTGATTGGTATCGGTGCTGGCAAAGACACCGATGGACAAATTCTGGTGATGCACGATGTGCTGGGCATCTCTTCCGGCTATATTCCTAAATTCTCCAAAAATTACCTCAAGCAAACCGGTGATATCCGCGCAGCAATTAGCGCTTATATTGAGGAAGTACAGCAGGGACTGTTCCCCGCTGATGAGCATACATTCAACTGAACACCTTTTGGATCATTACGTAAATGTTGACAACCGCTAAGATAGAGGAAATCCGCGCCCGGATTAAAACCTGGAAAAACAAGGGAGAAAGTGTTGCCTTTGTTCCCACAATGGGTAATCTGCACGCGGGCCATATCAGCCTGATCACCGAAGGCAGACGCCGCGCCGATCATGTCGTCGCCTCAATCTTCGTCAACCCGATGCAATTCGGGCCGAATGAAGATCTCGCTGGCTATCCAAGGACACTGGAAGCTGATCAGCAGAAACTAGTGGAAGCAGGCTGCGAACTGCTGTTTTTACCAACGCCAGAGATTATCTATCCCCGAGGTCTAGCAGCACAAACGTTTGTTGAAGTTCCTGGGATCTCAGAACAGCTGTGCGGTGCCACCCGTCCCGGTCATTTCCGCGGTGCCGCCACCATCGTCTGCAAACTGTTCAACATCGTACAGCCTGATATTGCCCTATTTGGCCGTAAAGATTATCAGCAGTTGCAGATTATTCGCACCATGGTTGAAGACTTGTCACTGCCAGTGGAAGTGATGGGCGTTGATACCGTGCGAGAATCTTCGGGGCTGGCACTGAGTAGCCGTAATGGTTATCTCACCGCAGAAGAACGCGCCAAAGCGCCAGCGCTAAAAAGAACGCTGGATGATCTGGCGGAGGCAATCAAAGCGGGTAACGCCGTTGATAGTGCCATCAACAGCGCCAAAGCCGCATTGCAGGCGGCCGGATTAACGCCAGATTATATTGAGCTTCGCCAGGCACAAACGCTGACACCAGCGACAGATAAAGATAAAGAGTTAGTGCTGCTTGCTGCAGCATATCTCGGTAAAGCCCGTCTGATCGACAATCTGGTGTTTAATCGTTAACGCCCAGCCACCAGTTGCCATATTAAAACCGCAACTGGTGGCACCTCTCAAGCAGTCGTTGCCAAATTACTGTCACAGCCAAAAAACTGGCCTCACGTAACAAATTGGGCCATGATAATTAACATTGTAAATCTGGCTGACAGTGCAATGTTATCAACTAATCGATGCTGCTTGTTGGGGGTATTACTGCTTGCTGGCACGAGTGCCTCGGCCGAGGACAGCAAGCTCATCTATAAATGCACGGCTCAGGATCAGGTAATTTTCAGCCAGCAACCGTGTCCATCTGACTACACTCAACATCAGCTCGAATACCATTATGGCCTTGCCACCGAGACTGCCACGCAAAATCCAGCAGATGACCCACTGTTAAGGCTCCTAGCGCAGAAAAATCTCACTGAGGCGCAGTTACGACGTTGGCTAGAAACAGAAATTTATCGGCTGCAGCAAGAACACAGTTACCTAGAAATGTTGCGGACAGGCGAGTTACAAAAGTTAGATCGAGAACGCTACTGGGAACATATTGCCGCCTCCGCACCAGCGTTTTTGCAGAAACAGCGTAAAATAAACCAACATTACGATGGCTTGCAGCAAAGCAACCAGCAACAGCTAACACGGTTACAAGAATACAAATTACAGTTGGCAGAATAAGGCTCATCCCTGAGCTAGGTATATCAGGTGCGCAAACCAATGCCTCGCGACACCAGATAGTATGCCAGTAACCATAGACCAACACAGAAACCGACGATTACTAGCATGGATAACCCGACACTGATATCGGCAAAGCCAAGAAAGCCGTAGCGGAATACGTTGATCATATAGACTATCGGATTTAACGCCGACACCCCACGCCAAAAATCCGGTAACAAAGATAGCGAATAAAACACGCCGCCTAAATAGGTCAACGGTGTCAGTACAAAGGTGGGAATAATACTGATGTCATCAAAATTACGGGCAAATACTGCGTTAATCAGACCGCCTAGAGCAAACAGCACTGAGGTTAGAAACACCGTGACCACCACCAGCAATGGATGCTGCAGATGCAGATCCACAAAGAACATGGCCACTAAGGTGACAATCAGCCCCACCAGCAAACCGCGAGCCACACCACCGGCCACATAGCCGCCAATCATGACATAATGTGGCACCGGTGCTACCAGCAGTTCTTCCAGATTGCGCTGAAACTTGGCACTGAAAAAGGACGAAGCCACATTGGAATAGGAGTTAGTGATTACTGACATCATGATCAGCCCAGGGGCGATAAATTCCATATAGGATACGCCACCCATCTCGCCAATCCGGCTGCCGACCAAGCTGCCAAAAATCAGAAAATACAGTGTCATAGTGATAGCAGGGGGCAGCAGTGTTTGGATCCAAATCCGGCTAAAGCGAGTGATCTCTTTAATGACAATGCTTTTGAAGGCGATAAAATACAGGCCTCTCATGCGCTGGCTCCTTTGTCCCGTTCCACCAATTCCACAAACAGTTCCTCTAACCGATTGGTCTTGTTACGCATTGACAATACATCAATGCCCTGTGCGGTCAGTGCAGCAAACACGCTATTGAGGCTATTGGACTTGGCGACATCCACCTCCAGCGTATTAGGGTCAATAAGCCGTGCCTGAATACCTGTGAGTGCAGGTAGCTGTGCCTGCGACTGCTTAAGATCCAACACAAAGGTTTCCATATCCAGTTTCGCCAGCAAGGCTTTCATGCTGGTGCATTCCACCAGCACCCCGTTATCGATAATGCCGATGTTGCGGCAAAGCATTTCAGCTTCTTCCAGATAATGAGTGGTCAGAATAATAGTGACACCTTCCTGATTAATGCGTTGCAGGAACTCCCACATGGAGCGCCGCAATTCAATATCCACCCCAGCAGTCGGTTCATCAAGGATCAACAGTTGTGGTTCATGCATCAGCGCTCTGGCAATCATGAGTCGCCGTTTCATGCCGCCTGAGAGTTCCCGAGCTTTGGCATCGCGTTTTTGCCACAAATCCAGTTGAGTCAGATACTTCTTTGCCCGAATATGAGCTTCTGCCCGCGGCACACCATAGTAACCCGCCTGATTCACCACAATCTGCAGTACGGTTTCAAACTGGTTGAAATTAAACTCCTGCGGCACCAAACCGATACACAGCTTGGCCAATTCCAGTTCTTTATCCAGATCGTGACCAAACACCTCAACCTTGCCACTGGTTTTATGTACCAGCGAACTGATAATACCGATGGTGGTAGATTTGCCTGCCCCGTTGGGGCCCAGCAAGGCGAAGAAATCTCCTTGCTTTACCTTGAGATTGATACCTTTGACGGCCTCGACGCCGCCCTTGTAGGTTTTTCTAAGGTTTTCCAGCGCCAGCGCCACACCTGCTGTCATCTGTTGAGTCCTCTGTTGGATAAAACAAAACTCCCGCTATTGCGGGAGTCAGATCGCCTGCTAAAACCGCTCAATGCAGTTTTATTCCTGAGGGATAACCCGGGCGATATAAGGGAGATTGCGGTATTGCTCCGCATAGTCGATGCCATAACCTACCACAAATTCGTCGGGAATGGTAAAGCCGACAAAATCAACCGGCACATCCACTTCACGACGGTCAGGCTTATCCAGCAAAGTACACAGTGCCAAGCTCTTAGGATCGCGTAACCGCAGCATTTCGCGCACTTTATTGAGAGTGTTGCCCGAATCAATAAGGTCTTCCACAATCAACACATGGCGCCCGGCAATATCGGACTGCACATCTTTGAGAATTTTTACATCGCGGGAACTGGTCATGGTATTGCCATAGCTAGACACCGACATAAAGTCGATCTCCACATGGCCCTTGATACGACGGCATAAGTCCGCCATAAACACCACAGAACCTTTAAGCAAGCCCACCATCAGCAGCTTATCGGTATCCTGGTAATGGGCGTTAATGCGCGCAGCCAGTTCATCCAGTTTGCTATTTATCTCCTCAGCAGAGATCATCATTTCGATGGTGTGTTTCATACTCGTCTCAGTCTTCGATACTACCGCCATCTGGTGTGTCATAACCCCAGCGGTGCGTTAATGAATGTGCAATACCCAGATGGTCGAGGATCCGGGCGACGACGAAGTCTATCAGATCCTGAACCGTTTGGGGATGGTGATAAAACCCTGGAGCCGCAGGCAGAATAACGGCGCCCAACTGGGTCAAACTCAGCATATGTTGCAAGTGAATCGCGTTGAACGGCGTTTCTCTGGGCACCAGCAGTAGCTGACCATGTTCTTTCAATACCACATCGGCCGCACGTTCCAACAGATTGTTGCTCATCCCAGTTGCCACTGCCGCCAAGGTGCCAGTGGAGCAAGGACAGATCACCATCTGTTTCGGTGCCGCCGAGCCTGACGCTGGAGGCGAGAACCACTCATCCTTACCCAGTACGCGCAACACACCAGTTGCTGGCATAATAGCTCGCAGTTGCTCAGTGGCTTTGTCTGGCGCGGCGCTGAGTTTAATGTCCAATTCTTGAGCCAACACCACTCTAGCAGCACTGGAGATCATCAGAAACACCTGATACTCCGCCTGCAGCAAACACTGCAGCAGCTTCAGTCCATAAGGTGCGCCAGAAGCTCCGGTCCACGCTAGGCTGATGCTTTTCATCGCTGGGCCTCCGCGTTAAATTTGGCATCGAGTGCCGTCAGCAACTTGCCATGAATGCCACCAAAACCGCCATTACTCATGATCACTATGGTGTCGCCGGGTTTAGCTTCCGCCGCCACTTTCAGCACTACATCATGAATACTGTACATCACAGTGATTGGAATACTGGCATGATCCATTGCGGCCGCAATATCCCAATGGATGTTATCGGCCTGATACAGCACAGCGTTGTCGGCATCACGCATAGACTCCGCCAGCGTAGCTTTGTGCACGCCACTCTTCATGGTGTTGGAACGGGGCTCTAGCACCACTGTGATATGCCCCTTGCCCATTTTGGCGCGCAGGCCTTGCAGAGTCGTGGCAATGGCGGTCGGATGATGTGCAAAATCATCAAAAACCTGTACCCCGTGAATATTACCTATCAGCTCCAGTCGCCGTTTAGGCGGAATAAAATCCGCTAGTGCGGCAATGGCATCGGCAGGTTTTACGCCAACATGCCGCGCCGCCGCCACGGCCATCAAGGCATTTTCCATATTATGTTTACCGAGTAACGACCATTCCAGCACGCCTTGCGATTCCCCGGCAAGATGCAGCTCAAAACGGTGTCCATCTTCGGCCAAGGGCTGCACTTGCCAATCGCCCTTGCCAGCACTGTGACTGATGGTTTCCTGCTCGCTCCAACACCCTTGGGCTAACACTGCGGCCACCGCATCACTGTCTTGCGGCCAGATCACCCGCCCATTGCCCGGCACAATGCGCAGTAGATGATGAAACTGTTTCTGGATGGCATGCAAGTCTTCAAAAATATCCGCATGATCATATTCCAGATTATTGATCACCAAGGTCCGCGGCTGGTAATGCACAAACTTCGAACGCTTATCAAAAAAAGCACTGTCATATTCATCGGCTTCTACAACAAAAAAAGGGGAATCCCCCAAACGCGCCGATACGCCAAAATTGCGCGGTATGCCACCGATAAGAAAACCGGGTTGGTAACCACAAGACTCTAAGATCCACGCCAACATGCTGGAGGTAGACGTTTTGCCATGGGTACCGGAAACCGCCAGCACCCAGCGCCCTGGCAGAATGTAATCGTGCAAAAACTGTGGGCCTGAGGTGTATTTCAGCCCCTGCTCCAGCACGGCCTCCACGCAAGGATTACCACGGCTCATGGCATTGCCGATCACCACTAAATCCGGTGCGGGTTGCAGCTGTGATGCTTCAAATCCCTGGATCAAGGTGATGCCTTGTTGCTCCAATTGGGTACTCATCGGCGGGTATACATTAGCGTCGGCCCCCGTCACTTTGTGGCCCATGGCGCGCGCCAGTATGGCCAATCCCCCCATAAAGGTGCCGCAAATCCCTAAAATATGTATATGCATAAAGCCATTCCTGCGCGTGACAACTGGCGCTTATTCTACCCATTGCTGATGGGAATGTCAGTGTAACTGCGGTGTTGATAAGTGGAACCATAAACAAAACGCCATATATAGAAGTAAAAACATCTAGATGGCTAAATTGACAGCTTCCGACTGATCCCCTATGCTGCGCCAATAACTGCAATAGTAAGTGCAGTCGTCGCCACACAGCTACACCGTCAGCAAACTGCCGTTTGCACCGCGGACAGAACATACTGAGAAGAAGATTTTGACAACAAATACCCAAGCCACTGTCGCACCATCGGCAATAGCACTGTTACCCCTATTATTGTTTTTGCTGCTGTTTATCGGCGCCGGACTGTATTTTCAAGCCAATGGCGTAGCGATGGCGTTTTACCAATTGCCCAGTCCAGTCGCTATTTTGCCAGCAATTGTGCTGGCCGTGCTGCTGTCCAAGCAGCAATTAAATCAAACGCTGGATACCTTTATGGCCGGGATTGGCCACAGCAATATTATTGCGATGTGTTTGATCTACCTGCTGGCAGGTGCTTTTGCTTCGGTTGCCAAAGCAACCGGTGGTGTGGATGCCACCGTGGCACTGGGGTTGCAGTTTATACCGTCCCAATTGCTGTTACCCGGCTTTTTTGTGATTGCCGCCTTTATTGCTACCGCCATGGGCACCTCTATGGGCACCATCGCTGCTGTAGCGCCGATAGCGCTAGGCATTGCCGAAGAAGCCAATATTGATCTAACACTCATGGCAGGGGCCGTAATGTCTGGCGCACTCTTTGGTGACAACCTGTCGATTATTTCCGATACCACCATTGCCGCGACCCGCACTCAGGGGTGCTATATGCGCGACAAATTCCGTGAAAACCTGATTTTCGCCATTCCATCCGCCATCATCACGTTGGTGTTATTTGTTCTAGCATCGACTGGCAGTGCCAGCATTCCCGCGCAACCAATAGACGTGGTGAAAGTGCTACCTTACGTCAGTATTTTGCTGCTTGCGGTGGCAGGCGTGAACGTATTCGTGGTGCTGGTATTAGGCATTTTATTTGCGGGTGGCGTGGGCCTCTACAGCGGTGATTATGGCCTGGTCGCCTTTAGCAACGACATCTACCAAGGTTTTGGCAATATGCAGGAGATCTTTATACTGTCGATGTTAGTGGGCGGGCTGGCAGCATTGATGCAGCAACAAGGCGGGCTGGCATATATCAGTCGGCACATCGAAGCCTTAATCCGTCGCTTCTCTCACAGTCGTGGTGATAACTCCAGCAGAGCCGCTGAACTGGGGATGGCTGGAATGGTAGCACTCACCAACACCTGTGTTGCCAACAATACCGTGTCCATCGTGATCAATGGTGATATTGCCCGGGATTTAGCGCGGCAGAATGCCGTCAGTGCCAAACGTGCCGCTAGCTTGTTAGATATTTTTGCCTGTATTATTCAAGGGCTAATTCCATACGGCGCACAAGCCTTGTTAATCGCCTCTCACTTCAAAATATCACCACTGCAGGCCGTTTCCGATGTTTGGTATTGCATGGTATTGGCGCTGGTCTCCATTGTTGTCATTATGTGGCGCCCGCGCAGTGATTAAAACCGTTAGCCTGTGCCATAAAAAGAAGCCCGCATTAGCGGGCTTCTTTGATCATTACCGAGTTATCAACGGTTAACTTGAGGATCCAATTCCCCAGTCTGATAACGCTTATACATAGCCTGCAGCGACAGCGGCTTGATCTTGGAGCCCATGCCAGCGCAACCGAACGCTTCATAGCGTTCCACACAGATTTCGGCCATAGCGTCCATGGAAGCTTTAAGGAATTTGCGAGGGTCAAACTCCCGCGGATTTTCCGCCAGGAATTTACGCACCGCGCCAGTTGATGCTAGACGCAGGTCGGTATCAATATTCACTTTGCGCACGCCGTGTTTGATGCCTTCGACAATCTCTTCGACTGGAACACCATAAGTTTCTGGCATATCACCACCGTACTGATTGATGATCTGCAACCATTTTTGCGGTACCGATGAAGAACCGTGCATCACCAGATGGGTGTTAGGAATACGGGCGTGGATCTCTTTGATGCGGTCGATACGCAGGACATCACCAGTAGGTTTACGGCTGAACTTGTAAGCACCGTGGCTAGTGCCAATAGCAATGGCCAACGCATCCACATGGGTATCAGCCACAAAACGAGCGGCTTCATCTGGGCTGGTCAACATCTGATCATGGCTCAGGGTACCTTCAGCACCAATGCCATCTTCTTCACCCGCAGTTCCGGTTTCCAGACTGCCAAGGCAGCCGATTTCACCTTCTACAGACACCCCACAAGCGTGGGCAAAGGCTACAGTTGTGCGAGTGACATGCACGTTGTAATCATAAGTGGCCGGAGTTTTGCCGTCTGACATCAGTGAGCCATCCATCATCACTGATGACATACCCAGTTGGATAGAGCGCTGACATACGTCTGGGTGAGTACCGTGGTCCTGATGGATACACACGGGGATATCGGGGTACTGTTCCAGCGCGGCGGTCATCAGATATTTCAGAAATTGTGGGCGAGCATATTTACGAGCACCGGCAGAGGCTTGCACGATGACAGGACTGTCAGTCGCTTCAGCCGCCTGCATAATAGCGCGCATCTGTTCCAAGTTATTCACGTTAAACGCTGGCACGCCATAACCGTGTTCGGCAGCGTGGTCCAGCAACTGACGCAGGGAAATTAAGGCCATAATCTGTTATCTCCTTTCATGGGCAATGGTGATTGCCCGGGTCCAATTGTCTATAAGCTGTAAATAGCGCTGCCGGTCATGGCCGACAGCTTATGATAAATTTTTTATGTCAGTTGCCACGAGCCTGCAACATCGCCACCGCTGGTAGCTCTTTCCCTTCCAAAAACTCCAGGAACGCACCACCACCGGTTGAAATGTAAGAAACCTGATCAGCAATGCCGTATTTATCCACCGCTGCCAGAGTGTCACCACCACCGGCAATAGAAAATGCTGGAGATGCGGCAATTGCTTCGGCAATACACTTTGTGCCAGCGCCAAACTGATCAAATTCGAATACGCCCACCGGACCATTCCACACGATAGTACCGGCATTCATAATAATGTCAGACAGCACTTCAGCGCTGTCGGGGCCAATATCGAAAATCATGTCATCATCGGCGACATCGGTTACGTCTTTTAACGTGGCAACCGCATCAGCGCTGAATTCTTTGCCCACAACCACATCGGTTGGCACTGGAATATCGCCACCACGACTCTGAGCATTGGCCACCAGCCGTTTGGCCTCATCAAGTAAGTCGGCTTCGTACAGCGATTTACCGACATTGTGACCGGCAGCGGCGATAAAGGTGTTGGCAATACCGCCGCCCACCACTAACTGATCAACGATTTTGGACAAGCTTTCCAGCACCGTCAGCTTGGTAGACACTTTGGAGCCACCGACAATGGCGACCAATGGCCGTTTCGGGTTATCCATCGCCTTAGCCAGCGCTTCCAGTTCGGCCGCAAGCAGTGGGCCAGCACAGGCCACAGGAGCAAACATCCCCACGCCGTGGGTAGATGCTTGCGCGCGATGGGCGGTACCAAAAGCATCCATCACATAAACATCACAAAGCGCTGCCATTTTTTTCGACAACGCGTCATCATTTTTCTTTTCACCTTTGTTAAAACGGACGTTTTCAAACACCACCACTTCGCCCACGGCAACGTCAACACCGTCCAGGTAATCGGTCTCAAGACGCACCGGGCAATCCAGCGCTTTAGCAAGATAATCCACTACCGGCTGCAGCGAAAATTCTGCATTATATTCCCCTTCTGTTGGCCGCCCTAAGTGAGACATCACCATCACCGCGGCACCTTTTTCCAGTGCCAGCTTGATAGTGGGCAAAGAGGCACGCAAACGTGCATCACTGGTCACCACCCCATCGGCAACTGGCACGTTGAGATCTTCACGGATAAGCACGCGCTTTCCCTGCAGATCCAGATCTGACATTTTGATAATCGCCATGTTCATGCTTCCTGTAGTAACTATAAATTTGCGCTTGTCTTGGTAGCGGTCAAGCACTACCCCAAAAAGTTATGCCTCTGGCGGAAACATCGCCAGCGCCGTGTCCAACATCCGATTGGCAAAACCCCATTCGTTATCACACCACAGTAACAGTTTGATCAGATGACCGTCACTGACACGGGTCTGGGTACCATCCACCACACTGGAGCGCGGATCATGATTAAAGTCGCATGATACCAAAGGCTCATCGGTAAAGCCCAGAATGCCATCAAGACGGCCACGGGTGGCCTCAAGCAATACTTGGTTAACAGTGGCAATATTCACCCGTTTATCCACGGTCAGCGACACGTCAATAGCGGTGACATTGACGGTTGGCACTCGCACCGAGATAGCTTCAAACTTGTCTTTCATCTGCGGCAAAATTCGCTCAATACCACGCGCCAACTTGGTATCGACCGGAATAATCGACTGACTGGCCGCACGGGTACGACGCAAATCATCGTGATAGGCATCGATCACCTGCTGATCATTCATTGAGGCGTGAATCGTGGTAATCGCGCCACTGCGAATACCAAAATGACGATCCAGTTCGGAAATCACCGGGATCACACAGTTGGTGGTGCATGAAGCGTTAGACACCACGGTATGTTCGGGGGTCAACAGTTCATCATTGACGCCATACACAATGGTAGCATCGACATCCGCTGACGCCGGGTGGCTTATCAATACCTTACGCGCGCCCGCCAGCAGATGCGTAGCACAGGCGGCGCGGTCATGCAGTGCCCCTGTGCATTCCAATACCAAATCTACATCCAGTTGCTGCCAAGGTAACTTACTGGCATCCGCTTGGTGCAGCAGGGTAATAGCATCATTGCCCACCTGCATCTGCTCCTGTTCCAGACTGGCACGGAGCGAGAAGCGGCCGTGCGTGGTGTCATAGTTTGTCAGATGTACCATGGCTTCAGGTTTTGCCAACTCGTTAATCGCGACAATTTGCAACTGCTGGCGCTTGCCGGATTCATACAATGCCCGTAATACGGAGCGGCCAATGCGGCCATAACCATTGATAGCAACTCTGATCATCGGTAATTCATATCCCTCTATTTCAGGGCGATAAAACAACGGCCTATCATAAGACAGGCCGTTATGAATGGCGAGCAAAGCAAAGCCCTGTCAGGCCTTTCGTTCAGTTACGGTTCATGCCAGTAATGACTTCGCCGTTGCCACTACGTTATCGACGGTAAAGCCGAACTCTGCAAACAGCTCACCCGCTGGCGCTGACTCACCAAAAGTCGTCATACCAACAATCTTGCCGTTAAGACCGATGTACTTGTACCAGTAATCGGCAATGCCCGCTTCCACCGCCACACGTTTGCTGACCGCAGCGGGTAACACCGCTTCTTTATAAGCGGCATCCTGTTTGTCAAACACATCAGTGGCTGGCATGGAAACCACTCGCACCTTATGACCAGCTGCGGTCAATTCAGCCTGGGCTTTTACCGCCAGTTCCACTTCGGAACCGGTGGCGATGAAAATCAGTTCAGGTGTACCGTCACAATCCACCAGCACGTAACCGCCTTTTGCCACATCGGCCAACTGCGCCGCAGTACGTGGCATCTGTGTTAGATTCTGGCGAGAGAAAATTAACGAGGTTGGCCCATCCTGACGTTCAATGGCATATTTCCAGGCGATAGCGGATTCCACCTGATCGCATGGGCGCCAAGTACTCATATTAGGCATCAAACGCAACGTAGCGGTTTGCTCCACTGGTTGATGGGTTGGGCCGTCTTCACCCAGACCAATGGAGTCGTGAGTGTAAACAAAGATCACCCGTTGTTTCATCAGCGCGGCCATACGTAGGGCGTTACGGGCATATTCCATAAACATCAGGAAAGTCGCACCATAAGGCACAAAACCACCATGCAGTGCGATACCATTCATCATCGCCGACATACCGAACTCACGCACCCCGTAGTGCAGATAGTTACCGGATGCATCATCGCGGCTGATGGACTTGGAAGCGGAATACATAGTCAGATTAGAAGGCGCTAAGTCAGCACTGCCACCGAGAAATTCTGGCAGTAATTTACCGAAGGCTTCCAATGCATTTTGCGATGCCTTGCGTGAGGCGATATTGGCAGGATTAGCCTGCAACTGTTCGATATACGCCTGCGCGCCTGCCGCAAAATCCGCTGGCAGTTGGCCGCTGACACGGCGTTTCAATTCAACTGCCAATTCGGGATAAGCAGCGGCGTATGCAGCCAACTGAGTTTCCCAGTCCGCTTCCGCGGCACTACCTGCGGCCTTTGCGTCCCACGCGCTATAAATCTCGGCGGGAATTTCAAACGGTGCATACGGCCAGCCCAAAAATTCGCGAGAAGCTGCCACTTCAGCATCACCCAGTGGTGAGCCGTGACAATCATGGGAGCCGGATTTGTTAGGTGAGCCATAACCAATGATGGTTTTACAGCAGATCAGTGATGGTCGTGGATCGGCTTTAGCTTGCTCGATAGCCGCGTTAATCGCTTCAGCATTATGACCATCTACCGCCGGGATCACCTGCCAGCCATAGGCTTCAAAGCGTTTCGCAGTGTCGTCACTGAACCAACCGTCTACATGACCGTCAATTGAAATACCGTTGTCATCCCAGAAAGCAATCAGCTTGCCTAAGCCCAGCGTCCCCGCCAGTGAACAAGCTTCGTGCGAAATCCCTTCCATCATGCAGCCATCGCCCATGAACACATAAGTGTGGTGATCCACAATCTCATGTCCTGCACGATTGAATTGCGCCGCTAACACTTTTTCAGCAATCGCCATCCCCACGGCATTGGTGATGCCCTGCCCCAACGGCCCGGTAGTGGTTTCTACCCCTGGCGCATAGCCGTATTCTGGATGACCGGGAGTACGCGAGTGCAACTGGCGAAATTGCTTCAGATCATCAATGCTCAGATCATAGCCAGACAGATGCAGCAGCGAATAAAGCAGCATAGAACCATGGCCGTTGGATAGCACGAAACGGTCGCGGTTAGCCCATTGTGGATTAAGTGGATTATGCCGCAGATGTCCGCGCCAAAGGACTTCTGCAATATCTGCCATGCCCATTGGGGCACCTGGATGGCCGGATTTAGCTTTTTGCACAGCATCCATACTTAACACACGAATAGCGTTAGCGAGTTCTTTACTGGAAGACATGCTTTCTCCTGCGTAGTGGGTCTTGAGATTTGTCGGGCGGAAATTGGCGGTTATTTTCCCGCAGAGGGGCAGTTGACGCAAATATATTTCCGGCTTTGCGACCTAGATAAGTGTTCTTAATACCAGATCACAGAGGCCATTCCCAACGTCGACACACATAACCCCATCCATGGGGCTCCACCGCGTCATCCCTGACACGGAGGGTCGACTTATCGGAATAGCCACTATTCCTCGAATGAAACGCAATTAGGAACAGCTATTTAGATCCGACGAGCAAAGTCAGCACGAATGGCCATAACTTAGTATAAAAACCTTCATGTGTTACAGACTCATCAAACCGAGGTGTAAAGCTGACAAGACAAAAAGCTAACGAGTACTTACTATCAGATGGTTAAAAGCTGCTGATATCAATAAAGAAATTACTGGACATTGGTAACAGCGATGGGGCGTACTGCACAAATATCAGCAAAAGGGGTTTTATAAAACCCAAATTAAATTAAAATAGACGTCTAGATGTAGATGCTTCTATACGGATATAGTTGCAGCTAAAGGTTTTTCTATTAATCACGAGATTTTCCAGACTATGGCAAGACACCTCTTTACTTCTGAATCTGTGTCAGAAGGACATCCTGATAAAATCGCCGATCAGATTTCTGATGCGGTGCTCGACGCCATTCTCACCCAAGACCCTAAGGCCCGTGTTGCCTGTGAAACCTATGTCAAAACCGGCATGGTGATGGTAGGTGGTGAGATTACCACTTCTGCTTGGGTGGATATTGAAGAACTGACCCGTAACACCGTACGTGAAATCGGTTATACCAGTTCCGATATGGGCTTTGATGCTAACTCCTGCGCGGTACTCAGCGCCATTGGTAAGCAGTCACCCGATATCAATCAAGGGGTTGACCGTAAGGATCCCAAAGAACAGGGCGCCGGTGATCAAGGGTTGATGTTCGGATACGCCAGTAACGAAACCGACGTGCTGATGCCTGCCCCCATCACTTACGCACATGCTTTGGTGAAACGCCAGTCACAAGTACGTAAGCAGGGACTGTTGCCTTGGCTGCGTCCCGATGCGAAATCGCAAGTGACTTTTGTTTACGATAATGATCAGATCGTGGGTATTGATGCTGTGGTGCTGTCAACTCAGCATAGCGATGCAATCAGCCTGAAAGAATTGCAAGAAGGCGTGATGGAAACCATCATCAAGCCAGTATTACCTCAGCAGTGGCTGACCAAAGACACCAAATTCTTTATCAACCCAACCGGTCGTTTTGTGATTGGTGGTCCTATGGGTGACTGTGGTCTCACTGGCCGCAAAATTATCGTCGACACATACGGTGGTATGGCGCGTCACGGTGGTGGTGCATTCTCCGGTAAAGATCCATCCAAAGTAGATCGTAGCGCTGCTTACGCGGCTCGTTATGTCGCCAAGAACATTGTCGCTGCCGGGTTGGCAGATCGTTGTGAGATCCAGATTTCTTATGCCATTGGGGTAGCAGAGCCGACTTCTATCAGTGTGGAAACCTTTGGTACTGGCAGATTACCGGAAGACAAGCTGATCGCGCTGGTGCGTCGTCACTTTGACCTGCGTCCATATGGGTTAACCGAAATGTTGGATCTGGCCCGTCCGATCTACCAGGCAACAGCGGCTTATGGTCACTTTGGTCGTAATGAATTCCCTTGGGAACAGACCAATAAGGCTGACGCGCTGCGCGACGACGCCGGATTGTAAGTCGTTGGCTGTAAAAAAACCGCCAGTTGGCGGTTTTTTTACATCTGCGTCTTAGTAACAATGATCGAAATGAGCACTTTCCATACACATAAACGCTAATTGCTGCGGAGGTAATGGCGTCACAGTTACCGTTTCTGCCGCTTTCACCTGTGATTCTTCGGTCACCAGCGTCAGTTGGCTGTGGTAATTATTGCTGCGACCACAATCAAAAATGCTGTCTAGCGCAAACACCAGAAAGCGCCGCCCTTCCTTACCCTGAACACTCGCCTCAACTACCCGGCATTTCTGCTGCTGTAATGTCAGCAATGACACCAGCCAACGGGCCATATCAAAAGAAGATAATCTCAAGGTTTTGCTGAGCCTCAGTAACGACTCCTGTGTATGTAATTTCTGAGTTTCCATCGTGTTCTTACTCACACAGTTGATGATGCTTTAAGGCTAGCAAATCCTGTGTCATCCGCATATAAGTCCGTTGCTACAACCAGAAATTTTCCAGCAAGGTACATCAACAGCACCAGGAGATATTTGTATATTAACTTTAACAATCATCGCACTACGACTGATAATCCACATTTTACATAGATTCAGAGTACAAATATTCCCTTTGATAGCTACGGTTGTTGCACTGACATTGACAATAAGTGGAACATCACCTACTCAAAGTTGCAAAATAACTATAACAACTCCACACTTAATGCCTATCGCCCCTCACAAAGGATAAGGCCATGCTGCCTGAATCGGTTAAACCGGGAATTAGTTTGCTGGAAAATGACAATCATGGCCTGAATCTGGTGCGTTGGATGCACCAGTGTGAGCTGATGAAACACTATTATCAGGCTGACAAAGTGTTTGTACTGCAAAAAATAGATGCGGGTTATGAAGTGATTGTCAGCGCCGCGGACAACAGCATGCAGTTGGCACCAGGCAAAATCTTTGATGCCGATACTTCGCTATTGCAGCGCATGGCCTACAGTAGCCCCGACGGCCTGAATCTGGATCTGACACAAGGCACTGCGGATGAATATCCAGATGAGTTTCGCAGTATCCTGTGTATCCTGTCTCGCCCAGTACATTGGCCGGATGGTTCAGTCTTTGGATGTTTATGCGTGCTGAATGCTCGTGCCAACGAGAACCAGCATGTCAGCCCACTGATGTTAGAACCCTTTCAGATCCTACTGCAGCAGGATCTGGCGTTATTCTGTCAAAATCACCGCATTGAAGCGCTGTCGATGCGAGATGCCAATACCGGCATGCTCAACCATTATGGTTTTATTATGATGGCCCCACGGCAACTCAATCTCGGCCGTCGCTTTGGCGCTCACTGTGGGGTGATTTTCTTTGAGCTGGAACCAACAGGTGATATCAATGATGAAGTGTTAAAACGCAGCCATCAGGAGTTAGCCAATTTGCTGCTTTCCACCCTGAGAGCGGCGGATATTGCCGCACATTATGATGACACTAAATTTGTGTTGCTGGTATTTGTGGATCTAGAACGGGATTTGGAACATATCGTGCGACGGGTGGAGCGAATCTTCAACCAATCGCCGCTACCTATGTCACTGGATTACAGCTATCGCTTTTTCACCCCAGATTCGACAGCCAAGCTGGTAGCCATGGTGGATGAAGCCAAATCTGGATTACGCTCGTCGCAGCCCCATCACGACGATTAACATTTTTGTGGGCGATGTTCACGCCAAGCTAACATCGCCCGATATCCCGTAACCTATATACGGTTAACAGCAGGCTGAACTTCATTTCTCCCGCAAAAATTGTCACACTTCTGCGTCAATACTCTAATGGAACCGTTGAATGCGAAAACCCACCTTGTTAGCGCTGGGGCTGCTGTCGCTTAGTGCATGTCAGTCAATGACAGCGATACCAGTCACTAGCGCATCCCTATTGGGCCGCTGGCACATAGAACAGCTGCAAGAGCGGCCAGTGGTCGATTTTAGCCCAGCGCAGCTCACCTTTAACGCCAAAAATCAGCTTAGTGGCAATAACAGCTGTAACTATTTCTCAGGGAGTTATCAGCTCAATGGGCAACAACTGCGAATCAGCCCGGCTGCAAGCACCATGAAAGCCTGTGTCGATGAACTAATGCAACAAGAGCAGCAAGTCATGCAACTGCTACCTCTGGTTACTAAAGCCGTCATTAAAAACGGCAAACTGTTGCTTGTTGATAGTCATGACAACTCACTACTGACCTTAAAGCGCAACTAACTTGCCGCTGATTTATGCATCATTCTGTCTGCTGCTCCGATGCGGCATTCTGTTCTGCAATGCGCGCACTTTGCTGTAAATCCGCATTGTAATGCGCCAGATCCAGTTCATTTTCAGATTTGGCAATCACTGTCGTTGCCACTAGATCGCCAGCCACATTCACGACCGTCCGTGCCATATCAAGAATTCGGTCAATACCCGCAATCAACGCCACCCCTTCCAGCGGTAACCCCACCGAATTAAGCACCAGCGTCAACATCACCAGACCGGCACCAGGAACACCTGCGGTGCCAATAGACGCTAAGGTTGCGGTCAATACAATGGTGGCATAGTCAACCCAGGTTAGATCCACGCCAAATGCCTGTGCGACAAACAGCGCCGTCACCCCTTGGTACAAGGCAGTTCCATCCATGTTAATGGTTGCCCCCAGTGGTAATACAAAACTGGAGATCTTTTTATTCACCCCAAGATACTCGCTGGCGCACTTCATGCTGACGGGCAAAGTACCGGCAGAACTGGATGTGGTAAAAGCCACTGCCAGCGCATTGCTGACACCTTTGAAAAACTGTAACGGGTTGAGACGGGCAAAGACACTCAGCACGATGCTGTAAAAACCCAATACGTGCAAGATGCAACCCAGATATACTGCAACGATCACTTTCAGCAATGGCAGCAACATCTGCATACCATATTTCCCAGAAACCCACGCCATCAAGCCAAACACACCGTAGGGAGCCAGTTTCATCACCATATCCGTCAGTTTGTACATGGCTTCGGCTAGGCTCTCAAACACCTGAATAGCGGGTTTACCATGCTCACCAATCAGTACTAACGCCACGCCCAATGCCACGGCAAAAACAATCACTTGCAGTATTTGCCCATCGGCCAGTGCCGCCACCGGGTTGGTTGGTACGATATTGATCAGGGTTTCCATAATCGAAGGAACGGGTTTACTGTCAGCCGCGACTGCATGTGCAGCTAATGGCAGACCTTCGCCGGGAGCCATTAAGGCCCCCACCAATAAGCCTAATGAGATAGCTATGGAGGTTGTCGCCAGATAAAACGCAAACGATTTAAAGCCAATACGCCCCATCTTGCTGGTATCTTGCATCGAGGTGACTCCGACGATCAGCGAGCAGAATACCAAGGGCACAATCAGCATTTTAATGGTGTTTACAAACAGGGTGCCGATAGGTTTGAGGTAGTCAGCGCGTTCACCCAACAACTGACCGACAACAATACCCAGCGACATCCCTGCCAGGATCTGCAGCCATAACGGCAGACGTTGCCAACGGCTCCAGAGCCAGCCTATCAGCGAAGGCTTATGATTAGACATGTTATTTTTACCTTAGGGAAAGAGGATGTTCTCTGCTGGCCGGAAACAGCCATGATGCGCAGGCTAGCACAACGCGCCGCTGAATGGATGATCTGCGTCAACCACAGCAGATTAAAGCACTGAGCAACGGCCGTGGCTACTCCAAATCCTATGATCAGATGGACTTGCAATTCACGTGTTGCGAGCTGCGTTGACGCTCACGTTGATGACTGAACGGAAGTCTTATTAACAACACTGTTCAGCCCATTTAGCTGATTAAACTCCCGGTAAAATGGCGGCGATGGAGTAAAGCCACGAACAGATCGCGATTTGCAGCGCCCCGTATTCTTTAAGTTTGCGATACAGCGTTGCCAGGCTCATTCCCAGTTTTTCAGCGGCTTGCGTCTTGTTGTTATCGAGTTTTTCCAGCACCGCCAAGATGTAATCTTTCTCCACTTCGTGTAGCGCCCGGATATCACCAGCAACTGACGGCAGGCATAAAGTGTCACGAATTTCGTGAGGCAGGTCTTCCGGCATTATCTGTGGTCCGGCACTGAGAACCACGGCGCGCTCGATAGCATTCACCAGTTCTCGGACATTTCCCGGCCAGTTATGGCTCAGCAATAAGTCAGCGGTCTTATAATGAAATCCAGTATGGCTCTTACCTAGCTCTTGATTGAATTTCATCAGGAAGTAGCGGCTCAGAGGTAAAATATCTTCCGTTCGCTCACGTAACGGCGGAATATTGAGCTCGATCACCTTCAGACGATAGTATAGATCCTGTCGGAACTCGCCGGCTTCTACTGCCGCTTCCAAACTTTTATTAGTAGCGGAGATGATCCGCACATCGACATGGTTAGTCTCGGTATCTCCGAGTCTGCGTACTTCTTTTTCCTGCAGCACCCGCAGTAATTTCACTTGAGTGGCGGGAGACAGCTCAGCCACTTCGTCCAGAAATAAAGTACCGCCGTCAGCGGCTTCTATCAAACCACTCTTACTGCAATCGGCCCCGGTAAATGCGCCGCGCACATGGCCAAACAACTCATTTTCAAGCAGTGTTTCATTCAGCGCTCCACAGTTTATTGCCACTAAAGGCTTATCACTTCTCGGTGAATTTTTGTGGATATATTGCACCAGCTTCTCTTTACCCACGCCGCTTTCACCGGTGATAAGAACAGAAGTGGGCACTTTGGCAACATTTATCGCCATCTCCAGTAAGCTACGCATGGCATAGCTGTTGGAAACAGGATAACCGTCCTCAATAGATGTCAGTTTTAATGACAGGTTGATCTTGTCTTGCATATTGCGCGGCAATGCCTCATCCGATCGCAACACGTCGGCTAGTTGGGTCGCCACAGTTTCATTACAGATACCACTGTATACTGGCAGATAGGGCGTAATTTCCTCCCCCCACTGTTCCAGATAATTTCCCCGTAGATGACAATAACTGTCGCCTTTGGCCTGACATTCATCCTCAATAAAGTACACCGTTCGGCCTTCAAGATTGGAAACATAACCACTGGCAAATCCTATCTGCTCCCAACATACGGGGACGTTGCTCAAACCATGCATGCGTAAGTGCTGTTCTGCTTCATACAGGCTGATAAAATAGGTTTCCACCAACGGGGTAGCTTGAATACCATCTCGGCGCTGACTACTCAACACTTCACCAAAACCATACATAGAGCAGAGCAATGGCCCGAGTTTGCCTTTACGGGCTTCCGCCCAAGCGTCGGGCATCTGTCTTTTTATACGTTCGGCGACCAGCCATCCTTTAGAAAAACCAGCACGAACGATGATCGATTGCGTGATTTCCGGTCCCAGCGTGCGACATAGCTCCATCTGCTGCAAACCATGGGAAAACAGATCCGTCAGATACATGCGCTGCCCAAGAAAACTGATGGCACCACCCCTGGGTTTAAAAGACAACAACTCCCTTAGATCAAGTTCTGAGGTATTCATGCTTATTTCCACATACGGATGGTGTATTGCCAATATATGTCAGCCGCCCAAAAAACGCCGTGACTGTCTTCAATTAATACTGTGTTAAAAAATATTCCCGCCCGGGAGCAACAGGCGGGAATATTGACGACACCCTGTTCAGGGGTTATGGCACTTTAAAATCAAAGTCATGACAGTTGTTGCAATAGTTTTCTGACGCCTCGTGTTCGTGGTGGCAGTTATCGCAATCCAACGTTGGGCCATAGTGTGGCGAATCGTGCTTATCGGGTGCCCCATGATAATCCGTCTTTTTCTGGGGCAACTGATGGCATTGCACACACTGATCCGTCGATACTGCTTGAAATGGTGTCGTCGCATGACAACTATTACATTTCAACCCAGCGGCTTGATGATGCGGTTTCATGGTATTGGCTGCAAATGCCTGGATTCCCACAATCGCAGTCATGACCAACGCCGCTTTCAAGATCAATTTACACATGGTTAATTACCCGTCTAAAGCAGCGATGGTATTAAAATGAATACTTGATATAGGTCTGGAAGCGCGTCATATCGCCTTCATCCCCAGCCATGTTTTCCACTTTACCGGACATCACCCCAACAGCGTATTGCAGCTGTTTGGTAATATCCCAATAAAGATTGCTGTGCCAGGAAAACGCGGTCTTATTGGCGATAGCGGTCAACGCACCGATGTCATATCCTTCTTCATCCTGTTTTGAATAACCCGCACCAACGGTCCAACTGACATCATCGCTCAGCGCCAGGATCACCCCACCCATGATGCTTTTGAATTTCAAGGTTTCAATATCATTTGCGGTGGTTAATCCAGCCCCAGCATTAAAACCCAGTCCCGCATAACGGCCGATACCATCGCCATACATCATGCCAAGTACCGCTTTGTGGCCAGCGCCGAATTTCACGCTGGTATTCAAGGCCAAACCATAGCCAAATGCAGATTGACCATCTATCTCGAATCGTCTTAACACGGCTCGAGGCGACACGGTAAAGGTCTTATTGCCGTAAAAGTATTTCACAACCATGTCTGGCAGTTTATCTTCCGAAGATCCACTATTAACAAACACTGCCGGTCCGGCGTTACAGAAACCTAATGATGGGTTTTCCAAACTGACGGACGCGTAGTTTCCTGGCGCAAAATCGTATTGGTAACGCACCTGTGGCTGACGGACAAAGGGGTTACCTGCGTCTGATGAAAAGTCCATCGATGGCATAATGCCGGCAAAATCCATAAAGTTGGACCAAGTCTGCCCAGCTAAAATGGACTGTTTACCGTTTTGTAGCTTCATATAGGCATGACGAATACGGAAACCATTGCTGTTAGACCAGGTAGGACCATCAGCATCGATATCTGCAAAGAAATCGCCCTCGATATGAGAGGTCAGAGTACCGTATTCCGTTTCTGTTGCCGTTTTTACAAACAGTCGGCTTTCTCTGGCGGTCATGTCCAGATCGGTTTTGTCTGCATTGGCGGTGCCATCAATCGGCGTTGAGTAAACGCTGTAAAGGTCACCGTTATAAGGTGCAGTTACCGTACCGTCAGTATCATAAATCACCATCATTTTGGCATAGCCACCAAAGGTGAGCTTAGTGCCATTGACATCAAAATCCATAGCACTGGCGCTGCTGCAGGCAAGTACCATAGTCGCGCTGATGGCAGCTGCAACAGTCTTTACACGTAAATTAGCGATAGTTGTTTTCATTTGTAAATTCCCCAAATCCAGAAGAGTGCCCGGCGCGAGCACCGGGCAAAATGCCTTACGCCTTGACAACCTGCTGTCCGGCGATACGACCAAAAACAATGCAATCCGGTATTGCAACCGTGCCTAAACGACAGGCCCCATGAGTGCCTCCGGTGATTTCGCCAGCGGCGTAAAGGCCAGGAATAGGTTTGCGGGTTTCAATGTTGACCACACGCGCCTGGGTATCGATCTCAATGCCGCCCATGGTGTGATGCGCTTTAGGCCAGAAACGCACACCATAGAAAGGTGCTTGGCCCAGCGTTTTTTGTCCCATATCGAATGGTTTGGAGAATTCACTGTCTTTGCCCTGTGCCACAAAGCGGTTGTAGCGCTCCGCCTGAGCTAACAGTTCGGCTTCGGGGATCTTGTAGAATGCCGCCAGCTCGTTAAGGGTATTGAATTTATGTACTACCCCACGCTCCAGCAACTTGTCCATTACATGCTTGGCAGGCTGCATCCCCACTTCATCGCAAATACCAATGGCCGGATGCCCGGTCTTAATGATGGCATCGGCGCGGATCTTACGATCTGCAAGTTCGTTAACAAAACGCTTGCCGGTTTGTGGATCCACCATGATGCCATTGGGGTAGGCCGCGTAACCTGCAAAAATAGGTGCCAGACCAAAGCCCTTTTCATCTGGTGATGCCCACGGGCCTAATTGGATCCAGGAAAGCTGAACAGGATTACCACCAACACGGATCAATTCCTTAAGACATTCGGCAGTGGCGCCCTTATGGTTAGTCGTATCCAGTTCGGCGGTCAGACGTGGATCCTGCGTGGTGCGATAAAGCACGTCTGCAGCAAAACCACCGGCGGCCATCACCACCCCTTTGTTGGCTTTGATGAACTTGGTGTTACTGGCATCTTCTTTTCCCTGACGGTAGTTAGGGATCACTTCCAAGCCAACAATCCGTTCGCCGTCCACAATCAGCCGTTTTACATAGACTTTTTTCTGCAGTTGCACGCCCAATTCATCGCATTTTTGGAGCATTGGCTGCACGATGCCGGAACCGGATTGAATAGTCGTGGTATGTGTGCGGGGAACCGCATGGCCCCCAAAATGTGCCAGCGTATCTTTGAATTTCACGCCCAGATAATCGCGGCACCACTCAAATGCTTCATTACTTTTCTCCGCCACCATCCGCGCCTGTTGTGGATAGTTAAGCCCCAGACCCGCTTTGTACATATCGGCGACCATCAGATCTACGGAATCTTTAACGCCATGAGCCTTTTGTACGTCACTGCCCACTGCGGCCATACCACCGCCATTGATGGTGGAATTTCCCCCCGGAACAGGCATTTTTTCCAGGACGATAACGTTAGCACCAGCCTTTCTGGCTTCGATGGCGGCAGACAGACCTGCAAAGCCACTGCCAATAACTACTACGTCAAAGGTTTCGTCCCAGTGTTTTGGCACACTGACATTCTGTGCAGCTGCTTCAGTACTCAGTCCTGCCAATAGTAATCCGGACGTTGCTGTCGCCGCGCCAGAAAACTTAAGGAAATGACGTCTAGAGATATCTGTTGCGTTTTTAATATGTGTCATATTCGCCTCATTATTTCATCTTTTATTAGTTAATTAGTTATTCACATTAATCTGTATTTGAACAACTTAGTCTGGAGACAAATATGTAAAGGCAGCAAATGTGCCACATTTAATATATTAATAACTTATTGATATATAATGATTAATTTTAAATTAATAAAACACTAACTATCATAATGAGAAAGTAATTATTAAAAGTGAAACATAAGAAAAACAATAGGAAGTGAGTTAGATCTAGATATTATATCGCTAATTAAAAATAAATAATTAGATGAGAAACATCACATAAAAACCCATTTCATGAGCCACTTTTAGTTTTACAAAGTGTTCCCTATCAAACCAGTTTATTCTGTGAAATGATTAATTAATTACGTCAATTAAATCTAATAAATTATCAGCATTGATGATGGCATATTTTAGGAATAATAAAGGGTGACAATTTCACCCTTTATTATTTTGATAATCACGATTGGCGCTTACCACACCGTAGCAACCAGGCCTTTAAGGTAAAAGCCTTCGGGGAAGGCAGCTGCAATCGGATGATCAGCCGCCTGACTCAAACGCTCGGTAAACTGCGCTTCGCGTTTAGCATCCAATGCCGCATCGGCCACGATTTTCTGGAACAAATCCGCAGGCATCAAACCAGAGCAGGAAAATGTCAGCAAAGTGCCACCGGGCACTAACAACTGCATTGCCAGCATATTGATATCCTTGTAGCCACGACAGGCACCTGGTAGTTGGGCTTTGTTGTCCGCAAATTTAGGAGGATCCAGCACTACGACATCAAATTTCCGCCCTTCATCCCGATACTGCCGCAACAATTTGAATACATCGGCCTCAGTGTATTGCACCTGGCTGTCATCAAGGCCATTAAGGGCCATATTGGCTTTGGCCGTTGCCAAAGCCTGCGAGGAGACATCGACATTTTCGATACTGGCAGCACCACCTTTAGCGGCATAAACGCCAAAGGTGCCGGTGTAACAGAAGCAGTTAAGCACAGATTTCCCCGCTACGGCGCGCGCAGCAACAGCTCGGTTGTCACGTTGATCCAGATAAAATCCGGTCTTGTGCCCGGTGGTAACATCCACCGCAATCTTGACGCCATTTTCCTCAATTACCACGGGCATCGGCGGCAACTCGCCATGCAGCAGACCCGTCGTCAGCGCTAGCCCCTCTTTTTTACGGGAATCCACATCCGAGCGTTCATAGATAGCACAATCTGGATACAGTTCCGCCAGCACCGATACCAAAGTGTCGCGCCAATAGTCAGCACCAGCAGACAACAGCTGACACACCAGCACATTAGCGTAGCGGTCGATGGTAATCCCTGGCAGGCCGTCAGACTCAGCGGCAATCAAACGATAACCCGTTAGCCCTTGCCGGGCGATTAGCGCATCTCTTGCCTTTTGCGCCCGCTCAATACGACGCAGAAAAAATGCCCGGTCAATCTCTTGTTCGCGGTCAAAACTCCAGATACGCACTTGGATTTGCGATTCTGGTGACCAGGCACCACGCCCCAGCCAACGCCCATCGTGTGCCACCACATCGACAGTGGCACCGGCAAGTGGCTGGCCTTTGATGTTGTGAATACCGCTGGAAAATATCCAAGGATGATGGCGATCGAGCGATTTTTCGCGCCCCGGTTTAAGTTTGATCCTGTCCACTATGCGATGCCCTTTGGCTATGAAAACGCTGATACGGCCGCGAATGGTATCTATCACCATCGCGCTATGGCGCGCATCATACCTTAATTCTGCATTGCCTGGCAGATGCCTGGCTATCGCAAACTGATGGTGACGGTCACTGGCGTATGATCGCTGGCCATAGCGTCCAATTGATAATTTGGTCGCAGCAAGTGATCGTCATACACCCGATATTCCTTTACCTGACCCAGGCTGTGCTGGCTAGCGCCATTGAACTCCTGACTTAACAGAATATGGTCAACCGCACTGCCGCTAGCACCGTGAAAATGGCTGACGGGGCGGGCATCGGTCATTGGCTGATATTGTTGCCCTAACTCCCATGCATCATATAAGCGATAGTAACCAATGCGCTGTTGCAATTGCAGTGCGTCCAATGCGGCCAACCCTGCCGCCCGGATATCTGAGGTAAACACGCGACTACTGTCGGTCATTAAGGCGCGCATTTCGCTGCTGTCGATGGTGGCATTAAAGTCCCCCATCAGCACCATCGCATGACCACTATGGTTACGGCGTTGCAACATTGCCTGGTATAACAACGCGGCCTCGGTACCCCGTTTTACAATGGATGCCCAGCGACCGAGGGCGCTGCCCGCCAACAATGCAGGCACCCCTTGCAGACGGCTGTCCTCTGCCGTTAGCAGTGAACGAGGAGACTTAAAATGCACCACATAAATATCGGTGCTACCAATTCCAGGCAACACTGTGGTTACCCGCAGGAAACGGCGACTGGGCACAAACTCATCCATTAACCCCAGCGCTGAAATCAGTTGCCGGTCAATCTCAACGTCGCTGACATCGGTGAGTGGATAACTGCTGGCGAGTGCCACCACACTCTGATGCGCCACGAATCCTTCTATCTGCGGCTGCGCTACCGTGACAAAATAAGGTAGCCCACATTTTTCACATAATGCTTGCAGCGCATCGGGACTGAACACTTCCTGCATCGCCAATAGTTGTGGTTTGGCGGTACGGATCCAGCGAGTGATCCAGTCGCACTTTTGCAGCCATTGCAACTGAGTGTAGATGTTGTCGAATTGATGGTAGGCCAACGGTGGCGCGGCAAAGTTGTAGAGATTAAGGGTTGCGAGCGTAAAGTCATCAAACATAATGTGGCTATCAGCAAAAGGCCCTATTTGCATCTTATGCTGTCAGCCACATTTGTCCAGTCGCTCGGGAGCTTAACGCTAAGGTATCATTACCACTGTTGGCGTACCAGCCAACATATACCCTTGGCGCCGTCTGGCAGACAGTTCCGCAAAACTGTTGGACAAGATAGTGTCCACAAAGTACCAGGTGGCATCGGCCCGTTCTGCTGTGAGTTCCAGCAGTAAGTAGCCGCGTTGCAACAAGTTAGTATACTGCAAATCCGTCACCATGCTGACCACCGCTTGTTCGTAGCTATCGATTTGGCTGGGATCTAGCGCTAGATAGTCTTCCATGCCGGGTGACGTCACGGAACTGGTGGCAAATTCCACGGCCACCGCATTGCCATCCTGATCTTTGAGATTATTAGCCCAAGCGTTATGGGTGTCGCCTGCCAACACGACGGTATTTTTGCCCAGCGTCCGAATCGTCTGTAACAGTACCTCGCGCTCGTAGCCGTATCCGTCCCAGGCATCCAAGTTGTACGGAATATTGGGTAATTGCAGCAATGCTAACACCTCTGGAGTGAGTCTGGCCTGATTTGCTAGCAGATAATCCAGTTCGGCCTGCGTCAGTGTTGGATCTCCGGCCTGGGCTCTGGCGGCCAACTGCGCCAATTGCCCCAGTTCCGCATAATCACTGATGGACATCTGTTGGGTGGCGACCGCTGCAGGTAACAGCATGCGCCCCATCAGTACCTGCTGCCCAATGACCTGCCAGGTGGCCGTCGATGTTTGCAACTGTTGCTGTAACCAGGCCAATTGTGTTTGCCCCAGCATGGTGCGGCTGCTGTCCGTCAGAGCCGCCATCAGTCCCGCTTGATCAAAATTGCCATTGGCATCCAGATAATCCGCATAATCCAACTGTTTGTCACGAGCCAGCAAACGGGTATCCAACATGTGCAGATCTAATAGGTCGCCAAAACTGAAACTGCGGTAAATATCTTGATTATCCCCTGCTTGCCAAGGGCGGATCGGCAACCATTCAAAATACGCCTGCATCGCCGCTTCTTTACGCAGTTCGAAGTCACCTTCGCCATCGTTATGATTTTCTGCACCATCTTTCCAGGCATCATTCGCCACTTCATGGTCGTCCCAGATGGTAATAAAGGGCACTTTGGCATGTATTTTCTGCAGGCTGGCATCACTGCGGTATTGGGCGTAGCGAGTGCGATAGTCGCTAAGGGTTAGCAACTCATTAGCCGGTAAAACTTCACGGCCCAGCTCTGCCGCATGTTCACTGGCATACTGACCTCGACCATATTCATAGATATAGTCGCCAAGATGCAACAAAGCGTCCAGATCGTCACGCTCGGCCGCCAGAGCGAATACATTGAAATAACCTGCAGGATAATTGGAGCAGGACATGACGGCCAGTTTCACTGATGCCACCTGGCCCTGAGGCAGGGTCTTGGTAATACCTACCGATGATTGCACGTTACCAACAGCAAAGCGGTAATAGTAACGCGTCCCAGGTTTTAGTCCCACGGCATCGACTTTCACCGTGTAATCCCGTGACGCATCGGTCATTGTCTCACCATTAGTGACTAGCTGTGAGAAAGCAGCGTCAGTCGCCACTTGCCAGGAAACTTTCACCTGAGCATCAGTGACCGGGGTCACCCGAGTCCACAGGATCACGGCATCACTCAACGGATCACCACTGGCAACACCATGTTTAAAAGTTGCGGTCACAGTGTCGGTGTCATCATCATTGCTGTTACAGCCCATGAGTCCGTATGAGATTACCGCAGCGCCTATGCCTTTAGCTGACAGTGCCAGAAAGCGACGGCGGGAAAACGAGTGGGTCATGAATCATTCCTTATTTAGCTATCCTTGAATGACCCAAATTGTCAGTACTGGCGGTTACTGGTATGTGAATTTATCATTAAGTTTATAAGAAACCGCTGATTATTCATTTATCTTCAGCGCTGGCGTATGATATGACTGCGGCCAAATCCCATCCCGGCCGACACTGAGACAAGGAAACACCATGAAAGTACAGGACATAATGACAGCTAATGTGGTGTGTATCAGCGACGGCGCCACTATCAAGGATGCGCACCTGTTGATGCAGAGCCGAGGTGTAAGACACCTGCCGGTAATTTCAGAAGCCGACGGCACTTTAGTAGGTTTGCTGACACACAAGAAAATGATCGCCACGGTCGTGGGACTGCTTAATCGTTACGGTGCAGGGGCTCTGGACAGACGAGAACGCTATACCCCATTGGTGGAACTGATGGAAACCGATTTTACGCCATTAACCACCGACACAGCACTGGCAGACGTGGTGGACTATTTTATCAGTAACAAACATGGTTGCCTGCCGGTCGTCGACAGTGAACGCAAAGTCTTGGGGATTGTCACTTCGTCTGATTTTGTAAAATTATGCAGTAAGTTACTGAAGGGCCAATGACCAACGACACAAAAAAAGCGATGCCGAAGCATCGCTTTTAGGTCGAGCTAACAGCGTAGCGTTACGATGATTTTTCAACCTGATGAATAACGCCCTTATAGCCAGTCTTATCAATCGCCTGTAGCAATTTATTGGTATCAAATCCCTCGGGCACTACCACCACCGCCTGGCGGGTTTTCAGTGATGACTTGGCTTTGATCACTCCGTCCGTTTGCCGCAATACTTTATTGACCACAGTAACGCAAAGCGGACAGGTCATGGCTTCTACATCGATAATCACCGTTTCATCGGCAGCCCACACCGCCGGGCTACCAAGCAACAGTATTATCAGCATTAAACGTTTCATTCAAACCACTCCAGAATCCAGGGCAGCACATAAGGGTAAAGCTGAAAGGCGAGCACCAGCGGCACCGCGAGCCAATACAGGATTAACAGCTTAGTGCGACTGAACGTGCCGCTGCACAAGGGTCTGCGCGAAAAATACAACCGCCAAAAACCCAGTGCAATTAACCCTGTTGACAGCAGTAGCATCGGGTAATGCAACCAGGTCAGCTGTTCAACACCTGACAGACTGGCCGCCGAAATGCCAAACACCAGATACAGCAAGGGTCCGATACAACACAAACTCGAGGCTACTGCGGCGATAACCGCCGTAGCCACAGTAGCCACAAAGCCGTGGGAGCCTTGCTGGGTGTTAGCGCTGTTCGGTTGACTGGTAGTCATAAGCGAATACTTTGGGATCGTAGAAATTCACCGGATCGCCATCAACTTCAGCATAGGGGTAGGCAAAATCATTGATCGGTGTCTGTTCAGCGCTCGGATACAAATCAAAATCACGGCCATAGTTAAAGGCAATCCAGTTCATTTCCCAGTTGCCGAACAGATAATCGTTGACGGCCTGAGAGGCTGGATCCTGTTTATCCTTTTTCTCAACCAAACGCAATTTAGTCACATCTCCCGGATCGGCTGGCAACCAACCATAACCCGCCAGATAGAACATAGCGCGACAATGCTGACCGCCACTGATTTTAGCAACGCCTTTATCATCGGCACTACCAAACGCTTTATGGGAATACTTACCCAGCTTAATCGCTTGTCCAACGCGGATACCGAATACTTCTTTTGCTGGAATACCAGCAGCTCGCGCCAGTGCCACAAATACGGAACTGATATCCGTGCATTTGCCGCCCATATTGCCCGTTTTCAAAATAGTCGCCACATCGCCGGTACCACAACCGATGACATCGTTGTCGCGGAACATATTGTCGGTCACCCACAGATAGATTTTATGGGCTTTTTTCAGCGGGTTAGTTTCAGAACCGACAATTTTATCTGCCGTCTGTTTTACCAGCCCATCGACCGGAATATGGGTAGTTGGCAGCAGATAAGGTTTAACTTCGGCGGGATATTGAATCACGTCAGGCACTTTATAGTTATCCAGCTCACCGTTTTTACGCGGTTCCCAATCCTGAGTTTCAATCACAAACTCCAGTGTTAGGGTCAGTTTACTTTTGGCATCTGGCCAAGTGGCAAACAGCGTTTTGGCACCATAAGCATTACCTGTGGTGATATAAGCTTCTTGATAGTTGCCCTGATATTGCAAACTGCATACATGTTGAAAGGTCATGTCTACCGGCAGCGGTATCCACAATTTCACCACGCCAGCGGAACCTTCAGGCGCTTTTACATCATAGTTCTGCGTTACGGTAAAACGGCGGTGCCCTTCAGCGGCCGCGATGGCAGGTTTCGCCTGCACCGACGTTGCCAGCAATGGGCTGATGACCCCCGCAGTAGATAACAAGGCAGCATTCTTTAAAAAATCTCGTCTTTGCATCGTTGAGTTCCTTTATTTTTCCTACATCAAGAAGCTACCGCCAAGCCGTGCGACCGCAGTGGCAACTGCGCCTTCATCATGTCGCAACCAAGCAAACAAGTGCCTTCCAACATTAGGTTTATTATTTCAGACAACACCAAATGGCTGTGCATTACAATACACAGCCCGCTGAAAATGAAAACAGTCATTTTGTCCCGACGACGCGAGAATATTAGCGTTCGCTCACAAAATACAAAAGCTTGTGGATTGCCCGTCGCAGGGATATTTGCAACAGGCATTTTATCTGCATTATTTGCCGATTGCTGTCAACGCAATCCCACTTCTACATCGCGGATAATAAAATTACCGGAATAAATAGGGTGGACCTCCCCCAGCGGTTCCAGCTCAAAAAACTGTTTGTGTTCATCACTCAGCCCTTCGAAACCACCGATCACCTGAAACAGCCAACTTTCGGCATCCCAGGGTAACTGTTGCGATTCAAGATACTGCAACGCCGATTGGTTGCGGCCGGAATCAATAACCGCACAAAAATATTCTTCTACCGCTTGTTTCAACGGATTATCAGGAATATCAAAGGCTTCAGCGGCAATGACCGCCACAGGTTGCGCCTGTTGCACCGCATGCTGTGGCAGATTTTCACGGCTGATAGCTTTAATGCCGGCCACCAGCGCCAACAGTTGCGGTTCATGCTGCGGATTGTGTACATCCACCGCTGCGGGCGCCAGCAAGGACTGCGCCTGGTTAAACAGCGACGGGATCTGCTTGTGGGCCACATGGTCGGCCACTTCATAATCTGGATGCAGATCGGTATACAGTAACCAGCCTTTTAGCAGCCGAGTGCGCCCCTGAATTTTACGAAAACGCCCCAGCAGCTCCAGCAAACGCCCCTGCACCACACTGAGTTCTTGTGCACAAGAGCTGAGGGTTTCCTGTAAACTGGTGACCAACAAACGCCGCAGTTCGCGGATATCGCCCGCCAGCTCGCCCAGATCATGGAATTCAATCATCTCCAAACCGTTTAGCAATTCGGAGACCTGGCTCTGTGCCAACTCATTTTCACGGATTTTGGCGCTGATTGATCCCACATAACCGAATTCATTATTGATGCGGCCCCACAACACCCGAATTGAGTAGCGCAGATTTTCGGTAAAGCTGTATACCTGTTCAGATAAATCGGCCAGATAAGCTTCAGCAGCACTGTAGTCAACACTGGCACGGGCTTCACGGTAGTGACTCGCCAATGTTTTGATAGTCGCCAGCGCCGAACCGACATTGGCATTGATCTGCCGGTTACGCTCGTCTTTTAGTCCGTCTTCCAGCAAGGCCCGGACGTTGCGGGACAAACGCAGCGGCTCTCCAGGTTCCGGGCGCCACAGAATGCCATTATCAGTGAGTTTTTTTACCGTACCAGGTTCCAGCTTTGCTTCATCGATGCTGCCGCCAAGATAGGTATCCATCACCAGCTCGGCATGGCGGCCAAGCAAGCGCAACAGCTTGACCCCGGCCTGATGTAAGTTGCTGCTCATAGCAGATCCCTCTGACTGGCGGTTTCTGCCTGCGCCTCCAGACTCAGGCTCTCTGTTTCATCGATAAAACGGATCACTTCATACAGATAATCCAGTTTACCGGTGGCGAGATATATCTGCTTTTCCGGGTTTGGTCGTAACAAGTAACCCAGTTCCACCAGCCGTTTGAATACCAGTTTAATCTGTCCATCAACGCTGCTGGAGCTGGAACCAAATAGTCGATATTGGCTCAGTTTCGCCAGTTGTTCACGAAATGCAGGCGTATCTTCAATGCGGCTTTGTAATTCGGTTAGGCGCACTGGTGCACCTTCCGTCAACGGCGCGTCCTGACCACTGGCTTCCTGCACCAGTACCAGCCATTCCACTAACGGGATCAGCGACTGGCAAATTTCGCGGAACTGCGCCGAAATCAGCTTGCGTTCGTTGTCGCCGAGATTAACGTAGCCGCAAAAGAACACTTCACCTTCTGCGGCGTGGGCCACCGTGCGATTGATCTGGTTCAGATAGGCTTCCACCCGATCGCGGGTAGCCGGATTTTTCAATGCCCGCCAGCCTTCTTCACAGGTAGTACGACAGATAAATTCACCACGCAGTAAGCGTTCAATCAGCTCACCGTGGGCTATGATTTCGCTCATTACACTGTCTCCTTCGCCAGACGTTCACTGAGTTTTTGGGCAATCGGGTCCAGTTTGGGTTTCACTAGCTGCAAGCGCTTGGTCTGCTTATTGATGATGTAACGGTTAACAAACAGATTAAGCACTTCCGATTCTGGATTGGGAAATGCCCCGAGCACACAGATATTATTGTTCTCGCAAGCATCAAAAATTTTCTTCACATTGCTGTGATGTAAGGTACCCAGTTCATCAATCGGCCAGTGGATGGTGACATCCGCTTTACCTCGTAACAGCCGAGTAAAAGCCAACAGAAACTTACACAGGATCAGATAGGCCATACCGTGGCTGGACGACTCATTGAGCTGACGGTCGGTGCGGATAATCAGGTCTGAGTTGCCTTCTTTCAGCCGCAACTCAATCTCCAGCAGCTTGGCAATGCCGCCAGTGAGCGCCGCACGGCCGATGATGTCCAACGCCCGGCGCATACTGTCGGTATAGTGTTCATCCGGCAACTTACTGAAACCATCCGCTTTCCAAGCTCGGAAGGCTTTGACAAAGGTTTCCAACTCCGGCCAAAACTCCAGTTCACTGATGCGGGAACGGATCTTCACCGCAGACTCCGAAACCCCTTCGAGGAACAACTCTTCACCCACTTCGCGGGTAATACGCGCACTTTGCGAGGCAATGCGGCGGTCAATATCGGCCAACACATCGTAAAACGAAGTCAGATCAATACCGAAGATACGGCCTTGTTCACGCAATGCCGTGATCGATTGCGGCACCATCACGTTCAGCAGTTGCGCCAGTGCGGGCACCAATTTGTGGTAATCCAGCAGGCGAATGCCTTTATCGGTGACATAGCTGCATTCTTCGCGGGCGCGCTCCCAGGTTTCTGACAGGCTAGAGCCAGATTTGGCCGCAATCACCTGATCGAAATGATCGACATACTGTTTCACTGAACCCAACAGATAGTCGCGCTTGAGCAATAACTCTTCGCCCTGACGCATGCGTTCGCTGATGCTGCCAGGGGTTTCTTCATTATTTTTCGGCAGTTTCAGGTCGCTGAGTTTGCGCAACAGTCCGCGCAATTTACTGAGATTTTCCGAGGCTTCTACCTGCGCCGCATTAGACTGACGCAAGCTATTTTCCAGCTGTTGCCGCTGTTGTTTCACGTCGCTGGCACGGTTTTTCAATTGTTGATCGAGCGCCGAGAGTGCCTGCTTCACCTTTGCCAGTTCACTCACCAGCTTCGGCTTACGCTGCAACCAAGTATGCTGGTACCAATCTTCATAACGCAACACCTCGCTACGGCGCTGCTCAGCATTGGCAATCTGCCCCTCCAGTTCGCGCATCTGCCGTTTCAGCGCCACAATTTCATCTTCGTTAATGCCGCGGGATTTGAGCTCATTGCGGTACCAGCTATCGCAGGCTTTCTGTTCCTCTTTGGCGCGCTCGCGGCGTTGTCCAATGCTGTCACGGATGG
Source organism: Shewanella fodinae (assembly GCF_014651955.1). Lineage (GTDB taxonomy): Bacteria > Pseudomonadota > Gammaproteobacteria > Enterobacterales > Shewanellaceae > Shewanella > Shewanella fodinae. The sequence continues at coordinate 155,229 of NZ_BMXW01000004.1, read as the reverse complement.
TTTGTAGCTGCTGTTCAATGGCTCCGATGACATCCTGCCAGTACACCTGGTTTTCCATGCGTGCTTCCAGCGCCAGCGATTTTTGCTCATCGACCCATTCAAGATGCTGGTTATTGAGCAGTTTCATCTCATGTTCGAGCTGTGTCAGCCGTTTTCCGGCCTCGGTTTTGCGAGCCGCCAACGCCCGATTGATCTCGCTCTGGGCATTGCGGCGCTCTTCCATCAATCGCCGTAAATCTTCCCGTAAATTCTTGTAACTGGTGCGTGCCATGGTCAATTCACGCCCCAGATTATCCAGCGCTGTATTGGCGGCAACCAGTTGCTCTTCCGCCTGCTGTTTTAACCCTTCGGCGTGTTGCAGCGCATCTTCTGCCTGTGCCAACCGCGCCCGCAACTCTGGTTCACTGGCGGCATAGGCCGGAATATCCAGCGCTTTCAAATCCAGCGTCAGGCCATAAAAACTATCGCTTTCGCCTAGATAACCGGGGTGCAGATCGCTACGATGCAGCAGTTCTGGATTCACTACTTTACCCAGATGTTGCTCCCATCCCGGCAGTTCACGCCGCAGAAACTCCAGCAAGGTATGCGACTGCGGAAACAGCATTTGCCGAATATCGTCCAATTCCCCTTGGCGCTCATTGACTCGCAGTGCTGCTAGTCGCAAGGCTTCGGTTGCCTGATCGCGTTGTGCTCGGAGTTTGCGTTCTTCGCCGCTCAAGCGCTCCACACCAACGCTAGCGGCTTCCTGCTCGGTATCCGCCCGTTCAATACGTTCGTCGAACACCGCCAACGTCAGTTTTTCCTCTTCGGTGTAACTGACATTATTTACCTGCAGTTGTTGCTCGGCCGCCGACAACTTCAGTTGATATTGTTGTTCCTGAAACTTGGCTTTGCCCGCGTCAATGCGTTCACGCCATTCGTTGTCGAGTTTGGTGGTATCTTCGCTGGCGAGCAGTTTTTGTTTGTCCAGTTGTTCCCGTTGTTCGTCCTGCTGTTGATGCAGTTTTTCCAGTTCACGGTTGAGCTGCTCGCCAATTTTGCTGCGTCTGGCGTTATAGGCGGCTTCAACGTCCTGATGCTTTTCAGTCAGCAGTTTGTGGCGTTCACTCAGGTTTTCCAGATCGGCACGCCATAGCGGCAACTGTTCCAGATGCGCTTTTGCCTGTTCAATATCCGCGTCCAGATAGGCGTTTTGCTGATTTTCGATGCTGTCGAGTTCATCTTCCAGCTTGTTGGCATCACCTTTGGCGGCCGACAATTCTTGGTTCAGCTCATCGCGCTGCTCTTTCCACTGTTCATCCAGTGTTTTCAGGCGGAAATTACACTCCTGCGATAAAGTTTGCTGTTGCTCTTGGCGTTGGCTTTCCAGCACTTCGTCATGTCGGTAGCCCTGCGATAAACTGGCTAAGCGCAACTCGGCTGCCTGCAGTTCATTATATTCCAGATCCAGTTTGTCGAATTCCGGACGGATTTTTTCAAAACCAGCAATCAGTTGGCTTTCGCGGATCCAAGACTCAACCCGCTGCGGATTGATGCTGGACGTTGGCGGATTTACCCCATCTTCTTCCAAAATAGCGGCAATCATCGACTTGACGGTTTCCATTTTACCCTCTTTCGAGTGCACCGCTTTAGCCAGTTTCTCAATATGGCGCAGCGAATGATCGGCCTCGCACAGCGAAAACAGCCGCGCATAATTACGCAGTTCACTGCGGTTGCTGCCGGTATTCAACAAGCTGCGATCATTTTGGATAATGGCGCGATATTCACGGGTATTAAGCAGATTGGAATATTCGACGCCGAGCCGTTTCATCTCGCGCCCCAATTCCGCCATGGTATGACACAGGATGGTGTCGCCATTCTGCGACTTGATGTAATCCTCAAGCTCAAAGCCCTTGGCGATAAATCGGTAATTAACCCCCTTGCCATCACCCGCCGAGGCCAGCACAGCCTGATACAGCAAGCCGTCGGCTTTCTGATATTCATAGATGATGTAACTGGATTCTCGCGGCAGATACCAACGTTCAAAACTATCACGGGTTGATGGCACCACCCGGCTCGGATATTCGCCATAAAACACCGGCACTAAGCGCTGCAAGGTGGTTTTACCGGAGGCGTTGGTACCACAGATATTGGTATGACCGTCAAGACGTAGTTCCACCACGCCCGGCAGATGGGTGTCAATCAACAGGATTCGGGTAAGGCTTGGCATAGTTATCCTTGTTATACAGAGAGAACGGTGACTCACGGCAATACCGTTCACGCAGGCAGCGTCTGGCCGCTTTATCTTAGCTCGTCAATGAGGCCACTAAAGTAAAGGAAAGCCCTGATGTTGGCAACGCCAGAGCGATGGCGGCGTGACCGCGATTACTCAGGCTTAAACAGGCCGATAACCTGACCTTGGGCCTTGTCGGCTACCTTGGCGTCGGTTTGCTGTTCATGGTAACCGCATTCAATACACTCGACCGTTTCCACACCGTTATCTTTATAGAGGACGATGCTATCGAGCGCCTGACATTTAGGGCAACGGACACCGGCAACAAAACGTTTTCTGGATTTGCTCATTTTCTATTCAATTACAGAGAGTTTAATGGCTATTTTGCCACATTCTGTGGCATCAACGTAAGTTTGCCGCATCAGTGCTATAGCGAAAGCCGCCGCATGTGGGCTATCATCGACGTTTTCACTTGTATCACTATTGCGTTAACCCATGATCACCATTTCTCACGCGCAACTCATCCGCGGCAGTAAAGTACTGCTGGATGATGCCTCCGTCACCCTTTACCCCGGCCACAAAGTGGGGTTAGTCGGCGCCAACGGCACCGGCAAATCTTCACTGCTGGCACTGATCATGGGCAAACTGCACCTTGATAAAGGCGATATCAGCGTTCCGGCCCAATGGCGCATTGCCACCGTAGCGCAAGAAACGCCAGCACTGGATATGGCAGCGCTGGAATATGTCCTCGATGGCGACCGTGAATTTCGCGAGCTGGAAAATCAGTTAAAACTGGCGGAACAGCGTAATGACGGCAATGCCATCGCCTTGTTGCACGGCAAGCTTGATGCCATTGGTGCCTACAGTATTCGCGCCCGCGCTGGCAGTCTGCTAGCAGGACTCGGATTTAGTGACCCACAGCAAAGTCAGCCGGTAAAGAGCTTTTCTGGTGGCTGGCGTATGCGTCTCAACTTAGCGCAAGCACTGCTGTGCCGCTCTGAATTACTGCTGCTGGACGAACCCACCAACCACTTGGATCTGGATACTATGTTCTGGCTGGAAGGTTGGCTCAAGAGTTATCAGGGCACGCTGGTGCTGATCAGTCACGATCGTGATTTCGTCGATGCGATTGTGGAAGAGATTATCCATGTTGAAAATCAGAAGCTGAATTTCTACCGCGGCAACTACACCGCATTTGAAGCCGTACGCGCCGAGCGCATGGCACAGCAGCAAGTTGCTTATGAAAAGCAGCAACGCGAGCGGGCGCACATGCAGTCTTACGTCGACCGTTTCCGTTATAAAGCCAGTAAAGCGCGACAGGCACAAAGCCGCCTCAAGGCACTGGAGAAAATGACCGAATTGCTACCTGCGGCGGTCGATAATCCGTTCCAGATGGCATTCCGTCCACCTTCGGCACTGCCCAATCCTTTGGTGATGATGGAAAACGTCGCGGTTGGTTACGGCGAAACCACTATTCTCAACTCGGTGCATCTTAATCTGGTGCCGGGAGCCCGCATCGGTTTGCTGGGACGCAACGGTGCCGGGAAATCGACCTTTATTAAACTGCTGGCCGGGCAACTTGAGCCACAGCGCGGTAAGTACCAGCCGAATCCCGGCCTCAATATCGGTTATTTTGCGCAGCATCAAGTGGAATATCTGCGTCTAGATGATTCACCGCTGCAACATCTGCAACGGCTGGCACCAGAGCAGAGAGAGCAGGAACTGCGGGACTTCCTCGGTGGTTTTGGTTTTCAGGGTGATATGGCGCTGTCGCCAGTACGTCCGTTTTCCGGCGGGGAGAAAGCGCGCTTGGTACTAGCCTTGCTGGTGTGGCAACGACCAAATCTGCTACTGCTAGACGAACCCACCAACCATCTGGATTTAGAGATGCGCCACGCGCTAACGCTCGCTTTACAGGATTTTGAAGGCGCCATGGTGATTGTCTCTCACGACCGCCATCTGCTACGCCTCACCTGTGACGATTACTATCTGGTAGACAGCGGTAAAGTTGAGCATTTCGCTGGCGATTTGGAAGACTATCACCAGTGGTTATTAGACGCCGCCAAAGCCGCTAGGCCACAACCACAGGCTGATAGTAAACCGCAACAGGATAAAAAACTGCAGAAACGCCAAGAGGCGGAGTTACGGCAAAAGCTATCACCGCTGAAAAAGCAGCAGGGCAAGCTGGAAGATGAGCAGCAAAAAGTGACTGAACGATTGGCTGAACTGGAAAACCTGCTGGCGGATACTGAATTATATGAAGAGCAACATAAGGCCAAACTGACCGAAGTATTGGCTGAACGCACCCAACTCAACCAGCAGTTGGAACAGAGTGAATTGAGCTGGCTAGAGTTACAGGAACAGATTGACGGCATAGAGCAAACCGCCACCTCTGTATAAAGCCATTGAGGATGGTTATTAGTTAAGCAAGGAGCCGAACGTGTCATCACAAAGCATTTTTACGTCGTCATTGTGGCAGGCATGTGAACAGTATTATCCGGCTGTAGAAGTCACAGCCTTGCAGTTGCAGGACCGACACGGGGTTATCATCAATCTGCTGTTATTGGCACTGGAGCTGGATCATCAACGGCTGCGTCTGGCACCGCAACGCTGGCAGCAACTACACGATGTTGTCAGCCAGTGGCAGCAACGTATACTGGTGCCCTATCGGCAACTCAGACGACTATCCAAAACACATGTTGACCAAGACGTCTACCAACAGATGTTGCAATTAGAGTTACTGCTGGAACACAAGTGTCAGCAATTTATCTTGCAGCAGTTATGGAATGAAATCCCCGAACCACAAACCACGGGGCAATCTAACTTGCGGGACTATCTGACGCTATTGCAACTTGATTTGCGGGATTACCCGATGCTCGCACAGCAGGATCACCTCTATGGTAAACTCGCAGTGAGTCTGTAATTCACGAGCTATTATGCAACCGTTATTTTCGCCTCCTTGGTGGGGCAGTAATCCACATCTCCAAACCATTTTGCCAGTGCTGACAAAAATCGCCAAGGTCGCCTTACAACGCGAACGGGTGGAGCTAGAAGATGGGGATTTTATCGACCTAGACTGGCTATCAACACCACTGAGCGGCCAACCGTTACTGGTGCTATTACACGGTCTAGAAGGCAGCGCTGACTCACACTATGCCAGACGTATGTTAACAGCATGTGCCCGGCAACAACTTGCGGCGGTAGTGCATCATCATCGAGGCTGTTCTGGCGAGCCTAACCGGCTTAACCGTAGCTATCACAGTGGTGATACAGGGGATATTGGTCATACGCTAAAACTGCTCAGACAACGTTATCCACAGTCGCCGCTATTGGCAGTGGGCTACAGTCTAGGCGGCAATGTACTGGCAAAGTATCAAGGTGAACAAGGTAATGCCAGCCTACTTAGCCGCGCGGCAGTGGTGTCGGCACCGCTTGAACTGGCAGGCTGTTCGCGCAAACTGGAACGTGGTTTTTCTCGGTTGTATCAACGCTACCTGCTGCGGCAACTGCAGCAAAAGATGCTGGCTAAGATAGCGCTTTCTCCGTTGCCAGTACTGCAGGATGGTAACCGCGTACGGCAACTGAACACTTTCTATAAATTTGATGACCAACTTACCGGGCCAATGCACGGTTTCGCGGGTGCCGACGATTATTATCGCCGTGCCAGTGCCTTGCCGTTAATTGGCCATATCACGCGACCGACCTTGTTCATCCATGCCGCGGATGATCCCTTTATGAGCCATTCAGTGATCCCAGATACCACGAGCTTACCCACCTGTGTACAATACGAGTTGTACCCTCATGGTGGCCATGTTGGTTTTATCGATGGCGGTACCCCTTGGCGCCCACAATATTTTCTAGAACGACGCCTGCTGCAGTATCTGCTGGAGGATGAAAATGCTGGTACCCTATGAAGCGCTACTACAGTTGCCGACAGCCACCCTGGACAACCTGATCCGTGAATATCTGCTGTCTCATGTGGAGGATGGCAGTTTTAGCGATCTTGATGAAACCGTTATTCAGCGGGCAATAGACCGATGCCGCCAAGCGTTAAAAAAAGGCGAGCTGCTCGTTGAATATAGCGAGGAAGATGAATCTATCGCTATCCGTTCCCGAGAACAGATTATTCAGCGAACCACCAACAGCGAAGATTGACCGAACCGGCCTAGTGCCGTATAAGTAACTGCCTGCCGTTACAGTATCATAACATTTTGCGACGTAGTTCCGGCAGTCACCGCTTCAGATACAGGTAGCAATCATGTCAGCAAAACATCCCATTATCGCAGTAACAGGCTCCTCCGGCGCTGGAACTACCACGACAACAACTGCCTTTAGCCATATTTTCAGGCAGTTGGGGATTAACGCCGCCATGGTAGAAGGTGACAGTTTTCATCACTATACCCGCGCAGAAATGGAAGTGATGATCCGCAAGGCTAAAGCGGAGAATCGCAATATCAGCTATTTCGGACCAGAAGCGAACGACTTCGACCGCTTAGAAAAGTGCTTTGCTGATTACTCGGCCAGTGGTCAGGGAGAAACCCGTTCTTATCTACACACGTTTGATGAAGCCGTGCCATATAACCAGATGCCTGGAACCTTTACCCAGTGGCAGCCGCTTCCAGATAACACCGATATGCTTTATTACGAAGGGCTGCACGGCGCGGTGGTGACACCGGAAAATAATGTGGCACAGCACGTAGATTTGCTGATTGGCATGGTTCCGATTGTTAACTTGGAGTGGATCCAGAAAATTATTCGTGACACCAGTGAGCGCGGCCACACCAAAGAGAAAGTGATGGGGTCAATCGTGCGCTCAATGGAAGACTACATTAACCATATGACACCGCAGTTTTCCCGGACCCATATCAACTTCCAGCGCGTTCCCACCGTAGATACCTCCAATCCCTTCAGTGCCAAGGATATTCCGAGTCTTGATGAAAGCTTTGTGGTGATCCGCTTCCGCGGTGTGGACAAAGTGGACTTTCCTTTTTATCTGCAGATGATCCAAGGCTCATTTATGTCACGAGTGAACACACTGGTAGTGCCTGGTGGCAAGATGTCACTGGCGATGGAATTGATCCTCACCCCACTGATCAAAGCGCTGATGGACCGGCGGATTGCCACCTTAGAGCAGGAACTGGAATAATCCTGCCACTCAACTCGATTAAGTTTGCTTTAATCACTTACCGCTATATTGTCTGCCATCGGGATTTCAGACGAAATTCTGATAGCCGGCAGTCAAGGTGGAAATAGATTCCCCCATCATGATCTGTTTATTTCTGCTCTGATATGTCGGCAACCCGATTCATATGTGTGGATGACTCTTTTTTTCTCTCATATTTCGCCCGTTATGGGCATTTTTTTTGCCATCAGTCCAACGGTAAGATTTCGCGATAAGGTTTTTGTTGCAGATAATCCTGCAGGCGCGACTGAAATTCACCTTCCTTATCATGGATTTTACTTTTATTGGCCTGGAGTGCCGCAATCGCCCTGCGCTGCGTTTTTACGGCAGCAGTGAAGTTTCCCATTTCAGCGTAAGCCGCTGCCAAATTATCCAAATTGGTCGGATCCTGCTGATTATGCTTCAGTAAATCAGTTGCCAATTGCAGCGCTTTTTCGCCATCGCGATACTGTTTCTCTGGACAGGTAGCCAAGATCCAAGCGGCATTGCCCATAGACACTTTGTCACCCGCTTCAGTGAAGTATTTAACGGCTTTACCGCAATGACGGCTAACACCATCACCACCTGCGGCATAAATAAATCCGAGACGAAAACGCGCCCACCGATCATCTTTCTCTGCTAAGCGCAGATACCAATGTTCAGCCAGCGACAGGTCACGCTTGATCAATTTGCCTTCAAAGGCCAAATCTGCCAGCGTTTTCTGTGCATTAATATCACCACCGTCCGCCGCTTGCTTGAGCCATGAAATACCCAGCGCCTTGTCTGTTTTGACAAACCGCCCAGAGACATACATCAGCCCCAACAAATATTGCGCGTCGGCAGAACCCTCTTCGGCATTAAGTTGAACATAGGCCACTTTACTGGCAATCAGCTCTTGCTGTGGCTGCGGGATAGAAAATGCCCAACCGTTTGCCGACAAGGTCAGCGCCAGCCCTGAAAAAAGCCCAAGTAGTAAATGCGGATATCTCACGGCAGTATCCCTGCGTATATCAAACTGATTTCAAAGTTAGCCAGAATTGGGTGGCAAAGTCGAGTATTAAGCGCCATCATCTGTGTAAAAGATAAACGGTATACCATTCAGATATTCGTGCCCAGTCAAATCCCGACAACAAGTTGTGATTTGCCCTACAAGACTGGCATCTGGTACCCGGCTAAGCAGAGGTATTTATTGACTTATGTCACTAAAGTATCAGAATGTTGTATTTATTAAGCAGTTATTAATTTTTAGAGTGCGCAGGGAATTGCAGCACAGAGTGGGTCACAGGATACACTTGGGCCGATTGACTCAAGATCCTTATTTAGCATACTCTAACTTTACATTAAACAATTGAGGAACAAAGGCATGGCTCTGATTGGTAAGCCAAAACCGGATCCGACTTTGGAATGGTTTTTATCTCACTGTCACATTCATAAATATCCAGCCAAGAGCACATTGATCCACGCCGGTGAAGGTTCTGATACCCTCTATTACATCGTGAAGGGTTCCGTTGCAGTTCTGATTAAAGACGACGAAGGCAAGGAGATGATCCTGTCTTATCTGAACCAGGGTGATTTTATCGGTGAGCTGGGGTTGTTCGAAGAACAAGCGGAGCGTACTGCCTGGGTTCGAGCGAAACAAGCTTGTGAAATTGCTGAAATTTCCTACAAGAAATTCAAGCAATTGATTCAGGTTAATCCTGAAATCCTGATGAAACTGGCGGCTCAGATGGCACACCGTCTGCAGAATACCAGCCAAAAAGTAGGCAATCTGGCGTTTCTTGATGTGGCCGGACGTATTGCCCAGACGTTGTTGCATCTGGCAAAACAGCCCGATGCGATGACCCACCCAGACGGCATGCAGATCAAGATTACCCGTCAGGAAATTGGTCAGATTGTGGGTTGTTCCCGCGAAACCGTTGGCCGCATTTTAAAGATGCTGGAAGAACAGAATCTTATCCAGGCCCACGGTAAGACCATCGTGGTGTACGGTACCCGTTAATCGCTGATTCAGATTGATTTAATCCTGATTTATTAAAGTGGCCGAGGTGTAAATCTTGGTCACTTTTTTGTTTTTCAGGAGTGTTGATGAGCTGGCTGAATCAACTGTGCTGGGCAGGGCTATTACCTGTTATCACCCATGCCAATGTCGCCAGTTTACACCTGCAAGCAGATCACAACATTGCCAAAGAACTCGTCCGCACCGGCGAAATACTCTCCCTCGATACCACCTTATCCAAACTGCAACATTTCTGTTATGGGCAATTGGTTGACGCACATATCTACCAGCAAGACGACAAATGGCGTTATGATTTACTGATTAGAATTGACCAGGACACCCTGCTGCGACTGGATCTGAATGCCAGTACCGGTGAACATGATGGTCAACCGTTACCTGAAGAGTGCCATCCTTATGAAACTGCTCCTCGTTGAAGACAATGATTTGCTGGTAAACGAACTGGTGAAACAGTTGAAAGTTGCTGGCTATGTTACTGATGTGGCTGCCAAAGCAGTCGATGCCGACTATCTGATCAAAGAAACCCAGTATGATTGTGTCATTTTGGATATTGGTCTGCCCGATGGCAACGGACTGGCACTATTGCAGAGTTGGCGCCAGCGTGGCATTAACACGCCGGTGATTATGTTGACGGCCCGTAGCCAATGGCATGAAAAGGTTGAAGGTTTTAATGCTGGTGCAGATGACTATCTCGGTAAACCTTTTCATACCCAGGAACTGCTGGCACGTTTACAAGCAGTTATTCACCGAACCCACGGTCGTGCAACCACCCCCAGTAAACAACTGAGCTTTGGCGGTGTAGTCTTGGATGAAACCGAGCAGACTGTGACCGTCAATGAACAGTGTTTTGAACTGACCGCAATGGAGTTCCGGCTGTTGCGGATATTTCTAATGTCACCTAAAAAACTGTTATCCAAGGCGCAACTGAGCGATAAGCTGTATCAATTCGACGACGAAAAAGAGAGTAACGTCGTTGAAGTCTACGTGACCCATCTGCGTAAAAAACTTGGCAAAAGCGCCATTGAAACCCGCCGCGGCCAAGGTTATATCTTCCACGGTACGCAATTGTCATGATGTCAATAAAAACCAAGCTCACTTTATGGCTGACCGCTCTTGTACTGCTCAGTTCGCTTATTGGCCTTGGTTTTATTGAATCGATGTTACGCCAAGCGTTCCACGACTCCATCATCGATCGCCTCCATGAAGATCTGGAGCAAGTCATACTTGCCAGCGACATCAGGCATGATGAAGTGTTGGTGGACAAAAGCCAGCTGTCTGGCTTCTATAATCCCGCCTATTCCGGCCGTTATTATCAGCTCAACTTGGGCGACATTGAAGTTCGCTCCCGTTCACTTTGGGACAAACATCTGGATATTACGCCGCTGGCACCGGGGGAAAGCCGAGTATGGCAGGCAAAGGGACCGCAACATCATGATATTCAACTGTTATCCAGAGGGCTACCCGCCATTGCTGGCGCGCATGGTAACCCAACGATCACCGTGGCTCAGGATCTCAGTATTGGCCGCAAGGTATTCACAGAGGTCTACGGAGCTAAATTAACCGTCAATCTGACAACGTTGCTGGTGATGATCCTCGGCATCTTTTTGAGCCTGCGTCAGTCCTTCAAACCAGTGACCAAGATGAAGCATGCCTTGGCAAAACTGCGTGAAGGCCAGAGCTCATCGTTGTCGCTAGCAAGCGTACCCGCTGAGATCAAGCCACTAGCGGAAACCTATAATGAACTGTTGGAATACACCAGCAATCAGATCCAACGCAGCCGTAATAACCTTGGTAATCTCAGTCATGGACTGAAAACCCCGCTGGCGGTTATGCGACAGCAGGTGGAAGTGCTAGGCTTAAAAGATCCAGAAACCGCAGCCGCACTGGAACAACAACTGGATCAGATCCACAAGATGATCGAGCGCAAGTTGGCCGCAGCCCGCATTACTGGCGATATGTTACCCGCAGCACAAATGGTTATCCCCCGTGATTTGGACAGCTTATGTGTGACCATGGGTAAGGTACACCACCAAAAGCAGGTCAACTATAAGTTTGATATCAGTGAACAGGTGCCACGACTGCCAATCCACCGAGAGGACGGTATGGAGTTATTTGGCAATCTATTGGACAACGCCTCCAAATGGGCTAACGAAACGGTACTGATCCGTATCTGGCTGCAACAGGGCGACATCCAGATCACCATTGAGGACGATGGTCCCGGCGTGCCACCAACAGACCTGCCTAAACTCACCCGCCGCGGTAAACGTCTGGACGAAGAGGTGGCGGGTCATGGCCTGGGGCTATCCATTGTTAAGGATATCTGTGAACAGTACCAGTTACAGGTATCCTTTGAGCGCAGTCCATCATTGGGCGGGTTGAAGGTACTCTTGCAGGTGCCCAAGCACAAAGAAAGCATTGTATAGCTGTTTTTCCTCGAGCAGATGTCGCGGTCATCTTTTGTGTATGTGATTAACGCTTTTTAGCGTAACAAGCAGCGTCAATTGCTGCACGCATAACAAGTGCAACTCAAAACATGTAACCGTTGTAGTCGCACTATGGTGTATGTCACAGGCTTAAAGCCCTCCTAATGGAAGGCTTGTAAGCACTGTTTAAAGTCAGCTTTTAGCGTTGGTACTTTCAAAGATTTTGTCTGCTGATGCCGCAACAAAACCAGTGTAAAGCTTGCCGTCCGCTTTAGGATAACGCAGGGCAAATTCATAAAAACAGCTAGGGATTTCCATCGTACGCTCACCAAAGGACACAGGAATACGGTCGGCCATGGTGGACGATTGTTCCAGCAACACCGCTGCAGAGCCTTTAATCTCGCCACCAGCACTGTTGAGCACAAATCCCGCATGCTTTAACGCATCATTCACGGCCTGCAGCGTAGTGAATCCAGCCAAATGATTTACCGACACGGTAAAATGGTTGGCACGATAACCAAAAGCCGCGACCCAAGCGGCATATTCGCTTTCTTCAAGGAGACGCGAATAGGTGGCGTAATCCATCGACCAATGACGGCCAGAATACAGAAAATCATCGGCGCTAGTGGCATCTTCAGGGATCTGCGCCACCAGTTGCGCCACTGTCTGCTGCAGCCAAGGGCTAAATTGCTCCACCAGCAGTTCGGAGATAAACACCTTAGGTTGGGTGTCATCAGGATGTTCAAAATGCTTGGCGCGCAGCTTTTTCTGCTCAAACACATAGTCGCCACAAGCCTGGTAACCCAACGCCTCAAAATGCGCTGCCAGTACTTCCAACTTCACTTTCGGCAGATTAAAGGTACGTAGCGCAATATGATCATTGATAATCGCCTTGCCATGCCCCAGCAGCTGATGCACCTTTGCCGCCGAGGGTGTCATGGAGATATAGTCCTGCCACATGGCAGCAAACAGGTTATCGATATCCTGATGCATAAAATCCTCCTGATGTTGACCTGCCGCCGCTATATAGCGCCCCCGCGACGACATATAAAAAGGAAGCAACAAATGGCTTCCTAACAAATTTACAGCGTTAATCCTGGACTCAGCGTTGCAGGGAGACTCAAGACATCGGCTTCCATGGATGCCACTGGATACGCGCAATAATCGGCCGCATAGAATGCACTGGGCCGATGATTGCCAGAATCACCGATACCGCCAAATGGCGCCGAACCCGCAGCGCCGGTGATTTGCTTATTCCAGTTCACAATCCCAGCACGGCTGCGAGCAAAAAAGTAGTCAAAATCAGCGCGACTGTCGGCCAGTAGTCCAGCAGATAATCCGTAGCGAGTGTTATTTGCCATGGCGATAGCGTCATCAAAATGCTGATAACGTACCAACTGTAATAAAGGACCGAAATATTCTTCGTCCGGCAATACATTGACCGCCGTAACATCAATAAGCCCAGGAGACACCAGCCCAGTGCCAGCTTGCAACTGTTGCATCACCACCAGCGACTTACCGCCCAGCTGCTGTAACTGCTGCTGCGCCGCCAACATGCCCTGTGCGGCTCGTTCCGACACCATCGCCCCCATAAACGGCTGAGGTTGGGCATTCCACGGCCCAACTTTTATGGCTTTTACCGCTGAGACCAGAGCGTCGATGAGCTTATCGCCCTGAGCCCCCTGCTGCACATACAGGCGGCGAGCACAGGTGCAACGTTGCCCCGATGAGATATAAGCCGACTGAATAATCTCATGCACCGCGGCTTTAATATCAGCAACGTCTTTGACTATCAGTGGGTTATTGCCGCCCATCTCCAACGCCAAAATCTTGCCAGGACGGCCGCCAAACTGCTGATGTAAAAGCTGTCCAGTACGGCTACTGCCAGTAAAGAACAGGCCATCAATACCGTCGTGCCCCGCCAGCGCTTTGCCAGTTTCCACTTCTCCTTGCACTAGGTTGATAACGCCTGCAGGCAAACCGGATTGCTGCCACAACTGCACCATCAGTTGCGCCACTTTGGGTGTCAGCTCTGAAGGTTTGAACACCACTGTGTTACCAGCCAACAATGCCGGCACAATATGACCATTAGGTAGATGTCCCGGAAAATTGTATGGGCCGAATACCGCAACTACGCCGTGCGGCTTATGACGTAATACAGCTCTGGCAACTGGCAATTCACTCTCGCTGACACCGGTACGCTGCTGATAAGCCTTGGCTGACAGCGCAATTTTGCCAATCATTGCCGCCGCCTCAGTGGCGGTTTCCCACAACGGCTTACCGGTTTCCTCAGCAATGGTTGTCGCCAGCAGCTCACGGTTGGCTTCCAGCTGTTGCCGGTATGCTTCAACATGGCGCAAACGCCCCTCAAATCCCAACATGAACCAGTCAAACTGAGCGGCCCTAGCTGCCGCAACTGCGGTATCAACCTGTGATGAAGTGGCGGCATTACCTTGCCAAAGCTGCTCGCCGTTGGCTGGATTGCAAGAGACCGTCTGCTGGCCCTCACCGTTAATCCAGTTACCATTGATAAACTGAGTCATGAGGTTCTCCTAAATGGGTAAGATCCGTACCTGCTGCCCGGACTGAACTCGCAATGCTTGGGCTAACTGGGGGGACAGTGTGACCTGATTACTTTCAGCTGTCAGATTAAGTGACAATGCCGTCGCACGAAAATCGGCCACTTGTGTGTTGGCAACAATGTATTTATCGCCACTTTCGGCCATTGCGCCAACTGTAACGGTCAGTAAGCGGCTGTCGCGTACTGCGCGGATCTCCTGCAGGTTGCACTCAACCGTTGGACCGCCATCAAAAATGTCGACATAACCACGGCAACGGAAACCTTCCGCCTGAAGCAAACTCAGGGCTGGACGGGTATTGGTGTGTACTTCGCCAATCACCCGCTGAGCCGCCTCTGGCAACAGACAGAGATACACTGGACTACGGGGCATCATCTCGGCCATGAAAGCTTTTTGCCCAAGGCCAGACAGATAGTCCGCCTCAATAAAATCAATACCGAGAAAATGCTGTTGTAACCAGCCATAAAAAGGTGAATTACCCGCCCCATCACTGACGCCCCGCATCTCGGCAATCACCGTGTCACCAAAACGCGACGGATGCTGTGCCAGAAACAAAAAACGACAGCGAGACAGTAAGCGGCCATTGGTACTCTTACGGTAATCCTTGCGCAGAAATAAGGTGCACAGTTCTGCCGCACCAGTGTAGTCATGGCACAAAGTTAGCGTTTCGACTTCATTGCGTACGCCAATTTGTGCCGAATGATAGACTTCGGTGCCAATACGGTAGTGGTAGAAGGCATCTTCCATGCCCACGGCACCTTCAATACCGCAAGTGCCGACAACTTCACCACTGTCAGTATCTTCCATGACAAACAGATAGCTTTCATCATAGGGCTTGCTGACAGACTTATTGAACGAGACTTCGGCACGACGAATTTTGGCAGCCAGCACCTCATCATTGACGGGTAAAGAGGTAAAGCCGTGGCCGGAGGCTTCGGCAATATAGCGCAGAGCAGCAAAATCAGACTGGCAAATAGGCCGGATTATCAACATGGTTAACTCTCCTGTGTCCCCACTGAATATCCGGCGTATAAGCACGCCGGATACGGGGAAAGCGTAAAGGTCAGGGTGTAACTGCGTCCTGAACGCTTTTTAAGCTTCGACTATCTGGGCGATAGCTTTTTCCAGGCGAGCCATGCCTTCGGCAATGTCTTCCTCTGGGATGATAAGTGAAGGGGCAAACCGCAGCACATTCGCACCGGCAACCAGTACCATCAGGCCATTATCAATCGCGGCTAACAGGAAGTCGCGGCTACGGCCTTGATATTTTTCATTCAGCACGCCGCCAAGCAGTAACCCTTTACCGCGCACCTGAGAAAACACATGGTATTTGTCATTGATGCTATTGAGTCCATCGCGGAACAACTGTTCACGACGTTTAACACCGTCCAGCACTTCTGGGGTATTAACGATATCCATCACCGCGTTGCCAATAGCGCACGCCAATGGATTACCACCATAGGTAGAGCCGTGAGTACCCACCTTGAAGTGTGAGGCAATTTCAGTGGTCGTCAGCATCGCGGCAATTGGGAAGCCGCCTCCCAGCGCTTTGGCGGTGGTCAGAATGTCCGGCACAATATCAGTGCCCATATAAGCGTAAAGATCGCCAGTACGCCCCATACCGCTTTGTACTTCGTCAAACACCACCAGCGCATTGTACTTATCAGCCAACTCACGCACTTTACGCAAAAACGCGGGATCGCCGTTAATGATGCCGCCTTCGCCCTGCAACGGCTCTAACATGATGGCACAGGTCTTTTCTGACACTGTCGCTTCCAGAGCATCAATATCGTTGTAGGGAATGTGAGTAATCGCCTGAGGTTTAGGACCAAAACCATCGGAATACGCGGCCTGACCACCCACGCTGACGGTGAAGAATGTGCGGCCGTGGAAAGCTTTATCAAAGGCAATGATCTCGTCTTTCTCTGGACCATAGTTGTCTACAGCATAACGACGAGCCAGTTTCAGCGCTGCTTCGTTGGCCTCAGCACCGGAGTTGGCAAAATAAACTTTTTCAGCAAAGGTCGCATTAACCAACTTAGTTGCCAGCGCCAGTGCCGGTTCGTTGGTCATCACATTTGACAAATGCCACAGCTTTTCGCCCTGTTCTTTCAGTGCCCCAACCAGTGCCGGATGACAATGCCCCAGACAAGTCACCGCAATACCACCGGCAAAGTCGACATACTCTTTATCTTGCTGATCCCACACCCGACTGCCCTGACCACGCACAGGGATTACCGGAGACGGTGCATAATTAGGCACCATAACTTCATCAAACTGAGCACGAGTCAGATTCATTTTCACACTCATTCCTGAATATCCTTTATGATTTCAGACAGCGCTGTAATCGCTGTCCCTTCGCAGTTAATCTCTCTTTGTCGTTTAGTATTACTGCGGTTCGGTGTTTTAGGTATGTGACATTAATAGCGAAATTGTGATCAAAATACCAGATTGATCAGGGTCAGCGCTTAACTCTTCGAAGGGTAAGTGCATAAAGATCTGATTTCAGGAAGTAAAAAGGCAGTAAACCGATATTTCCAGGCATAATTAGTCACAAAAAAAACCAGCCGAGCCACAAATGGTTAACTATTCGTTTTAAGTGAATAGTTAACCATAATAATAACAGCAGTTACTATGCGGTAGAAGTTGCTGCCGAATGAAAAAATAAAGAAATTTGGGGCGTTGAGTGAGCAAAACGTCAATCCTGCTTGCCAGCGGCCATCTATTTCAGAACAGCGTCAATTTGCGATAGTTCTGCCCCTGCAGCCGGATAAGTTCCTGTTCGCTCATTTCATAATAACTATGCAGTAACTGTTTATCTCGGAAACTTAATTGGTTTGCTTCCTCGAGCAGCAAACCCTGTACATAACAGCTAGCTTTGGCGACTAATTGCGCTGTCAGCGACATCTGTTCAAATCCGGCGAGATCCTGCAACGCCCGTAATTGCAATACCAGTTCACTGTCAGCAAATCCTAGCCATTGCGGTAACTGCCAGTTCAGTTGCATGCCTAACTCGGCGACTTGCTGGCAAATCTCTGCTGCCGGGAACTCACTGACCGCCACCGCATCATACAACTCTTTATCCCGCGCTTTGCTGGCTTCACGCAACCAGTTACCACGCAGTTGTTCAAAAATCGCAGCCCCGATCCCTAAGATGACCGAAGCCCCCAATTGCCGCATCAGTGCTAAGGAATACAACAGTGCACCATCCTGTTCGTGCAGCGCTGCCAGTGCTCTGACTGCCACCCCTTGGATCTGCGCATAACGCCATAATTTACGATTAATCCACAACAGGCTGGTATGGCCGAGCGGCAACCAGTGTCGACAGAGGTAGAAGGGGATCAGTAAACGCAGATTATCCAAGCCGATATAACCAAGAACCAGTTTTAGATCAGTCACCTGCAGGTCGCTATTTTGAGGTTTTCTGGCACCAAATACCGGGCTGTTAACCATGTTGGTCAGATCACGGGCCAACCAAACCTGGCCGTCGATGATCGGCCGTAAGCGGCTAAGATCCAGTTTTGAGGAATGTAGCAACTCCAGTAACAACAGATGCTTATCTGAAACCGGGCTCAAATGTTGGATCACCTCCGCTGACGCCAGTTGGTTTGCCAGCTCGGCTTTCAAACTCATGTGCAACTGGCCATTAATTTGCTGCGCGAGCAGCTTGCTCTGCTGTTTCTTAGCGATGCGTGCCAGTGCGGCTTCCCGCTCGATTTCCAGTTTAAACGCAACGGCTTCCAGTTCCGGTTCTGGGTCATCCCACACCGGGGTGTTAGTTGATGTTCCCATAATCAGCTGTTGCAGGAACTTCTGTTCCAGTGCCGCCACTGGCGCGGGTTTTAGCCCGCCGGAAATCGACGCTACCACCTGTGTAATGGTCCCCTTGGCTGCAGCCAATGAAAATCCGAATCATTAATACATTTTATATGTATTCCTACCAAGAAACGCCAGTGATATTGCGATAACAACGGATATGAACGAAAAAAAACAGGCCCCCTAAGGAGCCTGTTTGTCAGCATGTGCTTTTTGTCTCAGTTAGCGCTTCAGATCAGTTTCAAACAACCGCAAAATGCGGCGGTATTCATCCAACCAACTGGAAGGCTGACGGAAACCATGGTGCTCTACTGGATAGTAGGCCATATCGAAGTGAGGATTCTCTAACTCAATCAGATGCTGCACCATCCGCACACTATCTTGGAAGAACACGTTATCGTCTTCAATACCGCCTAGAATAAGCAGATGATTTTTCAAACCCTGTGCATGTTCAATCGGCGAACTGCGGCTATAAGCCAACGGATCATCGTCAGGGGTGTTGAGAATATTGGAGGTATAGGGCGCATTGTAGTGTGCCCAGTCGGCAACCGGTCTTAATGCGGCACCACATTGGAATAGATCCGGCGCGGTAAATAGCGACATAAAGGTCAAGAACCCCCCATAGGAGCCGCCGTAAGTGCCGACTCGTTTGGTGTCGATATTGGCATGTTGGGCCATCCAGGCCACACCATCTTTGAGATCATCAACTTCCGGGTGCCCCATGTTACGATAGATAGCCGTTCGCCAATCGCGACCGTAACCTTTGGAACCACGATAATCCATATCCAGCACCACATAGCCGTGCTGCGCCAACAAATTGTTGAACATGAATTCGCGGAAGTAATCAGAGAAGCCATAGTGCACTTCCTGCAGATAACCGGCACCATGGTTGAAAATCACGGCCGGATATTTATCAGCCCGCTTAGCATCAAACCCCTGGGGCAAATACAGCCTTGCATAGACCTTACCAGCACCATGATTTGAGGGAACTGCAATAATCTGTGGCGCCTGCCATGGATAATCGGCAAACGCTTTGCTGGTATCGTGAGTCAGTTGTTTCAGTTCACCGCCAATAGGTTGCAGATATAACTCATTCGGCTGTGTTAGTGCCGAAGCTGTCAGCAGCAAGGCATCGCCTTTGGGACTCAGTTGATAATCCAGTGTACCGGTCCAATGGGTCAGCTGTTCGTCTTTATCGCTGTTCAAGTTCACCCGATAGACATTGTACTTGCCGGGATGCGCCTTATTGGCCTTGTAATAGAGGTACTGATTATCGGGGCTTAGGGTGATATCACTCACCACAAACTTACCCTGGGTAAGCGCTTTCTCCTTGCCGCCTAGCGGTTTCAAGTAAAGCTGTGAATAACCAGTCTTTTCTGACAGATAAAACAAGGTATCTGTGCCCGGTAACCAACCATACTGATTGTGGTCATAGTTGATCCAAGCATCATCGTGCAGCCGCTCCTGGGTGTGGAATTGGCCGTTGTTGAGATCGACTGTTGCAATCCAACGGTCCTTGTTGTCTGTGGCTTCCAGCATCACGGCTAGAGTATTTTTGTCGGCTTGCCACTGAATAGCACTTTGCTCCCAGCCCCAATCTTCAATCAAGCGGATGTTACGGACCTTAGGTTCGCTGTGGTAATCCTTACCTTGCGCTTTGGCGTTTTCTGCCTTCACGGCTGCCAGCACATCCTCGTTGTAGCCAGTCAGTCCTTCGAGCGTCACATCTTTCTGGTTATGAGTCTGCAGATCCAACACCACAAACCGCTGCCCCGGCAGTTTGTCTTCTGCCACCCGTGCGCGCACCGGCACCATGCCGATGTGCCCCTGAGCATCGAGGTAATTAGGCATCACGTCAGCATCAGTGCGCCCTTTGTAACTTTTATCCTGCAATACCAAAAACAGATAACGGCCATCGGGTGACACACTCAGTTCTGCCAAGGTATCTTTTTCACCCAGATAAAACGGCTTGGCCGCCAGCGTAGGATCTTGCTGTTGCAGTTGCGCTTTGTATTGCTCCAGCGCCTTGGCATTGTCATGCTGTTTGGCAACAAATTTGATCAAGCGCTGATTCTGTTTTGCCAAAAAAGTGTCTGGGTCTTTCACGCCGTCCGGAGCTTTAGCAAACTGGATGTCAGCCAACTGTTCCACCATGCCGGAGCCCTGATGGATGCGGAAAACCCGAGTGTTTTGCCAATACACCAAATCGCCGTTAGTCAGAAAACGCACACCGTCAATGTTATTGCTTTGACGGGTGAGCTGCGTAATCTTGCCGCTATTGAGCTGTTTCACAAACAGGTTGTTCTGATAAATATAGGCTTTGCGGCTTTTATCTTGACTCAGCACGCCACCGCGTTGCGATGCCAGATGTAGCTGGCTCAGCTGCAGTTCCTCGGTCACGCCGTCGGCTATGCCAAGGCGATAATAACTCCGCAAAGGTGACGCACTCGGCTGCCGATAAAACAGCACCGATTTAGCATCATCGCTCCAATAGGCACCTGCGGCACTGACACCCATCCAATCAGGATCCGCCATGATCTGTTCTAATGTCAGCGGTTTGTCGGCACTGGGGGGAGCCAACAATGGCTGGCTGATTACAGTATTGGTAATAGCTGGCGCAGGGGCACTGCTCTGAGTGGCGGCGCAGCCGCTGAGTACCGCCAGAGCCAAGGCGCTGAGCCCTACATGACGCACGAGGGTTTTCATTCGCATTCCTTTTTATTGTGAGATTTTCCGGTGTTGGCAACCGGAACAGGACTTATTAACAGCGCCAGTTATATCACATTGATAGCGATGAGTGAGCGCTGCGCGCAGGGAAACTTGTAAAGGCTTGTTAGCGAACAATGGTCTTGTCAAGCAACAGTCGCTTCCAGAAAATTAGCCAATAGCTCATGCCCTTGCTGGGTCATTATCGATTCAGGATGAAACTGCACACCAAACAATGCCTGCTGCGGCTGGCTAATTGCCATAATTTCCCGTCCCCAATGTGGATCATCAAACCAAGCGTCCAGCACAAAGCCCGCGGGCAATGACTGCACCAGCAAAGAGTGGTAACGGGTGACGGTAAGTGGTTGTTGCAGGTTGCGAAATAGTCGTTGCCCACTGTGCTGAATAGTGGATGTTTTACCATGCATCACGCGCTGAGCGCGGATGACCCGAGCACCGAATACCTGCGCGATGGCTTGATGACCGAGACACACCCCCAGCAATGGAATTTTTCCCGCCAGTTGTTCAATTAATGCCAATGAAATGCCCGCATCATCAGGGGTGCAAGGGCCGGGTGAGATCACCAAACGCGTCGGCTGCAACGCCAATGCCTCTGCCACCGTGAGCGCGTCATTACGGTAAACCACCGGCGATGCGCCGAGCTGCTGGAAATATTGCACCAGGTTGTAGGTAAATGAATCGTAATTATCGATAACCAATAACATATCAAATATAACAAATTGATTTTAAATGGATTAAATGTTTGAACCGTCATCATCTCTGTGACTGCTAACAAACTGAGAGCTGTCGGCTTATTTATACGGCGGTTATGGTGATATTGTGCCAAGCCTGCCCGACTTGCGACTCAAGTGCAGCGAGTTGGAGGGCCGATCATAGCCAACAATGGCCAGTAAGTCAGCCACCAATAGTACTTGTCTTTGCTACCGTAATGTCCATCCGCGCCTAGGCACCTGCGGCGGTGTTGACCAGACCACATGCTGTCAGAATTCACGGCTATCGACAGCCAGCAACAATAAACGCACTAACCTGCGCTGCTGCGACAACGGTAACAACAGCAGCTTTGCTCG
Source organism: Shewanella fodinae (assembly GCF_014651955.1). Taxonomy (GTDB): domain Bacteria; phylum Pseudomonadota; class Gammaproteobacteria; order Enterobacterales; family Shewanellaceae; genus Shewanella; species Shewanella fodinae. Next base: position 133,230 of record NZ_BMXW01000004.1, on the reverse strand, counting down.
ATAGCACAGTTTTTCACCTAACATCACATAATTTTCACAGTTTGTTTGTAATTGATAATCAATATCATTTATATTTGCGCAAAATTCATGTTTAACTACGCCATGAGGCCTTAAGGCTTATGTTCAAACTCAATACCATTACCGCCACCCTTCTACTTTCAACCGCCATCGCGAGTACCGTTGCTAGCGCCGATAGTGCAGATACAGACATTGAACGCATCAGTATTACCGGCACCCGTGACAATCGCGTCAGCGCTGGTGCAACCGGGCTGATGCTGGGCATACAGGATACCCCTCAGTCTATCAGTGTGATTGATAGCGATACCATGTCGCTATTTGGCGCTGATAACATCAATGACGCCTTGGACTTAGTGACAGGGGTAAGTGTCGAGCGCTGGGAAACCAATCGCACCAATTACCTGTCGCGGGGTTTTGAAATTAAAAGCACCCAGATTGATGGCGTCGGCTTGCCAAACAGCTGGGGAATTGTGGAAGGTCAAGTAGACACCTATGGCTATGACCAGATTGAGGTCATTCGTGGAGCCAATGGTCTGTTAACCGGTGTGGGTAACAGTTCTGGCACTATCAATTATATCCGTAAACGCCCGACTAACGACAGCAAGGGGCAGTTTGGTGCCAGTGTCGGCTCTTACGCAAATTACCGCGTTCAAGCGGACTATTCCACGCCGTTAACCGAAGACAAATCCTGGGCTGGCCGTGCCGTAGTCGCTGCAGAAAGCGCAAACTCCTATCTACGCGGCTATTCCTCCGACCGGAAATACGTATATGGCACAGTAGATGGACAGTTAACTGAAGACAGCAACATCGCCTTTGGACTTTCTTATCAACGAGACGATACCGATGGCACCATGTGGGGCGGACTCACACTAGTCAACTCAGATGGCACCATGGCAGAGTTTGATGTCAGTGCCTCGACCGCGCAAGACTGGACCTTCTGGAACACCAAGAATATCAACGGTTTTATCGAATATAACAATCAGCTATCCGAAGATTGGCAGCTACAGCTAAGTTACAACTATCGGCAATCTGACTCTGACACTAAACTGCTTTTTGCCTATACCAACACCGGACTAGACACAGAAACGGGGGAGGGATTAGTGGGTTGGCCTGGGCGCTTTCCCAGCGAGTCTAACGCCGATATTTTTGAAGCCAAATTAACCGGATATTTTGATCTGTTTGGTTTTGAACACCAACTGCTGGCTGGTATCTCTCGTGCAAAAAATACCAACGATGAATACCACTATGACGTAGATGCTACAGAGCCAGCGTTTGGTACATTACCGGCCTTTCCCTATGCATTCGATGCCATTCCAGAGCCACTTTGGGGCGCCAAAGCCCTTGACTCAACCACCGAAGATACCCTCACCCGCTACTTTCTTGCTACCCAGTTAAACTTCGATGATTGGGCGTTCACTCTGGGTATGAATGCCATCGAATTCGAGCGTCACGCGACTTCTCTGGCAACATCATTAAATGAGTCTGAGATCAGCCCCTACGCAGGGGTCGCCTACCATGTCACGCCAGCCATTATGCTTTACACCAGCTATTCCGACATATACGAACCACAAGATTATTATGATGAAAGTGGTGATTTTCTGGCACCCACCAAGGGAGAAAACTATGAGGTGGGAATCAAAACCAATTGGTTAAACGATCGTCTGGCCGCTAACGTTGCGGTGTTTAAAGCTAAACAACTTGGCTTGGGTGTTTATGCGGGCCTGAATATGGAAACTGGCCAGTATTATTATGTGGGAGAAGATACTTACTCCGAAGGTGCAGAACTGGAACTCACCGGCAAGCTTGACGAACAAACCGTGCTGAATGTCGGCGTGACCTACACAGATATTGAAGATAAAGACGGCGCTAGAAGCCATGCTTGGGTACCGCATACCGTGGTGAATTTTTCCATGCGCCACACACTGGAATTACTGCCACAACTGACATTTGGACTTTCTGGTAAATGGCAGAGTAAAACCGCCAAAGTTGAAAGCTACACTGGCTACACAGTAACGCAGGAAAGCTATGCGAAACTCAACCTGTTCACCGCTTGGGAGCTCTCTGATAACGCCACATTGCGCTTAAACGTCGACAACCTGACCAATGAGAAATACATCAGCAGTCTGTGGGAAATTGGCTATTATGGTGCCCCCCGCGAATACAAGCTGAGCTTTGATTATCGCTTTTAAAACCGTGGTAATGGCCCCGTACGCCTGCCCCATTTAGGCGGCGGGGCAAAGCACAAGATATGACTAAATGTAAAATACGTAACATTAATGACACATTTAATTCCATAAAATCAGCAAGATAAGATGCATCCATTATCTATAATTGTCAGTGATAATACTTTTATAAAAATAATGTGATCCAATCGATAGCCACGGTATGACTTTTTATAGAAAAATAACACTCAGGTTTTCAAGCCATTTAACCTGAGACCATGGCTAAATTAATTAAACGTTTTATTACTCTTCTGCTGCTCTGCGTGATTTATGGCTGCAGCCAACCACCGCAAGCCGATCGCTTGACCATTAGCGGGCCATTCGAGCCAATCAGCCTCGATCTGGCCAGAGCCGGATATATTTTCAGTCGCTTACAAATTGTTGAAACCTTGGTGGATATAAACAATGACGGGCAGTTACAACCTGGACTCGCCACCTCATGGGAAAGTCATCAAGATGCTACGGTTTGGCGTTTTCACCTTAGACCCAATGTAACGTTTCACGATGGCTCGATGATGGATGCCAACGCGGTGGTAAAAAGCTTACGCATCGCCCTCAGTAAACCCACCCCGTTTGATAAACAGCTCATTGCTGCGGTAACCGCCATTGATGCCCATACCGTCGAGTTCCGCTTGCAATCCAGTTATCGCCCTTTTGCCGCCATACTCACAAACTACACGATGGCAATTCTGGCACCTGCGTCATTTGACCACAGCGACAAGGTAGTCAATTTAGTGGGCTCAGGGCCCTACCAATTGACGGAATTTGACCCGCCACATATGGTCAGTGTTAGTCGCTTTGCTGACTATTATGGCGCTAAAGCCCACATTCCCTACGTTGACTACATCACCGGTCATCGACCTGAAAGCCGAGCGCTGATGGTCCAAGGTAGCAGTGCTGACATTGTGTACAATCTTGATCCCGCCAGTGTGCAATTGCTGCAAAATTCAGCAGAAGTACGGGTTAACTCAACAGCCATTCCGCGCACTATTATTATCAAACTCAATATCGCCGATCCGTTACTGTCGTCATTGGAAGTACGCCAGGCGTTGAGTCTGGCACTGGATCGCCAAGGCATCGCCGAAGGGATCATGCACCAACCCGGCGCCGAAGCTAATCAGATTTTTGGTCCGTCCATGGGCATTTGGCATGTGGCATCGTTGCCGGCACCGGCTGCAGATCTGAAGCAGGCCCAAGCACTGCTAGCCGCCGCAGGATGGCAGCGCGACAGCAACGGCATGCTACAAAAACAGGGCAAACGTTTCACATTGAACATGGTGACTTATGCCAATCGGCCTGAACTGATTGTGATTGCCACCGCCATCCAAGCACAGTGGGCCAAGCTGGGCATAACACTTGACGTGCAGATGGAAAATGCCAGCGCCATCCCGTTAGGGCACAACGATGGCTCATTACAGACGGCACTGATGGCACGCAATTTTGCCAATATTCCAGATCCCTTGACGGTCTTGCTCGCGGATTTTAGTACCCCCCAAGGCGGCGACTGGGGCGCGATGAACTGGAACGACCCGGCTTTTTTCCACTTATTACAGCAAACCACGCATGCCACGGGGGCTGATTATGAACGTGATGTGCAGCAACTGAGTACCCATCTGGCTGAGGCGTTGCCGATGATTCCAGTACTCTACTACGTGCAGCAATCTGCGGTTGCCAAACGCGTCAAAGGCTTCAGCTTTGACCCCTATGAACGTTCGTTTCGTATTGCCAACATGGAGTTACAACCATGAAAGGCATATTAATTAAACGACTCGTGCAACTGCTGATGATGGCCTGGAGTGTCGGCACTATCACTTTTATTCTCAGCCGGATGTTGCCAGGAGACATGGCCTACAGAATTGCCGCTGGCCGCTATGGCGACGACGCAGTGACCGCAGCAGCCGCCAGTGCCGTGCGCCAAGAGCTAGGGCTGAATGATCCAGTGTGGCTACAATATCTGCATTGGTTGGGAGAATTACTGCAGTGCAATTTAGGTAGCAGTCTGGTGAGTGGCAATCCGATCACGGCAGAACTGCAACACCAGTTAGGGTATACGCTGATACTCGCCGCAGCGGCCATATTGTTGTCGGCAGTGATTGCGCTGCCACTGGGGCTTATCTGTGGTTTTCAGGCCAATAAATGGATTGACCGTTGCGGCCTACTTATCTCAACCTTTCTGCGTTCACAGCCGGTATTTTGCTTAGGGCTCATCCTGATTTTACTGTTTTCCCTGCAGCTAAAATGGTTCCCGGTTGCCGGTTTTGATTCCCTGCCCCACCTGTTTTTACCAGCCTTGACGTTAGCACTCAGCTTGGCAGCACTTTCCAGCCGAGTGATAAGAAACAGCACGCTACGAGTAATCCGCAGCGATTACTATCTGTTTTCCAGAATCAAAGGGCTTAGCCGCCAGCAGACCTTTCGGCGTCACGGCATCCGTAATATTGCGTTGCCAGTAGTTGCCTTCATGGGGATCCAACTGGTGGGACTTATTGAAGGCGTCATCATGGTCGAAAGCCTGTTTGCTTGGCCGGGGATCGGTCACGGGCTTTCACATGCCGTGTTCTCTCGCGATATCCCGATGCTACAAGGCACGGCGCTAACCTGTGGCGTGCTGTTTGTCGTGATTAACACCTTGGTAGATGGTTGCTGCTATCTGCTGGATCCAAGGAGCAAGATGACATGCTGAAGAATCGTCTAAAGCAGATGAGCCCAGGGCAATGGACTGGTGCGGCCATCTTAATACTGTTACTGCTGAGTGCCTGGATGGCACCGTTATTCGGACATGGACAACCCAATCTACAACATCTTCAGCACAGCTTTGCGCCCGCGAGCGCCCAACTGCCGCTCGGTTCCGATCAATTCGGTCGCGATATGTTAGCTCGGCTGGCGGCCGCCGTAAGGCTGTCATTTGGCTTGAGTTTGTTGTGTGTCGCCTCGTCAGCATTCCTGGGGATTTCATTGGGTGTCATGGCGGCATGGAGCAGCCAACGGATTGATGCGGTTATCAATTTTGTCGCCAATACCGTCATGTCATTGCCCGGATTGGTGCTGGTGTTGTTAGTGGCAGGATTAGCCCCTGGGTCATTTACCATGCTGTATCTGGGGATTTCTTTAACGCTCTGGGTGGAATATTTCCGCGTGGTCCGCGCGACCGTCCAACCCCTTGTCAACGGGCCGGAATTGCAATCCTCAATGATGTTAGGTTTTGGTCGTTGGTATCAGTTTCGTCGCCATATCTGGCCGGCAATTTCCGGGAATGTGCTAACACTGGCCGCCTTCGGTGCCGCAACCTCTATTTTGATGATGGCGTCTACCGGTTTTGTTTATGCCGGACTTAAGCCACCTACGGCTGAGCTAGGGCTGATGATTGTCGAGCTATTCCCCTATTTTGCAGACGCCACCTGGGTGTTGTTACAACCGCTGTGCATCCTGCTGCTAATGGTGCTTGGCTTTAATCTGCTGGCGGGTCAAAAAGCATGAATGAACTGATATCCATTAAGAACCTGAGTATCCGCTCAGCCAGCGAAACGCTGGTAGATTCACTGTCACTGACACTAATACAAGGGGAACCACTGACCATTCTTGGCGAAACAGGCTCAGGTAAGAGTCTGTTAGCGCAAGCGATTATGGGCATATTACCGGCGGGGCTGAGCTGCCAAGGCGACATTGCACTTAATGGCCAACGCATGACAGCAAAGGAACGCCGACATTACTGGGGGCGCCACCTGTCAATGTTGCCGCAGGAACCGTGGCAATCACTCGATCCGGTGATGCAAAGCCGCGAACAGGTTGCCGAAGTCTACCGGGAAGTACTGGCATATTCAGCGGCAGCAGCGCAAAAAGCCACACAAACTCAGCTGCAGCAGTTGGGACTAGCCGACATTCAACATAAATTGCCATCACAGTTATCCGGTGGCATGGCCCAGCGTTTAGCGTTTGCTGCGGCCACGGCTGCTGGCGCCCGCATGATTATTGCCGATGAGCCCACCAAGGGGCTGGATACTGGTCAGCGCGACGGCATTGTGCAATTACTGAAATCGCAGACAGAGAATGGTGGTTTACTGACCATTACCCACGATGTCGCGGTTGCGCAGCAGTTAGGTGGACGCATTATCGTCATGCGCCATGGCAAAGTTGTAGAACAAGGAAGTGCCAGTTCAGTGTTAACGACACCAATTGCCGCATACACCCAAGAACTGATTGCAGCAGCGCCCTGCTACTGGACTGACGTTACCCCTCAGCAATGTCATCAGCCCTTGCTGACTATTCGCAATCTGGCCCAACAACGCAATGGCAAAACACTGTTTCGTCATCTGTCTTTCACCGTCCATCACGGCGAAATCATCGGCCTTTATGGTGATAGTGGCTGTGGCAAAAGTACACTGGGCGACACGCTGCTGGGCTTGTTAGCCCCCAACTCGGGCAACATTGAGTGGCATGCCGATATTCCAAGGCACCAGAAGCTGAAACTGTACCAAGATCCCCCCAGCAGCTTCAGCCCCGCCGCATCGTTACAGACATTGTTGGCGGATGTGGTGCGCCGCCATGGACTACAGGCCGAACAGATCCCGCCATTATTGCAAGCGCTAGCGCTGTCGCCCAGCCTACTCACACGCAGCAGCCACGATGTTAGCGGTGGCGAGTTACAACGCATTGCGTTATTGAGAGCAATGCTGCTGTCACCAAAACTGTTAGTGGCCGACGAGCCAACTTCTAGGCTCGATCCCATTACTGCCAAACAAATAATTCAGTTGTTGGTCAAGGCCGCCCGCCAGCAACAGTGTGCATTGCTACTGATAAGTCACGATGAAACACAGCTCAAAAAAGTCTGCGACCAGATTATCTATCTTCAGGATTACGCCCGTGAAAATGTCATCAATCACTGCGACTAATACCCCTCGTTTATCTGGCACCATCAGCAGCGCGATACTGCTGTGTTGCCTGCCGGTCATCAGTCATGCGGACACAGCCGCCAATAGTGCTACGGCACAGACTGCCGCAGACAACAGCAATATTGAACGCATCAGTGTGGTCTCGCAGCGCATGCCTTTTCGGGGTGACGTGCCTCTGAATGCCCTGCCGCAATCTGTGGCCGTGATCTCGGCGGACACTCTGGAAGACCAAGCAATAACCGATTTCCAAAATACCATTGATCTGGCGAGCGGCATTGTCCGCCAAAATACGCTGGGTGGCTTATGGGACAGTTTTGCCATACGCGGATTTGCTGGGGGCGAGAATCTGCCAAGCGGATATCTGATCAATGGTTATAGTGCCGGTCGCGGCTACAGTGGCAGACGCGATACGGTAAATATTCAGAGCATCGAAATTCTGAAAGGTCCAGGTTCGGCGCTCTATGGTCGCAGTGAACCGGGAGGCACTATCAACATCATCACCAAAAAACCCCAATTTTCTCCCGCAGGTTACCTGCAGGTTTCCGCTGGCAACTATGACCATTATCGGGCTGAGGCCGATTACACCAATGCCATCACCGACCAGTTGGCATTCAGGGTTAACGGAGCCTATGAAGATAATGGAAGTTTTCGCGATACCATCCATGCCAAGAAATGGTTCTTTTCCCCTTCGATTGATTATGTGATCAGCGACCGCACCAAGCTGAGCTACGAACTGGAACTGCTGGATCAAAAGATCCCGTTTGATCGTGGCGTTGTAGTCCTGAATAACGACTTTAGTCAAGTCAATCGGAAAACCTTCTATGGCGAGCCCGCTGACGGCCCGATGCATGTGCAGGCAATCGGCCACCAGTTAAGTCTGACGCACGAACTGGCTGACAACTGGCAATTACTAACAGGTGTGGGGTACCGAGACTCTTCACTGGAAGGCTATTCCTCAGATACCGAATTGTCCGCCTCAAGACAACTGCTATACCAAGACGGCACCACACTTTCAAGACAACGGCGCTGGCGCGACTACGATGCCAAAGATCTGTCAGCCAGAGTTGAATTAAGTGGTACGTTTCAGGCGGGTGTTAAGCACCATGTGCTGATGGGAGCCGATGGCTACCATTATCAGTTAGACTCCTTCTTACGACGCTGGCGTGTGGCCCCTGGCGATGACACTTACAGTATCGACGTCCACCACCCCGTTTACGGACAGACGCCACCTGCAATGCCAATATCAAATGATGACCACGAAAAACAGCGTGCATTCGGCGTTTATCTGCAAGATCAACTGGATTTGACAACGCAATGGAAAATGCTGTTGGGCATGCGCTTTGATCACTTCGAACAGCGCATTGCCAACAGTCTAAATGGCAGCGTGACCCACCAAAGCCAAAACACCACCAATCCCCGCGCGGGGCTGGTCTTTCAGGCTGACGATAACCTCAGTTTGTATGTCAGTTATGCCGAAGGCTTCAGCCCTAACTCTGGAACCGACGTTAACGGTACCCCGTTTGATCCGGAAAACAGTAAATCGTGGGAGACCGGGGTCAAATTCGCACTCCTTGACAACAATGTCACTGGCACCTTGGCGTTGTTCCGCGCTGAAAAATCTAACATTCTGGCAGCGGATCCCGTCAACACCGGATACACCGCCGCCTTAGGTAAAGCCCACAGCCGCGGCATAGAACTCGACCTCAATGCCTGGTTGTCAGACAGCACCCAATTAGCACTGGCTTATGCCTACACCGACGCAGAAACTGAAAACGATGTTATCAACCCTGACTGGGGCGTGAATATTCCAGCCGGGAGCCGTTTAGTGAATATTCCCAAACACAAACTGAACCTAACTCTGACACAGGAATTTACCCTGTTTAGTCATAGTGCTAAAGCTGGCATCAACGCCACCTATGTGGATAAACGGTTAGGTGATAGTGTATCGCCAGACTATGAACTGCCGGAATACACCTTGGTGCGTATCTTTGCCACGCAACACTTCGGGCCAAACTGGCAAGTGAATGCCTCAATCAACAACTTATTGGATAAGCACTACTTTGTCAGCTCTTACGCCGCGTTATGGACACAACCCGGCGAGCCAAGAACGGCCACAATTAGTGTTAAATATACCTTTTAAAACACCAAACTCACTGACCATAGCAAAGCCGCCGCATCATCAATCGGCGGCTTTTTATTTACCCCACAGCCGATATGAAAGCATTCATTCTTTTTCACCATCAGGCAAAACCTCAAGCCCTTAGCGCAAAACATATCTATCAGCTTTGAGGACCAGGACGAATCTCGTGGCGCCCACCATCGCCCGACAGTGTTATTCGGCCGCTGGTCATGAATCATTACCGCCATAAGACCTAGCCAACGCCCTTGTGACACCTCAGATGCGATAACCTGGACAATGATCACAAATGATAATAATTATCATTAATATTTATTTAATATTGTGTATGATTTGCTCCTTGATAATCCAGGTGAATGAGCTGAATGCACATTTTGCTCTTTGATTGATTTGGATATGAACGCAGACAAAACAGGTAATGAAAGGAAAGTTCCGATGGATAAAACTTGTGCTAAAACATCAGATGCTATGAGTCATCATTCTATTACATGCAAATTCCCCCATAAGCTTTCTCTTGTTGCGTTTGCCATTTCGCTATTGCTCAGCAGTAATCTGGCGGTCGGACAACAGCCAGATAAGGAGCAACGGGAGGATAAACAGAAAGATATTGAAGTGGTACTGGTAGAAGGGAAATACATCGTTAATGACAAGTTGGATACCGCCACAGGCCTGGGACTGACCTTACAGGAAACCCCACAGTCCGTCAGTATTATCACCGATCAACAGATTATTGATTTAGGGCTGGGTTCACTCACCGATGTTGTCAATAGTGCCGCTGGTGTTTCATCGCGAGCCTTTGACAGTTCCCGCAACTCCTTTTCCTCACGCGGTTTTGACATTGATAACTATCAAATTGATGGTATTCCGGTGAACTGGTCAGGTGGTTCAAGTGCAGGTGAAACCCAAACCGATACCGCACTTTATGAGCGTGTAGAAATTGTGCGTGGCGCCACCGGCTTGTTAACCGGTGCCGGGCAACCGTCGGCATCCATTAATCTAGTACGTAAACATGCCGATAGTGCAGTGTTTGATGGTTACGCATCGGTCAGTGCCAGCCGCTGGAATACCTATCACGCGGAAGTAGATTTAAGTAATGCACTGAATGAATCCGGCTCCATTCGCGGCCGTACCGTGATGGTCTATGAAGACGGCGATTCTTACGTGGACTACGCTGGTAATAAAAAATCGGTGCTTTATGGTGTGGTGGATGCGGATATAACCGAGCAGACACTGCTGAGTGTGGGGGCCAGTTATCAAGATAACGATCCCACCGCGTCACAATGGGGTGGACTGCCGATTTTCTTTAGCGATGGCAGTCGTACCGACTGGGATCGCTCTAAAACCGTGGGGGCCAACTGGACCTCATGGGCAACCAAGCATAAAACCTACTTTGTGAATCTTAAACATCAATTCAATGACCATTGGGCCGCCCGCTTCAATTACAATCGCACGCAAAGTAGCTCAGATATGAAGCTGCTGTACCTGTATGGCTTACCAGACCGTGAAACCGGCATGGGGATGGGAGCATCGCCTGCCCGCTATGATAATAAACGTGTGCAGGATGATTTTGGTGTCCGTTTAACCGGGCAGTACGCACTCTTGGGCCGCGAGCACGAGCTGGTGTTGGGTATCACCCACAGTAAGCAGGATTTTGATTACTACAATTACACTTACAGCAACGCGGCCGATGTGGGCAACTTTTTTGAATGGGATGGTAATTACGCGGAACCGAGTTGGGATAATCGCTCACCTTTTCAAAAGGAATCGACCAAGCAAACCGGATATTATTTGGCGACTAGGCTATGGCTCACTGACGATTTCAAGGTCATTGCGGGTAGCCGTATCGCCGACTGGGAACGTGTTGACCATCTGACAGATGATAGTTACGGCAACAACGGAGTGGTGGTGCCTTATTTTGGTGCCCTCTACGATTTGACGGAAAACTACACACTGTACGCCAGTTACACCGAAATATTTCAGCCTCAGGACGCCAAGGATGCCAAAGGCAGTTATTTGGATCCGCTGACAGGCATTAACTACGAGGCCGGCGTTAAAAGTCAGTTTTTTGATGATGCCTTACATTTTACTGTCACGCTGTTTCGCACCGAGCAGGAAAATTACGCTGTCGAAGACACTGATTTTATCCCCACTGACGAACAACTCATTGCCTACCGAGCAGCGAAAGGGGTTACCAGCAAAGGCTTCGAGCTGGAGATGGTGGGCGATATCACCGACAACTGGAAAATCAGCGCTAACTACACCCAGTTTGACGCGTCTGAACAAAATGGCGATGGTGAATCCAATGCAGTAAACACCCGCTTCCCTAACAAACTATTCCGTCTATTTACGACCTATCATTGGCAAGGCTTAACTGTCGGCGGCGGTGTTAACTGGGAAGGTGAGAGCTATACCGATGTTACGAATGAAGGGACGGGAATGAACGAACGTGTAACTCAGGGTGCCTACGCGCTGGTAAATTTGATGGCGCGCTATGACATCAATTCGAATCTGTCAGCCCAGTTAAATATCGACAACCTGTTCGATAAAACCTATTACAGCCAGATTGGCTTCTACACCCAACTCGCCTACGCGGAGCCAAGGAATGTGACCTTGTCACTTAAGTACAAGTTTTAACGGTTGATACAGCCTGAGACACCACGCCGCAGTGGCTGACACAGGCTCCCGACACAAGGTTGTAAGCTCAACGTTGGTGGTGATAACGCCAGTGAATCACCATCAACGTCTAAAGACATAATGTTGGCGTGGCACCTGTGTGATTTATCAGCAAATGACTGAAACCACCAATGCCTCAAAGCGTATGCCAGAAGCGCTCTGGCCGTGGCAGATAGTAATTATCGTAGTTCAGTGACATCACCACGCTACGGCTACGTCCAACAATCTCCTGTCGCGGAATAAAACCGATAACCCGGGAATCAGCGCTGTTATCGCGGTTATCACCGAGCGCTAGATAATAGCCAGCTGGCACAGTCACCGCCGGGAAGCTAGACAGTGTAGAGCCATCATTGTGGATGCGGATCAGATGTTTGATGCCCGCCAAGTCTTCTTGCACATCAGTGGTGGTGTTATCGCCATTGAGCGCATGATAACTGAGTGCCTTACCGTTAAGGTACACACGGTTATGATCCATCGCCACCACATCGCCAGGAACGGCAACCACGCGCTTAACCAGCTTTTTACCTGCGGCCGCCGAGTCAAACACAATAATGTCGCCACGCTGCGGGTCGGCCAGTTTTACAAGCGAGATATGGGTAAAGGGCAGACGGATATCATAGGCTGCTTTGTCCACCAGAATCCTATCACCCTCAACAATGGTGGGTTTCATTGAACCGGTGGGTACGGTATTCCAGTCCGCAACAGCGCTGCGGAACACCGACATCAGCAAAATGAACAGTAGTAACGAGCGATTCTCGCGTAGCAATTTACCGACCAAATTGCGCATAGTGTAGTTCCTCCTGTCAATTGGCAGGCAGTACCATTAACGGTTGTTGAAGTGTCTGACCATTGGCTCGTGACTGGGTTCAATCTAACCTAAGATAAACTGTCTAGTGGTTGCCCCAAGCGGCAAGACAACTTGTGACACAACTGCTGGCGTTGGCGTTTAGACAAGCACAAGTAACCAAATTCCACCACGCTATCATCGCGGAGTTTAAGTTGAAATTTCCGAGGCCAGCATAAGCCGGGTTCGAGGCGATATGCTTGCAGTTCCGACCAGGCAATAAATTGCGGTTCACCATAGCGAATAATACAGATACCGGCATTATCCAGACGCACGCCAAACTCTATCAGCTTGCCATCACCGCGGTTAAACAGCATCAGCCAGAGCGTGATGACGCCAAACAACACCAGTATGCTGGCTGCTGGGAGCACCCATGTTAGCAACAAAAACAGCGGGTAATGCCAACACACGACAGTCACTGCCCCGAATAACATTAGCCAGAACTTTTCCAGCAGCCATGCACCGCGATAACAGATATTTTGCCAACGCGACTGCACCAGTAAGATTTCGGCTCCCGGCGTCTTTGACGGCACAGTAGTTAACATGGTATCGACTCCCTGATATTTTGTGCTGTAACGGCTTCTCTTGCTTAAACTATCGCTACAATAGAAGAGATTCAATATGTTAGTGAATACCGATTCAATAATTGACGTGCAATCTGCTACAGTAAGCTGCAGTTGTGACCTCTACATTTTTAAGGAAAGAAAATGAGTTCTCTGCTCGTGTTAGTCATTTTACTTGCGGCAGCAGTGCTGGCAGTTATCGTGATCCACAATAGTATTATTGGCCGTTATAACGCCACGCAGCGCGCTTGGAGCGATGTCATTGCGCAAGAGCGACAAAAGAACAAGATTCTGCCATCGCTGGAGCAAGTTGCGGCGCAGTACAGTGAATATGAAAAAAGCTTGCTGGAAAAAGTCACCGCACTGCGCAGTTCCTTGGCAGCGCTTTCCAGTGACACCATTGACACTAAAAGCTTGGCTAAAGCTGAAGGCCATATGAGCGAGGTCGTGAAGGGATTAAATATTGCTGTTGAGGCCTACCCGGAGTTAAAGGCCAATGAACTGTTTAGCAAACTGATGCATGAAATCACCGAGCAGCAAGAAAACATCGGCGCGGCAGTACGCATCTTTAACCGTAATGTGGAACTGTTCAACACCGGCATTGAGGTGTTTCCCAACAGCATGGTAAACAACATGTTTACGCACAAGCATCGGCTAGACACTTTCGATGACAGCGAAGCATCAGCTGGATTCGAATATAAGCCCAATTTTTGAGATTGTGATGATTTTCCCATCGTTATCCTGTGGCCAGCGCTGTGCTGGCCAGTGTTTCGCTTATCTGCAGGATCAGGCCATACGTCTGACTAATCACCACCATGACCACCTCTAATAACCAAAAAATCGATCAGCTACTACGGAGCATGAAGCAATCACTCGCTGGCGTTGATGATGAAACTAGCCTGTATGCCCTCTTGCAACCGGCACTCAATTTTCACGGGCCGATCCGCTACAACAACCGTTGGCCCTGGAGCATGACGCTTGGCGGACTGCTGCTCATGCTGCTACTATGGCTGCTGGACAGTGGTCAGCTCAATGCCTTGCCGCCTGAAATGTTGAATGGCCTGTGGTGGCTCGTGCGTCCGCTATATCAACTCCCCTTTGGCCCCTGGTCACCATTTGTACTGCTAACGGTTATCGGTATCTGGTTGTTGCTCTCCCGCTATCAACGGCTCAAGGGACTGGTCGATTCCATCTGGCATAAAAATCTGTTGTTAGATAATCAATTACAAGAATTATCCTGTCAGCCAGAAGCCAAAGCCCGTGAATTTGAGCGGCGTTTTTTTGAGTTCAATCGCGGCAACCATAAGCGCAGCATTGACTGGTTATGCCAAGGGCATTATCAGGGTGAACAGCATCAGTTTGACTATCAGCTGTTCGATTTTCATTACGTGGATAAACACACGACTACCACCACTGATAGCAAAGGCCGCAGTCACACCCGCACTACCTACAGCCATTACCACCGATATGGCGTCATAATGTCCTTTGGTTTTACCCGCGATCTCAACATCCTCGGTTACAGCAATAGTGGCCAACGTGGCATAAAATGGGAACCGGCATCGCTGGAGTTTCGCAAACAATTCAAAGTGTTAGCCGGGTCAGAAATGACAGCGGCCAAATTTTTCAAACCCGCCGTGGTCGAACAACTTCAGCAGTTAGGGCAAAAACTGCGTAAACTCAATCTGGAGTTCAACTCACAAGCCGAGTTGTGTCTAACGGTGGCCGACAGCGATTTTGCCAATGTCCCTTGCCCGCTAGGGCTAGAAGACGCGCAGGCATTTCTCAGCTTACTGCAACAACAAACCCGTCTGGTAAAACTGGATGCAGCCCTGCACACCATCCATCAGTTGCTGGTGTATAACGACAACAACTTCTGAGCGTACTTTGCACAAAAAAAGCACAGCTAATGCTGTGCTTCCAGCGTAACTGCAAAGGTTATCCGCCGTGATGCCCGCTATTGCCCATACCACAGCGATGGACGGTTTCGGTACCGCCAGTCGTTCCGGCATCGATGGTGACACTGCCAGCATCAGCATACATGCTAAAGGAGCCGTTCGTCGTATCATCCACTTGTGGATCATCCAGATGGCCTAAACAGCTATAACCGACCCGGTAAGTCCCAGCAGGTAAAAAGCCCATGCCAAAGTACCAATTGCCCTGGTCATCTTGGCGCAGCGGTGCCACCGCTATCGGCGCAGTACGGCCAGCTGCCGGGGTTGCAGACACATCCGCCATCTGGCTCATGCTAGTCACAGTTGCTGGGTAAAGATATGCCAGATGAGTAAATACGCTGCCCACGGGTGCCAAAGCCGCATTGTCGGCCTCGCATTGCGCCACCCATTGCGGGTCCATCTCACCTAACAAATGCCCCATTGACATGTTGTTGACCGCCCACATGCCATCGTGGTTCAAGCTGTAGTCGTACTGGTTGTCGTGTTGCAGCCCCAGATACAGATCCACTTCCATGGTGTAACCGTAGTGCTGACCAGACGCCACGCTGAAGTCCATCAGTGGTAATTGACCGTCTTGTACCTGCAAGGCATGACGCCCCTGCCCATCTTCCACATAACAACCATTGTTGCCATCGCCCTGGACCACGGTCATGTAAACGTTATGGTAGCTACCGACAGGCACATCCATATTATCAACCACGGTGTGACTGAGTTTACCAGGATAATCCAGCAAATTCATGGTCATATCACCTAATGAATAACGGTGTTCCACGCCATTGCCGTCGGTCATCACCAATTCGTGTAGATGTAGCCCAACGGCAGTAACTCCGCTCATTGGCGCATCAGAGACCGCCAATGATAATTTACCGGTTTCGGTGGGTTGCGGGGTTGGGGCCGGATCGCTGCTGCTACCACCACAAGCTGCCAGTAATGCACATGCTGACATGGTTAGCCAATGCCTATAACTCATGTTGTATCCTCCACAGGCCGTTTTGCGTAACACAGATGTGAAGGTAGAGTCTTGCACGATAAATATGTCGTTTATCTGATTTGTATCAAATTTGTTACACATTTAATTAGAAAAATACGATTGATTGAGTCACCACTAACCGCCGCGGTTTAGATAACAGTTAATCACGTGGTCGGTGCCACAAAGGTGATAGCACTTCATGCTGCTGAAACCAAGGCTGCTGTTTGAGTGCCTGTAAACGTAAGATCCGTTCGCGAGTCTGCGGATGGGTACGTAGCGCCGATGGCAAGGACATTACCGATTCTGGCAGCAACAACCGCTGCAACCAGTTTTGCTGTTGCTGCTCAATTTGCACCAGAGCACTGGCGAGCCCATCGGCATCACCGGTCAGCTGCACCGCATTCAAATCCGCATCGTACTCACGAGTACGGGATAACGCCAGTTGCGCCAGCACGCTAAGCGTCGGCGCCACCAGTAGTAACAAGATTGCCCACCAATTAATGCTGGCAAACCCCAGCATAATCAGTGGCAAATTGAGCAGCAGTAATAGCTGTCCCATGGTTGCTAGCAGCGATGTCCCACGGCTCAATGTATCCGCCAGTGCCATCACTTGCAGATCATTGCTACGAATATGGCTGATCTCATGCGCTAACACGCCGGCTAACTCACGCCAGTCAAGCTGTTGCAAGGCACCTTCAGTAATGGCAATCAACGGCCGTTGCTGGCTACCGATGGCAAAAGCATTCAGTAACGATCCAGGAAGCAGAAAAAGTTGCGGCACCTGCGTTAATCCAGCACGTTGAGACAACTGCTGCAACAGCTGCCACAGTGCTGGGAATTGCTGAGGCATTAACGGACGAGCGCGGTACAGTCGCATCACGGTCAACGGCGATATCGAACGACGAAGCCCCCACAACAGCAGGCCACCAAACAGCAACAGCAATAAGCCGCCGCTGCCAGCCAATAACCAGCCCAGCAGCGCTATAAATCCCGCCATTCCCAATAACAGCAACGCCGAATGCCAGAAATTACGTTGTGAATGCTGCTGCCAGCGTACTGGATCAATCATCCTGGCCCTCCAACCGCCGAATGCGCGCCCGCAACTGCTGCAGTTCATCTAGCAGATCCAGCGCCAATGCCGCCCCAGCGGTATTTAAGCCTAAATCCTGTTCTAGACGGCGTGCCCGATGGATCCGCGTTAACGCCACACCGCTAAAACGCCAGTGCGTTGGTCGCTTGCCATAAGGCTCAACCACACCGTATTCCACCAGTTCGAAAATCTGTTCTGGGGCCAAATGGCTGGCGCGACATAGCTGCGCCAGCGTCAATTTACAATGCTCATCCAATACTTCAGCCGCATATAGTGTCAGTAATTCCTTGCTCATGCCCTGCTCCCCCAATTTGCCCGAGGATCAAAATCCAATGTCTCCTTGAAAGTGTTGTAGGCCTGTTTGGCCGCAGTGCTATTGGCTGCTGGCAATACCACACTCAACTCCACATAAAAGTCACCAGGCACTTTGCCGGGGATCCCTTTGCCTTTCAAACGTAAGCGCCGACCATTGGCCGAGTTGGCCGGGATTTTCAAGTCGATACTGCCTTCCGGTAATGGCACAGTAACACTTGCCCCCAACGCAGCTTCCCAAGGCGCTACCGGCAAAGTCAGGTAAACATCGCGACCTTCTACTCGATACAACGGATGGGGTCGGAAGGAAACTTCCAGCAACAGGTCACCATTAGCACCGCTCCCCATGCCGGGATTGCCCTGCCCCGCCAGCCGGATGTGTTGCCCCGGCATGACACCGCGAGGAATACGCACGTTCAGGGTACGAGCCTGACCGCCGCTGTCACTGCCGAGAGTAATAGTACGGGTTGTACCACGATAACTGTCTTCCAGATCGATCTGGATCCGTGCTCGCAGATCCTCGCCAGGAAAATCAAAATGAGCCCGAGAATGACGACCGCCACTTTGGGTGCGCGCGCGGCCACCAAACATCGACTGGAAAATATCATCAAAATCGAACGGCTGCTCACCTGCGCTATTATTGCCCTGATACTGATAGTGGTGAAAACCTTGTGCTTCTGCCTGCTGTGCAGCCTGCCAGTCGGCGCCATATTGGTCATAAGCCTCACGTTTCTGGGCATCGTGCAACACGTCGTAGGCTTCTTTTACCTCTTTGAAGCGCGACTCTGCATCGGTTTCCTTGCTGACATCAGGGTGAAATTTACGGGCAAGGCGATGGTACGCCCGCTTGATGTCTTTATCTGTGGCGTCACGGGCGACGCCCAGGATCTGATAATAATCTTTGAACGCCATAATGCTCCAAGCCTGTTTGAAGTGAATAAATGCAGTCAACTTCAGTCATTGTGAAGACTGGCTGTAACATTATAAATCTGGGTATTATTTGGCCATTTTCAAGGTGCTGCTGATAAAAGTCAGCGAGTTTTGCTGTATCTTTCTGCTGCCAGTTCAAGACCAGCGCCACTAGGAAGCTCCGCGCCCCGCAAGTCGCCATCGCCAGGTAATAACAGCGATAAAGCCAGCAAATACCCTGCATCAACTCTTTGTTGGGAACGATGGAACGCCAGAGCGTGCGCCGCCACCGACTAATACATCTGCCGCCAATGTGGTTTGCTGGTGACATATCCACTGAGACTTATTTTAGATGGCTACAGCCAGAGCAAAGTCGCAGGACAAAATGTCACCCAAGGTAAAATATCTGTAGTAACCTCTTACTACCACGGATGCCATAGAACTTGGTAAGTTGATGCAATCGTAACGACAAGGAGAGAACGACATGGCTAAGGTATTAATTATTGCCGGTGATTTTGTAGAAGACTATGAACTTATGGTGCCATTTCAGGCACTTGGCATGGTGGGCCATCAGGTGAGTGTGGTCTGTCCCGAGAAATCAGCCGGCGACAAGATAAAAACGGCTATCCATGATTTTGAAGGCGACCAGACCTATACGGAGAAACCGGGCCACCTGTTTGCACTGAATGCCGATTTTGCTGGCACTAACGCCGATAATTTTGATGCACTATTGCTGCCAGGCGGTCGTGCACCTGAATATCTGCGGCTCAATCCACAAGTCATCGCGCTGGTGCAAGCATTTGCCCAGGATCAGAAACCGATTGCCGCCATCTGTCACGGCGCGCAATTATTGGCGGCCGCCAAGGTCATTAAAGACAAGAAAATCTCCGCCTATCCCGCCTGTGCGCCAGAAGTGGCATTAGCTGGTGCCGAATATGCCAACATCGAAGTCGATCAGGCCGTTACTGACGGTTTATTTGTGACCGCGCCAGCCTGGCCTGCGCATCCCGCTTGGCTAGCGCAGTTCAACAAACTGCTAGCTTAGACTAAAGGGGTAATGACATTTGCCGCCCCCAGATTAGGCTGGAGCTTCCGGCCAGTTTGGGGGCGCAATATGTGTGAAATCTATTCCGGCACAGAAGCCGAACTGTTTGAACTGCAATCCCGCTCAGTGCGGATTGATGGCGTGGTCACGAGCATTCGCCTCGAAGCAGTATTTTGGAAAGTGATTGAAGATATTGCCAAAGACGCCAGCATTTCGGTGGCAGAATTTCTCACCCGCATCCACCGGGAAGTACTACTGAAACGCGGTGACGTTGGGAATTTCACGTCACTGTTGCGTGTTGCTTGCACCACGTATCTCAATGGTGGCAAACGGTTAACGCTATGATCAGGTTTTACGTTGCGTCACCCTAAACAAACGCCGCGGCAAACGTCCTTCAGTAAACTCCTCTACTGCCGCTGCCTGGTATCCCTGCGCCAGCAGCGCGACCTTGTCGCGACTGAAGAAGTGCACAATAAAACCATTGTTTTCATACATATCATCACCGCGATGGATGCCTTTTCCATAATCCGCATCTCCGGTGTGACGCACGGTATAAATGTGCAAACCGCCTGGACGCAGCACCCGCAAGACTTCACGGGATAACTGTTGCAGCTCCGCCGTTGTCAGTGCCATACAAAACAGCATATGCGAAAAACATGCATCGACACTATTATCGTCTAACGGTAATGGCAGGCGTACATCATGACATGTCAGGTTAATCCGTGACGCCAACCCATTTTGCTCAGCCTTGGCATTGATGGCTGCGACACCACTGGCAGAGTAATCCAGCACACTGACAGCAAAGCCATTAGCGGCAAAAAACAAAGTATCACGCCCCTGACCTGCGCCCAGTTCCAGCAACTGCGACTTCCCTTCATGCTGCAAGCGTACCGCCGCCCACTGTGCCGGTGCGCTAGCGGCACCGCCAAACATATCGCTGTTGCGGCCAAAACTATTGTCCCAGTGTTGCCGCTGCGCATTTAGAATATCGTCCAACTACCACCTCGATTATCATTGTTCGCGGTTATCTTTGATCCGATCATCTGATAAACGCCAAAGCAATACAGTGAGTTACCACCAATGTTGCTACAAAAAACACGACAGCAATGACCCAATAGCCATTACCTTACTCACGGCAGAATTACTGGCGATAAAGCCTCTACCGTGCTGCCACCAGCAAATATTTACCTTTAATAAGCGACATGTATGCACGCCATGATTTTGAACTCAGGCAGATAACGTCTTGATAACCCACAATTCGTTAAGTATGCTAACGGCCAAACCCAAGGGTGGCAACCTCACAATCGTGCGGTTGTTATACCACTACAACTGTGACCCTAGAAAAGTTCTGAGGGTAAGCATTCGCTAAGATTTGTTGTCAATAATATCGTGCAACGAGATATTCAGACATACATAAAAATGGGGGAGAACACAGACCCACCATTTTCTTATGATGGAAGATTAGCAATTATACATGGATTTGATTGTTTTATATGGAGATTTTTGTGAACAACAAAGTTAGTATCTGCTATGTTGCATATGGAAAGAAACTTGAAATATGTCAACAATTATACTTTTCAATTTTATCTTTACTAAAATATGACACCCGAAAATTTGATATTCATATTTTAACGGATAGCCCAGAATATTTTGTTAGACTTTCGGAATATTGTCATATTACTGTTATGACCTCACAGAACATTACCGACTGGAGTGGTCAATATGACTATCATTTCCGGATTAAACTAAAAGCATTAAAACTATTAACAGAGGTATCCCCCGATACAGATATTCTGTTCTTTGATTCGGATACTTTCCATTACGCCGCACCTGATACATTAATTACAGCACTGCGACAAGGACATGCTATTTTTCACTGTAATGAAGGTTTACTGGCAAAAAACCGTGATAATTCACTTTGGTCGCCTTTAAAATATAAAAAATTCGCCAACATTGAAATTAACGACAAAACTTATATGTATAATTCAGGCGTCGTTGGGCTTCCCGCATCACAGGCCAACGACATCTTGCATCAGGCCATTACTGCATGCGATCAAATGTGTCGCAACTTGCAAAAAAAAGGAGTTGTAGAACAATTGGCTATTTCTGCTGTCGCCCAAACAAAATTAGACTGCAAATTTGCAGATAAGTATGTTTTACATTATTGGGGTAATAAATCACAGTGGAATGAATTAATTCGCAAACATATGACTGAGGTTCTTTTAAGAAATTATAATATTACCGAAGAATTATCCTTACTATCTAGTTTCGATCCAATTAAGATCCCTATTTATAAAAGAACACAGATTAATAATCAACGCTTAAAGTCTCTCGCCGATGTAATGTTTCCCAAAATACGAGCCAAGTATTTCTCACCTTTAGAGCAAACGAACTTAGCAAGCAGCCATTGCCAACTCAAGCCAGTGAAGAAGTGATACCTAAACTGTCATCAGTATTGATTGACGGGTACCGCCTCGAGCCATAGCCGATTACTACGGCGCTTTGGCAAACGACCAGTGTGTCTGAATGATCTGCCAGCCACTGGCTGTTTGTCGATAAACTTCAGTACAGTTCCAATAATGGCTACCTTTGGCATTGGTTGAGATGAAGTTAAAAGTCAGCACGGCGGCAGTGCCAAGCAACTGCACTTTGGGATTGAGCATCTGATAATGATCAGCATGAATTTTGCCGCACAGCTTTTCATAGTAAGTGGTCAGCGCCGCTTTACCATCTAGCCGCTGCGATAAAAAGGGATCAAAGTACACCACATCGTCAGCCGCCAGTTGCAGGAATCCAGATGGATCACCACTTTCCCATAAAGCCAGAGCCGCTTGTTCATAGGCGATTATGGTCGCTTCCGGCGTAACTGTCGCCGCCATTGCTGGACTTAGCGTTGCCCAAAAAAGCAGGCAGCCTGTTAACCAAGATTTCATATCGACGCCTTGTCATCATCAACCAGTGTGCTAGCTAATCTAACGGCTTTTGCCTGATGGTTTATTTAAAAAAGTCACATTCTGAAACTTAAGTGAGCACCACCTCTGGCATCAGTAAGCTAGACAACCACGCGTCTACAGATACTTTGGGACTTATTCGTTATGACGTTGCAGTGGTAACCAAAATGTCTCATGAGAAACCGTGACTTTTTTGTCGGTAAACCGCAGCGAATGCGCTCGCCGTTCAAACGCAATAGTTGCACTCAAGCTGCCCGTTTGAGTGGTATAACTAATCAGACACAACGGCCATTTGTCGGCGGTTTGTGCCTAGGACGATAATTTTTGTCGAGTCTCAGTCACTCACACTCATCACAAAAAGAGCAAGCAAGTGAAAGAGTTGTGAAATACAAACCCACTTGCCGTTGTGTTACCACTGCATCGTGGCAAGACAAGAAAAGCAATGTGCTAGTGCAATACTCAGCTGGTAATACTGCTCTTGTTGGGCGTATCAACTTTCAACTGGGCAAACTTATAGCGCTTTTTACTTTGCTTACCTGCAGCGTCAGTATCCACAACAGTCAACTTATCGTCGTTGATAACAAAGGTAAGCTGATCATCAGTATCACGGGTCTTCCACGGGCCTTTTGCGGTTGCCCAGATCGTCTGGGCACCTTCAATTTTGCAGCGGTAAATATCGTGCTTCCAACTATCTTGCTCATGATAAGAAACATAAACCAGCTTGCCGTTAACGTCATCCACACTAAAAATCGATGGGTTTTTATCCAATGCAGTTGCCACAGAAGCACGACAGATCTCAGCATCGGTAAATGGGCCTTTATCGTTGCTGCAGCCTGCTAACATACTCACCAGTAGTAGCGGTGACAGCCCGATTAAAGTTGCGCGGGTGAACATAACTCCTCCATAAAATACGGCAATGAAGCGCATCATGTTGACCAATAGCCTCTAGCAACCTCACTGCAGCGTGATTGTTGAATTTTTAGTCTCTGCTCATCTGCCGCAAAAATAAATCAGAGAAACATGTCTTTTTGTTAATGTTCCGCTACGGATCCAGTCATCGGAGACTTCAACAACTGCCATTTTCTTATCGGCTTTTATCTCCGGCGAATCTGCTGCCATCGCAGTACCTGATAGCACATTGAGCATCGCTGCCGTCATCGCACTGCTAGCAAAACGACGGGACAAAATGGGGGGTTAGACGCGGAGAGGTATAACGGCATAAATAGTATTCTCACTTAGATATTAATGATAGTGATTATCTATTTCATTTTCTGGGTAATATGAATTGCAACGAAATAAGCCAATATTTCAAATGAATTCATCATGCCTTGATATCAGTTGTTAAAAGCTTTTCTCTTCAATCCCATTAATCAACAAAAACTCATTTATTGATTTCCCGTCACACAACAGCCATAGCCAGCCCTGTTAGCTTGTTTCATAGACGCTTTATTTGCCATTTGAGCCACATACGCCTAGTCTTTTTTAAGAATGTGTGCCACGGCGTTGAGCCCATAACCGACGTTGACCTAGCACGATCGCGCTCAAAGATTTCTACTGAAAAAAGGAAGAACACGTCGTGAATTTTCACCCCCATTATGCAAGTAGTGAGTCAACAGATCCGGTCGCGGCCGTTGCCGAATTTGCTCGTCAAATAGGCACCGAAGGCATCAATACTGTTATTTTTTTCTGCTCCCCAGACTACAACTTAGAAATACTGGGGCAGGAGCTGAAAAATACCTTCAACTGCGCCTGTATAGGTTGCACTTCATCTGGTCAGATTGGCAGCGAAGGCTTCCAACATTCGGGATTAGTCGGTATTGGCTTGGGTCCAGACTTCCACACCCGGCCGTTCATGATCCAACCTTTGGCGGAATACGCCGAGGTGGTGGCTGAAATCGCTGAAACCATTCGTTGTGATAGTGCTACCAGACCCAATCTGCAGCGTTTTAGCCTACTGCTAGTTGATGGTCTCTCAATGGCAGAAGAGCGCCTTGTTGCGAACCTCTACCAACAGATAGGTAATGTACCTATTATTGGCGGCTCCGCTGGCGATGATCTGCGATTCGAGAGAACCTATGTTTATGATGGCAATGGGAAATTTATTTCCGATGCGGCAGTATTTGCCGTTGTCGAAACCAATGCGCCCATCGCCTCGTTCAAGGTTCAGCATTTTGAAGCAGGCGAAGTAGAGCTCGTCATCACCGAGGCCGATGCCGAGAAGCGACTTATCATCGAGATAAACGGTGAGCCCGCTGCGCAGGTTTATGCGGAAGCCTTGGGGCTGACCGTGCAGGAATTAACCCCTACCGTTTTTTCCCGCAACCCGTTGGTGCTTTCCTTCGGCGACGAGCCCTATGTCCGTTCCATACAAAAATGGAACGAAGATCTGTCCCTCACATGCTATTGCGCCATAGAAGAAGGTCTGATTGTCGCCATCGGCAAAGCAAAAGATCCTGCGCGCACCTTAAAACAAGCCTTCGATAAGGTTCACGAGACAATTCCAGAGCCTTCAGTGATTATTGGCTGCGATTGTATCTTACGGCGGCTTCAGTTTGAGCAGGAAGGGCTAGAGCAGCAGATTGGTAACATAATGGTGCAGAACCGAGTGGTGGGTTTTTCCACCTACGGCGAACAGTACAACGGCTTGCACGTAAACCAAACATTCACCGGAATTGCCATTGGAGGGAAACATCTTGCTTGAAAATAGCACTCCCGCAGTGGCGATGGATGACTTAACCGCTTATTACGAGCGCAAACTCGCAGCACGCGATAAGACCATCGATGTGCTCAAACGTCGTATTGCACGAGAGGCTATGCACAGTCACGCCACCCCCTTTGCTATTCTGGAACAGAACGTGGGTCTGGAGAAAGTAGTCGCTCGCAAGACACTTGAGTTAGAGAATGAACGACATGCGTTAGAAAAAGCCCTGACCGAATTGCGCCTCACCCAAGCTCAGTTGCTGCAGGCTCAAAAAATGGAGTCGATAGGCCAACTCGCGGCAGGCATTGCGCACGAAATTAACACACCGACCCAATATGTGTCCGACAATGTCGGTTTCGTTAAAACCGCCACAGTTTCGCTGTTAAATCTTTTGGACTCAGCGCTGAAGCTGGCCGAGGTTGCACGGGAAAAAATGGCGGATGAGCCTGCCGTGGCGCAGTTCGATGCGGAGCTCAAGCACACTAAATTGGCATTTTTGCGTAGCCAGATCCCCAGCGCCATCGACGAATCACTGGAGGGGCTCACTCGCATTGCTAAAATCGTTTCCGCCATGAAGGAATTTTCCCATCCATCCAAGGGCGAGAAGGAATTTATCAATGTCAGCGAAGTTATCAACACCACGATAACCGTTGCGCGCAATGAATGGAAATACGTGGCAGAGCTTGATACCGACTTTGAAGACGACTTGCCGCAACTGCCGTGCCTGCGCGATATGATAGCGCAAGCGATACTCAATCTCGTGGTAAATGCTGCCCACGCCATCGCCGACACCATCCAAGAGGGGGTCAGAGAAAAAGGCCACATCCTCGTATCAGCGGTGCGCAAAGGCGAGTATATAGAGATCCGCGTCAAAGACGATGGCAGCGGTATACCGGCGGGGATCCGCGGCCGTATTTTCGATCCTTTCTTCACGACCAAAGCCGTAGGTAAAGGTACAGGGCAAGGTCTCGCCATTGTCTATTCCACCGTGGTAGACAAACATAATGGGCAGATCCGTTGCGAGTCCGAAGAAGGGGTCGGTACAACATTTATTATGCAACTGCCTATTCACTGCCATAAAGAGGAAAACTCCGCATGCAAGTGATGTTTGTCGATGACGAAAGTCGGGTGCTATCCGGTATTGAACGAGCCTTGATCTTACAAGACAACAAATGGGAATACCGCTTCGCAAATAGCGGTCAAGAAGCCCTTGCGATGCTGGAGGAAGTGCCTGCTGACGTAGTGGTGTCTGACATGAGAATGCCATTCATGGATGGTGCTGAATTGCTCAGCGAGGTACGTAAACGCTGGCCTGGCACCATACGGATCATTCTGTCCGGTTATTCTGAACCCGATGCAACCTTGCGGATGTTGGATGTAGCCCATCGATTTGTTTCTAAACCCTATGACAGTAAAGCGCTGCTGAAGATGGTGGGCAGTGCTTTAGATTTACGAAACATGTTTAAAGATCCAGCGGTGGTTGACGCCGTTGGCCGCATTAGCCAATTGCCTGCGGCTCCCAAAGTGTTCACTGAAATAAGTCGTCTTCTGGCCGACCCTAACAGCGAGATCCGCCATATCGCAGAACTGCTGGGCAGTGACCCAGCCTTAAGCGTCAAGATCATGCAGCTTGCTAATTCCGCCTATTTCTCCAGAGGCCACCACATTCATGACATCGGCAATGCCATCACCCAATTGGGGCTGGATCAGGTAAAGTTACTGGTCTTGGCTTCTCAGGTGTTTGCCGATGCCCAGAGTGTCCCCTATGTGGAACAATTGCAACAGAGCGCGCTGCTCGCATCCAACCTAGCGGCACATATTTCTAGCCGCCAAGGCGTCGAAGCCACTGCAGCCCTGCTTGCCCGCATTGCATTGTTACTCCCAGAACTGAGAAAGCCCACTTATGAACCCGCCACAACTCTTGGAAACATTCCCATTCACGCAGCCGTAGGAGCATATCTGCTGGCCTTATGGGGGCTACCTATGGATATTGTGGAAGCGGTGGCACATCACGTACAGCCCGCGCAATCGGGAGAAAAAGCCTTCGGGGTAATAGGTGTCGTGCATGTGGCGGTTTGTCTTGCCAACAACAGTGTCCCCGATCTTGACTACCTAGAACAAACTGGTGTGCTAAACCACCTGCCCTTATGGCAGAAAATGGTGGCCCAGACACAGGAAATGCTGAATGAGTGAAACCTTACCTCGCGTGCTTTGCGTAGATGATGAGCCCAACGTATTAGCCGCTATGGAGCGAAACTTATTCGATGAATTTGACGTGGAGGTAGCGAACAGCGGTGAAGCCGGCCTCCAAGCAATTCACCAAGGCGAGCGTTTTGCAGTGATCATTTCCGATATGCGCATGCCAAACATGGATGGTGCCACGTTTCTGTCAAAAGCACGTGAAGTCTCCCCGGACAGCGTGCGGATCCTACTAACTGGGCAAGCCGATGTGGAGTCTTCCATTGCGGCCATCAACAAAGGCGCCATCTTCCGCTACCTTTGTAAACCTTGTTCCAAAGAGGCGCTGGTTGCGTCTATCAACGATGCCGTCAGACAATATCGCCTTGTTCGTGCCGAAAAGGAGTTGCTCGCCACCACGCTTGCAGCCTCGGTTAAAACATTAACGGAAGTGCTTGCCATGGTGGCCCCTTGGGCTTTCCAACGTTCAGCTTTCGCGCAGTCGTGTGTCCGCCACGCGTTGGTCAAACTGAATTGGCCCGATGGTTGGCTTTACACTATTGCCGCCGCGTTAAGCCAAATTGGCTGTGTTGGCATTCCAGCGGAGATAGTCCAGGCGGATGCCGCTCAGCGCAAACTCTCTGAAGATGAGCAGAGACTGCTACAGGAACATCCCGATGTTGCGAGCCGTTTAGTAAAATGCATTCCTCGTCTTGAGCTGGTAGCCGAAATCATTCGCCACCAAGCCAAGGAAGCTGCAACTGATGCTCCCATTGAAGTCTGCCGTGGCGCGCACTTGTTACGAGCTGCCCTCGAATTGGAACGTCACGCAACGCTGGGGCGTCTAAATGTCGACCGTCCAGCAGAAATCCTGCGCACGGTGCGGCCGGCGTTGCCAGAATACATTATTAAAGCCTTGGCGGACTTTCGCGTTAACGTGACCAATGTCCGCAATGTGTATATTCGAGAGTTAACGCCGGGCTGGGTGTTAGATGAAGACATCCGTACAACCAAAGGCTTAATGGTGCTCACTAAGGGACATGAACTCACTGACACCGCTATCTCGGCGCTGCAACGCTTGCTTGCGGCCAACGCCATCAAAGAACCTATTCGGGTACGCTAAACCACTGAATATTGCCAATTTTTATAGTGTTATCACTATGATAAACCGCCACTCACAAAGGAAATGTTATCATCTTTGTATGGCAAATAGATACCGCAGCGCCTATGGCCCTTTGCACCAATACGGATGCGAGTAATGGAAAAGGCGTAAGTGCATCCGACTTACGCCTGACAATTACCCACTTTACCTAGGAACTTTTTAACTCTGACAATTTATATTGATTGCTATGCTTTTGGCCGTTGGCATTCGTCTCGGTAATAGTGAGCTGATTATAGTTAGCAATATAGGAGATTTGCCCTGCTGCTTGGTTTTGCCACTGCCCCTTGGTTGGTGCCCACAATACATGGTCACCATCGAGCCGACAGCGATAGATACTTTGCGATGAATCAGTGGGATCGGTGTAAGACACGTAAACCAACTTACCGTTTTTATCCACCAGACTAATGGTAGAAAGATCATGCTGTAACGCTGTCGCCATCGTAGCTTTACAGATTTCAGTGGCGGAAAACTTGCTTTGGGTCTGCACGGTATCATCACATCCAGCCACTAACAGCACTACCGTTAATGATGAAAGAGCAACCCAAATTTTACCTAATGCCATATACCCTCCTGGAATCAGCAGCAAAGCCCGCTAATAACGTGAGACATTGCCGTCAAATAAGTACATTTGTGCCCACAGGCATAAACGACGGCGGCAACAAGCATGTCAGCAAATATCAGGCTTGTGCTAAGTCACGCCCTTCAAGCGTGTACGCGATACAGCCGAAACCAATGTCTACAACACAGCAATACTTCCGAAAATACACCACAACTTCCACAATTGTGCCTGGGTAGTGAACTCGGTTATGCCCTGGCAATCCGCGAGGCATATCACCTATAGACTAAGGACTAATAGCCACCAGTGATGACTTATTAAAAATATGTGAACACGATATGAAATCGTCTGAAATTGAGAGAGGAGCTCAGCACACGCAACATATCCCCTTCGCTAAATCACTCGCGCCACAAAAGCTAAAGCATATTGCTCAACCTTCGTGCTGCAATATCTGCCGGATAGCAGGCAAAAATACCGTGATATCAATGACCGAAAAGGGCAATGCCTCACAGCCTCGCTACCTTCTAAGCAATGACCTTGACAGTACCGAAAGAGGAAGCGATTGCCTGCTGACGCATAGATTTTAGTTGCAGGTAAGCACCTTAGTGACACTAGAATTGACAGCCATTCTTGCGCTATTGGCGAAAACACTTGTGTTGAATTCGCGATTGCCTGAAAAATCCGCTTTTCAAAACCCTTATCATGACTGTTTATCAAGGTCGAACCACTCATCCAGCTATTAATCAATTTATTACGGCATAGACGTCAGTATTTTAATGAGGCTAAAAGTCGTCTAGTGAAGTAGTGGCGATTCAGACTACGAGCTCATTTCGACAAAGAATCGTTTTTCACCAAGCCTTTATAGCTGGCTTTTACATAGCCGAACTGGCGCTTCACTCTGCTGTAAGTTGTCCAACTGACTTAAATCATGTGCATTCGCGGAGTTGATCACCAAGCTATGGGTTAAGCCGCTTTTGGCATCAACGCCAATGTGGGCTTTTATCCCAAAGTGTCACTTATTGCCTTTTTGAGTTTGGCACATATCGCTGTCACGTTGGTTTTGCTTATTTTGGGTCGAGCTTGGTACTTTAATAATGGTTGTATCCATTAAAGTGCCTTGCAACATCATGACACTGCATTCGCTGAGCCATTGGTAAATGGGGCTGAATATCTCACGGGCCAGCTTATGTTGCTCTAACAGATGGTGAAAATTCATGATGGTCGTGCGGTCTGGCATGGCGCTATCTAAGGATAGATGTGCAAACAAGCGCATTGATGCAATTTCATAGAGGGCATCTTCCATGGCACCATCGCTTAGGTTGTACCTGCGCTGCAGGCAGTGGATACGCAACATGGTGCCAATGGGTAAGGACGGCGGTCATTACCCGCTTTAGGGTAAACAAGTTCGATAACAGTAAGGAGTTTTGCCCAAGGAAGGCTCGCATCCATCCGCGATGGGAAGATTTCTTTACGCGTCTAACGGCCTTTTTACTGGAAAATTCACTATCGGCAAATGTGAGTTAGTGTTCCATGATCTGACCGATTCCTTGGCAAACTGGATGAGTACATGAGCTCACATCTGGGACTTATTACCTTCCCTAGTTAGTGCAAGTGACTATCAATCTGCTGTTGCAGCGCCTCGCTCAAGGCTTGCACGGTCGGATCATGGCGACTGCTGTCATCGCGCACAAAATACAGTGGGGTTGAGCGGCTGTTCATCCCAATGCTCGCTAACGTACCATCTGCCAATAAGGGTGCCACTTGCTGCTGCGGCAACCAGCCAAAACCCAATTGATTTACCACAGCTCCAATCGCGGCATCAATCGAAGTGAAGTACCAAGATTCCTGTGCTGCCGGATACTGATGGCTGAGCTGCTGACTCTGCTTATCCACCACTTGGATCATCGGATAGCTAGCCAACTGCGAGCGGCGCAGTTCCTGCGTGACCTGCAACAGCGGATGCTGACTATGTGCCACACAAATAAACTGCACATCCATCACGAACTGCTTTTCTAACGCACTGGTTGGCGGCAAGCTGATCAAATACAAATCGCCCGCTTGCTGCTGTAGCTGCAAGATCCCTTCATCTTTGACCGATTCCTTCACATGTACTTGGGTCTGCTTATATTGCTGATGAAACGCCTTCAGCCCCGCAAATAACCACGCTTGTGGAAACATGCTATCCACCACCAAATTAACCACTGCTCGCCGTCCGGCATGAATCGCGTCAGCGCGCAGTTCCAAATCATGAAAACCGTTGAGCAATAGTTGCGCCTGTGCCAATAAGGCCGAGCCCGCCTCGGTCAATACCAAGCGACGCCCCTGTAGTTGCAACAACTCCACCCCCAAGCGCTGCTGTAGCTGGTTGAGCTGATAACTCACCGCCGGTTGACTGCGGTGATGATGCTCAGCGGCACTGGCGATACTGCCATGTTCAATCACGGCTGCAAACAGTTGCCATTGTTCAATGCTGGTCTTAAACATATAAAA
This sequence comes from Shewanella fodinae, assembly GCF_014651955.1. Taxonomy (GTDB): domain Bacteria; phylum Pseudomonadota; class Gammaproteobacteria; order Enterobacterales; family Shewanellaceae; genus Shewanella; species Shewanella fodinae. The sequence goes on along the minus strand of NZ_BMXW01000004.1, from coordinate 101,568 downwards.
TTTCTTTATGTATTTTATTTAAAAATTACGTTTTTTATAAAAATATAAAATGATTAAGCTAACCACAAGTTAAATAAACAGCACATAAGAGGTAAGAATATGTTTGATAAAAATGATGTAAGCGGTCTTGTAGGCAAACATCTGGTGTATACCTATGACAATGGCTGGAACTACGAAATTTATGTAAAAAATGCCAACACCATGGACTACCGCATCCACAGTGGTATCGTTGGTAATCGTTGGGTCAGAGACCAAAAAATCTATCTGGTACGCGTTGCCAGCGATGTGTATAAAATCTCCTGGACGGAGCCAACTGGCACCGATGTTAGCTTAATCGTCAACTTGGCAGACAAAGTATTCCACGGCACCATCTTCTTCCCACGTTGGATTATTAATAATCCAGAAAAAACCGTCTGCTTCCAAAATGACCATATTGCGCAGATGAATGCGTACCGTGATGCGGGGCCAGCGTACCCAACTGTCGTAATCGATGAATTCGCCACCATCACCTTTGTACGTGACTGCGGCGAAAATAATGAAGAAGTGATTAACTGCGCAGCCAGCGAATTACCAAAGGATTTTCCTAATAACCTGAAATAACAGGATATTAGAAAATAGTATCATTCCGGCGAATGATAACCCAGCAAGTAAAAACGCCTCCCCAGAGGCGTTTTTGCGCCAACATTTCGCGCACACCAATGCCCCTCACCTATGATTGTCCCCAGCAATAAAAACAAATTCCACAATACTTAAGTCAATAAATCTACATTTTAGGTCGCTAATATTAATTGAAGTTCTGCTGTATGCTGCAAAGCAGAGATTGCGATGGTAATGGGGAATGTGGTTAACAGCGTCATTAACCTCAGCCGCTAACCGCCTAATGAAATAGGCCTAAATACACCCGCTGATTTTACTGGGAAGGAACAATAACAATGGAACTGCATTTGCGTACCAGATATCAAGCTTACCTTCGCGCCAAAACCCATTGGGCGATCATTCTGCCCTTGCTCGGTACACTACTTAGTGGTTGTGGTGGCGGTGAAGACACTACCGAGGTTGCGCCGTCCCCCACTCCGCCCGTGAGTACACCTGAGCCTGAACCCGGTGATACACCGGTAACGCCAGTGCCTGAAGATGAAAATCCTCCGCCGTTAGAAGCGCCTGCACTGACCAGTGCCGTGCCCTTGCCTCGCGCAGACGCGCCCTCATTACCACCACCGCCTGCGAGCTTGCGCTTGCCCGCCGACTTTGACATGGGGCAGCAGCACCAACAAGTTAAATCGACCGGCAGACGTGCAGTGATTGCAGCAACGGATGCAACGCTGCTCACGCCAGTGGCAGCAACCTCCTCGGGCGATGAAAATGACACCAATACCGCTGCCAAAGCCATTGATGGCGATGTAGAAACTCGCTGGGAAAGTGCGTGGAATAACACCGCGATTGACCCTGACGCAGCATGGTTACAGTTTGATTTTGGCGGTAAAACAGCGATTGGTTATATGAAGCTGCTATGGGAACGCGCCCATGCAACGGAATATGCCATCTACATCTCTGATGATGCCGAGACCTGGTATCAATTGCGTTATGTTGTCGATTCTCCAGGCGAAACTGAGCAGTTCTACAATTTAGGCATCTATGCCCGATATATCCGCTTACAGGGAATAAGCCGCGCCACGCAATATGGTTATTCGCTATTTGAGGCGGAGTTCCGTGCACCTGCGGCTGATAATTCGCTGCTGCCGTTGGCAACCTCCGCAGTGTCTTTCCCGATGTCTGGCGCTGGGCTCACGCCATTGCCACAGTTTGCTGAACCGATTGAGTCGACGCAATTTTCCCTGCCCGATGGCCGCTTGGTAACGCGCTTTGGTATGGTGGGTCGTTCTCGCCACGCACGGGAACGCGGTGAAGACTGGAATGAAATTGGCTATGGCGTGAATGATACTGTCGATGCGGTAGGGAATCCACGCGATAAAGGGCCTGGGGCACACCTCAATTTTGTGGCTAACTATTTTCAGTTGCGCACTTGGGGCGTAGAGATCATCGACGATAGTAATGTCGCTGGCGTGCTCCATCCTAAGTTAGTGGTTAACCAATACTTTCAGCAGCCACAAAAAGGCGGCGGACATGTGTTTGTGCGCGGCTTTGATAATCCCTACGTAACCGGATATGGCTGGATGAGTCCTGGTGATTTGTTGGATGATTCCACCTATCTCACCGATGGCGCCCCCTGTCCGGTGGTTGCCAAGCCCACCAATGGCGTATTGCTACGCCCTGACAGCGGCTACAACGGTGTTATTGGCGCTAATGATGGTTGTAGCGTGTTGTTCGATACCTTTCCCGGCCACCGAGACAATTCACCCGATGCCAACGGTGTCATGGCGCCTAATGGCACAACCATTGACGCCCGCCCATTGATCAAAGGCGATATATTGGAGTTTTCCAGTTCCTTTTTTACCACGCGTGAGATTATGGATGCGGCGGGTGACAGTCACGGCTATCGCTATTACACCAATGAAATGACCTACGTGATGGGGCAAGGATTAAGCCCTTGGTATGGCGTACAACCACGCCTGAAAAACCAGCCGTTACCAGCGGCAACGTTACAAGGTGGCACAGGCTCAATCTCCTACGATTACGCCGATAACGCCGCATTTATGTTTCAACAACCGCACACCACCATTGGTATGGAAAACATGCAGCGCTTCGTGGAAGGACGACGCTGGATCCATACTAATTTATGGACAGGTGAACATAATGAAGCGGATAACGATCGCAATGATGCAGGCATGCATCTGCAAGGGCCACGCTTTAACCAATCCTCCTGCTTTGGCTGCCACATCAATAATGGCCGCAGTGCCGCGCCTACCGTAATCAACCAGCGGCTAGATACCATGGCGGTGCGCACGGCAGCGTCAACCGAAGCTGGCACCTATTGGCCGGACAGCCATTATGGTGTCGCGGTGCAGATGAACGCCCGTTCTACCACCTCTGGCGCAGCCGAAAACTGGGGCACAGGCGTGTGGTTAGCGGGATTTGAGTATTCCTCTGCCGTGCTGGGCGACGGTACGGTGGTGGAATTACGTAAACCCAAAGTGGCGTTTGAAGGCCCCACCCCAACGGTGTATTCGGTACGTTCGGCGCAGCCGATGATCGGCATGGGGCTGTTGGAAGCCATCCCCGATGCGGAGATTTTATCCCGCGTACGCAGCACGCCTGATGAAGATGGCGTGCAAGGTGTCGCGAACTACAGCTATGACCCAGAAACTGGCGCGGTACATTTAGGCCGTTATGGTTGGAAGGCCAGTAAAGTGAGTTTGCGCCATCAGGTCACCAATGCGGCACTACTCGATATGTCAGTCACCTCAGCAGCCTACCCTAATCGGCAGTGTCTGGCAGGCTCTGCACACTGCAACGCCACTGATGGTAGCGAAGTTGGTCTCTCCGCAGAAGCGGTAGAACGTATGACGCAGTATTTGCAGCTGTTGGGCGTTCCAGCCCAGCGTAGCCTTGTTAGCGGTTTTCCCAAGGGCGTTACGCCGCTGGCCTATCTGGATGTCAATCCTGAGTCGATTGCTAAAGGGGAGCAGTTGTTTAGTGATATCCGTTGTAACAGTTGCCATGTGGTAGAACTGCAAACTGGTGCCACGTCAGAGTTTGCCGAGGTACGTAACCAAACCATCAAACCCTATACCGACCTGCTGCTGCACGATATGGGTAACGAGCTGGCCGATAATTTTGCAGAAGGTTTGGCAAGCGGCAACATGTGGCGTACCTCGCCGTTGTGGGGCATCGGCTACACCGAATATGTCGCCGCTGGCACGCCAGTGGGCTACTTGCACGACAGTCGCGCGCGTAATCTAACCGAAGCGATCTTATGGCATGGCGGCGAGGGAGAAGCCAGTAAACAACGTTTTGCCGCACTCACCGCGCAGGAACGACAGGACTTGCTGGCTTTCCTTAAATCTTTGTAATGGCTTCTTACGCTGGCCAGCATTGCGTTGACCAGCGTTTTTGTAATCGCTGTGACTCAGAAGAAAAATGAGCACAGCCACCAATTTAATCCCAAGTGGTTGAAGCGTCTTTTATATCTAGGATTAGTGAGGTTAGTCAAAACCTCGTTTTGAGCTTTTTTGTTTATGGCTTGCAGCCATAAAGGTGTTGCCTTGACGATATGGCTATTACCAATATGCTCTGTCGTACTAAATCGCCTGCAGCGGGCGCATGCACAGATGATCCAGTGACACGCTGTGAACCCATCCATGGGCGCTCGATCCTCGGCGTCCTGCCTCGGACGGTCACTGGTTCATCTGTGCTGGGAATTACGCTATTTCCCTGAAAAATCTGATCAATGAAATGAGAATGAGCACAATTTTCCAGTTGAAGACTGAATCTGAAAGTACCACGAAAAAAAGTTTTTATGCCCATTTGTTAAATTAATACATACAGTAAGATTTAATATCAGCTGTTAGATATTCCAGTTCTGGGAATATTGTTGAATGATGAATGCCACACATCCTTAATTCATAAAGAATGTTTTCTTTAGATGTGGCTGGAATGGTATATGATTTTATCATTTCTGGACATGCTTCTTGAGCATCTACAGTGGGTATTAGATCGCGATTATAAATGTATTTTCCTGTATGTATAGTAAAGCATCCAGCCTGACTAATAAGTCTCTTATTAATCATTGGCGGTTGATATAAAAAGATAGAGTCATTTAATCTACTAATTGAATCGCCCACTTCAAAAGTTAGATTTACGGGATCGTCATTTGTACAATAATGATTCTCAAGACTGCCTTTAATTTTAACTATTTCGTCAAATTTTAAATCATTAAAGTATGTATGTATCTTACTATTTATCTTGTCTTCCTTGATTTGCAATTCAATTATCTTGTTAATTAGCATCTCTTTAGCACTAAGAAACGAAAATACAACTTCATTTCCATCTAATATTACTAAGGTTTCCCAGAAATCAATATTTGAAATTAAATATTCAAAGTTTTCAAATTTTCTTTTTTTAGAATCTAAAATAAATAGATTGCCATCTTTGTGATTTTTAGATGAACATGCAAAATATAATGCAACTAAAAGGTTTTCTGTCCAGTCTAATAATCTTGTAGGTAGCCCATAATGCTGAGCATAAGTGAGAAGTTCTAGTATGTTATTATGCTTATCTTTAGCTTCTGGATTTCTTCTAATAAACTCCTTAATTAGCCTTGATTCATCATAGAGCTTTCCATCCATATTTCTTAACACACTTGGTATTAGCTTATAACTGATGTCTGAGTGTCCTCTAAACCATAAGTTACCACCTATGTTTTTCGTTACATCTATAGCATCTGAAAGACTATTAATTTCTACCATAAAAATCCATTTAAATTTTTAATAGATATTAGAATTAATAACTATAGCATGGATAAATCACTTATTAATAACATAAAAAATGGAGGCTAAAAAAATGGGGACATCCACCAATATGATTCCAGCTAACACACTGAATTTTTAGGCAACACAAAATTCCCCCTTGGCGCTGCCGCGAGCGTTGCTGAAAATGGCGTAGCCGAGATAGGGATGTCGAGGCGCGAAGGTCGAACAAGGATGTGAGTCCTGAGCATAGCCAGATTTTCAGCATAAGCTGGCGGTGTTGTCAGCGCCGTGGGGCGTCCTCGGGGTTCCAAGGGGCGAGGGACGAGCATCGCCCCTTGGCTCTGGTGTGGAGTGAGCAACTCCACGACTTTCCGCAAACGCAGTTTGCACATAGGCGCAGCCTATTTAGTCGTAGTGTGAGCACGAAAGCTCACGACTTTCGCAAGCGCCAGCTTGCAAGCCAGGTCGCAACCTGCTAGTTCAAGCGCGAAGCCGTTTCGCGCCATCAAACAGCCTAATCCTCTGGCCCTAAAAGGGTAAACTTCAAATTCTTCCGCATATCCTTAAGCACTACCCCTTTTTTCAGCATCGCTATGCTTAACCGCTTTTGCCACTTCAACAGATCTGGCGCTGCCGCCGCTAACGCTGGTTCATTCTCAAACTGAAAATTCAGCAGCAACGAACCGGGAAATAGCTGATATTCAACGGTAAACCAACATTGCACCATGCCGGGAATTTCCGCACGGGCTTGCGCTTCAAGGGCATCCGCAACCGTCTGCACAATCGTTTGTTGTTTTTGTTGTACGTTAGAGAGATTTTTCATGGTTAAAGCCTAATTGTTGAAGCCCAAGTCAGGGGCAAAAATTACGCGCAACGCCGTATAAGTTGGGCATTTTACATGTTTTTAAGAAAATGAGGGCATCCACCAATTTATTCAGCTAACACACTGAATTTTCAGGAAAAACTCATTACACTTCGGCGCAGTGTAGGGAAAAGAATGGGGACAGCCACCAATTTAAACTCAGCTAACACACTGAATTAATAGGCAATACCAATTCCCCTTGGCGCTGCGCAGGTGCGTTGGGCAGCCATTGAGCAATCGAGGCATGGACGCCGAGAAGCAACGCTGAGCCATGGATGGCGAATCGGTGCGATTTGCGAAAATGGCAAACCATAAGCCCGTAGCGTTTTGCGCCGTGGGGCGTCGTCGGGGTTATAAGGGCGAATACTCATCTACGATGAGTGCGCTTATAAGCGCGAGCCATGGATGGCGAGCTGGCCGTTAAACATGGATGTTGTTGCGGGACGAGCATCGCCCTTTGGCTCAGGTGTGGAACGAGTAGTTCCACGACTTTCCGCAAACGCAGTTTGCATAGGCGCCGCCTATTTAGCCGTTGCATGAGCACACAAGCTCACAACACTCACTTTTGTGCTAACAGCTGCAACACCGCGCCAGTGCCTGTGTGTTTAACACCTTCAATCACCTGCCGATCCAACGCTTGCAGATGCAAGATATTCAGCGCAGCTAATTCGCTAGCAACTTCATCTTTATCCAACAGCATTTCTACAGCCTTGGGGCCGCCAGTACCGAACTGTAATTGTCTTGGGGTATAGCCTTCCAACAGAAATACGCCACCCGGTTTCAAGCTATCAATCACCTGTTGATGCACACGTTTACGTAGCACAGCTGGCAGATGACAAAAAATAGAGACGATGCCATCCCACTGCTTGTTGCCAAAGCTAAAATCCGCCAGATCAGCCTGAATATAGTCAACATTGACCCCATATTGTGCCGCGAGTTTCTTCGCTTTGGCAATGCCAACAGCAGACAGATCGACGGCGGTGACTTGGTAGCCTTGTCGTGCCAGATACACAGAGTTACGGCCTTCGCCATCACCAATACACAACACCCGCCCTAGGGGCAGCTCGGCACTGTGCGCCCGCAAAAATTCGTTGGGTTCACTGCCATACACATAGTGTTCGGCATTGTAGACATCATCCCACATACTACTTCCTTGGTTTTTGTAACACTCATAACAAGAGTTACGACCACAACAGCGGCGGCCACAGCCGCCTTCCATAATATTTTTCTAATGTATCATAAACCACAAACAACCGCACAGGCTTAGCGATTAACGTCCACCAGCACCCGGCCCTGGACTTTACCGGCCAACAAATCGCTGGCGGTAGCAATGGCTTCGCTCAGGCCAATTTCACGGGTGTTGTGATCGAGCATGGCTTTAGGCAACCACTGGGCTAACTGCTGCCAGGCTGCAATGCGCTCAGCCTTGGGACGGGTGACGCTGTTAATGCCCAGCAGGCTAACACCACGCAAAATAAAGGGCGCGACCGTTGCAGGGAAGTCCATGCCTTGCGCCAGACCACAGGCCGCCACGGCACCATCGGCTTTGGTGGCAGCACAGGCATTAGCCAGCGTGTGACTGCCGACCGAATCCACCACCGCCGCCCAGCGTTCTTTGGCTAAAGGTTTCCCCGGTTGGCTCAGTTCACTGCGATCGATGATGGCGCTGGCCCCTAAGGCTTGCAGAGAATCTGCCAGTTCAGGACGCCCGGTGGCCGCCACCACCTGATAACCTTTGGCAGCCAGCAAGGCGATGGCAAAAGTACCGACACCGCCGTTAGCGCCGGTCACCAACACCTCACCTTTTTCGGGGGTCAGCCCATGTTTTTCTAGCGCCATGATACATAACATGGCGGTGTAACCGGCAGTGCCAATCGCCATGACATCACGAGTGGAGAAAGCCTCTGGCAGCGGGATCAGCCAATCACCATTGAGGCGAGCAAACTGTGCTAAGCCGCCCCAGTAATTTTCACCAACACCCCAGCCATTCAGCAGCACTTTGTCACCCACCTGATAATCTGGGTGGGCACTTTCGATAACAGTCCCTGCGAGATCGATGCCCGGCACTAACGGAAATTTTCGTACCACCGGCCCTTTGCCGGTAATCGCTAAGCCATCTTTGTAATTGAGCGTGCTGTAATCTACTTGCACCAACACATTTTCGGGGGGCAATTGCGCCTCTGCAAGCTGCTGTAATTCACAGCGATAACCTTGTTCATCTTTATTGATTATCAATGCGTTGAACATCTAAAACTCCCTGATCCAGGCGGTAAATGTGCCCAGCAGTGTAACCAGTTTTTTATGCAGAAATGAAGTTAGCGATTAGTCCCATCAAAAGACCATAGCATCATACGTGTTATGGATTGTCGCCATCGCCCTATAACAAAGGCCACCATTGATGAGGAATGAGGTGTGATATTCAAGCTCTACAAGGACAACGCATGCTAGCAGCATTCCGTTATAGCGAACACAAAAATAATCCGGCGATGTCACCGGATTATCTAGGTTGTCGTTAATTGATTGGGATAGACGATAAACGCCTAACGGAACCAGTTAGTCTTACTCAATTCGACAATTTCATCACCACGGCCATTGATAATGGCTTTCATCATATACAGGCTAAAGCCTTTGGCATGTTCAAACTTGATCTGTGGTGGCATGGCCAGTTCCTGCTTGGCGGTATCCACTTCCACCACTACCGGCCCTTCATCATCGAAGGCATCCTGCAACGCTTGCGGCAAGGCTTTAGGATCGTCCACGTGGATACCGCGAACCCCGCAAGCCTCTGCAATTGCAGCAAAGCTGGGGTTTTGCAAGTCAGTGTCGTTGGAAAGGTAACCGCCAGCCTTCATTTCCATCGCCACAAATCCCAGTGAGCGGTTATTGAATACCACGATTTTCACTGGCAGCTTCAACTGTCGCAGCGACAGTAAATCCCCCATCAGCATGGAGAAACCACCGTCACCACACATGGCGACCACTTGCCGCTGACGGTTTTCGGCCTGAGCGCCCATCGCTTGTGACAAGGCGTTAGCCATCGAGCCATGGTTAAAGGAACCTATCAGTCGCCGTTTACCATTCATCTGTAGATAACGTGCCGCCCAAACCGTCGGTGTGCCCACATCGGCAGTAAACACCGCATCTTCAGCGGCGGTTTCACTGATCAGCCGCGCCAAATATTGCGGATGAATGAGGTTGTGTGAAGTCTTGCCACTGGCTAGGTCGTCCAGATCTTTTCTGGCTTCATGGTAGTTTTTCAAACACTGATCCAGATGGCTACGAGAGCGCCCCTCATCGATAAGCGGCAACAATTCATCAATGGTGTGTTTGATATCACCCAACACGCCGAAATCAATCTGGCAATGACGACCAAGCGATGCCGGGTTGTTATCCACCTGCAATATGTTGGCTTTTTCTGGATAAAACGCCCGATAAGGGAAGCTGGTGCCAAGCAACAGCACGGTCTCAGCCTGGCGCATCGCATGGTAGCCGGAAGCAAAACCGATAAGTCCTGTCATGCCCACATCGTAGGGATTATCGTATTCCAGATATTCCTTACCACGCAGTGCATGGACGATAGGTGCTTGCAGTTTAGCGGCGAGAGCTACCACTTCATCATGAGCATCGGCACAACCAGCGCCGCAAAGGAGGGTTACCTTGCTGCTGCCATTCAGTCGCTGTGCCAGTGTTTCAATGTCAGGCATGGCAGGAAGATAGGTGGCAGGTTTTGGCAAACTCCATTTAGGTTCAACCCCTTCCGGCATCGGTTTTAACGCGATATCGCCAGGCAGAACAATCACAGCTACGTCACGATGCAGTATCGCCTGGCGCATAGCGGTTTCCAGCAAGTAAGGCATCTGCTCTGGATTAGACACCAGCTCGCAGAACACGCTACATTCTTTAAATAATTCCTGCGGATGAGTTTCCTGAAAATAGTTAGTGCCGATTTCGGCAGAAGGAATATGAGCCGCAATCGCCAGCACTGGCACATGGTTGCGATGGCAATCAAACAACCCATTGATCAGATGTAAGTTACCCGGGCCACAGGAACCGGCACATACCGATAATTCACCGGAGATGCTGGCTTCCGCCCCGGCAGCAAAAGCAGCGGTTTCTTCGTGACGAGTACCAAGCCATTCGATGGTGCCGATTTTTCGTAAACTGTCGCTGATACCATTGAGTGAGTCGCCAGTAACGCCCCACATCCGTTTGACACCCGCTTTACTCAGGGTATCGGCAATGAAATACGCAATACTTTGCCCCATACAATACACTCCACTGTTTTTAATCACTGATAGCAGCTTATTAATTCAGTGATTTGCTAATTCTATAGCTGAATAAATTGAAATTTTCTTACAAGACACATCATCCCTCCGTTAAAAAATGTGCGCAAGATCAATTTTATTCGGTCATTAGGGCAAGTTTTTATATCGATATAGCTGTGAATTCTATTAAGGCATAAAAAAAGCCCTTCAAATGAAGGGCCGGAATGAACTTCTCATAGATTGAGAAACTCAGGGTTCAGGACCCGCAGTAGCGACCAGGTTTGTGGTTGACTGCGAGCACAAAATTGGTGACCACGGCGCCAAACACTGACAATGCCAGCAACCATGGACTGATAATAAAAAAAGAGGCAATCACAATGGCACAATCCAGAACCATCTGTAACTTACCGGCGCGGATATTGAATTTATCCTGCATATACAGGGCAAAAATGTTAAATCCGCCGAGACTGGATTTATGCCTAAACATAATCAGCAGTCCCATCCCCAACAATAAGCCGCCCACTAGCGACGCATACAGCGTGTTGAGTTGCGTGAACCCCAGCACCACGTCTAGGTGATCACTCATGACCGATACCACGACAATCGAGATAAAGGTCTTTAACGTAAAACTCCGCCCCATCTTGCGCCACGCCAACCAGAAAAATGGCAAGTTCAGTAACACAAACAGTTGCCCAAAAGACAACGGGGTCAGATGAGTCAGCAATAACGACAGACCCGCGGTTCCACCGGTGAGTAAACCGGCCTGACGTAAAAAAAACACGCCAAGTGACACAAAACAACTGCCAATAAACAGGGCAGTAATATCCTCGAGCAAGGAGTGTTCTCGCTTGGGAGCCATAACAGATTCCATGAAAATACCAATTATTATAATGACTAATTTTGCACTTTAAGTGCCATTTTAGTCACCACTTCGCATAAAAAGATAGCAACAGCATAAATCTGTCATCTGCGGTAGTGGCAAAATAATTGAACACAGTTGTAACATTATGGTGCGCTCATGGGAAGTCCATATTTGAGAACAATGAAATCAACAAGTCAACATTTTTTCGCTATAAACCGCATAAACACTTAACAGCATTCGTAAACAATACATTCCACATACTGCTTTATTGGATAAAGCAGTGCATTTATAACAGGCATCAATGGCTACAGTGGTGTTACTACTGATGCGGTTACGAGGGCGATTTTAAGCCGGGACAACCGCTGCATAAGCACGGTAAAGATAAGCATAAAAATGTTTAACCTTTCAGCAACATTAGTGTCATCTAAATCCCCCAGAATCGGCGCTGACCGACATGATTGTCGGCCCACAATCACAACAGGAAATAACGCGAGGATAGCAATGAAAACCCTACCCCAGGTTCTAGCCGTGCTGACCACGGCTGTCGCAACCGCGTTGGTGAGCACTGCGGCAAACGCTGCCGTTTTGCCCGCTGCACAGACCCAAAGCAACTGGTTTACTGCCGGTGCTGAAGCTGTCGCCGCTAAAGTTGCCGAAGCACGTAAAACCGGTACGGCCAAAAACATCATTTTCTTTGTCGGCGATGGTATGGGAGTATCGACCCTGACCGCTGCGCGCATCTATCAGGGACAAGCCGCAGGCAATAGCGGTGAAGAGAACCGTCTGAGTTTTGAGACTTTTCCATATAGTGCGCTTTCAAAAACTTATTCGGTAAATCAGCAAACCCCCGATTCAGCGCCGACCATGACCGCCATGATCACTGGCGTAAAAACCGAAGATGGCATGTTATCAGTGTCCTCTGAGTCTATCCGAGGCAACTGTTTATCCAGCAAAGGTAATGAACTGAAAACAGCCTTGGAATTGGCAGAAGATTTGGGCAAATCCACCGGGATTATCTCCACCGCTCGTATCACCCACGCCACCCCTGCGGCAACCTATGCTCATACACCCGAGCGTGACTGGGAAGCAGACAGCAATCTGACGGCTGAAGCCGTTGCCAATGGTTGCCACGATATCGCCTACCAGTTGGTAATGGATGCCCCTGGTGACGGTCTGGAAGTCGCCCTTGGCGGTGGCCGCAGTTACTTTCTGCCCAACACAGTGACCGACGGTGAAGGCGCCAAGGGGCGTCGTGCCGATGGTAATGATCTGACAGCCGCCTGGGGTGAAAAATTCCCCCACGCTGCGTATGTCTGGAACAAGGAAGCCTTTGATGCGGTAGATGTTAGCACCACCGACCACCTGTTGGGATTGTTTGAAGCGTCACATATGCAATATGAAGCCGACCGTGCTGACGATACCGCTGGCGAGCCGTCTCTGGCCGAAATGACCAGCAAGGCGATTGATATTCTTAAGAAAAACGACAAAGGTTATTTCTTGATGGTGGAAGGTGGCCGTATCGACCACGCCCACCATGCCGGTAATGCGGCGTGCGCACTGGCCGATACCGTTGCTTTGTCTGACGCCGTGCAGGCCGCAATGGATAAAGTCGATCTGCAGGATACGCTGATCATCGTGTCTGCCGATCACAGCCATACCTTCACCATTGCCGGTTATCCTGCCCGTGGCAATCCAATCCTCGGGTTGGTGCATGAGCCCAATGACGAAACCATCAGCACCTCGCCATCGCTGGCATCAGACGGTCTGCCTTACACCACGCTCGGTTACACCAATGGCCCTGGAGCCAAAACCGGAGCCCGCGAGGATTTGACGGCAATGGATACCACTGATGTGGACTTCTTGCAGCAAGCACAAGTGCCGCTGAGCAGTGAAACCCATGCCGCTGAAGATGTGGCGATTTATGCCGCAGGCCCTGGTGCCTGGCTGTTCCAAGGTAGCGTCGAACAGAACGTCATTTTCCACGTCATGAACCAGGCAGGTGCTCTGGGTGGCAGCAAGTACTGATTTGAGGGATGCAAAGATGAAATTGAAAGCAATTGTGCTCGCCATGATGACCTTGTCGGCATTGACTTTAGCCGGCTGTGGCAGTGATGGCGATAAAGGTGATACGGGTGCGACCGGCCCTGCTGGTAGCGATGGCAGTAATGGTCAAAATGGCACTGATGGTCGTGATTATACCGCGGCCAATGAGTGGTTTATGGCGGGTCAAGCTACGGTTGCCAACGCCAGTAAAAACAGCATCAGTGACCCAGCAGGTAAAGCCAAAAATATCATTCTGTTCGTGGGTGACGGCATGGGTATTTCTACCCTAACCGCCGCACGCATCTATCAGGGACAGCAACAGGGCAACAGCGGTGAAGAGAATCGCCTGAGCTTTGAAACCTTCCCTTATTCCGGTCTGGTAAAGACTTATTCTGCCAACCAGCAGACACCTGACTCAGCGCCAACCATGACCGCCATCGTCACCGGCGTAAAGACCAAAGATGGCATTATTTCGGTGTCTGATGACGCAGTACGTGATGAGTGCAGCACCAGCGCCGGACATGAAGTGATGACCGCGTTGGAACTGGCAGAAATTGCCGGCATGAGTACCGGGATTATTTCTACCGCACGCCTGACCCATGCGACACCGGCGGCAACCTATTCCCATGCGGTTGAACGTAACTGGGAATCTGACAAGGAAATGTCACAAGCCGCCTTGAATGCCGGTTGTAAAGATATTGCCTCGCAACTTATCGACTTCCCTTATGGGGATGGCCCAGAAGTGGCGATGGGCGGCGGTCGGACTTACTTTATGCCAAATACCGCAACGGATCCTGAATATGGTAGCGCCGGTCGCCGTAACGATGGTCGCGATCTCACCGCCGAGTGGACCAGCAAATACAGCGATGGTGCTTACGTGTGGAACCGCGCACAGTTTATGAGTGTGGATACTAGCAGCGTCAAACATCTGTTAGGACTGTTCGAAAACAGCCATATGCAGTATGAAGCTGACCGCGTAGATGGCGATGGTGCCGGTGAACCTTCACTGGCAGAGATGACCAGCCGCGCCCTGGAAATGCTCAAGCAGAATGATAAAGGCTATTTCCTGATGGTGGAAGGTGGCCGTATCGATCACGCCCATCATGCCGGTAATGCCGCTCGGGCGCTGGAAGACACAGTGGCGTTGTCAGACGCCGTACGCGTTGCCATGGAAAAAGCCGATAAAGATACACTGATCCTAGTCACCGCTGACCATAGCCATGTGTTCACCATCGCCGGTTATCCGGTCCGCGGAAACCCGATTCTGGGATTGGTACGTGGGGTTAATGAAAGTGGTGAACCAGCAACCACTTACAGCACCGATAGCAATGGCATGCCTTACACTACACTGGGTTATGCCAACGGCCCTGGCTTTGGTTTTGGTAACGATCCGGTCAACACCGACAACTACCGTCCCGATCTGAACCTGTATAACGTCACCGATGTGGACTATCGCCAAGAAGCCACCGTGCCACTAGGCAGTGAAACCCATGCCGGTGAAGACGTTGCCGTTTATGCTACTGGCCCTGGTGCCCAGCTGGTTACCGGTTCGGTGGAACAGAATATGTTGTTCCATGTGATGAACTACGCGGCCAATCTGGTAGGTCGTGCGGAAGCGGCACAGACACAAAACTGATGCCTCAGTAACGGAACAGCGGCGGCCAGTCGCTGTTCCTTTTATTCTTTGGAGTCTTATCATGAAATTGCTTCCGATGCTGTTATTACTGCTGCCTACCGCCGCCAGTGCCGTGGATTTTTGCCCTAATAGCATGCCAACCCAAAACTGGGGCATACAGTATCAGCTCAGTGGCGCACACCAGGGCACGTTGCTGTTGCTGCGCCAGCAGGCGCAGACCGCCTTCTACAATCCGCAGAACCAAGTGGCCGAGTGGTGGCGCTTTGATAACCCGCAACATCCACAGTTCAGCCGAGTATTTGGCGAAGCCAAACGCCGTATTGACTATTACATGGGTGATTTGAGGACACTGGGAGTACAGGTGTCACAGGCAGAGATTGAAAGCTTTGCAGCGAACCATCTACGCCAAGCACTGACGAAAGTCCCGCAGTCTGACTGTGCCGAAGCTGAAGCCTACGAAGGCGACTACCATCAGGTGCATTACCGCATGTTGTGGAGCACCGCCCTGCAACTTCCCCTGACCTTGGAAACCACAGTGCAAGGTAAAGTCAGCCGTTGGCAGGCGCAACAATTTGTGAATAGTGCCGACGTGACAGGCCACTTTCAGCAATGGCAAGCTTATAAACGCACCGATTTTGCCGATGTTGGTGATAATGAACAGGATCCGTTCCTAGCAAAGATGATCAATCAGGGCTTTGTCGAACATAGCGAGCACGCAGCCTATGACAGCCGCGGTAATCCGCTGGGTAACCATAGTCATTGACACAACACAGTAAGCCGATGAATTAACATCGGCTTACTCCGTTTATAACTCCTTATAACTGCTTATAACTCCTCAGAAATGGTAGGTAACTGAGGCGTAAACTCGACGGTGATCCCCCGGAAATAATCCGGTACGGTTAATCAGGCCGCTGACCGCGTATTCCTTATCAAACAGATTTTTGATGTTGAGCTGGAATTGCCAGTTCTGCCAGTGACTCTGCCATGAGGCATCAAACACTGTATAAGGCTTGATGCGCCCGCCTTCTTGATCAAACTGCTCACTGACATAATCGGCACCAAAGGCAATGGCGGAATTGATCGCGGCAATATCGTAACGGCTCCACAGCCCTAACTGATGGCGCGGCGCGTTGGCAAAGCGATCACCATAAGCGCGGCTGATCCCACTGGTGGCTTCTTTCACTACGGTATCGTTGTAGGCGTAGCTCAGATTCAGTACCCAGTGCTCAGTCAGATCCCCCAGTAAATCGAGTTCTACTCCACGGCTACGGACCTTGCCCAGCGCTTGCAGCTTGTCAGTATCAAGCGGATCCGTCTGCAGAATATTTTCCCGCACGATGTGATAGGCCGCGAGGTTGATATTTATCGCATTATCAAACCAGAAGCTCCGAACACCCGCTTCCGCTAACTTGCTTTCCTCAGGATCAAATGGGCCGCCCTTGCTGCTCAGTTGGCTGGCGGCATCTTGCGGTACAAAGCCCGTGGCCCAGGTCGCATACGGATGCAGATGTTCATTGATTTTGTAGGTACTGCCGATACGATAACTGAAACCGCTGTCATCGTAGTCATCTCGGCTGGCGCTGATATTGTCGATCACTTTGTCATTAAAACCGTCCAGCCGTACCCCGGCCAGCACATCCCAGTCATCGGTAATACGCCATTGATCCTGCAGATACAGACCATAACGCAGCGCAGTGGTGTCAGAATCTGTGTTCAGCTTTTGCTGATAATTAGCAACGTCAGTTACCCCATATTGCGGGTCGGTGTAGCTCAGCCCGAGTACGCCACCTGACGCCGTGGCACGCAGGTAATAAAACCCTTCTTTCTGCCTGAAAAAATCGCCCCCGAGCAACACGGTATGTTGTCCTAACTCTGCCACCAAGTTACCGGTCACAGAACCGGCCTTGGTATCTCGCGTCTGATTGCGATACTGCCGCGCAGCCCAGTCGGCAACGCCGTCGCCATCGGTATCATCCATGCTGATAGGCTCGTGATATTTCTGTACTTCAGTATTTTCGAAATAACGCAGTGTCACATTGGTGCTGAGCCAACTGTTGATGTCCTGATCCAGTCGTGCTTGATAGACAGTGGCATCCAGTCGTTGAAAATCAGATTTTTCGTTGCTATTCCAACGGGTACTGGCGAGAAAATTGCCCATTTTATCGGCCGGAATGCCACGCAACCTAGCGCCGCCGTAATTCTGTTTCACATCGGTCAGTTGCAGCGTCAGCGTGGTGCTGTCACCCAAGTCAAACGCATAGCCAGTATCAATAA
This sequence comes from Shewanella fodinae, assembly GCF_014651955.1. Lineage (GTDB taxonomy): Bacteria > Pseudomonadota > Gammaproteobacteria > Enterobacterales > Shewanellaceae > Shewanella > Shewanella fodinae. Next base: position 84,257 of record NZ_BMXW01000004.1, on the reverse strand, counting down.
TGCGGTTACGCACATCGGTGTTGTAGCGGTAGGGATTTTCGTGATCCTGATAAACGCCCAATCGATAACGTTGGTCACCACTATCGGTCACTGGCCCGGTCAATTCGACACTGCCACTGGTAAAATCATCATTGCCTAAGCCCAGCTTGATGCTGTTATTGTGCTGATATGCCGGTTTCTTAGTGACATAGTTGATCAAGCCACCGGGAGAGCCCGCACCATAAATTGCACCACTTGGCCCTTTAAGCACTTGTACCTGCTGAATATTGAATAGTTGCGGAATAGCAAAACCGTTGAATGGATCACCGCGCACACCATCATAGAGGATTTCGTCCTGATGAAAGCCGCGAAACGTGACCGCCGAGTAGGCATATTGGCTAACGCCACTGATAGAACGGTATAAATCGGTAACTTCAAGTGCCGCCTGATCTTCAATCAACGTTTCTGGCAAAATTTGGATTGACTGCGGTGTGCGTTCAATCGGGGTGTTGGTTCGGGTCGCCAGAGAACCATCATCCGCACGGTATAAAGACTGCGCTCGGCCAGTGACCGTCATGCGCTCAATATTAGTATTAGGAGTGGCCGCGGAGGTCGTCTCCTCTGCCACACCAGGAATAGCATATAACGCACTGAGTACAGCAATAGAAATCAGTGAAGGAGGCTGCATTTGACACCTTAAGCAACAGCAGGAATTGAAATTTGTCGAGATCGTAAATGATAGTAGTTATCATTTCAATTAATATATGCGATTTATCAATTCTATCTGGTTAAGTTGTGAACAACGCCTAACACTCAATAAAAACTATTGCTGTGGCGGGGACTTGAGATAACGTGCGCAAAAGATGTCTGCCGCTACCGGACGGGAAAACAGGTAGCCTTGGTAAAAGTCACAGTGAAGATTACGCAAATAGGCTTTTTCATCAACAGTTTCTATGCCCTCTGCCACGGTCTTCAGACCCATGGTGATACTGAGCGAAACAATGGCGCTGACAATTCCCTGTTTCTTGCGGTTATGGGTGATATCGCTGACAAATGCTTTATCAATTTTCAACGTATCGATAGGAAAATCATATAGATAAGCAAGACTCGAATACCCAGTACCAAAATCATCGATGGAGATACTTACCCCCACCTGCTTCAATGCCCGTAACGTGCTAACGGTATAGTCTAGGTCGCCCATCGCCACCCGCTCGGTGACCTCCAGTTCCAGCAACTCTGCGGGCACCTGATAGCGCTCCAACAGATAAATCACTTCATCCACAAACTGCGGCCGCTGAAACATAGGCAGTGACAGGTTAAGGGCGATTGGCAGCGGCGTAATCCCCGCTTGGATCCAGTCACTAAGTTGACGAATCACCGCTTCGAGCACCCAGCGGTCGATCATGACTATCTGCCCAGATTCTTCTGCCAAAGGAATGAAATTTCCCGGCGCTAACTCGCCGCGGGTTGGGTGATGCCAGCGGACCAATGCTTCAGCCCCAATCAAGGTGTCATCCTGAATATTAACCTTGGGCTGAAAATGCAAGCACAGTTCGTCATTATCGATTGCCAGCGCGAGATCATGTTTGAGGTTGAGTTTTTCCAGCGCGTCCGTCTGCATGTCGGCGGAGAAAAAGGCATAAGTGCCCCGCCCGACACCTTTAGCGCGATACATTGCGGCATCAGCGCTGCCTACCAGTTGATCTATGGTCAGGCCATCGGTTGGGGAAATAGCAATACCGATACTGCAGCCAATATTGATCACCTTACCGCCGATGGTAAACGTCTTACTGACAGAGGCAATCAATTGCTGAGCCAGTTCTATGGTACCGACACTGTCATACGGAGTTAACAGCAAGAATTCATCACCACTAAAACGGAACAAGGTGTCATCCAAGTCAATCTGCTGTTGCAAACGGCTGGAGACGGCCTTTAGCACCTCGTCACCAAATTGGTGCCCCATGGCATCATTTACATGTTTAAAATCATCTAGATCAATAAACATAACGGCCAGCGAACGCCGCTGTTTTTCGGCTTGGTTACTGCTTTTGAAAAATACCTCGTTGAGTTTATTGCGATTGGGTAACCCTGTGAGTGTGTCAAAATTTGCCAAACGCCGGGCATATTCTTCCGCTTGCTGCTGACGGGTAACATCTTCCATCACCGCAATCAGATGTTTCACCTCACCACGTTGGTCTGTCACGGTAGAAATGGTGCCGCGCTGCACATATAACTCACCATTTTTACGTTTATTACAAAACTCACCAGACCAACTGCCTTTGTCCAATAAGGTTTGCCACATCTCAGTGTAAAATTCGTCAGATTGTTTGTTGGATTTAAGGATCCGCGGATTATGCCCAAGCACTTCCTCGGCCGAGTATCCGGTGATCCGGCAGAAAGACGGATTGACATTGATCATGTTGCCTTGAGGATCGGTGATGACGATCGATTCCTGACTGTACTCAAACGCCTCATACCCGAGTTTCAGCTTGATATGATCATCCAAAGAGGTCAGAGCAAAGCTGAGGTCTTTTACCAAATCCTCAAACAACCGGTGCATATCTTCATCAAAGATAAAACCTTTGTTGTCGAAGACGGTGAGTACGCCATGAATATGACCAGAGCGGTAAATAGGAAAAGATACCCTAGTGTCGTAATGGCAACTTCTGTCACAGCCAGAGCAACAGCCGCTATGTTGAAACGCCTTATAACCATGGCTTTCGGAAATCCGGCTTAAATCCACTGGGAAAGCCCCACCGTCGTGAGCGCAATCATGTTCCGGAAACACATAACGCCAGGCAACTTTGTAGGTGTGAGGAGCCTCAGGACGACCAATATAAGGGGCAAAAACACTGATACAGGCCTGCTCCAAACCTATATCTTCCGTGATGATGCGGCAGACTTTGCTGAAAATTTCCCGCTCACTGCTGTCAAAGCCGATAAGGTTCTGATTAATGCTACTGAGCACTTCAAACATTTGTCGGCTGCGGCGACTTTTATTAAATGCCACGTTTTTTTCATTTATTAACATGCAGACAGCAAGTTTGACACTAACGACCACTAAGATGAAAAAAGTAAGCAAAACCAAATCGTTGAGGCGCTGATGGATATCATTGTCAGCGCTATCGAATTGCAGTGAGCGCAGCGCGAGTACACCAACACAACAGAGCACTAGGCTATTAAACCTGATAGAAAAACTTACAGCATAAAGCACCAGCATAGACATCAGTAACAACAACTGCAGGGAGATTTTATGCTCGCTGAAAGGGAAATGAGTCACCATCCATTCGGTCACCGCCAACGTCAGTAACCAATAAAACAGTAAAAGTAGTGGTGAACTCTGTTTTGCAAACCGATTACGCGGTAATAGCACACCATAAATAAGCAGTGGGCTAAACAATAATGCTGACAGTCCGAGGTTACAAAACCATCGGAACCAGCGCGGGGAAAATTCATCGAAGTTGCTATAAGGCAGCAAGGCGGGCAAACAACTACATAATAATGCGGGTAAAGTAACGCCGATAAACAGCAGCTTTAACATTCCATCAAAGCTGGCAAAGTCTACTTTTTTTAGAAAAAACAGTGACAACAACCAAGCACCTAGCAGGCCTTGTATCACCACGGTCATTGACTGAAGTATGGCGCTGGGCAGCGTCTCATGATAGTAAATGATATTGGCGGCAATGCTTAACAGCAATATCCCGGTAACAATCCATAGATCTGCTATAAAAGGTTTAGGATTTATGCTTCTTAACCCCAAAACCAAAGCGCCAGCAGCATCCAGATGCACCAGAGAATATGGCTGCTGAAACAGCAGACCTAATGTGGCAGTCAACGCCCCATAAACCGCGAGCCAAAAAATACCGGGCAACTGCGTAGTGCGATCACTGAACTCCTTCAGTTGTCCCATCCAATGGCGAATCATCATTCATCCTTAATTTTACGGTGGATTGAGCGATCGAAACTCCTTGCGATGACAGCTACTCTATTCTCCACCCTACAGATAAAAAATTCTATTTACTTGAATAAACATAATTTATTTTAAGAATTCAAACAGCAGCCTAGCACGGGCATTGAATATTCGCCACGGATAATATTCGCGGTAAGACGGCTGTCATAGATTTGTCGTTTTTTCAGGGCGAGGCAGTGTTTTCCTCAATCACGATTGGCATATTAGGTGACTAAATCTAAGAATTTTAGGTGTCCTGACCGTATAACTGTTTGCCAATATCAGCATCATCGCAACTTTAAATATGCAACTAAGCTCACATTCAGTTACCTTGACAGAGGTCGCTATTTTAATAACATACCGTTATATAAAATAGTATATAACGAAGTTACTTCGAGATTGACAGAATTTATGGATGTTACGCGTCGCTCATTAATGCAAGGACTGGCAGGCTGTGGGCTCTTAGCAGCATTTCCATCGCTGGCAAGAGCAGAATCGCCGTTGTTATTGCCGTTTGGCAAGATGCCAATGCCAGGTAATATACGCCAAGTGCTGAGTGCCGGAGCCCCAGCAGATATGTTGCTTCTGGCGTTAGCACCACAGCTGCTGTTGGGTTTCTCCAGCTTTGACTTGCGACAAGGCGCGCAATGGTTGAGCCCGTCAGTCACACAGTTGCCAAAGCTTGGGCGTCTTGCCGGACGCGCCAGTACCCTATCATTGGAGCAACTTTTGGCGCTCAAGCCCGATCTGATTATTGATTGCGGAGATATCAGCGATACCTTCCGCTCGCTGGCACAGCGGACGGTCACACAAACCAATACTCCGTATCTTCTCGTCAGTGGCAAACTGACGGACTCGCCCGCACAATTAAAACAAACTGGCGCAGTACTTGGCGTTGATTCCCAAGCAGCACAACTGGCAGCAACTGCCGAACAAATTCTCGGTGATGCCCGCACCTTTGCCGCCAGTACTGGCAAAAATCTTAGCTTTTACGCTGCACGGGGAGCCCGAGGACTGGAAACCGGAGTCACTGGTTCACTCCACACGGAAGCAATAGAACTACTGGGTTTGCGTAATGTGGTCAGCGACACAGATCGTAAAGGACTGGCACAGGTTTCACTGGAGCAAATACTCCTGTGGCAACCCGATTTGATCATTACTCAGGATGAGGCCACCTGGCAACATATTACCCAATCGCCGCAATGGCGAGGGATTACTGCGGTGAAACAGCAGCAGGTATTGTTATATCGGCGCTTTCCATTTGGCTGGCTCGATGCGCCGCCAGGCGTTAATCGCCTGTTGGGCGTGAGAAGATTACAGGCGCATCTTGATAGCGGTCTGCGCTCTGCGTTTAAAGCGGAAATGCAGCAGTTTTTCCTGCAATTTTTTCACAGCACACTCAGTGATGATGACTACCGCACTTTGGTACCGACGATATGAAGTGCGTTCCCGTCACGGCCATAATTGGCTTATTGCTGCTCTCTGGCATGATATTGGCCCTAAGTGCTGGCAAATATCCGTTGGGTTTAAGCGATATTAGTCAGTTGCTGACAGGTAACCCCCCGCACGATCCGCGTTTGTCGATCGTCTTCTGGCAGATCCGGATGCCAAGAATGCTGGCGGCATTGCTGATCGGAGCCGGTTTAGCTGCGGCCGGTACCACTTATCAGGGCATGTTCCGCAATCCCTTGGTATCGCCAGATATTCTTGGCGTTTCTGCCGGTGCCGGTATGGGCGCGAGTGTGGCGATACTACTGGGATTATCCATGCTGTATATTCAGGGGTTAGCGTTTGTCGGAGGACTGTTGGTCGTCGCACTAGTATGTGTTATCGCCCGTTTCACCCGGCGTCAGGACCCAGTGCTGTCACTGGTATTAATTGGTATCGCCATCGGCACGCTTTGCGGTGCCATGATCTCGCTGATTAAAGTGCTGGCGGATCCTTATACCGAGTTGCCATCCATCACCTTTTGGTTGCTGGGGGGGCTCAATACCATCACCATCAATGACTTACAAGTTGCCGCCCCCTTGACATTACTGGGCTTACTGCCACTTTGGTTGTTACGCTGGCGTATGAACTTGCTGAGTCTGCCTGATGAGGAAGCAAGTGCTATGGGCGTCAATGTTACCCGTCTGCGGGTGATATTTATTGTCAGCGCCACACTGGTAACCGCCAGTGCAGTAGCCATTGCAGGCATCATTGGCTGGGTCGGGTTGGTGGTGCCGCATATTTGCCGCATCATCACTGGCGCCAATAATCGGCAACTGTTGCCGATGTCGATGGCAGTGGGCGCGATTCTGTTACTGGTAACCGATACCTTGGCGCGCACCGTCAGTTCGGTAGAACTGCCGCTAGGCATACTCACTGCGATGATCGGTGCCCCTTTCTTCCTCTTGCTATTAATGCGGAGGGAGCGGCTGTGACTCTGGTGCAATTTGCCAATACCGCTATCGGCTATCCGCAACACCCAGTATTGCAGCAGATCTCTTTTAATATTGAAGCGGGAGAGGTCTGTTGTCTGCTCGGTGCCAATGGCTGTGGTAAAACCACCTTAATCCGCAGCTTGTTGGGTCGGTTAACGCTGCAGGGAGGTAACATCCTGTTGCAACGCCGACCTATCCGTGACTGGCGTGCTCACGAACTGGCGAAATGGATGGCCTATGTTCCCCAGGCACATGATAGCCCGTTTGCTTTCAGCGTACTGGATATGGTGTTGATGGGACGAAGCATCCATTTAAAAACGTTCTCCTCGCCATCAGCAAAAGATCGGCAACAGGCACTGGAACTGTTGGAAAACATGGGAATTGCGCATCTGGCTACCAGACAATATCCCTCCCTCAGCGGTGGCGAGCGGCAACTGGTGCTAATCACTAGGGCATTGATCCAACAGCCCAAATTATTGGTTATGGATGAACCTGCAGCCAGTTTGGATTTCGGCCGTCAGATCACCCTGCTGAAGAAAATCCGTCAGTTGAAAAGTGAAGGTATGACGTTGTTGATGTCTACGCATCACCCGCTTCATGCCCGAGCTATCGCGGACCGGGTGGTGTTGCTGTCCCCGTTAGGGGCACAACAAGGCAGTGCTGCGGCCATGCTCACAGGACAGAAGCTGGCAGCGCTCTATGATGTGCAAGAAGCCGATATCAGACATCATCTGGGAATCGAAATTTAAGTGTATGAGGAATCAGTAAATGGTACTGGACGAGTTAGACTTTGCCGAGCTTTACCGGCAACAGATGCAACAGGCCGGGCGCAGCACGAAAGCGCCGGAGCACTGGGATGCCCGCGCAGAAAAAATGGCCGAAGTATGCGCTAACCCACAAGATCCCTATCTGCTGCAACTACAACAGAAAATGTCACTGCAGGGAGCTAGTACACTGCTGGATATGGGCTGTGGCCCAGGCTCTGTATGCCTCAATCTGGCGGCATCACTAACTCAAGTTTATGGCGTTGATTACAGCCGTGGCATGCTGGAAGTCGCAGGCAGACGCGCACAAGGTTTAGGGTTGCATAATGTCACTTTGATCAATAAATCTTGGGAAGATGATTGGTCTGATATTCCTGAATGCGATCTCGCTGTCGCGTCTCGCTCTACGCTGGTGGCCGATCTGCGTCAGGCGCTCATCAAACTGAATAACAAGGCTCGTCTGCGCATTTACACCACCCATACGGTAGCCACATCTTTTGTAGATGTTGCCGTCCAGCGCGCCATTGGTCGCCCGGTAGTGGAGTTGCCTAATTATATTTTCGCCGTGAATATTCTATATCAGCTGGGCATTAACCCTAAAGTTGATTATATCCGAGGACCAAACTGCCAAAACAAGACTGATACATTTGAACAGTTCTCAGAGTCAGTCAGTTGGTCATTGGGGGCATTGGATGACGTTGAACAGCAACGTCTGTTTGATTTTTATCAGCAAAAACGTCGGTTGGGTGAGACTATCGTCCCGCCATCCAGAGATTGGGCACTGGTGTATTGGGACAAAACCACAACACTGTAATCCGACTAATACCAGGCTTGCCGCTGGGCACACATCCGGCAAGCCACAGTAAAGTGATAACGGCAATAACCCTCAATTGCCGTAATGATAACCACCGCCTTTCAGATGTCTGACGGGCAGCTTTTACTGCCATTTTTTGGCATAGACATCGTTATATAGTTAATTATATATCGATATTGAGGTTCATTATGAAATTTAACAAGCTCTCGTTATTTATTTGCTTCGTCATCAGTGGCCAGCAATATGCCATCGCGGATGATAGCAGCACTGAACGCCTGACCATATGGGGCAGTCAAGTTGCCGATACCAGCACCCGCATTGATCAACAAACACTTGAGCAATTGGGAAAGACCAATGTCGCCCAAGCGTTAAGTGTTATTCCAGGGGTGTCTTTGCAAAAATCTGGCAGTCGCAACGAATTACAGGTCAGAGTTCGCGGCTTTGACAGTCGTCAGGTGCCGGTATTTTACGATGGTATCCCAGTTTACGTTCCTTATGATGGCAACCTAGATCTCGGACGCTTCCTGTCCTCAAATTTGGACTCGGTAGAGGTTTCCAAGGGATACACCTCATTGTTACAAGGGCCAAACCAGATGGGTGGTGCTATCAACCTCACTACCCATAAACCACAAGAGCCATTTGAAGCCAGTGCTGCTTTTCGTCAAGGATTCACTCGTAATAAGAGCAATGCCTATGATGCCAATCTGTCACTCGGCATGCGCAGTGAGCTTGGCTACCTGCAGTTCACCGGGAGCCGCCTGAAACAGGATTATCTGGGATTACCTTATGGCACAGATAATCAGGTCGCCGGCAGTGACGGCAAAATGATCAACTCCGAAGCTGATGACAAGCGTGGCATTATCAAGTTAGGGATCACGCCTAATAGTACCGATGAATACACTTTTACCTACATCAAACAGGATGGCGAAAAACAAAATCCACCTTATGCTGGTAACAGTGGGCAGAAAGCACGTTACTGGCAATGGCCTGATTATAATAAGGAAAGTTACTACTATCAGGGGTTTACTCGGTTAAATGACATTTTCACGCTAAAAAGTCGTGTTTATCATGATGTCTTTACCAACACACTGATGATGTACAACTCGCTATCGGCGTTGCAACAGAAAAACGGCTTCTACAGCCGCTATGATGACTTCAGCAACGGCGCAGGTTTGCAACTCAGCGCCGATTTGCGGCAGCGGGATCAACTGTCCTTTGCCGCACATTGGAAAGAAGATGTACACCGTGAAAAAGACGCGCCTGACGGCCTTTATGACCGCTACAAAGATCGCACTGTCTCCCTGGCATCCGAGTATCAATGGGCCATCTCTGAACAATTTGATGCAGTTGCTGGCATCAGCTATGACAAACGCGAAAGCTTGGAAGGGATGCAGCATGAGGACGACGGCAGCATCACCCAATATGACGATAACGATCAACACGCCTTTAACTGGCAGGCATTATTGAAATACCATGTCAACGACACGGATTCACTGGCATTTTCCTTCTCTGATCGTAGCCGCTTCCCGACACTAAAAGAACGCTATACCACCTCTAAACCAGCGACAGGCCAAGTGGCACTCGTAAACCCGCAGCTAAAACCAGAACGGGCACGCACACTTGATATCACTTACAGTGGTCTTATCAATACGCAATGGAGCTATGAAGCCAGCGCCTATTACAACCGCGTAGATGATGCCATTCTTGCCATCAATATTGACGCCAATACCCTGCAGAATCGCAATAGTGGTCAGGTTGATTACAGCGGAATCGATCTCGGATTAAAAGGTAAGATCCTGGATATTGCCGAATTGGGTCTGAGCTATAGCTACACACACACCGACGTAAAACGTGAAGAAATTGGGGAAATCACCGGTTTACCTAAACAGATGGCGAACGCTTGGGTCAAAGTCACCCCTTGGGCACCATTAAGCCTGACATTGTCCGAAGAGGTCCGTGACTCCAGTTACAGCAATAGCGATGGCTCGCAGATTGCTGCCGGATTCGCTCTCACTAATCTACGTGCTGACTATCAGTTACTTGAAGAGCTCAGCCTGAACGCCTCCGTTAACAACCTGTTTGATCGCAGTTATGAATACTCCGAAGGCTTTATCGAGCAGGGTCGGAATTTCTGGTTGGGACTCGAATATCGAATGTAAAAAATACCGGTTGTAGCACAGCAGCCAGTTACCTCGTCTGTTCATCTGTGCCAGCAAAAGCCGGTGATTACTGGTCATAATCACCGGCTTTTTTATATTTACCGCCAACAATTGCAGCTCGGCAAAATGTTGAGCAATACTGGCCAACCTATACATTTAGCCTAGCAACAATGCCTCATGATGCCAGCGACTTTTGGTTAGAGGCCCAGCTCTAAATGTGGTGATTCGCCGCCAGTGCTATCTTATGGTGCAGGAAACTGTTCCCGACTATCTGAATCTGTTAATAATTCATTAATACTTTTCCGTCACCATAGCCGTATTCAAAAGTAGTCGGAACTCCTAACCTTGATGAGTAACCGCCTAATTGACCAAACGTACCTAACACCACGGATATTTCTTGGTGTAACTTATCTGGCGGCATTACTTCTGGTTTCGTTGCACTTGTGGCTGCGACCACTCATGCCAGTGGATGAAACCCGCTATGTCTCAGTTGCCTGGGAAATGTGGCGCGATCACAACTGGTTAGTACCACATCAGAATGGTGAAACTTATGCCCATAAGCCGCCATTACTGTTTTGGTTAATTAACCTGTTTTGGACGGTTTTCGGTGTAAGTGAATGGTCCGCGCGTCTTTCTGTGCCGCTGTTTTCCTGCCTCAATTTCGGTTTGGTCTATATGTTAGCTAAGAAGTACTTCCCTCAGTCTGATGCTGCGGCTAGGTACGCGCCTGTATTGCTATTAGCATTAGCGGGTTGGAATTTTTATCTGCCGACAGTCATGTTTGACTTGGTGCTGAGCGTCTTTGTGTTGCTGTGGCTACTGAGCTGTTTTGGCTTCAGTGACACAGGTAACCGACGCTTTATTGCCCTTGGTGCGTTGGCGGTCGGTCTGGGATTGCTGACTAAAGGGCCTGTTATGCTGCTTTACGCGATCCCGTTTATGCTGTTGCGTCCTTGGTGGCAACATAACAACAGCATCAGTAACGGCAGGTTTTTCCGTGGTAGCTCTATCGCCATATGCTTGGGACTGTTGCTTCTGGCGTGCTGGCTATTACCGGCGGTAATAGCTGGCGGCGGAGCTTACGAAAAGGAGCTCATTTGGAAGCAAACTGCCGGACGCTTAGTTGCCGCATTTGCTCACGCTCGGCCTTTTTACTGGTATGTATATCTTTTACCTGCGTTGTTACTCCCACTACCGCTACTCAGTGGCATCTGGCGCAGTCAAATATGCCGTTTTCAGAATAACCGTGATAAAGCCTTAGTACTTTACGTCACTATCATTCTGCTGAGTTTCAGTCTGATCAGCGGTAAACAGCTCCACTATCTATGCCCGCTGATGCCGGTAATTGCGTTGTATGTTGCCGCTGGCGTCAAGCCAGAAAATTTCGGACGCAGCTATGTGCTGACCGCGCTCTGCATGGTTGTCGTATTGTTAATCGGCTCGTTGCCATTGTGGGCTGACAAGGTGTTCAAAAACCTGCACGACCCCAAAATTGCCTTGTGGGCGATATTATTGCCCATAGTGCTGCTAGCACTGTCGCGGTGGCGATTCAAACAAGTCAGTTTGAATCCGTTGGTACAATTTCTGATATTTCCGCTGTTAATGACCAGCGTGCTTTTGGCCGTGAAACAGCCGTTACATGAGGCATACGATGTGACCGATGCGGCACGGCAAGTACGGCTATTACAACAGAAAGGAAACACGCTGGCATTCTGGGACAAATACGACAACCAGTTCCAGTTTGCCGGTCGATTACAGCAACCGATTGTGGAACTGCGGGATACCGACATAAATCAGCGCGTTGACTGGCTCAAGCAGCATCCGCAGGCAATAGTGATCTACCCGGTCAAGCGACCTGCCGAGGTTATGCGCAAGCAGGCGCTTTTTAGCCAACCGTATCGTGGACGGGTATTGTTGCTGATTAAGGCTACAGATTTTATCGCTTTAATGCCTGCCGCCCACTAGCTGACACAGGATGAAAAAGCGGCATTGGTGAATGCCGCTTTTGTCACTAGAATTTAGCCATTGTCATCTGGAAAGTCTTAAATCCACCAGTAAGATTGCGAACCTTAAAGCCATGCTGGCGCAACAGGCGATAAGCCACGTGTCCGCGCAACCCTACCTGACAAGCGACTAGGATTTCCTTGTCCTTAGGCAATTCGCCTAACCGTTGACGCAGTTGATCAACGGGGATATTCAGCGCTTGCGGAAACGCGCCAACGTTCGTCAGCTCTGGAGGATTACGGACATCTAACACAACTTGTTCGGCAGAAGGGCTAGCCACTTCATCAACGTGGCATATCTGTTCGTCACCATCCAACACGTTTGTTGCTACCATGCCGGCCTGATTCACTACATCACGGGCAGAACCAAAAGGAGGGGCATAAGACAGTTCCAGATCCTGTAGATCTCGCACAGTCATGCCAGCACGCTGTGCGACTGCCAACACATCAATACGCTTGTCGATGCCATCCATCCCGACCGCTTGTGCCCCGAGGATTTTGCCATTGTTGGGATCAAATAACAGTTTCAGTGTCACCGGATGAGCACCTGGATAGTAACCCGCATGACTCGCGGTATGCACATAGACTTTTTCATAGGGTAATTGCAGCCGCTGTAGAGATTTCTCATTGAGGCCAGTACTGGCAATCGCCAAATCAAATAATTTGCAGATGGCCGTTGCTTGAGTGCACCGATATTGTTTGTCCAGACCCAACATATTATCAGCGGCAATACGTCCCTGCCGGTTTGCTGGCCCGGCTAATGGTACCAAGGCTGCATTGCCAGTGACAAAATCTGGTGTTTCAACAGCATCCCCTACAGCATAAATATCTGGATCCGAAGTGCGCATTCCCCCATCCACTTTAATGCCGCCACGCTCCCCTAAAACCAGACCCGCACTATTGACCAATGACACTTCTGGTTTAACGCCGATGGCCAGAATCACCATATCGGTTATTAGGGTTTGACCAGTGGACAGTGTTAATGCCAGAGCAGTGTGATGGTGAGAAGGCTTGTCATAAACATCGGTTGCTTCTGGCTCTGATGGCATATTGTCACGGCTGTTTACTTCAGTAAGTCCGGTATTCAACCGCAGTTCCACACCTTTGTTAACTAATTCGCGATGCAACACATTAGCCATTTCGGGATCCACCGGAGCCATGACCTGTGGCGCTAACTCTAACAGTGAAATGCGGATCCCTCGCTGATGCAAAGCCTCTACCATTTCCAAACCGATAAATCCCCCGCCGACCACGGTCACATGCTGCGGTTTATGCGCGGCCAGTGCCGCAATAATGGCATCCATGTCAGCAATATTACGCAAGGTGAACACGTGGGGGTTGTTGATACCAGGGATCGGCGGCTTTACTGGTGCCGCGCCGGGGCTGAGCAGCAATTTATCGTAAGTTTCTTCATAGCTGTCGCCCGTCAGCAGATTTTTGACTCGTAGTGTTTTATGGATGGCATCAATCGACATCACCTCATTGAACACCCGCACCTCAACATCAAAACGCTTTTTAAAACTTTCAGGCGTTTGCAGTAAAAGCGCTTCTCTGGCAGCGATATCACCACTGATATGATACGGCAGGCCACAATTAGCAAACGAGATAAACTCTCCCCGCTCCAACATAATAATCTGCGCCGATTCCGACATGCGTCTTGCTCGCGCAGCGGCTGAGGCACCACCAGCGACACCACCGACAATCACTATTTTCGTCATATCCACTCCAGATCTTGCGCTACCAAGATTTCCGTATAAACCTTTAAAAATATTAAAATCAATGAAATAAGCTCTAGACCCGGTAAGTCACAGGGCGTGGTTAAGTACACTACCGCCTTGCAATCGCTAGCAGCAATCTGTCATTGTTTCCCCAAAAACTATCATCTATAAGAATAAACTTATGGAGTGAATGCAACCCTTTTGCACAAAAAACGCGATGGTCAGCGATTAACCGTCATCACATCAAAGCCCAATCCCAGTGACAAAGGTGCAATTTTGCTACGGTTTACGTGGTTGCAGTCGTTGCGCCCAACGCTCGCTCTGTTGACTTAGAAAGTGCTCAATGTCGGTGGTATAAGGCATGACCACACCGACATCACGATTGATTTCTTTGTGTGTCATCGCCTCAGGCATTAACGTTGCGGTGCTGCCCAGCGCCTTCGCTTGGGTGACAAATGCCTCGGCTTGCTCACAAGGCTTGTCTGGGCGTTTTGATGAACAAACCGCCAAAAATGGCGCGATTTTGCCTTTCATCTGTAACTTCGGTGAGTTCTGCTGCCAATAGGCCATGTCTTTACCAAAGGCGGCATCATAGAAGCGGTAATGCGAGCGCTCCATAATCTCAACGACATCGTAAGCAGCACTGTCCAAGGCTACCGTCGCTAACCAGGGTTGTACTTGATAGCGTTGTTGCAATGATACATCAGTCGCCAGCAAACTGATTAAATGCGCCCCCGCAGAATGCCCCATCAACACCAGTTGGTGCGGGTCAATCTGAAACTCCGTAGCATGTTGCTGCATATAAGCGACTGCTTTGGCGACATCGGCGGCCTGCACTGCCGGTGCGGCATCGGGTAACATACGGTAATTGACCGAGATAAAGACGATCCCTTGTGGCACCCAGCGTTTCACTTTGTTCACCACCACATTGCTACTTGTCTTGTCGCCAATGCGCCACGCGCCGCCATGCACCATTACCACAACGGGAGCAGGTTGCTGAAGTTGACGTGGGGCGTAGCTGTCCAGTTGCTGTAATTTATCGTCGCCGTAGGCAATGTTATGACGGACGGTGATATGGTCATTGGCAAACGCTGCTGCAGCATCACTGCTCTCAGTAAATAGGGCTTCATTGTCTTGATTAAGTCGCTCTGCACGACGCTCTTTGAATCGCTCTAACAATGACCCAGCACTCACAGTTTGCAGGGAGAAAAACATTAAACAACCTATGACAGCCATAAGTGCGATGCTGTGTTTCATTTGACGCTCCGATTGTCTAAATGGCAGGCGAAATCAATGTACAAAATTGGCGATAAAACTACCAGATGCACCTGCTGCTCTGGCAAGAAAAACATTATTCACTGTGTTTGACTTTGCTCTAGCAACGCTGAATCAACAGCAGTTGTTTGCCATTAGAGTGGACTAAATATTGGAGCTTTGGGGCACAACCATGAACAATCAGAGATTCAGGCCCGAATTTAAGCATCAAGCACTAAGACCTGTCATTGAATGGGGATATTTAATTAGTGACATCACTGAGAATTTAGGCGAGTTCTAGCACAGCATTTATAGATGAGTAAAACCCTGTGGACGCACAACACCCCAAAGCATCTTATTAGCCATCCTGAGATCTCATGCAAAGTTTGGAGCCGACCAGCACATCGGAAGATGAATGCTGCGTACAGTTGTACCCAAAATATTGGGGCGCAAAGGGAGGATAAGTGCTGGAAACAGAGACAAAAAAACCGACTTATCGTCGGCCTGTTATCTCTCAAGGAGATGGTACCAGAGGACGGACTCGAACCGTCACGCTTTTAAGGGCGGGGCCGATGTTATTGAAAGCGAATCCCCTGTGCTCGCAGGTTTGCTAGCAACACAGCATTGAAGCTTAAACCCGCCGGTACACCAAATTTCAGACATAAAAAAACCGACTTTCGTCGGTTAGCTCTTTCTAGATGTTCTCTCTAGAAGAGATGGTACCAGAGGACGGACTCGAACCGTCACGCTTTTAAGGGCGGGGGATTTTGAATAAGTAGTGTATAAAACTACTATTATTTTTCAGCTAGTTACATCATCATATAAACACTTTGCAAATTCTTTGCATGACTTACATCAGACGCAGACCATGAGTAAACAACTCGAAAGACATGATATCACTGACGAATTGTATGTCTACAAACAGGACAATAGTGAGCGTTGGTATGCCCGGATCAAGGTCGCGGGCAAATGGGTTGCCAAGGCTACTAAACAAAAGGAAAAAGAAAAAGCCATCGCCATGGCTTATCGACTCCAGATGGAGTTCGAGTTCATGGCCGACCGTAACCTACTGGTGGGCTCCAAGCGTTTCCGGGATGTGGCAGAGAAGGCTATCAGTACCATGCAAGCGGCAATCGACAATGGTAAGGATGTCGAAAAGTACACGACCTACATTCAGGTGTTACGTAAGTACCATATTCCCTTTTTTGACCGGACTTACATCACCTCGATTGATGTTGAGAAACTGCGAGCATTCGACATATGGCGAACAGAGCAACTCGGTCGTAACCCTGCCAAGTCGACACTACTGAACCATAACGCTGCCATGCAGTTAGTGTTCAAGGAAGCCGTGGAACGTAAGTGGATGCTGGCTGCCCAAGTCCCTTCCCTATCAACCAAAGGTGTTGAGTCACAACGACGAGCGCATTTCTCACCAGAAGAATACGACAAAGCCTTTGATATGGTGTGGGAGTTGGAACAAAACAGCCGTAAAGAAAAGACGCGACAAATCCGTGAACTGTTAATGGACTATATGGAATTTGCGGTCAATACCGGTATTCGTCCCGGCACGGAGATGGAAAGCTTAACGTGGGGTGATATCCATATTGATACCAATGAGCACAACATCATTTTCTATATCACCGTGAGAAAGGGGAAAACCGTTAAACACACGGGTACTCGGGAAGTGGTTTGTCGTGATGAAATCTTTTCCAGTATTCAGACATTGAGAGAACGGTTTCCTAATCGAAAACGAACTGACAAGCTGTTTCGGTTGGCCGATGGCAGTGATACCAAAGAACTCAGCAAAGCGTTTGATAAGGCGCTGACCGAAGCAGGTTTAAAAGAGTCTCCACATGGAGTGAGAACGCTCTACTCATTGCGCCATACCTACATCACATGGCAGTTACTGGCGGGCGTGAACATGGAAGTGTTGGCAAAGCAATGTGGCACCAGTATCACCATGATTGAGCAGCACTACAGCCATGTTATTCCGAAGATGTTCAGTAAAGAACTCTCCGGCGTCGACCTGGGGAAAGCGATGGTAAAACGCACCAAAGCCAAGGTGAGTGATAAACACAAACAGCATCTCGCTGACACGCTTAAAGAGTGGCAGGTACGCTATCGGCAATTAGGGTGTATCTAGTCGTCCAACTCTTCTCGGGTTGGCAATAGCTCAATCGCTTCACAGCCGAGTACCTCGGCAATCTTGTACAGCATATCCAGAGTGATATTCACCTCTGCACGCTCAATACGACCAACATAACTTCGGTCAATCTCAGCTCTGAGGGCTAGCTCGTCCTGAGAGAGTTTTTTCTGTATGCGCATCTGCCGCACAGACAGACCCACTTTCACGGCCAAGTTGTTCATAGGACTCCTGTTATTCAAGGGGTCACTATGAGAATTTGCCTGTGAACTATCCACGGATTATAATCCGCATTTTGCGGAGTATAGTCCTCATTTAATCGACGAGTTCAAGGGTATCCCAATAGATGCCCTCACTGCGCTCGTCCTGAAACTCTAGGAAGGAAGTTAATGGGTACGTTTAACATCATCTTTAAAGGTGAAGTCATTGAAGGCAAGGAACCACAAAAGCTTGCGATTGCCTTAGCGCGATATCTCAAGCTCCCCGAGGACAAAGCTTACTTGCTGCTCTCAGGCAAAGAGCTGTGCATTAAAAAGCACCTGAATGCCAGTGAAGCCTCTGCTATTCATGCCAAGCTGTTGTCTGTGGGGATAATCACCTATCTAAAAGAAGCCGCACTGCCTGAAACAAAGCCAGCAGCAAAACCGTCAGCGCCAGAGCGTGTTCAACAGGCCAAGCCCGCAACGGGAACGCGAAACCAGTCATTGAAAACGCCACACATCCTCCCTTCCGATAATGCAAAACCCCGTACTGCCCACCGGGACTACTCTTCACTAAGTAAAGGGTGGCAGATGATATTCAACACCTTTGATGAGCTTGGGGTGGATAAAGTCGGGTATCGGCAAGCTATACGCTCTGACGCATTACGACAGAGGTCGCTGATGGAACGAAGAAAACTACGGTTTAATTTCTTGGGAGCACTCTTTGGTCCGTTGTATTACTTCGCTAAGGGCATGTTCAAAAAGGGACTGTATCTGACCTTAGCATTAGCCATTGTCAACATTGCGATTGGCATGATTTGGGCGTTGTTTTCTGACTCTGCATTCATCGATAGATTGATAGTTGCTATCAACACCGTAACATTCGCCATGCAGGTCAACTACGACTATTACCGCTACTACCGCTTCAAAGAAACGCTGTGGCCTTGGCTGCCCAAGTGGATGGATAAATGGTGGGGCGTTTTGTCGGTGTATACACTTGCGTTAGTCGCTTTTTTTGGGCTTTCCTACCTCATCGTCTTATCTGATGAGTCTGATACCGCCAGTACCATCAAGGACAGTTACTTGGAAGGGTATGAACAAACCTCTATTGGTCAGGCTTTTGATAATTGGTCACCTTGCGCCACTATCAAATGGGAATCGCACGAAGCTAAGAATGGCACTCGGACAGTCACCTACCACTGTCAAATGAAACTGAACACCTTTAAGCAACAGGAAGGTAAGGCATATCGGTTAGTCACACACAATGACGACACTAAAATGGTTGACCTCACCAAGCAGGCCACCTTACAGATGAGTTTTACCGTCAACTATGACGATAGTTTCATCATCAATGATGCACAGTGGGACATTGACTTAGGTGACCACCATTATCAACCCTACGTACCCCATGACAGCGTGTTGTACGACATCTACAGAGATGAACTCTATTTGTCCATCGTGGAAATCTTCAGCCTGAAAAACATTCTTTCAAATGAGTTTATTAGAGACATAGAGCAAGCCAAATAAGCATTGTTCAAAAATGGCAAAGGCTCATCTAAATACTCTATATTTCTAGAAACATATAAAATTAAACAAAATCATAATGTTGAAAAGATGTTTGAGCCTCTAACTTTCATCAGGACTGATTACTTTATCCATTGAATATACAGAACTGAATTTTGCTCAAATAACAACCACTGTTTAAATATCCATATATTTATATTTTATCTGGGTCAAATGAGTGATAGATTATCACCCAAAAGACCCACAGGAGGAATCATGTCTGAATTTGACGTGCTAGCAAAGGATTTACTTGCTCAAGCAGAGACTGAAGAAAAGAACCGACAAGAGCTTGACCGAGATTTATTAGAAAAAGTCCTTGAAATTTATGATCAAAAATACGTTGCAGAACTACTTAGGCGCGTAGGGAAAAACGAGTGGAGCCGGGAAGCTCTTAATCGTTGGGTCAATGGTAAATATCAACCGAAGTCACTTACACTGGCAGAAGAAACGCTACTAAAGAAAATGCTTCCCGACCCCCCAAAAAATCATCCGAATTATACCTTCCGTTTTATTGACCTTTTTGCCGGTATTGGTGGGATCCGAGCAGGATTTGAGAGTATTGGTGGAAAATGTGTATTCACCAGTGAGTGGAATAAAGAGGCTGTCAGAACCTATAAGGCTAACTGGTATAATGATGATAAAGAACATGTTTTCAATCTTGATATCAGGGAAATCACACTTAGTAATGATGAGTCTATTTCTGAAGAAGAAGCCTACATTAACATTGATCAAGAGGTACCAGATCATGACGTACTTTTGGCTGGTTTTCCCTGTCAGCCCTTTAGCCTAGCAGGAGTAAGTAAGAAGAACTCTCTTGGGAGAGCACATGGATTTGAGTGTGAAGCTCAAGGAACTCTATTTTTTGATGTGGCTAGAATTATACATGCTAAAAAACCAGCCATATTTGTTTTAGAAAATGTTAAAAACCTTAAAAGCCATGATAGGGGAAAGACATTCAAGGTCATCATGGACACTTTAGATGAGCTTGGATATGACATTTCTGATTCAGAAATAACAGGCAGTAATGATCCAAAGATCATTGATGGGAAAAATTTTTTACCTCAACACCGTGAGCGTATTGTCCTCGTTGGATTTCGCCGAGACCTTCATCTGAAAAAGGGGTTCTCGTTAAGGAATATTAGCCAATTTTACCCCGAGACGCGTCCATTGTTTGGAGAGCTTTTGGAGCCCATAGTCGATAGCAAATACATCCTCACAGAGAAACTTTGGGCGTATTTATATAACTACGCCAAAAAACATGCAGCAAAGGGGAATGGATTTGGATTTGGGTTAATTGACCCTAAAAAACCACATAGTGTAGCTCGGACATTGTCCGCAAGATACCATAAGGACGGCTCAGAGATTTTAGTTGATCGTGGTTGGGATATGGCTAAAGGAGAAGAAAATTTTGCTGATCCTAGTAACCAAATAAACCGTCCAAGACGTTTGACTCCAAGGGAATGCGCAAGATTAATGGGCTTTGAAAAAATTGATGACAAACCATTTCGTATTCCAGTTTCAGACACACAGGCATACCGCCAATTCGGAAATTCCGTTGTTGTACCTGTTTTTACTGCGGTAGCCAAACTACTGGAACCTTATATTCGAGAAGCTGTAAAAGCTAATATACCTAAACGTATTACCAAGAGAACTTAGCTTGCTGGATGCTTTATATCGTTGATTAGCTTTCCATTAAAATCCGAGAATATCATATAAGATGATCTCGGATTTTCTCAGCGTATCTATTGCGAAGAGATTAAGGAACAACAAACGCTACCTTCTTGTCAAGTCTATGCCTCTCTTAAATCAAGTTCTCGTAACGAACGATATAACTGATGGATGTCTTTCCATTTGACTCTAAACTGGCTTCGTTTCTTCGGTTTCCATTTTCCATCATCTAACTTCATATTAATGCCAGGATCATAGTAGATAATACAGTTATAAAGTGATTTTAGAAAATGTTCTAATGTTGTACCTTGTCCTAGGGTTACATAAGGGCCATACGTAAATTGTGGGAGATCATTATCCTTGTTAACCGTATAAGTTACGTAACATGTATTGGAGTGCTTCCTTTTCCAGTGTTCAATGACTTTATCGAAGCTCCAGCCTGCAGCCAATCCTCCGTTTTTGTCCCTAAGCATCAAGCCACCATTAGGGTCTACAATTTTTCCTGATTTGGAGTCATATCCTTCCATTCGCAAGGTTAGGCTAGTTTTGCGGTTTTCTATATTCACATCGTGACGGCTTGCAAAATCTAGACGATCTTCTTGCTTTCTAGTTGCATAGCAATCTAAAAATGCTTTTAAACCATCTTTAATATAAACTCCAGTATTTGGCTCTGGCGTCATTAATGTAACCACTGAACCAGAATGAGACTTAAGCTCCCAATCCATGAAATCAGGTTCAGCGAATCCATTAGGCGTAATATTAAACTGCGCCTCTAGCGTGTAACCTGCTCCGTTCTGAGCTTTGTACGGGATTTTCATCCCATTAGCTTGTAAACGACATGACTCAATTGGCCCACCATCATAGATCGTTCGCAATTTCTCTAGCAGTTTCTCTTCACTAGTTTTGCCTACAGCTACCGATTCATAAAAAACAGAAGCGACTATATTTGCTTTATTATCGGCGACTAGTTGTTTGAGCTCTAGTGCTAGATTATCTTCCCAATCTGAGCAATATGCCCAAATGGTTGTTTTATTGACACCTAATACTAGATAGCGATGTAAACCATTCCTTCTTGCTCGCTCTTCTTGCGTTGGTGGTTGCATCAAATGACGAGGGGTAACATCCAGCTTTCGGTCAGTACCAGCTAAAAAACCTGACATACGAATTTCAGGGTATTTGGGGTATAAGATGATTTGGCTATTTGGCGCTTGATCAGTGTTTCCGTCTTCATCTATCCAATAAAAATCCAATGGTGCTTTAAAAATAGGACCCTTTTTACTAATTCCATCCGCATAAACTTCACCAGATGGAATAGAACGAATGACATCAAAATCCGAACCTAAGTAGATCTGTTGTTTGGTGTTGTCATTATTTGCAAGAGGCTTGAAGATGATCTTAGTAGCACCAAGAACTTTCATATGATCCGTGATTGCTTCAAATGTAGTCATATTGTAACAAATTCCGCGCAACAGCGAGTGGTTTTCACATTTCCTAATTCACTACTATATACTTTTCATTGCTAAATTTAATGCTCTTTGAATCAGCACCACTTTCTTAAATGACATTTGTCACATAACAACACTACAGCTAAAAACATCACACGTAGCTATTCACTCCGAACAAGATATGGCATTCAGGTATTCAGGTATTCAGGTATTCAGCACTAAGCATATCTCAAATCGAGTTCTCATAACGCACGAAACAGCTTAAAAATATCTTGACGAATCGATGTGGACTTTAGTAGTTGCTATTTAAGGTATGGCGCATATAGTGAGGAAATTATTTGTTGATTCGACAACTTTCCAACAGCCTATCCGTAACCTTTTCAAGGGAGACTCCGTCCAGCAGGCATTTTATATTCCTTGCCACTTCTTCTGGCGGAGTCTGGTAGCTACCTAGAACATGGAAATCCGTTGCAGAAATCTCAAGGAAATGATTTTTGGTCGCACCAGTGAAACTAGTTGTTTCATCACTCTCGTGGGCCTTCTGGTTCAGCAGAGCTTCGGCCTTAGCTAGGGTCAGCTCGGTTCCGATGAGCAGAACTTTGTGGTAAATGTCCCGGCGATTGAATATGTAGCCGGGATCGGAGTCTTTTTTCCAGTCAGGTTTTACTAGGATCAGGTGCAGAGTGCGGACACCTGCAGTCCCTAAGTCCCTAACTAGTTTCGCTTGGCCTATATTGATACCAAATTTGAGAGGGGCTTTAGTTCCACGCCTAAACGGGTATTTGTGCTTGAGTTCGATTTCCCAGTACTGGTTTCTATATAGGACGATCCGATCAAGGTCCCATAGCCAACTGAAGAATGGCTGGATCACAAAGTTTTTCATTACTCTATTAAGCAGCACCTCATTCCTGAAATTGTCTATTGTTTCAAAGGCCCCATGTAATCTGCCCCAGAAAACAGCCATCTGTCTTTCTATATCTCTGACATTCTGTTTGATAGAAGGGAATGGGATAGTTGCGAAACTTCTTTTTCCTTGCAGGTAGGTTTGAAGCGATATTACTTTCTCTTCACGGCCGGGTTTGTGGCAGTAGAAGTCACAGCTTTCCTCGTCGAAACCCACGCTAAAGGTGGTATAGGGCGCAAGCCTCTGGAGAGTTCTAATATACTCTTGGCTTGCCCAGTTGTTGTTTCGGTCCCAAACGAAGAAACACCGAGCATTTCCTGCTCCCTTCTGCTTAGCAATAACTGTAGTAACGTTAGGCACCTCGAGGCCTAGGTGTTCGAGATGCTTTATGTAAGTCATCGCGATCGGTTCTATTTGTAGTCCCTCTAGTGTCTGGTGTTTGTCGTAACTAAGGAGCTCGAACTGAATGTTTTTGTTGTTCAAGTCCAACTGACTCAGTACAGAACCGTTGCCGACAGGTGTTTGCGTTCCGTGTATTTTTGTTTTCACGTTGTGTTTGCTCCGACTAGCGCTGTATACCTAGGATTTCGTAAAAATAGTCCTTGAATAACGTATGCCGTTCGGCCTTAGAAGGTTGGTAGCTCGCTTGGATTGTTTCAGGCATCACGAGTTTCAATTGTAGTTCTTTCATCTGCTGGATCACCAAACAGTTTGGGGCGTTGATAATGCTATCAATTGTAGTGGCGATTCAGTTTCATTAAAATGCGAAATGTTCCAATGAGGCTAAAAGTCGTCTAGTGAAGTAGTGGCGATTCCAATCGACACGAAAGGCCTGAAGGTTAATGGCGAGGTGAGTGGAAAGTGAAAAAACATGGTACCCTTGACCAGTACACGCACAAGCCTGAATATAGGGCTAAGTTAATATTACATTCAATGGAAGGCACGTAATGACAGATTTAAATCAACTAATTTCTTCGGCGGTTAAAGCATCAGGGGCTGACGACTCAATCAATGCTCAATTGACGGAAACTTTGAAGAAAGAACTTAATGGCTACGTAAACCTTGAACTTCTTAAGACTAAGCTAGAAGTTCTATATAACTTTGAGAAAAGCTATCTAGAACTAGTTAAAGAGTATAAAGAAGAGATCAAGTTTGCTAGCACACTACAAGAAGATTTACGTAAAGAACGTTCAAAGTTCTTTTCTGAAACACTTAAAGAAGTTTCTCGTACATTGAGTGAGTCTCAAGTTGACGGTGATGTTGCTTCCAAGTGGTTAAAAGAACTTGTTGATAGTTACACCAAAAGTTTAGATCTAAGTAGTAGCCTGATTGAAGAGCATACGCTTGATACTATCGGTAAAATCCGTTCAGAAGCTAAGTTAAACAAGCCTACCGTTACAGCTAGGGACTGCTAATCAATGAGTAATGAGACTCAGATAAGACTTTTGGTAGCTGTACTTCATTTGATCAAGCAACGTAAAGCCTTAGAAAATGAATTGCATCGAAATACTATAGAAACCTTATTAAGTATTACATTCAATAATGCAACTTAAAACAGCAGAGACAAAGATAGCTCCTAAAGCAATGCAAGAGCTATTGAAATCCTTACGAGAGGCAAGGTCAGAGCTTGTTTCTCGTAGTGTTAGTGAAGATCCTCAACTTTTTTCAGCTTTCTTCCAATATGAGAACAACGAAAACCTTTTGTCATTATCTTTTGAAAGAGAATATTCCATTTTCATCAATAGTAATCTAGAAAAGTTATCAAACAATATCACTGATATTGAAAATATTGACACGCAGAAAAAGTTAAAACACATCATCGAAGAATTTGTGAGCTTTAAGCAATCCAAAAGTACCTCTTGCATAGACACGTTCTTCCTTGATGATAAAGTCAAACAGATTGAAAAAATCTTCTCAATCTTTGATAAAGACAAGGGTCGACTCGAAGAAATTAATTACATAAGAAGAAAGGATCAAGTTCTTTTTGAACGAGAATTTAATCGGCAGTTAGGAGAACAGAATGGGTTGGTTAAGTAAAGTGGGTGGTGCTCTTCTCGATTGCATCAGTAAGCCAGTTGAAGTTTTGTGTGATTGGGCTTCTGAACCGTTAAAGAGTAGGTCTCACGATAGAAGTGAATCGGCAAGGAATTCTGCCCATCAACGAAATATGGAAACTTTAACAGCTCAATCTAGATCTGAACACGAAATCAGAACGAGAGAGATGGAGCTTGAGCACGAACTTAAGGCTAAAGAAAAAGAACTAGATGTAGATCTTGAAGTTCGTAGAGTTCGAGAAATCGAAATGGCTGTAGCTGAAATTCAAGAATGGAAAAAGGAGAAAGAGTTTGAGCGTATGGAGCGCACCACCGCAGCGATTGCTCTTTACCTTGAACAATTGACTAAATTAAACGTTGAAACGATCAATGCTATTGGTCATATGCAACTTGAACTTAAAGAGCGTGCTCAACAACTCGTATACGAAAAAACCATTCAGTATAAAGAGCTACAAGATACCGCTATTGAAGAAGCAATGAATGACTTTCTTAGAATCGAAGAAAAATTTGGAGATAATGAAAGAGCAAAAGATATTCTAATCAGAGCTGTTGATACTAAAATGGGTAACATCATTGATACATCAACTCGCTTCTTAGAAGAGCTTAATAGAGATATTGTTAGTCTTAACCAAAGTATTGACAGACTAACTAACCAAGGTCAGAAATTCATTGAAAACCATCTAGAGCATTTCCATATAACTGATGCAAATTCGCCTCTAACTCATGCAGAAGCAAATGGTGAGAAGTTAATACCGCTGTCAAAAGATATTAACTAACTAACGTAATAAGTTATGAAAGTGAATCGCCACTACTTCGCTAGATGACAACAAGCCTCATACAAACACAACTGCTAAGCAACAACACGATGTAGTTACGTATGTGTGAAACGAACAGTGACTTTTGCATTTTAATAGTTATTAACATGCAGAAATCGCGTTTTTACGCGCATATTTGTGCTTTTTCAGCAGCAATTGACTGCAAACAGCAGTTAAGATGCTGCTATGCCTATAAAAGTGCATAAATAGTCACAATTTCGATGATTGAGCTAAAGTTGTGTAGTTAGCACGACTAACTATCGCACTCATTCACGCAGAGTGATGCTCAGTTCGTAACTGAACGTATCGCTTCGCTAATATCAAAGAAATACTTACCGAAGAACTTAGCACTGCTGTCTAGGCTCTCGACAGAGATATGTTAGATATTATGTTGATGCTGTCACCAGAAGATGATGAACTACTACAGATGAGCAACAATAGATGAGCAACTATATTTTGAATATCCTAGATATTGCCGCATTTTAAGATTTCCTCCAAGAAGTAGCTTCATGGTTTGACAGTTGGAAGTTACCATAAAATCCAATCTTCATAAAAATTTTCAGGCTCATCGGGTATGCCAGCAATGATATCTCTTCCGCCCAATGCAAATATTAATTCATTATATTCTTCTTTGGTTGAAATTTTCAAATCATTTAAAAGATCTTCGAGATCGAAAAGTGATAACTTTTCCCGGCGTTCAACGAAATCATAAGTTATGTATTTCTCCAGTATATTTAGTGAAAACTCACTTCCTTTATCAGAAATTAAAAAAACATCTAAAAATATATTCCAGTCGCAATTAAAAAATTTTTCAGGATGCACTGGAAGATAATCGTGCCATATAACATTCTCATCATAAAATCGGTTATATCCGCTTTGAGTATATATATAGTTATCATGTAAAAACAACTTAAAACCATTTAATGAAAATCTATTACCTTCTAAAAAAGTTACTAATTCAAATGGTACTTCTTCTTTATTTAGATTTGGCAAATCACCATCTTCATCATGATACACTTCATCTTCTTCGATTAAATTTGACTCATGAATCAGTTTACCATTGGAAGAATTTATTAAGTGTTCCATTACAGTTATGCCAGAAACTGTTATTTTTTCCAAAATGATCTGTGAATTATCAGATAGTTGATCAAATCTTAACAGTCCGAAACTAATCCTCCCCAACAAACAAGAAAACGCCGAACAATCAAATTCTGAATCTATAAAGTCACTAACATTCTCTCCGCGTTCATTAATTAAATTCTTTTCATACTTTTTAATTAATTCATCTTTAACGTAATAGAATCTTGATGGAAAATCTGGAATTAGAAGATTAGATAATAATAGATTACACTCTTTACATAACAAAACTAGAATAAACTTTATTTTCTTATTATTAATAAATAGGTGTGCGGTTGTGATGGCTGGACAATGATCCCATTCTAAGTTGGTTGAATTTCCACAACACTGACAAATTAGTTCATCAGAAACAGGCCAGGATCTCTTATATAGTTGATTATACTGTTTCATAGCCTGTTTTCTACTCATTGCATTTCCTCAAGTGTGTGAGTTGGATTTTATAACATTAATAGTCGACTTTAGAACTAGTAATCGATGGGATAACGCTTCAGTAAATAACACCGTGTAACTAAATACTAATTCTTATTTATTAGGCATTTATCTAGTATATTTAAAGTTTGCTTTGTCTTTAATTGAGCTTCGTGAACCCACCCTCCATCACTACTCAAGTAGTCATCAAAATTTCTAAGCAAATTTATCAATTCATCGATATTATCTAAACCGATCTTAACTTTATCAGCAGCATCCTTGACTCTACTGGTTGATAGTTTTCCTTTAGGTGGAACACCCACATCCATAAAGTGATATCCGTTAACAATTTCAATTGCAGATAACACCGCAATATCCAATAAGTGTTGAGGATCAGATTCAACACCTATTTTTCTCCTAAATATTGAAGCTATTCTCGGCTGTAGATATTCAATATATGAAATATGCTGACTAGATTCATTTTGGTGAGGAGGAGCACCACTTCCATCATCGAATGGAAGAGAACGAATATATGTATCATTAACTAGTGACAAGGCCATTAAACATTCTTCATCTAAAAAAAGTTGATGCTGATAAAGCAGCTCTTCAAACTCTTTCCATCCATTTGCAGGAACAGGTTCATATAGTCCCTCTTCAGGATCGTAATTAGACACCCACTCTTTATTTATTTGAGCCATTTTAGTTATTAATGCTGCAAATGCATCTCTTTGATGATCAAAGAATAATGAGGTTCGAAGTTGTGAAACCTGATTTTTGTGCTTAAATTCTTCAACTTTTGAATTTAATTCAGTTTTATAGCTTTCCAACTTTTCAGCATATTCATACTGAATAGATTGTTTCAGTCGCTCTGAAATCCACCCTTTGGCCAGCCAAACCAACATTGCACCACTAAAGCCACCAGATAACATACTTATCAAGTATTCCATTCTGCCTCCCGCCCCCTAAAATTTAATAGTGCGCATATGCGTATACCTCATTAGACCTAAAAAACGCACATTGCTAACTGGTTGAATCGGCGTTACTTCACTACACAACCTTTAGACTCAGTTAAAATACCAAACACCTCTGCTCCAAAACTGGGTTATCTGAGTGTTGCACCGATTTAACTTTCTCTGCAATTTCACATTCATTCTTTGTCACTGGATATTGCTTATCCCAAGCATTCATTAGCTGACGCTGAGCGTTGCTCATCTTGTAACGAGGATAAGCCGATTCAAAATACAAGTATGTGCGCGCAATCTGACCTCTCGCTTCTTTAGGAGGTTGGACTTTATTGCCTTCAATCCGCATGTCACAGCTACCAAACGCAGATTTGGCTGTGGGTAACATAGTGAAGTTATAGTTCTGCCTCGCTGCGTTAACTGAGCCTATTGCCGGTGCAAGGTTGTATAAGTCTGACTGCATCAAACGGTATTCTTTATTCGCTTTCTCTGCGCACTTTCGGCCATTGAATGCCTTGCCCTTGCTATCGACGCAAACAGAGTGGCCTTCGCGCCACTCGGAGAATGCCTGGCCGAAGTTCTCGGCAGGTACTATATGTTCAGCTTCCCACTTAAATCTGCGCTTAAGATAGACGGCTGTCTGAAATCCTTCAGGTAAAGTAATCTGCTTTTTACTGTCAAAGGCGGCACCACAGTATATCGTTTTGCGTAAAGTGTCGGTGGTGTAGATGCTATTCTGCATAAGCTTTTTAGCTGCCGAGAATGATTCAATTTCGGTGTTGCCAGCTGCCATTGCACCAGTACAGAACAATCCGATGATGAGCCAAGTCAATTTCATTCATCATTCCTTTTTATGATCAGCGACATTGAATCAAGGGTATTTGTCGCCAATCCGTAGTGTATTGCGGTGTTAGCATATCCCGTCGCATATGCCATTTTGGGTCAATACCCTGCGCAGCAACAAATACGGTGTCACTGCCATAACGCTGGTTAAGCTTATCCAGCACGCACATCAATCTTGGTTCTTCGGTAGGTGGAGAGAACAAATCATATTGCACATGCTCTTGTGGTCTAAGGTCAACCAAACCTACACCAATCTTGTAATAACGTACCCCGTCAACATAGAGCCTGGGAATAGCCATTGCAACCTGCCGACCAATCACTAGGCTATCATTAGTTGCTAGGGGGAAACGTAATAGCTGTTTGAACCCTCTTGTACAACCATCATCAAACGGTGAGTTATGAGCAAACACCAAGATTGCACCAGCCACACTATGCTGCTGCCTTGCTTTTTGGCTGGCTTTACTCACATGCATAGCAAAGGCTTGCTTGAGCGAGTCCAGTTCTTCAATTCGTTCGCCAGTGCTCCGAGTAGAAAATATCTGTTGCTTGTCCGCTCTTGTTTCATCCCAATTTCTAGTCGGCGTTCCATTAAGCTCCAAGACTAAGCGTTCCACTTCAACACTAAACTGCTTACGCGCTAACTTGATAGGAATTTTTGACAATTGTAATGCGGTCATAATCCCCATACTCTCTAGACGTTTACTTAGCTTCCGCCCAATTCCCCAAACATCAGAAACATGCATTTCCGATAGTATGGACTTTCTCGTAGATTCAGAATTAATTGCACAAACGCCATTAAAGCCCTCGATACGTTTTGCGGCATGGTTAGCGGCTTTTGCTAGCGTTAAAGTGTCACCAAAACCAACACCAACAGGCAATCTAGCCTCCCGCCAAACCGTACGCCGAATAACAGCACCCAGTTCTAACAAAGCTCCCTCACCTAAGCGCATTCCAGTCAAATCTAGAAAAGTTTCGTCTATGCTGTAGATATGCTGTCTTGGCGCAAACTGACCAACAATTTGCATCATCTTGGCAGATAAATCGGAATAGAGTTCGTAGTTGGATGAGCAAGCAATAACCCCATGTTGCTCAGCAAGCGCCTTTACCTGAAACCAAGGCTTAAACTTCTCTATTCCAGCAGCTTTAGCTTGTCGATTTGCGGCAACAACACAGCCATCGTTGTTAGACAGAACAACAATCGGCTTACCACGCCAATCAGGGCGAAACACCTGCTCTGCTGAACAATAAAAAGAGTTAGCATCAACGAGAGCAAACACTATTTATGCCTCAAAAGACGATTAGGTCTGAAGTTATGGATTGAGCGAATTACAACACCTTCAACGGAAAAGGTATCAAATTCCGAGACGGGTACAGGTTGGTATGCTTCGTTAGCAGACAACAACAATTTGCGCGTCGTATCAATGCACTTACACACGAACTCACCATTGATATTCGCAACTATGACATCACCATTAATCATAGTGATGTGCCTATCAACGATAAGTACGTCACCATCGAATATGCCCACCCCTTGCATGGAATCACCGGACGCCTGACAGAAAAAAGTGGCTGACGGATGTTCTACGAGTAGTTCATCAAGGCTCAACGGTAACTGATGGTATTCTGCGGCGGGGGATTCAAAACCAGTTATCCCCGCACTCGCATAGATAGGGATTACTCTCATAACTTAGAATACACTGTTTATATGTACAGTATATTCTAGCAGAGCTAATGGAGATGGGAAGGTGTAAAATCTTTAATCGAAGTGCCGTCCAATTAATCTCGCCAGAAGCGCTATAACACGATTTTCGCTGCGATTTGTCGATGACAGTACAAAGTAGTTACGGACGGCAAAAAACAACCCTATAGCGCCGGTAGCGATTCCAAGATAGTGAAATAGACGGATACCTCGCCCATACATTACTTCCAGCCCCGGATAGCTAACAACGCCTTGTGCTGCGTTAAGCCTTGATTCAAGCCAGTAGGGAAATGCGTAGTAGAAAATGAGGAAGGAGATTAGGCCAAACAAGAAAGCACCGTACCAAGACAATCGGCTGCCAATAACGACTGAGTCAGCTATTATCTGGCTGGAGTGGCTTCTGCGTCTGTATCGTCTTCCCATGACAATTACTCCCTAATCGTTACTAGTCTATGTACTCTAACTTATCCTCTGGCAGGTCGAGGAATATGCTAAGGCCAGAACGTTTGCCAGTCTCATCATCCTTTCCATACACAGATGAACCACTCATACAGGCAAGAATGGTCAAGGTTTTCTCAGCCCTAGTGAGTGCCACGTAAGCGTTACACAGCTCTTCTTTGTAGCTCGATAACTTGCTTTTGCTAAACTGCGGATCAAGCACGTAGCAATGTTCGGCTTCTAAACCTTTACACTTATGGTAAGTAAGTACCTGAATTGATTTACCGTCACCGTACTCAATATCAGCTTTTTTGAGCGCTTTTTCAACACTCAAGACTTGCTTGTTATAACGGCATAAGATGAACTGGGTGCCACTTGATTGCCTAGCCTTAATGTCTCGCACCAACCATTGAGCAGCTTCCTTCAGTCTATCGCAGTTTTTCAAGCGAGGAATATCAGCCTCTTCCGATTTATTGACTGAAACTGAAATACTGTACTTAGAATTGATCTTACGCCGAATTTCGTTAGCCAAGCTGACCAATGGAGCTGATGACCGATAGTTCTTAGTTAACTGAAAACGTTTACGATTGTTGAACGTCTTAGTGAATTGGTCGAGGTACTCATGCTTAGCGCCCCTGAAGCCATACATGGATTGGGCCGGATCGCCCACACAGAAGAATTGAATACCATGATGATATAGCATCTCTATGATATCCCATTGAATCTCATTGGTATCTTGGATTTCATCGATGATCAGGTGCTTAGTCTGTTCTGCCACCCTCTGGCAGAAATCATCATCTCGTAAACGTTGCCGTAGTTGCACCAGAAGATCATTAAAGTCCCTGAATTTTCCCTCTTTGTAATCTTTATAGCGCGCCAGAAGCTCAGAAATATCCTCTTCGTACTCGACTAATTCCGGTGCCACCTTCTTGATACTGCGCTCTAGAATAGGCTCATCAAAGTTAGCTAGGTGGTTGAAGATAAGCTGGCATCGGCGAGCAACTTCCCCACTATCAAGCCTTTTAACGATCTTGCTTTTAGACCGTACTAAGTCTTCGATGATCTTTAACGCTGCTTCTGCACTGAGAACCTTTTGATCTTTTTCAAAATTAAGCAGCTTGTTACACCAACTACTGAAGGTGCCAACAAACATGCTGTTGTTATCAGGGAGCTTCTCATCTAAGCGTTCAGCAAACTCTTTAGCGGCAGCATTAGTGAACGCCAGCACACTGATTTCACTTGCATCAACACCCTCAGCTAACAGATGCTCAACACGCTTTACAACTAACGATGTTTTACCTGAGCCGGGACATCCTTCTACGTATATAGCCCTTTCCTCAGCTTCAATAATGGCTGAAATCTTATGGCTCTTACTCGCAATCTTATTAATACGTGACTGAAGGAGCTCACTCACCTTACATTTGGCTGCGCTGTAGTTTCCGGTAACATCAGTCAACTCTTTAACTGGGGTTCGAATTGCCTCTAGTAGCATTTCAGAGCGGCGACTAACGGATGCAGCAATCTTCTGCTTACCCAACAAGAATAGCGATGAACGTGTCTTTTTTCCTTGTTCACGGCGCTCTTGGTTCTTTAGTCTCAAGGTCTCTAACGTGTTTCTGCAATTCCTCACTGTTTTATCAATGACCAACGCCTCAAGCTCAGAATCATCAAGGTCGAATAGCCGTTTAGGCCGTATTAGGCGGACATCTTCTAATAACGAGCGAACAAGACTGATATCAGCCAATTTGAAGGGGTCTTTTTCGAATCTGCGGCGAGATTCAAGGCGGAGACTACAAACCTGATTAGGGAACCAATCTTCAATGCCGTCTAATCTCTTAGCGATAAGATCCCAACCTAATACAGCTGCCTCGATAAATTTCTTATTTTCCTTAAGGACTTTGTCATAACCAATTAGGTGATCACTAGCACGGCTACCAACATAGGTCGTTTCAGCAGCCATGTCCCCTTCTTTTGGGAAAACTTCGCCGACCTTAACCTTGTTATTCTTGGTTAGCAGGAAGCCGAAGAGCTGGGATACGCCATACATGATGTACCCCGTATGCAACTCTAATATTAGGGCATTATCTATGAGTTGCTTATAACGGCGGATTTCTAATACCGATTGAAGCTGGTATAGCATAAAAGATGCTAATTCGCGGGAAACACGGGTAGGGATATATTCTATCTCACAGTTATATTTTAAATCTCTGCCTTTATTTCTCTCGAATTCCGGATCAGCAATATAAATATCAAGATATCGATATTCGTCGAGATCGGCGAACATCTGGAATCTATGAGTAAAATAAGGTCTTTTATCACTTTTCTTATACCCAACATTCTTATTGCCAACATTTAATTTATTTACTGTTAGGCGGTCTTGCCTTTTTTTGGTTCTCACCCGAATTAGGCCATTTTCGCCATCAAGTAGTTTTTCAATATCAAAGGAAGTAAGATTCAATCCTATACGAATGAAATCTATATCAACTGTTTCTTCGCTGATGTTATCGATTGCCGCTTCCATGAGAGTTTGTTGGTACTCAACAATTTCTCTATCTCGCAGCACACTCATAATTTTTGCGATATCAGTTGTGTAGTTTAATGTTTTAGGATTAGTAAGCTTAGCAATTTTACGGTTGAGTTCTGGCTGAACTAATGGGTATTTCTCATTTCTTGTTATATCAAAAATCTTACTCGGAACGAATTCTTCGAAAATGTTGGTTTCATCTAAACCACTAGTAGAACTATTGGAATGATTATTAGATAGCTTAGAATCACTCATCCTTGAATACCTATAAAATTGAATATTGATCTGACATTTAAGCTCATTTCCTTGTCTTGATATTACTTCTCTGCGACTACTAATACCACAGATTTTGCATCTGTCGGCGCATCACAATGATACTGCGATTTAGCAAATCGTACATCTTCTACTCGATCACGTTAGCTCTGCTCGCAGTGCTAAAAGCATAAAGTCGATTGCAGGTAACACAAAACAATTTCTGCGTTGAGGATTGATAAATCCTAGGCAAAAGCGCATCTTTGACTATGTACCACTGAAAATCCATCACGCCTTAGTTAGATGTAGAGAATTTTCAATATGTTACTGATTTTTTCGGCGTGTACATGCCATTTATATAGCGTGGACATGTCATTTAAACAGCGTGAACCTAATCATATTTTAATCATGGACATACAGAATATTGGTGATGGACATATCAAATAAATGGCATGAACATCTAATTAAAAAAGCATGGACATTGAGTATTTTTTAGCATGGACAGTTAGTATTTTTGACGTGGACATAGGGTAATTTATCGGATTAAAGACAAATAGTTCAGCCGACGAAATAATGCATAAGGAAATCATAATATGGGAAAACACCGTAAAGATAGAACCGCCGAAGAGTGGACAATATATGGAAATGACTTATTAACAATGATGGGAAAAAAACATAAATTATACAAAGAAATAGATGGACTATTAATAAAACTAAAAGATCATAAAAATAGTATTAGCAAACCAACAGTCTTACACGCACTTAATAGTCACAAGAATAAGCTAAAAGACATTTGGCGCAAATGGACGCAAAAGATAAAACAGACTCCAAAAGATGCGGAAAGAACAAAATTCTATATTAAAGACTCAACATTTGAAAATATACTTAAACTCATTGGCATCACACCAGAGGAAAAGAAAACAAAGGAAATAAGTGATAACGAAGTATTCAAAATATTAATTGAAAACATTAATTCATACGGCATAAATAATACTAAAGAAATGTACGATCTAATGGATGAATTAAAAAGGTATGATACAGCCACTAGTGAACGATATTCAAAAGACAACTTAACAGATGAAAAAAAAGGCTATCAAGGTGAAACAAATAAAATAATTCACGCCATACTGGGAGAGCTAAAGAGAAATAAAATTAACAACTTCGAAAAACTAAAAAATATTCGCAGTACGGTAAACAAAGAATTAAAAGAAGTGAACGAGTTCCTCACCAGTGAGAATGACAAACTGAAATCCAAAATCCACGAACTTGAAATTAAACTCAAACAAACATCGGATATTTAGCGAATTCGATACTGCGCAAATACTTTAATTTCCTTCGGCCTTAAAACCGTGTCAAAATCATTGGCTGAATTACCTCTTCGATAGTGATACCATGAGATTGTAGCGTGGTATCGCTATTCCCTTCTATTTCAATCATCTAGCAACAAATTTACTCATCTTCTAACTGGAGTTATTTCTATGACTACAGCGACCCCTTATGCGCTGTATTTGAGCCGTCTTGCGCCCAATAGTCAGCGCTCGATTGCTTCGCAGATGCGCAGTATTGCGCGGCTGATGGACTGGCCGGACGTCACAATGGGTAAGCAGCTGAGCAGCGTTGACTACCAGCAAGCGATGCAGATACGCGCCTTGCTTATCCACGAACAGTGGTCAGCCCGGTCGATTAACCGTGCCATGACAGCGATAAAGAGTATTGTCAAAGTCGCTGCGCTCATGGGTAAAGCCGATATGCAGCAGGTTGCCCATATCGCCAGCATTACGCACATGAAGCATGGAGAGCATCAAGGTAATCCACTGAGTGCTGCACAAGTGACACAGCTGTTTGAGCTATTAGGTAAGCGCAGAGGTCTCTATGGTCTGCGAACGCTAGCTATCTTTGCGCTGTTCTTAGGCACTGGGCTTAGACGCAGTGAGTTGGCAGCACTGACCATGGCTGACTATGACAGTAGCACCTCAACCATCACAGTCGTGGCCGGGAAAGGTAACAAGAGCCGGGTGCTGTTCTTACCTACTTGGGTTGAGCAGCATGTGCTTACATGGCTAGAGCTGCGTGGCCGCCAAGCAGGGTATCTCATTTGTAAGTGTACCGTCACCGGGCAATTCGCAGTAGATGAGCCTGTCAGCAGTGACACCCTGTATCGGCTAGTGAAAGACAAACTATCAGCGATTGGTGTGTTAGGCGCTTCCCCTCATGACCTGCGCCGCACCTTTATTACCCGGCTACTGGAGCAGAACGTTGATATCAATACTGTGCGCCAGATGGCAGGTCATGCCGACATCAGTACCACCACCATCTATGACAAGCGTGGTGATGCGTTTATGCGGGAAGCGGCGGCGACGCTGGATTATGTTCCTGAGACTAAACGTCGTGGCGGGAGGTCGTCATGCTGAAACGCAGCAAATCGCGTTTATGGCGTGCACAGTACTGCCACTATCTAGCCTCTTGTTATGGTGAAGCACTGATATGTGCTGCCTTTACCAGAGAAGGAAAATTCTCTTCTTCAATGGTGGAATCCATGACCGGGGAGAAGGTTGAGCGTCTCAAACAGTACACGCTGGATGACGTATTAGCCCTTATTCCTAGCGAAGACCGAGCACCGACAGCGAGCAACACCGTGACCCAAAATGCCAAGTTCCTGTGTCAGTTGTTTGGGCTGCCGTTACAGATGCAACCAGTAGTGGCATTTGTGATTGTGATGAACGCTAACCTCGGACTGAGAAGCATCGCCGATGTCCTGCTGGATGATGACGAGGGCGTACTGGAGCGGGTATTGGTTGCCAAGAGTGGTCTTGATAGCGAGGACATCATTAAGCAACTGGATAAGCTTGCCAAGTGCCAGTTAATAGAGGAAGTGTCATTTGTCACCCCTTATCTGATGAAGTTACCCGTACCGCTGATACCTATACTGGTGAAACAGCCGCTTACCAGTGCTGAGCAGTTGATGGCTCCGCTCATTTGTCAGAGCCCGGAAGCCCAATTTAGCCTGTCGCAATTTGGGCATGTGAACACTGACTTACTGGCTAACTACTTATCTGCCATTACCAAACAGCCAACTGTCGGTATCAATATCCTGCTCTATGGCAAAGCGGGAACCGGGAAAACCGAGTTAGCCCGAACCTTGGCAAATTCAGTTCAGCGTAGCCTGCTGGAAGTGCAAAGTCTGCGCTTGGAAGAAGGCAAACTGGTAGGGGCATTTCATTCTCGTAACCCGGCCTCACAACGTCTGGTGTATCTGAACCTGCTGCAAGGGTTACTCTCGGGTAGCAGTGGCAGTCTGCTACTGGTCGATGAATGTGAGAGCCTGTTTGTACAGGCCGATGAACACTACACCAAGGAAGGATTGATGCGGGTGTTGGAGCAAAACCCAGTACCCGCTATTTGGATAACCAACCATGCGGAGTTGCTGGAGCCAAGCTTTATCCGCCGCTTTAAGTTGGTCATGGAAGTGCCAGTACCGGAAGAGTCTTTTGCCTATGCCATGAGTCAGCAGTTACTGACATCGCTCAAGGTATCGGATGAGTATCGATTATTGCTGGCCGAGAAACCCAATGTCACTCCGGCCATAGTCGGCAATGCCGTGCATGTGGCAACGACACTGAAGCTTAAAGGCACCAAGGCCGAGGCCATACTGGATGAAGTGATTGAGTCTACATTGGAAGCTTGCGGGGAAGACGCACCATTACCCAAGTACCAGGGCGAATTGGTGTTTGATGACAGTCTGGTGAACTTTAAGGTAAATACCACGTCCCAAAGTCACCCTAATCACACTAACCCGGTATCACCGCAAACCGAAACCGCCGAGATACTGGCCTCGATTAACCATGCCGTGGAACAGGCGATGCCCATTCGGGTCATGCTCAGTGGTCCACCCGGTACAGGTAAGACGGCATGGGTACATCACTTAGCAGAAACGCACGGTTATGAGCTGATGCACATCAAATGCTCTGATGTACTCAGCAAGTATGTCGGAGACAGCGAGCAGAACGTCGCTAGACTGTTCAGAGAAGCAGATAAGCAGCAGAAGCTGATGCTCATCGATGAAGTCGACAGTCTGCTCAGCAAGCGCGAGAGCGCTCATGCGCAGTATGAAGTGCAGCTTGTGAACGAGCTACTGTCTCAGCTTGAGTGCAATACCATGCCCGTGTTTGCTGCCACCAATGCCCTTGCCAGTATTGATAGTGCAGTGATGCGCCGTTTCGATTTCAAGTTGGAGTGCGACTATCTCACTAGTGAGCAACGCCAAGCACTATATAAGCAGGTTTTTGGCATTAAGCGCCTGACCCATGTTGAGATTTCCACCCTTAACACCCTAAACCAGTTAACCCCCGGTGACTTCGCCATCTTGGCAAGACGCCAACGCTTTGAACCTAAGCGCGACCACCGCGCTACTGCCCTCGCTTTACTCGGTGCTGAGAACAGCCGTAAGCAAGGGAAACCCCGTATCGGATTTATCCGTTAACACCCAACCATAGGAAACACACCATGACTACTGTATTGAGTTCGCTCAAGGTTATCGCTCGCCCTGAAATTGCCCCTAAGCCACCCGTATTAGGTAAACGTATGAAGTTACTCGACAAGCTGGAGCAGCAACTATCACTGGCCGAGTGCATGATTGAAGGGAGGGAGTTTGAAGCCTACAAGGAGCGTTCAGTAAAGGATGCCGAGACGGGCGAACGCAAGAAAATCCGTCGCCGTTATATCGTCCGTCCATGGTTCTATGACAGCGACAATCACTACTACTTTGAGGTGCGGATTAGCAACAAACCTGTCGAGCTGCAAAAGGGCTGTCCGGCTATTGATGTCGGTGACAAGGCCAAGCTACCGGAAGTCATCAAGGTAGTGATTGACGCAGTGGAGAAAGGCGAACTGGACGAGCAGTTACTCGCCCCAGCCCCCAAGATTGGCAAAAAGGCTAGCGCTGACACAACGGCTGCTAACGAGAAAGCCAGTACAGATAAACCCACCACCGAGAAACAGGCTGCCAAGCCCGGTAAGTAACAACTCACATCGCTACACCAAGACCATAGAGAGGGGGAACCATTGCGTTCCCCTTACCTTTTTATGAAGGACAAGAAGATGCTCACCATTAATACCGACCTCCCTTTACCCGTATCCGATACCTTTGCCACCAAGTTAGCGGAACTTGTGAAAGATATTGATAGCTACAGCGTCACCATCAACTTCCGTGATGAGGATTACAGTGCCGAAAGCGGGGGATTTCATCCGGTGGAGATCCGTTTGGAGCACCACCGTGATCATTGGCGACTCTGTTACATCACGGAGTTTTGTTACGTGGGAACCGGATACTTTGCCGAACTGACCAAAGCCATTGATTTTGACTTCAGTTACTCCGCTTTTCAGACCTTGTATGGGTACTTCCCTATCAGGGCAGGACGTGACATGTATGAGATGTGGGAACCCAACTTTTTGAGCTACTGGGAGATGGGCGTTTTCACTATTAAAATGACACCCAATTAGACAAGCAAAACACTCAAAAGCACGTCATAGCCGATTCTTAATTCCCTTGCAAAGTTTGGAGCCGACCAGCACATCGGAAGATGAATGCTGCGTACAGTTGTACCCAGAATATTGTGGAACAAGGAAAGGATAAGTGCTGGAAACAGAGACAAAAAAACCGACTTATCGTCGGCCTATTATCTCGCTAGGAGATGGTACCAGAGGACGGACTCGAACCGTCACGCTTTTAAGGGCGGGGGATTTTGAATCCCCTGTGTCTACCGATTTCACCACTCTGGCACAACTTTGTAGCTTCAAAAACTTTGCAAATCTTTGCAAGGATTTTGCGTGTAAATTCTATCTAACTTACTTTGTAAATCAATACCTTAGTTAGCTTTTCTAGCTAAGCACAGTGAATTTTGAATCCCCTGTGTCTACCGATTTCACCACTCTGGCACTGATTTGATTTTTCACGTTTTTACACGTATCGGTGATAGGTAATCATCGATACGGACGGCATTATACCTGTGCTTCATACAATCGCAAGCCCTTTCAGTGCACTCACTATAAAATGCTGTCTGACTGATTAATTTTACAACGCTAGGCATTTTTATGGTGGCCAGATGACACAAAAACTAACCCCTTCGACGATGGTAAATATCGTCAAAAATTTGATCGGCTTCTGATACTGTCCACACCGCTTCGAGCGAAAACCACATTTCTGGTGGTTTATTGATCGCGATCAGTTTACCCGCATTGCACATTGGCTATTTTTTAACTGACTTTACGATAAGAGGAGTAAGTGAATGACACTATTACTTGATATAGATGTAATGTTCACAACACCTCTGGGGTTGCTGTCTACTCTCGTGCTGCTTGGCACTGTTGGACTCCTCAGTTACCTATCTTGGGTACTGATTGTAAAGTCTTCTAAGAGTTAGTTTTCGTATTTTCTTCTGAAGGTGACACTAAGAAGTGATTTGGGCAGCATTGCGCTGCCCTTTTTATTTATCGAAAAATATTAACTAAGCTGCGTGTTTGCGAACTTGCGCTAAGTTATTGATAAACTGCGGCCGAGTTTTAATTAGGTGTTGCATATCTTCTTTGCTTAATTCCCCAGCAGGTAATCTGAGTATCCTGCGGTTGAGATACTTACGGGCTTTCATGGAAATTTTGAAGTCAGCAGTTGGGCCCTGAATCGCGTAGTGGCGTTCATTGCCGATACATTCCAGAATGTGGCTCCGCAGCAAACTCTGCACGACCAAATCATCTTTAGGCATAGTCAGCACCGAACTGCCTTGCAGAAAGAATTCTCGCAATAATGCCCGTTCAGCGGGATCTAGAAGTTGGACTTTTTCCTCTATCGCGTCATCCACTCGTCGGCCCTGTAGATATTTAATTGCTTCATCTAACAGAAAATTGACAACCAACGCACCGATATACGCCAATGAACATAAAAGTCCTAGGCCAATATAATGACCATTATTGATGGTCCATTCATCCAGACTTACGAGATGTAGTAATGGCGAAGGGACAAACAACAGCAAGGTAGTCAACAACATACCCCACAGTGATAGCCTCAGCAGCAGTCCACGCATACTGATTTTTTTCGGCAATGCCAGTCTGAATCGCTTCATGAAGATACCCGGTGTCAAAAACATAACAGTGACAGCTGACAAGCAAATAAAATGCCACTGTTAAATGTATTATTGAGGAGAAAGCCGACATGGCATCGGCTTTACGAAGGAGGATTCGGTGGGATTATCGGTTAATCGTATCTTTGTGTAGTAAGTTGAGCGATATTAATGATGACTTCTACCGCCTTTTCCATTGACTCTAAACAGACAAACTCGTGTTTACCATGAAAATTATGTCCACCAGCAAACAAGTTAGGACAT
Organism: Shewanella fodinae; assembly: GCF_014651955.1. GTDB lineage: Bacteria > Pseudomonadota > Gammaproteobacteria > Enterobacterales > Shewanellaceae > Shewanella > Shewanella fodinae. The sequence goes on along the minus strand of NZ_BMXW01000004.1, from coordinate 42,763 downwards.
GGTAAGCCGCGATAGGACAATTGGGCACCATCAGTACCGCCCCGAATGGGTTTGATATCAGGCGTAACACCTGCCATTTCCATTGCCCGACAAGCGATATCGGTAATATATGGTGTGGGCATCACGGCTTCTTTCATATTGAAGTAACTGTCTGAGATCGCAATCTCCAGACTGCCACTGGTCAACTCATCGTTGTATTTCTCAACTAGATCCCGCAACCATTGCTTCCGTTGCTCAAACTGCTGCTTGTCGAAATCGCGGATTAGATAAACCAATTTCGCTTGTTCTGTTGTGCCTTCCATCGACACCAGATGGAAAAAGCCCTCGTAGCCAGAGCTGTGCTCGGGGGTATCATTCAACGGCATCCGGGCATGGAACCGACAGGCCATAGTTGTTGCATTCACCATCACCCCAAAAGCACTGCCTGGATGACAAGTGTTACCACGGGCGGTAATGACGGCTGTTGCTGCGTTAAAATTCTCAAACTGTAATTCCCCTGCGGCACCACCATCTACTGTGTAAGCCCACTGTGCCGCAAAGTGCTCTACATCAAAGCCCTGTATGCCGCGACCAATTTCCTCATCTGGGGTAAAGCACAAGGCGATTTCACCATGAGGAATTTCAGGGTGCAGTAGCAGATAATGCAGCGCCGTGATAATTTCCGCGATACCTGCTTTGTCATCAGCGCCAAGCAACGTCGAGCCGTCGGCGGTGATTAGCGTCTTACCAATATAATGCAGGAGATCGGGGAATTGCTCCGGTGAAAGCTGTTCTATTGTCCCTAACGGTATGATCTGTCCCTGATAATCACTGATGATCTGCGGCTTAACGTTAGCGCCACTATAGTCTGGAGATGTATCTAGGTGTGCCAGAAATCCTATCACAGGAGTATCAGCCACAGTCGCAGGAACGCGAGCATAAAGACAGCAAGTATCGCTAAGAAAAACGTCACTAAAACCAAGTTCAGTCAATTCCTGCTTGAGCGCAACGGCAAATTTATGCTGACCAACTGAGCTGGGAATCGCAGAATTGTTAGGATCGGATTGCGTATCCGATTGCACATAACGCAAAAACCGAGAGAGCAGAGCTTCTTGCATAGTTTTGTAACCCTAGTGCAATAAAGTGGCTGCATTCTAGCACAACCAATTTGATTACATTAGATTTGGATCATATTTTTGGCGTTAGCTGAATTAGGCCTTTTGCGCCAATTTCAATAGCACCCGGCTAGCAGCGACAAAGCCAAAAGTCCCCGTAACAGAGGTCACTGCACCAAAGCCTGCCGAGCAGTCCATACGCATACTGCCAGTTACGCCTTCCTTGCTATTACATACGCTGCCATCTGGCTGCGGATATTTCAGCTGTTCACTGGAGAATACCGCATCCACACCAAATCGCCGTTGGGGATTCTTACTGAAGTTATATTCCCGCCGCAGTAGATTACGTACTTTCGCCAATAATGGATCCTGAATCGTTTTCGCCAAATCAGTTACTGATACCAATGTCGGGTCGAGTTGTCCGCCAGCGCCACCAACGGTCACCAGCGGGATTTTGTTACGCTTACACCAAGCAATCAATGCTGCTTTAGGTTTGACGGCGTCAATACAGTCCACCACAAAATCCGTCGCACCTGCTGGTGGCAGATATTCAGCAAGATTATCAGCGCAGATAAAGTCTTCAATCTCGGTGACCTGACACAACGGATTGATCTCCTTAATACGTTCCGCCATTACCTTGACTTTTGACTGTCCCACGGTGGAAGCCAGCGCATGGATTTGCCGATTGCTGTTGGTAACACACACATCATCCAGATCCATCAAGCTGATGTTACCAACACCGCTCCGTGCCAACGCCTCGGCCACCCAAGTGCCCACACCACCAATACCTATGACCATCACACGGGCTTGAGAAAATACCTGTAACGCTTTAACACCATATAGTCTGGCGATACCACCAAAGCGTAATTGGTAAGCATCTGCTTCAATCATTGTTACTGACAAGATGACGTTCCTGGACTCAGAGATTGCAGTTTGCAATTGGGAAAGCAAAACTGCGTTTTAAATAGGTTAACTCATTTGCGTTTTGTAATTGTTTCACAAATTTATGGTCTCTGTCTTGTGTGTATCACAAGCTTGCTCTTAACGCTCAGATTTTATTCATTAAAAAATTTTACTTTTTTCAAACATCGACTATTACTAATTTATCCTTTAGTTGAACGGCAAGATCGGATACAGGCTGGCATACTGATAAGCCAATGCGTTTTTGCTCATACCACAGGAGGTTACGCTAAAAATAATCACTGCTGAATTTTTAATCGCTAATAGGTGTTTTTGTCACTTTTTTGAAAAAGTTCCGTGGCGCCAGGACATAAAGTGTGATCAATGCCACAATATTAAAAAATTAAAACTGTAAGAATTCGCGCAGCTTTATCTTGAGCAGGAAGCCCGGGATTAGCCCAGGAACACGAAAAGCAAAACCATAAATAAATGGAATAGAACTTAGGTTCTAGGGAGCACATACATGAAGAAAAGTTTTATCTCTGCGTCAGTAGCTACTGTTCTGGCAGCCGCCTCTTTCGGTGCACTGGCTGATGGTCCATCTTTCTACGGTCGTTTCGACCTGATGCTCACTAACTCTCAGAATAGTTCAACCCTGCAGGGTGATACTTCTGGCGTTACTGTTGGTGAGAGCGGTACTTATCTGGAAAACAACTTCTCATGGTTAGGTGTTAAAGGCACCGAAAAGATTTCTGATAGCGTAGAAGTCGTATACCAAGCGGAATGGGGCTTTGAAAATACCTCTAACACTGGTAGCTCTACCGTATTCAACTCTCGTAACACTTACTTTGGTTTCAAAACTGCTGCCGGTACTGCGGTATTCGGCCGTAACGATACCGTATTCAAAAATTCTGAAGGCGGCATCGACCTGTTTGGTAACACCAACGCGGATATGGACCGTATACTGCAGGCTCAAAGCCGTGTAGCTGACGGTGTATGGTATTATTCTCCAAAAATTGCTGGTGTTTTGACTCTGAACGCTAACTATCAGTTCGATGATAACAATGCCACTACTTCTGCCGGGGATGGCAGCAGCCAGTATGCACTGAGTGCCACTCTGGGTGACAAAGGCTTCAAAGCGCAGAACTACTACGCAGCAGCAGCCTACAACAAAGGCATCAATGGTATTGATGCCTACCGTGTAGTTGGTCAGGTTAAACTGGATCAATTCAAAGTAGGTGCGTTGTTCCAACAGTCTGAAAACGTACTGAACAGCGACATCGATGGTAGTACTTACCTGGTTAACGTTGCTTATAATCTGAACGGTGTAAACCTGAAAGCTGAATACATCTATGATGATGGTGGTTTCGGTAGCTACTTCAAAAACATCTCAGGTGTTAACATGAAGGCTGATACCGTGGCTACTCGCTCTGTAAGTGATGTAAGCGTTTCTAACTTCATCGTTGGTGCAGACTACAAAGTTGCTAAAACCACTATGTTGTACGGTCACTATGCTTACTACACTGGTGACTATAAGCAAGATGGTGCCAAAATCGACCTGGATGACGACAACGTATTCTCTGTAGGTGTACGTTACGACTTCTAATCCTGTTTAAGGATGCAAAAAGGCGGCCTGATGGTCGCCTTTTTATTATTAAGAACAGGTCAAAATTGACAAACAATACCTGAAAACATCAGAACCTAGCGAGAGTTTCTTCCACTTTGCGGAGCCAAGTACAGTTGTCACAATCACATTTACGTCGTGACAAGTGATGCGGTGTCAGATTGGCATCAACAAAGTCGACAGCAATTAGCAGTTGCTGCTTCAATTCTTCCACTGATTTTTCTTCCAAGGCGACTAAGCTGTCATTACGGTTCATCCAGATACATTCCATTCCCTGATGACAGAAAATGCATTGCTCATCGACGGCATTAAAAAAACCGGAATGAGGACAGTGACGTAACTCCATCGACTGGATCACTCTAGGTCTGGCGTATTCAAATAGCGCGATTAGTTCACGCTTGTCAGGCTCAGGCATAACGCCTCCGCTAAGATATGTCTATAGGACAAAGGTTACCCCTGACTGTTTTCGCTATATTTGATGTATGTCAAAGTGTCAGATAATCAGATGCGTTAGGAACATGCAAATCTGATATAGATCTCGCTTATATTGGTTTGTTCCCTACTTTGACTGCTGTTTAAATGGGCGGATAATCTAAGCTTCACTGCGGTAGGAGATGGTCGTTGCAAGTACCGGAATTACAACACTTCTACATTTCAGAAGAGCAGTCTGTTTATCTGCTTAGGGCCGATGATGCACGCAAACACCGCGCTTGGATCCGCCTTTGTCGTCAGCAACTGATAAAGCTTGGCTATGAAGAGCCTGAACTTATCGGCAAAGGTGCCTACGGTTTTGTCTTTGGAGGCCGCAATCGTTCCGGTGAAGAACATGTGTTCAAGTTTTCTCGTATCACCTTGCCACAGCACATTCAGGATCGCTTAGAAGAAGAAGCGTTTGTGTTATCACAAGTGCACCACCCCAACGTTCCTGCATTAATCAAATTTGAACGGGTTGGACGCCAAGGCATCATGGTGATGGCGCGCGCTTCTGGCCAGGATCTTGACCAACGCTGCCGCCAAATAGGAGCGCTACCGGTACATGAAATTATCAGTATCGCCCGGCAATTGGCGGATCTGCTGTTGTATCTGCGCCATGGCAGACCTTTGGTACATGGTGATATTAAACCATCAAACCTAGTGTATGACCCGCAGCAAGACAAGTTGTCACTGATTGACTGGGGCTCCGCGGTATTTGCTCAGCAGGAAGCAGACGGTCAACCGGCAAGTGCTAATGTGATGGAGTTATTGTCCTGCGACCAACAGCATACCAATGCCAGAATGGGCGATGTGTATTTTATTGGCGAGGAGCAACTGAACGGCGCCTTATCCAACCCACGTTTTGATGAGCAAGGTGTCGCAGCCACGCTATATGCGCTGGCGTCCGGTCAGGCCAGCCGTTTTGGCTCCAAGGTCATTCCTCCCACTAGCTTGGGATTACCTAAGGAACTGGCACGCACGCTGGAGGGAATGCTAAGTGATGACCCTAAATTACGTCAGCAAGCAGGTGATTATTTTCTGCGCAGTATGCGTTACAGTCATTATCTGCTGTTGCCGCCAGTGGCGGCGGTTGAGGTAACAGCGGATATTCCGGTGTGGGTGCAGTCTCAGAGCCGTGATGTGGAAACGGTCAGCTATAGCTCGCGCAAATCGTTTCTGCGCAGTCATCAAGGCGACATTGGCTCTGCCGAACCATTCCCCAATGATGTGCAGTTAGAAAAATACTATCGCAATTTTCTTGCGGGGATGGGCGATACCGAAAAGGGGTTTATCGCTGCGGTAGGGCGACTGGGGCAATATCCAATTGTTGGTGGACTGGCTATCCATTGGCGGGCACAGGGCGTATATATCGATTCCAATCTGGCGCTGTATGACGCGCCCCTTAAACCGGCACTCTTACAGGCGGTGAATAATATGGTGACGCTGGCGCGCGGGATCAGCAAAATCGGCGTCTTCAAAGCCTGTTTTTTTAACGCCAAAGATACCTTGCATCTGGAACGCGCCTCTGCTGCTATTCCCTTCAGCTGTAATGATGGTCAGCAGTTACCCTTTGAAATTGGCGATGTACCTAATCTGGAAGATAAGTCACGCCTGCATTCTTACTTTGAAGATGGTAAAGATCCAGATGAAAATCTAGAGCTGCCAGCAGAAATTATGGCGGAGCTGGAACGGCTTAACTTAATCCATCACACTGGCTGTATTATTTTCGAAGCCTTGCCGACCCACTTAAAAATTCATAGCTATCTGCGATTGCTCAATCCTCGTAAGCAGGCACAGTTTCGCGCCTGCCTTGACCGGATCCTGCTGCATGTTGACAAAATTCATGGTCAGGGCGTCTCGGGTTTTATGAAGCTCCCCTATAAAAACACCCGAGAGTTCTCCCATCTGCAGCGGCGCCCAGAACGATTTTTTCCACGTAACCCGAAGCGCAGCTGATTCAAATGGGCGCCCCCGGCGGCATGGGTACTGGATTCAGGATCATTCGCTTACTAGGCTGTTGCGCCTGTTGTTCAATAACGCTCTGCATCAGTTGATAATGCGCGGCGACAAAAGCGGTAACCCGTTTCTCCTTGCGATTGAACTGCTGCTGCCAGAAGGTGAGTTTAGCGCGCAGTTGTGCTCTGACCTCTGGGCTGGAGGCCGGATTTTCCATCGCATCCAGTACGGCATCCAATACCACCGCATTCACCCGCATTGCTACTGCTTCTTTATCACCCGACGGCAAATCGGCCAGCAATGTCTTAGCAGCTAACTGATCGAGTAACTTGCTGAGTGACAACTGTTCGTTGTCACGACTAGCTTGTTGCGCTATCCGGTTAAGGCGTTCGCTCTGCAGCAATAAACTGACAACGTGCCGACTGAGCGCCTCAGCCATGGCCTGAGGATCATTTGCCACCCCGAGTGACGAAGCAAAGCTTTCACGGCTGCGTTGATAATCGCCAGCCTTGGGCACCAATCTGGCGTAGAGACTGGTGGGCAGGTATAGCGCATCGCTGTCCAACGCCGCCAACAGGGCCTGTAGTGCCCGTAGTTGCATCTCTGGCGCCATATAATGCCAACTGCCGCCGTGAATATCTGCCTGATAACTGTAATCAATCCCGCCAATGAATTTGGCTGCCGCCTGCAACTGATAACGGCTCAGCAAATATACCGGTACTAACGCATCGGCCAGTTCCCCCAAAGGTTGCCCATTGAGTAACGCCGTGCCGGAAAATTGCTGTAACGCTAGCTTACGTACCTGCTGCAAGCGCTCCAGTTCGACAACCGGATCATCACCACGATCCCATAGACTGGCCCAGGCATTTGCGGCAGAAGACTGCCGCGAATCGGCCTCAGCAATATAGCGCAAGCCCTGTTGCTGCACTTGTTGTAATAATTCAGCCAACGCTGTTCTGGTCGCCGTTTGCTCACCAAAATCGCCATAGCCATAGGCGATAGCAAATTTGTCCCACTCACCAATGCCTTCGCGGTAGGGCTGACTGATATCAATTTGACCTTCATGCACACGGATATAAGGATGTGGATAATCCATCACCGAAGCGTTGCCGTTGCTGGAAGCTGCAAAATTGTGACTCAGACCCAGCGTATGACCAATTTCATGCGCCGCTAATTGACGGATGCGCGCCAGCGCCAATGCCATTGACGCATTATCGGCAGCGACCCTGTCACTCCACCCAGCAGTGACACCCCGAGCGATCAGTAAATCCTGTCGCACCCGTAAGCTGCCCAGTGTCACTTGACCTTTGATGATCTCGCCAGTACGTGGATCAGTCACCACCGCGCCATAGGACCAACCGCGGGTAGCGCGGTGCACCCATTGCACCACGTTGTAACGGATATCTTGGGGATCAGCGTAATCCGGCAGCATTTCCATCTTGAAAGCATTGAGAAACCCGGCAGCAGCAAAGGCCTGACTCCACCAGCGCCCGCCTTCTAATAATGCGCTACGTATCGGCTCCGGCACGCCGGGATCCAGATAATACACTATCGGCTTTATGACCTCGCTAGGGGCAGGACCAGGATGCACTTTTTGCAGACGATGGCGAAGCAACAGTCGTTTAGTCATATCCTGATCAATGGGTGTGGCGTAATCACGATATTCGTCAGCAAGGTACCCACTCATTGGCGTATAGGCTCGTGGTTGATATCCCGGTTCAGGTAAGGCAATGAAAGAGAAGCGTACTTGCAATGATAGCGCTTGCCCATCAGGTGCCACATCGGCCACTTGCGCGCCTGCTTTATCGGCGCCAAATGTCAGTTGTACGTCCACATCGCTGTTGCGCTCAAACGATTTAACGGAGGTAGGCAAGATCACCGAACGGCTTTGATCCAGATGGTAATGCCCCTGCCCAGTGGCGCTTAACTGTTGGGTAATGCCATGCAGATCTGTCAGCAACAGCTCGTTGAGTGGTACTAACAGGCGCTTTCCTGGCAGCAGTTTTCCTTGCCACAACACGGAATTAGCAAAGGCATCGGCGACAGCACGCCGCTCAAAAGGGTTGTTGCTACCAGCTCGATAACGGGTATTGAGTTGTTTGAGCAGCACATAAGGCCCCTGCCGTTCCAACTGTACCATCCGGGTATTTCCCAGTTGGCCGCGATCGAGCCCAATATCATTAGAACCAGCACCTTGTGGTAAACTGGTCAGCAACAGCATGGGGCGATTCAGGTGATTGGCTTCCAGATACAGCTGACCACTGCCATTATCAAAGTAGAAATTGATAAAACCTTCGGCTTTATCACTGTTACGTATGACACTGGCACTGTCTTCCGCCGCCGATAATGTCAGCGGCATTAGCAACAACAGCCACCATAGCAATCCCGAAAATGGCTTCATACCACTTATCCCCTGTGCTTGTTTCGCTTCCGTGGCATCCAAGTTAAGGGATTGATCCGCTTATCTCAAGCTTTGTGTATCCAGTGGCTGAGTGTTTCAAACAACTCATTGAGCATAATCGGCTTGGTAATGTGGGCGTTCATGCCTGCTTCTAAGCTCTTGTCTTTATCACCAGACATGGCATGAGCGGTCATCGCGATAATGGGAAGTTGTTCCATTGAATATTGTTTACGTAGCTCTCGCGTGGCGGTTAAACCGTCCATAACGGGCATCTGAATATCCATCAGCACTGCGTCATACGTTTTTTCTGCCACCATTGCCAGCGCCACTTTGCCGTTTTCGGCCACATCTACGTCATATCCGCCGCTACGAAGCAATTCACAGGCAACTTGTTGGTTGATAAGGTTATCTTCCACCAACAGCACCACCCCACGTAGTTCACTATTGTCAGTTGTTGACAGCTCTTGCACGGCATTATGTTCGGGGGCTTCACAAAATGCCGCTACGATTTCATTGAACAACGCCGATGACTTAAACGGTTTCTGCAGCAAAGCAAACACCTTGGTACTGCCCAGTTCCTGTGCCATTGGTTCAGCCGCATAAGCAGTCATCATGATCACCACTGGCCGTTTGCTAATTTTGCCATTGCTGACCATTTCATCCATCGCCACCAGCACGTCCCGACCGTCCATTTCCGGCATTTTCCAGTCAATCAGTAACAGATCAACAGGTTGCTGAGCCAATTTAAACAGCGCTTCTGGCCCACTGGCGGCGGTTTCCACATCAAAATGAAAATCACGCAATTGCGAGGCATAAATCTGTAATGCCGAAGGATTGTCATCCACTACCAAGGTACGCAGATTATTGAGTCGTTCCGGTACAGTTAACGGCGTAACGGGTGCTTCCTCTGCGATTTCAAAGCTGACGGTGAAAGTAAAAATACTGCCAACCCCCGGCTCACTCTGCACTTGTAGATCGCCGCCCATCATGGAGACCAAATGCTTACTGATGGATAAACCAAGACCGGTACCGCCATATTGACGTGTGGTCGAGCCATCTGCTTGGGCAAACGCATCAAATAGTTGCGCCTGCTTGGTCTTTTCAATGCCGATACCAGTATCCCGTACCCAGAATTTCAACGTCATCCGGTGATTGCGTTCACCCACATCTTCGCAGCCCAGTTCAATCTCGCCATCAGTGGTAAACTTCACCGCATTAGATAGCAGATTGACCAACACCTGCCCGAGTCGCAATGGGTCGCCTTTGAGGAGCAATCCAGCAGTCACTGGTGCATAGAGCAGCAGTTCAATACCCTTTTCTTGGGCTTTGAGCGCATTAAGATCTAGCGCATGTTCCAGTACTTTATCCAACTGGAACGGCACTTTTTCCAGCTCCAGCTTACCAGCCTCAATTTTTGAGAAGTCGAGAATGTCGTTGATGATCCGTAATAGTGACTGTGCCGAGAATCCGGCTTTTTCCAAATAGTCCTGTTGCTGCGGAGTCAGACTTGTACGCTGAGCCAACTGCAGCATACCGATAATGGCATTCATCGGGGTACGGATCTCGTGGCTCATATTCGCCAGAAACTCACTCTTATAGAGGTTAGCCAGTTCCGCATCTTTTTTGGCTTCCAACAATGCCAGCTCGGTATTCTTGTGGCGGGTAATGTCCTTATTGGTGCCCAGCATACGTTTAGGTTCACCGTTGCTAGTGAACTCCACCACCCGACCGCGAGCCAGCACCCAGTGATAATTGCCGCCCTTACCCAGCATGCGGAATTCCACATCATAAGTTCCAACGGGATCCCGCAGATACTGTTCACGGGTTTCCTGCACTCGCAGTCGATCATCCGGATGCGTCAACTCATCGATGGTGGACATCAATGCTGGGAACTCGTTGGCCTTATAACCCAGCATGGTGTAGAAAGACGGGTTGCAGATAAGCTGTTCTGAATCCAGATACCAGTCCCACAAACCATCTTCTACTGCATCCATTGCCAGATGGTAGCGCTCCTCAGACAAACGCAACTGTTCTGCAGATTCATATTCGCGGGTAACATCACGCCATACCACAATCAGTCCCTGTAACTCACCACGGCGGTTATAAAACGGCAGTTTCAAGGTATCGAGCAGTACAGGTCGCCCAGCCAGCTCCACTTTTTCTTGGTAACGTAACGGCGTCCGTTCCTGCAAGACTTTGGCGTCTTCATGACGGATGCGCTGTGATAATTCGGGAGGCGTCAGATCGCGATCTGACAAGCCGATCATTTCGCTTTCGGTATAACCCAGTACCCGCTCTGCCGCTTTATTGCACCCGAGGTATTTGCCTTCTTTATCTTTGAATACAATCGCTTCGGGAATCGAGTCCAAAAGCGATCGCAATAACGCAAACTCCTGCTCGCGGCGCTCGGTGGTTTCCCGCAAACGCTCAGTGCGCCGCGCCACCAGTTTATCCAGACGCTTATTCTGTTCAGCGAGATGTTTGGTGTACTGTTGGTTTTCATCAAAAATCCGGCTCACTAACTGAAACCAAGGCTGCCAGTCACGATTTATCTTACTCGGCGGTTCTTGTGGCGATTGCGAGCAGGCTTCTAGATGATTCAACAAACGCGAAGCGGGACTGACAAATGAGCGGCGGGTCTGCCAATGCACTATGGTAACCAAAATCGACAAAGCCAAGACCACGAGGAAGAAGGTAGCTTTCAGCTTCTCAAAGGAATCAGAAAACATGTCGTCTACGTTCTGCAGATACAGTAAACGCCATGGCGCGTTATGCAGCGCGACTGAGTAGATGTAATAACCGTTGCGGATCATGCCTTCATGGGCATCAAACAACTCAGATTCTGGCAAGGAGTGCAGTTCAGCCGGAATGCGCTGGCTGATGTGGTACACGCGGTTAATACTGGAAGTGTCAAAATCACTGTGAGACAGGATATTGTTGCCCTGATCCAGCAGGATCACTGTCCCCGGCATTTTAAAATATAGGCGAATCTGCCTTGCCAGTGACGCTAACGTCATATCAAGGTTGATAGAACCAATGAAATCATCGTCGAGATAAATCGGTACCCCGAGGGTGGTCAGCAAGCCGTTGCCAGCGGAATCCACATAAGCTTCACTCCAGAACACGCTGCGCTGTGGGTTCATCTCTGGGGTTGCCAACTGGAACTGTTTGCGATGTAACAGCTCATCACGAAAACGTACATCATCCGATGGCCAAGGATAATAGGACATCATCCGTCGTTTGGAGATGTAATAAATGGCGGATGCTTTAGGTGCCGCCTCCTTCGCTACCGGAAACGACAGTGACAGCTCAAACAGCATCTCCAATTCTTGATAGAACTTTTCGCTGCGGCCGTCCAAAGCTCCGATACCGGTAATGCGCCCCATATTGGTAAAGGGGTCGCCACTCCTGGCATAGGTGGGTTCTAAAGTGAAGTACTGACCGCTTTCATTAAACTTTTCATACTGTGGCAAACGCTCTTTGCGCACCTGTTCCGCCAACCGCAGGTGATCTACGGCAATATCCCGCAGACTTTTCACCGCACGGATACTGGACTCCAGCAACAGGTCTATCTGCATCACATGCCGGTCAACCTGCTCCTCTCGCAGCTGCATCTGCTCACTTTTCTGCCGCTCATAAAACCCCCAAGCGGTCAGTAACGCCAGCACAATTACCCCGATGTAAGTGTAAAACACGGCACGGTTATAATTTTTCTGAATGGGCGATTTTAGCTGGAGTTCAGGTTCAGTCGGTTTCATCCTAGCCCTTGCACAACGGCTGTATACAGGGAACAGCACGGAAAACTCTCACTATGATAGCAGCTTACCAAGGAAAACAAAGGCCTCCACAGAGGCCTTACACTGGATTACAAAGACTTACAACTGTTCTTCAGCAAATTCGGCAAGCCGCGAGCGTACCACGCCATTGAGATAAAGATTGGCACTGCCTTCAAACTGCTTGAACCGTTCAACAATGTAGGTCAAACCGGAAGTCACCGCGGTGAGATAGTTAGAATCAATCTGTGCCAAATTGCCGCAACAGATAAGTTTGGTGCCTTCGCCCATACGGGTGATCATGGTTTTGATTTGAGAGGCTGTCAGATTTTGGCATTCATCTAGCAATACCACGGAATTTTGAATCGAACGTCCACGCATAAAGTTAATGGATTTAAACTGAATATTGGCCTTATCCATGATGTAATTGAGTGAACCCGCGGGGTTAACATCATGTTTGTGCAGCACTTCCAGTGTATCGGTGATAGCTGCCAGCCACGGCGCCATTTTCTCTTCCTCCGTCCCCGGTAGAAAGCCAATTGATTCGGCAATTTCCGGGGTATTACGGGTCACGATCACCTTGTCATACTGATTGCGTTCCACCACTAGCTCTAATGCCGCCGCCATCGCCAGCAGTGTTTTACCACAACCCGCAGGACCGGTCAGGATCACCATATCAATGCTCGGATCCAACAGCGCCTGCAGTGCCATGCCTTGATAAATATTCTTCGGGCGAACCCCCCAAGCTTCCATATTCAATAGCCGTTCGCGTCCAAGATCTAACACACTCAGCGAGGATTCAGTACGACCAACCACCCGACCGCAGAAGTTGGAGTCTTGATCCAACAGATATTGATTCATGTAAAAAATATCATCGCCCAGATCTTTAAGCGGTACATCGTGCACTGTCTGGCGGCCATGACGCTCTGTCGCCACCCGGTCCAGATGTTCCCAGAAATTCCCTTCAAATTCATGAAATCCCTTGGATAAAAAGCGGATATCGTCGATCAGTTGGTCGGTACGATAATCCTCTACCATCAGCATCCCCGCCCCTTTGGCTTTGAGACGCATGTTGATATCTTTAGTTACCAGCACCACTGGTCGAGGGTGATGTAGCTTCTGCAAATAAAGCGCGGTATTGATAATGCGGTTATCGTTGTTATCGCCAGGTAATGCACCAATAGTGAACTCAATCTGGTGGTCGGGGAAGATGGCGAGAGTGCCAGTCGCATCGCCGTGGCCTTCACGTGCGGGTAGCGGCACGCCGCTAATAATTTGTTCCGGGGTGATATCGCCGCCAAGCGTATCTTCTAAGGCTCTGATGGCCACTCTGGCATCGCGACTGACATCGCGTTTGCGGTCTTTAATCTGGTCCAGTTCTTCAAGCACCGTCATAGGAACTATTACGTCGTGCTCTTTAAACGAATATATCGCCAAGGGTTCATGCAATAAAACATTGGTATCAAGTACAAACAATTTTCTGTCGTCTTGTTCCATAGCGCCTCCATAGCGTCATTGCATTATGACTTTGTGGTTTTTGTCGGGCGGGTAACGCCTGGTATCAGATAAGAGGCTCCTGTGGTTGGGTGAATGGCAAGCGTCCCCGGTGACGGGTTCAGTTTTTATACTGTCACCATTACTATGGGATGACAATCGCTTCGCGTTAAGAATTTTTAACAGCAATTTTACATTAGTAAAAATCCACCTCTGTCGATTACAGCCGCCTTCGGCAGGATTGGTATTATAATCGCTTTGGTATAACATACGCGCCCTTCACCAGGCACCGAGGAAAAGAGTTAAAAATGCCATTTGCTTTAGGTCAACGCTGGATCAGTGATACGGAATCAGAGCTAGGATTAGGCACGGTGGTACAATTGGAAGGTAGGATGGTCACCCTGCTATTTCCTGCAACCGGAGAAAGCCGCATCTTCTCCCGTCATGATGCCCCCTTAACCCGCGTGATCTACAACCCCGGTGATAAAGTCAAAAGTCATGAAGGCTGGACACTGGAAATCCAGATGGTTGCGGAACATGACGGTTTAGTCCTCTACCATGGTACAAATACCGACAACGGCGAAGCCGTGTCGCTACGCGAAACCTTGCTGGATCACAATATCCGCTTTAACAAACCGCAGGATCGGCTGTTTGCCGGTCAGTTGGATCGTCTTGATCGCTTCGGCGTGCGTTATCAGGCACAGCGTTTGCGCCACCATCTGGCAACCTCTGAATTGCTCGGATTACAGGGGCCAAGAGTCGGTCTTATTCCGCACCAGTTATGGATTGCCGCAGAAGTCGGCCGCCGCCATGCACCTCGCGTTTTACTGGCGGATGAAGTGGGCCTCGGGAAAACCATCGAAGCTGGCTTAATTATCCACCAGCAACTGATGACTGGCCGTGCTGAACGTGTATTAATTCTGGTGCCAGATACCCTGCGGCACCAGTGGCTGGTGGAGATGCTGCGACGCTTCAACCTACGTTTCTCAGTGTTTGATGAAGAGCGTTGTGTCGAAGCCTTTGCCGATCACGATAATCCGTTTTATACCGAACAACTGGTGATCTGCTCACTGGATTTGCTGAAACAGAAACGCCGCCTAGACCAAGCACTGGATGCTGATTGGGATTTACTGGTGGTGGATGAAGCCCACCATTTGGAATGGACCGCCGATAAACCCAGCAAGGCTTATCAGATAGTTGAGGCCTTAGCCCAGGTAGTACCTGCCGTCATGTTGCTGACAGCCACGCCAGACCAACTGGGACATGAAAGCCATTTCGCCAGATTAAGGCTACTGGATCCCAACCGTTTTTACGACTATCCAGCATTCATTAAGGAAGAACAGGATTATCGACAGGTGGCTCAAGCGGCTGATGCTATCGCCAGCGGTCATAAGCTGCCTGATGATGTGATTGCGCTGCTGACCGAACTACTGGCCGAAAAAGATATCATTCCAGCCATCAAATTAATCCAAGCCGACAACATCGCCCCAGAGCAACAACAGCACGCGAGAGACGAGCTATTGCAACAACTTCTGGATCGCCACGGCACTGGTCGAGTGTTGTTCCGCAATAGCCGCGCCTCAGTGAAAGGCTTTCCACAGCGTATTTTTCAGGCTTATCCACAGCCGATGCCAGAACAGTATCAGACCGCCATGCGCGTAGCCCTGATGATGAATCGCAATCTGCCGGATGAAACCCAGGCACGACTGGCGCTAACACCAGAAAAACTGTATCAACAGTTTGATGAGCAATCCGCTGCCTGGTGGAAATTTGATCCTCGCGTTGACTGGCTGATCGATTTCCTGAAAAACCATCGCAGTAAAAAGGTACTGATCATCGCCGCTCAAGCCGCCACAGCGTTAAGTTTGGAAGAAGCACTGCGTACCCGCGAAGGGATTCTGACTACCGTATTCCACGAAGGCATGTCCATCATTGAACGGGACAAGGCCGGAGCATTTTTTGCACAGGAAGAAGGTGGCGCGCAGGCATTGATTTGCTCGGAAATCGGCTCCGAAGGCCGTAACTTCCAGTTTGCTAGTCACTTGGTGCTGTTTGATCTGCCACTTAACCCCGATCTGCTGGAACAGCGTATCGGCCGTCTCGATCGTATCGGTCAGCAGCACGATGTGAATATTCATCTGCCCTATATTGAAGACTGTGCTCAATCACGGTTGCTGAACTGGTATCACCAAGGGCTGAATGCCTTTGAGCAAACCTGTCCAGTTGGTCACATACTGTTCAAGGAGTTTGCTGCAGAACTGCTGCCATTGCTGGTTCATGAAGACGACGAAGCCATGACCAACCTGCTAAATCATACTCGTAGCCGTTACAAAGAGCTGAAGCAGGCCATGGAGCAAGGTCGCGATAAACTGCTGGAACTGAACTCCAACGGCGGCGATCGCGCTAAAGCGCTGGCCTGGCAACTGGCAGAAATGGATAGCGATACCGGTCTAATCGGTGCGGTTATTCGTTTATGGGATGTCATCGGTATCGACCAAGAAGATAAAGGCGAACACACCATTGTTTTGCGTCCTAGTGAACATATGATGTTTCCCACCTACCCTGGCTTGCCAGAAGATGGTGTGACCGTGACATTCGAGCGCGATACCGCTTTAACGCGGGATGATATTGCGTTGATCACTCAGGAACACCCGCTGGTACAAACAGGGCTGGATTTAATCACGGGGTCAGACACTGGCACCACCTGCGTAGCGTTGTTGAAAAACAAGGCTTTACCCGCAGGAACGCTGTTTCTGGAGCTCATTTACATCGCCGATGCCTCAGCCCCGAAAGCCAGCCAGCTGTTCCGCTATCTACCCGCGACCCCGATCCGGGTGCTACTGGACAAAGACGGCAACGATCTGGCCGCAAAAGTCGCCTATGAACAGTGGGATCGGCAGTTAAGTCCAGTGAATCGCCATATCGGCAGCAAGCTGGTCAATGCCTCTCAACCGCTACTGCACCCGCTGTTGGCGAAAGGTGAACAACACGCCCAGACTGCCATGACGGCTTTACTGCAACAAGCTAGGCAGCAAATGGAAACGAGTCTGCATGCAGAGTTAGAACGCTTAGAAGCTCTGCAAACTGTCAATCCCAATATCCGCGACGAAGAACTGCTATTTTTACGGCAGCAAATCGCCGAACTGAATGGCTATTTGGACAACTGTCAACTGCGCTTGGATGCCATCCGGCTAGTACTGGTCAGCCATGTCTGATAACACAGGCCCGCAAATGCGGGCTTGTTTTTAAGTGCGCCGCACTGTGTTTCAGCCACAATGCACTTATAATGAGTTTTTTACTGGCGGAATATCGTGTTGCTGAAGTTTATCCGAGTACTGCTGCTATTAATGTTGGCTTATGGTTTGTTCGCTGCGCCCACAGTGCAGGCTAACCCAACCGCTGACGCTGAACAGCAGACGAGTCAGATTCAAATTGATGGTAAGCCCGTCACCGTGTTGACCCGTGATTGGCAGTATCGCATACACCGTGGCAGTGCCATCTTCATTCCTGCACCAGGTGATAATGCCATGTCACCAGGGTTGCTGGAATATCTGCGACAACAACTGAATCTGTTAGGCTGGACCACTATCAGTCTCACGCCACCACCGCAACCAGCGGAACCCAATTTCACCACCGAGGCGACCGAAGTCAACAAAGCCGGTGATGGCAAGGTGCAAGACAGTGGCAACGCCACCACCCGCAAGCGCAGTGATACTGACTGGCAGCAATTACAACAATCGCAACAACACTATCTGCAGCAAGGATTGACACAATTGCAGGCATCGTCACAAGCGTTAGCTGGTAAAAAATTGCTGATTGCCGCCGGACCTTCTGCAGCATTAGTGCTTAACTTACTAAGTAACAACAACATTATGGCACCCGATCTGCTGGTACTGATCAATCCCTATGCCGATGAAGCTAATGCAAATGCGCAAATTCCCAAACTGTTGGCCAATTTGCCGCTGGCAGTGCTGGATTTACAATCACCAGACGCGAATAGCGCTTCACTCGCCACTCAATCACAACGACAACAAGTGTATGACAGCCACCCCGGGTATCACTCGCGACAATTGCTTATGGGGCTGGATTTGACCCAAGCCACGGCTTATGACGTATGTTTGCATCTGATAAATCAAATGGGTAGCAGCATTGTTGCAATTGATAAAGAAAATCCCGCAAAAGCAGTATCGCCTTAAAAGGCGACAGCTGAAATGTCTGTGGCCGTCTATAATTAAGCCGCTGTTTTTCCCGGACTCAACACGGAGAGCCGCTGAATGACCATTCCTGTACTGATATGTGATGACTCTGCGCTGGCACGCAAACAAATGGCACGCACGCTCCCCAAGGAGTGGGATATTGAGATCACTTATGCCACCAATGGTGCAGAAGGATTAGAAGCAATAAAAGCCGGCAAGGGCGAAGTTGTCTTTCTCGACTTAAACATGCCGGTGATGGATGGTTACGAAGTACTACGTACGGTACAGCAGCAAGACTTGCCAGCGATGATCATCGTAGTGTCGGGCGATATTCAAATGCAGGCGCATCAGCGAGTGAAAGCCCTTGGGGCACTGGATTTTATTCAAAAGCCCGTCAGTGCAGATGCCATTACCAATATCCTGGAAGAGTACGGAATTCTGACATTAGCGGTAACAAATGCCCCCGCGACGGAAGAAGCTCCGCTGCTTGAAGTGGATCTGCGCGATGCCTGTCAGGAAGTTGCCAACGTTGCCATGGGACGGGCAGCGGATCTGTTGGCCAAACTGCTGGACGTGTTTGTGCTGCTACCAATTCCCAACGTTAATGTGTTAGAGGTTAGTGAACTGACGATGGCATTAAAAGCCACCGAAAGCAGTACAAAGGTTTCGGCGTTATGTCAGGGATTCATTGGCGCCGGGATCGCCGGTGAAGCATTACTGATTTTCCATGACTCCAGTTTCGCCGATATGGCGCACTTAATGGGCATGGCTAACCCAGACAATACCAATACCGAAATTGAAGTATTGATTGACACTGGTAACGTGTTGATTGGAGCTTTTCTCAATGGCATATCAGAACAGTTGGACATGAACTTCAGTCAATCTCATCCTGTGGTCCTTGGCCGTCACTGCACGGTAAATGATCTGGTCCACGATAATTCCAGTCGATGGAAGCGGACATTGGCAATGGAGATCAACTACCGTATCGAAGGCCACAATGTACAGTGCGATCTATTGTTGCTGTTTACTGAAGACTCCCTGCCGACAATGAATTTTAAACTCGGCTACCTGATGAACTGAAACGGATACTGCGATGACTCACGATGCTGACCCAATGAACGAACTGCACTGGTTGATTGATATGGTACAGACCATAGAAGTAGGTCTAGTGGTGCTCGACCGCAATTTCAATATTCAGTTGTGGAATGGTTTCATGGAGAACCACAGCGGTATTTCCCCCAACGAGCTTAAGGGCGATAATCTGTTCCAACGCTTTCCAGAGTTACCTGCCGATTGGTTACGGCAGAAAATGGAACAGGTTTTTTTGCTAAAAAACAATGTCTTTATCAGTTGGGAACAACGGCCTTATATCTTCAAATTCAACAACTATCGCCCCATTACCGGCCGTGCTGAATTCATGTATCAGAACATCACGCTGTTGCCTTTGAGTTCACTCAGTGGCACCAGTCACATCAGCATGATCATCTACGACGTTACCGATATCGCCATCAATAAAATGCAACTGACAGCCGCCAATGAGCAGTTACAGCAGCTGAACCAGCGGGATGAGCTGACACAACTGTTTAATCGTCGCCATTGGCAGGAATTGGTGCAACAGGAATTTGCTCGTTTCAGCCGTTACCAGGAACCCACATCACTGTTGTTAGTAGACATTGATCGACTGAAAACCATTAATGATCAATATGGTCATGTTGCTGGAGACAGAGCTATCCAACATATGGCCCACCTCATCAGCCGCAACTTGCGCAGCACAGATATGGCTTGCCGTTATGGCGCCAACGCATTCGCACTGCTACTACATCACAGTAATGCTGAGCAAACGCTACAGCTTGCGGCCAGACTGCAATCCAGTCTGGCGCAGACACCGTTGCAGTTTAATGGTGAACAACTGACATTTACGTTCAGTGCAGGTGTTTGCCCACTGGATGAGGAATGTAACAGTTATGACCTGTGGTTGGATAAAGCCGATGAAACACTGGCAAAAGCCAAGATGGCAGGTAGAAACCAGACGATTCTCACTAACGGCTAAGTGATAAAAAACACCGCACTAGGCGGTGTTTTTTATCATATTCAAGAGATACGTTGCACCTTGCCACCAAGGCCGCTGAACTTATCTTCAATATGCTCGTAACCACGATCCAAGTGATAAATGCGATCCACCACTGTGGTTCCTTCTGCAACTAAGCCTGCAATCACCAAACTAGCAGAGGCTCGCAGGTCGGTGGCCATGACCTGCGCACCGTTAAGCGATTCACGTCCATGAATGATGCAGGTATTACCTTCCAACTCCATACTGGCCCCCATTCGATTTAATTCGGGAACATGCATAAAGCGGTTTTCAAAGATAGTTTCAGTGATGGTGCTAGTGCCTTGCGCTAAGGCATTGAGCACACAAAACTGCGCCTGCATATCGGTGGGAAACCCAGGATATGGCATCGTTTTCAAGCTTACCGCTCGTGGACGCTGGCCTTTCATATTCAGTTCAATCCAGTCACTACCAACGGTAATCTCGGCTCCGGCTTCTTGAAGCTTCACCAACACCGCGTCCAAAGAGGCCGGATCCGCATCCAGACAGCGAATGCGACCACGGGTAACGGCAGCGGCGACAAGGAATGACCCGGTCTCAATCCGATCAGGCATCACCCGATAGTGACAACCATGCAGTTTTTCCACGCCTTGAATACGGATAGTGGCCGTGCCTGCACCTTCAATACGAGCACCCATAGCAATAAGGCACTTCGCCAAATCCACAACTTCAGGCTCTCTCGCAGCGTTTTCAATGATAGTTTCACCATCTGCCAGCGCAGCAGCCATCAGCAGGTTTTCCGTCGCCCCGACACTGACCATATCCATAAAGATATGAGCGCCTTTGAGACGGCCATCAATGCGAGCTTTAACATAGCCCTCTTTCACCTCAATGTGAGCTCCCATCAGCTCTAATCCGTGCAGATGCAAATTCACCGGTCTAGCACCGATGGCACACCCCCCTGGCAGCGACACATCGGCAGTACCATAACGGGCTAGCAAAGGGCCAAGCACCAATATAGAGGCGCGCATGGTTTTTACCAGATCATAGGGCGCACAAAACTCATTGATATTTTTGGCATTAATATGCACAACGCCATTTGCTTGTTCTAACACCTCGGCGCCAAGACAACGCAGCAACTTACAACTGGTAGTGACATCCCGGAGATTGGGAACATTGGAAAGAATGACCGGCTCGTCAGTAAGCACCCCCGCCATCAAGATAGGCAAAGCAGCATTTTTGGAACCGGAAATCACGACGTTACCGGCAAGTGGACCACTTGCCTGAATGGTTAATTTATCCACATCAACTCTCTACACTGGCATATTGAAGATCTTTTCACGCTGCCACTGCGCAGGAGTAAAAGTCTTGATACTGAGGGCATGCATCTCACCGCTGGTAATACGGTCCATCAATGGTGCATAAATTGTCTGTTGTTGCTTAATTTTGCTCATACCTTCAAAGCAATCACCAACAGCAACAATCTTGAAATGAGTCCCTTCCACCGTCACATAGACTTCGGAAAGAGCCAGTGCGTTGCGTAAAACAGTTTCGATCTCTTGTGTATCCATCAGCGAATATACCTTGTCAGGCGTTGCTTACTCAGTGAAAAATTCTTGCAGATCATAAAGATCTATCAAACGTTTAACTTGGGGTGATGGTGCACTCAGGCGCAATTGCGATGGATGCTGACTCAGCAGTTCCAGCAGAAACGCTATACCAGCACTGTCGCTGTAATCCAGTCCGCGCAAATCTAGGTTCTGGGTGTCCGCCGCTAGCAGTTGAGTGCGTTGCGCCCATAACTGTTTGACATCATCCTGACTCAGCCGCCCAACGATCTGGCAGCTGTCACCCAGTTGCTTGAACTCTATCACAGCGCATCCTTACCTTTAGGGGCATTGAAATCGATATGGATATTGCCTTTGTCTTTTAGCATAGCAATCACTTGATCAATGCCTTTCTCGCGCACCATAGCGGTGACTTCAGACTGCTTAGAGTTCAGCAGACTTACGCCTTCTGCCACCATATCAAACACTTTCCAAGTGTCATCTTTTAGACGGCGAGCCCGGAAATCCAGTTTGATTGGCGGACGGTCATTGTCCACGATCTGTACACCGACATCCACCATGCGTTCGCCGGAATAATCACTTTCTGGATCAAACTTCAGTTTCTGATCAGTGTAAGCGGTAAAAGCTTGGGCATAAGTTGCAACCAGATACCCTTCAAATGCGCTGACAAAGTCATCACGCTGCTCTTTGGTGGTTTCCTGCAAATAAGGACCGAGGACCTTATAAGCCGCATAACGTGTATCTACATAGGGCATCAACTCTTCAGACACGACAGTTTTCAGATAGTCAGGTTGTGCCTTGATTTTATCCTGATCCTGCTGAAAACGGGCAAAAGTCTGGTCAGCCACTTCCTTAATCATGGCATAAGGATCTTTGTACTCTTTGGTGGCTGCCTGCGACGCCATTGGTAATATCAGAAAAACTGTCGCAACCACACCGATTAATTTTTTAAACATAAGGGACTCCTTATTTTTTATCTTTTGAACCGGCGCTGTATAAGAACTGACCGATAAGATCTTCCAGCACCAGTGCAGAATGAGTATCGTAAATGCGGTCACCATCTTTTAAGGTGGCAACATCGTCATCGACAAACCCAGGGGTCAATCCCAGAAACTGCTCGCCTAGCAGACCTGAGGTTAATACCGACAGACTGCTGGTTTCCGGAAACTTGTTGTAGCGCTTATCCATGGTCAGGGTGACCACAGGTTCCATTTTTTTCGGATCCAATGCAATACCACTTACGCGGCCAACAACCACGCCCCCAACTTTCACTGGAGAACGCACTTTAAGCCCACCCACATTGCTAAATTCAGCTGTCAGCGTGTAGGTATCACTGGAAGTTTGTACCTCAACATTGGCAACTTTGTAGACCAACACCAGAAACGCAGCCAACCCTGCCAGCAGAAACACACCTACCAAGAATTCAATTTTTCTTGTCAACATAATCAGTTACCAAAGTTAAACAGTCATTATCCATTACTTGCCAAACATCAATGCTGTCAGCAAAAAGTCCAGTGCCAGAACCGCCAGGCTTGATTGCACTACGGTCTGAGTTGTTGCCCGGCTAATACCTTCCGGATTAGGTACCAACTGGTAGCCCCGATACAATGCTATCCAGGTCACCACCCAAGAAAATACAAAGCTTTTGATCAGACAGTTCACAATATCCTGCCGCCACTCTACGGCAGCCTGCAGAATTGACCAGAACGCACCGTCATCAATGCCCTTCCACTCAACACCTACCAAATAACCGCCATAAATACCGACAGCGGTAAACATCAGGGCTAACAATGGCATACTGAAAAAACCAGCCCAGAAGCGCGGCGCAATAACCTGTCGCAACGGATCTATTGCCATCATCTCTAGGCTCGACAGCTGTTCAGTGCTCTTCATCAGCCCTAGTTCTGCGGTAAGCGCCGAACCGGCTCGACCCGCAAATAATAGTGCCGTCACGACTGGCCCTAGTTCTCGCAACAAACTTAGTGCCACCAAAGGACCGAGACTCTGTTCCGTGCCAAAATCAACCAAAATGGTGTATCCCTGCAACGCCAACACCATTCCAATGAACAGGCCGGAAACCAGAATGATCACCATTGACTGCACGCCTACCACATAGATCTGTTTGACCAGCAGCGGCGTACCTTTTCGGGGTCTTGGTATTTGCACCAAGGCTCCCCATAACAACAGCCCGGCTTTTCCCAAACCGGCAACCAACCCCAGCGCATCGCGCCCGAGATCAGCAATAGAATCAGTCAGACGCACCCAATAACTCCTTCTGATAATCCATAGCCGGATAGTGAAATGGAACCGGACCATCCGGTGCGCCATCAAGGAACTGTCGCAGTTGCGGATTATTAGCATGTCGCAGCTGTTCAGGGGTTCCCTCCGCAATAATGCGTTTATCGGCAATGATATAGACGTAATCAGCAATGCTTAACACTTCGCTGACATCGTGCGAAACCACAATGGAGGTGAGTGACAATGCATCGGACAATTCCCGGATCAACTTCACTAGCACCCCCATGGAAATGGGATCCTGACCAGTAAAAGGCTCATCATACATCACCATTTCTGGCTCAAGTGCTATAGCACGGGCCAGTGCCGCTCGCCGCTGCATACCGCCAGACAGTTCACTCGGCATCAGCGAAGCCGCGCCACGTAACCCTACAGCCTCTAGTTTCATCAGCACAATCCGACGAATAATGGCTTCAGGCAAACCGGAATGTTCACGTAAAGCAAATGCGGTATTATCAAACACATTCATATCAGTAAACAGCGCACCGCTTTGGAACAGCATGCTCATCCGTTTGCGCACTTCAAACAGTTCACTACGTTTGAGCTGATGAATATTTTTGCCCTCAAACAGCACCTCACCACTATCTGGCGTTAGCTGACCACCAATTAATTTCAGCAGGGTCGTTTTACCAATACCACTAGGCCCCATAATGGCGGTGACTTTGCCTTTGGGGATGCTCAGACTGATCTTGTCGTAGAGCACCCGAGAGCCCCTACTGAAACTGAGATTCTTCACTTCGACCAATGCGGTCTGGGTTTGGCTCATGTTTGATTCCAGTTCTAATATTCCTGTTAAAGATAAATGGGATTTATCGCCGCTCCCATTGCTAGCGCAACCCCAAACTAACGGAGAGAGATTCTAGATTGCCGAGAACTAAACTTTGGCGATCCATTTCGTCCTGAAACATCATAACTATTCATCATGTTAGTTACGCCAATCTGAACCGTTACTGAACAGCTGCCGGTGAACAGCAAGCCGTGAACAATAAGCGATAAATTGTACGCAATCGGGTTACTCGACACAACAGGCTTACCAGGTTGGGCGTTGTACCCTTTCAATTTGCAGCAAATACAGCGACAATGCACGGCAGAATCCGGGGAAAACCGATTGTGCAATGCTATTTAATATATTTTTGCTTTTGGCCGGTTTGCTATTTCTGGTTTGGAGCGCAGACAAATTTGTATACGGATCAAGCGCTTTAGCTAGAAATCTGGGACTCCCACCATTGTTGATTGGTTTGACGATTGTGGCAATGGGGAGTTCCGCGCCTGAAATGTTTGTGGCGGTAACGGCATCCTTGTCAGGTCGTCCAGACACGGCGATAGGTAATGTATTGGGCTCCAATGTTGCAAATATTGCGCTAATTCTCGGCATTACTGCATTATTCGGCGCAATTCGTGTCAGTTCCCAAACCCTGTTCCGGGAAATTCCGCTGATGCTAATTGCCACACTAGTGGCAGGCTACTGCCTACATGATCAGCAGTTCAGTCGCGCAGAGGCCTTGTTGCTGCTACTGCTGTTTATTGGCTTGATGGGGTACCTCATCTGGCATGCCATCGCTAACCGAGCCAAAGATCGTCTGGCGGATGAAGCCGAACAAGATATTCCGCGAGATGTTGCCACTTGGAAAGCGTTGTTCTGGATTGCCGTAGGCATAATCTTATTGCCCATATCAGCCAACTGGATGGTAGACGGCGCCGCGGGTATTGCGCAGTACTTCGGGCTGTCAGATCTGGTGATTGGCCTGACAATTATTGCCGTTGGTACCAGCCTGCCTGAATTAGCAGCCTGTATCATGGGGGTGCTGCGGCGAGAAGAGGACTTGGCAATAGGCAATATTGTTGGCTCCAACCTGTTCAATATACTCGCCGTATTGGCAATTCCTGGATTGATTGCACCTGGAACAGTAGACGCGGCCGCTGCCAGCCGAGATTTTTACATGGTCTTAGCAACCAGTACCGCCTTGGCATTGTTCATTCTGCTGAGCGGCAGAAAACACCGCTCACTTAGACGGTGGCATGGCGTAGTGTTATTGATCACTTTTGTGTGCTATCAGATTAGCCTGTTTGAGCATCATCAATAAGCGCCAAACAGATGGAAGAGAGAAAGATATGACAGATGCAAATCAGATGCGTACGTGGGGACGCAAAGTCATTGATATCGAAATGCAAGCGTTGGACAACTTGTACCAATATGTAGATTCGCCTGAATTTGCCGAAGCTTGCGAAATGATTTATCGCTGTAGCGGCAAGATCATCGTCATGGGTATGGGCAAGTCAGGCCATATTGGCAATAAGATCTCAGCCACACTAGCCAGCACGGGGACACCCGCCTTTTTTGTGCATCCAGGCGAAGCCAGTCACGGTGATCTTGGAGTAATCAGCCATAATGACATTGTGCTAGCAATATCCAATTCTGGGGAATCCCACGAGATCCTGACACTGATGCCTGTCATTAAACGTCAGGGGATCCCTGTGATCAGCATGACCGGCAATCCTGAATCCACGATGGCAAAACTCGCACAACTGCATTTGTGTATCAAAGTGCCAGAAGAGGCCTGTCCACTTGGACTGGCACCGACATCCAGCACTACCGCAACGCTGGTGATGGGCGATGCCATCGCGATAGCGCTGTTACAAGCCAAAGGTTTTACCAAAGATGATTTTGCCTTGTCGCATCCAGGAGGCGCACTTGGCCGCAAACTGCTGCTGAAAGTCGAGAATGTGATGCACAAAGATCAGGATATTCCGCTAGTTCATCATGATATTTGCATTACCGATGCCTTGTACGAAATCTCTAAAAAAGGGCTTGGCATGACCGCTGTGGTGGATGCCGATAATAAACTGGTGGGAATTTTTACCGATGGCGACTTACGACGGGTTATCGATGCAGATGTCAATCTGCGTACAACCCGCATTGCTGATGTGATGACTCGCAACTGCATCACTGTCAAAGCCAATATTCTTGCCGCAGAGGCGTTAAAAGTCATGGACGATCGCAGCATCAATGGGCTGATTGTTGTTGATGCCGATAACCGCCCAGTAGGCGCACTCAACATGTTGGATATGGTGAACGCGGGAGTTATGTAATGAGTCGTGACAGTTTCTATGGACCAGTCTCTGAGACGGTATGGCAAGCGGCCCGCCAGATCCGGTTACTGATCTGCGATGTCGACGGCGTATTCTCTGACGGACGCATCTATTTGGGAAATCATGGTGAAGAACTCAAAGCTTTTCACACCCGAGATGGTTATGGTGTGAAAGCCTTATTAAATGCTGACATCCAGGTTGCCGTGATTACCGGGCGCCAATCACAGATTGTAGAAACGCGTATGATGGCTTTGGGAATACCTCATATATTTCAGGGTATTGATAATAAGCTGGCACCTTTTGAGTGGTTATTACAACACTATCAACTGCAACCACAGCAGGTGGCCTACATTGGAGATGATATGGTTGACTTACCCGTGATGCAGCGGGTAGGACTCAGTGTCTGCGTCGCGGATGGTCACCCCAGAGTCAGACAACTGGCACATCTAGTAACGTCTCTTAATGGTGGTCATGGTGCTCTGCGGGAACTAGCTGATTTACTACTATTGAGCCAAGATAAAATTGATTCGGCACACGGCATGAGTATATGAACAGAGTCACATTGGCAATTATTGCTTTTTTTACCGCTGCCCTGATCTTGTACTGGCAAGTTCAGAATAAGCGTAATACCGACGCGGGTCTGCAGAACTCTGATGTGGTACGTCCTGATTACGTTGCCGATGATTTACACAGTGTCAGTTATGATGAAAACGGCATGATCTCTAGTCGGGTGTCAGCCAAACACATGGAACACTACGAACAGGACGATCGCACCGTTTTTAGCAGCCCAGTGTACTGGATCTTTCCCGATAAAGGTCAGGCTGAATGGCGCATGACCGCAGAACAGGGACTACTGGACAAACGCAGCAACAAAGTGGTTCTGGAAAATAATGTTATTATTGATGCCATTAGTCCCACAGAGCCCATACAGTCTATCAGCACCAGTTATCTGGAATTAAATCTTAGTAATATGATTATGACCTCAGATAAAAATATACTGGTCAAGGGACAGGATTTTGATATTACAGGTCAGGGGCTGTACGCCGACCTCAACGCTCAGCAAGTGAAACTGCTTAGTCAAGTAAAAGGAACCTATGAAACCAAATAAGCTTTTTTTCGGTGCACTCCTGTGCCTCACCAGTCTGGCAGCATCCGCCGTAGATAAAGATCTGTTGCAGCAGGTGAAGATTTCTGCAGATTCGCAGGATGCCGACATCAAAAACAAGCAGGTCGTTTATAGCGGACATGTGATCGTCACGCAGGGTTCGATGAAGCTTACCGCCCAGGAACTTAACGCATCCAGTACCGATAAAGACGGCGAGCGGGTGTTGGTTGCCAAAGGATCTCCAGCGACTTTTCGCCAGAAACTGGAAGATGGCCGCATTGCGAACGCCAGCGCCAACGAGATCCACTACAACATCAACAAACGTATTCTGACACTCATTGGAAAAGCGAGGGTGGAACAGGACGGCAGTCTGTCTACTGCAGAAAAAATCGTTTATGACCTAGAAAACCAGCAACTGCAAGCTACCAGTAGTGGTCAAGGTGAAGATCGGGTTACCACGGTAATTCAGCCGGAAAATTACCAGCAAGATATCAAAAAGGAACCCAAGCAGGAGCAGCAATGAGCACTACCCTGACCGCCCAGAATCTCGCAAAAAGCTATAAAAAAAGAATGGTCGTGAAGGACGTCAGTCTGTCGGTGAAAACTGGGCAGATTGTCGGATTACTCGGCCCCAACGGCGCAGGCAAGACCACTACGTTCTATATGGTCGTAGGACTCATTCAGAGCGATAAAGGGCGGATCTTCATCGACGATGATGAGCTGACCATGGATCCCATGCATCTGCGTGCCCGCAAAGGCATCGGTTATTTGCCGCAAGAAGCCAGTATTTTCCGTAAACTCACGGTGCGAGATAACATCATGGCAGTACTACAGATCCGCAAGGGTCTGGATCGTGATGGCCGTGAAGAGCAGTTGGAACAGTTGCTCGAAGAGTTCCATATCACTCATATTCGCGACAGTTTTGGGATGTCACTATCCGGCGGTGAAAGACGCCGGGTTGAAATAGCCAGAGCCCTAGCGGCGGATCCAAAATTTATTTTGCTGGACGAACCCTTTGCGGGCGTGGATCCCATATCGGTCATCGATATCAAAAAAATTATTGAACAGCTGCGTTCCCGCGGACTGGGAGTGCTGATTACCGACCATAATGTGCGTGAAACACTTGATGTGTGTGAGCGCGCCTACATCGTTAGTCACGGTCAGTTGATCGCAGAAGGCTCCCCTGCTGAAATCCTCGATAATCAACAAGTACGTGCAGTGTACTTAGGAGAGCAATTCAAGCTATAGTAACCACCTTTGGGTAGGCAATTCTAATTGTTAAAGACTGTAATTACTGGATTTTTTATTACACGATAGGATGTAGGAGTAAGCGGTAACATGAAAACGTCACTCCAGTTAAAGCTGGGTCAACAGCTGACTATGACACCACAACTGCAGCAGGCAATCCGTTTGCTGCAGTTGTCGTCGCTGGAGTTACAACAGGAAATTCAGCAGGCGCTGGAAGCCAATCCACTATTGGAAGTCAATGAAGATAGTCAATTAGCCGATGACGACAATGATGTGGATAATGATCTCGACACGCCAACCATCGACGTTCAAACGGAAGACAGTTCAACTATTGAGACTTCCGATGCGTTAACCAGCCAATCCCTGCCAGAAGAACTGCCAATGGACACCACTTGGGATGAAGTCTTTACCGCAGCACCTGCTGCCCCTGCGGGTCCTATCCGTGATGATGACACGCCATTTCAGGGAGAAACCTCCGAAGGATTACGTGAACATTTGGAATGGCAGAAAAACCTGACACCGTTTTCCGAAACCGACTCAGCCATTGCCACCGCCATTATTGAGGCCATTGATGATCAGGGTTATCTGACTCAAAGCACAGAAGAAATTCTGGAAGCCATGGGCAATCCTGAGATTGAATTGGACGAAGTAGAAGCCGTACTGAAACGCATTCAGCACTTTGACCCTGTGGGGGTTGCTGCTCGAGATTTACGGGAATGTTTGCTGATCCAGCTGTCACAGTTCAGTGAAGACACACCGCATTTAGAAAATGCCATCATGTTGCTGGAGCAACACCTCGATCTGATCGCCGCGAAAGATTATCGCACCTTGATGCGTAAAACACGCCTCAGAGAAGAAGATCTACGAGATGCCATCGTGTTGATCCAGACACTCAACCCTCGGCCCGGCCTGTTGGTACAGCCACAGGACGAGGAATATGTGATCCCGGATGTCAGCGTCTGGAAAAAGAATGGCCGCTGGATTGTCGAACTCAACCCAGATTGTATGCCCAAACTGAGTATTAATCAGCAATATGCCGCCATGGCGCGCAGTGTTCGCAGCCAGTCAGACAGCCAGTTTATCCGCGGACATTTGCAGGAAGCCAAATGGTTTATCAAGAGTTTGGAAAGCCGCAATGAAACCTTGCTGAAAGTTGCTAATTGTATCGTCCAGTTTCAACAAGGCTTCTTTGAATATGGTGAAGAAGCCATGAAACCAATGGTACTCAACGATATCGCCGAAGCGGTCGATATGCATGAATCGACGATTTCACGAGTGACGACGCAAAAATACATGCATACTCCTCGCGGTATTTTTGAACTGAAATATTTCTTTTCCAGCCATGTTGGCACCGATGATGGCGGCGAGTGTTCGTCAACCGCCATACGAGCCTTTATCAAGAAACTGGTCGCAGCAGAGAATCAGAAAAAGCCGCTCAGTGACAGCAAAATGGCACAGTTGCTGGCGGAACAGGGAATTAACGTGGCAAGACGGACCATTGCAAAGTATCGTGAAGCCATGCTGATCCCGCCCTCAAATCAGCGTAAGAGTTTGTAATTCCACAGTACCCCTATGGAGGACACCCCTATGCAAATCAACCTGGCAGGCCATCATATTGAGATCACCGATTCGTTGCGTAGCTACGTGGAGAGTAAATTTGCAAAACTTGAACGTCATTTCGAACAGATCAATAATGTGCATGTCGTACTCAATGTAGAAAAAGCTATACAAAGAGTCGAAGCCAAGCTACATCTGAACGGTGGCGAAGTGCACGGCACCGCAGAGCACACCGACATGTACGCAGCCATTGACGCTCTGATTGATAAATTGGATCGTCAGATCATTAAATACAAAGAAAAGCTGACAAAATACTCATGATGGAACTTAGTACCGTCCTGCGGCCGGAGTGTACCACCTGCGCCACACCCGGCAGCAAGAAAAAGGTATTGGAGCTCATCAGCGAACTCGCCGCAGCCCAGTATCCCAATCTGTCGTCCCAAGCCATTTTTGAAAGCCTGTTGGCCAGAGAAAAAATGGGAAGCACGGGCATAGGCAATGGCATAGCCATTCCTCATGGTCGTATGCCGGACATAACAACTCCGATTGCAGTGCTGGTGAAATGTAACGAGCCGATTGCTTTCGATGCCATTGATAACCAACCGGTCGATATCCT
This sequence comes from Shewanella fodinae, assembly GCF_014651955.1. Taxonomy (GTDB): domain Bacteria; phylum Pseudomonadota; class Gammaproteobacteria; order Enterobacterales; family Shewanellaceae; genus Shewanella; species Shewanella fodinae. Next base: position 11,325 of record NZ_BMXW01000004.1, on the reverse strand, counting down.
GTTTGCCCTAGTGGTGCCCGCAGATCAATGCCAGCAGCACCTGAGCACCTTATCGGCAATGGCTGAAAAACTCAGTGACAAGCAGATACTTAAGCAGTTGCGCAAGGCGACCACCAAAGAAGAATTGTATCAGGTGATCACCGGATGAAACTGGCCATCGTCTCCGGCCGCTCCGGCTCAGGAAAATCTGTAGCATTGCGAGTACTGGAAGACATGGGCTACTACTGCGTCGACAATTTGCCTTTACCCATGATTGGCAGTTTGCTGGATAATCTTCGTGGCAGTAATGAGTTGGTGGCTATTAGTGTCGATGTGCGGAATATGCCTAACCAGGATAAAGTGCTCGAGGGCCAGCTAGGAAAACTGCCCCAAGGCACTGAGGTCATCAGCTTTTTCCTGAATGCATCTGATAAAGTGCTGTTAAAACGCTATAGCGAAACCCGGCGCCTGCATCCATTATCTAAAAGTAAAATTTCGCTAAAAGATGCTATCGAGCAGGAAGGTAAACTACTCGCCCCGCTGTCACAACTGATGGATCATTACATAGATACCTCCACGCTGAATATCTATGAACTAAGTGACACAGTGCGGGAGATTTTACTGGGAAGTGCCACCAAAGAACTGGTGATCAACTTCGAATCCTTTGGATTTAAGCATGGGTTGCCCGCAGAAGCCGATTTCGTATTTGATGCACGTTTTTTACCTAATCCCCACTGGGAGCCTCAGCTCAGACCACTGACTGGGTTGGATGAACCGGTACGTGAGTTTCTCAACCGCCAACCGCTAGTAAATAAGTTTATCTGGCAAATAGAAAACTTGCTCGATACATGGTTACCCCATCTGGAACGCAATAACCGCAGTTACCTTACCGTAGCCATTGGTTGCACCGGCGGACAACACCGCTCCGTTTATGTAGCAGAGCAACTTGCAAAGCGTTTCAGCAACAGTAAGCATAAAGTTCAGGCACGCCACCGGGAACTCGAACATGGCAAGAATTGAGCGAGAAATCACCATTCTCAATAAGCTGGGATTACATGCCAGAGCGGCGACAAAACTGGCCATACTCGCCAATGAGTTTGACGCTAATATCTTTCTGATCCAAGGTGAAAAAAAAGCTTCTGCAGCAAGCGTGCTCGGGTTACTGATGCTGGAAACCGGCATGGGTAAAAAAATCCGACTAATTGCGGATGGTCCTGATGCAGAACCAGCAATGGAAGCCATCTGCAATCTGATCAATGCCCGCTTCGATGAAGCCAGTTAACCGTTTTTCGCCCCGCCAAATCTCTACGTCAAAATAAACGTGATTCCATCATTCAACAAAGGCTAAGAAGGTGCATGACACTCAGCCATAGTGATGACCTGAGTATCGAGCAAATCTAACTAGCAAACGGCACTGTGATATTGGAAAAAAGGCCGCATAATGCGGCCTTGGCAGGATATCGATATTACTGTGCTAGTGGACTTAACACAATTTCCACTCGACGATTCTGGGCTCTGCCAGCAGCATTGCTGTTACTGGCAATCGGATTGCTTTCTCCTGCCCCCCGCGTCACCACACGCTGACCTGCAACGCCTTTCTGGATTAGATAGTTACCTACAGAAGAAGCGCGCACCTGCGACAGGCGCAAATTATAAGATTCAGAACCCGTGCTATCGGTATAACCAATAATATTCAGTTGAGTTTTGGGGTATTCTTTAGCCACCAACGCTACACTGTCCAGCACCTGCATGGCTCCGCCGCTCAGATCTGTTTTGTCCACTTGGAAGGTAATCTCATTTGGCATATTCAAAATAATGTTATCACCGGAGCGGGTTACACTAACACCTGAGGCGGATAACTGCTGACGCAGCTTAGCTTCCTGCACATCCATATAGTAACCAACGCCGCCACCGACTGCGGCTCCAGAAGCAGCGCCAATCAATGCACCTTTACCTCGATCATGTTTACTGGAAGTCGCAACACCAACAAGGGCACCAGCAGCAGCACCAATCAGTGCCCCACTCGTTGCTTTAGAGGTCTGTTGTTCATTGGTATAAGGGTTAACGGTTGTACAACCGGCGGCGAAAAACATTATCAATGCAGCAGAAGTCAACGGCATCATAACCTTGTTCATGGTGGGTTCTCCTTAGTCTCGCCGTGAATAATTATGGCATCAGTATATAACCATCCACCGGCAAAACAACGGCGTAGCGAATGCTGATCTGTATAATTTGCAGCTTATTCAGGCTCGATTCAGTTCCTCATAACCTATATTTCTGCCTTTTTGGCAAAGGTTACGCACCAAATAGGTGCATCACGCACATTCATGGTACGACCTCAAATTTTCGCATTTTCGCAGAAAATCAGTATCTATATGATTTTAAATAATAAAAAATATTTAAAAAAATTGGCACAGTTCTTACATACATAGAAAGTAGTATTCCGACACAGCAGGAGGTAAGGATGAAAATCATTTATCAGTTTTTCCACAGCTGGCGGCAACACTGGCAAAGCTATAAACACCTTGGCATTAGCCAGTGGGATATTGAGTAACAAATTCAGCAGTATAACGAGGTAATTCAGGAGGTGAAGATGGAAATGACAGATACCCTTCGGCATCAGGCAGTCATCGAAGTCACCCATAATGGGCGGTTGCTGTTTGATGTGGCCCGTCAATATGGACTCCCGACCAAAACTTTATATATGTGGGTACGTCAGAGTCAGCAAGCAACCGATACATCAACGCCATGGCTCTATGTATCCAATGTGATGTCACAGCTGAAAGCTAGGTATTTTAACTAACGGTTTCGACAAGTTTGAACTGAACTAATAACAGTTATCGCCCCCAACGATAGAAAAAGTGTGCTCCCCAAATTTTGCGCTTTTCTAGGTTCATTCTTGTCATTTTTATTCGATACCAGTTGCAGGAGCTAACTGGTGGCAACGCAAGGAAGCGGTCTGCCAAGGTTTCGACCTGAGTGGGCTGAACAAAAATATTTGTTATCGCCCCCAACGATAGAAATGTGCAAATAATAAAAATAACGCGCGAATTCTAGGTTCACTCACGTCGTTTTTATTCACGCAGGCTCAACCTGTGTAGCTTATCTGGGCTAGTTTTAGCCGCGATAAGAAAGTTTGGGCAGAGTTAATAGGTGAGAGTGAAAATATCGCCCCCAACGATAACTAACTCATTAATAAAAATAAAATTATAGATTTTACCTATTATCTCTGCCGTTTTTATTCAACCCAACTCTACGACGAGATTGTGGTAACCAACATGACAGGAGCGGATCGGAAGTTTATCCGTATATACCGCACCAAAAACAATAAAATATGCAACCACATTCTGAAGGTTCGCTCCTGTCGCCTCATCAAAGTTACTCACGCCATGCCCGGGTCATCTCGCGTTTGCCCAAAGCGCCAGGATATGCTTTTACCGTAAACCCAACCGCTTTTAGGTCACGCTTAAACTGACCACTGGCACAATATGACACCAGCATTCCTTGAGCTTGTAACAGCTGATAGCATTTGGCCAGATTGTCCTGACACCAAACATCGGGCTGTTTATTCGGTGCAAAGGCATCAAAGTAGATCAGATTGAATTGTTGCGGAGATAACACGACATGCTCCAACCGCATGTGACATTTTGTCAACCAGAACCCGGGCAACAACTCACAGGCTTGTTCCCAAGGCGTGGAATGCAGCATGTCAAACAACGGTGCGTAAGATGGCGCAAGCAATTGCTGATAGTTGAGGCGATGAATCAAGTCCGGCGCCAACGGATAGGGTTCAATACTGACATAACGCACAGTTAATGGCGGTTTATTATCAGACTGACGCTGTTGATTAATTTCTTGAAAATGTCCCAACGTCAACAATGCGTTTAACCCGGTGCCAAAGCCCACTTCAAAAATAGACAATTCGGTAAATGTCTCAATGACAGCATCAAACCCTGCTGCTATATAAACATAGCGAGACTCGGCAATAGCACCTTTGTGTGAGTGGTAAGTCTCATTCAACTCGGCATTAAATAATGTATGGGACCCGTCATCGGTCACCTGCAAGGATACCCTTTCCATAACTACCAGAATGTTTTCGTTTTAATAGCTCAGATTATCCGGCTGGGTAGCACTGTGCTGCAAGAATTGTCTTAGATAATCAAGAATCACATATCGAACAAGCCACTTTTGACTACACTTTAATCAAAGTTAACCAATGCACTGTATTTACATATGAAATGTCTATGGCAATCGATGTTGATAGTGTGCTGCTGTCTCCTATCTCAGAGTATAACTGCTGGCACCACTATCCAGTTAGTCGCCGGAGAGAGAGAACCGTATATTGGTCAACGATTGCAGAATCAGGGGTATGTCAGTGAAGTAGTCACCCAAGCATTTGCCCTTTCTGGATATCAGGTAGAAATTACCTTTTACCCCTGGGCAAGAGCACTCGCACTCGCCACACAAGGACGAGTAGATGGCATAGTGCCGGTATACCAAGATACTGAACCCGGTACCCTATTGTTTTCAAATGCGTTTCCTGGCGATGCGTTAGGATTACTGAAGCATCGTGATGACCCTTTCCGTTATCCCACTTCACCGACCGACCAGCTAGAAAAAGCTTTGTCACCGTTGGCTCACAGCGTGGTGGGAGTAGTCAGAGGGGGACTGACGATCCCCCATTTCAATCAGTTGGTTGCGACGGAGTTTGCTACATCAGACCTGCAAAATCTGGATAAACTTTATCACGGACGAGTGCCATATATTCTCATTGATAAATATACGGCAGTAGATCTGATGGTTGGCCATCGACCTCAGTACATCGGTGAGTTGGAGTTTGTGCAACCGGCTCTAGTGGAAAAGAGTTTTCACGTTGCCTTCCCATTACAGTCAGCTCGTAGCGTAAAACTGCTCAAAGCTTTTAATCTTGGGCTGCAACAGATGCGCAAAGACGGTACCCTTTTTGCGTTAAGAGCGAAGCATGGATTACTGCTGAGTTCAGACGCTCAAACTCACAAGGTGAGGTTGACAATAGGCTCAGTGGATAACCCGGATATGCGCATCATGCAGCGTCTAGGTACCGTATTTGAGCAACAGCACCCAGATATTGAGCTCAATTGGGTATTTCTGGAAGAGAGTATCCTCAGACGACGTTTACTTGGCGACCTAGCAATTGCGGATGGCGTGTTTGATGTGATGACCATTGGTAACTTTGAGACGCCAATCTGGGCTCGTCGCCATTGGCTGAAACCGTTAAAGCAACTGCCACATAGCTATGATCTGAATGATATTTTACCGATGAACAGAGCAGCACTCTCGTTTCAGGGACAGCTATTTGCCCTACCGTTTTACGCAGAAAGTGCCATGACCTTTTATCGCAAAGACCTGTTTGCCAAAGCTGGGCTAACGATGCCGACACAGCCTACATTCGCCGACATCGAGACCTTAGCGGCAAAACTTCATGACCCGACCAACCAACTATACGGCATCTGTTTACGTGGTGAACCCGGTTGGGGTGGGAATATGGGACTGATCACCTCATGGGTACATGCTATGGGTGGACGCTGGTTTGACGAGCAATGGCAGCCACAGTTGTTATCTCGTCCATGGCAGCAGACATTGGAACTCTATCAGCGCTTACTAAGACAATATGGTCAACCTCATGCGACCCAAAGTGGTTTCATCGAAACACTACAACTGTTTGCCGAAGGGCATTGCGCTATCTGGGTGGACGCAACCGTTGCCGCAGGTTATCTATTTGATAAGCAGGTTTCTAACGTAGCAGAAACAACCGGATTTGCTTCTCAGCCGCAAGGGGAATTACCCTCACAATGGCTTTGGATCTGGGCGTTGGCAATACCTAACTCCTCAAAACAGCAACAAGCTGCACAACGTTTTATCGAATGGGCGACCTCCAAATCTTATGTGAAGTTGGTTGCGGACCATGAAGGTTGGGTCGCAGTACCACCCGGGACCCGCCTCTCAACCTACCAACATACCGAATATCAACAACAAGCGCCTTTTGCCTTAACGGTACTGCAAGCGTTACAACAGAATGGAGAAGAAAAAAGAACCCTGCAACCAGTGCCATACGCTGGCACCATTTTTGTTGGGATCCCCGAGTATGCGGCTTTTGGCACCAGCGTTGCCAATCGAGTGGCCGAAATCATTGACGGGAAACTGAGTGTTGATGCAGCGTTACAGCAGTCACAGGCAATAGTGCTAAAACAGATGCAACAATCTGGCTATATCAACATACATCAGGAAGATAATAACAAGCAACCATAACCCAATCACCTCCCGTCCACGTTCATGGCTTACGCTTAATCACCGTAGGTGCCCGCTTCTGAGGCTTTCTCAGCAATACCATCATGAGTAACATCAGTACACATAGGAACATCATTATTCGAAAGTCCTGCAGGTATCCCAGTAGCGATGCCTGATACGTCACTTCATTGTTGAGTTTGACCAAACCTATGGTCGTAGAGAGATCTGCTGCACCCACATGCGCAGCAGCCTGGAGCGCCTTATTAAAAGGAGTAATGTAATCAGCAAACGCGGCATGATTAATCTGGACCCGCTGAGACAGATAAGTCGTGACGGCGGAAATGCCGATGCTACTGCCAATATTTCGTATCAGGCTATAAAGCGCCGTTCCCTCATTACGGAACTGCGGTGCCAGCGTTGAAAAGCTGATGGTTGATAACGGAACAAATACCAGTCCCATCCCCAGACCTTGGATAACGCCGGTGTATATAACCTCCCAACGACTGACATCAATTGAGAAGCCCGTCATTTGCCACAACGATAGGATCATCAACAGCAACCCGATGACTATCAGATAACGTAAATCCACTTTATTTGCCAGCTTGCCCACCAGCATCATTCCAGCCATGGTGCCAAAACCGCGCGGCGTCAACAGCAATCCCACATCAATCACCGGGTACCCCATCAGGTTTTGCAGATAAGGAGGTAGCAGCGCCATCGTCGCTAGCAACACAATTCCGATAATAAATATAAAGAGTAACCCGATAACAAAGTTGCGATCGCGGAACATCTGCGGCTCAAGAAACGGTTGATTAGCGGTAAACATGTGCACGATGAACATATACATGGTCAGCGCAGCCAAAATGGCTTCCACCATAATCTCCATGCTAGCAAACCAGTTTTGTGACTCGCCACGGTCCAAAAACAGTTGCAGGCTACCAATAGCGATTGCCAACAACATAAAGCCAAACAGGTCAAACTTACGCTTGGGATCTAATGGTGTTTCCTTAACAAAAGTAGCGATGCCCAACCAAGCCAGCACCCCAAACGGAATATTAATATAAAACACCCAACGCCAGTTATAGTACTCCGTTAGCCAGCCACCTAAGGACGGTCCAAGAATCGGCCCGACCATTACTCCTACCCCCCACATTGCCATGGCTGAACCATGCTGCTCCGTAGGATAGGTATCCAGTAGAACCGATTGTGACAACGGTACTAGGCTGGCACCGAAAATACCTTGTAGCAGGCGAAAGATCACTATCTGATCCAGTGTTTGCGCCGCACCACATAACGCGGATGTGATGGTAAAGCCAACCACTGACCACAAAAACAGCTGTTTTCGTCCAATACGAGCGGAAATAAAACCGGTCATAGGCATAGCGATTGCAGCCGCCACGATATAGGAAGTCAGCACCCAAGAAACTTGATCCTGAGTCGCGCCCATTGCTCCCTGCATATGGGGCAATGCCACATTCGCGATTGTGGTATCAAGGGCCTGCATGATAGTGGCCAGCATCACCGATAAGGTCACCAAGCCACGGCTTACCCCTTGGTTTTCTCTCTGAGTCACACGCAATCCTCAAGTCAGAATGCCAAGTGGCGCTGGTGGTGAGTATCTATGGTAACAACGGCGCTGAGGCCTGCGCGTAATTTAGGGGCTCCGGGCAAAGGGTCAATATGGATACGGATGGGTAGTCGCTGACTGATTTTCACCCAGTTGCCGGTGGCATTTTGGGCGGGGATGACCGAAAACTCCGAGCCAGTGGCAGGACTAAGGCTGCTTACGGTGCCATGCCAAGTGTAATCTGGTTGATAATCCACATTGATTGCAACATTCTGGCCGACGCGAACATAGGTGAGATCCTTTTCAGTGTAGTTAGCTTCCACCCACAAATTATCGTCAGCAACTAGCATCATCGCGCTGCTGCCGGGGTTCACATACTCCCCCTTTTCCAGCACGTTCGTCACAATGCCACTCGATGGCGCATAGATATCAACATGTTGAAGATCATTACGCGCTTTTTCTAAAGACGCTTGTGCTTTTTTATACTTAGCATTCTGCGCTATCGGAGCGTTGACATCGCCTCCCAGCCCTTCGGCCGCCAGTTTCAGTTCGGTATACAAAGATTCAATCTGCAACTGTTGCTGTTCAGTATCTTGCCTGGCCGCATCGTAATCAGAGTCGGAGATATAGTGCTGCTTCAGCAAATTCTGTTTGCGCTGTTGTTCCCGCAACAGGTACTGATATTGATTCTTAGCGGCGGCAATACTTGCCAACTTGGTTTGCACATTGGCCTTCAGCACCTTTAGCAAGTTAACAGTGTCGCTAAGATTCGCTTCCGCTTCCGCCAGCGCTATCTGATAAGGCTTTGGATCAAGCTGAAATAGCAACTGACCGGTTTTCACCTGTTGGTTATCTCTCACTAGAACGTTAATAACTTTGCCAGAAATTTCGCTGCTGATCAGTGTCTTATCAGCTTTCACATAGGCGTTATCAGTTTCGACATAACGTCCGCCATGGAGATACATAGCCAATGCGGCACCGACCAACAATACTGGCATCACAAACAGCATTACGATGCGTTTGCGCTGACGACCAGCACGGTGAACATGAGAATTTTCCTGGAGATGAGTGTCTGCCGCAGACATAAATATACCCTGATTATTCTTTTGATAAGTTATTGTGGATGGATTGCAAAACCAGCATGAAATTATCTATCTGCTCTTCAGATAAACCGGCAAGAGCATGCCCCCAGACCTCCTGGGACGCTTGCAGAACCTTATCCTGTATCGGTTTGGCATTAGCCGTGGTATGAATTAAGTGAGCCCTGCGATCAATGGGATCCCGTTTTCTAACCAAAAAGCCTGCTGCCACTAATTGATCAATGACTCTAACCAGCGTCATCGGCTTGATTTCCAAGCGCTCAGCCAATTCAACCTGACGAATTCCTTCATTTACGGAGACACACTTCAACGCTCGAGTTTGCGCCAGCGTAAGGCCACTTAGTTCTGAACGTTTTTGAAACGTTCTGCGAAGCAGACGCATAACATCGGCCATCAGATAGCCAATACTTTGTTGAGGCATAGATGTGACTCCGACGATTATCACAACGAAGAGAAGAAAGGCGTGAATAATAAGCAATACTTATTATCTGTCAAGCTAACTAATATAATGACTGCAACAATCGCCTACTCTATCAGTGACAATCTGTGTTCATCACTGTCATGTAAACAGTTGCGAATTTAGTAGATTCGGGGAGCCCTGCTTAGAGTAAGTATTCATAAAATTTCAGCACAGCTAAATAACTGACCCTAATTCTGCTACAGCTCTGCCAGTCCATGTTGTTCCCGGGATAGGGTGAAGCGGTTTCCATAAATCGCTTCACCCTTTGTAGTAACTGCCACATCTGCGAACATTTATGATTACGTGTCACCGTTTCATGAAGTGCATGCCCAGCTTCTCAATCTTATTCACCCAAGGACTATAAACAGGCTGAAACAATAGCGTGAACTTGCGATTTTTACTTAGCCAAGCCTGCACTTTTTTACTCTTGTGAATGATGTAATTATCCACGATTAACGTGATGGTTTTCGCTTTGCGATAGCGCTGCCGAAGCAATTCCATCAGCTTGATAAACAACGCCGAAGATTTTGAGTCACTGCCGACATATTTCACTGTGCCAGTGCTGGTATGTAAGGCGCCCACAAGATAATATGTTCCGTTACACTCAGGAGTTGCCACTAACCGTTGTTTCCCTCGAAAGCCCCAGTCTGCACCTATCTTCGGATTTAAATGGATATCCACCGTCTTCATAGAAGACGGGATTATCGGCATTACAGTTATCCAACGCGGCTTTAATCGCCGCTAACTTTTCGCCCTTATGTGGGTCACAAATTCCGAGTATCGGAGCTGCCCGACGACATACTATCCCGAGTTCGGGCATCCATCGATGTAACGTCGAACTATGAATATGAATTCCTGCATGTTTTTGTAATACTTTGGCGAGCAATTCGGTACTCCAACGACTACGCTGATAGCCTAAATCTTGTAGTGAGCAAGGGATTAAAAAATGCAGCATCTTCACTATGGCATCGCCGGGTAAGTATGGAGGTTTACCAAGCTCGGCATCTTTCAATCCGTTTATCCCCTGTTCGTTATACTTGCGACACCAGCGATTTACGGAAGAACGAGCAGCGCTAAGCAAGCTCGCGACTTTCTGTCGGGATAGTCCTTAATGTACAAGTAACGTAGCATTTGCTCGACGGCTGAAACGTTTATCTTTGCTTCGCTGGACGATTTTCTCTAATCGGCGTCGCTCGGCACGATCAATGTTATTCTGTTCATACTCAGTGTGGATGTGTATTAGTGGCCGTTCGGCGACTGATCTGATCGCTCATTTCACACTGAGTTTCCTTTTCGGGTGATCTACACTTCAGAACAGTTATTTAGTATCACTAAAATAAGCAGGGTGGGATCATACTTTGTTAACAGCATGGAACTTATCAGTATCAGCATGATCTGATCAGGCATGTTATTCTACTCAGCCTAATCCATGTCCTTGTTTGACCATTTGAAACTCATTGAAGACCCACGTTCATATATCAACTTGGAACATAATTTGGTTGATATCATTTTCCTCGTTTTAGCCGCAACCGCTTCCGGTTGTCACGGATGGCTTGAGATTGAGGAGTTTGGTCATGAGCACTTGTCATGGCTCCAGAAACATCGGCCTTTCGCAAAAGGAATACCCACTCGGCACTCTATTGCGCGGATCATTAAAGCAATCGATGTTGAGATGATGGTACTGGCATTGTTTCGCTGGACCAATAGTTTGAGAGCCTCTGCCGGTAAACCGTTAATCGCCATTGACGGAAAAACCCTTCGTGGCGCAGTTAATCGAAACGGTACGGAACAAGCGTTACACCTCGTCTCAGCATTTGATACCGAGCTAGGGTCGGAGCACACTTTGAGCAATTTCTAACCAAAGAACACTTTTTCACGGTAGTCATCGCTCCAGCTAGCTTGTTTTAGTTTGTTCCGCTGGCTCGGTGAGCCGCAATCACACTGCCGCAGTA
>NZ_BMXW01000003.1 GCF_014651955.1 Shewanella fodinae | reverse complement strand
CAATAAGATGAAAGTTTGACTTGCCTAAATCGATACCGAGTACTTGAATAAACATGATGGTCTACCTCCTGTCTAGCCTAATCTCAGCATAGTTGCTGAGAAGGGAGGCGGACCATCACATTAAGGCCGCATCCTAGCGGCCTTTGACTTTCCAGCTATGAACCACTGATAGTGATAGTGGCTAGCATCTCTGGAAGGTTATCTTTACTTGGCGCGTTTCATCGCGGTAAAGAATTCTTCATTGGTTTTGGTCATCGCCAGCTTGTCGATCAGGAATTCCATGGCGCTGACTTCATCCATCGGGTTCAGGATTTTCCGCAGGATCCACATTTTCTGCAGTTCATCTGGCGTCGTCAGCTTTTCTTCACGACGAGTGCCTGAGCGGTTGAAGTCGATGGCTGGGAACACGCGTTTTTCTGCCGCTTTACGTGACAGATGCAGTTCCTGGTTACCTGTGCCCTTAAACTCTTCGTAAATGACTTCATCCATCTTCGAGCCGGTATCGATCAATGCCGTGGCGATAATGGTCAAGCTGCCACCGTTTTCAATATTACGAGCAGCACCGAAGAAGCGCTTAGGACGATGCAGGGCGTTGGCATCCACACCACCTGTCAATACCTTACCAGAGGACGGCACTACCGTGTTGTAAGCGCGCGCTAGGCGAGTGATAGAGTCCAGCAGAATCACCACGTCTTTTTTGTGCTCTACCAGGCGCTTGGCTTTTTCAATCACCATTTCGGCTACTTGCACATGACGGCTTGCGGGTTCGTCAAAGGTAGAGGCAATAACTTCACCCTTTACCAGCCGTTGCATTTCGGTTACTTCTTCAGGCCGTTCGTCAATCAGCAATACCATCAACACGACTTCTGGGTTGTTGTAGGTGATGGACTGAGCGATGTTTTGCAGCAGCAGTGTCTTACCTGCTTTAGGCGGCGCAACAATCAAACCACGCTGACCTTTACCGATAGGTGAGCACAGATCCAAGATTCGGGCCGTGATATCTTCGGTAGAACCGTTGCCACGTTCCATGCGCAAACGTTCTTCGGCGTGCAGCGGCGTAAGGTTTTCAAACAGGATCTTGTTGCGGGAGTTTTCGGGTTTATCAAAGTTAACTTCGTTAACTTTCAGCAGCGCAAAATAACGTTCACCTTCTTTTGGTGGACGGATTTTACCGAAAATTGTATCGCCCGTTCGCATGTTGAAACGACGGATCTGGCTCGGCGAAACATAGATATCGTCAGGACCGGCAAGATAAGAACCATCGGCACTGCGCAGAAATCCGAAACCATCCTGCAGAATTTCCAGTACGCCACCGCCGAAGATATCCTCGCCGCTTTTTGAGTGAGCTTTAAGAATGGAGAAAATGATGTCCTGCTTGCGGGCACGGGCCATATTCTCCAGATTCATTTCTTCGGCCAGAGCGACTAAGTCAGCAATAGACTTGTTTTTTAATTCAGTTAAATTCATTTTGGTGGGTCTTGTTTTTAGCGACAAAGCTTACGCGCGTGCTCAATCACTCAAAATGGATTTGAAGGAAATTGATTGAACTGCGAGAAGTGGGTTTTAGATAAAATCTGGTTAATAAGTTAGCACTATATAGCGGAAGCGTCCAGCGGTTTACTTGCCCGGCAAGCAATTTATTGTGATTGCGTGCCGGGTGTCACTTCTTGCACTAGATTTGCGCGTCAATAAACTCTTTCAATTGAGTCTTAGACAGTGCACCCACTTTAGTGGCGGCTAATTCACCATTTTTGAACAGCAACAGTGTTGGGATACCACGGATACCGTATTTTGCCGGGGTCGCATTATTCTGATCTACGTTGACTTTCGCGATTGTCAGTTTGCCATCGTATTCAGTGGCTACGTCATCCAGGATTGGGGCAATCATTTTGCATGGGCCACACCACTCGGCCCAAAAGTCCACCAGTACTGGCTTGTCTGACTTCAGCACTTCAGATTCGAAGCTGTCGTCGCTTACATAGATAATTTTGTCACTCATGATCTTCTCCATTGGTTGCCATTACTGGCCTGTAATTGGCATTACCTGTATATTGGGGCCGTGAAACAGTAAATCAAGTTATCGTTTTTCCTTGTTGCTATTTCAAACTATCGAGTATCTTATTGCAACCCAAAACTGGTATGCTTCCGCTATGAGCGAAACACATTTATCTCAACAAAAATTTGCCGATCTACCACTGCACCCTGAAGTGATTCAGGCGCTGGTAGAGAACGGCTTTGAATACTGTACGCCAATCCAGGCGTTATCGCTGCCGGTGCTATTGGAAGGTAAGGACATTGCCGGCCAGGCCCAAACTGGTACGGGAAAAACGCTGGCATTTCTAGTCGCCACCTTTGATTACCTGTTATCTCATCCTGTCCCCGAAAATCGTCAGCTCAATCAACCCCGCGCCATCATTATGGCCCCAACCAGAGAACTGGCAATTCAGATTGCTAAAGATGGCAAGTTATTGTCTAAGCATACTGGGTTGAAACTGGGGATTGTCTACGGGGGAGAAGGTTATGATACTCAGCGTAAAGTGCTGGATGCGGGCGTAGATATTCTGATTGGCACCACCGGACGGATTATCGATTATGTACGTCAAGGGGTGATTAATCTTGGTGCTATCCAAGCGGTAGTTCTTGATGAGGCGGATCGAATGTTTGATCTGGGCTTTATCAAGGACATCCGTTTTCTGTTTCGGCGAATGCCTGCTGCGGATCAGCGCCTGAATATGCTGTTCTCGGCCACGTTGTCGATGAAAGTACAGGAACTGGCATATGACCACATGAACGATCCTGTCAAAGTGGAAATTACGCCAGAAGAGAAGACTTCAAAGAACATTAAGGAAGAGCTGTTCTACCCATCAATGGAAGACAAAGTCCCCTTGCTGTTGACCTTGATTGAAGAAGATTGGCCAGAAAAAGCCATTGTCTTCGCCAATACCAAACACCAGTGTGAAAACTTGTGGGGCTGGCTGGAAGGTGATGGTCACCGCGTGGGTTTACTGACTGGAGATGTGCCGCAGAAAAAACGTCTGAAAATCCTGGAACAGTTCACTAAGGGTGAGCTGGATATACTGGTAGCAACAGATGTGGCGGCCCGAGGACTGCATATTCCACATGTTTCTCATGTGTATAACTTTGACTTGCCGGATGACTGCGAAGATTATGTGCACCGGATCGGTCGTACTGGCCGTGCGGGTGAAAAAGGTGCTTCGGTCAGTTTCGCCTGTGAAGAATATGCGCTGAATCTGCCGGCCATTGAGACTTATATTGGACATATCATTCCGGTAAGTTCTTATGACCGCGAAGCCCTGCTTGATGATATTCCGGCACCAGTGAAGTTGCATCGCCGGGTGACTCCCCGTAATAAAAGAGAACGGGCACAAGGGAGCCGATCAACAGGACGCCGCCCCGACCGTAGCCGTAGGAACTGACATATTTGAGTCTTTACGCGGCCATAACTCTGGGATCTAATAGTTTTAATATGCTGGTGGCTCATACCGTGAGCAACCAGCCAAAAGTCATCGCAAAATACAAACGTAAAGTACGCCTAGCTGAGGGGATCGGCAGCGATGGCCGATTGCAGAGCAATGCTATGCAACGCGGCCTGGATTGTCTGGCGATGTTTGCCGATATGCTGCAGCAACATGGTGTAGCGTCTGCCAATGTGGCGGTGGTTGCAACCGCTACGTTGCGTAGTATCAATAATGCCGAAGAATTCAATACCCGTGCGTTACCGATATTGGGGCTCCCTATCGAGATCATCTGTGGGATGCGTGAGGCCGAGCTTATCTACCAAGGCATGGTCGCCACGACTCAAGGCCATGGACGTCGATTGGTGATTGATATTGGTGGTGCTAGTACTGAATTTATCATCGGTGATGGCGAGCAGTTGCTGTTTAAAACCAGTTTGCCCTTTGGCAGCGTCACTTATAATCGAGCCTTTTTCAGTTCCGCACCGCTGCAACAGATGGACTTCGATGATGTGCAGCTAAGTGTTGCCAATGCATTGGGAGAGTACCGTCAGCAACTATTGGCGTTGGGCTGGCATGCTGTGGTTGGCGCTTCTGGGGCAGTGCAATCTGTGGTGGAGCTTCTACAGCATCGCGGCGTCTCGGAGATCATTACTGCTGCGGTGTTGCAACAACTTAAGCTGGAAATCCTCGCGGAGAAATCACTGGATTTGCCCAGTATTAAGGGCTTATCGCGAGAACGAGCCCCAACTTTTGCCGCCGGCGTGGCAATATTGTTGGCGTTGTTTGAGCTTTTACAAATCCAGCAGTTAGCGTTGTCGGGCGGAGCGCTGCGTGAAGGCGTGTTGCTGATGCTGGCAAAACGTGTTGCCGGAGAGACTATCGTGCTGTAAGCCGCGATACCCTCATCAAAAAAGGACCGCATGCGGTCCTTTCTGTTTTTAAGGGTAATTGAGCCATTACCCAAGAATTTTGGCGAGGTCTTTTTCAAGGGACTCGGTCGGACGCTCCACAATGCGGCCAATCTCTTTACCGTCCTGGATCACCATAAAGGTTGGAATACGCTTGAATTCATATTTTGCGGCCAGCCCTTCTGGATCATGTTTTTTACGATCCACCCCAATAAATTTGACGGAAATATTTGGGTTATTCACCGCTTCCATAATCTTGATAAAACGTGGTGTTTCCCGATGACAATCTGGGCACCAAGTACCAATGATCACAACAATCTGGGTCGGCTTGCTGACAGCTTTTAATGGTGCAATCGCCGCGGTATCTACCTCATAACTCTGGTAGCCGCTTTCAAATGGTGGTAATTTAGTCACCAGTTTCTTACCGTCAATGACACCGGTCAGGATCACTTCCTGTTGTTCTTGCTTACAGGTCGCCATAAAGCCGCCTTCGTTTTCTTTAAAATTACAACCGTCATTGGCCAATGTCTGGCAGCTGAAAAACAGCGCTGTGGTGGCCAGCAATACTCTTACACTTTGCTGCATTGTACTTCCTTAAAGCCTCCTAAACCAAGGTAATGATTCAACCACCAGTGTTGCCATCCACAAAGGAGTAAAGAGTATGAATGTTAGCAGGATCACTAAATTAGCGTCCCTATTGGCGGATATTTTGGTAAATGACAATGCAGGATAGAAATTTGATAAATTTCAATCTTTCTCGGTTTGTGGTTGATGACAACAAACCCGATTCCGTCCTTGATGTTTGGCCTGATACAGCGCTTGATCGGCTTGCGCCAGCAATTGCACTGTGTCGCTATCGGCGGTAATAACTCCGGCACTAACGCCTATACTGGCGGTAAGGTCGATGATCTGTCCACCCCATGACACCGTCAACGCTGCAATTGCAGTCCGTAGCTGCTCCGCCAACTGGCTGGCACCAGCAACATCGGTATTAGGCAGGATCACCGCAAATTCTTCGCCACCGAAGCGGGCAACGAGATCTCCGGGACGTTTTAAGTGCGCTTTCAGTGTTTCCGCGATGGCTTTTAGTGTCTGATCCCCAGCTAAATGCCCATAGGTATCATTGATGGTTTTGAATTTATCAATATCCAACATCAACATGGCTAACGGGGTTTGTTGGCGGCGGCTGATCCGACCTTCTGCCAGCAATTTTTTATCAAAAGCGTCCCGATTGTAAGTACCGGTGAGCGCATCCAATTGCGATTTCTCTGTGAGTTTGCGATTGGCCTCGTTTAGCTCGCGCATCGCAAATTCCAACTCCAGCGTGCGTTCTTGCACCATACGTTCGAGCCGTTCGTTACTTTTGGCTTCCAGCAAAAGTGCTTCTTCTTTAGCTTCACGGATCCTTTGTGACTGCATGAGCGCTTCGTGCTGGATACGCATTTTGGATTTTCGTTCTTCGTTATAACGTACCGCCAACACCGCCGCCATGAACACAATCTCAACCGTGAGCCCCAACATCGAAGGGGTCAGTGGATTGATCGGTAGTGACAATAATCCTATGTACATAAATACACTGACCAGAACCCCGGTGGTTTTACCTATAGACGATAAAGCATATAAGCGTGCCAGTTGGTTGCCTTTTATCGCTTGTTGCATGCTGATCAGCAGCAAGATGATGACCACCACCACTACAGCCAACAACTCACCGTACAATGCAATGCTATAAGGCAGAAGCAACGAAACCGGAATTAATATCCCACATGCGGCGGTCAATATTCTCCCCAATCTTAGCAGTGAGCGACTGAAGTACTTAAGCTGCAAGGCTTTCTCAGTAAATAGAACATTGAACATCAACACCAACGGAATTAGCGGTGCAATAATGTGATTTTGTAATTGTGGGGACTCGGGCCATAGATGATTAAATGCTGTGCCATTGATGCTGGCAACCAGCAACGCCATTGCCAGCACGTATCCGCAATAATAGCCATAGCTGAAAGAGCCAGTGGTCACCGCCATAAACAGGGAAAATAGCCCAATAGCCCCAAGAATGCCTAACTGGATCCCCTGCAGCATGTTTTCATCGCTGACATGCTGTAGCAGATGATCAGGTGTCCACAGCTGGATAGGCAGATAGCTGGAGCCATGCGTTTGCACTTGGATCCAGAAATCGTGTGTTTCCTTATCGTGCATTAGGAACGGATAAATAAAACTATTAAGTAACAATGGCCGTTGATTAAATACTAGGGTATCTCCCATGTTTACCGTCTGTTGCAATTGACCATTAACAAAGTGATAGACGGTGAGCCGATCGATATCAGGATTATCAAATTCCAATAACCAGTTATGGGAAATATTTGGCTCCTGTAGCAAGCGGAAATGATACCAGTCACCATCGCTGCCAATGGATAGCAGGCGTTGCTTATTCGCCGGTTGCCAAGCACTTTCCGACAATGCCATGACCTGCAGCAGTGTGGCCTCGGCGGGCTGTTGGGTAAACAAAGTATATTGTTTGAGGTTTATTGTACTGGTGTCGGATCCGCTGACCATTAAAGGCATGACACCATAAGCGAGGGGGTTGACGACAACTGTCGCGAATAATAACAGTATCAGGCCCAGCCACCGTTTCATTGTGCCAACTCCAGACCAAATAATCGCAGACTGTTTTGATAGCACTGTTGCGCGAGCTGCTGCGATGGTTGTTGTCGTAACTCGGCTACGAATTCAGCAATATAGGGTAAGTACTTGGGTTCATTACGACCGGATTTAGGTTTTGGTCGCATACTGCGTGGTAATAAATATGGGCTGTCGGTTTCTAGTAGCAGCCGCTCCGCTGGGATGTCAGCGACTGCTTCTGCCAAGGCTTGTCCCCGTCGTTCATCACAGACCCAACCGGTGATGCCTAAATACAGATCCAGTGCGTTATAGTCAGCCACCTGTTGCTTATCTCCCGTAAAGCAATGCAGCAGGGCTGCTGGCAGTGATGACCGATAACGGCTCAATATATTGAGAAAATCCTCATGGGCCTCACGCTGATGCATCAGGACTGGCATTTGTAACTGTGCGGCTAACGCGAGTTGCGCTTCAAAAGCTGCGAGTTGTTGCTCGCGACTAGAATAGTTGCGGTCAAAGTCGAGGCCACATTCTCCCACTGCCACGACAGGCGCCTGAGTACAGAGCTTGGTGAGTTGTTGCAAGCTGTCATTGTGCCAGCCATCCGCATGATGTGGATGTACACCTGCGGTGGTGTAGAGTTGTTGGGGATACTGTTTCGCAACCTCAATACAGCGTTCACTTTCAGCGAGGTCACTGCCGATCAGCAGCAAAGGCGAGACGCCAGCATCCTTGGCATCTTGAATCACCTGTATCAGGTCCTGTTCCAGTTTGCTGCCAATCAGATTGACCGCAACGTCCATGTAACGGTTCACTGCAGACGCTTTACTCTGATACTGTTATTAGTACCGTCCACATGCATCAAGAAAGAGCCCAACGCGGCCTTTTCTATGACAACTGTCTGGCCTTGTTTAACTCGAAAAGACTCACTACCTATCTGTTGCCAGACTTGGCCATTAGCGAGTGTTACCGTATAGCCGCCGCGTAATCCCTTTTGTGCAAAGGTGACCGGGTAACGAATTTGTTCAAGCGCTTGATTATTCTCTTTTCTCGGCGCACCAAACTCAGCAACAGCATCTGCTTTTACTGATGTTTTTGGGGGGGGCGTCAATGATGGCACGGTGGCAAGCTTAGGTGTTAGCGCCGGATTGGGTGAGGTTTTGGCGTTAGTTTCAGCAACGGCAGATACCGCAACATGGTCACTCGCTTGGGCAAGCTGATCATAGCATTGTAGGCGAGATGCATTGTCAGCAATGGTGGCGCAATGCGCCAATTGCTGTTCAATAGCGGCTTGGGCGTGGGAAGTTAACAAACAAGACACTACAGCAGTACACAAGTAACGCATCCAATAATCCTTATGTCAATTGAGATGGCAAATCGTATTGCTGTGGGGCTGATTACGGATTTTCCTCGCCTTCCTCGACTTCTTCCTCGTCGTCTTTATCCGCCTTTTTGCTGTAAAAACGGGCGGCAAATAAGCCTCCTTCAAACAGCAATAACATGGGCACTGCCAGCATCGTCTGTGAAATCACATCGGGTGGTGTCAGCAACATCCCCACAACAAACGCCCCTACAATAATGTATGGACGCTGTGCTTTCAAATCTTCTGGTGAAGTTACGCCAGCCCAGCATAACAGTACCACGGCGATGGGGATTTCAAAGGCCAAGCCAAAGGCAAAGAACAACTTTAGAACGAAGTTAAGGTAGCTGTTAATGTCGGTAGCCACTTGCACGCCTTCGGGGCTGGCATTGGCGAAGAAACCGAATACCAGAGGAAATACTACATAATAGGCAAAACAGATCCCAAGATAGAACAGGATGGTGCTACTGAATAACAGTGGAGAAATCAGACGCTTTTCATGTTTGTAGAGTCCAGGTGCCACAAAGGCCCAAATCTGATACAACACATAAGGAATGGCAATAAAAAATGCCAACACCAGCGTCAGTTTAAACGGGGCAAAAAACGGTGCGGCCACATCGGTGGCAATCATGGTGCCGCCGGAAGGCAACGCCTTAAGTAAAGGCACGGCCATGTAGTGATAAATATCTTTGGCCCAGTATACAATTGCCAGAAATACGATTAACACGCTGGCAGTGGCTCTGAGCAATCGATTGCGCAGTTCCAGCAAGTGACTGATTAACGGTTGCTGTTGCGACATTTTTTACCCGCTATTTTTTATCAGTGTCGGAGGCAGATGAAGGCTCGGCAGTCGCTGTCTCAGCAGGTACTTCAGTCGCTGCTGGTTTGCTGTCGTCTACGGCTTTGGCAGGTTTGTCACTGTCAATCTGATAAGGACGATTGACCGACTGCGCGGCTTCTTTTAGCTGGTTGATAGATTCCTGCAATTCAGGGGACAGATTACCCAATCCCTTGCTTTCCGCCTTTTTTAAATCGGCGTGCAGTTGTTCCAGCTTGAGTTCTTGTTCAAGCTCATCCTTTACCGAATTAGCCATGCGTTTCATGGTTCGGATAAAGTTGGAGATAGTACGAACCGCTATAGGTAGACGTTCGGGGCCGAGTACCACCAGCCCCAAAATCCCAATCAACAGCAGTTCGGAAAAACCGATACCATCGAACATGAGAGATTACGCCTGTTCTTTGTCCTTGGACTCAGGCTTCTTCTCAGTTGCCTCGGCAGATTCGCTTTTCGCTGCATTATTCTCGATGGACTTGGTTTCCTCTTCAGGGGACATAGCATTTTTGAATCCTTTCACAGCGCCGCCCAAATCGCTACCAAGTGAACGCAGCTTCTTGGTACCGAACAGCAGTACAACAATTAATGCGATGATGAGAAGTTGCCAAATACTGATACCACCCATGAAGGTTTCCTCTTAACTCATTGTTCGGTTCTATTATGAACGTTTGATTAGCAAATACGAATTAAAATTTTCGGATCTTTGGCCTGGATCGCCATCCAATAAGCCAGAATACCACCCCAGCACCCAGACAGCTGTGGGAAAGCCAAAGTGTAACGTCACGGCTGAATAATATAGTGCCGCAGATCAACAAAACAGCAGAAGTGATAAGCAGATAGTTGCTTTTATGTGACTTCTGTTGGTGTCTCAAATACTTATCTAACATCTGCTGCTGCGAACCTAACAGGTTTCTGCCCAACCGCAGGTTGTCGTAAATCAGTTCAGGAATTTCTGGCAGCTTATCTGACCAATAAGGCAACTGGGCTTTTGCTTTGCGCAGCATCGCCTTGGGCCCCACCTGTTCCGCCATCCAGTTTTCCAAAAAAGGCTTGGCAGTCTGCCACAAATCCAGCTGCGGATACAGCTGTCGCCCCAAACCTTCGATGTAAAGTAAAGTTTTTTCCAGCAATACCAGTTGCGGCTGTACCACAATGTCGAAGCGGCGGGCGGTACGGAACAGTTCCAGCAGCACATGACCGAAAGAGATTTCGTTGAGCGGCTTATTAAACATGGGTTCGCAAACAACTTTGACGGCCTGCTCAAAGGCCAACAAATCGGTATCAGGCGACACCCAGCCAGACTCCACATAAAGCTGGGCAATACGGCGGTAATCACGGTTGAAAAAGGCCAGGAAATTTTCTGCCAGATAACGTTTATCCGTGTCGCTGAGGGTGCCCATGATGCCGCAATCAAGCCCTATGTAATAGGGATCTTGCGGATGCTCGCGGGAGATAAAAATATTGCCGGGGTGCATATCTGCGTGAAAGAAATTGTCGCGGAATACCTGGGTGAAAAATAGCTGGACACCTTTCTCGGCCAGTAATTTGAGGTTGGTACCCTGCGCCCTTAACGCAGCAATGTCTGACACAGGGATGCCATAAATGCGCTCTAGCACCAACAAACGTGGATGACTCAGCTCTTCATACACGTAAGGCACATATAAGGCGTTGGAGTCGAGAAAGTTGTTGCGCAGCCGGATAGTATTCAGCGCTTCCAGCTTGAGGTTCAGCTCACCCATGATGGTGGTACGGTAATCTTCCACTACTTCAGCTGGCCGCAGGCGATTATTGGGGCCTAGCAGGGTTTCCAATAGCGCTGCCGTCTGGCTCATAAGCTGCAGGTCGGCCACTATCTGCTTTTCAACATTCGGTCGCAGCACTTTCAGCACTACCGGTTTGCCGTTGGACTTTAGGATAGCGGTGTGTACTTGGGAGATGGACGCTGACGCCAGCGGTTTTTCATCGAAATCATCGAACAGCGACTCAATAGGCGCTTTCAGTTCGACTTCAATGGCTTGGCGGGCAAGCTTGGAGTCAAACGGCGGCACCCGATCTTGCAGCATCGCTAGCTCGTAGGCCCATTCATCACTGAGTAGGTCACGGCGGGTTGATAACATCTGACCAAATTTAATGTAAACCGGCCCGAGTTCCTGTAGCGCCAGTTTCAGCCGTTCACCGCCGGGTTTTTGCTTATGGCGGTTGCGCAGCCAGAACAGGCTTAAACGCCATAACCGAAAGTACCAAGGCGCAAGTTTAGGGGGTAACAGTTCGTCCAGACCATAGTGCAGAGCGATACTGATGACCTGATAAGCGCGTTTGATACTGGTGAAACTCATGGGCTGATTTTATCCTTCAAGGTGGCGATTCGCTGCTCCAGTGCTGCCACTGCCGCAGTCAGCTCATCAATTCTGTCGCAATGACGAATAAATTCAAGCTTATGCGGTGCCACTTTATATTCCTCGGTTGCTAACTGACCAAGATGAGACCAGGTTTTTTGCAGTACTTGTTTGCATCCTTCGCTGGCGCGGCTGGCACCAGTTGTGAGCCAGTAGGTCGGGGCATCACCCAGCAGCTTTGATAATGGCTCGGCAATATCAATCCTGACATTTTGCAAAAAATTGCTAAATTGCTGCAGCAGTGTCAGGTCGCCTTCTATACGCAACTTATCCTGTTTAATCAGCTCAGTAAGACTTTCACCTTCCCGTAGTCGATAGAGATCGGCGGCATCGCCAATCACTTTTACATCGACAGTGCCCTGATATTCACTCAGTACCTGGATCTCATTGGCGAATACCAGATACAAGGGCCAGGACAGTTGCTTGAGCTCAAAGCAGAACACTTTGCCATGTAATGGTTTCAGTCGCAGCGCTTCGTTGCCTGCGGCCTGCACAAGTTTGGCTAATGCCGCTTCCAGTGCTCCACAACCGAGCAGACGCCACTGGCTGTCAAGGCTCCATGTTGTCATATCAGAACTTGTAACCCCGGTGCAGCGCCACGATGCCATCCGTCATGTTGATGTAATCCACCTGCTCTAAACCTGCATCTTGCATCATGCCTTTCAGAGTTTCCTGATCTGGGTGCATCCGAATGGATTCCGCCAGATATTCGTAACTGTCGGCATCATGCGCCACCAGTTTGCCAATCAGTGGCAGCATCTTGAAGCTGTAGAGATCATAGGCTTTGTTCATAAAGGTGTGCTGTGGTTTGGAAAACTCCAGTACCAACAGCTTGCCGCCTGGTTTCAGTACCCGTTGCATCGAGCGTAATGCAGCATCTTTATCGGTGACATTACGTAAACCAAAGGCGATGGTGATGATATCAAAAGTGTTATCTGGGAACGGCAGTGCTTCGGCGTTGGCTTGCACGTAACTGACATTACCCACCACGCCTTTATCTCGTAGTTTGCTGCGGCCCACTTTCAGCATGGAGTCATTGATATCCGCCAGGATCACTTCACCACTATCACCTACCAGATGCGAAAACTTAGCAGTCAAATCGCCAGTGCCGCCTGCAAGATCCAGCACTTTCATTCCCGGGCGTGCACCCGCACATTCGATGGTAAAGCGTTTCCAGAGTCGGTGAATACCAAAGGACAACACATCGTTCATAATGTCGTAGCGAGTGGCCACAGAGTGAAACACGCCAGCAACCATTTCAGCCTTTTTGGCAGCATCAACAGTTTTATAGCCAAAATGCGTGCTTTTGGAAGAATCTTCAGACATCTATCGTGTATTCCTTTGATTAACTAATGATGGCTGGCAGTGTATGCCTTCAGAGGTGTTGGCTGAATCTCAGCACTGCCAAGCTGTGATCACTGCAGGAAAAACCTGTTTCAATCAGGTTGAGCATTAGACCACAAACTGTCGCAAGAGCATAGTCTGTGACGTGCGATATTCATGGTCTCAGCGGCAACAAAAAAAGCCGGCAGTGCCGACTTTTTGGGTTAACTGCGGTAGTCGGGATTATTCTAGGTCCAGCGGTTCTGGAGACAAAATAACACCGGTGTTATCGGCATAGATATGATCGCCTGGCAGGAAGGTTACGCCGCCAAAGTTCACTGGCACGTCCACTTCACCGGTGGCATTGGCATCAGCGCCAACCGGGATCGACGCAATAGCCTGAATGCCGATGTCCATATCTTCCAAGGCATCCACCTCACGCACACTGCCGTAAACGATGATCCCTTCCCAGTTGTTAGTTACCGCTAACTCCGCCACTGCGGCATCAACCAGCGCTCGGCGCAGCGAACCACCGCCGTCCACCAGTAACACTTTACCTTCACCATCTTCCTGCAGTACATCCAGGATCAGTCCATTGTCCTCAAAGCATTTCACGGTACTGATGGCGCCACCAAAGGAACTGCAGCCACCATAGTTACTGAACATGGGTTCCACAACGTCAACAACATCCAGGTACATGTCACAAAGTTCTGAAGTGTTGTATTCCATAATCAAACTCCTGTTTTTCCGCTCGGACTGAGACGGCATCTGTTAGCGCACTAAAAGTCAGTATATAAGGGATTCGTTAAAAGAAAAGTGCCATTAATCACGCAATTGTCTCACTTGGTTTACCGTCTGGTATGGCAAATTGCGGACGAAATTCGTTACGCCAGAGAAATATCGTCTGCTAGTATATGCTCCCTAAAATTTACTTTCCCCTGTTTTTTAATCTGCTTTTGGGGCACGGATCCCCCGTTTAGCATAAGGATGGCAGAGGGCCTTACTGTAAGGTACCTGAAGATGGAAACGCTTAATGCGGTTGATGTCATTGGCTACAGTGCCTCCTTGATGGTGGCGTTATCGCTGATGATGAAAGATATTGTGCGGCTGCGCTGGGTAAATCTGTGTGGTTGCGGATTATTTGTCGCCTACGGTGTGGCCATTGCCTCCTGGCCGGTGGTGTCGATGAATGCCTTTGGTGCCTGCGTTAACATCTACTACTTGTTGAAAACCTATCGCCAACCCGCGATGTTATCTTAATGTTGCACTTGTCATAAAAGCTTAGGGTAACTGTCACGGTCGCGTCATCGCCACTTCTTAGTCTCTACAACAGATGACTGGATGGAGTGGGCGCCATGCTGTTACACCTTGCAGAGCTGGATCGCCGGGGTTTTTGTCTGCTGTTGTTCTGGGGCAAAAAGTACCGGTTGACACCGATAGCCTTAAAACTGTCGACTTCGGGCAACGGCCCAACCTACCTATATCTGGCAGTGTTGTTACTGCTATTGCATCGTGATGGTCAGTCTTTCTTCAACCTGCTGTTAGCCAGCTTTCTGCTGGAATTGCCTTGCTATCTGCTGCTGAAAAACACCATCCGCCGTACGCGTCCCTGTCATTGCTTACCCGCGGGACTGGTGCACGATTTTGAACCGTCCGATCGCTATAGCCTGCCTTCCGGTCATACCGCTGGTGCCTTTGTGTTTGCCTGTGCGGTGCTGCAGGTGTATCCGCAATTCGGTGTACCAGTGTTGTGCTGGGCCGCCTTGGTAGGTGGCTCTCGGATAGTACTCGGGGTGCATTACCCGCTGGATATTGTAGCCGGCATGATGCTCGGCTGTTCTTCCGGTTATTGGGCCGGACAATTGTTACAAGGTTGATTAATGCGGATTCTTTATGGGGTACAGGGGACGGGAAACGGCCACTTAAGCCGTGCTCGCGTTATGGCTAAAGCGCTGGCAGCTCATGGCGTTACCGTGGATTATCTGTTCAGTGGCCGCGCTGCCGATAAATATTTTGATATGCAGGCGTTTGGTGATTTCCGGGCGCTTGCCGGACTGTCTTTTGCCACGCATCGTGGCAAGGTAAACATCGCCGCTACCGTGCACCACAACTCGTTACTGGGCTTATGGCGTGATATTCGGGCGTTGGATCTCTCCGGTTATGATTTGGTGTTGAATGATTTTGAACCAATCTCCGCCTGGGCGGCGCGGCGTCAAGGCGTTACCTGCATTGGTATCAGTCATCAGGCGGCACTGCGTTGGCCGGTGCCCAAGGTGGGCAATAGCTGGTTCAACGATGGGTTATTGGAATATTTTGCGCCAGTCACCATGGCGTTAGGGTGTCATTGGCATCATTTTGGGTTCCCGATATTACCGCCCTTTGTGGAAGTGGCGTCGGTTACCTGCGAGCAAACCCATGAAATTCTAGTGTATCTGCCGTTTGAAAGTGCTGACGATATCTGCACGCTGTTACTGCCGTTCGACAGTCACGAGTTCCACGTCTATCACGCCGCGAGCGCACCTAAACAGCTGCCCGCACATGTGCATTGGCATGGGTTTAATCGTGAGGGGTTTAAAGCATCTATGGCGCGGTGTGGCGGGGTGATAGGCAACGCAGGCTTTGAACTGGCCAGCGAAGCGATGACACTGGGGAAGAAACTGCTGGTAAAACCGTTGATGGGGCAGTTTGAGCAGCTATCCAACGTGGCGGCACTGGAGTTGCTGGCGGCGGCTGAAAGCATGCACAGCCTCAACCGCCAAACGCTACGCCGTTGGTTGCGTGCCAGCAATCCACAGCCTATCTGTTATCCCGATGTGGGCGACATGCTGGTGAGCTGGTTGCTGCAAGGCAACTGGCAGGACACACAAACGTTATGTCAGGAAATGTGGTCAAAGGTGCGGTTGCCGGACAGTTGGTTTTCACGTCAGGATAGCCAAGCGTTAAGTCAAACGCTGGCCCGGCCAATGTCGCGTTGACCCCTTAGCTGTAGCGGATTTGCATGTCAATCAACGGCTCGCGACTGCCTTTTTCGGCGCGCAGCCGTGCCAGATACTGCTGCCATAGCGCTTCACGGTTGACACAGAACTGATACAAAATATCCCAGGAAAACAGTCCAGTATCATGACCATCATCGAAAACCAATTTCACCGCGTAGTTACCCACAGGCTCAATAGTTTTGATATTCACATTCTTTTTATGGGTCACTAGGGTGGGATTACCGTGTCCCTGCACTTCGGCGGAAGGTGAATTAACCCGTAAAAATTCACAGCTAAGCTGGTATTCGCTGCCATCATCGAACGCAATTTCCAGCAGGCGTGACTTACGTTTGAGTTTCAGTGAGGTGACTTTGTGACTGCTCATGAGTGTTCCGTTACCAAAAACATTTGCCTTATGGTGACGCGCTCTGCCGCAAAAGTGAATCCCAAGAATGCATAAGTGTTAATCGGGAAGTGTTATGACTGACAAATAGCACTGGCAGTTATGTAAAACACTTGTAATAATGCCTTGTATTTTCTGTTGTTTTGACAGAAGCAGTTTTTTTGACGCAGTGGACGCAAACTGATGACCCAAAGTACCTTTTATTTTGGCGAATGGCAGATAAACCCTGATGCCAACACTCTGCAGAAAGGACGCAGGCAGAAGCAAGTAGAACCCAAAGCCATGGATGTGCTGCTGTATCTGTGTCGCCATGCGGGCGAGGTGATCAGTGCCGAAACCCTGCTCAGCGAATGTTGGTCGGGTATCGACACGGGCGATAACCCACTGCACAAGACGATCAATCAGTTACGGCGCGCTTTAGATGACAGCGCTACCAGCCCGGTTTATATCGAAACCATTCGTAAGCGCGGTTACCGCACGCTGGCCGAGGTGCATTTTCCTATCGGTCATGAGCAGAGTGTGGCACCCCAACAATGGCAAGGGGATTCTCCTTTCCCCGGCTTGCGGGCTTATACTGCCGCCGATGCCAAGGTATTTTTCGGCCGTAGTGAACAGATCCAACTGCTGCTGGAACGAATTGCTCAGCAAGTGCGCTTTGGCCGCGATTTTTGTCTGGTTCTTGGCCCCAGTGGCAGCGGTAAATCGTCGCTGATCCATGCGGGTATTGTGCCCAATCTGATGTCGGAACAGGGCGCTAATGGCTTAGGATTACTCGACCACGCCACGCTGGATTTGGCCGATGTGCAAGCGGGCGACCTGTTGCTGTCACTGGCAAGCACTATGCTGGATTGGGAACTGAACGATGCGCCGGTATTTGCGGGCGAAAGCGCGAGTACCTTGGCCGCTAAGTTGCTGGAACCTGCCACCCTGCTGGCGGGGTTGCAACCCTTGCTGCAACACACTCAATATGGCACGGCTCGTTTCGGCCTGTTTATTGATCGGTTAGAGGTGCTGTTGTCGTCACCCCTGTTCAGTGATGACGAGCGGCAGCAGTTTGTCGATGTGCTGGAACAACTGGCTCACAGCCGGGCGATATTGGTGCTCAGTGCCTGCCGTAACGATTTTTACCCACAACTGATGAGTTATCCGAGCCTGCGGGCAGGCAAGGGCAGCGGCGCGCATTTCGATTTGGCTCCTCCTGGGCGCCAGGAATTGTTGCAGATGATCCGCCTGCCAGCAGTCAGCGCCGGGCTGAGCTGGCAGCAAGACCCTGACACCGCTATGCCCTTGGATGAAATTCTTTGTGCCGATGCGGCTAGCAATCCTGATGCCCTACCGCTGCTGCAATACACCTTGCAGCAACTGTATTTGCAACGTGCCGCCGATGGCACCATGCAGATTGCCGTGTATCAAGCCTTGGGGGGCATCGAAGGCGCCATTGGGAAAACCGCCGATGCGCTGTTGGCGTCCCTTGGTGAGCCGGAGCAACAGGCGCTGTCGCGGGTGCTGTCACTATTGGTGACCTTGCGTGAAGACGAACAGTCCATCACCAGCCGCAGTGCCCGCTGGGATCAACTGCAAACTGAAGCTGAAAAAACACTGGTACAGGCGATGGTCGAACAGCGTCTGTTTGTGTCCTCGCTAAATCAGCAACAAGCTGGGTTTCATGTGGCGCACGAAGCGCTGCTGCGGCGTTGGCCCAAAGCGGTGGCGTGGATCAATCAGCACAAAGACAGTCTGGCACAGCGGGCACGCCTGTATCACCAAAGCCGACGTTGGTTGGCAGAACACAAAAGTGGTGCGTTCCTGCTGGTGGATGGTAAACCCCTGCAACAGGCGCAACTATTAACCCAAAACCCGTTGTTTACCCTGGATGCTGGTGAGCAGCAATTTGTTCATGCCTCAACGCAACGGGCATTCTGGCGGCGCTGGACGCGCCGCAGCACGGTAATGCTGTTATGTGTGCTAACGGTGATCTCAGTGACCATGAGCCTGCGTAGCCAGCAGGCGCAGCAGCAAGCCACCGCTCGGCGCTTAGATGCCGAAAATTTGTTAGGTTTTATGGTGGGCGATTTTGCCGACAAACTGCGTAGCATCGGCCGTATGGATTTGCTGGACGGTATCTCCAACAAGGCGCTGGAGTACTTTACCGCCAAAGGTAATATTCAGGACAAAACCTTGGGCTTTGAAGGGCGCTTTCAGCATGGGCAAACGTTGGAAGCCATTGGTGAAGTCGCCTATTCCCGTGGTAAAACCGATGAGGCCAAAAATGCCTTACTGGCCGCGCAGCAAGAGTTTTTGCCACTACTGGATGAACAGCCAAACAATCTGGAACTGCTAAAATCCCTCGGCGCTAACGCCTTCTGGCAAGGGCAGTTGTTATACGACCAATCAAATTTGTCTGCTGCTGTTGACTATTTAAATAAGTACCTTAATTACAGCCAAAAAATGGTGAATATTGCACCAGATAGCAAAGAATCATTGATGGAACTGTCTTATGCGCTTAATAGCTTAGGCTCGGTGCAACTCAAGTTGAAACACTTTAAAGAAGCCAAGACCCTGTTTGAACAGTCGCTGTCACAAAAAGTCGCGTTGCTTGCTGCTGATCCTACCAATCAGTCGTTGGTGGGCGATGTGGTGAATGCGAGATCTTGGGTCGCCAGCGCACTGGTGGCAGAAGGTGACACTGATGCCGCTATTAAAATGTGGGAATCGATCCATAGAGACTTTGATAAGCCGGAATATAAAGATAATGCTTATGTTCAAGACCGTATTTCATCGGCAATGCAATGGTTAGGCCAGTACTATTATATCAGTGGTAAAGTGGATAATTCTTTGAATATACTTGATGAAGCCTTAGTGAAAGTCACATCTGAATTAACACAAGACAGAAAAAATAGTATTTGGTTAGAAGATTTCTCTAGAATTAATATTGTTTTTTGGTACTTTCTTATACAAGCAAAGGGTGAAATACCAAAAATACATTTTGAGAGAGTATATAATATACTTAAGATTACTGATAAAAGTGATGTTAATTATGAAATTTTAGAGAAACAGTTAGAAATTTTTACAGTAATCAATAATTCTAAGTTAGATGAATATGAAGTAAATGTAAAATCATTAAATAATACTTCTTTAAAAGATGACGATTATTTGAATAGTTATGCTGGGCGGATAATACAACTTCTTTATTTAAAATATAGTGGTTTAAGATTGAATCCACCTAATCATAAATTGATGAAAAGTTGTGAAGATAATAAAGAATTTGTTGATAAAATTCTACAGGGTAATTCAGATCCAATATTTATTCTGTTGAAAAAAGAGATAGATAAATGTAGCATTTTATCTATTTAGTCTGAATGTTTAATAAGTAAAGGAAATTGGTATGAGTAAGGAAAGTGTGGACGTTTATACTTTTGAAGTAAGTGTTACTATTGGTGCCGGTAAACTCCCCCAATTCACCTACTATGAACCAGGAAATCCAGAACCATTGACCAAAGAACAGACTGTGGTGGATGTAACTGGACCTACCATTATTTTTTACAAACTGATCAATCTGGAGTTGGCTCCTAAAGGTCTACGCTTTATTGGTGCAGCCTTTAAAACACCTTTTGATGGTGTGATTGAAAACACATTTGTAAATGAGAGTGGTGATACTTTGGTGTTGGAAGATCTTTGTAAGGATCATGGTGCAACTGGATTTCATCTATTGCTGAAAACTGATGATAATAATCTGATTATGATGAGTCCTGACCCTGAAATTATCAATAAACCAAAATAGTTTAAATTAAGAATTCGTGGTGTCGATTAGTCACCACGAATTCTTAAAAAAATATAAAATTAATATAGAAGAGCAAAGAAAATATGAGGACAGGCATTATTTTTGTGGTAGTTCGTTCTTTTAGTTGTTAAATTGCTTTTAGGTGAGCAATGAAGCCGTTTAGTGTCGATCCGTGAGCATGAAGACGATAAAATCGGTGTAATCGCATGATTTGGGGTATACGAAGCGGGTGAAACGCCGCGCAAAGAAAATATAAAATATGATAAAATATGAGCGATAAATATCGATAAATATGAGGACAGGCATCATTTTTGTAGGCTATTTTTTAGTTCGATCTTTTGTTGTTAAATCGTTTTTAGGTGAGAAATAAAGCCGTTTAGCTTCGAACAGTTAGTATGACGACGATAAAATCGGTGTAATCGCATGATTTGAGGTATACGAAGTGGGTGAAACGCCGCGCTAGTTTCACTGGTTCTTGATGAACAGCTGGTTTATCTGTTTGTGTTACTGATATAGCTCACTGCTGTATTGTTTACCGCGACACCATTTGCCACCTTGGCGGGTTTTGAATTCACACATCGCCGCCCAACTGCCACAAGCGCGAGCGTACTGTTTGCTGAATTCGGTAGCACTGCGCATCCAAGCGTCTGACGTTATTCCCAATTGTTGTAATAGCTTGGGTGCTGTTTCGGCAATAGCGCCGCGTTTGTCGGTGCGGACAGCGTGCCCGGTCCAATCAATCAGTTCCAAGTAATCAGCAAAGTGAAAGGGAATGCCTGATTGTGTGGCAGTGTGAGTAGCACCGTCAAAATCTAATAGCGGTTTTAATGGGGTGGTTTTGTGCGGTGATGTGGGGTTATCTGGCTGGACTCTTTGCTGCTGCTCTTTAATCCGTGTTTGAATAGAAGTGAAATCTGAGTTCACAATGCTGTCGGCAATCCCGGCACGGATGGGATTCAAATCAACGTACATCATGCAAGTTAACAGTGCTTGCTCATCAAGTAGCGCTTGCGACTTAAAGCGGCCTTCCCAAAATACGCCGGTGCAGTTGTCTTCTTTATTGGCTTTGCGGGCTATTTCTTCGTTTAGGCAGCGCATAAACCAACTGATGTCAGCGAGGCGTTTACGCCACTCATCAATCAACGCATCCAACTGTAATAGCAGTGTTTTATCGAGCTTGTCACCTTTGAGAAAGCGAGCTACCAGCATGGGTGGATGGAATAACTGTGTCCAACGTTCGATGACCTCCAAAGAACTTAATACCTGCTGGCGTTCGGCATCAATTTTTAGCACGAGGTGATAGTGATTATTCATCACCGCATAGGCACAAATATCGATGCAAAAAATAGCGGAAAGCTGACGAATTTTGGTAGCTATCCATTCGCGACGATGTTCGTAACTGCGGCCGGTTACCGCATCTTCACCACACAAAAATGCACGGCGGACACAACGGTTAATGACGTGGTAATAAGGGGTTGATGCAACATCGATCAAACGACGGCGGGCAACGGTCATAACAACACTCCTTGTTGTAGCAGCTTCACTCCATGTGAAAATTCAGCGTAGTCGATTCCTATCAACTACGCAAATTGATGGCTGTCCTACTATTTTTATTTTTGCTGTCCTACTATTTTTTCTCCGGAAACAAAAGTTGAATCCACTGAATTGGCTCCGCGCCATTCTCGACGCGACGCTGAACAAAACGTCCTATCCTCTACTCGACGACTTCAAAGCAGCCAGTCAATAGGGCCCTGCTGAACGGTTGCCTCTGAACGGCCATCCGAGGATGGCCGTCGTATACACACTTAAACCTGCGTCATGCCTCCATCAACGCAAATCTCCGCACCTGCAATGTAGCAACTCTCGTCACTTGCGAGGAAAAATGCGGCGTTTGCAACTTCTTCAGGTTGGCCCATTCTGCCGAGAGGTATTGCGCTGGTTAAGCTTTTACGCACTTCATCAGACGTTGCCGCCATCATTTCAGTGTCGACAGGACCGGGTGCGACAACGTTGACGCGGATACCGCGCGCCGCAAGTTCACGTGTCCAGGTGCGGGCAAAAGAGCGCAGCGCGGCTTTGCTGGCCGAGTAGACGCCATAGCCATGGGTGCCGAGAACATCAGCAATAGAACCGATGAGAACGACACTGCTGCCGGGTTTCATCAAGGGCAATGCTGCCTGCAGGGCAAAGACGGGGGAGCGGACATTCAGGCCAAATGTCTGGTCAAAATGTTGCTCACTTACCTCTTCAAGTGGGGCGTATTCTGATATTCCTGCATTGATTATAAGGATATCTATCTGACCTGATTTTTCTGAAACCGTCTGCATGATACGGCTCAGTTCGTTCTTCTGACTGACATCAGCCTGCAGCGGCATCGCGGTTCCTGATATTTTGCTTTTGGCTGTCTCAAGTTCTTCTTCCCGTCGGGAAGTGAACCAGGTGACGGCCCCCTCAGCGGCTAAACGCTGACTGATCGCCAGCCCAATTCCTTTCGCACCACCAAGTACCACAGCGACTTTTTTCTCTATTTTACCCATCTGATTTCTCCGATTGAGGTCGAAAACAGATGATATAAATTTGAAACTTAATATCAATTACGCACTTTCGCTATACCAAATATAAGTGACTATATCGCCATGCAAGAAAACCATGATAACTGCCTGATAGACCAGAAAAATACTCGTCTGGTGTTAGAACACATCACCAATAAATGGTCGATATTAATTCTGACCGTACTGTGTACGGAACCTTGCCGGTTCAATGAACTTCGCCGACGTCTGGACGGAATTACCCACAAGGCGCTGGCCGATGCGCTGAAACGGCTGGAGCGAAACGGTTTAATTAATCGTCAGGTTCTGTCCACATACCCGGTGAGTGTGGAATACACCATTACGCCGCTGGCGCAGTCACTGCAGCAGCCTTTTATTGCGCTGGCGAATTGGGCACAGGCGTTTGGTCCGGCCATTGCATTAGCTCAGGCTGAATACGATCGAGCTCATGCGGATGAAAATAAACGCGAGAGTCAGGTTGATGCCTGAGCAATCCGCCTGATCCTCTGAATTACAAACAGGCTAACCCCAGGTGTTTATTCACGGGGCCGAGATTAATCCGATAAAAGATACCGGCTGCTTTGTCCGTTATCACCAGGGCCAGCTGTTGTTCTCATAATCGAGGAAAAGATGGCTTCTGGCGTTTCGGTGTTGCTCAATCACACTGATCATGCCGTTTTACATAAATCTCCGCATCTACTGTACTATCCAGCGTGAGAACTCGCTCGTAGTTGGGCAATCAAGAATAATGTCATCACTGTGCTGCGCTAAATCTTTTGCTTAACAGATATATACCTCCCGGTAATACCCGTTTAGACCGGTTCAGACAGCGAACCAGCCGGTGGGATATTGCTCGCAGATGAACTCCACGAAAGCCTTAACTTTGGGGCTCTGAAGCCGACGGGATGTATGCAACACCCAGAGCTCAGTCAATATATCGGCTTCTCCCCAGCACACCAGCTCACCTTTTTCCAACTGTTGTCTGACAATAGATTGCGGAAGCATCGCCGCACCGGCACCCGCCAGGGTGGCATCCCGCACGGTCAGAAGGGAAGAGAGGCGCATCACCGGTTGCGGCGCGAAATGAAGCTTCCCGCTCTGAACAGTCCAGACCTCTCCATCCGAATAAGTTAACATCACGATCGCCGGGATCTCAGGCGCGTTTTGTGCATCGCCAGGCGGCATCTCAAGCGTGGGAACCGCCACCAGCGCCAGTTTGTCTCTGGCAAACTGTCTGCCAACCAGCGTACTGTTTTTATGCGGATTAATGCGGATCGCGACATCAAAATGCTCATCCACTAAGTCACTCATCCGGTTTTCAGAAATCACTTCAACATGAATGCGCGGATAACGACGGCGAAACGCAGCCAAAAGCTGCCCAAGAGCCAGTTGTGAAAATAGCAGCGGGGCCGCAATACGCAGCCATCCGGAGGGACTTGCCGACGTTTCCCGTGCAGATTCGACCGCTTCATCAATGTCACGTATAGCACCAACGGTATGTGACAAAAGGCGTTCACCGGCCTCAGTGATGTGCAATCTCTGCCCGCCGCGCTCAATAAGACGCACACCGAGTGCCTCTTCAAGGTCCGTCAGCCTGCGTGAAAGGGTTGCTTTGGGTTTTCCGCTGGCGCGACTGGCCGCGCTGATGCCGCCAGAAGCCGCGATGAGGTGGAAATCTTTAAGGGCATTAATATCCATGAAGTGTCTCATTTATGGAACGAACCATCTAAAAAATAGCATCTTCAAAG
Organism: Shewanella fodinae; assembly: GCF_014651955.1. Lineage (GTDB taxonomy): Bacteria > Pseudomonadota > Gammaproteobacteria > Enterobacterales > Shewanellaceae > Shewanella > Shewanella fodinae. The sequence continues at coordinate 202,774 of NZ_BMXW01000003.1, read as the reverse complement.
CGAAAATGGATCGCGATACTGTTTGTTTACACCAACCAACCACCACGGAGTAAATACCATGACCATCCTGATCACCGGAGCCACCGGCCGCGTCGGCCGCAATGTCGTTAACCAACTTCTTCGCCGCGGCGCTGATTTCCGCGTGCTGACCCGTGACCCCGTTAAGGCGGGCTTTGCCGCAAATGTCGACGTAGTGAAAGGCGATTTGCTGGATATCGACGCCTTACGCACCGCCTTCAGCGGCATCAAGACGCTGTTTTTACTGAATGCGGTCGCGGGTGACGAGTATACCCAGACGATTATTACCCTCAACATTGCCCGCGAGTGCGGCGTTGAGCGCGTAGTATATCTCTCTGTCTTTGGCGCCGATGTTTCCGTCAATGTGCCGCACTTCGCCGTGAAATATGGGGCCGAGCGCATGCTTAAAGAGATGGACTTTAGCGCCACCATTCTGCGGCCAACCTACTTTATCGACAATGAGGTCATGATTAAGGATGTGGTCATGAATCACAGTGTTTACCCGATGCCGATCGGCGGTATTGGCCTGGCGATGGTAGACACACGCGATATTGCCGAGGTCGCGGCTATTGAACTGATACGACGCGATCAGGCGAGCGGAAAATTGCCTGTCGAAACGATTAATCTCGTTGGTCCCGATACGCTGACGGGGGAAAGTGCCGCCGCCGTATGGAGTGAGGTGCTGGGCCGCGAGATTATTTACGGCGGAGATAACCCGGATGCATTTGAAGCAAACATGGCAGAATTTATGCCGAAATGGATGGCCTACGAAATGCGTCTGATGGCTGAGCGCTACGTCAGCCACGGCATGCTCCCACAGGATGGCGACAGAGAGCGTCTGGTCACGCTTCTTGGCCGCCCGTTGCATACCTACCGCGACGTCGTGACGGCACTTGCCGCGCAATAAAATGCACTTCTGACAGGTGGGAGTGGGCTTAGGGAAAGCCCGCGCCTTGCTCAGGGCTGGGGAATGTGTTTGCGGGATCTTCTGGCGTCTGAAAACACCAGGTGGAACACCCACATATTGTGTGAATGCCACGTTAAAGGCAATTTGTTCGATTTTCTCTTTGCTGCTCGCCAGCGCTTTTTCCGCTAACAAATTTTAAAAAGCGTAACTGTAGATTCAACCTGTCAACGCAACACCCTTTTCAATTATCTCTTTCGGTGTTTTGAACTTCAGTGTTTTTCTCGGTCTCTCGTTCGCTTTTGTGATGTGTCAGCGGCGGTGAATAGATTTTATCCTGGCCTGGGGCTGATGCTTTCGAATTTTCAATGTGTCGAGCTCCGCCCCATTCTCTGAACCCGGGGCGGATCGAAGAGGTTTTATTGGCCGTGCAGAGCCATAAGCTGGCGGGAAGCACACGACGAACAACAATCAGAAACGATATGTCACCAGCAGGCTTCCCGTGGGCGATGTTTGTCGTTGCACAATCGGGCTATTGCGCGCATCACCCGTCAACTGCGTAACACCTGCTACGGCAACCATGCTCCAGTCCTGGTTGAACTTGTGTGTCCAGTTAAGATTCGTTGACCAGGCATAAATTCCCGCACTGGCGGCTGTGTATTTTCAGGATAACGCGGGTCAGGTCGTTCAGGCGTTGTAACCACACTGGCGGGTCAGGTTTGCTGTTTATCCTTGATGAAGTGACAGCCCTTTTACCACTTTATCTACAGCTTTCTTCGGCCCGAATAACCCAATGCCAACCAGGTTCATATTCTCCGGGTCTTCCGCCAGGAATACCGCACGGTTGTCAGCGTCATGGCCAGTTGAGAACATAGCGTGCACATAAGGAATCAGCGTGAGTTCCCGCTCCAGCCCTTTACGGTGGGTACGCTGTAAAGCGGCCAGATCCGCTTCGAAAATAAGCATCGGCTGGCGAGAAATATTGCCATAGTGATGGCCCTTTGCATCAATATAGGTTTCTCCCATAATTTCCGGCGCAGCACTTGTAATACCCGTCGCCAGAAAAGCCACCACATTTAACCGCTGCCACACAGCCAGATCATTACGCACAATAAAAGCTATTTTAGTATCAAACATTACACCCCGGTCTCCATCTGTTTTTCGTGAAGGCCTATGTTCGAAAAATGCGGGGCTGTCAGTCTAGAACGTTTGTGCACTTACGTTGATATGCCGCAGGAGACACCCGGTAAGCACGCTGGAACCACCGGCCCAGATGGCTCTGGTCTGCAAAACCAACCAGTGAAGCAACCTGAACCGGCGTCATCCCCTGCGCCAGCATACGCCGGGCAGTGCGTAAACGCAGGCGTACAAGCCAGGCGTGAGGTGACTGACCAAATGCCTTTTTGAATTGCCGGCTCAGACGAAAGCGATCCAGCCCGGTTTCACGGGAAAGCGTATCCAGCCCGATATCCTGAGCCATATTCTCGCGCAAATACTCACAGACCCGGTTCATCTGTACCAGAGAAGCATTCATGGTTGAAGGTTTCCGCAGGGCAAGATGCGCAGATAACAGCGTCATCAAATTATCCAGATGCTCATCACGGGCCAACCGACCTTCGCCATAATGCATCGAACACCAGGCCTGGCTGATGGCCGTTATCAGATGAGGATCATCGGTGAGCGTATGGCGAAACGCAGCGCCCACACCAGCAATATCGCCCATTTTGCGCCGTTGCATCATGGTGGCAACCCAGGGTTGCGGCAGGTAGATCATGGCATAAGTAAACCCTTCAGGCTGCGTTGCATGGCCGTCATGCATCGCGCCCGGTTCAATCAGAATAGCCCGGCCAGGACAACTGGTATGCACAAACCGGTTACACTGGAAACGTTGTAACCCCTGCTGAGTTACACCTAACAAAAGTTCATCGTGGTCGTGAGGATCGTAGGCATGGCCTGTAAAATGAGCCTGGATGGTTTCAATCCCCGTTTCGCCATCATGGCGAATATCCACCCAATCCTGCTGGTTGTGTCTGCTGTTAACACTGCCCATTAGCACACCTTTGGTTGATAACCATGCCCACTTTGGAATAAAACAGGCTGGTGGTTATTGTCCGTTGACCACAACGACACCAGCCATTGCATTTAACATAGCATACTGCCTCGTACACACCTCAACGCAGGCACTCGCGCAGCCAGCGATGAGCCGGGTCATTATGCTCGGAAAATAAAATAATTGGGACAGCCACCATTTGTTTGTGTGGTTGTTTCTTTTTTTCGGTTTTCTTCCGCGTTATGGCGATTTGATAGAAGACGAGGGGTGTTGTGCCTCGGTAAGTAGCTGGCTGAGTCCGGATTTTGCGCGATTGATAAATTTTGGATGTGCGAAGTTTGTGAAACGTCGTTCAGGTTTCACTCAGTACTGACAAGAAGATGAGTTTTATGTGTTACTGATATAGCTCACTGCTGTATTGTTTACCGCGACACCATTTGCCACCTTGGCGGGTTTTGAATTCACACATAGCCGCCCAACTGCCACAAGCGCGAGCGTATTGTTTGCTGAATTCGGTAGCACTGTGCATCCAAGCGTCTGACGCTATTCTCAATTGTTGTGATAGCTTGGGTGCTGTTTCGGCAATAGCGCCGCGTTTGTCGGTGCGGACAGCGCGGCCGGTCCAATCAATCAGCTCCAAGTAATCAGCAAAGTGGAATGGAATGCCCGATTGTGTGGCTGTGTGTGTAGCACCGTCAAAATCTAATAGCGGTTTTAATGGTGTGGTTTTGTGCGGTGATGTGGGGTTATCTGGCTGGACTTTTTGCTGCTACTCTTTAATCCGTGTTTGAATAGAAGTGAAATCTGAGTTCACAATGCTGTCGGCAATCCCGGCACGGATGGGATTTAAATCAACTTACATCATGCAAGTTAACAGTGCTTGCTTGTTCATCAACACTGCAAATTAATGGCTGTCCCAATAACCCGCCAATAACCCCACTGTCCCAATAACCCCCAACAACTCTCTTGACGTGACGATTTACAGATAGCTCATTGCTGATTTTGCGATTTTTATCAATAGCTAAGCTCAACATTGTTTAACATCTTCACGGGGGCTGCTAGTATTTGCGGCCTATCTAGATGGATAGTTATTGATATAAGGAAATTTCATGCAGTACAGCAAGATTGCTTTATTTATTCCAATCGCGGGTTTGCTTTCATTTGCGGCGGTGGCAGATGAGTCATCTCAGAGCGTTGATAGTCAGTTCTATCTGGCAGCTAACGTCGGTTATGGCACAAACCTGACAGACGGCCTCGATGATAACAAAGCTGTGTATGGTGTTACCGCGGGTATTCCATTAAATGCCACATGGGCAGTGGAGTCAGATTTCCATTATTGGCCCAGCAGTAACGATGGTATTGATATTGACGTCTATGCCATAGACGTAGCAATGAAAGCCAGTTACCCATTTACCTCAACGGTGCAGGGTTTTGTAAAAGCGGGTTACAGCTATCTGCATGCCAAAGTGGAGGTGAACTATGTTGGCGATGGCTTCTCCCTATCGGGTTCAGCGTCAGATAACGAATATAAACCCGTTGCCAGTATTGGGCTAAAAGCCGATTATGGCCGCTATTTCACTACGCTGGCGTACAACCATTTCTTTGCTGATGATCCTTACGATATCAGCTCAGTGACCATTGGTTTTGGTTATAAGTTCTAGTTGAGTTTGGTGGACACAGTCCCGATGCGCTAACAGCATATTTGGGCCTGTATTCAGGTGGTTTAACCGACAAACAGCTGTGGCACCTCATCCATCATCCGCCGTCAATATTGGCTGTTTTCTTCCCTTTGCATTATCAAACCCCTTGCGCTCTCAAAAATTGTGTACTTCCGCTTTGGTGAACTTTACCCACAAAACCACAACCGTGTTGTATCTATATATGGGCAAGCCAGCCTAATGATTTTTGATATGTGGCAAGTCTGGGATGTCAAAATTACGCCTATTTAATGGAAAATGCTGTGTGTTGCTGCTTTAGTCATAAAAAATAAAGCTATTTATATCAGTATGTTGCACGGTAAGGTTGGCAGAAGGTAATTGCCGAGCGGAGTTTGTAGCCTAACCCTGAAAACTGTGTCTGTTGCCAGGCATGAATAACAGGGAGAAAGACGATGTCTTCACAATCAAACTCAAAACCGTCTATCACTATCGTTGACGAGGTGATACCCGCGGGAATTGCACAAGCTGCTAATGAAGTAGACCTGCTGCAACTGTTATTGGAGCGGCTACAGCAACCCACGTTGCAGTTGGACTTACAAGGCTCAGTGGTTTATGCCAATAAGGCGGCGCTATCGTTATTTGCATCCACCACCGAGATGCTAGTAAGTAAGCAATTACACTCGTTTCTGGCCGCGCCGTGGTCAGCTTTTTATCGTAACTGTTTTGAGCAGTACGGTGATCCGCAAGCATTGGTGCACAGTGCCTCAGAAATGATGATAGATATCAATGAAACCGCGGTACCCGTGAATATGTCTCTGTCGTTTATGCCGGTAAAACAACCTTGTTTGCTGGCGACTTTTCAAGATTTGAGAGCACAAAAAGCCGAAATCCAGCGGTTGCATCAACTGGCGTGTACCGATGCGTTAACCGGACTGGCAAACCGTCGTGCCTTTTTTGAGACCTTGCAGAAACTTTGGGAACAATGCACAGCAACGCGCGACCCAATTTCGATAGTGATTGTGGATGTGGATCACTTCAAACTGTTTAACGACCGTTTTGGTCATATTCAGGGTGACCGTTGTTTGCAGCAGGTGGCCTATGCGTTGCAACAGGCCTTGCCCGATGAAGATTGTCTGGCCGCGCGTTATGGCGGTGAAGAGTTTGCACTGATCCTGCCGGGCATGAATGGTGTGCAGGCTAAGACTATTGCCGAAGGCTTGCGTGAGCGGATTTCGCAGATTAATTGTGGGGAATTGGCGGGCAAATCGGGGATCACCGTGAGTCAGGGGATTGCCGCTGAGGTCAATGGTCAGTTCCGTACGCCAGAAGCGCTGCTGTTTGCCGCCGATACCGCACTGTACCGGGCGAAGAAAGATGGCCGCGATCGGGTTAACTTGTCTAACTGAATGCAACGATTATGGATTGGGATTTTATCTTTAGTCGTTCATCACCCCAGTACCGAGTAGCTGCGTTTTTGTGGTTGCAACGACGCCGATATGAGCATTCGCCAGAAGCCGCTGCCGCACAGCTGTGGCAGGCGTGTTGCCGCAACGATCTCAGTAAGGTGTTGCTAGGCGATTTATGTTTGTGCCATGCACATAGCGGTTGCCACAATTCCGAGGATAATGAGTTTATTGCGCGGCTGCTGAGTGCTATTGATGCACGGCTAATTCAAGCAGGTCAGGCGCGACGTTGAGCTTTTGTAGATCGCCGTGTCGATAATAGTAAAACGCATCCTGTGGCCGTTCCAGTTGCCAGATCTCTTCGTAAGGCAACTGTAACAACAATGCCCGCAGTATCATGCCGGTCAAGCCGTGGCTGATGACTATCAGTCTGTCATTGGCGTGCAGTCCTGCCAGCCAATGGTTGAGACGCAAACGGATGGCCACAAACTCTTCCCCTTGTGGTGCCTTTAAATACCAGTCTGGCTGTTGTTGCAGTTGCGGCTGTGATGCCAGAATTTCGTCGATATGACACTGTTCCCATTGCCCTAATCCGACTTCCTGTATGCGCGCATCGGTGCGGATATGTTCACTGCTGATACCAAGACCAGCACAAACCCGCTCCGCTGTTTGTAGCGCCCGCCCTAGGGGGCTGCTGACAACTTGCCACTGCCGGATATCACGGATGTGCTGTTTGAGGGTAACGCCCATGGCATAGGCTTGACGTTCGCCTAGGGCGGTGAGTGGTGAATTACATTGTCCTTGCAGGCGCCGCTCGGCATTAAAACGGGTCTGACCATGACGCAAGAGATAAAGTTCGGCAGGCATTAGCGCGTATATCTTGATTAAAAGCTGCATAGTGCCGCCGCCGTTGTGCTCAGGTCAAGCCATACGTGGCCGCTATTGCTAATACCCGCTGCTGCTGAAAGTTTTTCATGATCAACGTGGCAGTTGCTGAAACTTATTCAACTAAGTCGATATCTGCAACGCTATGGCTGCCCCGAGTTGTAGCGCCGGTGCTAACATGTGCTGGTCTTGAATTTTCTACCCTCGTCGGAGGAACCATGAGTTCAGTTGTCCCGTTGCCTTTTCGCGCCGAGCATGTTGGCAGTTTTTTACGCCCGGATTATCTGTTACAAGCTCGAGCGGCGTTTGCCAGCGGTGGCATTGATGCGGCGCAACTGCGACAAGTGGAAGATCGCGCCATTGCCGAGGTGATTGGCATGCAACGGGATGTGGGGCTGAAAGTGATCACCGATGGTGAGTTTCGGCGCACCTACTTTCATGTAGATTTCTTGCGGCAGTTAGGCGGCGTTGTCAGTGAAGAACCGCGCACTATTACTCGTGACGACGGCAGTTTGGAATTAGCACCGCCGGTTATTAAGGTGATGGACAAAGTACGCCATGTGAAGAATATCCAATTGGCAGATTTTGTATATCTGCAACAACAGACCCAAGCATTAGGTAGCGCGCTGGTGCCCAAAGTGACTTTGCCTTCGCCCACCATGCTGCATTTTCGCGGTGGTCGGGCCGGGATCAGCCAGCAGGCATATCCACAACTGGCGCCTGAATTCTATGAAGACGTGGCCAAAGCCTATGGCGCCGAGTTGCAGTCACTGGCGGATGCGGGTTGCCGTTATGTGCAGATGGACGATACCAATCTGGCCTATCTGTGTGACGAAAAAATGCGTGAAGCGGCGCGTAGTCGCGGTGATGACCCTAATGAACTGCCGTATCGCTACGCCGATTTTATTAACCGGGTAGTGGCTTATAAACCTCAAGGCATGACCTTGGGCATTCACTTGTGTCGCGGTAATTTCCGCAGCACTTATGCGGCCGAAGGTAACTATGAGCCGGTGGCGGAAGCACTGTTAGCCAAAATGGAACTGGATGCGTTTTTCCTCGAATATGACGACGAGCGCTCGGGTGATTTTCGGCCACTGCGTTTTCTGCCCAAAGGCAAACACGTGGTATTGGGGCTGATCACCAGTAAATTTGGGCAGATGGAATCAAAAGATGCTATCAAACGCCGTATTGATGAAGCTGCCCGTTATGCACCGTTAGAACAGTTATCGCTGTCGCCACAGTGTGGTTTCTCTTCAACCGTGCATGGCAATAACATCGCCTTTGACGAACAGCGCCGTAAGCTGGCACTGGTGGTGGACATTGCAAACGAAGTCTGGGGCGATGCTTAACGTCCGCCGCATTGGTGTGTGAGGTGTTGGGGACTGTGGCGGTTGTGTTTTATGATGGCGTATCTTCATTGAGGTCGGAGTCATAATGACCGCCGCGACAGCAGCCATCACCCAATATTTGCAACAGCAACATGTGCTAACGCTTTGTACTCAGGATCAAGAAGGCTTGTGGTGTGCCAGCTGTTTTTATGTATTTGATGCCGCCACCATGTGTTGCTATCTGATGACCGCCGACGACAGCCGCCACACGCAAGCCATGCTAGCTAATGCGCAGGTTGCAGGTACTATTGCCGAACAAACAGAAGCAGTGCTGCACATTCAGGGCATTCAGTTTACCGCCATTGCCGCTAAAGTCGCTGCAGCTGAGATAGCGGCAATCAAAGCGCGTTACTGTCAGCGTTTCCCCATCGCTAAACTCAAGTCCGCACCGCTGTGGCAGTTACAGTTGCAGACGGTAAAAATGGTGGATAACCGTTTGGGGTTCGGCAAAAAACACCAGTGGCAACGGCAACCAATTTAATCACTGTAACATCTGACATGGCGGAACAGATAGGCCGTTGCCAGACCCAGCAACATCATGCCCCAGGCAAACACTGCCATGCCCCAGCGGTGTGCATGCAGTAATGCCAGCAGCGCCAGCGGCATAATGCTGGAGCAGACAGAATAGGTCAGGTTATACACCAGCGAAATTCCGGTGACTTTAACCGCAGACGGAAATAACTGCACCACGATGGCAGGCACCGCGCTGATAATACCGCTACAGAGCCCGGCTATGGCATATCCCAACAGTAAGGTTTTTGGCGGAGCATCCAGCACCAGTGTCAGCACCGAGGTGCCAACAGCCAGCAATACGCTATAGAGCGCAACAGTTTGCCAGCGCCCCAGCAAATCTGCCAGTTTACCGGCTATTACGCAGCCCACATTTAGGAACAAAATGGCGATACAGCTGATTTCAAAGGTGGTTGCGGCATCCATCTTATAAAATTTTTGCAGCGCAATGGGTGTAACTACGACCGTCATCACCACCGCCGACACCAGCATAGCCGTCAGCAGTGCTGCGGGTAGCGCCGCATATTTGTGCTGACGAAATATCGCAGACAGCGGCAGCTTTTGCACTAATTGTTGTTCCTTTTGTAACGCCATAAATACCGGTGTTTCGCTGAGCCATTGCCTTAGCCACACCGAAATAAAGCCAAAGATACCGCCAATGATAAATGGGATACGCCAGGCCCATTGTTGTAACTCGGCATCGGACACATTGCGGGTGATTAATGTAGCGGTTAATGCCGCCAGCATGTAGCCCAAAGTCAGCCCTGCTTGCAGTAGTCCCAAAGCATAACCGCGATGCTGTTGTGGTGCATGTTCTGCCACAAATACCCAAGCGTTGGGGACTTCACCGCCCAACGCTGCCCCTTGAACAATCCGCGCCAGCAACAACAGTAACGGAGCCCAGATACCAATGGTGACATATCCGGGTAATACACCAATCAGCAAACAGGGCATTGCCATAAACAATACCGTGAAATTGAACATGTGTTTGCGGCCAAATTTATCGGCGAAATGCGCTATCACAATACCGCCGAGTGGCCGCGCCAGATAGCCGACTGAGAAGATCACCAGACTTTGTACCAGTCTTAACCACTCTGGAACTGAGGGCGGGAAAAATACATCAGCGATGGTCACCGATAAAAACACAAAGATAATAAAGTCATAGACTTCCAACGCACCACCGAGCACTGATAGCGCCACAATGCGGTAATCGCGCAGAGAAAATGGAACGGTTTGCAGCTGTTCTGACATGCCTTGTCCAATGCTAAGACCGCCAGTAGTGACTGGCAAAAAGCGCATGATAGCGGAATCTGGGCTTTTCCCCAATTACCACACCACACAACCCCAATGGGGGCCAACCAAACAGCTGGGAGGGATTTGATGTTGCAATTGGTCAATTTTATATGGTATACGATATAAAATTATCATGTTAACGCTTACTAAATAAAGCACCTGTGCGGGGTTTTCCCGTTAGATAGCAATTGACGCATACAACCATTCATTCGGGGAGATCAGATGGACAGAAGGCACTTTTTACAATCTGTGGCATTAACCACCGCCGCGGTGGCTGTGGGCAGGCTGCAGGCGGCGACTTCTCAACCGGAGCTGGCCGCCAGTCCGCGACTACAAGCGCTGACGCCATCGCAACTTGAAGGGTTTACCCCTATAGGTGAATTTGAGGAACTAGGGCTGAGTTGGTCGGTATATGAAGATCTGCGGCAACCTGACGGTGCTTTGGCGATGTGTCATGGTCAACAAGTGTTAATGCTGAGCAAACGCCTGGAAGCGACATTCGCCACCGACCAGCCATACTATTTAGGCATGTCATTGGCAGAAGTCGCGATGGCAGATGCGGATTTACTGGCAGATAAACTGCTCGCAAAGGGTGAGCCGGACGAGCTGCAAGTGCGCAGCGTGGCGCCACCATTGGCGTCCAAGCTCAATGCTGAAGATTATGGTGGTCGTTTGCCTTGGAACAGTTTTATTGGGACCCGTCAATGTGACGATACCATGATGGTTTATCCCAACGGCCGCACCCGCACATATCATCCGCGGCAGGTGCTGAAGGGTTGCGGTGACGATGCGCTGGCGGCTAAACGTTATGAAGGGTTGTTAGGGGGTTGGTTACCGGCAGTCCATAAAGTGATCCCAATCAGCCACAACCGCTACTATGACCTGCTGGTATTTGCCGATGTGGATGCCACCGACCGTTTTATCACCCAGACCTGGCATCGTTCCGCATTGATTGAAGATGGCAAAGTCAGCGAAGTGCATTATGGTTACAGCTATCCCGCTTATCCGCCGAGACGACAGCCACCGGCGGCCGCCGATTTTTACCGGGCATTGCTGCGTTTTAGCGGCTATTGGCAGCAATTGTTGCACGATTGCGCCAGCGTCACCTTACCCGATCAAAGTTGGGGCGATATGGTGCAGTTTGCCTTTGCCCGCGAGCAAATAGTGCGTCCTGACGGTGTCTACCCGAAGTACGGCGCAGTGGATCGCGATTATTATGGGCAGGAGTACGACGGCTTTCAGGATACCTTCACCAGTTCACTGTATGCCAATCTAGAGTGGGGCCGTTTTGCGCAGGCGGCTGCCGTGCTGGATGGTTATTTTAGCGATTTTGTCGCCGATGACGGCATGATCAACATGCGCGGCCCCGAAACCGCCCAGTTCGGTTTGACCTTGTCGCTACTGGCTCGCTACTACCGTTACACCGCTGATAAAGCCCTGCTACAGAAGCATCGCCACAAAATTGCGGCCACTGCCAGTATTTTGCTGGAACTGCATGATGTCAGTTTGCAATTGCCACAGGACGATCCGGGCTATGGGCTGATCCACGGCTGGAATGAATCCGATGCTTGCCTGTTTGAAGATCCCGCTATCTGGTGGAAGCCCTATTTTGCTAACAGTGCCATGACGGTGCGGGGGCTGAATGATATTGCCGCCATTTGGGGCAAATTAGGCGGTGAACGTTCACTGGCGCAACACTGGCAACAGCGCGCTAAACAACTGCATGCGCGGCTGGAGCAGAGCATTCGTGCCAACATTCGCCACGACATGCAGCCCCCTTACATTGGCCCACTTCCTGGGGCCAAATTGACGTTTCGTCAGGCGCTAGCGCAGCAAAACCCTAGCGAACAGGGCTGGCCGCATCGCGCCTATGCAGAGTTGCTGCACGCGGATGTGTTGCCAGCTGAGCTGTCGCACTTGGTGATTAACTGTATGCGCGCCTATGGTGCCACCAGCATCGGGGTGGTAGCGAATATCACCGCCGCCAACGAGCACGAGCGTAATTTGCTGGGCTTTATCTCATACGGTTATGCGCGGCAGTTGTTGTCACTCGGGCGAGTGGATGAGTATCTGCTGTTTATGTACGCCCATCGTTATCATGCCCATACGCCAGGAAGTTGGACGGCGGGCGAGGTGACCGATATCACTGGGGGTATGCCATTATTTTGTATGCCCGCACAGCTGACAATACCGTTATTGCTGCGTTGGGCGTTGGTATTTGATGATGATCATGGACTGCATTTGGCCAAAGCGCTGCCCCATGCCTGGTTGTTCAGTGGCAAGCCAGTGACTTGTGAGCCGGTGCCCACACCGTGGGGTAAAACTGGTCTGAGTTTGCAATATGATCCGCAGTTACAGCGGCTTGATGGCAAACTGGCACTGCCAGAAGGACAACCGCAGGCGTTGTGGTTGACGCTGCGATTGCCGCAAGGAAAACGCTGGCAAAAATTGCAGGTGGGCGACCAGGTGTTATTGCCGCAGGGGCCTGCGGGTGACCGCTTCAATCTTAAAGGGTTGCGAGGCAACGTTTCGCTGCAGGCGTTGCTCGCATAAGCGTTTAACAGAACAGTGTGACAGTGCCCCTGGCTCCAGCGTATGATGCGATTAAGTCGAGCCGCTAACATGGAGTCAGGTTTATGAGTGAAAACCCCCTAAAGTTTGTCACGCTGGTGGGCAGTCTACGTAAGGATTCTCTGAATGCCACAGTTGCTCGGGCATTGCCGCAACTGGCACCTGCCAATGTAGAAATTGCGCCTTTGGGTTCTGTTGGTGATTTTCCGCTGTATAACGCCGATGTGCAGGAATCTCAGGGTTTTCCCGAGGCAGTGCTACAGATGGCGTCTATGATTGCTGAAGCCGATGGGCTGATTATTGTCTCTCCTGAATATAATTACTCTGTCCCTGGGGTGTTGAAAAATGCCCTCGACTGGTTATCGCGGGTATCGCCACAGCCTTTGGTCGGCAAGCCTGTGATGATTGAAAGTGCCTCTCCTGGCGTGATTGGTGGCGCGCGGATGCAGTATCACCTGCGGCAAATTCTGGTATTTTTTGATGCTAAGGTGATGAACAAGCCAGAAGCCATGATAGGGCAGGCGATGGGGAAAATCAGTGAAGGCAAACTCACCGATGCCGCGACGCGCGAGTTTTTAGGTAAACAATTACAGGCGTTTGCCGATTTTGCCGCGCATTGATTTTACCATCCATTATTGAATAGACGTCGAATTGACGATGTATGCACGGCGGTGTGTTGCGTGTGGTAGTTGCCTGACGGCATCGGGCAAAGGTATACCGATGCCATCAGTGTTAAGTGTCACTGCCGCGCCGCACGACCGTAGTAACCGGTGAAGCTGGCTTTGGCAATTGCGTTGGCGTTAATCATAAAACCACCTACAGCAGCGGTAGCCTCGGCTGGGACTTCCAGCTTGGCGGTTTTCAACGCATAAAGGGTAAAAATATAGCGGTGAGGTTTATCGCCCACCGGTGGACAAGTGCCACCCCAGGCTTTGACGCCATAGTCGATGCGAACCTGGCTGGCTCCCGGTGGTAAGCCTTTATCGCCCAAAGCCCCGGCATTGGCAGGCAGATGCGTTGTGGTCGCGGGAATATTAATAACCATCCAGTGCCACCAACCAGAACCAGTAGGCGCATCTGGGTCGTAAACTGTCAGAGCATAACTTTGGGTCGCTAACGGCGCGCCACTCCAACGCAGTTCTGGCGATTGGTTGTCACCATGGCAACCAAAGGTATTGGCCTCAAAACGTGCAGGAATGGTGGCGTTGGGGCTAATATCAGGACTGCTCAGAGTAAACTCGTCGGCATGGACGGCAAAGAGTGAGCTGGTCAGCAGCGATAGACTGGCACAGATACATGCGATGGTTTTCATAGGTACTCCAGATAGCAATAATTGAATCCTAACCATTGTGGGCGGTGACGGTGATTAAAAGCTTACCTGCTAAGCGCAGGCATCGGTCACGCCCCAAACTTAATTCTTGGTGTATCATCGTCTGCTAATTTTGCTCAGACAGCAAGACTATCTTGCTGAATCACATATAGAAAGGTAACAGAATGACGTCTCTGGCTCACTACATCGATGCTATTCACCAGCGCAGCGCAGTGATTGTAGGGCAACAGCAGCGGGATTTGTCGTATCAAGATAATGGTGTGACGGTGACTGCCATTGATACCCGGTATCACTTCGCCGATGGTGTGGTAATGCAACATCAGTATGAAAAAGATGATGTCGAAGATGAGCAACTGTGTGCCGAATGCTGGAGTACCTACACGGTTGTCAGCGCCCCGGCAGATATCAGGATCACCCCTCAGCGTAAAGCGTTTACTAATCATTGCCAAGAACTCTTCTGGCTGAAAACTCTGCGGATGCAGCAGCGCTGTTAATTTGTGGCTGTATGGCCGTTTTTGCGAGTCTTCTTGTGTGGCGTCTCAGTATTGTTGATGGCGAGATTTTACCGTAGTTAAAACTTCACTGATATTCGTGGAGAAAGCTAAATAGAACAACCAATTAATCATGTTTTATGATGAGGTACTTCATGTTCTTCCTTCAATCATATTCGTACGGGCGATTGTCCAGTATTGCGCTAAGACAATCGCCCACAGGAAGATATTGCGCTTAGTTTACTTGTTTCTGTTCAAGAATTGTTACCGCACCATCTTTGTCGTAGTGCGGATTGTATTTGCCGGCTGGAAGTGTATTGACCACGATTCCGTTAACGGTTCTGGCAATTGGAACATAGTCAGTTGTCGCAGTGGATATTGCCGTTGAAATAATTGCTGCGAGGAGACCTCCGCCACTGTTGCCTGAGGTGTCATAAACAATGGTCTGGCTATAGTGCCATAGTTCTTCATTGTCTTTAGTAGATACTAATCGAAAAGCGGCTCCCACAGTCACGTTGCCACCAGTGATATAATAGTTTGTATCCCATTGATTAATAGTGACAAATAATATCGCGTCAGCACCAAACAGTCCTTGGAACTTGGTGGCATCAACCTTCTCTAATTGCTCGCCGTCAACCACCCCTTGCTGTTGAAGCAGCATATTAGTAATTGGTAGCGGCAGTACATAGTATCCAGCCTCTGCCAGCGGGGTAGCTATGGTTGTCGAATACAGTTCCGGTGCATCGGCAGCGGTTGAATGATTAATTGCTGGCACCACTAATATTGACAGTGGATGTTGCTGGTACATCAGGGGATATGCGGCCTGCTTAGTAACATAGTTGGGGGTCGCACAGCCTGTCAGCAAGGATGCTGTGGTGATTAATAGTAGTAGAATTATTTTTCTCATAATGAACGAGCATCCTTGTGTAGATCGTTTATCAGCCTATCCATAAGCGGTGCTGACTCAGGGAATAAGCTTTTTTCTTGATTAAAATACTGTAGTGCTAGTTTCGGTGAGTTCTGAGCTTGTAGCATACCTAATTCTGCACAAATGCCTGGTGGAATTTTCTTATGTTGCGCTACCGCATTTTCAACGATAGCTGTGAGTGATTGCACATGTGCTTGACGGCTGCTTTCGCTGGGCGATTTTTGATATTCATATGCAGTCTGTGAGTAATTACCCCAATAATAAATACTGTTATTATTGGCCGCACAACCGCCAAGTACTATCAACGCTAATGCTACGAGTATTGTGTTATGTTTTCTCATCAGGGGATCCGTATTTCAAAAGTATTACCGTTAGTCACAAAAATATTGCGCTTAACTAACGTTTCACCGTTCTTATGGATTTCAACTAAATGGTTGCCAGTTGCTACCACAAACTTAATTACCGTTTCATCTTTCTCCGTGTAACTAGTAACCCCATCTAAATTTATCGCTGGCTGTTTATCTAAAACCAACTGTGCTCCTGCCAGACTGCCACTTAATTGGAGATAAGCTTTGTCATCTACCTGGGTTGTGGTTTCATAATGGGAACTACAAGCGCTTAGAAAAAGCGTGATGGCTATGAGAAATATTTTTTTCATGGGTTATGCCTTTTTCTGTTCTTGAACCACAAGACCTGTGAGCTGTTTAGGATTGATCGTTCCTGACACCAGTTCACATAGAGACAATTCATTACTGCCTTTGCCGATAAAACTTTTAACTTTAATCGTGGCGATTTTTTCACCTGGTAACGTTATCAATAGTCCAGTCTGGGGATTTTTAACTGTTTCGCCTTCTTTAAAAACGTCAAAAAGCTCGTCGGTTTTCAGCCCTTGTGATTGTCCTCCAGTCATCATCCATAGCGAACCTTGCTGACCGATCAAGTAAGCGCGCCATGGGCTATCGAGTAGATTTTCGGTGATATTACTGACAAGTTTGGAAATGGCAGCAGAGACGGCTTTATCGTCTAGCGATGAATCATAACTGGCACGTTCACCAACATTGAATACGTGGTTGGCTTCAACAACAGCTTCCCCCGAGGCTTCCTCTGAATAGACAATTTCTCCTGTACGCGTGTTAATCAAACGTACGTTAACAGTCGCATTGGCTTTTTGAATTTTATTACGGCTGAAAATGCCAACCTCACTGGTGGTGGAGCGACCGAATTCAGAAACTGAACCGATAATCAAAAAATCAGCTCCCACTGACGGCATGGTTTTACCAGCCAATTTGTTTTCTGATAACACTTTATTCAGGTCGTTTCTTTCTAGCATGATGAATTTGTGTGTCTCAGTAAGACGAGCGGCAAGAATATCGGCAGCTTGCTTACCAATCCGATCACCATCTTTATCAAGGAGGAAACTTCCACGTTTAGTTTCATCAGTGAAACGCGCAATGGCCACGACACGCTTTAGACCAAGTTGTTCTGGCGCTTGAAGTGTTGGGCTAATTTTTGGCGTGGCTATTGGCAGTGTGTTTACTGATTCTCTTGTCGCAGAAGTACAAGCGGTCAGCAGACTGAATGCCATTACTAACGTAACGAGTTTTTTCATAGTGCCTTTCTCTGGAATAGGCACGGGCATTGACATTGGGTACAAATGAGCAGCTTCCGTGCCATTGTGGGTTACAAATGTTGACTTGCGGTAAGCGATATTAACAAGTGGCAGAATAGGGTGCAGCATTTTTTTGTGACAACTGACGCAAAGATAGACGTAGATAGCAAAATCATAATGCTAGATAGCAAACTGCCGCCTTTAAGGCGGCAGTAAAAGGCAATAATAGGCTGTTTTTAAAGAATAAAACGGCTCAGGTCTTCGTCGTGCACTAAGGTTTCCAGATGAGCGTTGACGTATTCGGCATCAATCACGTAATTGGCGCCGGATTTGTCGGCGGCTTCATAGGAGATATCTTCCATCAGCTTTTCCATGATGGTGTGCAGCCGTCTTGCCCCGATGTTTTCGGTGGTTTCATTCACTTGGAAGGCGGCGTCGGCAATGCGGTCGATGCCTGATTCCGTAAATTCTACCGTTACGCCTTCGGTTGCCATCAGCGCGACATACTGTTCGGTCAGCGATGCGTGTGGCTCGGTGAGAATGCGTTTGAAGTCGCCAGCGGTTAAGGCATCCAGTTCCACACGAATGGGCAGACGCCCCTGTAGCTCAGGGATCAGATCTGACGGTTTAGACATCTGGAAGGCACCAGAAGCGATAAACAGAATATGATCAGTGCGCACCATGCCGTGCTTGGTATTAACGGTACAGCCTTCTACCAATGGCAACAGGTCGCGTTGTACCCCTTCGCGGGAGACATCGGGGCCAGAGGTTTCACCACGTTTACAGATCTTGTCGATTTCATCCAAGAAGACGATGCCGTGCTGCTCAACCAGTTCAATCGCTTGATCTTTAAGGTCTTCCTGATTCACCAGTTTGGCAGCTTCCTCTTCAGTCAGCTGCTTCATGGCGTCTTTGATCTTCAGTTTGCGGCGTTTAGTCTGGCCTTGACCCATATTCTGGAACAGGCTCTGCAATTGGTTGGTCATCTCTTCCATTCCTGGAGGTGACATGATTTCCACGCCAATCTGCGGGCCGGCGACATCGATTTCTATCTCTTTATCGTCCAACTGGCCTTCGCGCAGTTTTTTGCGGAAGATCTGCCGGGTGTGCGAGCTGTCTTCTTTTTCGCTGTCCCAATCATTTTTGGGCTTGGGCAACAGTGCATCCAGTACCCGTTCTTCTGCCGCTTCTTCGGCTCGGGTGCGGCATTTCAGCATCTGCTGTTCGCGGGTCATCTTGACGGCAGCATCGGTCAGATCGCGGATGATCTGATCCACTTCTTTGCCGACATAACCCACTTCGGTAAATTTGGTGGCTTCTACCTTAATAAACGGTGCATTGGCGAGTTTTGCCAGACGGCGGGCAATTTCGGTCTTACCAACACCGGTCGGGCCAATCATCAGGATATTTTTCGGGGTCACTTCCTGGCGCAGTGCGCTATCCAATTGCATCCGCCGCCAACGGTTACGTAAGGCAACCGCCACTGAGCGCTTGGCTTTTTGCTGGCCGATAATATGGGCGTCCAGTTCGTGGACGATTTCGCGGGGTGTCATTTCCGACATGGTACTTCCTCACGCAGAATTCAGTAATTCAGTTCTTCAATGGTCTTGAACTGGTTAGTAAACACGCAGATATTGCCAGCGATGGTTAAGGCTTTTTCGCAAATGTCGCGTGCCGTAAGTTCGGTATTTTCCAGCATGGCGATAGCGGCTGCCTGGGCGTAGTTACCACCAGAACCGATGGCAATGAGGTCGTTTTCTGGCTGCAGTACGTCGCCATTACCTGTGATGATCAATGAACATTCAGCATCCGCTACCGCCAGCAGTGCCTCCAGCTTGCGTAACATGCGGTCAGTACGCCAGTCTTTGGCCAGTTCCACGGCGGCTTTCATCAAGTGTCCCTGATGCATTTCCAGTTTGGCCTCAAAACGTTCGAACAAGGTGAACGCATCGGCAGTGCCTCCGGCAAATCCAGCAATCACTTTGTCGTGGTAAAGACGGCGGACTTTGCGGGCGTTACCTTTCATGACGGTATTTCCCAGAGAAACTTGGCCATCACCGGCCATTACCACTTGTTTGTCACGGCGCACGGATACGATTGTTGTCACGATAAATCCTCTTGGCTGGCTGACGGGCGATGCCGTCAGGGTGCGATAGAGGTTAATATGGGGGTGGAGCAATGAATATCAAGCACAGGAACCGCAGTTTTTAAGCGTATGCCATCAGGATTAGCAAGAAAAAAACCGCAGGCCAACGACTTGCGGTTTTGTTTGTGCTTGTGGGCTGTTAACTTTCCCAGAACCAGATCATACAGCCGTTCAGGCCAGCGCGTTGCAGTTCATGGCGATCGGTTTCCGCTTTGCGTTTACTCTGATAGGGTCCTAGCACCACCTTGTACCAGACGCCGCTGTTGCCGTCGATTTTCCGCACTTGCGCCTCTAGCCCCTGGAAGGCGATAACCGCTTTCATTTCCTGTGCCTGTGATTCTTTACGGAAGGAGCCACACTGCATCTGATAGGGGCGGGTCGGTTGGTTGCTCTTTTCCGGTAAATCCACTTCAACCTGTTTGTTCTCTAACTCCTGCTGATACGTCCACTCTTCTTTAGGTTTTGGGGGCAGTGCATTAGGATCTTTCTTGGGCGCTGTCTTTTCTGGAATGACAACCTTTACCGGTTCTTGGGTTACTGGCGCCGGACTGCCGTTCTTCAGCGTCCACAAAAAATAACCAAAACCAGCGACTACCACCAATACCATCAAAAACAGCAGCAACGGCGGCCGTTTAGGTGGCTGAGGTTTTTTGAGGTTACCGCGCTGTTGTCGGCGCGGTTTGCTGTTAGCGTAATCGCTGCGCATCGGTTACATCTGCTCCAGAGTATCAATACCTAACAATGACAATCCCTGCTTCAAGGTTTTAGCGGTTAGCTTCGCCAGTAACAGACGGCTATCGCGCTGGCTTTCTGTATCAGCAGCAAGCACTGGGCAGGCCTCGTAGAAGCTGGAGAACGCGCCTGCCAGTTCATACAGGTACGCACACAACAGATGTGGCTGGCCTTTATCCACCATCCGCAATAGTACTTCGCTAAATTGTGCCAGCTTATTGCCTAGCTCTTTCTCTTTGTCATGCTCTAGCGTAATGGTTGCAGTAGACAGATCAATGTCTTCTGCCTTCTTGAAAATACCGGCGACACGGGTATAGGCGTATAAGAGATAAGGTGCGGTATTGCCTTCAAAACTTAACATCTGGTCGAAACTGAAAATGTAATCACTGGCGCGATTTTTCGACAGATCGGCATATTTTACCGAGGCTACCCCAACCACTGCCGCAATCTTTTCCAGCGTCGCGGCATCCATCTCTGGGTTCTTACTGCGCACCAGTTCCAGTGCGCGATCATGGGCTTCATCCAGCAGGTCGATAAGTTTCACCACCCCGCCAGTACGGGTTTTGAATGGCCGACCATCTTCGCCGTTCATGGTGCCGAACCCCATGTGTTCCAGCGACATCTCTGGCCGCACAAACCCGGCGGTACGGGCCAGACTGAAAACCTGCTGGAAATGCAGCGCTTGGCGCAGATCCACAAAATACAGCACCCGGTCGGCGTGCAGTACCGATGAGCGATAACGCATGGCCGCCAGATCGGTGGTGGCATACAGATAACCGCCGTCAGCTTTCTGGATGATCACCGGTAATGGTTCGCCTTCTTTGGTGCGGAACGCTTCCTGAAACACCACTTTGGCACCATGACTTTCGGTCAGCAGGCCTTGAGCCTCCAGATCTTTTACCACTTGCGGTAGGTCTTCGTTATAAGCGCTTTCGCCGTGTACATCTTTACGAGTCAGGCTGACGCCCAAGCGTTGATAAACCTTGTGACAGTGGCTCAGTGAAATTTCATTGAATTCACGCCACAGTTTGTTGCAATACTCGTCGCCGGATTGCAGTTCCACCACCAGATGGCGGGCACGGGTGGCGAATGTTTCTGATTCATCAAAGCGCACTTTGGCGGCGCGATAAAAACTTTCCAAATCGGATAATTCTACTTCCGATGTAGCGCCATTGGCCGCTCGCAGTTCTTCCATATAGGCCAGTAACATGCCGAACTGAGTGCCCCAGTCGCCTACGTGGTTCTGACGGATAACGTTATGGCCGAGAAACTCCAGCGCCCGTACCACCGCATCGCCGATGATGGTGGAGCGCAGATGGCCCACATGCATCTCTTTGGCAAGGTTTGGCGAGGAATAATCAACCACCACCGTCTGTGCCGCCGGTAAGGTGACGCCTAAGTGCGCATCTGCTAATGCTTTTTGCAGCTGTTTGGCCAGTGCATTGTCGTCGATAAAAAAGTTGATAAATCCAGGGCCAGCGATTTCCACTTTAGCCACATGGCTGGAGGCTGGCAGGTTGTCGATAAGTAACTGCGCCAGTTCCCGAGGCGGTTTCCCGGCAGCTTTGGTCAGCATCATCGCCAGGTTAGTGGCCAGATCGCCGTGGCTTTTATCCTTGGTGCGGTCTACCTGAATTCTGGGATCAGTATCTGCAGGGATAAGCCCCTGCTGTTTTAATTGGGCTACTGTCTGTTCAAGCAAAGATTGGATATGTGATTTCATTGGCGTTCTATCGACACTGACTACAAAAATAGGGTTGATAACGAATAACCGCACATTCTAGCCGTTATGGCAGGAAGATTGCTACGCTTGCGGTCATTTTTGTGGTGCGGTTTTCTGTTAGTCGCGCTGGGTCATGGCGTGATTACAGCAAATCTTGCGGGTCGCGATCCAGACTCCAGCGGCAGCGTTTACCGCTGGTTAGCGCTTCCGCTTGCGGCAATAGTTGTTCAAATACTTGTTGCAAACGTTTGCGGTCGGCGGCTTGAACCAGCAGTTGCCGCCGGAATTTACCGGCTTTGCGATCCAGTGGTGCTGGCATCGGGCCAATTACCTCAAACGCATTATCCTGCGGTAATAACGCGGCAAACTCTGCTAGGAACGTGTCGGCGTCGCTCGCCTGATGCGCCTCGGCTTTTATCAGGATCATATGCCATGCCGGTGGCAACAACGCCTGCTGCCGTTCGGCCAGTTGGCTGCGAGCAAATTCGCCATAACCGCGGTGCAGCAGATCTTTGAGTAGCGGATTGTCGCTCTGATGGGTTTGCAGCAATACCGTGCCGGGTTTACTCGCTCGCCCCGCGCGGCCGGCGACCTGAGTATAAAGTTGGCCAAAACGTTCCGGGGCACGGAAGTCGGCACTGAACAGCGCACCATCCACATCCAGTAATCCGACCAAGGTGACGTCGGGGAAATGGTGCCCTTTGGCGAGCATCTGGGTGCCCACCAGAATCTTATATTCCCCGCGGTGGATGGCCGCCAGTTGTTTTTCCAGCGAACCTTTACGGCTGGTGGTATCGCGGTCAATTCGCACCACGGGATAGTCGGGGAATTCTTTGGTCAGCATGGCTTCCAACTGCTCGGTGCCAATGCCTTGCCCCTGCAACATGGTACTGCCGCAGTGATGGCATTGGCGCGGAATCGCGTACTGGTTGCCGCAGTGGTGGCAGCGGATCTCACCAAGCGCTTGATGCACGGTAAAAAAGGCATCGCAGCGGTCACACTCATGCAGGTAACCGCATTCGTGGCAGATAAGCGCCGGTGCAAAACCGCGACGGTTGAGAAACAATAACACCTGATTGCCCGCTTGCAGGTGTAAGCGCATTTCGTTCAGCAGTGGTTGCGACATCCCGGCACGCAACGGCAGATTGCGGATATCGATGATCCCTTGCCGCACTTTTAGCGCGCCGCCGGCACGTTCTCCTAATTGCATATGGGCATAACGACCATTAAGGGCGTTGTGCAGCGTTTCCAGTGACGGCGTGGCGCTGCCGAGTACCACTGGAATATCTTCCAGATGGCCGCGCATCACCGCCAGATCGCGTGCGTGATAACCCACGCCTTCCTGCTGTTTGAAACTGGCGTCATGTTCTTCATCGAGAATGATCACGCCCGGCCACATCATGGGGGTGAACAAGGCGGAACGGGTGCCGATGATAATCGCCGCTTCACCACAGCGTGCCTGTCGCCAGGCGTCTAACCGCTGCTTATCGGTCAGCCCGGAATGGATCACCGCAATGGTGACTTTAAAGCGGCGTTTAAAGCGATTGATGGTTTGCGGTGTCAGGCCGATTTCCGGCACCAGGATAAGCGCCTGTTTGCCCTGTTTCAGTACCGTTTCCAATAACGACAGATAAACTTCGGTTTTACCAGAACCGGTAATGCCTTCTAGCAGCGTACATTGATAGCCAGTTTGTGCGGTCAGCGCGGCTACCGCTACCGCCTGTTGTTTGTTGAGCTTAAGCGGCTGTTCACCCAGTTCCAACTGTTCACGCCAATGGCGGTCGGCAACTAACGGCCGCTCATAAAGCCCAATCCAGTCTTTATCTTTTAACGCCTTGATGGCGGTTTTACTGAGTTCCAGTACCTGTACTTCTTCGGTGGTCAGTTCGCCTTGTTGCAGTTGCTGCAATATTTTTTGCTGTGCAGGCGAGCGTTTGAGACTCGCCAACGTTGCCGCCGCCCCTTTATCGGTGAGCGCGTAGTAACTGATAAATTCTGGTGCAGCGCTGGCGCCTTTGCGTAGTGCCACTGGTAAGGCCTGGGTCAGCATTTGCCCTTGGCTGCATAAATAATATCTTGCCGCCCACAAGGTGAGTTTATACAGTGGTTCTGACAATAATGGTGAACTGTCCAGCACCTCATTGATGGCTTTTAACTGTTGTGGTGGTAATGCACATTCGTCGCTGATATTGACCACTAAGCCAATCAGCTGTTGCCGACCAAACGGGACACGTACCCGCATACCGACTTCCAGCGGCCAGGCAAGATTGGTTGGGATCTGGTAGGTGAAATTCTGCCGCATCGGTACGGGCAAAGCAACTTCAGCAAACTGCGGCATGGTGCTCGGAACTGAGTGATAGTGACATGACGGCCAGTGTACTCAGGCTGACACAGCAGAGCCAGTCCTGTGCCGAATATTCTAAAATAAATCAGCAATGTGAATTAGTTACAGGGGAAGGCAGCATGGAAAGACGACAAGCAATGCGTTGGCGCCAGTGGCTGGGGTATTTCAGCGGCAGCCTGTTTGGATTATTGCTGATACCTCTAGCGCAGGCTGACGTTACCCATGTCAGTATTAATCAGCGGTTGTTTGATTTAGGCAAGCTGCCGTTAATTAAGGTTAATATTGTGGCCGCGCCGACAGATCCTGAGCGCATGCAATTTATTTTGCGGCAAAAGAGTGGCGAAGAAAAACTGATGGTGCAGCAAATCAACAATTATATGTTGTTGCTGATGGGACTGGACGAAGTGACTGACGCCAACGCCTTATTGTTGGTGCAGTTGTATCAAGCCGATCAATGGCAGGAAATCAACCAATTACCTTTGTTCGCCAAATCAGTGCCGGTGGGGAACCCTCCGGATCCTGCACGTTTTTCAATGTATCGTAACCCGGTCAAATCCACTAACGTAACGGCACCAGAACAAGTGCCAACGACAGTTGTCGCTGCACCTGCGCCAATTAAGCTAACTTCAGCAAGCACTAATCCGGTCAAAACCAGTGCTGCAACTGCCCCAGATCAAGTGCCAGCAGCGGCTGTCACCGCGCCAGCACCAATTAAACCAGCGTCCGCAAGCCATAACCCGGCAGCGACGGCTTCTACAGCTGTGGGTGCTCCTACTCAGTGTTTGCTGGATTATCATGGCACGGAAACGCTATGGCATCTGGCCAGTCGTTATGCAAAACAGTGGCATACCCATGTATATGCTGCTGCCTTAGCGATTATGGAGGCTAACCCTAAAGCTTTTGTGAAAGGGAAGCCTGGAAATCTGCGAAGTGATGCACAGTTGCATTGCCCGCAACCTGAGCAATGGCAGTCATATACAGACAAGAATTTAGCGAAGGAAAAATTTGAGGCTTCATTGTAAGCTATTGCCATTAGTGCGCAGTTACTGTACCATTCTGCGCCCTGAAACTATGTATAACCGCATGTGGTGTCCGACTTCGGGTTGGAAGAGCGACATGGCCTTTTATTGAGGTAATCCCAAATGAAACCAGGTATCCATCCTGACTATGCAGAAATCACTGCTACCTGCACTTGCGGTAACGTGATCAAAGTTCATTCCACCGCAGGTAGAGATCTGCACTTGGACGTATGTGGTGCTTGTCACCCATTCTACACCGGTACTCAGAAAGTTGTTGATACTGGCGGACGTATTGAAAAGTTCAACAAACGCTTCGGCATGTTGGGCAAAAAATAATACGACCAGCACGGCGCAGATCATGCGCTTGGCAAGCTGATTCAAGGGCTGTAACCGTAAGGTTTACGGCCCTTGTTGTATCTGTAAGCCAATTTTTCGTTTTGCACTCCACGTGCATTGGCTTTCAAGTCATCCATGGCAGTCCTAAATCTATCGAGCGTTAACCAAGCGCTATTTGCCGCAAAAGCCTCTAAAGCGCATCAGATAAGAAGCGTTTGGTTGCACTGTGTCTTAGACGGTCGGCCAGCAACCAGTTGCTGTCATTGGGATACTTTATCTCAGTGCAGCGCCAAGCATTATTGCGGGTACCGCCACGCATGGTATTGATGAGTTCACTCACAGAAAGATAGCTTTTGCTGTTCCAGATAAGCTTACCATTGATGATATCGGCAACCAGATACTTGCCATAGTATTTGGTACGTAGCTGTGTTTTGTGCGGCAGCGTGAGTTGTGCCCATTGAAAGCTGCCCTCATTATTGTATTGCTGTCGATAATGCTCATCTTTGTTGGCTAAGTGCTCACTTAGAATTCTGACTATGTTGGAAGCTACTCCTGTAGGGTAGTGCTGGGCCAATGCCAAATAAAGAGATTCAGGAATGGGTACGGACAGGTATTGTTCTGTGGGTAAAGGCATAAAATTGCATTAATTTAAGTGCTATATAGCGCTAAATAGTGCTTTTATGGTGGTATGTTGTCAAATCCAAATGTTGGAAAACCTGCATGATATTGTGGATTTTTTAACTTAATATATTGATCTTAATATAATATTTTGGTCTCGTTGTCTGTTTGTATAGCGAGTCGCGAGGAGACACTTAGGTACTCCTGTGAGCTTATAGCAAAGCTCGCAATGGAACTGATACATGCTGCTTTCGCTATATTTCGGAGGCGTTTCACGTGAGCCTGAGTGGCATTAACAACAGGCTGAGGTCTCTTGTTGGCGCTTCATTTACGACAGTGCGAACCAACATTCTGCTCAAACAGTTTGTGGCTTTAACACCCTCCCTCAATAGCTGTTGCTAATTGCGCTTCACCCGAAGAATAGCGGTTATTCCGATAAGTCGACCCACCGCGTCAGGGATGACGTGGTGGAGTCCCATGGATGGGTTTATGCGTGTCGACGTTGGGAATGGCCTCTGTGATCTGGTATTGAAACACTTATTTAGACCTTCGATGCAATCACTGATGAACGTAGACGGGTCAAGATGGTTGCTTTGCAGTTATGAGTTATAGCGGTTTCGAAATGGGGTTGCCGACAGATCTGTTATGCGGACTTAGCGGTAAATCATATCCTCGACAGGTGTGGCTTGGCTGGTCAAACCTCTGGGCGAGGCAAAATGTCAGTCAGTATCAGTCATAAGTAATTTAATTAAATCTGGTGGCAATATCGCCACTGAAAAACATTTTTTGAGTGGGTTATATGTTGTTTTAATACATTCTTGGAACCCGGCTTCTCTTATCATTTTCAGGGCTAAATATGGTCTGATTTTTTTTAGATAAATGATTATTTTTAGAGTAAAAAAAATTCATAAGTTGTTTTATTCACCTAAGCTTTCAAGTATCTTTACAGCCCTCTATTTCCCTGCGTTCCGACGCTTCAGCCTTACCGTATCGGTTCGCGATAATTATTAGAATATTTTGCCCTGTATCAGGATCCACCATGAGCGATTTACGTCAAAAAGCACTTGATTACCACCAGTTCCCCGTTCCCGGAAAAACCGCCGTTGCCCTGACTAAAGCAGCCAGTACCAGTTTGGATCTGGCATTGGCTTACAGCCCTGGCGTGGCTGAACCCGTGCGAGAAATCGCCGCCGATGCTGCTGATGCTTACCGTTATACCAATAAAGGCAACACTGTGGCGGTGATTACTAATGGCACTGCCATCTTGGGGCTAGGAAATCTCGGACCGCTGGCCGCCAAACCCGTAATGGAAGGCAAGGTGCTGTTATTTAAAAGATTTGCCAATATTGATGCCACTGATATTGAAGTAAAACATCGCACCAATGAAGATTTTATTAATACGGTTGAGGCCATTGCTGACACTTTTGGTGGCATCAATCTGGAAGATATCAAAGCGCCTGAGTGTTTTGAAATAGAACAGGAACTGATTAAGCGTTGTAACATTCCGGTGTTCCACGATGATCAGCATGGCACCGCTATTGTGACTGCCGCAGGTATGCTTAACGCGCTGGAGATCCAAGGCAAGCAGATCGCGCAAGCCGTGTTTGTGTGTATGGGTGCAGGTGCGGCCGCTGTGGCGTGTATGTCGCTGTTGGTCAAATGTGGTGCCTTGCGGGAAAACATTTACATGCTTGACCGTAAAGGCGTTATCCATACCCGCCGCACTGATCTCAATGAATATAAGTCACTGTTTGCCAATAATACGGACAAGCGCACCTTGCGTGATGTGATTCAAGGGGCAGATGTATTTCTGGGGGTTTCCGGCGCTAATGTGTTGAGTGCCGAGGATATTGAGCTGATGGCAGAGCGGCCAATTGTCTTCGCTTGTTCGAATCCAGATCCAGAGATTAAACCGGAATTGGCACATGCGGTGCGTAAAGATCTGATCATGGGCACTGGCCGCAGCGATTACCCTAATCAGGTCAACAATGTGTTGTGTTTTCCCTTTATCTTCCGGGGCGCGTTGGATGTCAGAGCGCGGCGTATCAACGATGAGATGAAACTAGCCGCGGTGCACGCTATTGCGAGCTTGGCGCGGGAAGCTGTTCCGGCAGAAGTGCTGGCCGCATATCCGGACGTTAGTTCATTGAGTTTCGGGCCGGAATATGTGCTGCCAAAGCCGATGGATCCACGGCTGTTGCCGCGGGTGGCTCGTGCGGTTGCTAAGGCCGCGATTGCGTCTGGAAGTGCTCAGGTGAATGAATTACCTGCTGATTATCTGCTCTGATATTTTTGGCCGCAGTGGCTTATTTTGCACTTGCGGCCTGTCTTTCAATCTCTTATGTGGTTGCCATTTGGTTAATTCAGCTTAATAATCAACCGAGTGGCACTACAGTTTGCATCAATTGCACTGTTGTGGCTGGATGTCTCATTTTCAACGGCAGGAACGCCAGACCATGAATCTTCCCCGTTTGCTGACAACCCGACTGACCCGTTTCTGGTTGTGGTCAGTGCTGGCGCTGTTGCTTATCGGTTCGGTCTTTATTTTTGCGGGTTACTGGCGCATTGCCAGTCAGCAGCAACAACAACAGATAACTATTCTACAGCAGCAGTTGCTGCAACATTATCGGGACGGTCAATTAACGACCCTGAGCGACAACTGGTTGCCACCTTTGTTAGCGCTTGCCGATGTCTCCGAAGTGCGGATATGGCAAGGGACGCAACTGCTGCAGCAATTTCTGGGTGTCCATGCTGATGACGCTCAGCGCAGCATTCGGCTGTTGTTGGATGATAAGCGTAACATTTATGCCGAGTTGCGGTTGCGCTCGCCGCTGTATCATTATTCTCTCTCGGTCAGTGATTGGTGGTTATTGCTGATAACACTATTGGTTGTCCTCACGCTGGTACGACTCGGATATCTTTGGTTCTCACAACAGTTGCAAGGTATGGAAACGGTTGCCGAACGTTGTCGATTGATCCTCAAAGGTCGCTATTCGCAAGCCCGAAACCTCCGAAGTGTCAGCCATCCACGCTTTATTAATCGGGCATTGAGTAAGATTCTGGACGAACTGGCTGATGCCCGCAAAGAGCGCGCTCGCTTTGATAACTTTATTCGCAGTAATACTTTTCTTGATCACGAAACCCACATCGGTAATCGCCTGTTTTTAGACAACCGTCTTAATGCGTTAAGTAACGCACAAGGCATGATGGCGCATGGCGTAATACTGTTGCTGGAGTTTGAAGAGCTGGAACCACTCGGTGGTCAAGACCAGATGGGCGATTATCTCAACCTCAATGTGGCCCACATCAGTCGGTTATTACATCATCAGGCTAACAGTGTGTTTGCCCGTCGCAGCTACAATCAACTGGCTATTGTGGTGACGCAGATCAGTTTGGCAGAAGCGGAGCAGTTAGCGGCCAAATTGATCAAGCTGTGTGCCAACCTGCTGCCACACGAGTTAGCAAACCGTAGTAACAGTTGTCATCTTGGTGGCGCATATTTCAAGCTCGGCGATAACCAGCAGCAGTTGCTAGAAGAAGCCGAAATGGCGCTCAGAGTCGCCCAAATTCAGGGAGTTAACTCCTGGTTTATGTATGACAAAGGTGCCGTTGATGCCGAATTTGCTCGCGGTTCCGTGCGCTGGCGTAGCTTCTTGGAACTGGCGCTAGCGCAGCGACGCTTTGTGGCGTTTGCACAACCGGTTTTTGATGCTGACGGCAAGTTGCACCATCAGGAGATTTTTACCCGAGCCAAAGAGCCGAATGGCACATTAGTGCGAGCGACGCTATTTTTGCCAATGGCGGCAAAATGCGGTCTGCTGCCGCAGATTGAGCGGCAGACGCTAGAGCGAGTGGTCTATGAGTTGTTACCCAACGCCAAACCAGATGCGGTTTTTAGCGTCAATCTCTCGGAAGATACGCTGATGAACAACGATTTTATGCGGTGGTTGCGCACCCTGTTGTTAGAACATCGGGATTTGGCCCCGCGACTGATCTTTGAAGTAGATGAGGCGGTTGCCAGCGGTTGCCAACAGGAGTTGCAGCCTAAGCTGCGTCTGATCCGCAAAATGGGGGCGCGTTTATGCGTCGATCATGTAGGGCTGCAAGTGGTTAGCAGCCAGTACATCACTGAAGGTCGGTTCGCTTTGCTGAAGTTACATCGTTCGCTGATCAAACAGATTCACCTGCGTGCGGAAAATCAGCTCTTTATCCGCAGTTTATTGGGTGGTTTGCATCAAACCGATGTAGAAGTGATTGCTGAAGGGGTTGAACAGTTTGAAGAGTGGCAGACGTTGCGGGTGTTGGGTGTTTGCGCGGCGCAGGGCCCTTGGTTTGCTGATCCAGAAATTGCTTCTGGGACCTAAATATTTCGCTGGGCTTGCGCTGTCGCAGGGTTTACGTAAATATTCCTTATAAAATGAAAAAATTAGTGTGTAGAATGGCAACGCTGTGACATTTTATTGACGCCGTCAAATCGCATTGAACCAGAAATTTAAGTCCCGCAAAGCGATTTTTACAGAATGTGGAACCGATTGTTGATATGGCAAATAAACGACTACTAAAAATGCCTTTTATAAAACCTCGCCAGGCGGCTGCGCCCACCGGGATTTTTCTGGGAACCGAAGCGTTGTGGGTATACCGCTCAGGAACTGCTACTGCTCCGTATAGCGCTTGTTACCCTCACAGCCAAAATTGGTCGTCACTGTTTCACTCGCTTGCAGCTGAACTCGGGCCAGCAGCCCTGCAGTTGGTCCTCTGCCCGACATATTATCAACTGGTTATTGCCGATAAACCCGCCGTGCCACCAGAAGAAATCCCTCAAGCGCTGCTCTGGTCTGTTAAAGATATGGTGGCAATGCCGCCACAGAACATCCATCTGGATTATTTTGAGTCGCCACTCGCTAACAGCAACAAGTTGCAAGTGGTGATCACCGATAAAACCGAGTTGACCACTATCGTACAAAGTGCCGATGCCGCGGGTATGAACTTTGCCGGTATCTCTGTCGAAGAGCTGATGCCAACTAACCTGTTTGCCGATGAATCACATGCAAGACTGGTTATCAGTCATGTCCCTGGGGAAGAAGTCTTGCTGACCGTGGTGCGGGGCGGAGAACTTTGCATGCACCGGCGTATTCGTGGTTTTCGTGAACTGGATACAGTCGGTGTTGAGGCATTGCGTTTGGGGGTGGCAGATAACCTGAGCCTAGAGATCCAGCGTTCGATGGATTTCTTTGAAAGCCAACTGCGACAACCACCGGTCGCTAGCATTGATTTGTTGGTACAAGGGGAAACTGACGCACTGGCCAAAGCGGTAGCCGTTAATTTTAATCAGCCGGTAAAGGTTGTTGACTGTGACCAAGTCGGTGCCAAAATGGCGGAGTTAGCCTTTAGCGAATGGCAACGGGGTGGCGCATGAGTAAAACCCGAGTCAATCTATTTAGTGCAGAATTACTGCCCGCAAAACTGCGGTTGAGCTTTGCCAGAACCATAATAATATCGCTGGTACTGCTATTGTTGGGCGGCGGGATCTTGATTTCCATCTGGTGGCAACAGCAGCAAATCAACCAGCGACTGCAAACCGTGCAACAACAGAATAACGTGCTGGAACAGCAAAAAGACAGCTTACAACAGGCGTTGGCTAAACATCAGCCGGCGGTGACACTACAGGCAAAAGTGAGCCAAATGACTCAGGAGCAGCAGTTAAAAACGTTGTTGCTGAATGAATTGACCAAACGCGAGCAGTTCAAGTCTTCTGGATTTACCAACATGTTGCAGGAATTAGCCGCAGTAGCGGATGGCAGTGTCTGGTTATCCCATATCCGTTTAGCACCTGAAAGCTTATTGTTTGAGGGCTATACCCTGAAACCGGAAAATATCCCGAATTGGGTCGTGCGTCTGGGGGATACCGACAGTTTTAAAGGCAAGGCGTTCGCTTCTATGACCATGAATCGCGGGGAGCAACCACCGCTGGCATTTCGGCTGACCACGGCGGCCCCGGAGGCAGAAAAACAATGAGTGCTTTCGGTAATGTTGCGGCGAAATTTGACCAATTATCCCGGCGTGAGCGGGTAATGGTGGCCGGTGTTTGTTGGCTGCTGGTCGCTGTGTTGCTGTACCTGCCGCTAGAGTCCGTATGGTTGCAGTATCAGCGTCAGCAGCAACAGCTGCAATCTGCTGAAAATCTAAGCAAAGGCAATAGTGAACAGATTGCCTTGTTGCAGCAACGGTTAGCGCAGGATCCTAATCAGTCATTACTCAAGCAGATTGACATCTTGCAGCAACAGATTGCGCTGCTGGATCAGCAGCTGAACAGCGAGACCGTTGATCTCATCCCTGCCGAGCGGATGCCAGCGTTACTGACCAAACTGCTGCGACAGAGTCCCGGGGTAAAGTTACAAGAATTTCACTCCATTGCGCCAACGCCGCTGTTAGTGGTGGGGGATAAGAGCGATAGCCAGGGCCAGATGAACCTCTATAGCCATGGCATTAGCCTGACATTTAAGGGTGACTATTTTTCAGTATTGAAATTTATCCGTACGGTAGAAAACATGCCGGAGAAACTGTATTGGCAAAGTCTGGATTACCAAGTGCAGCAGTTCCCCGAAGCCAGCATTAAACTGGCGTTATACACCGTCAGCATTAATAAGGATTTTATCAGTGTGGCATCTCATTAATGTTGTTGTGCTGGTGTTGTTAATGCTGCCAGCGCCTAGTTACGCGACCAGTTTGCGTGACCCCACTATGCCACCTGCCGGTATGGTAGCCGTGGATGCTAACCGTAAGGACGCTGACGCCCCGCTGGTGTTGAACAGTATTATTCAAGGGCCCACAGGTGCTAACGCCATTATTAATAATCAGTTATATCGCGCTGGCGAGCGATTGCAGGGTACGGCAATCCGCCATATTGGGGCCAATGAAGTGGTACTGGCAGATGGCCGTAGGTTGCGTCTGTTCGAAAAAATAACCGAGCCAAATAAGAAGAGATAACGCATGAGCAAACTTATTTTTATTGCGCCTTTGCTTGCTGTAACGCTGGTGGCTTGCCAGACCACGCGTCAGGCGCCAGAAGCTTCACGCTCGGCTCTGCGGGACTCGTTACAACCCGCTACCGCTAAATCTGTGCCCCCAGCAGCACCTTTGCCGCAGCAGCTCCAGCAGGAATTGACCGGCAATAATTTGCTTGGCGGCCTTGCAGCGCCAGTGGCGGCTGAACGTCGTTTTAACGTGGCTGCGCACGATGTCGATGCCAAGGTATTTTTTGCTAGCTTGGTTGAAGGTACACCGCTCAGTGTTGCGGTGCATCCTAATGTCAGCGGTACGATTTCGCTATCGTTGAAAGGAGTGACGCTCAGCGAAGTACTGAAAGTGGTGCAGGATATCTACGGCTATGAAATCAGTCGCGATGGTAAAGTTTTACGGGTGTATCCTGCGGGGATGCGCACCGAAACCTTCCCGATGAATTATTTGGATATGGAACGGGTCGGCTTGTCGCTGACTTCGGTCAGTTCTGGCCGCATTAGTGATAGCAACAACAATAATAACAACCGTAATTCCAATAACAATAATATGTTTGGCAGTAACGGTAACAGTTCTGGCAGCAATTCGGGTAATAACAACGGCGGTTATAACAATAACCAGAACAATACATCCAACGGCACGTTTATCAGTTCTAAAACTAAAACGGATTTTTGGGCGCAGTTGCAGAAAACCCTGGAAGCGATTATCGGTAAGTCAGGTGATGGCCGCAGTGTCGTTGTCAGCCCGCAGGCGGGATTGGTAACGGTGCGAGCTTACCCAGATGAATTGCGACAGATCCACAACTTCCTTAAACAATCGGAAGATCATCTGCAGCGCCAAGTGATTCTGGAAGCCAAGATTCTGGAAGTGCGTCTGTCGGACGGTTACCAACAAGGTATCCAGTGGCAAGATGTGCTCGGCAGTGCTTTAGCGCACGGTAACACCCAGGTACGCTTCAATACCAGCCCAGGACAGATCGGTAACACTATCAGCCAGTCGTTGGGCGGCGTGACCTCTCTGGCATTAACTGGGTCCGATTTCTCGGCGCTGATCAGCTTGCTCGATACACAGGGGGATGTGGATGTGTTATCCAGCCCCCGAGTTACCGCCTCCAATAATCAAAAGGCGGTGATTAAAGTGGGTACTGACGAATATTACGTCACCAATGTATCTTCTACCACGGTTGCCAGTTCCGCCACCTCAACAACCACTCCAGACGTGCAGTTAACGCCGTTTTTCTCAGGCATTGCGCTGGATGTGACGCCGCAGATTGATGATGTCGGTAATGTGCTACTGCATGTACATCCATCCGTCACCAATGTTCAGGATCAGCAAAAGTCCATTCAAGTAGGGGCAGATACCATTGATGTTCCGCTTGCTCAAAGCGAAATTCGTGAGTCTGATACGGTTATCCGCGCTAGATCCGGCGATGTAGTGGTGATTGGTGGACTGATGAAAAGTGATACATCCGAGCAGGTGTCGAAAGTGCCGTTACTGGGCGATGTGCCCCTTTTAGGACAACTTTTCACTAACAAAGTGAAAGCGGTGCAGAAAACCGAGCTGGTTATCCTGCTGAAGCCGACAGTCGTGGAAGGCGATACTTGGACACAGGAATTGAAACGCTCACAATCACTGCTGGATCGTTGGTATCCGCAGAGTAACTAATACACCAGAGGTGCCATGTATCTGCAGCACTTTGGTATGCGCAGCATGCCGTTTGCATTGACGCCGAACACTGAATTTTTTTTCGGATTGCCGCCCCATGTGGAGGCGTTGCAAGTGCTGCAGGTCGCTTTACAAACTGGCGAAGGTTTTATCAAAGTCACTGGTGAAGTCGGCACTGGCAAGACGCTTATCTGCCGTAAACTGCTTAATGAACTGTCAGAGCAGTTTGTCTGTGCCTGGTTGCCGAATCCCTATCTGACACCTGCAGAGCTGCGAGCGGCTGTTGCACAGGAGCTGGGTATTTTGCTGGAGTCAGTGCGAGATCAGCAGCATTTGACTGGGCTTATCCAGCAGCAATTGCTAACGCTGAGTGCTCAGGGTAAGCAGATTGTGCTGGTGCTGGATGAAGCGCAGGCGTTGCCCGATGACAGCCTAGAAGCATTGCGGTTGTTTACTAATCTGGAAACTGAACAGCGCAAGTTGGTGCAAGTGGTGTTGTTTGGACAGCCAGAACTGGATCAGCGCTTGGCACAAGAGCGATTTCGCCAACTGCGGCAGCGCATCACCTTTAGTTATCAGTTGCGGCCGCTGCGCAGCGCTGAGGTCGGGGCATATCTACGACACCGTTTGGCGGTATCGGGTTATCACGGTGTGCCACTGTTCAGTGCCGCCGCCGTGAAAAAGTTGGCGAAGTCGTCACGCGGCATTCCACGACTGATTAACATTCTTGCCCATAAAGCGTTGTTGCTGAGCTATGGTGCGGGACTTGCCACGGTGACGAATAAACAGTTGCAGGCAGCGGTTGCCGATACCGAAGATGCGTCACCGCTTGCCAGCTTTCGCTGGCTATGGGCGGGTTCATTGTTACTTCTTCTCGTGGCTGCGGCGACATATTTTAAAGGAGTATTCTGGTGAGCGTTGTCAATCAGATGCTGAAAGATCTCGACCAGCGCCAACAGCCGCATGCCTTGTCTGGTGTGCCGCAGAATACGCAGGCCCAGGCCCGGCGCTTGGCATCCTGGCAACTGCTGTTGTTAGGATTACTGGCTGGAGCACTGTTGGTTGCCGCTGGCATTTATGGCTGGTCGGTATTCAACCGCAACCATGAGGCAGGCACAACTCAAGCGCCTTTAGTCGTAAAGACTGACACAGTAACCGCGCCATCCTCGGCCTCAACAACTGTCGCTATGCCTAAAACCGCAGACAATCAAGTAGCCGTATCGTTGCCCACTGCTGCACCTGAGGTTACCACGCCGCAGCCGCAGCTTACGACACATGCTGGCGAGGAATCAGCGCCGCAGTTAGCGGTTGCGTCACCAGTATCAACGCCGGTGACAGTCGCTGCAGACGCACCAGCTGTTAACGCTGAGACATCTAATAACACAACTGCTAAAGATGTGAATAATAACGCATCATTTAATGCCAAGAGCGCAATTGCACCTGAGCAAGCCGTTGCGCAACCAGAGCCAGCGCCCAAAATGGCAACCGCACAGCCCCCCGGCAAAATGGAGATCTCCGAAGTAAAACTGACGCCAGAGCAACTGGCACAGCGGCAATATCAGGCAGGAATGAATGCGCAGCAAAATGGCGACTTCACTGCGGCTGCGGCGGCAATGCAACGGGCGCTGGAACTCTATCCGGCCTTGCATTCGGCGCGTAAGCAGTTAGCAGCGCTGTACTATGGCGCGGGACAGTTAACCGAAGCTGCGGCTTTGTTGCAACTCGGGATAAATAATTTTCCCTCACAGCAACAGTTCTGGTTGCTGCTTGGGCGGGTACAACTGGCGCAGGGCAAGTCCGCTGCGGCGCAGGCTAGTTTGCAACATATTGCTGATGGCTCAGAGTTGGCCACCGATAAATGGCTGACCCTGGCAAAACTGGGACAGCAAGACAGCAACTGGACCTTGGTACAACAGAGCTACCAGCGGTTGATTGCATCTGCTGCCGACGATGGCCGCTGGTGGATGGGGTTGGCACATGCGCAAGATGCTGCCGGTGACTACCCCTCAGCACTGGCGTCTTACCGTCAGGCACTGCAGCGAGATAACCTGTCATTGAATGCCCGAGCATATATTGAAAACCGAATTGCCCAGATAGGAGACCGTCAGTGAAGCCTAAGCTGAAAATGCGCCTTGGTGACCTGTTGGTTCAGGAACAGATCATCTCAGAACAGCAGTTGCACAATGCACTGGCTGAGCAGAAAAAAACCGGACGTAAACTCGGGCGAACACTGATTGATATGGCCTACATTACCGAGGACCAACTGCTGCAGTTCTTGTCGCAGCAGTTGAATATTCCCTTGGTCGATATCAGTCGCCGGGCGATCCCTGCCGAAGTGGTCAACCTGCTGACAGAAGCGCAGGCGCGCCGTTTCCGGGCGTTGGTGGTGAGTGCTAGTAACGACAGTGTGCAAGTCGCCATGAGCGATCCCGCAGATTTGCAGGCATTAGATGAACTGGAAATGCTGCTGGCACCGCGCCGACTTGAGCTGGTGGTCGTGAAGGAACAACAGCTATTTGATGCCTTTGATAACCTCTATCGCCTTACCGGCCATATAGCTGAGATGGCCGGGCGATTGGAAGAGGAATATGCCGCCGATGAGCAGTTTGACCTTGCCAGTCTGACCCAGGGCGACAGTGACAATGAAACCACAGTCGTCAGATTGTTACAGACCATTTTTGAAGATGCAGTGCAAGTTAGGGCATCGGATATTCACATCGAGCCTGGCGATAAATCGCTGCGTATCCGCCAGCGAGTGGATGGCTTGTTGCAAGAGACTGTGCTCAAGGAAGTCAACATTGCTTCGGCACTGGTGTTGCGTCTTAAGTTAATGGCCGGGCTGGACATTTCCGAAAAACGCTTGCCGCAGGATGGCCGTTTTCATATCGAAGTGAAGGGCCATCAAATCGACGTGCGTATGTCCACCATGCCCATTTACCACGGTGAATCGGTGGTGATGCGTCTGTTAGATCAATCCGCTGGACTGCTGACGCTAAATGAAACCGGGATGCCGTCTTACATTCTTAACCGAGTACGGCGGCAGATTAAACGGCCCCATGGCATGTTGTTGGTAACCGGCCCGACCGGTAGCGGTAAAACCACTACGCTGTACGGTATTCTTAGCGAACTGAACAAAGCCGAGAGCAAGATCATCACGGTGGAAGATCCGGTGGAATATCAGTTGCCCCGTATCAATCAGGTACAAGTTAACCATAAGATTGGCCTCGATTTCTCCAACGTACTGCGCACCACGTTACGTCAGGACCCGGATATCATCATGGTGGGGGAAATGCGTGACCGCGAAACCGTGGAAATCGGTCTGCGTGGGGCGCTGACTGGTCACTTGGTACTGTCCACCCTACATACTAACGACGCGATTACCAGCGCATTGCGCTTGCTGGATATGGGGGCCGCCAGTTATTTAGTGGCCAGCGCATTACGGGTCATTATTGCCCAGCGACTGGTACGCCGGGTGTGTAAAAACTGTGGCGTACCTTATCAACCTACTACCCAGGAACGCACCTGGTTAGCCAGTGTTAGCCAGCAGGACTTCAGTCAAGCCACATTTCGTGTGGGCACGGGGTGCCAGAGCTGTGCCGGTACTGGCTATCGCGGTCGTATCGGTGTATTTGAACTGCTGGAACTGGACGAAGCCATGATTGATGCCATGCGGATGGGTAACCCGCAGGCATTTGCTGAGGCGGCTAAAGCGAGCCCCCTGTTTACCCCAATACTGGCGTCGGCGTTGAACTATCTGCAGCAGGGCTTAACCACTATCGAAGAAGTCGCCAAGCTGGTGGAGGATGTCTCTGAAAGTCCGCAGGCTTTGTCGCAGGATCTACAAGCTCGGGATGAGGCTCGCTGATGGCGCTCTATGAATATCGCGGACGCGATGGTAAAGGACTGGCTGTCAGTGGCACTTTGGAGGCGACATCCGAGAGCGCGGCGGCCGATCAGTTGCTGGCAAGGGCGGTTATTCCATTGCAGTTGCGTGCAATAAAACAACGGCAACAGTTGGATTTATCCAGCCTGCTAAGGCGCAAGGTTCGGTTGGATGAACTGCAGATTTTTACCCGACAAATGTACTCGCTGACCCGCAGTGGCATTCCGATATTACGCGCTATTGCCGGGTTGTCGGAAACCACCCACTCGCAGCGGATGAGAGAAGCGCTGCAAGATGTGTCGGAACAACTCACCGCCGGTCATACTCTGTCATCGGCGATGAATCATCATCCTGATGTGTTTGATGCCTTGTTTGTATCGATGGTGCATGTTGGCGAAAACACCGGCAAGCTGGAAGACGCCTTCATACAATTGTCGGTGTATCTTGAGCGGGAACAGGAAACGCGGCGGCGGATTAAATCAGCCATGCGTTACCCCACCTTTGTGTTGATAGCCGTCGCTTTGGCTTTGGTGATCCTCAATATTATGGTGATCCCCAAATTTGCCGATATGTTTGCCCGTTTTCACGCCGAACTGCCATTGCCCACGCGTATTCTGATCGGAACTTCTAACCTGTTTGTGCATTACTGGCCACTGATGTTGTTTGCCTTGTTACTGACGGTGGTGGGGATCCGCTATTGGCATCGCACCGAGAAAGGCGAGAAACAATGGGATCAGTGGAAACTGCATATTCCTGCTGTCGGATCAATTATTGAACGTTCCACCCTGGCGCGTTACTGCCGTAGCTTTGCCATGATGCTGAGCGCTGGCGTGCCCATGACGCAGGCGTTGAGCCTCGTGGCTGACGCAGTTGATAACAGCTACATGCACGACAAGATTGTTGATATGCGCCGAGGTATTGAGGCCGGAGAGTCAATGCTGCGGGTATCCAATGCCAGCCACCTGTTTACACCACTGGTATTGCAGATGGTGGCGGTGGGGGAAGAAACCGGGCAGATAGACCAACTGCTCAATGACGCCGCGGATTTTTACGAAGGTGAAGTGGATTTCGATTTGAAGAACCTCACCGCCAAGCTGGAGCCGATTCTGATAGGTTTTGTTGCCGCTATTGTGCTGGTGCTAGCACTCGGGATCTACCTACCGATGTGGGATATGCTCAGTGTGGTTAAAGGAGGCCGGTAATGGCACAGCAGCGCGGTGCTGATGATAGCTTGATGTCAGTGTACCGTCAGCTAATCGCCTTATTATTGCTGCTGTTATTGCTGGGAATTATCGGCGTGCGCTATTTTAATGGCTTGCAACAGGTAGCCGACAACAGTTTGCAGGTTGAGTACAACCGTGTGCTGAATGTGTTGGCAATGGTGCGCTCACAGTGGCTGAACCAAGGTAAACCCGTGACTTTACTGGCAGATTGGCAACTGTCGGATAGTCATCAGCAAGATGCGTTGCTAATGGATAAAGGTGGCTGGCCGCTGCCACCAACCTTTGATGCATCCGGTTGTCAGCAACTCTGGCAACAGTTGTCGGGGGCCTCGGCCACGCAGGTCGGTATCGTGGTGCGTTACCAGATTGACGCTCAGGTATGCGATTATCAGAGCAGTTCTGGGCCAAGTATCCGCTATCAGTTGCGTGACGGGAAAGTCATTTTTTTGACAGCGAAAGCAGAACATTGATGCAAATAATCATATAGTGGTTAAGATCGACTTTCCTGATGAGAGGAGTGTTAGATGAAACGAAACGTACAGGGTTTTTCATTGATTGAACTGGTGATCGTCATTGTCATTTTGGGACTATTGGCGGCAACTGCCATCCCCAGGTTTCTCAATGTGACCGACGATGCGGAAAACGCCAGCCTTGAAGGCGTAACCGGAGGCCTTGCTACCGCGGTAGCTTTTGTGCGTTCGCAATGGGAAGTGGATGGTCGTAATAACAGTAATGTCACATTGGACGGTACTACGGTGGCGCTGGATACGCGTTTTGGTTACCCCACCGGTTTAACGAATACCTCGGCGACCGGCATGACCACCACCAGTTGCCAGGAAGTTTTTAACACCGTACTGCAGAGTGCTCCTAAGAATGTGCTTGTGAATCAGGACGCCAAAGCGCAGCGCTACGTGGTGCAGGTTATCAGTGGTTCAGGTGGCAGCGCTACCGCCATCAATGGCACGGTAGTGGATAATCTGGACTTGTGTGTGTTTTATCAAGTGTCGTCACTGGCGCTTGATCAAGCGACAGGGGTTCCCAGTCCGACTCCGGATTTGAACACCTCTGGTGCCAAAGGCATTACCTATAATCCGGGTACCGGTCAGGTATTGAGTTTTACCAACTAACATTTATTACAAACGCTTAAGGGATGTTTTTATATGAGAAAACAACAAGGTTTTACACTGATCGAACTGGTAGTGGTGATCATCATTCTGGGCATTTTAGCGGTAGTAGCTGCGCCTAAGTTTTTGAATTTGCAGTCAGATGCTCGTTTTTCTGCATTGCAAGGTATGGTTGCATCTATCAATGGTGCAAACTCATTAGTTTACTCAAAAGCTGCGTTACAGGGACTAGAGAAAGATAAAGCAACAGCCGCAAACATCGATCTTAATGGTGATGGCACAGCTGATGTGCAAGGTATCTTCGGTTATATGGCTGCAACAAAAAGTGACTTGGAAGCAGGCCTTGATTTGACATTTGACGCTGGTGATGCAGGTAAAGCAACCGCTACTGGTGCCAACGGAGACTGGGTAATTAAAGAAGGAACAGGAAGCGTCGAAATTTGGCAGGCTGGCGCCCCATCTGCGTGCAAGCTGACATACGCAGATACTACCGCGACATCCGCTCCTGCTAAACCTACAATTACTTTGCCAGCTAAAACCGATTGTTAATCGTTCTTTTTAGTGTGGAGGTTATCTTGGTATGTGCTGTAAATCTAAGTGCATGATTACAGCTACAACATCAGGCTTCACACTAGTTGAGCTGATAGTCACCATCCTGCTGCTGGCAATTCTGTCGGTGGTAGTGTTACCAAAGTTTATCGGCGCTGGTTCATTCAGCGCCTACGCTTTGCGGCAGCAAGTTATCAGTGAGTTACGGCGGGTGCAGATGCTTGCTGTGAACAATCCCGATCGTTGTTATCGGCTATTGGTTAATGACACCGGTTATCGGGTCGATCATCTGCAAAGCGATTGTAATACCCTGATTTTTAGTGAACCCACAGATGAAGACCCTCCTGATGATGATCCGCACCCAGATAATACCCGATGGTTTCGTGGTTCTTCACATCTCGAATTTCAACATAATGTCAATTTTGCCATCCAGTTTGATAGCGATGGTCGTAGTATCTTTTTTCCCGGAAGTCTGAGCTGTAACGGCGCCTGCTTGCAGGTGATTGCTGATGAAACACTGGGGATTGCCATTGAGTCTGAGGGCTATATCCATGAGGGCTGAGCGGCAAGGTTTCACCTTGATTGAGCTAGTGATCGGCATGTTGGTGTTGAGCATAGCCATTGTGCTGCTGACTAGCGTGCTATTTCCCCAGAGTGACCGCGCCGCGGCAACACTACAACGGGTGCGGGCCAGCGAACTGGCAGGTTCAGTGCTGAATGAAATCTGGGGTAAAGCCTATGATGAAAACAGTGGTTTTGGTGGTGTGCCTGCGTGTGGTAGCAAAGATGGGGTGAACTGTTCTACTGTTTTCGGACCTGATGGCGAAAATCGTAATGACTATGATGATGTTGATGACTATAACGGCCTCAACGAAAGTTCAGAAATGCTCAACAGTAACCAGCATTACGCAGATCTCTACCCAGGATTTTCCTTGCGGGTCACTGTGACACCTGGTTCGGATGCCAATACCAAATTGATTACGGTAATCGTCGGGACGCCAGCGGGTGAGGTTATCCAGTTTAATGCCGTCAGGAGTAACTACTGATGCGTCGGCAACTAGGGTTTACGCTGGTGGAACTGGTCACGGTGATTATTATTCTTGGCATCTTAGTGGTGGGTGTCAGTAGTTTTATTATCTTTGGCACTCGGATTTTTATGGACTCCAGTGCGGCAGATCGCATTATTGGCAGCAGCCGTTTTGTCATGAGCCGGCTCACCCGTGAATTACAAAATGCTGTGCCGGGGAGCGTCCGCTTGGCCGATAGTGGCAATCTGCAATGTGTGGAGTTTCTGCCTGTCAGTGTTTCCGGTAGTTATCTGTCATTGCCCATGGCACCGGATTCGATGGCGGATCGCATGCAGGTTTTCACGCCGCAGACTGCGCTGCAAAGTGGCATGCAATTGCTGGTGTATCCGCTGTCAACCGCCGATGTTTATACGGTTGCCAACCATAAACGTTTTAATATCAAGAACGCTTCCACGACAGGTGCTACCACTGAAATCGTGTTTGATAGTTCAGTTGCCTTTGCTGAAGCGTCTCCTGGCCGTCGCTGGTATGCCGCTTGGCAACCTGTGAGTTATTGTTTCTTTGCCAGTGGTCAGATCCGCCGTTACGGCAATTATGGTTATCAGGCGTCACAGCCTTTGCCGCCAGCCGTGACCGGCGTGTTGATGGCGGAAGATCTCAGTAATGATTTTGTCGCGGAGTTACCGCTAGCGTTGACACCTCCGAGCCTGACCAATAATGCCATTGTGCAGTTACGCCCTAGATTCAGTATTCTAGGCGAATCATTTACTTATCAGCACCAGGTGCAGGTGTTTAATGTGCCCTAGTCTGTACTCCATCCCGCAACGTCGACAACAGGGCAGTGCCTTGGTGATTGCCATTTTTGTCATTGTAATCATGTCGATACTGGCGTTGGCTTTGACCCGAATCGGCAACAATGCCGATGACGATGTGAATCTGGAAGTGTGGAGTTTGCGAGCATTTGCGGCGGCCAATAGTGGTGCTGATGCCGCCTTGGCCGAGTTGTTTCCGGTAGGTGGAAGTGCGGCAACTTGCGCTGCAGTTTCCAGCAGTTGGCCAGTGCCAAATGTTGTCGGCTTTCACGGTTGTAGTGTGTCACTCAGTTGCCGCAGTCAGAGTGTTGCCGGGATTACCCAGTATATAGTGCACAGTGACGCCGTATGTGAAACCGATGCCTGTACTGATGTCACTGCCGATAAATCCCGATGCTTACGCGTTAGCCGCAGCGTGGAGGTAGAAGCCCGTGAATAGAGTACTGAGTTGCTTACTATTATGGGGATGGTTAAACACCTCTGCACTGGCTTTTGATGCTATTGATACCGATGTTTATTTCCCGGCAGTAGCTCAGGGGGTGTGGGATGATCAGTCGTGTCGTTCGGCCCCTTATCCGCAGTTTGCCCAATATAACAATAGTAAGATTAGCGGCAGCGGTGGGGCGGCGTTAGCTTTTTGTTCAGCTAATGTGGGTTCTGGTATGCCCAGCGATGGTTGTGATACTGCCACGGGGACTCGTCATTACTGTAGTACTGATGGTAGTGCGGTTGAGCGTTTACCGCTGAATGGAAATAATGCTTTTAAATATAGTAACCAAAGTGGTGGTTCTATAGGTTATTGCCGTGATGGTGATGCAATAACGTTAGGCAGTGATGGCAATGCACAATACGGTAACATCAGTCTTTATAGCCGCTGTAATTTAGATTTTTCTGCGCAACAAAACGAATATCGTCTCAATAGTCTGTCTATTGGTGGTGGTGCCACTGTCACTTTCAGCAGTGGCGACTACTGGATTGATTCGTTGCAGATCAATAACAATGGAAATATTGTCATCAAAGGCGATGCTCGCTTGTTTGTTAATGGTGGGCAGCTTAATAGCGGCGTAGTCAATGCGGCGGCTGACGGTTTTGTTCTGTTAGTGAGTTATGGCGATTTTCAGTTGACTGGCGATAGCTTGTTCAATGGTTATCTGTATACCAATGGAGAGTTACGGCTGCATAGTAATTCTACCGTTAATGGGCGAGTCACAACCGGATCGTTGTTCATGAGTTCTTCGTCAAAGATTAATGATCAAGATTATCGGCCCAGTCCGCCGTTAAACTGTTTTTCCGATAATTTCTCTGGTAATGCATTAAGTGACGATTGGGTTGCCGCTCGCAGT
This sequence comes from Shewanella fodinae, assembly GCF_014651955.1. GTDB lineage: Bacteria > Pseudomonadota > Gammaproteobacteria > Enterobacterales > Shewanellaceae > Shewanella > Shewanella fodinae. Next base: position 158,174 of record NZ_BMXW01000003.1, on the reverse strand, counting down.
AGCGGCAATTTCACTCCCTCGATTGTGAATGGCCGATTGCGCTTAACACAAAGTGTTACCAACCAAGCAACTTCAGCCACCTACCAGCGGCTATTTCCTGGCGATGACAATTTGGTCACCATTGAATTTAATCACTATGCCTACGGTGGTAGTGGTGCCGATGGGATGGCGGTGGTGGTGTCTGATGCGCGAGTGACACCACAACCCGGTGCTTTCGGTGGGCCGCTGGGCTATGGCTTTAAACCGGGAATTCCCGGTTTTGCGGGCGGTTGGCTCGGGATTGGTCTGGATGAATACGGCAATTACTCGGCCGAAGGCGGTTCAACCAATGTGGGGTCGCGGCGGCAGTCGGTGGTGATCCGCGGTTCCGGTAGTGGCACCTCTGGTTATCGCTATCTGCGCGGTACTTGTAACAATGGCGCCTATAACACGGGTACTAACTGCCTGTCTCCTGCCATCGATGGCAACAATAATGGCAATTATCGCTATCGTATTACTATCGACTCCCGAGTTGCTGGCGGGTCCGTGGTTAAAGTTGAGCGCAATACCGGCAGTGGTTACAGCACGTTGATTGATTCGTTTAACGTCAATTCACAGTCAGGACAAAGTGCGGCTCCGGATAATTTTTTGCTGTCTTTGACCGGCTCTACCGGTAGTGTCACCAATATTCATGAGATGGATAACTTACAGATCTGTGCACTGAAATCCTCACCAGTTGACACGCTTATCGATCATTTTGAGTTTGATTATTCAGGCACGCCGCTGACCTGTAACCCACAAACGTTAACGCTCAAAGCCTGTATGAATGCGGACTGTAGCACGCTGTATACCGGCGCGGTGAGCGCTACCTTGACCCCGACCGATACCAGTGTGGGCGGCTGGATTGGGGATAATGTGGTGAGTTTCAGTGGCGGCAGTACCTCGGTTGACCTAGCGCATACCCAAGTGGGTAATGTCACGGTTGGGGTGCAGGGATCAGATCCATTGACCAAAGCCTTTAGTCAGACGTTATGCCGTAATGGCAGTGGTGCCGTGAGCAGTGCGGCGTGTACGCTCAATTTTGCCGACAGCGGTTTTATGCTGTCGATACCTGACAAGTTAGCTGGAAAGCCAGTAAGTAGTATTTTACTTAAGGCTGTAAAAAGTGATGGTAGTGCTCAATGTGTGCCTGCGTTTGCCAATGTGACCCGGCAGGTGGGTTTCTGGAGTCAGTACATTTCCGAGGTTATTGCAGACCCTTATAACGTACAGCTAAGAGCTTCGGGACAAACCAGTTGGACGAATATCGGTAATGGCGAAAACCAGGCCAAGTCCTTGGCGTTGGCGTTTGACAGTCACGGACAAGCCAGCATTGATGTGAATTATGCGGACGCTGGTAAAGTCGAACTTGATGCCCGTTACACCGGCGCTATTAGCAGTAATGACCAAGGGCTGGTGATGAATGGCGCTGGCAGTTTTGTCAGCTTCCCGGTGGGTCTGTGCGTTGCCCCCCAAGATGAAATTAAGTGCAGTGCTAACAGTTATGCAGGCTGTAGCGCGTACAAAAAGGCCGGTGAGTCTTTCAATTTACGGGTGAAGGCCAAAGCCTGGAGCGCTGACAATGATCCAGACATCTGCGATAACCCAGATACGCCCTCCTTTGCTATGAATGGTGTCACCATGGCGCACGAGCTGTTGGCCCCGATAAATGGTAATCCCGGAGAATTAGGAACCAAGCAGTTCCGCCAGCAAATAGGCACAGACGGCACATTGGTGGATCAGAGCGTCAGTGAAGTGGGGATTTTTGGTTTTACTGCCTCCACCGACTTACCCTATGAAGGGAGTTCAGCATTTAAGATCCCGGCGGGTAATAAGGCCCGAGTCGGCCGATTTTATCCGGCCGCGTTTGCGGTGGAAAGCGCTACCCTTACCGAGGGTTGTGGTAGCTTTACCTATATGGATCAACCTATCAATGTCACAAAACTGGTGATGAATGCCGTCAACACCTCCTCGCAGTTAACAACTAATTACCGCGATGAGTTCGCCAAGGGTATCCCCTCTTGGCAAGCGGAAAATAATGGTACGGATTTATCGGCCAGAATGAGTGCATTTAGTGGCAGTTGGAATCAAGGGCAGATCACCATCAATAATGGCACGTTCAGTTTTCAGCGATTGGCGCCGACAAACGTTGATGGACCATTTCCGGGACTGGCAGTCGGCGTGGTGGCTGTAGATCCAGATGTGATACCCATGATGCGAAATAGCGAGCAGATAATGCCAACTTTAGCTGCGGTCAAACTAGGTACCCTCAACATGCGTCATGGCCGCATAGTGTTAGCCAATACCTATGGGCCGGAAAACCAGCAATTGTTAATGCCGGGGCAGGCGCAGTATTGGAACGGCAGTAGTTGGCAGTTGAATAGCGACGACAGTTGTAGTCTGGTAACTCCCGCACTACAGACTCAGGTAACTGACGCCGCGCTTGGTTATGTTTTTGATCCGGCCTTGGCGAACGGCCAGAGTATCCAGCGTGAAGGCGACGGCAAACTCAACAATGGCGAATTGCAATTGCCGTGGAACGCTAATGGTGGTTATCAAGGCAAAGTCACGGCACCGCTAGCGGTGGACGACTGGCTCAAGTGGTATTGGGGCTGGAACGGCAATAACAGTGAGTTGCTAGATCCCCGAGCCAGCGTCTACTTTGGTCGTTATCGGGGCAATGACCGTATTATCAACTGGCGTGAAGTGCGCTGACTAACAAATGATAAACGACTTGACGGCTGCAGAAACTCAGCGCGTAATCTGCGTCATTTTACAGTACTCAATGCTGTGATCCGGTGTCAGTGTCGACCCAGCTAAAAAAAATCCAATAATTAGCAAATGTTGCTCTAGCAAGGCTTGTGGTATGGGGGTGGCATTGATAAAGTTAGCTGATTTTTAATTCTTCTCTTCTGATTCCACAGAATACAGGCAAGTTACATGTTCAAAAAGCTGCGTGGCGTTTTTTCTAATGATCTTTCGATCGATTTGGGTACAGCCAACACACTTATCTATGTTCGTAATGAAGGTATAGTGTTGAATGAGCCCTCAGTGGTCGCCATCCGCGCCGAGCGTAACAGCTCCGGACAGAAATCCGTTGCGGCCGTGGGGATGGAAGCAAAGCAGATGCTTGGCAGAACGCCGGGAAATATCCAGGCTATTCGGCCGATGAAAGACGGTGTGATTGCCGACTTTTATGTGACTGAAAAAATGCTGCAGCATTTTATCAAGCAGGTACATAACAACAGTTTCTTCAGACCTAGCCCTCGAGTATTGGTCTGCGTACCAGTAGGGGCGACTCAGGTTGAACGCCGCGCCATTAAAGAATCGGCGATGGGGGCTGGCGCTCGCGAAGTCTATCTGATTGAAGAGCCAATGGCGGCGGCAATCGGTGCCGGCTTGCCAGTGTCTGAAGCCACCGGGTCGATGGTGGTGGATATCGGTGGTGGTAATACTGAAGTAGCGATTATTTCGCTGAACGGTGTGGTGTACTCCTCTTCCGTGCGCATCGGTGGCGATAAATTTGATGAAGCGATTATCAATTATGTACGCCGTAACTACGGCAGCTTGATTGGTGAAGCTACCGCTGAACGTATCAAACATACCATAGGTACAGCATACCCTGGCGATGAAGTGCTGGAGATTGAAGTCCGTGGGCGTAATCTGGCCGAAGGGGTTCCAAGAAGCTTTACCCTCAACAGCAATGAAATTCTCGAGGCGTTGCAAGAGCCGCTGTCAGGGATTGTCAGTGCCGTGATGGTCGCGCTGGAACAGTCACCGCCAGAGTTAGCCTCTGATATCTCCGAACGCGGTATGGTGCTCACCGGCGGTGGTGCGTTGCTGCGTGACCTCGATCGGCTGCTGATGCAGGAAACCGGTATTCCGGTGATGTTGGCGGAAGATCCGCTCACCTGTGTGGCCCGCGGAGGCGGAAAAGCACTGGAGATGATCGATATGCACGGCGGTGACCTGTTCTCGGAAGAAACCTGATAGGCAGGTAGTCAAGGCGGTGTAATCACCGCCTTGGTTTTGTGATGAAACCTATCTTCGTTCGTGGTGTATCCAATCAGTTCCGTCTGACACTGGCAGTTATTCTGTCGGTGATCTTGATGCTGGCTAACGATCGGCTGGAGCCGGTACGACAGTCGCTGGCGTCGTTACTCAGTCCCATTCAATACCTTGCCAACGTCCCCGGACAACTGCTCGATTGGAGTTCCGAGGCTGTTGCTACCCGCGATATGCTGCGTAAGCAAAATCAGGCACTGCTACGTCAACAGTTGCTGATGAGTGAACGGTTACAGCGTTATGAACATCTGCGTCAGGAAAATGAACGGCTCAGGGCTTTGCTGGGTTCTCCTGTGCATATGGATTCCCGTAAGATGGTCACCGAAGTGATGGAAGTGGCCTCCGATCCCTTTCATCAGTACGTAGTGATCAATCACGGTGCTCATGATGGTGTGTTTGTTGGCCAACCGGTGGTGGATGCACAGGGGATTGTGGGACAAGTGGTGCAGGTAAGCGAGCTCACCGCCAGAGTGTTGTTATTGTCGGATCCTGAGCAAGGGGTGCCAGTGCGCATTACCCGTAACGATGTCAGGTTGATTGCCAATGGCACGGGTGAAGTGGATGAGATTGAAGTCCGCTATGTGCCTAAAAGCACGGACATCAAAGTGGGCGACTTGCTGGTAACGTCCGGCCTTGGTAACCGCTTCCCAGAAGGTTATCCGGTGGCGCGGGTTATCTCTATCACCAATGATGATGGTCAGAGCTATTTGAAAGTCATGGCGCAACCCATGGCGGCATTGGATCGTATCCGCTACCTATTACTGATTTGGCCGGAACAACAGCCAACGCCCACAACTGACTCTTCGCCTCCCGAGGTCAAGGATGCCACCAATCAGGGAGAAACCCCATGATGCTGCAAAATACTCGTGGCGGTTTGGTGGTGTGGTTCTCCATGCTCCTAGGCTTGTTGTTTCAGCTGATGCCAGTACCGGAAGTGGTCGATGCTTCTCGCCCCGATTGGCTGCTGTTGATCATGATTTACTGGGCGATGGCATTACCCCATCGCTACAATATTCTGACGGCCTGGGTACTAGGCACCGTGCTGGATGTTTTGCTGGGGAGCTATCTAGGGATCCGCTCACTGACCTTCTCGCTAGTTATCTATGTCATTGTGCTTAACTATCAGAAACTGCGCAATTTTTCCATATGGCAACAGGCACTGATTATTGCGTTTCTGCTGTTGTTGTACCATTTGCTTATCTACTGGATGCAGTTTGTGATTTTCCGTAGTGAATTTCAGGTTCAGCAACTGTTGCCCGTACTTTCTGGAACAGTTATCTGGCCGTGGATTTACTGGTTGTTGCGCCGTTTAAGGCGCCGTTACAAGGTTAAATAATGAAACAGTTGTTGTTGGCTTCAGCTTCGCCGCGTCGCCGTGAACTGTTAGCGCAGTTGGGGCTAGGAAGTGTCGGTTTTTCGTTTGAGATATTGGCAACCGATATCGATGAAACACGGCATCATGGAGAAGCGGCCGCGACTTATGTGAATCGTCTAGCGCGTGAAAAAGCAGGCGCAGGGCATAGTCGCTGGCACCGTCCTGAGAGTATTGCACTCGGTGCCGATACCATAGTGGTCGTGGATGACGAGATCCTAGGGAAACCTGTAGATGCGGCTTCTGCCAGCGCCATGTTGCAGCGGCTCAGTGGCCGCAGCCATAAAGTAATGACGGCGGTTGCGGTGACTGACGGTAATCATTGCGAATCAGTGTTGGTGGCGACTGACGTCACTTTTTGCTCTTTGAATGATGCCCAGATAACGGCATATGTTGCCACTGGGGAACCAATGGATAAAGCCGGTGCCTATGGTATACAGGGGCTCGGCGGCAGTTTTATCAGCCGTATCAACGGCAGTTACTCTGCGGTTGTTGGCCTGCCATTAGTGGAAACCAGAATCCTGTTACAAAAGATGCAGCTGTTGTAGCGTTGCGTTGACATAAAATCGCAATTTCTGGCAGATTTCCCCGCCTTCTGTGGATAAAATCATCCTATCGGCATTCATTAAAGGGTCTAACGTGAGACACAGCGGCACAGCCAACCACAGGGTTCCTGGAAAACTGGGATCGGAACTGCTGATCAATGTGACACCGACAGAAGCCAGAGTGGCGCTGGTGGAACACGGCGTCTTACAGGAAGTCAACATTGAACGTCGCATGAAGCGTGGTTTAGTGGGCAATATCTACAAGGGAAAAATCAGCCGGGTACTGCCGGGAATGCAGGCGGCGTTTGTCGATATAGGCCTAGATAAAGCGGCTTTCTTGCACGCCTCGGACATTTTTCCCCATACCGAATGTGTGGCTGACGCCGAAAAAGGCAATTTTGTGGTACGTAATATTGCCGAACTGGTGCGTCAGGGGCAGGATATTATCGTCCAGGTGGTGAAAGATCCGCTGGGTACCAAGGGCGCTCGCTTAACTACCGATATTACCTTACCTTCCCGCTATTTAGTGTTTATGCCGGGTTCCAGCCACGTTGGAGTTTCTCAACGGATTGAATCTGAGGAAGAACGGGCGCGACTGAAAGAAATCACTTTACCATTCGTGGATGATGACGGTGGCTTTATCATTCGTACTGCCGCCGAAGGTGTCGGCGCTGAAGAATTGGCGCAGGACGCAGCGTTTTTACGGCGGGTGTGGGCTAAAGTCAGCGAGCGTCGCAAGCGTCAGGGCGCGACCTTGTTATACCAAGATTTAGCGCTGCCGGTGCGAGTAGTGCGGGATTTTGTTGGTGTGGAATTAGACTCTATCCAAGTCGATTCACAAAGTACCTACGAAGAGTTGCTACAATTTGCTCAAGAATTTATGCCCGATGTCGCGGCCAAGATTGAGCATTACACTGGGCCGGCTGCCATTTTTGATCTGTATGATGTGGAAAATGAGATCCAACGGGCGCTGGAGCGCAAAGTTGAGCTTAAGTCCGGTGGATATCTGATCATTGACCAAACGGAAGCCATGACCACGGTGGATATCAATACCGGAGGCTTTGTCGGTCACCGTAATCTGGAAGAAACCATCTTCAACACCAATCTTGAAGCCACTCAAGCTATTGCCCGCCAACTGCGGCTGCGTAACCTTGGCGGTATTATCATTATTGATTTTATCGACATGCTGAAAGAAGAGCACAAGCAACGGGTACTCAGCAGTTTGACAGCCGCGCTGAGTGCTGACCGAGTGAAAACCAATATTTCCGGGTTTTCCGGTCTTGGACTGGTAGAGATGACCCGCAAACGTACCCGCGAGAGTCTGGAGCACGTGCTGTGTGGCGAATGTCCCGCCTGCCGTGGTACGGGAACCATGAAGACGGTGGAAACGGTCTCTTATGAAATTTTCCGGGAAATTATCCGCCTCAACCGCACTTATCAGGCCGATGAATTCTTGATTTACTGTGCGCCCGCTGTCTATGAAGTGTTAGCGGCAGATGAAGCGCATTCAGTCGCCGAACTGGAAGTCTATATCGGCAAACGGGTGCGCATTCAGTGCGAGCCTATGTATGTGCAGAGCAAATACGACGTGGTGATGGTGTAGTGAATTTTCGCGTTAGCCCCTCTAAAATTGGCCGCTTCTGTTGGCAATTGCTGGCGGTATCACTGCTGCTGTTTGCTTTGTTGGTGAGTCTGATCCGCGGCTTGTTACCGCAGTTGGATCTGGTGCGTCAGGAACTGACCAGTTACATCGAACAGCACTATGGGGTGCGGGTCGAAGTGGGGCAACTCTCGGCACACTGGCAGGCCTATGGGCCATCGTTGACGGTGGAGCGATTGGTGCTGCCCAAGCAGGAACACTTGCCGGTGACACTGGTTGTGCAGAATGTGCAGGTAAAACTGGATTTCTGGGAAACCCTGCTGACCGCCAAACCTCAAGTGGAGAACGTCATTTTTAATGGGGTGCAACTGGCGCTGGATCTGGATCAGTTAAATCCCCCCGATACCGCGGCAACTGGTCATCAAGGCTCCGGCAGTAATATCGACTGGTTGTATGCACTGTTGCTGGAACAGTTGGAACGCTTTTCTGTTGGCGATGCCACGATACAGTTGCTGTCGCGCGATATTCATTATCGCCCGATCCATATCGGCAATCTGCGTTGGTTAAATCATGGCGAGATACATCAGGGCAGTGGGGCGTTATATCTTGATGACTCGCAGCAGGCACAACAGCATCTTACCCTGCGTATTGATCTCAGCGGCGATGGGTATAAACCCGATAGCATTAGTGGTCAGGCTTATGTGCAGGCACAATCTCTGGATATTGGGCGTTGGGCTTCTGAACAGAATAAAGCGCAACCGAGTTTGGCCGACATTCCGTTAGAGGGTGTGCTCAACTTAGAGGGCTGGGTGGAATTTGCCCAGCGTTCCTTGCGTTCCGGATTGATCCGTTTTAGTCCCTCTTGGTTCCAATGGTCACTGGATAAACAGTCACAACGTTTTGCCATTGATGGCGGCAGTATTAGTTGGCAACCGCAGCCAGATGGCTGGCAGTTGCAGAGCCAGGATATGCAGTTGCAGTCAAACGGTCAGCCGTGGCAACCGTTACAAGTTCAGTTACGTAAACAACAGCAGCAACTATTCGGTAGTATGAGCAGCATTAAGTTGCAGCAATTGACCCCGCTATTACCGATACTTCCTGGCATTGAGCGTGAACAGTTGCAGCAATTGCTACTAATGCAGCCGCAGGGCGAGTTCGGACCTTTGCAAATTTATCGTGGCGCCGATAAAGACTGGCAAGCGGCGTTGCCGGTGCACGGACTGGCGTGGCATGCGGCAGGGGAATTGCCGGGGATGACGCCCGTCGATTTGCGTCTGGGGTGGCGCGCTGGCTATTTGAGCGCCGCTTTACCCGCCCAGCATTACCAGGTGGATATCCCGAAAGAATTTAAGGCACCATTAGCATTGGATATATCGGCGTTTTCGATAGGCTTTGACAGCAACACTATGCAGCTGTTTGTGTCAGAACTGCAAGCGAGTAACGACGATTTACAGTTTGATACCGCATTGCGGCTGGATTTACACGATGAACCAAGCATGGCGCTGGCGGCTTCAGTACAGTTGCATGATGCCAATAACGCCGGGCGTTATTTCCCGCGTCGGCAAATGGGTGAAGATCTGAGCCAGTATCTGGAACAGGCACTGAAGACTGGCCACAGTGAAAATGCGGCTGTGGTGTGGCGAGGGGCGCTCAATGAGTTTCCTTTTGCAGAACATAGCGGTGTATTCCAGGCTGGCTTCACTATGGATGAAGCGCAGTTTGCATTTCAGCCAGACTGGCCCATGGTCAAAGGGCTCAAGCTCGACGGGTTATTTGACAATGCGCGGATGGAACTCAAACTGCTGACCGGAAAACTGCTGAACGTGGATATCAGTGGTGCCAACGTGATCATTCCCAGTCTTGAATCGCACAGTCACCTGTTGGTCGATGCTAGCATTGCCGCCAAGGGCTGGGATATTGCTGCGGTGATGCAGCAGTCTCCCCTTAAAGACAGTGTTGGCACGACTCTGGATACCGTAAAAATCCAGGATACAGTGGAAGGCAAGTTACAACTGGATATTCCGTTATATGCGGGGGTCGAACCGGATATTCAGGGAACGGTCATTTTCCGCGATACCCCTGTGTATATCCGTAAGCCAGGGATAAAACTCAACAAAGTTAATGGCACTGTCAGTTTTCATAACGAGGTGGTGACGGCGCAAGGGGTCAATGCCTTACTGTATGGGCAGCCCACTAACATCGACTTCACCACCGGCGATCAGAACGATAAATTTGCGGTCAATGTGCATGCTAAAGGTAACTGGCAATTATCGCGTCTGCCGCCAGAATTAGAAAATCCGCTGACACCTTTCTATCAGGGGAGCAGCAGTTGGAATGGTGCCCTGCAACTGATTTTTGATGATAGCGGCTACACGCTACAGGCCAATGTGGATGCCGATTTGACCAATACCGCGCTGTCATTACCTGCACCGTTTGCTAAAGCTAAAGGAGCGCCGTTGACGTTGCAGGCAGAACTGCTAGGTGATGATCAGCAAGCCTCTTTAGGGATTAAGGCGGGTGACAAGGCAGAGTTTTGGGGCGGCTTTACGGCAGACTCCGATGATCGTCTGAAGCATTACGATTTGCTGTTAGGTCGGTTATTCCGTAGCGGTGATCAATTAGTGAAAGACGGTGGTCAACTGCGGCTGGATTTAGACCATGCCGATTTTGACCAGTGGTTGCCGGTGATTACCGCTTTTACCAATGCCGCGCCAGCCAAACCTGCGACAACTGTGCCGCAGACGCCACCATCCACGGCTGAGTTGCAGCGTGACCCGCAAAGCGCTGTTCAAAACACTGTCGATGGCAGTTTTTTCCCGGCACTCAAAGGCATTCAGGCCAACATCAACGACCTCAGCCTATTGGGGCAAAGATTCACCCAATTGCAGATGACTGCTCATCCAACCGGGCAGTCGTGGCAGTTTGAAGGGTTGTCGCCAGAATTTTCTGGCAGCGTGGAGATCTTCCCTGATTGGTATCGGCAAGGACTGAAACTCAAAGCGTCTCGTTTGTATCTGAACCCACTAAAACCGATTGGCAGTGCGGCCGATATTGCCGAGAAGACCGCGACACAACAACCGGATGACTTGCCGCCACTGGCGGTGGATGTGGATGATTTCCGTTTCCAGAACATTGCGTTGGGTCACTTGGTGTTGCAGAGTGCTCCAGCGCTGCGTGGTTATCATATTCAGACCTTATCGGTGTCTGCCCCGCAAGGCAAACTGGAAGGGCAGGGTGACTGGTTGTCTACTGATGGCGCTAATCAAACTAAGGTGAGTTTCAACATAGACTCACCCGATTTTGAACAATTGGCGCAGTTGTTTGATAGCAATCCAGGGGTTAAGGAATCACCGCTAAAACTTAACGCGACACTTGATTGGCGCGGCGGCCCGACAGCATTCAATCTGCCGACGTTAAACGGCGATGTGCACTTTGAGTTAGGTAAAGGTCACATGGAGCAGATCAGTGATAAAGGTGCACGCATTTTCTCGCTGTTCAGCCTTGATTCACTGCTGCGTAAATTGTCGCTGGATTTTTCAGATGTATTTGGTAAAGGGTTGTATTTTAATAGTTTTGGTGGCGATTTACACATCGATGACGGCATGGTCAAAACCACCAACACCGAAATGGATGCCATCGCCGGCAACATGAAAGTCCGCGGTTATACTGACCTTAATACCGAAAGCCTCAACTACGACATCCGTTTTGCGCCCAAGCTGGCATCCAGTGTGCCGACCGTGGTTTTGCTCAGTACCAGCGCCTGGACGATGGGCATAGGCGCCTTTGCGTTAACCAAGGTGCTGGAGCCAGTCATTGAGGTTATTTCAGAAATTCGCTTCCGCCTCACTGGCACCATGTCAGAACCTAAACTGGAAGAGTTGGAGCGAAAGAGCAAAGAGATTGAAATTCCTAAAAGTGCTTTGCCAGCGTCTGAACAGCCTGCTGGCAATGGTGCCGCCGGTGCTGCCGCGACAGAACCACGGGTGCCGACAACGACGATTCCTCCCGCCACTACTGTCGTGCCCCCTGCTGCCGATGCATCTGTTACTGCGCCGCCTGTAATGTCGCCGGCAGATGCCGCGACTAAAGCGCAACCGGAGAAGGCTGAGAAACAAAACGGCGCAAATCCCACAGCACCTAAATTATCCGAACCGACCCCAAAGCCCACAGAGGAACCCGCCGATGCAGGTAAATCTTCTTCAGTGTCAGAGCAGCCACAAGCCAGCAGAGAATTTAGCGTTTATCAGCGCGCAGCTTGAGCAGTTGCCGCGTATTCCTGGCGAATTGCAATTGGTAGTGCTGCCTGAGTGCGCCTTATTGTTCGGTGGTCATGAAGGTGAACAGTTGGCTTATGCTGGCAACGGTGATGACACGCCATTGCAGCAGCAATTATCTGCGTTAGCAGTACAACATCAGGTGTATCTGGCGGCAGGTACCATTCCGGTAGCCAGTGGCGATGGAAGGGTTTATAGCCGTACTTACCTGTTTGACGATAAAGGACGAGTGTTAGGTAACTATGACAAACTGCATCTGTTTGACGTCGATGTCAGTGATAATACCCGTCATTACCGCGAAAGCGATACTTTCTGCCCCGGCAATCACCTCAGCGTAGTTGACACGCCATTTGGTCGTATCGGGCTGTCGGTATGCTACGATCTGCGTTTCCCTGATCTTTACCGGGCATTGCGCCAGGCGGGCGCGCAGATCATACTGGTGCCTGCTGCTTTCACCCAAGTGACCGGCGTGGCTCATTGGGAAGTATTGTTGCGGGCGCGAGCGATTGAAACCCAGTGTTACGTCCTGGCCGCCGCGCAATGGGGCTGCCATAACCAAGGCGGTCGCGAAACCTGGGGCCAAAGCATGATAGTCGACCCTTGGGGGCAGATTATGGCACAGTTACCAGAAGGCACAGGTTGGTTGCAGGCACGACTGGATTTGGACGAACTGCACAAGATCCGCAGTCACATGCCGGTGGCACAACACAATCGATTTTCGCTGCCGGTATTGTTGCCGCCAGCCAAGCATTAACCAGTTATACGGGCCCGAGGCCCATTGAGAGAGCATACATGTCATTGTTAACCCAAGTGGGACAAAGTTTGCTGCAGCAGGGCCTGACATTGGAAGACCTGCACCGCTATCTTGAGCGTATTCACCGACATCAGGTCGATTTTGCGGATCTTTATTTTCAAGGCAGCCGCCATGAATCTTGGGTACTGGAAGATGGCATCATCAAAGAGGGTAGTTTCCACATCGAACGTGGTGTGGGCGTGCGGGCGATTACTGGTGAAAAAACCGGGTTTGCCTATGCTGACGATATCACTCCCGCAGCACTGAATGCCTCAGTGGAGGCGGCTCGCGGCATTGCGCAAAGTGGCGGCAAAGGCAAGGTACACGCCTGGAAGCGGCGCGGTGTGAAGCCGTTGTACCAGAGCGAAGACCCGATTGCGGCGATGACAGAGGCGCCCAAGATTCAGCTACTGAAGCAGGCAGATGCCTATGTGCGTAGCCTAGATCCACGAATTATCCAGGTGGTGATCAGTCTGTCCGGGGTTTACGAAGAGATCTTGGTTGCCGCCAGCGATGGCACCTTGGCTGCAGATATTCGGCCATTGGTGCGCTTTAACTGCTCGGTGATCCTGGAAGAAAATGGTCGACGTGAACGCGGTGGCTCTGGTGGTGGTGGCCGTCATGATTACAATGCGTTAATGCTTAGTGGCGATGACGGTTTGCCCGTGTGTTTTGCATTCGCGCGCGAAGCGGTACGCCAGGCGCAGGTTAATCTTAATGCCGTGGATGCTCCAGCGGGTGAAATGCCAGTGGTGCTTGGCCCAGGCTGGCCGGGAGTATTACTGCATGAAGCCGTGGGCCACGGCCTAGAAGGCGATTTTAACCGTAAAGGTAGCAGCGCTTTTAGTGGCCGCATCGGCCAACAGGTGGCATCACCGTTAGTCACGGTAGTAGATGATGGCACCATTGCCAATCGTCGCGGCTCACTCACGATTGATGATGAAGGCACACCAACTCATCGTACTGTATTGATTGAAAAAGGTATTTTGAAAGGTTACATGCAGGACAAACTGAATGCTCGGCTGATGGGACAGCAACCGACCGGTAATGGTCGTCGTGAGTCTTATGCGAATTTGCCGATGCCGCGTATGACCAACACCTACATGTTGGCTGGCGAGTCAGATCCAACAGCAATCATCCGCTCAGTAGATAAGGGCATTTACGCGCCCAATTTTGGCGGCGGTCAGGTCGATATCACGTCAGGTAAGTTTGTGTTTTCAGCTTCAGAGGCTTACCTCATCGAAAAAGGCGAAATCACTCAAGCCATCAAAGGCGCCACACTTATCGGCAATGGCCCAGAAGCCATGGGACAGATCTCCATGGTGGGCAATGATCTGTCATTGGACAAGGGCGTTGGTGTCTGTGGCAAAGATGGACAGAGTGTGCCTGTGGGGGTTGGTCAGCCAACGTTGAAGTTGGATCGGCTCACGGTAGGTGGCACCGCTTAATCGGTGTGTTGTTAGTTGGTAGCAAGGTAAAAGCGTAAATGTTATCATTCGACAAGGAATTAGAGTTTTTACTCTAGAGGTGTGAATGAAAAGACTGCGATTCATGTGGTTGTTGCTGTGGCCATTAGCGCTGCCTTCGGTTTTTGCTGAAGATTTCAGCTTTGACAGTGCATGGCAGCGACTGCTTAATGTCAGCGATAAACTGGCGGCTGATAATCAGCAACTGCATCGGGCTGAGGCTGAACGAGACGCCGCCAAAGATTTATATCTACCTTCACTTAGCATCAACGGTAGCTACACCCGCATGGAACAGCCGTTGGAGCTGGATCTGCGTAAGCTTAATCCCCTAGCATCGCTGGATGTGACAACATTACCGGCACAATACGCGGCGCTTCTCGGCTCTATCCCCGGTTCCATGTTTGTTACGCCATTTACTGAACAGGATATTTTCAGTGCCAGTTTGCAGGCGATGTGGCCCATCTATACCGGTGGGCAGATCACCGCGGCGCAGGGGATCCAAAAAGCTAAAGTCGCTGAAGAACAGCAACAGCAGGAATTGAGTCGGCGTGAGCTGTTTACCACGCTGGTAGACCGGTATTACGCCGTGAGTGTGACCGCGGCACTGGTGCAAACCCAGCAGCAGTTGGTGGATTCTCTACAGCAGCACTATCACCATGCATTGCAACTGGAACAGCAAGGCCAGATTGCCAAAGTGGAGCGCCTGAATGCCCGGGTCGCGCTGGATGATGCCGAGGTTACCCTTGGCAGCGCCAAACGTCAGTATGAGATGGCACATATTGCCCTGTCGCGGTTACTGCATGACGCTGATGCTAGTATCAGCTCGCCAATGTTCGTGTTGTCGAATCCGCTTTCCCTACCACAACTGACAGAGCTGACACTGAAACAACATCCAGCGCTGAAGTTGCTCAATGCCAAAGAGCAGCAAGCCAAAGGACTTATCGATTTGGAAAACGGTAAGTATCAGCCCACAGTGTACCTCTATGGCAATTACACCCTTTATGAAGATGACTCGTTATTGTCGCAGATGACACCAGACTGGATGGTTGGCGTTGGCGTGAAAGTCCCGCTGATCACCCGTGATGGTCGTAGCGGTAAGGTGCAGGCGGCTAAAAGTGCCCTCCTGCAGGCGCGTTATACCAAAGCACAAACCACGCAGGACTTGAGTTTGCTAGTCGATCAGAGTTATCGGCAGATGCTACAGGCACAGGAAGAGATAGGCGCCCTCGAAAGCTCCAAAGCCTTGGCGGAAGAAAATCTCAAGCTGCGAGAACTGGCTTTCAGTCAAGGATTATCCACCTCGCTGGAACGGGTAGATGCTGAAATCAAACTCAGCGCCGTGAAAACCAAGGCGCTGGCAGCGCATTATCGTTATCTGCAGGCCTACGCCCGTTTGATGGCGGTCAGTGGACAACTGGATGAATTTATTGGACACAGTAAGCAGCAGGAGACAGGTCATGCGGGTTAATCCATTACTGGCAACAGTGACACTGGCGGCAGTGGCAGCCGCGCTGATTTATGGACTGATCCTCGCCTACAGCCCCAAACCGCACCTGTTGCAAGGGCAGGTGGAAGCGCGTGAATACAATGTGTCCTCTAAGGTCGCCGGTCGAGTGGAGCAGGTATTGGTGCGTAAAGGGGATGAAGTGGCCGCTGGTGATCTGCTGTTTGCTATCGACAGCCCTGAACTCAACGCCAAACTGACGCAGGCCAGCGGCGCTTTGGATGCTGCCAAAGCGATGCAGCAGGAAGCGGATAACGGTGCCCGTAAGCAACAGATTGCAGCGGCGAAAGAACAGTGGCTTAAAGCCAAGGCCGCCAGTGAGTTGGCGAAAACTACTTACGATCGCGTCGAAAATCTGTTCAGTGGTGGGGTGTTGGCAAGACAAAAACGCGACGAAGCTTTTACGCAATGGCAAGCCGCTAAATATACCGAGCAAGCTGCCAAAGCCATGTACGATATGGCGGCAGAAGGTGCGCGAGATGAACAAAAAGCGGCCGCAGCAGGAAATGCCAAACGGGCAGCCGGGGCGGTGCAGGAAGTCAACGCGGTGCTGGCCGACAGTCAGATGAAGGCGCCTAAGTCTGGTGAAATTACCGATGTATTGCTGCAAGCTGGTGAACTGGCGCCGACCGGTTTTCCAGTGGTAACGCTGGTAGATATGAGTGACAGTTGGGCGGTGTTCCAAGTACGCGAGGATCAGTTAGCACAGTTCCATAAAGGTGATAAAAAACGCTTGCGCATCCCGGCGCTGGGTAAAGATTATGAATACCAAGTGAGTTATATCAGCGTCATGGGGGATTTTGCCACCTGGCGTGCCACCGAAAGTGGTCACGATTTTGATATGCGCACCTTTGAGGTTGAACTGCGACCCACTCAGCCGATCCCTGATCTGCGCGTCGGCATGTCAGTGTTGTTGGCCGGAGATAAATAATGTGGCAGTTGCTGCGACGGGAATTTCACGCCCTGCAGCGCGATGGCTGGCAGTTGGCCCTGATAAGCTATGTACCGCTGCTGGGTTTTCTATTTCTCTGGTGGTTGTTTTCTGCGGCCTTGCCACGGCAACTGCCCATCGCCATTGTGGATGAAGACCATTCCAGCGTTAGTCGCGAATTGGGTCGCTACCTTGATGCCAATTCGGTAGCCGAGCCGATAGCCTATACCGACATCCAGCAGGCGGTTGCCGCCATGCGCAGCGGTGAAGTGTTTGCCGTGGTGCGGCTACCATATGCGTTGAAACGCGATTTGTTGACCGGACACAAGCCCACCATCGACTTACGTTATAACGGCCAGTTTTTGCTGGTGGGTAAGCTGTTATCCAGCCAGTTGCAGTTAACGCTGGCGGATGGTCTGAAGCAGATTTCCAGAGTGAAACAACTCGCGGCGGGGGTTAATCCGGCGCAGGTTGAAGTACGACTGACGCCAGTGGCAGCCCAAAGTACCGCGCTGTTTAACCGTAATATGAATTATGTGGGTTTTCTGGTGCCACCGATGCTGATAGCTCTGTGGCAGTTGGTTGCCATGCTTAGTTACGCGAATAGCCTTAATCGCGAGCTGCGAGAACAATCGTTGGCGGACTGTTATCGGTTGGGACTGTCGCGGGTGTTGCTGGCGAAATTTCTATTCTATACCCCACTGATGTTGCTGCATGGCGTGTTGCTATTGGTGATGATGTACGGCTATATCGGTTTGCCGATTGCTGGAAGTCTGCTGTGGTTAATACCGGCGCAACTGATAATGCTGATTGCGGTTTGGTTGTGGGTGCAGGCGATGTTTTTTGTGATAGCTGATAGTGCCCGTGTCATCAGTATGTGTACCGGGCTATTTGCGCCAGCCTTTGCGTTTATGGGCGTTACCTTCCCAACGTCAAATATGCCGCTACTAGCTCAGTGGTGGCGAGCGCTAATTCCTTCTAGCCATTACATCGAAACCCATATTGCCATTGTCAACCATGGCTTGGGATTGACGACCGTGTTGCAGCAAAGTACTAGCTATCTTGGCTTTTTATTGTTATTGCTGCCTGCTTGGTATTTTGCGTGGCGTTATGGTCGGGCGTTGCAGCCTGAACGCCAAGCCTCGGGAGCGCTGCTATGAGTTGCTGGCGCTGGATATGGCTGGATTTGCTGTCGGTGGTTAAAGACCGAGCGATTGCCTTGACCTTGTTTGGTGGCATCAGTTTCTATGCAATTTTGTATCCGTCCCCTTATCTGAATAATGTACCTACCTCTCAGGCGCTGGTGGTGGTGGACTTGGATCATTCTTCGCTATCGCGGCAGATGATCCGCTATGCCGATGCGAATCCGGGGATCAGTGTAACAGGTTACGCTGCTACTATGGATGAAGCACGTCAGTGGCTGGTGGACGGTCGTGCCAGCAGCATGTTGGTGATCCCAGAAGATTTTCGACATAAGTTGCTGCGTGGCAAGCAAGTTACCCTAGGCTATGGCGGCGATGCCAGTTACTTCCTGATCTATTCGGCGGTGGTACAGGGGCTGACGCAGGCAGGTTTGGATATTGGTCATAACATCCAGTTACGCGGTATGTTGGCGCAAGGGATGAACCCTACCAAAGCCGAGCAAAGCTTGGATGCAATATCGCTGAATGCGGTGCCGGTATTTAACCAGGGACTTGGTTATCCGGCTTATGTTATCCCTGGACTGTTTTTGTTGATTTTGCATCAGACGCTGCTGATTGGTACTGGCATATTGGGGGCTGGACAGTGGCAGCGGTCAGGTTACTGGCACCAGCTAAGTCCGCTCGGCATAGTGTTATGTCGTATTGGCACTTTCACGTTGCTGTATTGCTTTTTCAGTGCCTTTTATATCGGCTGGTGTTACTACTTGTATGGTGTCGGTTTGCTTGCCTCACTCGGTCAAGTGTTGCTGCTGATGCTGCCATTTCTGTTGGCGACGGCCTGTTGTGGCGTAGCATTCAGTACGTTGTTTCATCGCCGCGATCTGCCAACGCAGGTATTGCTGTTATCTTCCATGCCGATCTTGTTTGTCAGTGGTTTTGTCTGGCCATTGACACTTATTCCGCAACCGTTGGTGTGGTTATCACAACTGGTGCCGGCGGTGCCTGGCATTATGGGCATGCTGCAGCTCAATCAGATGGGCGCAGATTGGAGCCAGGTACAACCCCGATGGCTACAGTTATGGGGCTTACTGCTATTTTATCTGCCTTTGGCATGGTGGGGCGTGAAACGCCGTTTGCAGCAATTACCTATCTGATGTCTGTTTACCCAATCGCGTTCAGATAAAAAACAAGCCGGTCATTGCTCCGGCTTGTTGTTTCTCGCGCATACCTGCCAGCTATTCAGGTGTTTCAGTCTTTATCTTTGCCGCAGCATAATTATTAAGACTGACAATTTTTGTTTTACTCACGCGGTGACGATAGATTTCCCTAAGATATTTAATGGCATTTTTTACCGCTTCACGGTTAAGGCGAATATCGTTGATGGAGATAAATTTATTGGCATCGCGGATAAGTTCACGGTATTTCTTTTCGTACATTGGTTTTATCGCGTGCCAATTGGTATCAAGGATTTTTGCAGGATTTTCAAATTCATCTAACATCTCGTCTAAACGTTGATCGTCAAATTCGGGTTGACGGATACATTCTAACACTGCCTCTTCCAGCATATCACCATAGCGATATTCTGTACGCGCAAAACAGCGCTTGATATAGGCCACAATCAAGGTCAGGAAGTCATCACTCATACACGGACTCTTGGCAATTAGAGTGGTTAATGACAAATTAGCCGAAGCACCAATGACCAGTGCATAACGTTTGAGCGTGGTGTTAGGAAACAGATTATTAAGGTGGGTTTTAAGTTTATTTAAATCCACATAGGAGAGTTTGTAATCCTTCGGCAAGGACACAATACATACCACCGATGAGCAACTATTGAAAAAACACAGATTTTTTAGATGATCGGCATTGAACCCGGTTTCGCGATATTTCGCCAATGCTTCACGGTATTGAGCTGCGGCAATGGGTAATAAACTGATCCCTTCGATCGCCTGGGTTTTATTATTGAAATGGGGTAAGTCGATTGAGCGGCAGAATAGATCGTCAATATCTAATCGTGATTTGTCATGTTCAAATAAGCGCCGTCCCTCGGTGACGGTTGAGTTGTCGGGCACAACGGATTCCGCATAAGCCGTTGCGACGGGTCCCGCCAGACTCATAAAGAGATCATTGGCGTCCAGACGAATAGTTTCACCAATGTTGATACCTGCGCGGCGGAAGTAATTCTCGTCATAATCTGAGGTGACTGCCTGAGCACTAAGAATGTTGAAAATTTGCTGGCTGATATATTGATTGGCATATTTTTCCATTGAATTGACATCAATATAACGGCTGTTGTCTTCATTGCTTTGCTCGGCATAACTCATGATGTCGTTAGATATCAACATCATGGCGTTCCATGGCCGGACGCGTTGTGTCACGTCGTAGCACTCGTCATTGATGTTTTCTGGGTTGTAAGAGAAATTCCACTCTTCCGCCAGGTACTTACATAACAGTCGGCCGGCGTTGATATGTAGCGCTTCAGACATATCTGGCGAGGCGGAAATTGTCGGTAAAATACAGATGCCACTGGTAAAAATCGGTTCAAAAACAAATGATTGATTCTGACCTTCCACATCAGATTCTGGCCGTATATCAAAGGTCTTGCGGATATAAGAGCTTTGCTGCGCTAGCCCGAATTCGGAGGCCATGCCAGAACCCGTACCACCCCCAGCACTGAAAATATAAAAATACAGTCTTGATTGGTTGGCTCTGATACCACAGGAATCGACCAGATAAGAGTGAATGAACGGCCAATCGGCGTTACTGAAATGCTCGGTATCTTTATTCAGAATAATTTTGGCCAGATACTGACCAAGAATGGGGGCATTACCGGCACCACCTGCATGGACTTCACTGAAGTTCATGATTTTCAGCTTATGATAATCCTCCAGTAATTGGCCGCGACCATTAGATGAATAACGTACTCGCCCTTCAATATCTTTGTCCAAATCGCCCAGCATCACCAACGGTTCGATCAGAAATACTGGCTTAGCCCCAGTGCCATGAAGTTTCAAGCCTCGTTGCAGCCAGCCACCACTAAAAGATTTTGATTTTTCAATTTTTTTGGCGTTTGCTTCTTCTGTTTTCAGAAATTCATTAAGATAAAAATTACGGGCACCATGCACCAGCAATGCTACGTCAGTAGCAATATTGGAGCCGCAACGGCCAAGACCAATCAAACAGATAGATGGGAACGCCTGCATTTGGTTTTGTTTTTCGACATTGCCATCTACTTGTGGGGAGATTTGTGCTTGAAACTTTTTAAGGTTCTGCAGAATTCGGGAAATGTCGGGCTGTGTGTAATAGAAATCAAAGTCAAAATCAGTGGGGGTATGGAAATGTGTTGGCTCACTCTCTGGAGTGGGAGCGGCTAATGTACACGCATCGGTTTCAGTGCTTACATCTGCAGCTTGCTGTTCCACAACACGTCGACTAAGCGCAGCAGATGTCGAAGTTTGGATCTTAGCTACAGGTTTGGTATCAGAATTATTTTGACGCACAATAAGACCCTCTTCAGATAGAATCATAGGCTAATCAACACACTGCTAGGTAGCTAACAAAAAAGAAGTTACTGATTAGTTATTACACAGTTTTTGAATTTTTGATAGTCGATGAACACAATGTTATGTGATATCAATCTGATAATTGAGGTTTAACCCTCAATGACGACCGGGTAGGCAAAATTTGCGCAACCCTTGGAGTTGAGACTATTGTGGTTAAGCCTGACGGGCACTAAGTGGTGTCAGTGCGAGGTGGCTGTTGGCGTAAACCCTTGCATACTGTATGAGTAAGTTAAATCCCAATGCTAATGCTAGGTTTTTGGCAAAAATCAGTGCGTTACTTTGACGTCACAACGTACGAATATCGATGGTTGATGGGGTGAGTCGATTAAGCAGAAAAACGCCGGCAACTTGCCTAATGCCGATCGCTTTAAGTAATTGAACGATCCTGAGCAGACTTCATAATCGGCCTCAACATTGTTGAGGCCGATTTTTTATGTCCGAATTTTCTAAAGAGTTGCAGATCACCGCCGAGTTTTGCCAAGAGCATCATCTCAACGCCTTTGCTAAACATATTCCTCTAGCGTGGGTGGAAGAGGCGGTTAAGCAAACAGGTAAAGCTTCCGTCCGTAAGCGCCGGTTTCCTGCCGAGCAAGCGGTATGGCTTGTGTTAGGGATTGGTCTGTTACGAGACCGCTCTATTCAAACGGTTTGTGACAGACTTGAACTTGCGTTCCCTGATGCCAAAGGCGAACTTCCTCCGTTGGCGACAAGTAGCATCATTAAGGGCAAAGAAAAACTGGGCTTTGAACCCATGCGTTATCTGTTCAAACTCACGGCGGCTCAATGGGATAAGCAAAGTGAATTCGCGCAGTGCTGTGGTTTGAAACTGATGAGCGTGGACGGAACGTACTTCAAAACCCATGATACTGAAAGTAATCGTACCTTTGGCTATGCTCAAAAATCTGCGTCATTTCCTTCAGTGCTTGCAGTCACCTTGATGTCCACTAAAACACATTTAGTCTCCGATGCGGCTTTTGGCCCTGTGACAGAAAGTGAAATCGCTTATGCACAACAACTTGTCGGCTCTGCACCAGAAAACTCTTTAACGCTGTTTGACCGCGGCTTTATGTCCGCAGAACTCTTTTCAAGCTGGCAAGGCGGTGGCGAAAATACCCATTGGCTCACGCCCATTAAGTCCAAATTTAGATACGACATTCTGGCGTCATACAGCGATTATGACANGAAGTCTTAAGAGTGATGGGATATACCAGGAGCTTTGGGGAATACTGACGTCATACAACATTATTCGCCTAGAAATGGCTGAAATGGCCAAACAACATCAAGTGGAGCCGTTACGTATTAGTTTCGTCAATGCGCTTTATCTGATACAGGATGAGTTTATTTGGTCAGATACTGGCGCCCCGGGAGCAATTCCTAAGGCACTGAAAACGCTTAGAGATAATGGTAAGCGGCTAATTCTGCCAGAGAAAAGGAAAAGACAGCCTTACCCAAGAGCTGTATTTAAAAAAGCGGCGAAATATCCTTCACGCTCTAGAGATAAGAACGCCACTCGCTTAAGCGCGAGTGGCGTTAGGCTACTTGCCGGCGTTTTTCTATTCGATTTCTTGACGTAGATACTGAAACAGATCTCGCGCAGATTTTGATTCGGGCGCTTTTTCTAGCTCTTTCTTGGCCTGACGCACCAGTTGCCTGAGTTTTTGTCTATCCAGATGCGGTTGTTCATCCAGCAATTGCTGGATAGCGTCATCACCTTCTGCCAGCAGTTTGTCTCGCAATTTTTCAGTGATTTGGGCTTGGGCTGTCACTAGGTTGGCGCGATTTAACACTTTATCTAGGGCGGCTTTAATCGCATCCAGATCGGCATCTCGCATCAGCCGTCCAATGTACTGAATTTGGCGCCGATAAGAATCTGTGTTGTCTTTAATGCGTTTGGCTAACGCCAGCGCGTCCAGCAAATTTTCATCCAGCGGGATACGTTCCAACTGCCCTTTGCTCAATCCCAGTAGCTGTTTCCCCAACTCTTGTGCCGCAGTGCTTTCGCGCTTGAGGGCAGATTTACTGACGTAATTCTCGTCATCATCGTAGGGCTGCTTCATTTTTTCGGAGTCATCAACGATTTTCATGGTACTCACATATCTATATGGCTACTGAAGCTAATTGTAACATTGTCGCTGATGCACGTCTTGTGACGGATTTTTACCGTAGGTTGCCCAGTTTGCGCTGCTAATGTCAGTGGTGTTTGTTATGCTAAGCCACACGTCTTTAAAGAAGAGTATCGTTGTGTCTGCAAATTTTATTGATGGTGAGCTGCCCGCCCTGCAAGATGCCGTAGCCATGGCGTTGGAGTTTGCCCAGGGGCTCGGAGTGAATGCTGCTGAGGTGGCAATCAGTAAACAACAGGGCTTGAGTGTTTCCTCGCGGTTACAGGAAGTGGAAACCGTTGAATTTAATAAAGATGGTGCTCTTGGTATTACCGTCTATCGCGATGGTTGCAAGGGCAATTCCTCCACCTCGGATTTATCCGCCGATGCGATTCGCGAAGCGGTGAGAGCTGCCGACAGTATTGCCCGTTATACCAGCGAAGATCCGGCTTCTGGCTTAGCAGAAAAGTCGCTGATGGCGACCGAATTTCCAGATTTGCAACTGTATCACCCGCGACATACTACCCCAGAAGAACTGGCACAATTGGCCATTGCTGCCGAAGCTGCCGCTTTGGGCCGTGACAAGCGTATTACTAATTCAGATGGTGCCTCGGCTAATGCCCATAACAGCGTGCGAGTTTACGGTAACAGTCACGGCTTTTTGCAAGGGTATTGCAGCAGTCGTTACAGCCTCAGTTGTGTGGTGATTGGCAGCGATGATAACGGTGATATGCAGCGTGATTACGATTACACCGTGGCACGGCAGTTTGATGCGATGCTGGCCGCAGATAAGGTTGGTATCAGCGCTGCAGACAAAACACTTAGTCGCCTAGGTGGGCGCAAACTGGCGACTGGCAGTCTGCCGGTATTGTTCGCTGCCGATGTGGCTACCGGGTTGCTGGGGCATCTGGTCAGCGCTATTAGCGGCTCAACGCTTTACCGTAAATCCAGTTTTCTGCTAGATGCTTTGGGGCAACCGATTTTCCCTGCGTGGTTTGCTATCCATGAACAGCCCAAGCTGCTTGGTGGGTTTGCCAGTGCTAACTATGACAGTGAAGGCGTGGCAACCCGTGATCGCTTTATTGTGGAGCAAGGTGTGTTGCAAAGTTATCTGCTGACTAGCTACTCTGCCCGTAAACTGGGGATGCAGAATACCGGCCACGCCGGGGGCATCTATAACTGGACGGTAACGGACAGCGGTAAAAGCTTCCAGGAGCTGATCAGCAGCATGGATAAAGGGCTGGTGGTGACTGAAGTGATGGGCCAAGGGGTGAATACGGTCACTGGGGATTACTCCCGCGGGGCTGCCGGTTTTTATGTGGAAAATGGTGAAATCTGTTACCCGGTAGAGGAGATTACCATCGCTGGTAACCTGCGGGATATGTTCCGTAACATTCAGGCGGTTGCCAATGATCGTGAAATGCGCTCCTCAATCCGTACTGGTGCTATCTTGCTCGACAGCATGAAAATTGCTGGCAGCTAAGCTGCGGTGAGAAACAAAAAGGTGCCAATTGGCACCTTTTTAGTATGGGTCTAGCTGTTGTGCCCGTGGTAGCAACTGCCGGGTATAGTGTTCCTGCACTAGGCTGAATGGGGTATTGTCACTGCGGTAAATTACGGCCAGATGTTCCATGACAAAAACTGGCAATGCGCCTTCATCTGGCAACAGTGGATGATTGCTGAGACTGCGGCGAAAAAAACCGGCATCACGGGCGATGCTGCCTAAGGCATGTGCTTTTTTTGCCAGCGCCTGCTGCATGGTAGGCGTCAGCATATCGGCTCTGAACCAGTGATCAAATACCGCTACAACTTTACCGCCGCAAAGGAAACGCTGCTTAAGATAACTGAGTTGAGTATCTGGGGTAATCTTCAGTAACTGGTAGACATTGGCTGGTGGTGACAGTTGCCTGTCGGTATCTACCACGATCTGCAGATCTTCGGCGTTGTTAAGTTGCTGGTTACACCAGTGATTGAGTGTCGCAGGTGCATTTTTGCTATGTACTAAGCGCTGATTAAGTTGCATCAGCATTTCGGCGGCAGTCATTAGTGGTGGAATACTGACCGGCACTGCAAAAACAGGCAGACACCAGCACAGGGTGATGGGGTAAAACAGCAATACGCTTGCGCGCAGTAATCCTTTCATGCCAACGGCCATCAATTGAGAACCTTCAATAGATTGTATTTATTGAGTTTGTATCTTGCAGTTTTGCAAATAAACCCTGCGATCTCTAATGGATCGTTTAAGCTGTCAGTTCAATTTAAAACAAGCGGCGGTATAAATACAGCCCGGAATGTACTCAAATAACGAATATTTTTAACCGCAACAAGGACAATGGTGGGTAAAAAGGTCGCATGTGTCACCACATCACCCGAAATTTTCCGTTGCGGCAAACCGCTGGTTTTTTATGGCATAAAGGATAAAATCTGCACACTGTTGAACGTCCGACATTTCTTTCGGTCCAACAGATGGTTCATTATTGGAGGCAATATGAGTAATAAAGTACCGGCAGAGCCGCAGGCCCATGAAATGGGGCGAGGCGCAATCAAAGACAATGCCCTTAAAGCTTTGGTGACCAGTCAACTGTTTCGCAGTCGCACAGAGAAAGCCAAAAAAGGCAAGGGAGCATTCCAACGCAAACAACGCAACCAGAAGGGGCAAGCTTACAAGGGCTATGCCCCTTCCGATTTTTATGGGCTGTTGTGTTAGCTGCAATCAGCGATAAACAGCATAGCCTCAGGCCCGCATCCTTGGTAAAACCAACACTTATTCCGCTTCAGTCTCATCTGGCATATCCACCAGTTCAGCCCACAGGTCGTGTTCATCTGAATGAGTGATTAACGCTCTGACTACATTACCCGGTTCCAGCTCAGTTTCACCGTTGATAAATACCATGCCATCGATTTCTGGCGCATCAGCATAACTGCGGCCAATGGCGCCTTCTTCATCCACATCGTCGATCAGAATGTCTAACTCACAGCCTACCAACCGCGCTAACCGTTCGGCACTGATGTCTGCCTGCAGTTCCATGAAGCGGGCGTAGCGTTCCTCTTTTACCGCTTCACTGATCAGCGTTTCTCCCAAATCGTTGGCAGCAGCGCCTTCCACTTCTGAGTATTTGAAGCAACCAACGCGGTCCAGTCGGGCTTCTTTGAGGAAATCCAGCAGCATCTGGAAATCTTCTTCAGTTTCGCCTGGGAATCCTACGATGAAGGTAGAACGGATCACCAAATCTGGACAGATTTCGCGCCACTTGCGGATGGCATCCAACTGCCGATCAACCCGACCTGGACGTTTCATTAACTTAAGAATTCGCGGGCTGGCATGCTGCAGTGGCAAATCCAGATAGGGCAGGATTAAACCTTGTGCCATCAAAGGGATAAGTTCGTCAACCCATGGGTAAGGATACACATAGTGCAGACGGATCCACGCGCCCATGTGACCGAGCTGCTTAGCCAACTCGGTGATATTCTGCTTCACCGGCATGCCGTTCCAGAAACCTGTACGGCCTGCTTTATCTTTGCCGTAAGCGGAGGTGTCCTGACTGACCACCAGAATCTCTTGCACACCACTTTCTACAAGACGTTTGGCTTCATCCAGCACACTGCCAATCTCGCGGCTGTCAAGATCGCCGCGTAGTGATGGGATAATGCAGAAGGTGCAGCGGTTATCACAGCCTTCTGAAATCTTCAGATAGGCATAATGCTTCGGGGTCAGTTTTACCCCAGTCTGCGGGATCAATGAGGTAAATGGGTTATGTGCTGGCTTGGGAACGTATTTGTGAACATGACTCAGTACGGCTTCATAGCTGTGAGGCCCGGTGATCTCTAGTACATCCGGGTGCACTTCACGGATCTGGTTTTCCTTGGCACCGAGGCAACCGGTCACCAGCACCTTACCGTTTTCTTCCAGTGCTTCGCGGATGGCATCCAGCGACTCTTCTACCGCAGCATCAATAAAGCCACAGGTGTTCACAATCACCAGATCGGCATCGTCATAGGTGTTGGTAACCTCATAACCATCAATGCGTAGCTGGGTCAGAATGCGTTCCGAGTCTACCAGGTTTTTGGGGCAGCCCAAGCTGACAAAACCAATGCGGTTACCTCCTGTGCCTGCGTCAGATTCGGCAGCGGTTTGCGCAATGGTTCTGGCTGGAGTATCCAAAGTGGTGGTCTGCTTGGGGTCAAAAGTTTCTACAGGGTTTTTCAAGATCCGCGTTCCGCAATACAGTTAATCGATTACCGGCTTGGCCGGACAAAAAGTGGCGGCGATTATACCTCAGCTAGCTAAAAGGTACAGAACTGGTGGTTAAAAAATACCCTGAAGCGCAGCTGAATGATACGCGGATTACGCTTGCCAACAGGCGCTGTGATGCTTAGCTTAGAGCCAATCAAATTGTAAAAGGAACGCTCAGATGAATAAAGCCATGTTACCCGGAATGATGTTGGCATTGGTGTTACCTATGCTAAGTCTGGCAGATGATGTGGGGGCACAGGAACGGCCATTGTTGGAAACCGTTGGTGTCAGCCAGATTGAAACCGATCCCGACCAGGCTCAAGTGACGGTGGAGGTGGTGATAAAGGCAGATAAAGCGGCAGATGCTAAGAAGCAGGCAGATAAAGCTGTGACAGCTTTTATTGAGCGTCTGCAGCAAGCGGGCGTCAGTAAGGATCACATTAACAGCGCCAATTTGAATCTGCAGCCCCAGTATGTGTATCCAGAACGAGGCGGTGAACCCCAGTTATCAGGTTATCAAGCCAGCCGTACTGTGACGTTGGAACTGGCACTTGAACAGTTAAATCCGGTACTGGATAAAGCGTTACAGGAAGGCATCAATAGCGTGCGACAGATCAGCTTAAAGTCAAGCCACGAAGCGGCCTTACGTAAACAGGCAAGGGATGCAGCGATTAAAGATGCTCAGCAAAAAGCGCAAGAGCTGGCCACCGGATTTGGCGCTAAGCTCGATGGCGTCTGGTCTATTCGCTATTTCGATCAGACGCCAGTGCCCATGCTCAGTGTCAGCCGCAAAGCGATGATGGACAGTGCTGAAAATCAGAGCTACCAGTATGGCAAAGTGACTTTCAGTGATCGTGTTGAAGTCAGCTATAAGCTGAAGGACTAGTCGTCAGTTGGAACGGAGGGCGTTGGCAACAGCAATTGGTAAAAAGCCAGATCCAGCCAACGTCCAAATTTAAACGCCACCTGTGGCAGTGTGCCACTGTGGCGAAAACCTAGCTTCTCATGTAGCGCAATACTGGCGGCGTTATCTGCATCAATCGCACCCACCATGGCATGAAATTGTTGTGCTTGTGCTAATTCAAGCAAGTGCTGCATCAACCGGGTAGCAATGCCTTTGCCATAGTGCTTCGGGTCTACGTAGACCGAGTGTTCCACTGAATATTTGTTGGCGGGAAAACCGCGAAACGGCCCATAGCTGGCAAATCCCAACAGTTGCTGCTGCTCATCCACCGCCGCAATGATTGGCCAATTCCCTTGCTCTTTAGCCGCAAACCACTGCGCAATGCGTTGCTTATCCCGCGGCAGATATTCATAAAGTGCTGTGGTATTGGCAATAGCAAAATTAAAGATTTGCTGAACAGCATCGCCATGAACTTCATAGCGGCAGCGAACGATTTGCATCCTGATCTCCATAGGACCGAACCCGGTACGTGACATTATGCCACAGGCTAAAATGCTCGGAGTAGTACAGCGCTAATTGACAGATGTTTCTACAAAGGAACTCAGTACTAAATTACGCCCACGCCGTTTGGCCTCCAGCAGTAACGCATCCGCTTTTTCGAAGGCAGAACTGATGGTGTCTGTGGGGGTTATTTCGGTAACGCCAAAACTACCGGTAATTGGACGACTAATCCCGGCGATGCACATTTGTGGCAACGCCTGTCGTAACCTTTCCGCAGTAGCTGTGGCATCTGTCTGATCGCTGCCCGGTAACAACAACATAAATTCATCGCCACCGAAACGCCCCAGCATATCGGCTTGCCGTAGCTGTGTATTGACCAAATTAGCCAGTGAAATTAAGGCTAAGTCACCGATCGTATGACCAAATCTGTCATTGATCTGTTTGAAGGAGTCGATATCGAACACGATGACTGAAATCGGTTGTCGATAATAGCGGGCACGCAGGATCTCCTGCTCCGCTTGTTGAAAAAAATGTTGTCGTGAATAGGCATTGGTCAGTGAGTCTTTACGGGTCATCTCTCGTAAGCGACTATTACTTGATGCCAGCACTGGGATCAATAGTCCGAAATAGGTGCTGGCGGCAAGCACACTTATTGAAAACTGAAAAATCAACGCATCTTCGCCTAACGCCAGATACTTGACCAATACGGCCGTGAAAAAGCTCATCAGTGCGATGCTAATGCCACTGCGTAATGGCGTTTCCGTGTAGACGATCCACATTTGCGGAATACACAAAAAGAAGATGGCAAAGGCCAGTTCTTTCATCTGCAAACTGGCCGTCAGCGACATCACACTCACCATCAGCACTGCTGCTGTGGCAAGTTTCAGTAAAAATTCCCAGCCGGAACCCGCTACCTGTCGTAGTCCTAGTTCACTGACCCATACGCCATAACGCGGATAAATCCTGCGTAACAGACCAATCAGCAATGGGGTCAATACGAGGATCCCCAGTAAATCTCCCACCCATAACGGCAACCATAACTGATGACCCGCTGCTGAATCGGCTATCACACCACTGATCACCAGTGCTGTTTGGGTGAAATAGCTCGCCAATAGTGCTGATAACGGACCGATAATCGTGAACGCCAAGAGTAATGAGGGAAGCTGATGATCGTCCCGGCGGCTGATCAGTAATTTCAACAGACAAGCGCCGGTAGCGTAGGCAGAGATATGAGCGAGCGCGAACAATGCGCCGGTTTCTAGCAACTGGTGCAGCGGTAGTTGGGTGCCGTAATCAATATTCTCCCAGAACGTGGCAGCCATACAGCAACACGCAATGGGGGGAATGGCGCGTAGTCCGAGCAATAAAATGGCGGAAAAAGTCAGTCCTGCCGGAGGGAACCAAATGCTGGCGTGTGGTGCATATTCCATAAGCGAGGAAATTTTCCACAACAGCATCCATATGATGATCAACAGCAAATCACTCAGCACGGGCCAGCGAACCAGTGTTGAGTATATTTTCAGTTTTCCTTGCGGCGGTTCGTAGTCCGCTTTTGTTTGTGGATGCTGCAAATGAATGCTCTGGTTGCCTCAAAGCTGAGACGTAATAAGTAACCGACTGTCAGTAGTAATAGTTTACATGCAGGTTATATTTTTGCTACTGATAACAAGTTTTTAACTTAAATCCCTCATGAAATTGTTGTTTGCCATGGTAGCAAAACGATTTTCAGCAGGTTCTGTCAATGCGACAATCAAGACATAATGCTTTGGCTGACAGCGGTGGCTTTTGACAATCGGTTCAGCGCATTCAAGGGGAAGGATTGTATGGAATTAGCGATATATCAGGTAGATGCTTTTACCGGAAAGGTTTTTAAAGGTAATCCTGCTGGGGTGTGTATTACCGATGAACCGCTGGATGTGTCGTTGATGCAGGCGATCGCTGCCGAAATGGCCGTGTCTGAAACGGCATTCCTCAGCCTCAGTGACTGGCGTTTGCGTTGGTTTACGCCGGATACTGAAGTGGCATTGTGTGGCCACGGGACCTTAGCAACTGCACATGTTTTGCGACAACAAGGGCTGTTGGACGATGGTAGCAGCGTGGTTTTCCATACACTTTCTGGACCGTTGATTGTTTCTTGTGACGGTTCGCTGCTGACTATGGATTTTCCTCAGGCTTGTTTGGATTATCAAGCTCAGGTATCTGATGCATTGCTGCAGGCATTATCATTGTGCCGAGATGATGTTGTCGCCACTGTCGCCTTTGGTACTAAATTACTACTGGAAGTGGCGAAAGAGGCAATACTGCTCGACCTTGCGCCAGATTTTTCTGCGCTACGAAGCTTACCTGGCCGTGGCGTCGTGGTCACTGCACTGGCGGTAACGCGGCCGGAAGATGTCGTGAGCCGTTACTTTGCCCCTTGGGTTGGTGTGGACGAAGATCCAGTCACTGGCTCAGCGCATTGTGCATTGGCGGTCTATTGGGGCAAAAAATTGGGGCGACAGACGTTGACTGGGTATCAGGCTTCTGCTCGTGGGGGAACGGTACAAATGCAACTTCAGGCAGATGGTCGGGTGTGGCTCCGTGGTGAAGCCGTCACTGTGCTTCGAGGGACACTACAAGTGTGAACCGTTTGAGAGTGGTGACAACCCACCATTTGGCGGGTTGTCACTTGTTACTAGCTGATTAGTTTACTCTAAAACGTTGCAGCAGTTGCTTTAACTGGGTGGCTTCCTCTAACAGTTCTGCGGCGGCATTTTTACAGTCGCGGGCATTTTCACTGTTACGTTGAGTGACGCCATCAACCTGATTAAGTCCAGTGGTGGTTTCATTAATACCCTGTACTTGTTCCTCTGATGCAATGGCAATGCTGGCCACCAGTTCAGATACTTCACCGGTACTTCGGCGAATTTGCTCTAGGGCTTCTGCTGTCCGTCGGGATATTTCAATACCCGACTGAGTATTGGCCGAACTTTCATCGATCAGTTTTGCGGCATCGCTAGCGGCGTCCGCACTGCGCTGTGCCAGTTGCCTTACTTCATCGGCAACGACGGCAAAGCCTCTGCCGGCATCTCCTGCCCGAGCCGCCTCAATAGCGGCGTTTAACGCTAGCAAGTTGGTCTGTGAAGTAATTTCGTCAATGGCGTTGATAATCTGGTGGATGCGCTCGCCGGAAGCATGTATCGCTTCCATCGCCGCCACCATTTCACCCATGTGTTCACTGCCTTTTTCTGCCGAGGAGGTTGATTCCCGTGAGAACCGGTTGGCCTTGCTGGCATTGTCGGCGTTAGCGTTGGTCTGACTGGATATCTCCACCATCGCCGCGCCCATCTGTGTTATGGATGATGCTGACTGCATAGCGCCATCAGAGAGGACTTCACTAAGATGCGATACCTGGCTGGAGCTGGCACCGATGCTATCGGCACTGCGTTGGATTTGACTGACTAGCTGGCTAAGATGCCCCACCATCTCTTGCAATGCTAATCCCAGTTGATCGCGATCCGATGCCAGTGCAACATCCACGGTAAGATCGCCTTCACTGATTTTTTTAGCGAGTACGGCACGTTGCCGTAAGCTGCTGCACATCTGGTTCAGTGCCTTAGCAAGCCGACCCACTTCATCGTCAGAGGTGTGTTCCATCTGCTGTGAAAAATCGCCGTCTTTAATGGTCAGCGCGAGTTCCGCAGCCCGGCGGATGGGACGGGCAATATTACCTGCCGCTACCCATAACGCTGCCAATGCCAGCAAGGTAACCACAATGCCCACAACAAATTGCCAGTTGCGGCTGTTAGTGCTGTTGTGGCTGAGTTCATCAGTCAACGCCATTGCTTCAGCCAGCACTTTGACCTTGGGAACTGTGAACAATATCGCCCATGGGCGACCGGTATTTCCCATGACGATGGGGGCTATCACACTCATGTTATCGGCATCATCCCAGACACGAGACTGGCCTTGTTGCACTTGCTTGATCAGCGCATCGGCTTTATCTGCCGCCAGAATTTTGGTCAGAGGCTGGCCAATATCTTCAGCATGACTACTGCTGGCGACGAGCAATCCTTGGTAACTGATAATAGAGACTTCAGCAGCGCCACTGTAGAGTTCTTGCTGTAATTTATTTGTTAATGTCTGCACAAAGGTCAGATCGTAGTCGACGCCGACAACGCCGTAAAACTTACCATTGGCAACAATCGGCGATGAAATGGTGGCCAACCATACTTGTTTGCCTTGGACGATATAAGGGATTGGATCTAGCACGTTGGGCTGCAACGATTCTCGTGGTTTACTGTACCAGCCGCCTTTGAGCACGCCATTGGGATGACGACTGTCGGTGTCATATTCCACTAACGGTTGTACCGCAATATTGCCCTGGGCGTTGCGGGTCCAGTAAGGCGTGAAGCGGCCCGTCTGAGGATTATTACCGTCACCGCCACCAATAAATGCCTGATCGTTACCGTCCAGACCATTAGGCTCCCAGCAACTGTAGGTACCATTAAGATTTTTATTTTTAGTCAGCACGTTATACAGAATTTCATTGATACTTTTACGACTGAGCTGCACCGCACCAGCGTTTGCATGGACCAACTCAAAGCTACTGGCAAGCGTGCCAGAGATATCCAGTGCGTGTTCGAATTCGGTGGCAATACTACCAGCACGTTCTTCAGCCAGTGTTTGGAGACTGTCACTGGCTTGTTTCTGTACCAGTGTACCAACGCGACCTGATACCAGAGATTCGGTATTCTTGGCCGAGAAGATTGCGTAGCCGATAAGCACGATAGCTGAACCCAAAAGGCATATCCCTGCCACAGTTGCAATTTTTCCCTGAATGGAAGCAATTTTCATCTAGTTGTACCTTTGGGAGTTATGTGGGTATGTCGCGTTGGATGCGACTCCTTAAAGTGTGGTTCACCTTTCCAGATTTGCCAGATTTTTTATCAGGTTAACTTCATAACTTTGGAATTTAATTTGAGGCAGTCGCTGTGGCATTTTGTCGCAGTCATTGAGGATTTCTTTATTTGATGCTGCATTAGTGCTTAGAGCAGGCTCACACTTTTGATATAGTGCAGTCATCGGATTTTGAACGGAATTTGTCTATGATTGCCGCGTTTGATGTCGATGCCCAACGTACCTTTACGCCTTTGTGCCCCCATGAGTTACCTGTCGTGGGCGGCGATGAAATTGCTGCGGAGTTAAATGCTCAGGCGCAATTGGCGCAGTTACGGATAGCGTCCAAAGACGCCCATTGCCCAACGGCCAAATGGGTGGTTGCCAGTCATGCTGAGATGCTGCAACCGCTAGATTATCCAGATGCTGATCTGACTTGGGTCAGGCATGCAGAGCCGGGTACAGAAGGATTTGAATTGATCCCGGGATTACCCGCACCTGCGGAGTATGATTTTCTGGTATATAAAGGTGTCGAAACGGCGATGCATCCTTATGGTGCGTGTTACCACGACTTGGCTGGCCGTATCTCAACCGGAGTGATTGAATGGCTAAAGTGCCACCAAGTAGATACCGTATTGGTGGGCGGTTTGGCGCTGGACTTCTGTGTCAAAACCACCGCATTACAATTAGCTGCCGCCGGGTTTAATGTGTATTTGAACCTAGCAGCATGCCGAGCTATCAGTGAAACCGGAGCCTCCACCGCATGTGAAGAAATGCGTCAGGCAGGCATCACGCTGGTAAAAGACAGTCAGGTGTTGGCGGCCAAATTGCAAGGGAGCCATTGATTATGTTTGGAGAACCGGCGATTCAGAGCTTGCTGGATACCGACTTTTATAAGCTCACGATGCAGCAGGCCTATTTGCATCAACAACCCGCCACTCAGTCCCGCTGGACGTTTCGCTGTCGCAGCAATGAGGACTTGAGTGCCTACGTAAAACCACTGCAGCAAGCATTTGAGCAATTGGCCGAATGCAGTGCCTCAGAAGAACAGTTAGCGCATCTTGGCAAGTATCCGTTTTTGAAAGCCGATTATCTGGAATTTTTGCGGTTGTACCGTTTTAATCCGAAGTTCCTCAAGGTCAATGCCATCGACGGTCAACTGGTGATTGAAGCGCATGGGCCGCTGATGCATGTATCGCCCATGGAGATCCCGGTATTGGCGCTAGTGTCGGAGATCCGTAATCGCACTCGCTATCCGGAAGTTGACTGCGAGGTGATCGCCGCCACCACCAGCAAGAAAATTGCGATGCTGGAGCGGTTGGGTGATGAGGTGGATCTCAGCGACTTTCTATTTACTGACTTTGGTACTCGCCGTCGCTTTAGTTTTCGGGCGCAAAAGCAGATCCTCTCCCAGTTGCAGCAGCAGTTGCCCAACAACTTTGTCGGTACCTCTAACCCACATTTGGCGCTGGAGCTGAATCTGCGCTGCCAGGGAACGATGGCACATGAGTGGTTACAGAGCCATCAGGCCATGAATTATCGGCTGGTGGACAGTCAGAAAATGGCATTGGAAAACTGGGTTAAGGAATATCGTGGCGATTTGGGGGTGGCGTTGACCGATGTCATCGGGGTGGATGCCTTTTGTCGCGACCTCGATCGCTATCTTGCAAAACTGTACGACGGTTTCCGCCATGACAGCGGTGATCCTATCGTTTGGGGGGAGAAAATCATCCAGCGGTTGGAAGCGCTAGATGTGGATCCGCAGTACAAGCGGCTAGTTTTTTCCGATGCACTGGACTTCGACCGCGCGGTGAAAATCTACCGTCACTTCCGGGGGCGTATTAACACCTCCTTTGGTATCGGCACTTGGCTGATGGGGGATATGTTTGTCAACGAGCCCATCAATATCGTGATGAAATTGACCCAGCTCAATGGTCAACCGGTAGCAAAAATCTCCGACACACCCGGGAAAACCATGTGTGACGACGAGAATTTCCTGCGTTATCTGATGCAGGTTTTCAAAGTGGATGAAGCGTCACAGGCCAAAGTTCTGGCACAGTTTTTTGAGCAGGACAAGCTGATAGACGACCGCGACCCTGTGTATACCGAAGGTAAAAGTAGCTGATACCAAAGCCCGCAGAAGCGGGCTTTTTACTTGGAGCTTCATTCAGTTACTTGATAAAGGCGAAAGCATCGCCATAGAGGTGTTCTTCATCTACGCCCATTTCACGGAACATTTCGCGGGCGGCACCAACCATCGGAAAACGGCCAGCGATGTAGATGTCGTAGCCGTGCAGACTGACGAAGTCCTGACGGATCTGTGTCAGCAACAGATTAGTTTTACCTGACCAGTCGGTGCTGGCTTGCTCGACAACAGGCACAAAGTGTAACCAAGGATACTGCTGCTGCCATTCCTGGGCGATACTCTGGTAATACATGGCGTCTGGTGTACGGCAACCCCAATAGAAACTGGTTTGCAGTTGCTGCCCCAGCGCGATTTGCTGCTCGATAATACTTTTGATATAGGAAAAACCGGTGCCACCGGCAATGAGCAGTCTAGGACGGTTGCTCTGATGGCGCAGAAATGCCTCGCCAGCAGGCGCTTCAACCTCGATTGTCTCGTTGGTTTTCAGTCGCTCAACTACCTGCATCGGGTAGCTCTCACTGACGGCGGCACCAATATGCAGCTCCAGCAGTTCGCTGCCTGGGGCCGACGCGATAGAAAAGGGCCGTTTATCTTTTTCGCCCATTACAATACTCAGATATTGTCCTGCAGCGAATGCCAGTGGGGTTTCAGGCCGCAACAGCACTTGATACACGGCGTCATTAAAGGGGGTCACTTTTTCAATTTTGCAGCGAATGCTGTCCATCGGTTTACCTTTATCTGCCGGACGATGCCGGTTTGTCACAGTTACAGCGTGGGTGAGTCATCAATGCCCAACTGCTCCCAAATACGGTCAATTTTCTGTTTTACTGCCGCATCCATTTGGATAGGCGTGCCCCATTCACGTTGGGTTTCGCCGGGCCATTTATTGGTGGCATCCAGACCCATTTTGGAACCGAGGCCGGAAACTGGCGACGCAAAATCCAAGTAATCAATCGGGGTGTTGTCGACCAATACGGTATCGCGGATAGGGTCCATGCGGGTAGTGATGGCCCAGATCACATCTTTCCAGTCGCGGCAGTTAATATCGTCGTCTACCACCACAATAAATTTGGTATACATAAACTGGCGCAGGAACGACCAAGCGCCCATCATCACCCGTTTGGCATGCCCTGGATATTGCTTGCGCATGGAAATCACCGCCATGCGATAGGAACAGCCTTCTGGGGGCAGATAAAAATCGACAATTTCCGGGTACTGTTTGCGCAGAATAGGCACAAACACCTCGTTTAATGCCAACCCCAGCATTGCTGGTTCATCGGGTGGTCGGCCAGTATAGGTGCTGTGATAAATCGGGTCTCGACGATGAGTAATATGGGTGACGGTAAATACCGGAAACGTGTCGGTCTCGTTGTAATAACCGGTGTGATCGCCATAAGGCCCTTCAACCGCAGTTTCCTGCGGATCAATATAGCCTTCCAGTATGATTTCGCTGGTGGCAGGCACTTCCAGATCGCAACTCAGCGCTTTGGTCACTTCGGTGCGCTCACCCCGTAGCAAGCCCGCAAAAGCGTATTCGCTCATGGTGTCTGGTACTGGGGTAACAGCCCCCAGAATAGTGACCGGATCGGCACCTAACGCCACCACCACCGGGTATTTTTCTCCGGGGAATTTTTCGGTGAAATCTTTAAAATCCAGCGCACCACCGCGGTGTGACAACCAACGCATGATCAGCTTATTTTTACCGAGCAATTGCTGGCGGTAGATACCGATATTCTGTCGCTTTTGCCGTGGGCCTTGGGTAATGGTTAATCCCCAAGTCACTAATGGCGCCGCATCTCCGGGCCAACAATGCTGTATTGGCAGTTGCGTCAGATCGACCTGATCACCA
This sequence comes from Shewanella fodinae, assembly GCF_014651955.1. Taxonomy (GTDB): domain Bacteria; phylum Pseudomonadota; class Gammaproteobacteria; order Enterobacterales; family Shewanellaceae; genus Shewanella; species Shewanella fodinae. The sequence goes on along the minus strand of NZ_BMXW01000003.1, from coordinate 120,290 downwards.
CTGAGTACAACTTCCTGACAGGGTGCTTTGCGCACTGATTTGGCTGGCATATTCAGTGCTTGTTTGAATAGCGGTAACTTTTCCAGTGCATCACGAAAGCCACGCGGGGGTTCCGGCTCTTTTAAAAAGCCTAAGAGTTCTCCCACTTCCCGCAATGCTAGCGGATCTTCTTTTCCCAATGCCATTGCCACCCGTCTTGGTGTGCCAAACAGGTTCAGTAATACGGGCATGGACTTGCCAACAGGGTTTTCAAATAGCAGTGCTGGCCCACCGCGGCGTAGCACTCGGTCCGCGATCTCGGTCATTTCAAGATATGGATCAACCGGATGGCTGATGCGTTTCAGTTCACCTTGTTGTTCAAGATGATCGAGGAAACTGCGTAAATCCTTAAAACTCATATGGAATTAGACCCAGCACGGTAAAAATGTGATGGCGCGCACTATAGCATTTTTCTGCTGGCTAGGTAACTGGTGCGCTAAAAAGCGCCAATCTTCCGGTTAAGGATAAGTGCATCAATGTCGCGACTGGAGTAGCATATTATTTAAGCATCAAGGTTGTAGGAGGGGTTTATGTCAACAATTCATTTGGGTACGCGCCGTTTGGGCTTACTGCTGTGTGTTGTCTTGGTGGCCTGTTTTAGTACGTCGGCTGCGGCAGGGCACAGACCTCGCCCCCCACATTATCACCATTACCATCATCACAATGATTGGGGCTGGAATCTGGGGCTGACAGCTTTATGGTTGAGCCCTTGGGTCTGGGACAGCTATCGCTGGGATCAGCCACGTTATATTGCGCCTGTGGCGCAGCCAGTAATTTCCGCTTCTCCTGCGGTGATAACCACGGTGCCTGAACAAGTGACGACCCGTTATCAGGTCGTGAATGTTGGTCCTCAAGGCCGCAGCGAGCTACCCGCTAACGCCAAAGTTATTCAGCAGGATGGACGCACTTTATACCAGTGGCAGGGGCAACTTTATCGCTTTGATTGGAGTATTCAGCAGTATGTGCCAGTCACTAGCGCCACGGCATCTGAGTGAGCTTATTGGCGGCGGCGATGGTAGGCATCGCCGCAGTTTTACTGTTGTAGATGTTTAATCGCAGCGGCAAGTGCGAAACCGTATCCTTGCGCCCCTAAACCCACAATTACGCCTTGAGCTTTATCGGACAGGTAGGAATGATGGCGGAAAGGCTCGCGGGCGTGGATATTGGACAGATGGATTTCGATAAAAGGCAGGTCCACTCCCAGTAGAGCATCACGTAACGCCACACTGGTATGGGTAAAACCGCCGGGGTTGATCACCACAAACGCCGCATCGGTGGTATGAATTGCATCGATTAACTGAAACTCGGCATTAGACTGCAGGTGTTCCAGTGTAAACCCGGCATCCGATGCTTGTTGCATCAGATCTGTCACAATATCGTTTAATGTCTGATGCCCGTATATTTCGGGTTCCCGCCGCCCCAGCAGATTCAGATTCGGGCCGTTGAGCAACAGTATTTTGGCTTTATCTCTCATGCGATGTCCTTGCAATGGCAATTTATGCCTGTGGTTGATTTCAGCAAATCCCACGTCATTTGTCGACTATCAGACCAAAGTTAACTTGAGATCTTCTGTTGCCGCATGGATTTTATAGCCCCGTGTTTCTTTTTGCTATCGACCCGTTTTATCTGGCTGGAACGGGTCGCCTTGGTGGCAATTCGCTTTTTGCGCACATGAGTGACGCTTAGGATCAGTTCGCAGAATTGTGCTAGCGCCTGCTGGCGATTGTCATCTTGACTGCGGCTTTGCTGGCACTTGATGATGATTTTGCCACTGGCACTGATACGGTGATCACTCAGTTGTAACAGTTTTTGCTGGTAAACTTCTGGCAGCGATGAGGCACGGATATCAAAGATCAGTTGTGCGGCAGTAGAGACTTTATTGACGTGTTGGCCACCGGCACCACTGGCGCGGATAAATTGCCATTCCAATTCTTGCTCAGGGAGTTGCACGCGATTGGAAATTTTAATCATCGTCCCGTTCAGTTCAAAAAGTAATGAATGATCTGTGGCCAGTTTATCACTAATGGTGCGGTGATGCCGATCGCAACCCCCAGCCGTGACTGCTATGATGCCCAGAGTCTTTGTTGCAGGAGCGCTTATGCTGTGTCAAATCCCGGAAATCTCCAAGGGTGTGATCAGTTTGTTTGTCAGTGGTCGTTTAACGGCGCTGGACTATCGCACCAAGCTACAACCTGCCATCAAAAGTGCTCGCGATAACTGGGGCCAAGTGTGTTTGTATATTGAAGCTGATGTGCTGCTGGAAGGCTGGGAGACTAAGTCGCTGTCGGGTATTGGCGAAGTGCAGTTACCCCCATTTGATGCGCTGGTACTGGTTGGCGGCCCTGATTGGGTGGGCAATGCGGTGCGATTGCTGGGGCCGTTTGTGGCGGGTGAGATTGCCTGGTATCCGCTGGAGCGTAAGACCGATGCCATTCAATGGATTCTTAAACGTTCGCAATTAGTTGCGCGTGGATAAGTAGTGTGGAAATATGGCGGGCTCTGGTAAGCTAGCGCCAGGATAACTGTTCAGAACAAGGAAATATTATGTCCAAATTAACCATTGTTACTTTGTCTTTGCTGTTAGCAAGCCTGCTTAGTGCTTGTGCGCCAGAAGTAGGCAGTGAAGCCTGGTGCAAACAGATGAAGGAAAAGCCCTCTGGTGACTGGACGGCTAATGAAGCCAAAGATTACGCCAAACACTGCGTATTCAAGTAAGTTTTCTCCTCTATGATAGTTACCGGCCGTTGGCTTTCCTGGTGTATGGCATTACTGCTGATGCTGCAATTTGCGGTATCAGACGTAGGTACTCACCAGTTGCATGCCGGTAACAGCTACGAAGAAACACTGCAACATACCCATCTACAGATTACCCAGCCAATTGTCGCCGTTGCTGATTGTGAACGTCATGATAGTGAGCCACTTGCGGCTGAAAAATCTGCGTTACATCATCTGCCACATCAGGAGCTGCAACAGCTAGATCTGTGTCTCGATTGCCCTTGTCATGGAGGGCATATCTCGTTGCCGATGCAGCCCTTATTTGCTCATGCTTTGCTGGTTTCCCATTCTGTCATCGCAGAAATGACCCGATATTTGCCAATCGCTTCTGAACCTGCTTATCGCCCTCCGATTGCTGTAACCGTCTGAGCCTTTTGTACTGAATTGGCGTTCATGCCGGACGCTGACTCACCAGACTAATGACAGAACAACCGCAACCATAGGGGAGATGAACTCCTTGCCGCTGCGGTTGCAGGAGTATTTCGTGAGCCTTTCAAAAATTTCAATCAAGTACCAAATACTGGTATTGGTTATCGGCTGTTTACATTCTGCAGCTGACGCCGATGACGGCAGTAATTTGCACACCGAACCGTTACTACAACTAAGTGCCGAACAACAGCAACTGGCAGGTATCCAAGTAATACCTGCTGCTGGTGGTTTCAGTCCTCAATCTGTGGCCAATGCGGTGTTACAGGTCGACCGTGAGCGCACGTTTACATTAACGCCGCAACTGGATGTGATAGTGCTGCAACGTCATGTGGTGCCAGGCCAGCAGGTAATCGCCGGTCAGCGATTATTGACCCTAGGAGGCGTCGATGTGGCAAAAGCCCAGGCTGATTTTATCAACGCCGCGAGTAACTGGCGGCGCATCAACGCTATGAGTACTACGGCAATCAGTGATAGTGAACGGCAGCAAGCGTTGGTGGCAAAGGAACAATGCCGCGCGGTGTTGCAAGCGCTGCAGATGACGGCTGGGCAGATAGCGGCACTGCAAGCCGATCCAACGCTCATCGGCAGTTATCAACTGCTGGCCCCCATTAATGGCCGAGTGCAGCAGGACAATACCCGTTTAGGCGAACTGCAAAGTGCTGGGAATGTGTTGTTGCAACTGACTGATGAATCCTCGCTGTGGGTGATAGCGGAAATGACGCCACAACAGTCTGCTCAACTGGCGCAAGCCAAAAAACTGCTGGTTAAAGTTGATGCGACCATGGTCAGCGCCACCATTATCGGTCGCGCGCATGAGCTTTCCAGCAGTACCCGGACTGAACGTTTGATTGCACAACTCGATAACCGCCAAACGTATTGGCATGCCGGGCAGTTTGCCGAGGTCTTTTTGCCACAGCCCGAACAACCTGGGGTGCTATTACCTGACGCAGCGCTGAGTCGCAGTGAAGACGGTGATTGGCAGGTATTTGTGGCAACTGCTGCAGGATTTCGTGCTCAGGAGGTACAGGTGCGACAACAGCAGCGCGGGATGAATCTGGTAACGGGGATCGCGCCCGGTACGTCAGTCGTAACCGCTGGCGCATTCTTCTTGGCATCAGAACTGGCTAAGTCCGGTTTTGACGTACATAACCACTGAGGGCGGCCATATGTTATTTAACCTCATTCAACAGGCGGTGCGCAATCGTCTGTTACTGTTGCTCGCCTTATTTGCCCTGCTAATTGCGGGTGGAATCGTGGTGCCAACGTTGAATCTAGATGCATTCCCGGATGTATCCAATGTGCAGGTTACCATCAATACCGAGGCTGAAGGATTAGCTGCTGAAGAGGTGGAAAAACTCATCAGTTACCCGGTGGAGTCCAGCATGTACTCACTACCGGATGTGACTGAGGTGCGTTCATTGTCACGCACCGGCCTGTCAGTGGTGACCGTGGTATTTGCCGAAGGCACCGATATTTATTTCGCTAGACAACAGGTATTTGAACAACTGGCGACCGCCAAGAGTTTGATCCCCCAAGGATTGGGAACACCGGAAATCGGCCCCAATACGTCGGGACTCGGGCAGGTGTATCAGTACGTGCTGCGGGCAACGCCGGAAAGTGGTGTCGATGCGGCGCAGCTGCGCAGTCTCAACGACTATCTGGTAAAACTGCTGTTGATGCCGGTCGCCGGCGTTACTGATGTGCTGTCCTTTGGAGGGGAAGTTCGCCAGTATCAAGTGCGGGTCGATCCTAATAAACTGCTGGCATATCACTTGAGTCTGGCGCAATTACAGCAAGCGTTGGAAGACGGCAACCGCAATGCCGGTGGTTGGTTTATGCCGCGCGGTGAAGAGCAATTGGTGGTGCGGGGTTATGGCTTTTTACCCTCTGGAACCGCTGGTTTGGCGGCTATCGCTTCGATTCCGGTGACTGAAAGTGACGGAACCCCCATTACCGTGGCGGATGTGGCAACCGTTGATTTTGGTGGTGAAATTCGCGTAGGTGCGGTCACCATGACCCGTCGCGATGCCAATGGCTCTGCTCAGGCCCTTGGCGAAGTGGTGGCCGGAGTGGTGCTAAAACGTATGGGGGCTAATACCAAGGCCACCATCGACGATTTGGTTGCAAGAGAACAACTGCTTCGTCAGGCGTTGCCACCCGGTGTTAGCTTTGAGGTGTTTTACGATCAGTCTGAGCTGGTCAAGAAAGCGGTAACGACTGTTGCCGATGCATTGTTACTAGCATTTTTATTGATCATCGTGATTCTGGCGCTGTTTTTGGTGAATCTGCGTGCCACCTTGCTGGTACTGATTTCCATTCCTGTATCAATTTTGCTGGCGTTGTTGGTAATGGCGTATTTTGGTGTGTCTGCCAATTTGATGTCGCTTGGAGGATTGGCAATAGCCATTGGCATGCTGGTTGATGGTTCGGTGGTGATGGTCGAAAACATCTTCAAACATCTGTCGCTGCCAGCGCAATCCCCTATGGTGACTCCGCCGGAAAGTCCTGATGACGTGGCCGATGGCATGACCTTACGTATCTTGCTGGCAGCCAAGGAAGTTTGTCGTCCAGTATTTTTTGCCACTGCCATTATTATCGTGGTGTTTGCACCGCTGTTTGCTTTGCAGGGGGTTGAAGGCAAGTTATTTCAGCCGATGGCGATCAGCATTATGTTGGCGATGTTGTCGGCACTGTTGGTAGCTTTATTGGTTGTCCCTGCCATGGCGGTATTGTTATTTCGGCGCCATATCAAGGTACGTTCAAGCCCACTGCTGTCAATACTAACGCCTAGTTATCGCCGGGTATTATCACAAGTGATGCAGCGCCCGAAAGTCACGCTGGCAACCGCTTTGATGATGTTACTGCTATGTCTGACGCTACTACCACGATTGGGCACCGAGTTTGTACCGGAACTGGAGGAGGGGACTATTAACCTGCGGGTGACATTGGCGCCAACGGCCAGTTTAGAGACAGCGCTACAGGTGGCGCCACAACTGGAGAAAATGCTACTGGAATTTCCAGAGGTGGAGTATGCATTGTCGCGCATTGGTGCGCCTGAACTCGGTGGCGACCCAGAGCCAGTCAGCAATATTGAAATCTATATTGGTCTTAAACCTGTGGCTGAATGGCGTTCAGCGGCCGATCGTCAGTCATTACAGCGGCTGATGGAGCAGCGGCTCAATGCCTTTCCAGGACTGCTGCTGACTTTCTCACAACCGATAGCCACACGGGTGGACGAACTGTTGTCCGGCGTCAAATCACAATTAGCGATCAAGTTGTTTGGGCCAGATCTGACAGTGTTGGCCAACAAAGGACAACAATTGGCGGCCTTAGTTGAGCAAGTCCCCGGCGCGGTGGACGTGGCGTTAGAGCAAGTCAGTGGCGAGGCGCAACTGGTAGTGCGCCCCAAACGGGAGTTGTTGGGACGGTATGGTATCAGCGTAGCCGAGATTATGAATGTGGTCAGCACGGGTGTCGGTGGTAGTAGTGCCGGCCAGATCATCGATGGTAATGCGCGCTATGATATCAATCTGCGGCTGGCTGCGGCCTATCGCAGCAGTCTTGATGCACTGGCAGATTTGCCGTTGGCTGCCAGCAATGGCGCGCTGGTGCGACTGGGGGATGTCGCAGATATTCGTGTGGAGATGTCTCCCCCTAACATTCGCCGAGATGATGTGCAGCGGCGGGTGGTAGTGCAAGCCAATGTGGCGGGACGAGACATGGGCTCGGTTGTCGCTGATATCTATGCGTTGGTGCCAAAGGCCCAGTTGCCACCTGGCTACACAGTTGTTGTGGGGGGGCAGTATGAGAATCAGCTGCGGGCGCAACAGCGTTTGGCGTTAGTTGTGCCCTTATCTGTGGTGTTGATTGCATTATTGTTATATTTTTCATTTGGTTGCTTCTGGCAGGTGGGGTTGATCATTGCCAATGTGCCGTTGGCGCTCATTGGTGGCGTGCTGGCGTTATGGGGGAGTAACACTTACTTATCGGTGCCAAGCGCTATTGGTTTCATCACCTTGTTTGGGGTGGCGGTACTCAATGGTGTGGTACTGGTGGATGCTATCAACCAGCGCCGCGAATTAGGTGAATCGCTTCAACAGGCAGTGTTTGAAGGAACCGTTGCGCGATTACGTCCGGTCTTGATGACGGCGATGACATCTGCCTTGGGACTGATACCTATTCTGTTCTCCGTCGGTGTCGGCAGTGAAATTCAAAGACCTTTAGCCATTGTGGTGCTGGGGGGCCTGCTGAGTTCGACCATGCTCACGTTGTTGGTATTGCCAACACTCTATCTGGCGCTTTATCGCTGGCGAGAACGACGTTAACTTCGATAGCGCCGTCAGCCAGTCACTGTGATGGTGGCGGCGCTGCACATGGTAAATTGTCCTTGTCCGTGGTCAAATAGGTAGCTTAGCTACAGGGCGGCATTTATGTGGATAGGCAAGGAAAACAAATGGATATAGCGAGCTGGTTCGACATCAATAATACCTTGGTTAATATCCCCATCGGTGCCGGATATGCCATGTCTTGGATTGAAGCGGTCGGGACCATCTTTGGACTGCTGTGTATCTGGCTGGCCAGCCAGGAAAAAACCATCAATTACCTGTTCGGGTTAATTAATGTCAGTTTGTTCGCGGTGATTTTTTTCCAGATCCAACTTTACGGCCTGTTGCTGCTGCAACTGTTTTTTTTCTGTGCCAATGTTTATGGCTGGTATGCTTGGACACATCCGACCGGGCAACAGGGGCGGCCTTTGCAGGTTCGCTGGCTGGCACGCCAAAAGCTGATATTGACGGTAGTTGCTGTGAGCATGGCGGTGGCTGCATTGGCCGTCTTTATTGATCTGGTATTTTTCAGCTTGGCCCGCTGGAGCGTTGCTGGACTTAATCTGTTGGGCATCACCGTGCCATTACCTGAATTGCAGCCAGATCCGTTCCCAGTGTGGGATGCGATGGTGACCGTGTTATCTGTGGTAGCACAAGTACTGATGACCCGTAAATATGTGGAAAACTGGATTTTATGGGTGCTGATCAACATCATCAGTATCGGTATCTATGCGGCGCAGGGTGTTTATGCCATGGCAATCGAATACACCATTTTGCTGTTTATCGCCGCCAACGGCACCCGTGAATGGATGGCGACAGCGCGCAGCAATGGCAGCGTACATGGCTTTGCCAAAGGAACAACAATATGAGCATACAACCGCATATTCAATTGACTGCTGCGCAGGGGAGTGAACGGGTTATTCTCTGTGGTGATCCAGCTCGGGTAGCAAGAATTGCCGGTTTGCTAACCGATGTTAAACCGCTGGCTAGCAACCGGGAGTTCACCAGTGTCAGTGGTGAATTTCAGGGGTATCAGTTGACCATTTGCAGCACGGGTATTGGGGCCCCTTCCGCCATTATTGCGTTAGAGGAATTGATCAAGTGTGGTGGCAAACGTTTTATCCGCGTGGGCTCTGCTGGTGCGCTGCAATCTCATATCGCATTAGGTGAACTGATTGTGGTCGAAGCTGCCGTGCGTGATGACGGTGGTTCGGTCAGCTATGCTCCTACTGCCTATCCCGCCTTGGCAAATCGAGTACTGGTTAATGGCTTGAGCGATTATCTCAGGCAACATCAGCACCTTCATCATTTGGGGATTGTGCGCTCCCATGACAGTTTTTATACCGATCAAGAGCTGGACATCTGTCGCCGTTGGCATCAGTTGGGAGTGTTGGCTGCCGATATGGAAACTGCCGCCTTGCTGACGGTTGGTCGCATACGCGGCGTTGCTGTCGCTGCGGTACTCAACAATGTGGTGCTTTATGGTGACGCGACGGCAGACGGGGTAAATCAATATGCAGCAGCGGAACCGCTATTAATGCATGGCGAGATGTTGGCCGCGAGAGCGGCACTGGCAGCCTTGTGTAGCTCACAGGTGTAACGCATATTCGGGCCCGTATCTTGTCTGCTCTAGGCTGCTCAATGCAACCATTAGCTGCAGATATACAAGTGTCGGCGGCGCGGGCTGATCTTTCTATATAGGCGCTAACAGATATTCCATGGGGTGGTGGATGCTTGGTAACACCCAGTGGCGTTGGGAGCCAATAATGGTGTTTGCAATAACACCTCATTTTTAGCCTTTTATTATCAATAAGATGTGTTCAAATCGTTCTACCTCTGTGCTTGATGGGAACGCCGCTAGCCGCCCAACGCTTTGTCCTAAAACGAGATGCTTGTGGTTCCGTTGTTCACCGCAACTGGGCGGATATACCTTTCTATTTATTCGAGGTTTTTGAGTCAAAAAACGCCATGTTAAGGCGGTCTTTGCTGTAGTAATGTTTGGCATAAATCACAAAATATTTGAAAGTGTGATATTTGTACGGATTGTTGGTGGGGACGTGATACTTGCTCACCGAAAAATGTTCCGCCGACATGATGCTATCTTGCTACCGTGCAAGCCGGGACCTTAGCCATCTTGGGGACCGGCCACTGACGTAATGGAAGGAGTCTAGGCTATGAGTACACAAAGCTTTTATGATATTAAAGCGGCTGTTGTCCGGGGCAAAGGCAAGCCTTTTGCGCTTGAGAATGCTCGTATTCGTGCGCCCAAAGAGGATGAAGTCCTCGTGAAGATAGTGGCCACTGGGATGTGTCATACCGACATGATAGTGCGTGATCAGTATTACCCCGTACCATTACCCGCGGTGCTTGGTCATGAAGGCGCTGGCGTTGTCACCGCGATTGGTCCCTTGGTTAAAGAGCTGCAAGTCGGCGATCATGTAGTGCTAACCTATGGCTATTGCAGCCATTGTGGACATTGCGGTACTGGTCATGCTGCCTATTGTGATGAGTTTTATCCACGTAATTTCAGTGGTGCTGACCAGCATGGTGATACCGCGATTACAGACGCCGACGGACAAGCACTGCATGATCACTTCTTTGCCCAGTCATCATTTGCTACCTATGCCTTATCACTGGAATCTAATGCAGTGAAAGTCCCAGTCGATGCCCCGCTTGAGTTACTCGGCCCATTGGGGTGTGGTATCCAAACGGGTGCTGGCGCGGTGATTAATTCATTGCAGGTAATTCCCGGCAGCAGTTTTGCTTCTTTTGGCGCAGGTGCCGTAGGCCTGTCAGCGGTGTTAGCCGCTAGAGTTGCCGGTGCAACTACAATCATTGCGGTAGATGTGGTGCCATCCCGTCTAGCACTTGCCAAAGAGTTAGGCGCGACACACGTTATTAATAGCAAAGAGCAGGATCCGGTTGCAGTGATCCGAGAAATCACCGCTGGTGGCGCTAATTATGCACTGGAATCTACCGGTATTCCGGCGGTGTTACGTCAGGGTATCGACAGCCTAGGGCCGTTAGGGGCTATTGGTGTCGTTGGCGCTCCAGCTCTTGGAACAGAAGCTAAGTTTGATGTGAATGAACTTTTGCTGGGCGGAAAGACTATCCGTGGCATAGTGGAGGGTGATTCAACCCCAAAACAGTTTATTCCACAACTGGTGAAGCTTTATCAGCAGGGGCGTTTCCCATTTGACAAGTTGGTGAAATTCTATCCCTTCGAGCAGATTAACCAAGCGGCTGCCGATAGTGAAAAAGGCATCACCCTGAAGCCCATTGTTATGATCGGTGAAATGTAATCCACTACTCGTATAACAGGGAGAACCGCATTTCTCCCTGTTATTTTCTATACTACTGCCAAAGCTGATGGCAGTGTTTATCAATTTATAGTGGCTAATTCGCAGCAGTGAAACAGTGTTATGATGAGCGAAACTGTCCGACACTTTATTACGCTAGGGAAAGGTTATCTCAATAGCCGATGGATACCGCTGCCGGATAGCGGCGTTTAATATTTTCGACTGTGCCATCGGCAATCATTTGCTGTAGTACGTTATCAAAATCATCCGCCAACTGCTGAAAATTCCGTTGCCGGGTGAAGGCCAAATAACTCTCAACGGTTTCCACGGGAGGGTCTAGCACTTTAACGTTGTCCTGTTTTTGTAGCTGACTCACTAATGCCATTCCAACATCATAACTGTTGATCACCATATCAACCCGGCCTGCCAGTAATTTCTTAAAATTGCTGATGAAGTCCCTAGCCTCATCCAATTTGAGCAGTTTTTTTTCACGCACAGCATTATCAAATAGTGGACCGTAAGAAGTCTGGCTGACAACACCTATGCGATAGGGGGCTAGGTCTTCGACAATGCCACTGTATTGCAGCGTTGATTCGTGACGCACAAACAGCACAAAAGTCTGACGGATCAGCGGTTGCTGGGTGTACAACAGTTTCTCTTCTCGGGCTGGTGTTTTTTTCAGAGAAAAATAGCCATCTACATTACCGTTATTTACCAATAACATGCCGCGAGGAACTGGATAGAAGGCTATCACAATGGGTTGTTGTAAGCGTTTGAACGCCTCGCGCACTATGTCTGCTATCACGCCTTTAGCCTGATGATCCTCTTCATAGATAAACGGTGGGTAGTTAAGGGTGGCAAAACGCAGTGGTGGCAGCGGCAACGCTGATGATATCGATGGCAATAGCGCCAACGACATCAATATCGTTACTACACAGACTCGCAAGGAATACATGGGTAAATCCCCTCAGTTTTGATGACATATCCGTGGGCATGATTCCTTTCATCATGAGTGTAAGCGCTTTTAGCTACATTGCTGCACTATCAATAATTATAGACGAACATTAAAAGCACAAAAGACCGGCATCGGCCGGTCTTGTGAACTGCAACACAATGGCAAATCAAAAAGTATAGCGGCCTTCAACAAAGTAATAGCCACCGTTGAAGCCAAAAGGTGTATTGGTCAACGGATAGACAAAGATACCGTTAAAATTGTTGTCGGCTGGGCGCTTCTGCGGATATGTATCAAACAGGTTCTGTGCGCCCACCGTGACGGTAAAGTTGTCAGTGGCTTGGTATGCAACAGACAGATCGACAGTCGTTTTTCCTTGGTACTCTACATCTTCAGTACTGTAGGTAATGGTATAAGGGCCGAAATAACTCAAGCGCAGGTTGGTAGTGAAATCTCCCAGATGATGCGTGAACCCCAAGCTGCCGGTATGGTGCGATGTTGAGTCTGTCATACGTACTTGTTCAATATGATCAAACAGTTGCTCCTGCAAACCATTGAGAATTGTCGGCAGATGGATATCCTGAATTTCAGTATTGTTGTAGGCATACGCTAGGTTAGTCTGTAAATCCCCCATGCTGCCCAGATCGAAACGTTGGCTGATAACTAGGTCAACACCGCGGGTACGAGTATCTACGGCGTTGATGAAAAAGCGCGCAGATTCAGCGTTTGTGCCAGCCAGTGCCTGTGCCACTACATCGGAATCGGCAGGGGTTAGTGAACTGGAAAGCACGATACGATCATCAATATTAATCTGATAACTATCCAGTGTGACTGTCAGGCCATTATCCCCGGTGTAAACCAGCCCAAGACTATATGAAGTAGACTCTTCAGGTCGCAGTTTCCCTACCTGTAACGCCTGAGTGACAGAAGACAGATTGTTGAAGGTGCCTGATTCGGTGGGCACCAGATCTCCTGTTACTGGATCAGGGTTGAACAATGTAGAGATGTTGGTGAAATACAGCTGTTGCACACTGGGAGCGCGAAAACCGGTGTTAGCGGTGGCGCGCACGGCAAAGTGCTCCGTAAAATCATAACGCGTTGCCAGTTTCCAGCTGATTTTATCGCCAAAATCAGAATAATCTTCATACCGTGCAGCGGCAGACCAGTAAAAATCTTCAGTCAGTTGGTTTTCTAATTCCGCATAGATAGCGGTGTTGTGGCGTTGTTCATCGACCGCTGACTCCGGGGTAAAACCGCTGAATCCCTGACTGCCACCGGGTTTACCTTGGTAGTCGCCGGTAGCATATGAAGCTTCCTCACCGGCCTGGATCTGGTAACCGTTCTGTCGCCAGGCGGCACCAAGCGCCAGCATAATTTCTGAATCATTGAAGAAGTCAAAATACCGCGAACCGTCCAGCGTCAGATCATATTCGTCAGTCGCTAAAGTGCCGGCATCAAAGGTGGTTGGACTGGTTGTGCCAAGCGAGGCATTAATGGAGTTTTCCACACGGTAATTAAAGCTGTTCTTGCCATAGCCCGCAGAGCTATCCAGATGCCACTTGCCCCAATCAAACTCATAACCCAGCAGCGCCGAGTAATCTTTGATTTTAGGGGCAAGCTCCGGTAAAAAGCCGTCTGGATAGACTTCCAGCACATTGCGACTATCCAAGGCTCTGCGATAGAAAGCCCCAGATTTGGTTTCACGCTGACTGTAACCGGCATATCCATATAGCTTGCCACTGTCCCCGAAATACTGGGCGGCATTGGCGAACAGTGAAACGTTGTCGTATTCGGCATCGCCAACCTGATGATTTTTACGGTTGAAGGTGGCTTCCCGTGGATCTTCACTACCATCTGGCCGTAATGGATATTGCTGGCGAGGGTCTAAGCCCGCACGGTTGGTACTGTTTTTGTGCTGGGCTTCCAGCGATACATTCACAAAACCATCCCGACTGAAACTGATCCCCTTATTGGCCCCAACACGCCATTGTTCACCATCGCCCTGATAAGTCTGGCCTAACTGGGTGGTGAGCGTGCCACCTTCACGGGCGTCTTTCAGCACCACGTTGATCACACCGGCGATGGCATCAGATCCATATTGAGCGGAGGCACCATCGCGTAAAATCTCAATCCGCTTAATAGCGGACATGGGAATGGTATTGAGATCCACGTTAGAAGCGCCTTTGCCTACGGTGCCAGAAAGATGCACTAGTGCTGAACTGTGGTAACGCTTGCCATTGACCAATACTAGCGTGTGATCTGGCGATAGACCGCGCAGATTCGCAGGTCTCACTGCATCAGAACCATCGGTGACGGCAGAAAATGGGAAACTATAACTAGGCGCTGCAAATTGCAGTGCTCTAGCGGTTTCGGTAAGCCCTGTGGCTTGTAGTTGATCGGCGGTGATAATATCTACTGGTGCGACACTGTCGGTAGCTGAGCGCAACGCGATACGGGAACCTACCACTGAGATTTTTTCGATACTGCTGTTGTTGGTGTCATCTGCGGCGCTTACCGCAGGCACTACTAGTTGGCCGGCAATGGCCAATGCGACTAAGTTATAACCTTTCATATTATGTAACTTCTTAATACTCCCCATATTTTGTGCGCAAGCTTACCACTGCACCAATGTGGGGCGGTATACGGAATGGTGATAAATCAGAGCATATGATTATAAAAACATGGAAATTAAATTCTAAAAAGATATATGAATTGTGTGGGTATACATGAATTATCTTTAATAAATAATCGTTTCTAAATAATAGTGATTATCCTTAAAGATAACTGACTAAGATGCATAGCTTGCAGGATTTATGACTAGCGGCTTATCGGCCATTCTTAACGAATGGTTTGCAGGAGTACATATGATGAAAGTTATAGTGGCAATGATACTGGTAGCAGGTGCTCTAGGACTGTATGTGCCATCAGCGATGGCAGCAACCCTTGAACAAACATCCTTTGACTGCAATTTGGTGTCGGCGAAAAGTTCCGATGTTAAAAAATGGGTATGCGGTCATGCTGAGTTAGCTCAGTTGGATCGTAAACTCGCCTACATTTACCAGCAAGTGCAGGCCAAGACAGCACTGCAAGACTTGCCATTACTTGACAGTAACCAACAGCAATGGGCTCGCGAGCGGGATGCCTGCATGACACAATCTCAGGCCGAAATGTGTGGCCAAACGCGGTATCAACAGCGGATCGCTACATTACAAGCACGCTATCAATTAGTGCCGTCACAAGGGCCGTTTACTTATGTCTGTGATAATGTCCCGTCCACGTGGTTGGTAGCACAGTTCTTCGATACTGAACCTAATGTGGTTCGCGCCAAAGTTGGCAATGATGAGGCACTCATGTATCAAGTGCCCAGCGCGAGCGGTGCTAAATACCAGGATGCAGAGCATCTGTTATGGGAACATGCCGGTGAGCTGACGTTACGTTGGGGTAAACAGGCAGCAGAAACCCGTTGTCACCAAAAAGCGGATGGCATAAATTGATAACCATTGCAGCTTAAATTAAAAACAGCGTATAACACGCTGTTTTTTTAGTTAATCTTCGATTCTTACTTTAATAACCACTTTGCGGACGCTGGACTCACCATCGAGGTGGCAGCAGGGCATATGGGCATCATCGGGGAAGAACAGTGCAAACATGCCACTGCGTAAACCCACATAGCTGGCACTGGCTTGGTTTAGCGGATAACTGTATTCTTCAAAATCGCGGTTGTTGTCATAGTTGGTGCACGGGATCTGTTGCTTTGGCCGTGGCAGATAACCAAACTCCTCTTCACCACTGACAATATATTGCACATCAATATATTTACGATGTACTTCAAAAGGTTCAGTACCTCGCTCGACTGTGGTGTAGTCACTAATAATGGCAAACAGCGCCTTGCCTTCAAGCTCGTACGCCCCCTTTTCAAGCTGACTGAAGTCCGTTGATGCCAGATATTCCAGCGCGGCGGCAATTCGTGGATGTAGTGCGCTATATAGCGCGCGGTTGGTAAGGGTGTCGATAATCATCATGGTCTCCTGAGCGAAAGCGCGCTCAGTATATCCTTGCCGCAATATAAAGTGCATGGTGACGCATAAAAAAACAGGTCAGCAACGGCCGACCTGTTTCTCTGGTGTTTTTTGCTCACGATGGCTTTACTTTAGAAGGTGTAACGCGCCTGCAGATAGTAATAACCACCATTCATGCCGAAAGGCGTGTTGCCGACGGGATACTTGAAGATGCCACCAAAGCTCTGATCGGTTGGCTCGGTTTTGGCTTTATCTGGGTAGACATCAAACAGGTTTTGCGCCCCCAGCGTCAGTGTCAGGTGATCAGTTGCGGTATAAGCCACAGAGAGGTCCGTGGTGGTTTTGGCACCGTAATCTAAGTTCTCACCCGTAGACAAACCCACTTTGTAGTCACCAAAGAAGTTAAAACGCAGATTGGTCTTAAAGTCACCATAACTATGGGTCAGGTTGAGACTGCCTTTATTTTGTGGAGAAGAGTCTGTCATCCGCACCTGTTCGACATGGTCAAACAGTTGATCTTCCAACCCGCCCAATAGTGATGGCAGGTGAATATCGCGGATTTCATTCTTGTTGTAGGCGTATACCATGCTGGCTGCCAGGTCACCGTAACTGCCAAGTTCAAAGTTCTGGCTAACCACCAGATCTACCCCTTTAGTACGGGTGTCTACGCCGTTGATAAAGAAGCGGGCCGATTCGGCATTAGTCCCCGAAAGTGCTTCCGCAACGGCGGCAGAGTCGCTTGGTGTCAGTGAGCTGGACAGAATGATGCGGTCATCAATATCAATCTGGTAAGCATCCAGCGTGATAGTCATGCCGCTATCCCCGGTATAAACCAGACCACCACTGAACGAGGTCGATTTCTCCGGTTTCAGTTCGCTTATTCCCAGCGCTTGCGCCACCGGCGACAGGCTGTTAAACGTACCGGATTCCGTTGGGACTAGTTCTCCAGTATCGGGATCTGATACAAACAGTGTCGAGATGTTAGTGAAGTACAGTTGCTGCACACTGGGTGCGCGGAAACCGGTATTCGCGGTGGCGCGGAATGCTAACTTGTCGGTTAAGTCATAGCGTCCTGCCAACTTCCAGGTGGTATTGCCGCCAAAGTCAGAATAGTCTTCATAACGCACAGCTGCGGCCCAGTAAAAATCCCGTGTCAGCTGGTTTTCTACTTCGGCATAGAGTCCGGTATTGTGACGACTTTCATCCACTTCTGACGCCGGAGTGAATCCGGTAAAGCCTTGGCTACCCGCCGCACGGTTATCATAGCCACCGTTGGCATATGAGGCTTCTTCGCCGGCCTCGATCTGATAGGTGTTATTACGATAAGCCACCCCCAGCGCCAGCAGCAGTTCCGAATCATTATAAAATGGCAGGTAACGGGAAGCATCAAGCGTCAGATTGGTTTCTTCAGTGGTCAGCGTGCCATCGTAAAAACTGGTCTGGCTGTCTGGACCATAAGACGCATTCAGACTGTTTTTAACATAGTATTCAAAGTCATTCCGGCCAAAACCAGCTGCGGCATCCAGTTTCCATTCACCCAGACTAAAGGCGTAACCGACAGTTGCGGAATAGTCCTTAATCTTGGGAGCCAATTGGGGCAGGTATCCATCAGGATAGATTTCCAGAATATTACGCGAGTCCAGTGCCCGACGATAAAATGCGCCAGATTCGTTCTCCCGGTGACTGATACCACCGAAGAAATACAGTTTGTCATCGCCGAAATATTGCGCACCGTTAAAAAACAATGCCAAGTTCTCATACTTGCCGTCACCAATCTGATGGTTTTTACGGTCAAAGGTGGCTTCGCGCGGATCTGCGCTACCATCTTCCAGCGTTGGATATTGCTGGCGTTGATCCAATCCGGCACGATTGGTTGGATTCTTGTGGTGAGCTTCCAGGGAAATATCCACATGGCCGTTTTCGCTGAATTTTATGCCCTTGTTAAGGCCCGCGCACCACTGCTCGCCGTCCCCCGCATAGGTCTGCCCACCTTGTAAGGCAATTTCGGCACCTTCGCTGGCGTCTTTCAGCACAATGTTGATCACCCCGGCGATAGCATCGGAGCCGTACTGGGCGGACGCTCCATCCCGCAGGATCTCTATGCGTTTAATGGCTGACATGGGGATGGTGTTCAAATCGACACTCGAAGAGCCTCGACCCGCCGTACCGTTCAGATGCACCAGCGCTGAACCGTGATAACGTTTACCATTGACCAGCACTAGCGTGTGATCGGGTGATAGTCCCCGTAGGCTGGCAGGGCGCACCGCATCGGTACCATCGGTCACCGAGGATGACGGGAAACTATAACTCGGCGCGGCAAACTGTAAAGCTTTGGCCGTTTCCGTCATCCCGGTCGCTTCCAGCTGTTCCGCTGAAATGATATCTACCGGTACCGCTGTATCCGTTGCACTGCGGACTGCTAGTCGAGAACCCACCACAGAGATTTTTTCGATATTACTGCTGTCTGCCGCGTAGACTGCCGGCAGAACGAGTTGGCTGGCAACCGCCAGCGAGATGACAGAGAGACGCATACAACCCCTTATTCCATTGAGTCAGTTTACATTTGTTATGTTATTTTTGTTACTTATTAACAACACTTAATAACAAACTACTTAATGAAAAATCAAGAGGAAAAATGTTTTAATTTTGGTGTTACAATAAATTAAATGTTAAAAAAATAAGTTTTGTTTATAATTTTAATTGATTATCTGGAATATCTTCTAATCGCTTTGTTTTAATCCTTGTTACATTGAATTTTGTGTAAACTCCCTCCGCTTTTTTTAAATGTAAATTTTCATCTTGGAGCATCATATGGCGTTGACGGTTTTGGATGGAGCGGGATGTGTAATATGCCCGTACTTGAAGCCGTGTCTGTAGGCCTCCATCGCCCTTTGCGTTACAATCACAGCGACGCAGATAAGCAGGAATTTCATGAATCAGAGTGTCCGAGCGGTGCATCCGTCCTGGGTAGTATTACCGCACCAGCAAACCGATAAGCCAACTGTGCTGGCTTTTCTGCTGGCGCGTTTCCCGGCTATCAGCGAAAGCATTTGGCGGCAGCGCTTACAACAGGGCAAGGTTCACTGGCAGGACGGTGAGCTGATAACCGAGTTGACTCCGTACCGCGCTGCGCAGCGGGTGTACTACTATCGTGAAGTAACCAGCGAACCACGTATACCGTTGCAGGAGCAGATCCTGCATCAAGATGCGCATTCACTGCTGGTGTTTAAACCCCATTTCTTACCGGTGACCCCAGGCGGTAGCTTCGTTAATGAATGTCTTGTTGCCAGACTGCGTGCCCGTACCGGCATTGACAGTATTGTCCCTGTCCACAGGTTGGATCGGGACACCTCTGGCGTGATGTTGATGTCGGTCTGTGCTGCCAGCCGCGATGCTTATCACGGACTGTTTCGTGACAGAAAGATCCATAAATGTTATCAGGCGTTAGCGCCATTAACCCCGGCGCTGCAACGCCAAGTGCCACAAGGCTGGCTGTCGGCACCGATTGGCTGGACCGTGAAAAATCGCATTGAGCGGGGTAAGCCTGGGTTTACCATGCGCGTAGTGAGTGGTGTGCCTAACAGTCACTCTGAGATCCGCCTGCTGGCGGTGAAAGATGACATCGGTCTATTTGAGCTACAACCGATAACCGGTAAAACGCATCAGTTGCGGCTGCATATGCAGTCGCTGGGAATGCCATTGCTCAACGATCGTTATTATCCAGCGTTGCAACCACTGCAGGCGGATGATTTTTCCAGACCATTAAAACTGGTGGCTTGTGAGTTGCGCTACCATGACCCGATTTCGGGGGAGCCGCGATATATCAGCTGTGATGGTTTTGCGGCAGAATTGGAGTCTGGCTGCTAGTACGTCAGCGGTTGTCTACACATTTTCTGCTATTGGCTTTTGCGCTTAAGGAGTTGCAGATGGCGTTTTCCAAACTTGATCCCAACACCGCATTAATCGTTATCGATTTGCAATATGGCATTGTGGCCTTGCCTACCTGCGGTGATGCCAGTGCCGTGGTGACGGTATCGGCGCAGATTGTTCAGGCGTTCAGACAACAGCAGCGCCCGGTAGTGTTAGTCAATGTCGCTGGGAGAGCCCCAGGACGCACCGAATTGCCAGCTCGCGCAGGTCAGCAGCCTGACAACTGGGCGACGCTGGTGCCTGAATTGCAACCGGTGTCAACGGACATGCTGATTACCAAACATAATTGGGGGGCTTTCATTAACACCGATTTGCACCAGCAACTGCAAGCGCTTGGGATAACCCAGGTAGTGGTTATCGGTATTGCTACCAGCATGGGGGTCGAATCCACTGCGCGGCAGGCTTTTGAACTGGGCTACAACGTCGCTTTGGTAACGGATGCAATGACAGATCTGAATCAAGAGACTCATAACAATAGCATTCAGCGCGTGTTCCCACGACTTGGGGAAACCGGCACGGCGGCGGAATTGCTGGCACTATTGGCGGGGTAATTCATGCATTTGAGGTCTGTATCAGCGTCGTTATATAAGTATCGGCGCTGGTTGTTACTGGCCGGATTATCCTGGTTATTGGCCCTGGGGCTTGATGTGGTCAATGTGCCGGCGGCTTATCTTTTGGGCCCTATGATAGCGGCAGTGTTGATGGCGGTGCTGCAGCAACCGACCATCGTTACCCCGTGGTTGTTTAATGCCGCCCAGGGATTGGTGGGGTGCATGATTGCCGCAAGCCTGCCCACGGCAATCGATAGTAGGATGCAGCAACATTGGCCGGCCTATGTCGGGTGCGTGGTCGGCGTGTTGTTACTCAGCAGTGTGCTTGGGTGGTTGTTGGCGCGTTGGCATGTTTTACCGGGAGCCACGGCGGTTTGGGGAACCTCACCTGGCGCGGCGTCCGTGATGACGGTGATGTCGGAACAGTTTGGCGCTGATGTGCGGCTGGTCGCCTTGATGCAATATATACGAGTGGTGCTGGTGGCCGTGGTAGCCATTGGGGTGACTCGCTGGTGGTTGCCGGCGGAGTCGTTGCATATGCCTGTACCAACTGATAGTCATTTACCTGTCTGGGGAGCTTGGTCTCTCACGGCGACCTTGCTACTGGTGGCCCTGGGCGTGGTTATCGGCCTGCTCAGCCGTATCCCTGCTGGGGCAATGTTGATGTCGTTGTTACTGGCAATAATCATACGAGAAACCGGCTGGTTCTCTATCACATTGCCGCAACCGCTGCTATTACTGGCTTATGCTGTCGTTGGCTGGAGTATTGGTGCGCGCTTTGATTTACCGATATTGCGCTACGCGGCGAAAGCGCTGCCAAGACTGTTGATATCGACCACAGTGCTGATAGTGTTATGCGCTGCACTGGCAACGTTGTTGGTGTTATTCACGGGGATGGATCCGCTTACGGCTTATTTGGCGATGAGTCCCGGTGGCGCGGATTCTGTCGCCATTATCGGCGCTTCCAGCCAAGTGGATATGGCATTGGTGATGACCATGCAAACCGGGCGACTGATACTGGTGATGGTGCTAGGGCCGCTGCTGGCGCGTTTAGTGACATGGCAACTGCAACGCCAGTAAATGGATGAATTAAAACAGGGGGGTGTATTTCATCAGTTCCCCTAAGGCGTGTACCCCAAGTTTTTTCATGGTGTTGGCGCGGTGAACTTCCACCGTACGCAGTGATAAGTACAACGCTTCCGACATCTGTTTATTGGTCTGCCCCTGGATCAGCAACTGCAATACCTGACGTTCTCTGGGGCTGAGGGTGTTAAAGCGTGCTTGTAACTGCTGTTCTTCCCACACCTTACGACTACTTTCCAATGCTTTATCAATGGCGGCTGCCAAGGCTTTACCATTGACAGGTTTTTGGAAAAAGTCACAGGCACCACGGCGGAATGCCTCAACTGCCATCGGCAGATCGCCATGACCGGTGAGAAAAATGATGCCTAACGGGCTGTCACATTGCAGCAGCCGTTGCTGCAAGGCCTGACCGGTCAGCTCTGGCATCCGCGCATCGAGAATAACGCAGCCGGGTTGTTGCAGTGGGCAGTGCGCTAGAAAACTCATGCCGTCGGCAAATCCTTGTACCTGATAACCAAACTGGCCCAGCATAAAACTGAGCGAATCGCGGATGGCGGCATCATCATCCACCAGATAGATTGTTTGTTGCATTGGTGCTCTCAATATGACCCTTGCCTCAAGAGTAATGCGCCGCTGCAACAGCGACAAATCAGCAACGTTGGCTTTTGGAGCCAGATCACCCGCTTTTTGCTGAGCGTTTGCGGTGATTCAAGGATTTGCCTTAATGGCTGTATTAGGCTGAACGCAATTAAATCCGGTGGGGTGATTATGAAGCGGTACTGGTGGATGCTGCTGTTGTGGTTCTGCTGCGGCCAGAGTCAGGCGATGCATTCCATTGCCGATGGTGAGATGGGCGATGACCCCATTGAAGCGGTGTTTCGTGTCGCCGTGCTGGCCAATCATGGCGAAGCGCAAGCGAAACAGCGTTGGCAGCCGATGATGGATTATCTGAGCGACCGGCTGCCGGGCAATCGTTTCGAAGTGGTGCCGCTGAACTTTACCCAGATGGATCAGCAACTGCTGGATCATCGAATTCAATTTATTGTCACCAATCCCGGCCAATACCTGAGCCTCAGCAGCCAGTTACCTTTATCGTGGTTAGCTACCATGCGCAGTCGAAAACATAATGGTGCAACCTATGCCATTGGGTCGACCATTATCGTGAAGGCAAGCAGCCCGATTAAGACGTTAGAGGATATGCGCGGTGCCTCAGTAGTGGCCAGTGATCCACAGGCCCTAGGGGGATATCAGGCCGCCGTGGGATTATTGAACCGACGTGGTATAGAAGCCAGCTCATTTTTTGGTGATATTCATTTTTTAGGGTTTCCATTAGAGCCTTTGGTATATCAGGTGCGTGATGGCACGGTGGATGCGGCCATTACACCTTACTGTACATTGGAGGAGATGGTGGAGGGTGGACTGGTCAAGCGCGAGGATTTTCGGGTGATCAATCGCCAACGCCCTGAGGGTTATGACTGTGATACCAGTACGCCGCTGTACCCTAACTGGTCTTTTGCTGCGTCTGATCAGGTTCCAAGTCCTATCACCCAGGCAATTACTCAAGCGTTGTTTGAGCTGCCAGCCGATTCTGAGGCCGCTATCCGTGCCGACTTGATGGGCTGGACCGCACCAGTGAGCCAGTTGGCAGTGATCAAACTGTATGATGAACTGCAACTGCATGGTGGGCCACCGCCCTTGTACGATGCGGCCCGCAAATGGTTTCGTCTACATCGAGATCTGGCTCTGCTACTGTTGGCGATTTTCTTTCTGGCACCTTTGTATCATTTGTGGCTGGAATACAAAATCCGCCAAAAGAATGAATTTTTGCTGGTGACTGAGCGGCAACTCAAAGATAAAGAATTACAGCTGGAGCGAATGCAGAGCGCCGCCATTGTCGGGGAAATTGGTGCCGGGCTGGCCCACGAATTGAACCAGCCAATTGCGGCGATTACTCAGTACAGTGAAGGTGCCTTGATGGCGTTGGAGCGACTGGATCAGCAAGACCCGAATCATCAGCAACTGCATGAGGTGTTGACTAAAATCTACAACCAGTCAATGCGTGCTGGTGGCGTGGTGCATCGTATTCGTGGGCTGTTACGCCGCCGCCGTAATGGCAGCGTGCCTTTGCTGATCCTGCCATTGCTGCAGGAAGCGCTAGCGTTGTTCCAACGTGCGATAGAGCAGCAGCAAGTCGCATTGCAATTGCACATCAATGGCGAGGAACAAGCCATACTGGGTGACAGTGTCGGACTCAGTCAGGTACTGGTGAATCTGCTGAAAAACGCCTTGGATGCGATGGAAAATAGCCGCGAACGACAACTGCAGATCCGCATTGATTATCAAGCATTTCCGAGTGAGCGTGAGCAAGAATTACAGCAGTCCTGGCTGTTATTGGAAGTGAGCGATACTGGCAGTGGTTTGACCGCGCCGGTCAGCCAATTGATGGAGTCTTTTGCCACCACCAAAGAGCATGGCCTTGGGCTGGGATTAGCCATCTGCCGCGATGTAATGACCGAACACCAAGGCTTATTGCAACTGGAAAACCGTCATGACCGTCAAGGATGTCGGGCGCGGCTGTGGTTGCCGTATCAGCGTAACTAGCGGTTAACGGATAGTTTGGATTAACTCCCAGCGGCTGCGGCAAAATTCCACTACCAAGCCTGCCAGCAATCCGGCTGCCGGGTTAACCGCCAGACTGACAATCGCAGTGGAAGCAATAACCGCCATACAGAATGGTCGGCCATCAAGTAACCGTTTTGACCAGGCTAACTGTAAGCCCGCGATTGACAGTAAACTGCCGAGGATCGCCATCGGGATCAGGCTTAGCAGCCAGGCGACAGACTCGCCCCAGCTCAGGGCAATCGCTACACAGCTGACGCCAAAGATGAAAGGAGCCCACATACGACGGGCGCCAAAATGATATTGCACGGCTAAGCCCCCGGCACCATGACACATGGCAATGGCACCCAAGGGGGCCAACAGCAGGTTTGCCAGCCCGGAGCTGGTGGCAAATGCTTTAGGCGTAAAGCGCTCAGCTTCTTCAGGGAATTTTTCCTTGGCCACCACCGAGGTCGCTATCACCGCATTGGTCAGCGTCATCGCCAGTTGCGGCAGTACCAGTAACGTCAAAGCCTGTGACCATTCACCCACTAACGGCCAGTGAAATTGCCACGGCGTTTGATTAAAGCTGAAAGTCGCCACGTCACCGCCGTGATGATATTGCCACAACATTCCTGCCACCAGCACCAACGGCATGGACACGTAACGTAATGGCAAAAAACGGCACAGGAAGATCAACGCAAATGCACCAAAACCTATGGCAGGGGTCACCGCCATCATTTTGCCGCCCATCATCAGCAACTGGATGCCAATCGCCAACTGGATACCCACGCTGATGGCCTGGGATATCTGCCGCGACAGCCAGGTGATGGCACCACTGAAGGCTAACAACAGCAGGATTATTCCCATCAAGATGCCACTGGCCTGCATGATCCCGGGCGTCAAGCCTTGGGCGATGACCAGTGCAGAGATCACTTTCATCGGTTGGATCGGGATGGGGCGACGGTAAAACAGCGCTACCGCCAGAGCAAAAATCCCGAAACCGAAAAAGATACCTTGTGGCGAAAACTGATTAAGGGCGATAAGCCCCAGCACTAACGGCAGAAAAGTACCCAGATCGGCAAAAGCGCCGCTGAATTCCCCTAAGGTGCGGTTGACATTGACAGAGACAAGACTGGATGGAGTCATATAGGTTGCCGTGTTAACAGTTACTATAATAACCGCAATAACAGTGCCAGTTTTTTAGCAGTGTTAACGCTGTATATTCCGAAATTTTCTGGTATTTACGCTTTGAGTTTAGCGGTGTTGGGACAGTTTGGCTGAAGGCTTAGTCTTATTGTCTGGAAAGGTGGACCAGTCCCTGAGCAGGGATTGGGACTGGTCCTAGTCGGGAGCACTTGTTATGTCCGACCAAACAAGGAACGCGGGTCAGGTTTTATTGGCGATGTAGTGTCCCTTTTACTTTCATTGGGTCACCTTCATAGCCCAGCGCTTTCCAGTCCAATCGACCATTCGCACTGTGGCAATCGGCACACTTGAGCGCTTGTTCCTTTGGTGACACCATGTGGTTGATACGCCACCACATTTCAGTTGGTGCAAAGCCGTATTCACCGCTGTAGGTAGCACCTACCGCTTTCATGGCTTCGCTGGCTTCCATACCCAGCCGAGCAGCTTTATCCCAGTCGAAGTCGCTCCAGTAACCGCCTTTACCGTAAGTTTTCGGATTGAGGAAGATATGGTTCTTCTTGTCGTAGATCTGCTTACCGGTAAACACCTTAAACGGGTAGATCTTGGCTTTTGGATCTTTGATATCGCCCAGCGGATACGCCAGTTTAGTGACTTTTGTGGGATCCATCTTATCCCCAGCCATATAAGCATCCGCTTTGCCGTTGTACCAGGCGTAACTAGGTTTCACCATCTTGCCCCAAGTGAATGAACCTTTTTTCTTGAGATAAGTATGGCGACCATATTCATCCACCGCATCTTCTCGGTCTTCACCGGCAGTTGACCAGTCCCAAGTGAGCTTGGTGGCTTCCTGGCGGGCGTAGTAGGGAATATGGCAGGTTTGACAAGCAACGGTTGCAGTATGGGCGTTCAAACGTTTGTTAGCGTGAGGCGCCGCATCATGACAGTTAGTACAGCCGATATGATCTTCACCACCAGGTGACACGCCCATGGCATTGCCGCTGATATTATGATCCTTGGTGTGATGACAATCCTGACATTGGAAGTCGTTACCATCGGCATTCATGTGTACATCCAGATTCTTGTCAGGGTAAGCCATAGAAGAGTCCAGATCGCCGTGTTTCACCGCGTCACCGCCACCTCCATAGAAGTGACAGGAGCCGCAGTTATCACGTACAGGTTTACCGACGTTTTGCGCCACTTTGACCAGATCGACGTTTTCAAACGCCTCGCCAGCGACTGTTTTGCTGTAAGTGCCGGTGGTGTCATGGCAAACCAGACAATCTACTTTGGTTTCATCTTTGAAATCAAAGTTGTTGTCTTTCCAGCCATAGCCAGCATGGCACACGGTACAACGTGGTTGGTTACCTGCAATGGAAACACAGAAGTTGTTGATCGCATTTTTCTTGCCGCGCATCACGGTGCGGTCAGGTAATTGCTGTTTCAGCTCCCAGGTCCAGTGGGAGGTTTTCATGACGTCTTTCGCTTCCTTTTCATGACATTGCAGGCAGGCCTTGGTGACTTCAGGACCGTTGGCATAGGGCCCCTTCAGTACCTCTTGGTGCGGCGCTGCTGCGCTGGCACTTCCCGCCGCCAGCAACAGGAGTAACGCAAGTGATTTCATAAGAGTCTCCTGCCCCGGTTGCCCGGGGCTGTTGTATGGGGTTAGAAGTTGACGGTCAGTGAAGCATTAACATCAAAGGCGGTATCAATCACAGGTAACAGTGAATAGGCGGTACCTTTGAGCACATCACTGACTTTCTGCGGTGCGCCTACAGGTGTGCCACTGCCGGTATATTCATAGTCGTAGTAAAGCCCCGCCAGTTTGATGAACATGTGGGGGTTAACGTCGAAGATGTAATAGCCTTCGATGACATGACCGCGAGTGGCCAGTTTGCTGCCGATTGGGTCATCCTGCGCCTGGGTGAACGGTGTCCAGTATTTGGAGCCGTAGTTGTATTCCAGACCAAATTTTCCGTATGGCGCGGGGATCTGCATCCCGACATAAACGCCGTAGCCATCGTGATTTTCGTTACTGTCAGCGGTGGAGGGCGACATGATGATTTCGCTGCCATCACTATTCAGTTCTGCAGTGAACACCGCATCTGATAACAAGCCGCCGAACATGCCAGCATAGCCATTACCAACGGTACGCGTCCAACCGAACGAGGCGAAGAACTTCATCTCATCATCGGTTTCGTAGGAGTAACCTACGCCACCCAGATACATATCACCGATCACTCCACTGGGTTGAACCCGAGTGACGAAATTGAAGTTGTCAAACTTCTGCAGATCTTGGTACATGGTTGGTGCAAAGATAGACGCCAACTGGTTAGGGAAGGCCATTGTGCCTTTGAAACCATCGTTGATGTCCTTGGCCGCGAACAGGGTAAACTGCAGGAAGTGGTTGCCATCGTTAATGGCATCAATGTTAAAGCCGCCCAAGTGGGTATCTTTGGTGATAGTGTCACCAAATAGCTCACCATTGCCCCATTGTGACTCAAAACCCTGACCATAGCAGAAACGCACGACTTGGCCTTCAACCCCGGTCAATTCACCGAGTTTGTAACCGATAGTCATACCATCAAAGTTGAAGTTAACTAAATGGCCGGAAGGGGTGCCGCCCCGCAGCTCGTTTTCACGATAATGGCTTGGTGGGCCATAAGTGGAGGGGCGACGGCCAATGGACAGGTAAAACTCGGAACCACCGATGTTGCGCCAGTCGAAATAGGCGCGTTCTACTCGTAACCAGTCACCGGAAGTGTTAGCAGAATCGGTGCCATCCATAGTGAATGAACGCCAGGAATCGAACACCTGAACTCCGGTAGAATCCCCCCAGTTTTTGTACATACTGAGGCGCCCGGCAAAGTCCACGTTATCCCATACCTGCGCTTTCAGATTTAAGCGCAGACGGGTGTTGTAATAAATGTCATTGTCGATATCCTGACGAGTCTGGGCAGCCAGTACATAAGGCATAACCCCGTTTAATTGACCACTCTGGAAGGCACTTGCCAGTGCAGGATTGGCGGCCATCATTTTACCGAGCGGTGAATTGGCATCGGCAGGATTACCGTATTCTCCAGCCATGGCGCGGGCACCAAAATCACTAAAATTTACCAGTATCGCTGGATTCCAGGTAACGTCCTGATAGTGCAGAGAATGAGCTCTGACGCGAAAATCACCGGTGAAGGTGATACGGTCAAGCGCTGCATGACGTTCGGTTTTATTCACCCTAGAGTTGAGACTTTCCAGTTCCTGAGTAATCTCTGCCAGTTGCTGTTTTAGCTCAGTAATCTTGGCGTTATCTGTTTGTTCTGCGGCATAAACAGCTGGGCTGGCCATGGCGGCAAGTCCTAAAGCCTGGGCGACAACAATTGCGACTAACGTGCGCATATTTTATCTCCTGACCGGAACCCCGGTCTTTTTCAGGCAGCAACAGGCCCTGGAGCATGCTCCATACTGTTGCTGTCAGTTTATCGGGTTTGTGTTGGCTAAGTGCCGGGATTAGCCGCAGGTCTGAGGCTGAGCTGAATCCGCAGCATGGTCATACAGGAATTGCTGAATATCTTTCAGATCCTGCTCACTCAGCTTTTGGAACACTTCAGGTTTGGCTTTATGCTTGTCTTTATCGAAGAAACGATCCCATTGCGCCATGGTTTTGCTCATTGGGGTTAATTCCCCAGCGGCATCACTTTTACTGTGGCAGACCTTGCATTCCTTCTTATACAGATGTTTACCTTTTTTGGGGTTGCCGCCATCGGCGGCGGTGGCTCCTGCCGCCAGCACAGTGGCCAGCAGTAATACACCGAGCTGGATTTTGGTTTTCATCATCAATGTCCTCGTATTGCGTTTTAATGCATCATCCTTTTAAAGATGTTGCTGTTGTTTTATTTCGGTTAAGAATTTAGCAAAGGGAAAAATATCGAGGTTTGACGGTGATCACTTTCATGAAATTTTTCTAATTGAAAAAAATATCATTGAAATAAATCTAATTGATCGATAGTTTTAATATTTAAATGCTAATAATATCAATGAATTAATTATTTATTTTTTAATTTATAGAAAATAGATATTGCAGGGAATATCACATTTTTATAAGAGTGACCAAGTTAACAAAAGTTAATATTGGCTATTTTTATGCGCCATTAAATGGTTATTTTCGGCTTTAGTTAATTAGTAAATAGAATGTAATTCTGTTCACATATTGCAGGCAGAAAACCAGACTTCTTATGCCTTGGATCACATCCATCGGCACATTGTGGTTTACCACAATACCCACAGAATATTCATGGATTAACAATCTACTCGAAATCCGCGCAGATGCAGTTGCGATATAACCCGTGCAATGCGTCTGAGTAAAAATGATTCCGAGTGAACTATTCGTCTTCCATGGAAGATGATGGAGGTTAACCATGATAAAGCTTGATCGACGGGCTTTCCTTAAAGGTGCAGGCGCAACCGGTGCTTCCTGTGCCTTAACTGGCGTTATCCCCGGCTCCATTGCTGCGGTCGGTGCGCCGGCTCTGAGCGGCAGTGCTGAAGCGGTGCCCAGTATCTGTGAAATGTGTTCCACCCGCTGCCCTATCTCTGCCCGGGTAGTGGATGGTAAAACGGTATTTATCCAAGGTAACACCGAAGCCAAATCCTTCGGTGGTAAAGTCTGCGCCCGCGGCGGTGCGGGTCACAGTCTGCTGTATGATCCACAACGTATTGTTAAGCCGATGAAACGCGTGGGTGAGCGTGGCGAAGGCAAATGGCAGACCATCAGTTGGGAACAAGCCTACAGCGAGATCGCCACCAAACTGAACGAGCTGAAAAGCAAATATGGCCCAGAAACTGTGGTGTTTTCTTCCAAGTCAGGTTCGGAACACACCTATTTGTTTGATTTAGCCAAGGCTTTTGGTAGTCCGAATACACTGACCCACTTAACCACCTGCCCGGTGGGAATGGAAGTCGCTAGTGATGTGATGTTTGGTACTGGCATGAAGCGGGATATTGGCAATAGCCGTTATGTGATCAACTTTGGTCATAACCTGTATGAAGGTTTGGATATGTCTGAAAGTCGTGCACTGATGAGAGCACAGATGGACAAACACGCCAAACTGGTGGTATTTGACCCGCGTTTTTCGATGGTAGCCGCTAAATCTGATGAATGGCTTCCTATCCGTCCAGGCACCGATATTGCGGTAGCTTTGGCAATAAGCCATGTGCTGATTGAAGAAAAACTGTTCGATAAAGCATTTGTAGATCAATATGTTGAAGGCTTTGAACCGTTTGCATCACAGATGGCCGAATACACGCCTGAATGGGCAGAATCGCTCAGTGATGTGCCTGCCAAGGATATTCGCCGTATTGCTCGTGAACTGGCGCAAGCCGCGCCGCATGCAATGATCAATTCTGGACACCGCAGCACTTTTACACCTGAAGAACTGGATTTCCGCCGGGCGATTTTTGCCGTTAACGTTTTGCTGGGAAATATCGAACGTAAAGGTGGATATTTTATGGGCAAAAAGGCGGCGACCTACAATAAATTTGCAGGCGAGGCTGTTGCTCCAGAACTGGCAAAACCAGGTGTTAATATCCCTAAACCTAATGCTAAACGCATTGATCAAATGGATGAACAATACGCCTTGCTGTGGAAGATGGGCGGGATATATCAGTCCATTATTGACACCGTCAATACCAATAAACCCTATGCCATACATGGCTGGGTGATGACTCGTACCAATCCGATGCAGACCATGACCGATCGCGCCAAAGTGGAACAGGCGCTAAAGCAGATGGATCTGGTCGTATGCTGTGATTTGTATGTCAGTGAAACAGCCGCTTATGCCGATTACTTCTTGCCTGAATGTACCTATCTGGAACGTGATGAAGAAGTCAAAGACAAGTCTGGCAAAAACCCGGCTTATTATGTACGCCAACAAGTTGTCGACGTGATTGGTGATACCAAGCCTGCCTGGCAAATCTTCCGCGAGTTAGGCGTTAAATTAGGGCTGGAACAATATTTCCCTTGGGAAGATGTACAGACACTGCAATTGGCGCAGGTGAATAAAGATGACGCCTTGTTGAAGCAAATCAAGCACAAGGGCTATGTCAGCTATGGCGTGCCATTGATGTTGAGAGAACCAGAAATGGTGGCTGCATTTACTGCAAAATTTGCTAATGCTCGTCCGGTTGATGAAGACGGCACCTATGGCAGTGCACTTAAGTTCAAAACCGCCTCTGGGAAAATTGAACTGTATTCTGAGGAAGTCGAGAAAATTGCGCCTGGACGTGGTGCTATCAAATACCGAGATGTGTCATTTAAACAATCTAATGAGCTGTACTTTATCCAAGGAAAAGTAGCCGTTCATACCAATGCTGGCACACAACAAGTGCCTTTCCTCGCCAATTTAATGTCAGATAATGCGGTGTGGATCCATCCTGAAACTGCTGCTAAGCATGGTATCAAGACGGGTGACAACATCCGTTTGACCTCCAGTGTCGGCAGTGAAATTGGTCAGGCGTTGGTTACCAAGGGCATTCGCCCTGACACCGTCTTTGCCTATATGGGCTTTGGTTCTAAAAATCAGGAATCAATCCGCATCAGTGACAAAGGGGTGCACTGTGGCAACCTGCTGCCTCACGTCACCGCACCGGTATGTGGTGCGTGTGTACACACCACTGGCGTGAAACTGGAAAAGGTATAATCGGAGGCTGATGATGAATAAGAGATACGTCATGGTGCACGATGAAAACAAGTGCATCGGTTGTCAGGCGTGCAATGTTGCCTGCCGCAGCGAAAACCAAGTTCCAGACGGAGTCACTCGGCTACAGGTGAGGGTTGAAGGGCCCTATGGTGAGGTACCAGACTTACACTTTAAGTTTGATCGAGTATCTTGTCAGCAGTGTGAAAACGCGCCTTGCGTTAAGGTGTGTCCCACCGGCGCGGCCTACGTGAACGATGATGGCATTGTCACCATCAACCACGAAAAATGTATAGGTTGTCAATACTGCATTGCTGCCTGCCCATACAAAGTGCGCTTTATCAACCCGGTCACCTTGACGGCAGATAAGTGTAACTTCTGTACAGACACCCGATTGGCACGTGGCGAACAACCTGCCTGTGTCACTGTGTGCCCCACCAATGCCTTGGTGTTTGGCGATGCCAATGACGCCAATAGCGACGTGAGCAAACTGCTGAACAGCGCGCCAACCTATCGCGAAAAAGTCCATCTTGGTACGCAACCAAGGGTTTACCGTATTCCTGCCCGCAAAGGAGGGATTGAAGCATGAACAATATCTGGGGTGATATGTCACAGTACAATCCTGTGACTTGGCATTGGGTGATTGCCGTATACCTGTTTCTGGCCGGGCTTTCTGCAGGCAGTTTACTGATTGCCATCGCGATGCGCTGGGTAAAGGGTGACCGTGAGGAGAGTCCCGTCCTCAAGGCCGCTGCACTCATTGCACCCGTGGCTATCTGTCTGGGAATGTTATGTCTGGTCTTTGACCTGACTCGGCCGTTCCATTTCTGGTTGATCCTCGTTAACTATAACTTCACGTCAGTGATGTCTATCGGGGTGTTGGCGTTATTGGTCTTTATTCCGTTGACCTTCCTGTATGCACTGGTGGTATTCCGGGGGCAACTGGCAACTATCGGTTTGGGCTTCCTGCAAGGACTGGCCGATGTGCTGAATGGTCTCAGAAAACCAATGGAAACGTTGTTGTTTGCGCTAGCGGTGATCGTGGGTGCTTACACCGGTTTCCTGATCTCGGCGATGAACATCTATCCGATGCTCAATACCGCGATTCTGCCAGCGCTGTTTTTGGTGTCAGGGATTTCTGCAGGTGCAGCCGCCAATGCAGTTGTAGCACTGCTGTTGTTCAAAACTCCGGCGCATGATCATGAGCTTGGTCGTATGCACGGTATTGAATTGCCAGTCGTGGGCATCGAGATGCTGTTCCTGTTCATGCTGTTTTGTGGCCTGTACTTCAAGGGTGGCGCTGCTGCTGCCGCACTGGCATCACTGACAACTGGCACTTGGGCTGCGGTTTTCTGGACATTGGTGGTGGCAGTTGGTTTTGGGGTGCCGCTGTTATCGCTGCTGTTACCGGCGCAGCAACGTCATGGCAAAGGCGTCATGCTGCTAGGGGCGCTGTGTAGCCTAACCGGAGTGCTGGCACTAAGACACTTCATCCTGTATGCGGGACAAAGTTATCTTGGGTAAATCATTTATGTGATGGAAATCAAAGCCCTCGCTTTAGCGGGGGCTTTTTTGTGTCGCTTTTTCTGGAGAGTCATTGGGTAACAACTATCTTTAATTGAACAAACAGCGGCTGGGGAGAAGCGAGATGAAACTGAAGATGCTGGCGTTGCTATGCGCCACGACATTAAGTTGTGGGCCATTATGGGCCGGGCAAGATGTGTATGAAGCCAGAACCGATGCCATGGGCGGCGCGGGTGTGGCGGCAGGTGACAGAATGGTAGCGGGTTTTATCAATCCGGCATTATTGAGCCTAACGGAGCGCCAGAGCGAAGACGTGAGCCTGCTGTTGCCAACATTAGGTGCTGATGGTGCCGATAAAGACAAAATGGTCGATAAGTTTGATGATGTGCAAGATAACTATGACGCTTTGGAACTGGCGATAGATAACCGCGATGTAGAGGGAATGATCCATTATCGCGATCAGCTCTTGGGAAACTTACAATCATTAGTCGGCAATAGCGCTTACGCCAGTGCTGGTTTGGGGCTTGCGGTGGTGCTGCCCTCTAGTAAGCGCCTGTCGGTTGCTATCATCGCTAAGAGTTATCTCGATGGCTTTGCGTTGGCCGATATCAGTGAGTCCGATCTGTCGTTACTGAGCACGCTGGATCCGCTAAATCCGCCGTCGCTGGATGACTTGTCGTCTCAAGGGCGCGTGATTGCCGGCGCGGTTTCTGATGTCGGTGTGGCGCTGAGCAGTGGCTTCACTGTGGCGAATATGCCGCTCACCGTCGGGATTACCCCTAAATTGCAGCGGCTGGATACGTTCAATTATGCCGTGTCAGCCAACAATTTTGATGTTAGTGATTTCGACAGTGATGATTATCGTAACGATGACACAGGTTTTAACCTGGATGTTGGGATTGCGTTGCAACCCATGCCGGGGCTGACCGTGGGGCTCAGTGGTCGCAACTTGGTGAAGCAAGACATGCAGACCATGGTTTCCGAAGGCCAGCAATTAACCTACCAAATCAAACCCATGGTAACTGCTGGTATCGCTTATGAATGGCGGGCAGTGATGTTAACCAGTGATATCGACTTGACGGAAAACAACAAGTTTGCCGAGCTGGACGGGCCGAAATATTGGCGGGTTGGCGGTGAAGTGAAAGCCACTGACTGGCTAGCGTTACGACTTGGTTATCGCCAGGATCTCAACGATGTCACCACCGATATCTATTCAGTGGGAACGGGTATCGCTATCGGCAAATTCTTTAGATTAGATCTGACTGGGATGTTTGGCAGCGATAACGCTATCGGCGGCGCGTTACAGACCTCGTATCACTTCTAGGTGAAACAACAAGGGCGTTGTCAGGATAGCAACGCCCACAAGGATTTGAGTGCTAGCAATAATGCGCTGGCGCCACACAGCGCTAATGTCAGCAGGCGGGTACGGCGTTTATCTACTCGGGGTAACAAGATGCCTGAGGCGAGAAATCCCAGCACTACCGCCGGTAATAACAGCACAGATAACAACAAGTCGCGCCAACTGACCATACCGGACAGCGCCAAAATCAGCAGACTGATACAGGTGCTCACCATAAAAAATGCCGACAACGCCGCACGGAATTTACCGGCTTCGCGCCCCGTGAGCAGCAATGCCATCGGCGGGCCACCGATACCTGCTACCGTCCCGAATATGCCCGAAAAGGCACCGGCAATAAACAGGTTGCGACGGGTGACGGCGACGCTGAATTTCTTCAAGCTCACCACTACTGCGGCGCCAACAATGACCGCGATAATCAAGCCCAGCACCGCGCGCGGCGCCAATAGCAACGTGACCCCCAACAAGCTGCCGGGAATCCGCCCGGCCAATGCGTATTGCAATCCGCCCAGTTCCAGATTGCCGCGCTCGCGCAGCAGTGTTAGCAACGCAATGGAAAAGCTCAGAATAATCACCGGTACTGGCACCAGTTCCGGGTCAACAATATAAAGTAGCGGGGTAGAAACGACTGCCAGACCGAAGCCTAACAGACTTTGCGTCACGGCACCGATGACAATAATCAGCGATGCCAGCAATAAGGTAACAGGATCGATCAACGACCACATAACAACGAAGTAACGCCGGGAAACTCCCGGCTATCAGTAAAATAAGGGTGGCTTGGGAAACGGCACATTTACTCCATTTCTTCCCATTCGATGCCCATATCTTCCATCATCTGCTTGGCTTCCGCCGGGATACTGTCGGGCTGATCTTTGGACAAGTCTTCATCGTTGGGTAACGGCTGGCCAGTGTAGGCATGCAGAAATGCTTCACACAGCAGCTCACTGTTAGTGGCATGACGCAGGTTGTTGACCTGGCGACGAGTGCGTTCATCCGTCAGCACTTTCAGTACTTTCAGCGGAATAGACACAGTGATTTTTTTTACTTGTTCGTTTTTCTTCCCGTGCTCAGCGTAGGGGCTGATGTATTCGCCATTCCATTCAGTCATGTTGCACCTGCTATGTCACTAATTCGCTGCCGATTTTAAACTCTTACACCCTACAGTCAAATCTCGGGTCGTAATACTGTATCACAAAAATGGAATTCTATACATTTGGACGTCTAAACGTCTTTATGCCTATTGACGCCAAGGGGGGAGTTGGTAGAATTTAGCCATCCAGACATCTTTATGGTGTTTCTTGTAAAGCATTTGAGGAGCCAAAAATGACAGCACGGAAAATGGCGACGATTGCCGTCCGTCAGGGGATTGAGTCCGATAGCCAGCATGGTGCTGTGGTTCCGCCCATCTATCTTTCAACCAACTACGCTTTTGATGGTCACACAACGCCAAGGCAGTTTGATTACAGCCGTTCCGGTAATCCCACTCGCAGTATTCTTGGTAATGCGATTGGTGAACTGGAACAGGGTTGTCCGGCAGTGATCACCACCAGTGGTATGGCGGCGGTGACGCTGGTGGTCAGCCTGCTTAGCCCCGAGGATCTGCTGGTGGTGCCAAACGACTGCTATGGTGGATGTTATCGACTATTTACCAATCTGGCTAAAAAGGGCCAATTTCAACTGGCAATAGTGGATCAAACCGATACAGCAGCGCTGCAACAGGCCATTGCCCGTAAGCCGAAGATGGTATGGATTGAAACGCCCTCGAATCCTTTGTTGCGAGTCATTGATATTGCCGCCATCGCCGCTGCTTGCCAAGCCGTTGGGGCGCTACTGGTGGCAGATAACACCTTTTTGTCACCCGCGTTGCAGCAACCTTTGCTGCTCGGTGCCGATATCGTGGTGCACTCCACCACTAAATACCTCAACGGTCATAGTGACGTGGTCGGTGGCGCGGTGATCGCTAAAGAGCCTGCATTGGCGGAGCAACTGCATTGGTGGTCGAACACGCTGGGATTAACCGGCGGCGCGTTTGACAGCTATCTGACATTGCGTGGTTTACGGACATTGGCATTACGCATTGAGCAGCATCAGAGTAATGCCGCTAAAATTGTCGAGTTGTTGCAACACAGTGCCCAGGTGCAGCAGGTATATTATCCCGGATTAGCAACGCATCCCGGTCACGAAATCGCTGCCAGACAGCAGCAGGGCTTCGGTGCTATGGTCAGTTTTGAGTTGACGGGCGGTGAAGCGCAGGTGACGGCATTTCTCGGTGCGTTACGTTATTTTTCGGTCGCAGAAAGTCTCGGTGGTGTAGAAAGTCTGGTGGCAGTCCCTGCTACAATGACTCACCGCGCGATGGAGCCGGCCGCCCGTGCTGAAGCGGGCATTAAAGATACCCTGATTCGTTTGTCCGTTGGTATCGAAGATCCACAGGATCTGTTGGACGATATTGCTGCCGGTCTGGCAGCCGTTGCCGCCTGTTGAGTTGGGGAGCATTAATTGATGGCACGTAGTCACTTACATAAATTTGGTGGTAGTAGTCTTGCCGATCCTGACTGTTACCGGCGTGTGGCCCACATCCTGCTGACCCACGGGCGGCCTGATGATCTGATAGTGGTCTCTGCCGCAGGCAAAACCACCAACTTCCTGTACAAGTTGCTGGCGCTGCGTGAGCAAGGCCAACTGTGGCAGGAAGAGTTGCAGGTGCTGATGAATTATCAGCAAAACCTGATTGAGCAGCTATTGAGTAACTCTCAGGCGCGGCAGTTGCGGGAACGCTTAGCCAACGACCGGGCGACACTGATGAGCTTGCTGGCGCTGGATGGGCGTAGCGACTACCAATGCAATCAGGTAGTGGGCTTTGGTGAACGTTGGTCTGCCCGGCTGATGGCAGCGTTGCTGCGTGAATCTGGGGTGGCCGCCTGTAACGTTGATGCGCGCGGTCTGCTTATCGCTGATGAGGCGGCAGTACCCAAAATTCGGGTAGAAGAATCCCGTGCCAAAGTGCAACAGATGCTCAAGCAGCATCCCGATGAACGCTTGGTGATCACCGGTTTTATCTGCGCCAATCCGGCTGGTGAAATGTTGTTGCTGGGGCGTAACGGTTCTGACTTCAGTGCCACCTTGATTGCCAGTCTGGCCGATATTGACCGGGTTACTATCTGGACTGACGTCGAAGGGGTGTTTAACGCCGATCCCAACAAAATTCAGGATGCCAGATTACTGCAAAACATGTCATTGGCAGAGGCAGACCGCTTGGCACGTCTCGGTTCCCCGGTACTGCATTCCCGTACGCTGCAACCGCTGTATAACACGCAGGTGAGTCTAGCGGTGCGCTCCAGTTATGCGCCGCAAACCGATTTTACGCTGGTAGCACCGCAAAACGATGTTGCCAGCGCGCCAGTGGTGACCAGTCTTGATGAAGTGTTAACGGTCACCTTGCAATTGCAATCGCCGTGGGAAAACTTGCTAGAAGCGCTGGAACATGCCGGGTTACAACCTTTAGCGCATTGGTCAGTGGGTAAACAAAAGCATGAATTGGCCTATACGCTGGAGTCAGGTAAACAGTTGCTGGCGCTACTGCAGCAGCTAACCGAGGCATTAGGGATCAGTGACGTCGAAAGTCATCGTGGTTTTGGCTTGGTGGCTTTGGTGAGTGCCGCCGCCGCACAGTATCGGCGCAGTTTTGCGCGGCTGTTGAGCCGTGAAGCCCGGCCTTTGTATCAGGATGCGTTGAGTCTGGTAACCTTGGTGCCGCAACAGCAGGTGGCCTTGCTGACGCAGAAAGTTCATCGTCGCTGTGCTGGCCCGCGTAAACGTATCGGTATTATTTTGCTGGGGGTTGGCAATATTGGTGAAGCCTGGGTCACGCTGTATGGCAAATCCGCGCAGCAGCTTAATCGACAGTTGGAAGCTGAGGTAGTGTTGGTGGGGCTGGCGAGTTCCAGCAAGGCGCTGTTTTGTAATGCAGGTATTGCGGTGACTGACTGGCAGACACGCTTCGAGGCCGAAGCCACGCCGTGGCAATACGAGCATCTGTTTGAACAAGCGGATGCGCTGGCGTGTGATGAACTGATCGCGCTCGACATCAGCGCCAGTGCCAGCCTGACCTTGCAATATCCTGAGTTTTTTGCCCATGGTATCCATATGGTCAGCGCCAACAAGCTGGCTGGTTCTGGGCCGTTGGCGTTTTATCGTGAATTGAAACAGATGTTGGGAAACCGCCGTTTGTTCTGGCGCTACAATGCCAGTTGCGGCGCTGGCTTGCCGGTGCAGCATGCGCTCAATGATCTGCATAATAGTGGTGACCAGGTGCAGGCCGTGGGGGGGATTTTTTCCGGCACACTGTGCTGGCTGTTTGAAAACTATGACGGCATGCGGCCATTCTCGGAACTGGTGCTGGAAGCCAAAGTGCTAGGAATTACTGAACCAGACCCACGCGATGATCTTTCCGGCCGCGATATGCAGCGTAAGCTGTTAATTTTGGCTCGGGAAATCGGCCTAGAACTGGAGCTGGATGATATTCGCCTCAGCTCACTGGTGCCCGCACCTCTGGCAGAGATTTCAGTCGATGAGTTCCTGCAACGCTTGCCGGAGCTGGATGGTGAACTGGCACAGCAACATGCGGCCGCCAATGAACAGGGCAAGGTGCTGCGTTATGTGGCGGCATTGGAACGCACCGAGCAGGGCGCCAATGCTGAAGTGGCGCTGCAATGGGTGGAGCCGAGCCATCCCTACGCTAACTTGACGCCCGGTGATAATGTGTTTGTTATCCGCAGTGCCTTTTATCAGGGCAATCCGCTGATCATTCGCGGCCCCGGCGCTGGCCGCGAAGTCACCGCCGCGGCAGTGCAGTCAGATCTCGTACAGATCTGCCGCGATCTATTAGAAGACTAAATACGGCATCGATTCTGCTGTGCAAATAAGGCTCCTGCGGGAGCCTTATTATTTAGGATAGAATTGAACATTTTCGAATTGCGAATTATGACAATTGAACTGGTACTTAGATTATTATGATACTCTAATAATTATGGCCTCTTCACCTACGTGAATTCAATCAAACATTAGATAACTCGAATTTCGCGTAGGTGTCAAAGGCTATCGCTAGCAGCTTTTAACGATCGGCTCTAACTGTATCGTCCCCAATCACGTTCAACTATCCAGTTAGGAGTCCATGTCACAAAATCTGCAGGATCGAAAAGCTCTTCTAGGAATTCCATTTCAACTATCTGATCTGGTAACAGCGATAACGTGTGATTTGATTTATCGCTATCGTAGTCCCATAAATGATATCTGTTATCCTGATTATGCGCCCTTCTACTCGGCCCAAAGTCCATAGGAGCACATATTCTTGTTAAATTATGTCCATCTTCTTTTGATGCAAAAGTGAGACGGATTTTTGTCTTATCATGAATAGCTTGAATAAAAAGTTGTTCGTCCATTTTATATCATCCTTAATTTGGGTTTTAGCTATATTAATGATTTTACATGCTTTTTTATTCCCTGAGTACCCGAATTAACTCAAGTAGTCTTTGAGGAATCTGTTCGTCTGTAAGATTTTCTGCAAGAGCATTTCCTAGGATAGGTTTGCTCATTTTCTTACCACCCTGATTTAAGCTTCTAATCTCTTTAGAAAATTTACTTCCATCTTCTAGACAACGTTGTCGCAATTCTCTAATTGAATCAACAGTCCAATTGTCAGGAACATCCTTATGTGCACCCTGTAAATAGAGACTCCAGCCAGAATGAAGAGCCTCATCACTAAAGGCATCTTCAAATTCCCTTATGCCTACTACATATTTTCTTTCAGTAGGAACTTTTAAATTCTCTATTAACTCGGAAAGTTCAGGAGATGCATCATTGTCATAAAGTAAATGTATATTGCTTGGGTTATGTATTTCCAATATTGCTCTAGCAAATCCAGGGATATTGGTAATCCCTTTACAGTTCACCAACTTAATCAGAGATGATGATAGAGTTTCGTTAAACCTTTTGAGAAAAAACGCTGGCAAAAACTGCTCTTCTGTTTCTCCTTCAACAATAACTATATGACGTGAAAAGAAAAGATATGTATTTTCAACACCTAACGAACGAAGTACTCTATCTGCGAGATCTACGTCTTGCTTTAAATAACGTACTTTACTAACGTTTTGTGTATTCTCGATTAAGCGAAGTTGTCGTGGGCATACTGCGTTGATAATAAAAGGAGAGTGAGTTGTAAGGATTACTTGATTTCCATTTTCAGAAAATCCTTTTATAGTATCAAGAAACTCAATCTGTGCTTTCACATGAAGATGTGTATCTGGTTCATCGAGCAAGTAGATAGTTGATGTGTCATTATCGAGGAGAGCCTGCTCCTTTTTGTATTCTAGGAGGGCCATAGTAATACGTCGTTTAGTTCCATCTCCCTTCTTATCTATTGAGACTTCTTTACCACCTTCCATAAACTGAACCTTAGCATCGATGTTCAAGTCTCTTTTTTGATAGATTGGCTCAATTTTTACAGATGTCAAATGTCTTAAAAACATCTGCATACGACCAAGAATTCCTGTTTGTTTAATACTTTCCTCAATATGCTGAGAATAGCTATTAATTTTTTCTTTAACGAACTCCTCTATCGTCTGATCTTCGTTGATTTTTTCATCCCAAATTTCACTTTGCTTTCCTTTAAGAAAAACCTCCTTAAAAAAACCGGAAACATTCTCAAAATGTCTGCCATTTAGTTGAATATTATTGAATAAAGGAAAGGTCGCTTCTTTGATCTCAATGTTATCACTAGATAATAAGCCAACTATCGCAGTTCTTAAGTTTTGAATATTTGAGTTTGACCTAACAGTTATCCCTAACGTTTTAGCTATTTGTTTAACATTTTGAATAACGGATTCTTCAGTAATATCGATAGTGTCACTACTAAGCCATGTAACAATTCTTGTGATGTAGGCTGGAGATGGGAATGCGGTGAGATTAGTCTGAGTTATATTGGTATCTTTTTTATAGAATGACTTTTTGAACGTGAAGTCATCGGTTTCTAAACTAATCGCTATTTCATTTAGATTATGATTAAAATCATCTAGCTCTATGGATTCCCCTTGCGTAATCAACTTCAAGCATTCTATTAGTGACGATTTTCCTGCATCATTTTCACCAACAACAATCGTCAGGTCATCTGCAAAATTAATGGTAAAATTTACAAGACACCTGAAACCATTAACAGTTAATTTCCTTATTTTCATGTCAAAAGATCCTTTCAATTTGAGCCTTACATTAGTAAACAAATCCACCAATTAGTAAGACCCGAGAAAATTAGACATCTTCTAGATTCTCAAAATTCTGTTGCTCATGCTCTGCTGGCGAAACTAGGCCATTGTTAGTGTGGCTACTCGTAACTGAATCACTTTGTAGTATTACTAAAATTTGGTCAATCTTTGTATGTCAGATTTACCCCAAAATCACACGGCTGAATCACAATGGGGCTTTCATGCTAAAGACGGCAACATCCAATCGGAATGTGACCATGTTCCGTACGATACTTTAAGACTCACTATGAGTCGCTGCTTTCTGTGATGGTGGCGATCTTTTGGCTTGACTTCGACGTGAGTTTCTCTAGTATACAGCCATATAGACGTCCAAACGTCCAGATAGATAAAGTTGAGGAAGATTTCGATGGCTTTTCACCACGCCCAATATGCTAGCTCGCTGAATCAGAGCCTTGCCGAGCTTAACGGCGATATCAATGTTTCCTTTGAGTTTTTCCCGCCCGCTACGGCAGAAATGGAAACTTTGTTGTGGAACTCCATCCAGCGTTTACAACCGCTGCAACCGAAATTTGTCTCGGTGACTTATGGTGCTAATTCCGGTGTGCGTGACCGTACCCACGGGGTGATCGAACGCATCCAAAAGGAAACCAGTCTGGTGGCGGCGCCCCATCTGACGTTGGTGGATGCGAGTGATGAAGAACTGTTGCAGTTGGCAAAAAATTAT
The DNA here is from genome assembly GCF_014651955.1 of Shewanella fodinae. Classification (GTDB taxonomy): domain Bacteria; phylum Pseudomonadota; class Gammaproteobacteria; order Enterobacterales; family Shewanellaceae; genus Shewanella; species Shewanella fodinae. Next base: position 77,594 of record NZ_BMXW01000003.1, on the reverse strand, counting down.
TGGCACAGTGGCATCCGCAATATCGTGGCGTTGCGTGGCGATCTGCCGGAAGGCAGTGCCAAGCCCACCCGTTTTGCTGCCGATTTAGTGCGTTTACTGCGCAGCGTGGCCGACTTTGATATCTCGGTAGCGGCTTATCCAGAAGTCCATCCAGAAGCAGCCAATGCCCAGGCAGATTTGGTTAACCTCAAGCGGAAAATTGATGCTGGTGCCAGCCGCGCTATCACCCAGTTTTTCTTTGATATTGAAGCCTATCTGCGCTTTCGTGACCGCTGCGTTGCGGCGGGTATCGATGTGGAAATCGTCCCTGGCATCCTGCCGGTCACTAACTTCAAGCAGCTCAAACGTTTTGCGGGCATGACCAATGTTAATCTGCCGGGGTGGTTACATCAGCAGTTTGAAGGGTTGGATGAAGATCCTTCCACCCGCTCATTGGTAGGGGCTAGCGTGGCGATTGATATGGTAAAAGTGCTTTCCCGCGAAGGGGTGAAAGACTTCCATTTCTATACCCTGAACCGGGCGGAGCTGACTTACGCTATCTGCCATATCCTTGGGGTGCGTCCTAAAGCGGCGCCATAAGCATGTTGTTGCGATAAAAAAAGCCTGCAAATTGCAGGCTTTTTGGTGTGCGCAATGGGGTTACAGGCGGAACTGTCCGAGCAACTGTTGCAGCCGCGCAGACAGGGTTGCCAATTCGCTACTGGCTTCGGCAATCTGAGCGGCGCTATCGCTGCTATGGGCCACGGCATCGTTGATGTTGCTGACGTTTTGGTTGATTTCGACAGACACGGCGACCTGCTGGTTGGCGGCGCTGGCAATCTGAATATTCATCTGCGTGATGGTTGATACTGCCGCGCGGATCTGCTCCAACGCTTCACCAGCGTTTCCTGCCTGTTGCACACACTGGCCGGTGGTTTGGTTGCTCTGTTGCATCACGGTCACGGCTGAACGGGCGCCTTGCTGCAGATTCTCGATGATTTGCTGGATCTCCGCTGTTGAGGTCTGCGTGCGGCTGGCCAGTGAGCGAACTTCGTCAGCCACTACCGCAAAACCACGGCCTTGCTCACCCGCGCGCGCCGCTTCAATGGCGGCATTCAACGCTAACAGATTGGTTTGTTCGGCAATAGTGCGGATTACTTCCAGCACGGTATCAATCGCTTGGCTGTCCTGCGCCAGTTTATTGATGGTGTCAGCGGCATGGCCGATTTCCCGCGCTAGACCATCAATCTGTGCCACCACTTGCTGCACCACCTGTTTGCCGTCATCACTGGCCTGACTGGCCTGTTCCGCCGCGGTGGCAGCATCGGTGGCATTATGGGCCACCTCCTGTACCGTTGCTGCCATTTCATTCATAGCGGTGGCGACCTGCTCGGTTTCCTGCTGCTGTTTGTCGGCGCTACGGCGACTGTCGCCGGTGATCCCCGACATCTCTTCTGCAGAGGCTGCCAATGATTCGGTCACCTGCGCCACGCTTTGCATGGTACTGTGAATTTTGCTGGCAAAGCGGTTGAACGCCTGTGCTAGTTCGGCGATCTCGTCCTTGCTGTGTACCTTGATGCGCTGGGTCAAATCACCTTCACCTTCGGCGATATTGTTCATCGCCCGGGTGGCTTCGCCAATCGGCCCGGTGATACTGCGAGCAATAAACACCGCGATTACGGCACCAATCACCAGCGCTAGCAAACCGATAGCGGCTAGCTTGAGATTGATATACCACAGCGCCTGTTCGGCATAACTGCGGTCCATTGCAATCGCCAGCACCCCAATCGCTTTACCAGAGAAATCCTGGATCTGGTGCAGGTAAACCGCATGACTGCTGTGGTTCACGTCGCTACGAAAATGTTCGGTTTGTCCCTGCATCACCTTATTCAGCAGAGCATTGTCTTTAAACTGCGGCAGCTCGAAGGTGCCGCCAAAGCGTGTAAAGTCACTGCCCTTGGGAATGAGTAACGCAATTTCTGCTTGGTAATTTTGCTTGAACTCATCAAAGAATGGCTGGCCGAATGACATACCAAATTCGACCGAGCCTATGTGTTTCCCCTCATAGCTGACCGGAGCCAGACCACGGATCCCCAACCCAGCAACGCCTTTTTCCAATCCCATGAGCGGTTTGCGACTGCTATTGGTCTGCACCACAGTTTCACGGAAGGATGACAGATCATCACCAAATTTTTCCGGTTTGTGCACCCTTAGGAACGACAGTGCAGCAGGCGTATGAAACTGGAATTGCTCCACGGCAAAATCCTGTTTCAGAGGCTTGAAGATGAGTTGGCTGCGGGCATTGAGTTGTTGCCGCTGTCCGTTGGCAAATTCGGCCTGCATCTCTGGGGTATTGGCGACCACAGTCGCCAGCGCTTCTGCCAGCTTGCCGGAGCTCTGAATTTCAGCGGTGGCGGTCTGATACAGCTTTTGCAGTTCGCGCTGTTCTGATCCTGCAATCTGAGTAGTGAATTGAGATAATACCAGTGGCATGATGAATGTCATGACCACCACCAGCATGACACATACCCCCAGAATGATGCGGGTTCCTACCTTTAGTCTGGAAAACACTGTAAACCCTCCGGACATGAAAACGACAATAAACAAGCGCCAAGTATAGATAGTCAAGTCTATCTCAAGTGTGTGAAACAACTGCTTTTTTAATATTGTTCATGAGACATATGCGTAATATTCGCCGCAGATCACCTTTCTGATTTTCACCGTTGGGATTTACTTAGCAGGCTAAATAAATATAATACTTAGCCTGCTAAATATTTAGGGATGCATGATGGACAAATTGCTCGATCACCTGCGAGAACTGTCACTGGCTGAACACCTAGGGCGCAGCCACCGGTTGTGGCGCATGGTGGCTGATGCAAAGCTGGTACCGCTGGGTTTGACCCATCCTCGCTGGACGGCGCTGTGGAAGTTACGGCGCATGGGCGATGGTGTCGGTCAAAAAGCCTTAGCCGATGCCCTAGAGATCGAACTGCCATCGCTGATGCGTACCCTGGCGCAGTTGGAGCAGCAACAGCTGATCCTCCGCCATTGTTGTGATCAAGACAAACGCGCCCGCATTGTCTGGTTAACCGATGCTGGACGGCAACTGCTGGATCAGATGGAGACCTTGATTGTGCAAGTACGTTTAGATCTGCTGGACGGCATCAGTGAAGCAGAACTGACCCAATTTGAGCAGATATTGCAACGTATCACCAACAATGCCCAACGCCAATTAGCTGCTAAAAAGTAACAGATTTAGGAGAGTTTCCCGTTTTATGACGCCAGATCAACAGTTTGCCCGCATGATCAAATTATCCATGTTCGGGTTTACCATCACTTTTGCTTATTTCATGCTGGCGGATCTGAAGATTCCGCTGACACCGCAGGCCATGGCTACTCATCTGGTCACCAAGGTGGCGCCGCAGGTTAGCGGTAAAGTAGTGCAGGTGGCGGTGCGCAACAACCAGCAGGTACACCAGGGAGAGCTGCTATTTGTCATTGATCCTCAACCCTATGAACTAGCGTTGCAGCAGTCCCAATTAGCACTGGAGCAGGCACAGCAGGATAACGCTGAGCTGGATGCCTCGATTGCGGCGGCTAAAGCCAGTGTCACTGCCAGTGAAGCGGCTTTGGCACAGGCACAGCGAGAGGCCAAACGGCTGGCGTCCCTGTTTGATGACCACAGCGTGTCGCGCCAGAGCCTAGAACAAGCGCAAACCACTGTGCGTACCGAAATGGCGGCGCTGGCATCGGCCAATGCCCAGTTGGCAAAACTCAAGGTTTCCCGTGGTCAGGACGGTGCGCACAACCTGAAGCTGCGCCAGGCGCAGAATCAACTGGCGACAGCACAATTGAACCTGGCGTACACCAGAGTAACCGCGGCTGAAGACGGGGTGGTGACCAACTTACAGCTACAGCAAGGCAGTGTGGTTAATGTGGCGACGCCAGTGTTGGCGCTTGTGTCTCAACATACCGATATCATTGCTGATTTCCGTGAGAAGACACTGAAGGATATCGGCCCTGGCAGTGAAGCCTGGGTGGCATTTGATGGTGAACCGGGTCGGTTATATGCCGCCACTGTCAGCAGTATTGATGCGGGTGTCAGTGCGGGGCAGTTTGCTGCCGATGGCTCGTTGGCGACTCCCACCGAATCTGACCGTTGGGTGCGTGATGCTCAGCGTTTGCGGTTGCATCTGGATTTGCGTAGTCACGAACAGCTGCGTTTGGCAGCAGGTGCGCGGGCCACAGTGCAGTTGCTGCCACAACATGGGATGCTGCGGTTCTTAGCGCATCTGCAAATCAAATTCATCAGCTTGCTGCACTATATCTACTGAGGCGGCCGATGTTATTGCGTAATCAGCCGCTGACGGCAAACGATTTGCGACAGTGCTTGCGGGTGGCAACGGGTGCGACGTTGGGCTTTGTCATCTGTAAGCTGATGAACTGGAATTACGGCGTGTTCTATGTGGTCACTCCGATGCTGTTGTTGGGGTTGGTCCCGACCATGAATGCACATGCGGCGCGGCAGTTGCTCGCCGCTGGCGCGGTCTGTGGCATTGAGGTAGGTATTATTGGCGGGTTGTTTGGTGGGCATCCAGGGTTGATGACGCCGCTGGTGTTCCTGCTGTTTTTGTATCGTTTTGCCTGTATGTCTAAGGGCAGCCTGTTTTTGTTTGGCGCTAATGGGGTCATCAACCTCAGTATTATGCTGCATTTTTCCAGCTATCCGGCGACGGATCTTAACGATCTGATCAGCAGTAATCTGCTGGCCTGTGCCTTGTCTGTTTTTATCGCTTATTTGATGACGGTGTTATTTCCCGATGTGGAAGCACGGGTTTCCCATCAAGCGGAACCCAAGCAGCCACACCGGACGCGCCATGAAGCGCTGCTGGGTGCCAGCATGGCGACAATTTCCTTTATGGTGTTTCAACTGTGCGATCTGAAAGACTCGTTGTCTGCGCAGGCCACTACCTTGTTGCTGTTATTTCCGATGCACTGGAACGGCGCGTTAGGCTATGCCAGGAAACGCGCCATGGGCACTATTCTTGGGGTGATCTACGGTTTGTTGGTGCAGTTGTTACTTTATGACTGGTCAGGCTTACTGCTGTTGGTGGCACCGCTACTATGGTTGGGCACTATGCTGTTTGCGCAGGCCCACGTGAAAGAAGCCGCCGGTTCTGGTGTGGGGTTTGGTGCCATGACCACCTTAGGCATCTTATTTGGTCAGTATTTAGCGCCCGGCAATGACCTGTTTTTCAGTGCGTTATACCGTATTTCCAGCATCATGGGCGCTATTGTTGGCACCTTATGTATTTGCTATTTGATCCATCGTCTACTGAATAGCTTTGAGGCCACGCGCTTCGGCCAATAAGCTAACTATGCCCGCCATAAGAAAGGAGCCAACTGGCTCCTTTCTTCTTAATTATGACTCTTTGCGTTCACGGCGTTTGGGGCGGCGTTCCCCTTCAGCACGGGGTTTGCTGCGCTCGCTACGGGGGCTGCGTTCAGTGTCGGAACGGCTGCGTCCGCCTTCATCTTGTTTCTGGCTGCGACGGGGCTTGCTGCTGCCAGTATCCATTTGTGTGCCAACTTCTTTGATGTTGATTGGCCGACCACAGACGCGCACTTTGCGCAGATGCACCAGAATATCTTTTGGCATCCCAGCTGGCAGGTCGACAGTGGTGATTTGATCGAACAGTTGGATCTGGCCGATGTAACGGCTGTCGATATTGGCCTCGTTAGCGATGGCACCAACAATATTACCCACGCCTACACCATGATCGCGGCCGACTTCCAGCATATAACGGCACATCTTGATGTCTGGATTGTCTTTCAGCACATCAGCGCTGCCCAAATCGGTTGGGGTCGCACGACTACTGCTGCTACGACGGCGACTGCCACGGTCTTCGCCGCTCTGGAATTTGCTGTCCTGCACGTCACGCTGCCGCTCCTGCATTGGTGGCAGTTGCAGTGGTCGTTCTTGTTGAACCTGATACAGCAAGGCGGCGGCCAGAATATCGGTATCGACTTCCAGTTGCTGACACAGCTGAGCCACTGCGCCTTTCATAAAGTCTAACTGCTGGGTATTGATGACTTCCGCCACCTGATCGCCAAGACGTGACAACCGACGTTCGGCCACAGTTTCTGGACTGGGGACTTTCATCGGCGAAATACGGCTATTGGTGGCTTTTTCGATCATACGCAACATGCGCATTTCGCGGTTGGTGACAAACAGGATTGCCATGCCGCTGCGACCCGCACGTCCGGTACGACCAATACGGTGCACATAGGCTTCGGTATCGTAGGGAATGTCATAGTTAATGACATGGCCGATACGTTCTACGTCCAGACCACGCGCGGCGACGTCAGTCGCGATAAGAATATCCAGTTTGCCATTTTTTAACTGGTCAACGGCGCGTTCACGGGCTTGTTGGTTCATATCCCCATGTAATGGCGAGGCAGCATAACCACGGGCATCGAGCTTTTCAGCCAATTCGACACAAGCGTTACGGGTCCGCACGAAGATAATAATCCCTTCGGTGTTTTCCACTTCCAGAATACGCACCAGTGCTTCCAGCTTGTTGTGCTGTGACACTTGAATAAAGCGCTGTTCGATGGCATCAACGGTCGCATGGCTGGAGGCAATACTGATGTTGATTGGACTTTCCAGATGTTTGTTGGCAACGCGTTTGATCTGTTCCGGCATGGTGGCGGAAAACAGCGCCAGTTGGCGATCATCTGGCGTTTGATCGAGGATCCATTCGATATCATCGATGAAGCCCATTTTCAGCATTTCGTCGGCTTCATCCAGTACCAGCGCCTTGATGGTATCCAGCTTCAGTGTGCCACGGCGCATATGGTCCATGACACGGCCTGGTGTGCCAACGATGACCTGTGGGCCACGGCGTAGCGCCTGCAGCTGTTGATGCATGCTCTGGCCACCATAAATAGGCAGCACATGAAAGCCTTTGAGATATTTGGCGTAACTGGTAAAGGCTTCTGCGACCTGTACGGCCAATTCCCGGGTTGGCGCCAATACCAGAATTTGCGGGGCGTTTAGTTTGTGGTCAATGGCGTTGAGTAACGGTAATGCAAAAGCACCGGTTTTACCGGTACCAGTCTGAGCCTGGCCCAGAATATCTTTGCCCTCCATCAGCGGCACGATACTGGCGGCTTGGATGGGGGTTGGATGCTCGTAGCCCAATTCGTTCAGGGCGCGCAGCAACTCCTCGGAAAGTCCGAGTTCACGGAAAGTCAGTTCACTGGATGACATTAGATTGTAGCCTTGTGGGTGCGTTGAGAACGCAAAAAGAATTTTACAGCAGGAAAATCAACCCCGCGTCGACTTTCCGTTTCAAAAGCGGCGGATTATAACGCTATGCGCAACAAATATCCAGCGCTGTCGCTCAAGTATAATACAAAATCATCAATAATCTGTAGTAAAAGAACACTTCCTCGCCCTTGGCGTATCGGACGAGGAAGTCGGCGAAAAACACGGTAGTGCCAGAAACAGCAGTGGCCGTGAGCCCAAGTTGGTCTACAGACCATAGAGTGTTCAGTTACGGTTGTGGCAGATTGACATACTGATCAGCTAACTGCCGCAAGTAGGGCGCAACGCTGGCATCCGCCCAGTCCACATAGCCACGCACAAAACCAACGAGTTCCCCATTATCATTCAGTAAAAATGTGGCTGGGACGACATCGGTGGGCAGAATGTCTGCTACCTGTTGTTGTGGGTCGAGCCATATCTGCTGAAACTGCAGTTGATGTTGTTGCAAAAATGGTGGCACTAACGTCAGATCTTCATCAATCGATAGTGGCACCACGCTGATCTTTTGTGCATCAAGCTGTGGCAGCAACTGCTGCAGGTGCTGCAAGTCACGCACACACAAAGTGCACCAGGTCGCCCACAGGCTGAGCACTGTGATTCGGCCATGATTATCAGCAAAGTTGTGGGCGTTCCCCTGTAAATCACTCAATGCTATCAGCGGCAGTGGTTGTGGATGTTGCAGCATTACCAGTTGTCGGAGCACCATAGGTTTCGGCAACACTTGGTCATTGGCCTGCGCAGCGCTTGTAGGCAGTAGTGACCACAGCAGCAATAGCCAAATTACGTAATGTTTCATCTGTTGTCTCCTTGGCGCCGCCCCAGCAGCAGTAAGCCGCCACAGCCCAACACCAGTAACGCTGGTGCGGTCCATAGCACCACTGTGGCCGGGGTCAGTGGCGGTTGATAGCGAATACGTTCACCATAGCGTTGCACCATGAAATTAATGATCTGCTCGCGGTCTTCGCCTTGCTGCAATTTCTGGTAAATCTGCGCTTTCAGCTCCGCCGCAATTGGTGCTTCCGATTCAAACAGATTTTGATTGATCGCAGCCGGACAACGCAGTTCCTTGGCAATATCATTACTGAGCCGGATAAGGTCCTGCTCCGCGCCAGCTAATGGCAGGCTCAGCAGCAGTGCTATCGCTAGCAACGGCGCTAGCCGGTGTCTGCTATTCATAAACCACTCCTTGGTTAACGTTTTTGTGGTGGGTAATCGGCCGCCGGTAACGCCGAGGGCAATAAGCCAATAAAGCGGCTGGCAGCAGTAATAATCCGCCGAGCCACAGCCAGCTAATCAGTGGTTTAATGCTGATCCGCACCAGATAGACGCCGGGCTCCAACTCTTGCCCAAGCGATACATAAAAATCTTGTAGCCAGCCGTGGTACACCGCCGCTTCAGTGACTTCCATGCCGTTGCTGCGAAAGGTCTGTCGCTGTGGCTGTAGCGTGGTGATAAGTTGCGCTTGCCCGCGATACAGCTCAATGTCTGCGGCAATAGCGTGATAGGCCCTTTGCTCCAGCGTCTGGGTATTGCGATAGACAAAACTGTAGCTGCCAAAGCTACCGTGCAATGTGCGCCCCTGATCGGCACTCATGCGCAGCAGCGCTTCGGTTTCGTACTGACTGCTGCAGGTGCCGCCCAAAATCGCAATTGCCACGGCGACATGGGCGATGCGCGCCGCAAGCGCGGGGTGACGCGCTTGGGGGTAAAACCAAAGCTGAGTCTCGGCCAGCAGTAAGCCGCTGGCAGCGGCAATGCCGAGAAACGTGAACACCGGGCTGTGGCCGGGAAACAGCAAAACCCACAACCCACTGAGTAACAGCCACGGCAACATTAGCCAACCGTTACCGTGCCGCCGAATAAAGCTCCAGCTCATCAGCACTGCCATCAGCAGTAATAAGGGCACGAAAATCATATTGAAATAGGGCGCACCTACCGACAGTGTTCCCAATCCTGACAATTCACAAAGCAAGGGATAAAGGGTGCCGAGCAGTATTGAGAACGATGCCGCCAGCAATAATGCAATGCCTAGCAATAGCGCGATTGCGGCGGGCTCTCCATAACATTTAAGCTGGGTGCTGCGCTTGCCATAAAGCCACAATGCTGGCAGCAGCATCAGTGCCATCAACAGTAACAACAGCGAGCCGCGCTCGGCATTGCTGGTAAACGCGTGCACCGATTGCACAATCCCCGAACGCACCAGAAACGTGCCCAATAGACAACTACCAAAAGCGATAATCCCGAGCAGCAGACTGAGCCGTGCCAGTTGTGGTGAAGGCTGTTTGGGCAGTAAACAGTGCAGCAGGGCGGTAGTGAGCAACCAAGGAATAAAGGCGGCATTTTCTACGGGATCCCAGAACCACCAACCGCCCCAGCCCAGTTCGCTGTACGCCCACCAGGCACCCAACACGTTACCTGCACTCAAAAACAGCCAACTCAGCAAACTCAAATGTCTGAGCGCACGCCATGCCTGATGAAATCTGCCATCCAGCAAAATAGCCACGCAGATGGCAAACAGCGCCCCAAGTAATGCATATCCGGCAAACAACAGCGGCGGATGTAGGATCAGGCCAATATCCTGCAGAATCGGGTTAAGATCGCGTCCTTCCGGCGGCACGGCCGGTAATAGCCGCACAAAGGGATTGGCACTTAACAACATCACTAACGCAAAGGCGCCAGCAAACGCCGCTAATATCCCAAGCCCTTGCCGTTGCAGTAACACTAACGAGCTGCGACGGAAATATTGCAGCAATCCGCCAAGTATCAATAACCACAGCAACAATGAACCTTCGTGACTGCCCCAAACGGCGGCCACCTTATACAGTAGCGGTAGCTGGCTGTTGCTGTTGTCGGCAACATAACGCACCGAAAAATCATCAGTAATAAAGCAGTAACTCAGCAACAGATAACTGGCGAACACTGCCAGCGTGGCACTATCAGCCAGCAACTGGCTCAGCCTAAAGTGGGTTGGGGTGGGTGGAAGCCACATCACACAGAATGCGGTGCCCCACATCATTGCCATTGCCAGGATCAGCAGTAAATGCCCCATTTCTGCTGCCATATCCGTCTCCTTGTCTGCCACTACTATTGTGGAACGTCCCGTCAGCTCAGCTGAATTTAGCGTGTATTCATCAGCAAACTGTGATCCCGCTGAGGTTGCTATTCCGCTTGTGAACTTTTCACAAATACAACCGGTTTTTGAGATTTTTTGAGAGTTGAAAAGAGCCGTTTGAGAACTGAATTATTAGTAATGATAAATAATTAACATAATGAAATTAAATGATTTTTATCGTTTCACAATTTCTGAGATGTGACAGATTTTTCAGTGTGCGCCAGCGCAGATTTTTCAGGCATGTGTCTACCCATTATTAGCCGGTGCCGGTTCCTGAAGTGGCTGCTTTGCAGGGTAGTTGCTGGCCATTTGCTGTTCGGAACCGAGCATCACCATTTTAAAAAATTGAGGAGAGAGTGATGAAACCATGGAATACCAAAACAGTTGCTGGCGCACTGTTTTGTCTGGGCACTGCCATAGCAGTCAGCCCGGTGATGGCGACCTCTGACGGTAAACCGGGACATAACAACAAGAGCATGAGTGAAGCGGCGCTTGAAGTGATTGCTCACCCGGATCTGACAGAACCCACCCGTGGCGTGAAAACGCTGGACGATTATGTGGTGCAAGAAAAGGAACTGTTCGATTTTTTGTTTGAACACCATCCTATCTTTAAATATGCCGCCGAAGGCCGGATAAAAGGGGAATATCAGGTATCAGACCGCGGCGAAGAGTATCTGGAAGCGGGCGGCAGCGCCAAGTACGCCAAACGTGCCGGACATCCCGCTGCGGTGCAGTACCGTTTAGGGGCTAAGTCGATTCTGGATTATCCCAACAAGTTTGTTGGGCCGGAAAAATGCGGCGAGTGCCACCAAGTACAGTATGAAAAGTGGAAACGTTCACGTCACGCCCAATCAATCCGTTTCCCGGGTGAACATCCTGAAGTGGATAACGATCTGAAGAAAAAACTTTACGGATCGCAGGCGTCAATTCTGGCAGACGGCATCACCCCTGACACCATCTATGCCACCATTGGTACCCCACGTACCAAGTACGGTTATATCGATAACTGGCTGGTGCGCGGTTCTTACCATATTGAAGGCGGTTTGCTGAAAGACGGCACAGGCACCTTGGTGGCAGGTGGCAACCAGTTCTCCCGTGGCTGGGCCGAGTGGTTGACCCCGGAAATGGCTAAAAAGATCAAAAAAGTGATTCCTGATTTCCCAACCGAAATGAAAGAGTTCGGCGGCAGTGGCTCACACCAATGGGGGATGACCTCCTATGGTGCGAGCTATGGCAAAAACTTCCTGTTCCAACCCGCCAGTTCTTACTGCGAGGTGTGCCACACCTTCAAGTTTGACTTCAAAACTAAAGATGAATTTTTTGCGGCACTTGGCGATGCCAAGAAACTGCAAGAACACACCATCAGCCGTGGTATCGCTTGTGAAGAGTGTCATGGCGCCGGTGGTCATCTGGCCGGCGGTATCGGCGGCGGAATGCCTTCCAACTGTGAACGTTGTCACCAGCGCTTCAACTACATAGATGCGCAGGCTGATACTCCGCAGGGCAAAGACAAACTGGAATATGCCTTTAACGCCAAGTTCAAGTCCGCTTGTCCTTCCTGTGGTACTGAAGGGGCGCAGATGTTCATGTCTGAACATTATGACAAAGGCATGCGCTGCTCTACCTGTCATGACCCACACGAAGTGACCGCTAACGACTGGAAATCTGGTTTCACCGTACCAGGGTTGAAGAAACAGTGTGTGGATTGCCACGAAGCGCAGGCGGAAATGGCGCGTAACACTACGACTCACAGCAAATCTAGCTGTACTGCTTGTCATATGCCGAATATGGGTAGCTGTGAGAACTTCACAGCGATTCAGTATCCAGACCATGCCGGTTTCGATGCGGTGCGTAAGTCTCACCTGTGGAAAATTGACATCAGTCCAGATCGTAAGAGTTTGAATCCGCCAGAGGGCCAACCACGTAAGAGCACCACCAAAGGCTGGACTATTGCCAAGGATGAAAACGGTCACGGTTATATCGACCTGATGTGGAGCTGTGCCCGTACCTCAGTTTCTGACCACGACGTGGTAGACAACAAAGGTTGCCATAGCCAGTTCCAGTCCAACATGGGCGCTTCACTGCAGTTCAAAGATCAACAGCAGATCTACGGCAAAGTGATGGCTTGGCAGACCCCGGTAAAAGACACCTTTGCCAAAGTGGAAAGTGCGGTCAAACAGGTCAATCGCCAGTTGCAGAAAGCCAATCTGTCAGTGGCTGACAAGACTCAGGTGTTGTTGCTGACTGAAAAAGCCAGCGATGCACTGGAGTTGGTCAGAAAAGACGGTTCCTGGGGGGTTCACGCACCGCGTTATACCCGTCAACGTCTGGATGCCGCGCTGACCTACGTCACACAGGCGCAGGCAATTATCAAGGGCAGTAGCAAGCTGTAAATGTTAAAGCAGGCTTCCGGTGTGATACCGGAAGCCTGAGGAGGACTAAATCATGAGCAAGTGCTGTGGTTGGGTGTTACTGCTGGGGCTGACCGCCATGAATGTGTGGGCGGGGGGCGGTGGTGAACCGCGTCCAGCAGTGCGCTATGACCAAGAATTAAACCAGATTTCGATGCGGGAAGCTGAGTCGTTGATGGGGCAACCCGGGGTGCATTTTTACGATGTGAATACTCTGGAAATCTGGGCCGATGGTTATATCCCCGGTGCGGTGTTTTTTAATGTGCGTGACTGGAAAAAACTGCTGCCGGAAAACAAGAATGCCACCTTGGTGTTTTACTGCGTTAACCGTCTGTGTACCTCCAGCGTGCTGGCGGCTAGAGCAGTGATGAAACTGGGGTATACCGATGTAAGACAAATGCCGGATGGGATCTACGGCTGGCGCATCTCCGGGCGACCGGTAGCCAAACCCTGATCCCGTTTTTAACGAGCAATAACATGGCAATAAGCAGGGAGTAATTATTATGTGGCGTAAATCTATTTTATGGCTGGGTGGCCTAGCGTTATGTGTCAGTGCCACCAGCTATGCCGGTGAACTGAAAACCCAACAGGACAAAGAGTCTTACAGTATGGGGCTGTCCTTGGGAAATTATCTATCCAACGAGCTTTATCAACAGCAACAACTAGGGGCCAAGGCCGATGTGGCACTGGTGATTGAAGGTTTTGTCGATGCGCTAAAAAATCAGGGAAAACTGACCGATGATGAAACGGTTAACCTGTTGAACCAACGCGCAGAAACCTTAAACCAGGCACGCGCTACCCAGCGTAAACAAGTGGCAGAAAACAATCGCACCGCCGCCGCAGCCTTCTTTGAAAAAAATGCCAAGGTTGCCGGTGTCACCACTCTCAAAAGTGGCTTGCAGTATCAAATGCAACAGCAAGGCACTGGGGATGCGCCCAAGCCAGAAGATGTGGTGACCGCCAAATACCGCGGCACGCTACTGGATGGTACTGAATTTGAAAACAGCGGCGAGCAACCGGTTCGTTTTGCACTGATGACCATGATCCCTGGATTAGAAGAAGGGATCCGCCAATTACACACTGGTGGCAAAGCACGCTTTTTTATTCCGGCTGATCTGGCATACGGCGCCGATGGCGTTGGCGCAGTGCCACCGCAAGCAGCACTGATCTTCGATGTAGAGCTGGTCAAAGTGGAAAAACCGGCCAAGAGTCATGGCGGCATGATGCCGGGCATGTAACGGGAGGCGGCGATGGAAACTGCTCTGCTGCTATTAATACTGCTATTACCACTGCTGCTGTGGTGGTTGGCGCGGCGTCATGGTGGCACTCAAGAACCCAGTTTCGGGGGCTTGGGGCTGGTGTTCTGCATCAGTATTTTTAGCGCCTTGGCTTATGTTCAACTGGGGGCTTTTGGCCAATGGCAGCAGGCCTATGTCGATCAGCATATCGACTTGCAACTGGCCGGGCGCATCACCGAGGCCCGGCGACAGTTGGCAAAAACACCGCAGCAGCCGCAACTGATGCTGGAGCTGGTGGCGTTGTACAACCAAGGCGGGCTCTACCCAGAAGCGGTACAGCTGCAACAGCAACTGATCGATCTTCAAGGCCCCCAACCTGAGTTGTTGGCGCAACTGGCTGAGCTGCAATATTACCGCGATCAGCGGCAACTCAGCGACAGTACCTGTGAGCTACTGGGGCAAGTTTTTCGTCAACAACCGGCACAGCTGCAAGCCCGTATGTTGCTGGCGAACGCGCTGTTTCAACGTCAGCAATATTTGCCAGCAATTGCGCAGTGGCAGTGGCTGTTAGCGCAGCCACAGTATGCCGATTACCAACAGCCGCTGCAGACGGCGATCGAGAATGCCCGCGCCCGTTTACAACCATCGCTAAGCCACACACTGGTGGCCGACAATCTTTCTCAAGGATAAGGACAATAGCATGATGAAATGGTTATTTTTTTTAGCAACTGTGCTGCTATGTGGCTGCAGCCCAGCAGAACCGCAACATTCCTATATGCCTGAAGCCATTCAGGCGCATGATCGTTGCCACCTGTGTGGCATGGTGATCCAGCAACATCCTGGCCCCAAGGGCGAACTGTTGATGAGTGACGGCTTAGTGCCCAAGTTCTGCTCAACCCGCGATATGTTCAGCTTTGCGTTGCAGCCGGAAAACCAACGGCGCATCAAGGCGATGTATGTACACGATGCTGGGCGTACCGATTGGGAACATCCAGACGACAGTGCCTTTATCGATGCGTCTAAAGCCTGGTACGTCTATGGCTCACGCCGTAAAGGTGCTATGGGGCCATCATTAGCACCATTCTCCAGTCGTGAGGGCGCGGAGGCGTTTGCGGCCTCTTGGGGGGGGAAGGTACTGAGCTATCAAGAAGTTAATCTCAGTTTGTTGGAGGGAGCGCATTAATGCGCTCAGGCAGATGATGCGTTGGGCGATCATCGGATGGTTATGGTGTTGCTGCAACTGGTGTTTGGCTGCCAACTGGCAGGCACAGCCGGGGCAAGCACTGCAACCGTTGCTGGATAATGCTGCTGCGGGCGACACCATAGTGTTACCCGTGGGGCGTTATCAGGGGCCGCTGACGATTTCCCACACGCTCATCATTCATGCGGCGCCAGGTGCCACGCTGTTTGCCGATGGCACTGGCAGTGCTTTGCTGATCAGCGCCGCAGATACTCAGGTTAGCGGCTTGACCATCCGTGATTGGGGCAGCGACGTTTTCAGCTTAGATGCCGGCGTGCAACTGCTGCCAGGAGCTGATCGGGTGCGCTTGAGCCGGTTAACGTTGCAAGGTCCGGGGTATGGTATTTATGCCGAAAAGCTTACCGCGCCAGTGATTGAAGATTGTCATATTCTGGGTGAACACCGTTTGTATGTGCTGGATCGCGGTGATGGCATCGCCATGCGTTACGTCGAGTCTCCGCAGCTACACCGCAATCATATGCAGGATGTGCGCGATGGCATCTATCTGGAAGATGTCAGTCACAGCCGTGTTAGCCACAACCTGTTCCAAGGGCTGCAATATGGCCTGCACTACATGTATACCCACGATGATTTAGCCTGGCAGAACCGTGCTGAAGCGGTTAGTGGCGGTTATGCCTTGATGAGTTCCAAAGCCATTACCTTAAAGGACAACCAAGTCAGTGAAGCGGTGGACTTTGGCATTCTGTTGAACGTTACCCGCGAAAGCCAACTGCTGGGGAATCAAGCCTCTCTGGCGCGTAATCCCAGAGGTAAAGCAGAAGATGGCAATCTGGGAAAAGCATTGTTTATCTATGATGCGCACGACAATGTGATCCGCGGTAATGATTTTGCGAACAGCGACATCGGCATCAGCGTGGCCCTTGGTGCCGAGGGTAATCACTTCTACGACAACAGTATTAGCAACAACCAGATCCAGGTGCGCTATATCGGCATACAAGCGCTGGAATGGAGTCATGAACAGCGCGGCAATTACTGGAGTAGCTATCAGGGCTGGGATCTTGATGGCGATGGTGTGGGCGAGCAGTCCTATCAGCCTAATGATGCCCTCGATAGATTGTTGTGGCTGTATCCCTCAGCCCAGCAACTGCTGAACAGCCCGATAGTGCAACTGTTGCGCTGGCTCAGCAGTGCGCTGGCACTGCAACCCAGTGTTGGCATCCGTGATTCCTATCCCTTGATGCAACCGCCACAACGGCAGGAGATACATGATGCAGACCATTAATGCCTGCGAGCTGGCAATTCGCCTTGGCGGTCAGCCGCGGCTGCAACAGCTGAGCTTGCAGCTACACAGTGGCGAGCTGCTGGCATTGCTTGGGCACAACGGAGCCGGTAAATCCACGTTGATCAAACTGTTATTAGGCTTGTATCAGCCGGATAGCGGTTCGCTCACCGTTTTGGGTGATAAACCCGGCAGACAGCCGTTGCAGGTGGGGTATCTGCCGGAAAATGTCAGCTTTTATCCACAGATGCAACTGGGCGAACTGTTGCAGTATTTTGCTGATCTAAAAGGGATTAATCGCCGTCGAGTCAAGCAGCTACTGGTGGATTTTGGTCTGGAGCATTGCGCTAGGCAAGCGTTAAGCGTGTGCTCCAAAGGCGAGCGGCAACGGCTGGGGCTGGCGCAGGCGTTGTTAAGCCAGCCAGCACTATTGCTGCTGGATGAACCCACGGTTGGGCTCGATCCGTTAGCGTCAGCATTCATGTACCAGACGTTGCAAACACTGCGCTCCCAAGGTTGCAGCATCGTCGTATGCACCCATGAGCTGGCGCTGGTGGAACCTGTGCTCGATCAACTGCTGATATTGGATCATGGCCGCGTGGCCGCCTGCGGTACCTTGCCAGCGCTGCAACAGCAGGCGCAACTGCCGTGGCGGATACAACTGCCCGCTGGCCGTGCTTGGCATACCGATCCGCTGTTAGCTCCTTGGCTGTGTGAGCAGCAGTTACTATTTCCAGTATCCTTGTTGCCACAGATAAGCCAGCGACTGACTCAGCACTGGCACTGCATCGATTATCGGTTGCAGTCACCGGATCTTGGGCAGCTTTTTCGCCATTTTCTGGCAGATACCACATCCGAGCTAACGTTGGCGGAGGCTGTATGATGAGTGTCGTTGGTATTATTGCACGGCGGGAATTTCAGGACGCTCGCCGTAGTCGCTGGCTGTGGCTGGCGGCCAGTATCTTTGCATTACTAACATTGGCCGTCACCTTTGGCAGCAGCGCCGTTACCGGACAACTGCGGTTACCACCACTGCCACAACTGATGAATTCTCTGGTAACCCTGAGCTGTTTTCTGTTGCCGCTATTGGCCTTGCTGCTGGCGGCCGATGCCTTTGTTGCCGAAGCAGAAGCGGGCACCATGCTGCTGATGTTGACGTATCCCATCAGCAAGGCGCAGTGGTTGGCGGGTAAACTGTTAGGGCAGGGTGCAGCCTTACTGTTGGCTTGTTTGGCCGGTTACGGATTGCTGTGGTTATTGCCATTATGGTCGTCGTCCATTCATTGGCAGCAGCTGTGGCGGCCATTGTTAACCTTGCTGGTGAGTGGTTGGTTACTGACGCTCATCTGTCTGTTGGCTGGCTACTGGGTCAGCTTGCATGTGCGCAGCCGCAATCAGGCGCTGGTATGGGTACTGTTGTTATGGCTGCTACTGGTGTTGCTGTACGATCTCGCATTGTTGATCCTCGCGGTAGCGACCGACAGCCATATGGCGCCCAACGTACTGTTATGGCTGCAACTGTTGAATCCCGCCAGTGGTTTTCGGTTACTCAATCAACACGCCCGCCAATTGCCATCATTGTTGCTGTATCTGCAACCCGGGTTGTGGCTTATGGGCCTGTGGTGGCTGGCGCTGCGGGCGTTTCGCCAGCGGCAGTTGTGACCGGGTTAACGCTGCGGTGTTTATCCATGTTAGACAAAGGGTTATTTGCGCAAATCATCACATTATCCGCCTGCATCTCTCGTTACTATGCGCCGTTGTATATCTGGCTCAAGGAGCCGAGTCTGCTAAAATTTTCAAGGAGTTATGATGCAACCGCTCACTCCATATTTGGCGCTCGATAACAAGGCTCAGCAGTTACTGGATCAGCGGGATAACTCGGTGATCCCGTTGTCTTATTCGGAAGCGCAGATCCTGCATTGCCTATTGCAACGGCCGGAGGCGATTATCAGCAAAGAGGAGTTGCTCGCTGTCGGCTGGCCCGACCGGGTCGTGGCTCTCACTTCGCTGACACAATGCGTCAGCACCTTGCGGAAAAAGTTGGAACCCTATCCGGAGATCCAGTTAAAAACCGTCGCCCGCCGCGGTTATGAACTGACCATTTCCGAGAGTTCCCATGTGCATATGCTGGCGATTAATGACGGCCGCGCCATCCGTAAAGCATTGGTGGGGGTTTCCTGGTCGGTGAAATTGTTTGGTATCACGTTGCTGACGCTAGTGTTGTGTCTATGGTGGTACTTCAGTGATGCTCATGTCATGCTCAAACACTTGCACCACTGGCAGGCGGATCGGCAAATTCTGCTGAATGTCGGCGGTTTTCACGGCATGGCACGGCTGTATCATCTCGACAGTGTTACCTCGTTACATCCGTCAATGTGGCAGAAGCATCTGGCACCGGAAGGTAATCATATTGAGGGCATGACGCATTTCGGTGCCTTTGCCGCGGCAGATGGCAATAACTATTCCTTCACTATCTGTCCCGGTGCTGATACTGGTGAGTGTGCTGGCGAAGGCATTATCAATATCACCGCCATCAAGGCCGAACCTGCCGGGCTGAATATGCAGCAGTTTATTCCGCTCAGTAAACAGATGGAGCAGCGTATTCGCTATAACCGGATTATTCTGCCACCTGCGGAAAGTAATGCCGAAGTTACCGAACACAACTACCATGCCGATATCTATTTCCCGGTGGCGGGCGAACTGCTGGTGCGTACTGATCTGAGCATGTCGCTGGTGTATGAGGATAGCGATAGCGGCCAGTTCTATTTTTCTGCTTGTTTGACCGATCAGAACTGCATAACCACCCCTATCAAATACCAGTTACGTGGTCGTTTCCGCCAGTATCACAGCGAAATCTCCGGTCA
This sequence comes from Shewanella fodinae, assembly GCF_014651955.1. Taxonomy (GTDB): domain Bacteria; phylum Pseudomonadota; class Gammaproteobacteria; order Enterobacterales; family Shewanellaceae; genus Shewanella; species Shewanella fodinae. The sequence continues at coordinate 58,180 of NZ_BMXW01000003.1, read as the reverse complement.
GCCAGCGGATGTGTTCCAAGTGACGGTAACGCAGAAAGAGCTGATTAAGCCGGATAACGTTAGCCATTCGGCGATGGATTTTTACCGGGAGATCCGCAAGCACGATATCCGCGATGAAGAGCTGTATTTCTACCGTATCTATAGTGACAACAAAACCGCAGTGTGGCTGGTGCCGTTAATGGGCAATATTGTTGCTTGGACGACTTACAATCAGGTGAGTCTCTGATAACACCAAGGCCCGTATGGGCCTTTGTGCGTGGTCAACAGTGTGTATTACAACAGTGGTTTGAGGAAGCGCGCGGTATGTGATTCCTCATGCTCTGCTACCTGTTCTGGTGTGCCTGCTACCAGAATGGTGCCGCCGCCAGAACCACCTTCTGGCCCTAAGTCCACAATCCAGTCAGCGGTTTTAATCACATCCAGATTATGTTCAATCACCACAATGGTGTTGCCTTGGGCTTTGAGTTTGTGCAGTACATCCAGCAGTAGCTGAATATCGGCAAAGTGTAGACCCGTTGTGGGTTCGTCCAGAATATACAAGGTTTGGCCGGTATCGCGTTTTGACAGCTCTTTGGCTAACTTCACCCGCTGCGCTTCACCGCCCGACAGTGTGGTAGCGCTCTGTCCCAGTTGCACATAAGACAATCCAACATCCATCAGGGTTTGCAGCTTACGGGCAATCGCTGGTACCGCATCGAAGAAGCTGCGGGCTTCTTCCACCGTCATGTTCAGCACTTCATGAATGCTTTTACCCTTGTATTTTACTTCCAGGGTTTCACGGTTATAACGCTTGCCCTTACACACATCACAGGGTACATACACATCCGGCAGAAAGTGCATCTCCACTTTAATTAAACCATCACCCTGACAGGCTTCGCAGCGGCCGCCTTTGACGTTAAAGGAGAAACGCCCCGGCTGATAGCCGCGAGTACGTGCTTCCTGGGTACCGGAAAACAGTTCGCGGATCGGCGTAAAAATGCCGGTATAGGTGGCCGGATTGGAACGCGGGGTGCGGCCAATCGGGCTCTGGTCGATATCCACCACCTTATCGCACAGTTCCATGCCTTCAATGCGGTCATAAGGCGCGGGTTCGTTGACGGTCGCACCGTTCAACATCTTATGGGCGATACGGAAGAAGGTGTCGTTGATCAGCGTTGATTTACCAGAGCCGGAGACTCCGGTGATGCAGGTCAGCAGCCCAACCGGGATCTCCAAATTCACGTTCTTGAGGTTATTACCTTTCGCGCCATACAGCTTGATCATCTTGTTAGGGTCACACACGGTACGCGGCCCGGGCACGGTGATCTTCTGCTTGCCTGATAGGTATTGTCCGGTAAGTGACTGCTCACATTCTATGATAGTGTTGAGATCTCCTGCGCAGATCACCTCGCCGCCGTGGACTCCCGCACCGGGGCCAATATCGACAATGTAATCGGCGCTGCGAATGGCATCTTCATCATGTTCCACCACAATCACGGTATTACCGAGATCGCGCAGATGAGTCAGGGTGCTTAACAGCCGTTCATTATCGCGCTGATGCAGGCCAATGGACGGTTCATCCAGCACATACATCACCCCCACTAGACCAGCACCAATCTGGCTCGCTAGGCGGATACGCTGGGCTTCCCCGCCTGAAAGCGTGTCGGCAGAGCGCGACAGCGACAGGTAGTTCAGCCCCACATTCACCAGAAAACCCAACCGATCTTGGATCTCTTTGAGGATCTTCTCGGCAATTTGTGCTTTTTGTCCGCTAAATTGCAGCTCGGCAAAGTAGCGGCTGGTGTGGCCGATGGACCAGTCGGTTAATTGTGGCAGGCTGACATCGCCAATAAACACATTGCGTGCTTCTTCACGCAAGCGTGAGCCGCCACAGGTTTTACAAGGGCAGTTGCTAATGTATTTGGCGAGTTCTTCACGCACTGAGTTGGATTCGGTTTCGCGGTAGCGGCGATCCATATTATTCAGGATGCCTTCAAACGGATGATTGCGTATCACCACATCGCCACGGTCATTGATATAACGGAAGGCGATTTTTTCGTCCCCCGAACCATGCAGCACAATATCACGAACACTCTGTGGCAAATCACAAAACGGGGTTTCCACCTTGAAATGGTAGTGCTCGGCCAGTGAAGTCAGCATCTGGAAGTAATAAAAATTCCGTCGATCCCAACCGCGAATGGCACCGCCCGCCAGCGACAATTCATCGTTGGTGACTACCCGTTCTGGATCAAAAAACTGCTGCACACCCAGACCATCGCAAGTCGGACAAGCGCCGGCCGGATTGTTAAAGGAGAACAACCGTGGCTCCAGTTCCGCCATAGAGTAGCCACACTGGCTGCAGGCAAAGTTCGCAGAAAACAGCAGTGGTGCTGCATCGGTGTTGTCCATGCTGACTACAGTGGCAATGCCGCCCGAGAGTTCCAGTGCGGTTTCAAACGATTCTGCCAGCCGCTGTTGCAGATCGGCGCGCACCTTGAAGCGGTCTACCACCACCTCAATGGTGTGCTTGATTTGCAGTTCCAGCTCTGGCGGATCGGAAAGGTCACAGACTTCGCCATCAATACGAGCGCGGATATAACCTTGTGCCGCCAGATTTTGCAGCAGTTTGACGTGTTCACCTTTACGGCCCTGTACCACGGGTGCCAACAGCATCAGGCGTTCACCTTCCGGCAGTGACAGCACCTGATCCACCATCTGGCTCACGGTTTGCGCGGCCAACGGCTCCCCATGCGTCGGGCAGCGCGGCTCGCCAACGCGGGCATACAGTAAACGCAGGTAATCGTACACCTCGGTAATGGTGCCAACAGTGGAGCGCGGGTTATGCGACGTGGATTTCTGTTCAATGGAGATCGCCGGGCTTAGCCCTTCGATATGATCCACATCGGGCTTCTCCATCAGGCTCAGGAACTGACGGGCGTAGGCCGACAAAGACTCTACATAGCGGCGCTGACCTTCGGCATAGAGTGTGTCGAACGCCAGTGAAGATTTACCGGAACCAGATAACCCAGTGATAACAATCAATTTATCCCGAGGAATCGTGAGATTGATATTTTTCAGGTTGTGGGTGCGGGCACCACGAATTTCTATCTTATCCATCTCTGAAATAGCTGACTGCTGACCGAAGAAAAAGACGATCAGTATCGCATAAATCCACATCAGCTCATAGGCGCAAAATAAAATGTAGCGATTTTCTGGGAAACACGGTCAAACACTCAACAGCGGCTATTGCTACGTAGCAAAAATACGCTGAATTAGCGCATGTTACTGTGTATTAACGCGAATTAATAAACGCATTTGTATGAATCTAAATGACTTTTAAATGGATGCTCAAATGTGTATCGCAGAGATAGGATTTCCTTTTGGGTGAAAAAAAAGCTTCGTGTTAAACTGCGCATCCTTTCCTTAAATAAAACTGAACTCAGGGCAAAAACGACATGGCTAATGCTGGACTTTCCGGAACAGAGAAAAGAGTCGCCTTCTCCTTAGCCGGCGTGTTTGGATTACGCATGCTGGGCTTGTTTATGATCATGCCGGTGTTCGCACTGTACGGACAACATCTGCAGGGATTCTCACCGTTGTGGGTGGGGATAGCTATCGGCGCCTATGGTCTGACACAAGCATTACTGCAAATCCCCATGGGGATATTGTCAGATAAAATCGGCCGCAAACCAGTGATCTTGGGTGGCCTAGTGTTATTTGCTATTGGTAGTGTTGTAGCGGCCATGTCCACCAGTATTTATGGTGTGGTGGCAGGCCGAGCTATACAGGGAATGGGCGCTATTGCCGCTGCGGTGCTGGCCTTGGCAGCCGACCTGACGCGTGATGAACAGCGTACCAAAGTGATGGCTATTATTGGCATGTGCATTGGAGGCTCGTTTGCCGTGGCGTTGTTGGTGGGGCCGGTAGTGGCGCAACATCTTGGCCTCAGCGGTTTATTTGGTCTCACCGGTGTGTTGGCAATTGTTGGCATGATTATCATGCAGCTGTTAGTGCCCAATCCGGTGCATCATGCGCCCGCTGGCGATACGCTGGCGCAGACCAGCAAGCTGCTGCAAATGCTGAAAGATCCGCAACTGTTCCGCCTAGACGCCGGGATCTTCCTGTTGCATCTGGTGTTGACTGCGGTGTTTGTCGCATTACCGCTGGATCTGGTGGATGCTGGGCTTGTTAAAGAAAAGCACTGGATGCTGTATTTCCCGGCGTTTGTCGGCTCCTTTATGTTGATGGTGCCAATGATCATCATTGGAGTGAAACGGCAAAATACCAAACAGATGTTCCAGATTGCGCTGGTAATTATGGTGCTGGCACTCAGCCTGATGGCCTCCTTGCCCCACAGCTTGGTGGCGCTAAGTATTGCCGTTATCGCCTTTTTTACCGGCTTTAACTATCTGGAGGCCTCACTGCCGAGCTTAATCTCCAAATTTTGTCCGGTGGGCGCTAAAGGTTCGGCAATGGGGGTTTACTCCACTAGCCAGTTCCTCGGAGCATTCTGCGGTGGTTTATTTGGGGGCGGTGCCTATCAGCTGTTGGGGTCAACCGGTGTGTTTATGGTGGCCGTGGTGCTGATGTTAATCTGGATTGGACTGACCTTCGGTATGCGCAATCCCAAATTGCTTAAAAGTTACACCTTAGAAGCTGCCGTTCAGGGGCGCGAACAAGCGCAGCAGATGGCCGCCAAATTGTCGCAACTGGATGGCGTTGCCGAAGCCATTGTTGTGCTTGAAGAAAAGGTTGCTTACCTCAAGGTCAACGATCAATTCGATTTAACGGCAGCGCGAGCTGTGCTAGGCTCTGCCAATTAAGCTCAACATAAAAGATTAAGAATTGCAGGAGATTTTCATGGCCAGTCGTGGTGTTAACAAGGTAATTCTGGTGGGCAATCTGGGACAGGACCCAGAGGTGCGCTATATGCCGAACGGCAATGCTGTGGCAAATATCACCGTAGCGACCAGTGATACTTGGAAAGATCAGCAGGGACAGCAGCAGGAACGTACTGAATGGCACCGCGTGGTCATTTTCGGAAAACTGGCGGAAGTTGCCGGAGAATATCTCCGTAAAGGTTCGCAAGTATATCTGGAAGGTCGCCTGCAAACCCGTAAGTGGAAAGATCAGAGCGGTCAGGATCGCTACACCACTGAGATCGTTGTTGATATGCAGGGCAGCATGCAGATGCTGGGTGGTCGTCCGCAGAATCAGGGTGGCGCACCAGCACAGGGTGGCAATATGGGCGGCGGTTATGCTGCACCACAAGGTGGCAACCAGTATGCGGCACCGCAGCAATCTCAGCCACAGTATACCGCGCCGCAACAGGCCTCACAGCCCGCGCCACAGTATAATGCGCCACAGCAATCTGCTCCTGCTTATCAACCGCAGCAAAGCAGTGGTTATGCACCTAAACCACAGTCACAGCAGCGCCCGGCACCGCAGCCACAACAAAATCCACAACAGCAGCCTCAGCAGAACTACACGCCAGATCTGGATGATGGCTGGGATGATGATATCCCGTTCTAGATGGGATTGGTGAGTATTCACCCTGTCAGTTTCTACGAAAAGCCACTGTTCGCAGTGGCTTTTATATTAGGTTTAGTAAGATCTAAAATGGAAAGTCCTGTATTACTGGGGATCAAGTAAAGATTGGTGTTGGGCAAATGTTTCTAGCTACACATTGCCGGTACTTCGCAATTGTTTTGTGATTGGCTTTGACGGCTATTCAAGTAGTACTAATTTATTAAATAAAATCAAATAATTAATGTATTTAATTGAAAGGATTGCTTGTAAAATCACCAGCGGCCCTAGCAGCGCGTATCTTTTATAGAAAGCCGCTACATTCTAGGCAATACTGATAGATACTCGTACGCATTTATATTTGGGCTATATGGGGTAAATGCAGTTATGTATATCCAGTCGTGTCATGAGGATAGATCGGGTAAGCGTATTTGAATCATATACCTTCCACGCCCAATTTTTTGAAATTAAATTGCAATATAATCAAATAATCAGCACTTGTGAGAGAACATGGATAAATTAGGGGCGTCATGTAAGCAATGTCAGGAATCATCCGACCTCGGATTTGATTTTACTATGGCATTTCAACCCATCATTCAATATTCATCAAAAACGATTTTCGGTTATGAGGCATTAGTTCGAGGTCTCAATAACGAATCTGCATTTTCTGTTATCTCTCAGGTTAATGATGATAATCGCTATCGGTTTGACCAGTTATGTCGCGTTAAAGCCATAGCGCTGGCGGCCAAATTAAACATTAGCCAAATGGTCAGCATTAATTTTTTACCTAATGCAGTTTATCGGCCGGAACGTTGCATACGGACAACATTAGAAGCCGCCAAAGAATATGGCTTTCCAATTGCTCAAATTATGTTTGAATTCACAGAGGTTGAGAAAGTTAAAGATAATCAACATATTAAAAATATTGTTGAATATTATAAAAGTTTAGGCTTTAAAACAGCGATTGATGATTTTGGCTCTGGATATTCAGGGTTGAACTTGCTTGCTGATTTTCAGACTGATATTGCCAAGCTCGATATGGAGCTTATCCGCAATATAGACAAAGATCCTGTCCGGCAGATAGTGGTTAAAAATACGGTTGCTATGTTTCGAGAACTAAACATAACCCCTCTTGCTGAAGGCATAGAAACTAAAGAAGAGATGTGCTTCTTACGAGATATCGGGATTGATCTGATGCAAGGCTACTACTTTGCTAAACCCAGTTTTGAATCATTACCCGAGGTAAACTTCAGTATTTTATAAAGCACGAAGTCAATATGTGAAGTCCATGCTGGGAGCGCACGACATAGTCGCATGTCTGCACGAAAGTGAGTTAGCAAGTTGTTGGTGGAACAAGCAACAAACGGGGTTTATGCCCTAGAAATTCTCATCTATATCCACCTTTGGTGGAAGTTTCCAGTCATGTGTTAAAACTGGATAGATATGTGCAGCATCATCAGATGTCGCAAAATAGGCAAATTTCAGACATTTTGGCATATTTTGATGTACGAACGACTGCTCAAAAAATAAAAATATTTTTATTTATCAAAAGAATGTCAGTAATATCTCTTTATGTAAATTCACGAATTTGGACAAAATGTCGGAATTAAACACGACATTTTGTCGTCTAAACACTGTTAGGCCAAAAGGAGAATTTCGAGTGATCACTGATTGTCCACATTGCGAATCCAAGGTCGACTGCGTTGAACGCGGATCTGTGGAGCTCAGTCTCGAATATTCAGGTTGGCCGACACAGATAGTCTTGCTTCAGTGCAAAGTTTGTAAAAACGCACTTCTTGGAATTTCAGAAATAATACAAGTTGGTGAAGATGAATGGGAATGGGACTCAGCCGCTCGCCTATGGCTCAGCCCTGAAGGGGAAGTGGATTCAGGAATTCCAGAAATAGAAAGAAACTCCCTAGTTGAAGCAAAAATCTGTTTCAAAGCTAAAGCATATAGCGCTTGTGCCGTGGCGAGCAAAGGCTTAACCAGGGGCTTAAGCGGACCGCTTTTCCGGCGCGGTGCGCCTCCAAATCGGCCGTTTAGCCCAGGCGTTAGACGCCCAAAAAGGTACACGCATTGACCAAAGAAAGGAGCGAGTTTTGTCTGTTTCCCTGAACGCATTTCCACTCAAAATCCCCAATGCGGATCTTGACGCTCTCCAGGTTCCCTATGTCAAGGAGACGCTGGATGGTCTTCGCTCTAAACACGGATCGACGCACTCCTTCCGTCGGCAGGGCGACAATATTCTGATCTTTTCATCAGACGGCACGTTTCCCGTTTCTGGTACGCTGATCACCATTCCTCTCAATGACAACTTCGGTATCTTCTGCTCACTGGTCAAGGACGGGTTGTCCCGTCATCTTACAGGGCTCGGACGTAATCCTCTTGGCTTCAATCCCATTGAGCTGGTAAGTACCAAACCGGAGGATAATCTCCTCGCTCCGATTCTCGGTGACGCCTATCCGTTTAAAGTCTGTGCCAAATATTCAATCAACACTCGTTATGTGCATGACCATCCGTGCCTTGTTATTGACTGCACAACACGAAGGGTTCTCAAAGAGAACGGCCTGTTTTTCCTATATGGTGGATTCGATCTCATAGGCCGCTACGTCGTCACAGAACAAGAGGATGGGTACAGAAAGCTCGTGGGATCAGTGAGCGCGATCAAAGGCGAGACGTTACAGGTCACCCAGCCTGACGGCCAGGTCGTGCAGGCAGATGCAAAGGATGTTTACCTTGAAGCCAGCCGGACAAACTTCGACGACTATATTCTGCATACGCACGGTGCTCAGAAGGACGCCATCGTCGAGCGTATCCGGCAGTCAGTCTCCATCTTCAATGGAGGCGAGAACAAGAAAGCCCGCATAGACACGCTCAAAAAGTACATCCAGTCGAAGGCTATTCCGCTGATTGACGGAACACGCATCGAGATTGAGGATGCGCCCGATATCCAGAAGGATTGTGGGCAGATGCAGAAACCCTTATTCGTCTTCAACGACAACGGTGAGGCTGATTGGGCCGAGAAAGGGCTTACGCAGAGCGGTCCCTATACGAAGCGCACATTCGACCGAAACGATCCGTCAATCTGTGTCATCTGCGCTCAGCATGATAAGGGCCGCGTCGAACAGTTCGTCCGCAAGCTCTTGAAAGGAATTTCAAGCAGCAAGTATTTCAGCAATGGCCTTGAAGGCAAGTTCGCCTTGGGAACTAGTCGCGTGGAGGTGTTTGCAACGGCCACCGAAAGCGTGGAGGCATACAAGAACGCTATTGAGGCTGCGATCCGGAGGAAGGCGGATGACGGTGGACGATGGGATTTGGCCCTCGTGCAGGTTCGGCAATCTTTCAAGAAACTCAAGGTCACAGAGAATCCGTATTATCTCGGCAAGAGCCTGTTCTTCCTGCATCAAGTTCCCGTTCAGGATTTCACGATAGAGCTGTTGGCACAATCTGACTATTCACTCGGCTATTCGCTCAACAATTTGGCGCTGGCTTGCTACGCCAAGATGGGCGGCGTTCCTTGGCTGCTAAAATCCTCCCCTACACTCTCGCATGAACTCGTGATTGGCATCGGCAGCGCCAACATCGGGCAAGAGCGTGGAGCGGATATTCAACGGATTATGGGCATCACCACGGTCTTCTCCGGAGACGGCAGCTATATTGTCTCGAATACCTCGAAGGCCGTCGTGCCGGAAGCCTACTGCGAGGCTCTAACCTCAGTTCTCGGTGAAACTATCGAGAAAATTCAAAAGCGCATGAACTGGCAGAAAGGCGACACGATCCGCCTGATCTTTCATGCGCAGGTCAAGAAGTTCAACAAGGAAGAGATCGAAGCCGTTTGCACTGTGATCGACAAGTACCGGGAATATCAGATCGAGTATGCATTCCTGAAAATCTCGGAAGATCACGGACTACATATGTTCGACTCCGCGACGGCAGGTGAGCAGAAAGGAAAGCTAGCGCCACCGCGCGGAAAGACCTTCAAGCTCTCCAAGCATGAAATGCTCGTCTATCTGATCGGTCAGCGCGAATTGCGGCAGGATACAGACGGACATCCGCGCGGTGTAATCCTCGATATTCATAAGGATTCGACCTTCAAGGACGTTAGGTATCTGAGCGCTCAGCTCTATAGTTTCGCCTCGCACTCCTGGCGCAGCTACTTCCCCAATCCCATGCCGGTGACGATCAGCTATTCCGACCTGATTGCACGAAACCTCGGTTGGCTAAATCAGCTTCCGGGATGGAATGACTCGGTGATGATCGGTAAAATTGGGCAATCGCAATGGTTTCTGTAGAGAAGGAGAACGCGTACCAGTTACGCGAGTATCTGCACCGCAAGGTGATCGAGAGCGCGCACGCCGACCCTTTCAAATCCACCTTTTTACATTTTCTGGGCTTGTCAAAGGACGGTGCTACGGCCTTCGATTTTGCGACGCTTTCCTTGTACCAGCGCTGCGCGATTGCGGGTCTTGGCGTTCTGGAGGAAACCGTCCCCAACCAGGATGTCTCGCGCCTGCTCGGTCAGGCTGCCAAAATCGACTCGACGCCGCGCCCGTGGGTCTCCGATATGTTTGGCGTCATGGCCGTGAAATGGTTGGCTGGACAAGTGAACGATAGCCGCATCGCCTACGAGTTCGAGAACTGGACATCCGGTTTCCTTGCGCAGCAGGCGGGCAGCGACCATCTCAATCTTTTCGAGAAAGATATCGCAGAGTACGTCCGCAACGGGGAATCCGCCATCTACGCCAGCGCGTGCGTGCCGCTCTTTCTTCACTACCACGAGATTCAGCGGATCGACGATCACCGAAGCCGCATGGCTCTGATCGACCGCTTCATGGGTGAATTCCGAGCAACGGCGCAGGGGGACGCTTCGGCGGCGCTCTTGTCCCTGATGGTCTACGTTTTCGATCAAGTCAATCAGGATGTGGCTGTCGTGCCGCCGAAGGGCTGGTGCCTCGATGATCTTCTGGGATTTCTGGAGCACATCCCCGTCGGCCTCAAGCGGTGGACATGGGAGGATTCGGGCCGCACGCGAGGCGCGGAACCCGTAAAGTGGCCGGTAGAGAACGAATACCACGTTCAGAACCTTCTCTATGTTCTGCTCGGGCCGATCTTCAACGACCTCGCGGATGAAGTGAATCTCCAGCCCGTTGGGCAGAAGAATCCGCGCATTGATCTCTACCTTCCGTCACTGCACACGATTATAGAAGTTAAGTACCGTAAGGATATGAAGAAATCTTTCCCGGCGCTCATCGGTGAGATTGCCGAAGACGCCTCGCTTTATCGCGCTGACGCGAAATACAAGGATGCGCATATCGTCAATTTCCTGTGGGATTGCACTCGTGCGACGCAGGAGCACGCTAAGTTCAAGGAGGGTGTGTTGAAGATAGGCGGCATTAACGGGTGTGTCGTGGTTAGTGCGCCATCCACTATGGATGGTCGGCCACAGGGTTAGATTAAGGAATTTGAACAGAATTAGATCTGCACTCAACTGTAGGAAAGTGTTGGCAGAATTAATGACATCGTGAGCGTGGCATCTAACAAGACGTTGCTGTCGGACAAATTTTCCGCTGCGCTTCACTTCAGCCCCAAAGGAAAGCGTTATGTGGCAATCGATTGAGGAGCAAGCATGGGTGAATATTCCAAGATCGAAAAGTATATCGTTGCTAGTGATGTTGGCGATGTTAGGGATGGAATCGGAATAGAAGTTTATTCTGGAAGTGAAATGCTTCTCGAAGTCTTTCGGGATGATACTAAAAAGACCCGAGAGGTCACCCTATACAAAAAGGACCTAGATCTTGAGCTTGTTGAGCAGGCAATTGCTCTATTCAAAAAGGAAATCCCGTGGGAGTTTCAAGAGTGAGAACGACGCACACGTCACCACATACAAGGTGTCCATCCGACGCCAAAAAGCGGCGGTCGGACTTTAACGTTGGGTTGAAAAGTAATGTTCAGAAGTAATCTATATCCTTTCGAGCTTTCAATCTTGAATGGGGTTGCTGCTTCGCTTCCTGAAAGTATGAGTGATACGTACACGTCTCAGATCAAGCATATAAATAAGGTTCAAAGGCTCCTTGAATGGAACGAAATTGAATTCTATTGTATGAGATTCTTCAGGGTTCGGTGGCCAGAGGAATCGCTGTTTAAAAATAAAGGCGAGTTCATCCTTGGTCGTGGAAGGATAACGTCATGGGGACTTGCCGCGGATGTTGCTGTCTGGGCCGTTGGGGGGCATGTTTTCTCTATCGAATCAGAAGCTTCCCTTAAACCCTTTAGTTCAATGCAAGATGTGTCATTTATTTTGACGGAGAACACAACTCAACAAGGCGTTGCAGGCGACGGTGTTGGTATGACTTCCTTTGTCAATCCTGAATGAGTGCTTCCCTGACATTCTTGCAGTCCATCATCAGTTGTTCTTTACACTTAAATAGATGAGCTAACGCACCGGATGAGGCAGTAATGTCGTCGGTCTGCTATTCGTAGGTTACTTACTCTTTGAATAAGCAGAGCTGACCTTACTCAATCCGCCGTAGCACCTTCTCATCAGTCAATGCTCGTGGAGCATAACCCTTAGGCTATTGCCATCATAACACCCTCGTAGGTTGTGCCACATTCCGCGGCCCGATCAGAATGCGTTAGCTCAAACTCGCTGTTCATGCTGGAACTCGACTTAACTGTAGTTTGGGATTAACCGATGTGAGTACGACTTCTTTGGCAATAGCCCAGATGTAGACAGCCATTTCTCTAGCAATCGCAGTAACAATGAGGTTGTAGTGTTTCCCTTTCTGATTCATTCGTTGATAACTTTTACATAGGCGAAGCTGTGCCTTCCAGGCAATATCGACGATGTCCTTAGGTAAGCCTTCTTGCCTTAACTGTAATTCAGTGGAGACATTCGCTGGATACCGATAACTGTGTGGGCCTTCAATCAGTATGCGCCTTGCTCGGCTGTTGCCTGATTTTGTAATGGCACCCAGATGGCGTTTCTGGCCATAGTTCAGTACAAGCTATCGCCTCGTCCGAGCAGTGTTGAGCCGAACAGGCTCCGGCAACGCATCAATGCGGTGTCAGTAAAGCGCTAGTTATTACCTCAAACAAATGATCTGCGCGTGCCGCGGCACTTGGTTGCTCACGCACCCAAGCAAGCGCAGCTATCAGGGCAAAGAGGTCAGTGCCATCAATGTCTTGTCGCGCTTTTCCCTCTGATTGCGCACGCGTAAGGAGTTCGGTGCCTGCTGCGCGCAGCGTTACGCAGGAGGTATGAAGGGCTGAGTCCATATCTTCGATGGCACCCATCATCAGCGAAAGAACACCTCGATGGCTGTACGTAAATGCTATGGTCTCCCGCAGCCACAAAACCAGAGCCTCGTCGGACGAGTTCGAGGCCGTGAATAAGTCCGCGCGTGCCGCTAGCTCCTCAAAGCTCGTTCGCAGAAGTGCCTCCAACAACGCTTCCCTTGTCGGGAAGTGTCGGTACAGCGTACCAAGTCCGACCTCCGCTCTGCGAGCAACCTCACGTAGCGACAAGTCGGCGCCCTGCTCAGTGACAACTTGCCGTGCCACCTCTAGAAGGCGATTGTAATTCTTTTTTGCATCAGATCGCATGATTTCTCTTGATAATCGGAGCGCCGCTCCGTATATTTAAATAGTCGGAGCGTCGCTCCGTTTTTGATAGATTATTTGTTCTGAAAGGAAAATGCAATGCCAACCAAGACTATGAAGGCCATTCAACAGCATGAATTTGGTGGCCCAGAAGTGCTGCTCTACGAAGACTCTCCTGTACCTGAGATCAAACCCGGGGAGGTGCTAGTACGCGTTCACGCTGTGGGCCTGAATCCCCCGGACTGGTATCTGCGCGATGGCTACAAAATGCTGCCACCGGAGTGGCAGCCGAAGGTGGACTTCCCCGTAATTCTAGGCACCGACATCTCGGGTGTCGTCGCGGCTGTGGCTGAAGACGTGACCGCCTTCTCTATCGGTGATGAGGTGTACTCGATGGTTCGTTTCCCCAGCGGCTTGGCCGGTGGTAGCCGTGCGTACGCTGAGTATGTCAGCGTACCGGCTACTGAACTTGCTTTGAAGCCAGCGGGAATTGACCATGTGCATGCAGCAGCGGCACCGATGTCTCTGCTGACCGCATGGCAGTTTATGATTGATTTGGGTCACAACGAACCAAATCCGTTACAGCCGTACAGACACGAGCCGGTGCCACTTGAGGGCAAGACCGTCCTAGTCAACGGGGCCGCTGGCGGCGTGGGGCAGTTCGCCTTGCAACTTGCCAAATGGAAGGGCGCGAGGGTCATTGCCGTCGCGGCTGGCAGGCACGAGGCATTCGTGCGCGACCTTGGTGCGGACGAATTCATCGATTACACCAAGACCAAGGTGGAGGAGCATGTACATGACCTCGATTTGGTCATCGATGCGGTGGGTGGGCCGACTACAGGTCGCTTTTTGCCAACGCTTAAGCGCGGTGGTGCGCTGTTTCCCATCTTTCCGCTGGGTTTCTCTGGTGCGGACGAGGCGGAAAAGCTGGGTGTCACGGTTTCGTCAGTGCAGGTCCGTTCGAGTGGTGCGCAACTCGCGCAACTCGCCGATTTGCTCGCCGCTGGAACCGTTCGCGTCGGCGTTGATAGCACGTTTGCGCTTGCGGATGCGCGAAGCGCCCACGATCGTGCCGCCCGTGGGGGCGTGCAAGGAAAGATTGTACTTACGGTCAAGTAACACCAGCGCTCTCCAAAGCGAGGCGCACAGCCTCAAGGCCGCGTCTGGAACTCGGGGGCGGCTTTGAGCTACCGCTAACGGAGCGCGCGAAAGCCAATAACGAGAACTTTCATGTCAACAATCAAAAATGCAGTCGACGACTTACTCACCCCTCAAGTGCCCATTCAAGAAGCCATGGATAGGCACTTTGCTCCGGACTTCCGCCAGCGCGTCAATGGAAACTGGATTGACCGTACGGCCTTTCTTGATGGTATGGTCCGTCTTCGGCAAGCGCTCAAACAGGCCAAGATTACCGTCATCGATGAGGTCGCCACCGAGGAGCTTTACGCCGAACGTCACGTTGTCGACCTAGTCATGCACGACGGCGCGCGTGTTCTCCAAGAGGTATACGTGTTTGCACAGCGAGGCTCTGACGGACGCTTCGTGCGCATTGAGGAGGCGACCGTTGCTTTAGGCGATGAACTTAGTGCGAGTCAAAACACCATGGCCTCCACCAAAATCTGAAAGCCGTTTGTCAGCAATCTGCTGACATATCCACCACAGCGACCTTATAGCTAACAATCTAGCCCGCTTTTATCCAAAACTGCATTAACCCAAAATTTGAAAAATGGGGCATGATGGCTCATTTCTGCACTAGAAATGATAAGTCACTGTCGCAATGTGGTGAGAGTACGCTGCCAAAGCGGTGTTTGCCCCAGTTAAGGCCATTGAGACCGCTATAGTTGGAGCGGTCTTCTGTGTCGCCGAAGACTGATGATAGGGCAGCGCTCATAAGCCACGGCTATCGATTAGCCTTCTGCGTGTTTGAGTGCGGGCAACAAAATATGATCCAGTAAGGTGGCATAGTCTTCTTTGCTAAAAACGCGGTGTTCGATGCGACTGTGGTAGGTCACCATGGCGACAATTATCTCACATGCCATATCAATATCTGCCTGGGGCGAAATTTCCCCTCTCTCTTGAGCCCGTAGCATCAGTGTTCGGTTAAGTACACTCCATGGCTCGAAAATTCCCTGCATGGCATCTTCCGCTATTTCCTGGTAGCCAGCGTAGAAAGACCCCAGCCCAGCAAGTACCTTCAGTTTGCGCTCGCTATATTCTAGCGAATGCGGCTTGAGCAGCGCCATCAGGTCGCTTCTGAGTGTTCCTGTATCGGGTAGATGTTCGATATTAAGGGAATTTCGACTCATGTGAACCATGGCATCACGTACGAGCTCCGCTTTGGAAGACCAGCGGCGGTAGACCGTTGCTTTACCTACTTTTGCCTGAGTGGACACCATATCCATGGTCATGCCATCAAAACCCGCTTCGGCGAGGATATCGATAGCGGACTCAAGAATAGCCTCATCCAGTTTGTGATTGCGTTTTCGTCCTACCGTAGCCGTGGCTTTTTCTGGGGAAGTCATGCATGCCTCATCTAATTCGATACTTGTTAGTTTCGAAACTATAATGTATCGTAATTATGTTTTTACTAAAAATGCTTTGCAAACATTCATTTTTCAGCAGGAGTTTACCACATGAAAACCGTTATGATTACCGGATGTTCTTCAGGGTTTGGCCTTGAAATTGCCAAGTACTTCCTTGCGCACGATTGGCAGGTTATCGCGACTATGCGTACCCCTTGCGATGGTATTTTGCCCAATTCCGATAGGCTACGCATCCTGCCTTTGGATGTCACGGACATCGACTCAATCCATAAAGCGGTTGCAGCTGCCGGGGCAATTGATGTGCTAGTGAATAATGCCGGGATTGGTTTCTTAAACGCATTGGAGGGAACGCCACTACAAAAAATCCGCGAAATTTTTGAAACCAACACCTTTGGCACTATGGCAATGATTCAGGCGGTGTTGCCGCAATTTAGGGCGCAGAAATCCGGCATGATTGTGAATATCACATCCAGCGTTACGCTGAAATCGCTGCCACTATTATCTATCTATACGGCGAGTAAGGCGGCGGTGAATGCCTTTACAAAGTCGCTCGCGTTAGAGCTAGCACAATTTAACATTAGGGTCGGGGCGGTATTACCTGGGCGTGCTCCAAGTACACGTTTTGGCGAAAATGCCGGTGTGCAAAATCTGAAATTTCCAGAACCATACTTAGCGTTAACTCAAGAAGTATTTTCTGGATGGCAAGAATCAACTGAACCTGTCACTTATGCTGAAGATGTTGCTAAGGCTGTGTGGTACATGGTTAATACGCCGATCGCGCCAATGTTGTTACCTGCTGGTGCCGATGCCATTACATGGGCAGAAGCGGCAAACCTAGAGATGGTGTAATGACGGGATTGTCACTGCCAATTGCTAACGGCAGTGACAACGCACCGCTCATTTCACTGTGAACGTATTGACGGTTGTTTGCTTGGCCTAAGCGTTTGTTGCTGATACTGTACCGCGAGCACCTCTTCTTAATCACAACGGTGAGGGCTGTGGTGGACCTTGTTCATAACCTAGTGTTAAGGGCCGTCAAGATAGGCGCGGCGGGAAAGTCTTTGGCGTAGTCTATGACCATGCCTTTACCGCATAAAAATTTACGGCAGCCATTGGTAATGCACGCTTTATTGGATAACTCGCTATAATCGCGGCTAATCAGGTGTAAAACGAATGGATTTAACATGCACAAATTACTGCGTTTCCAAATCTTTAAAAATGGCTGGTATGGACTCTTCACCTTAGCACTGTGGCTGGTCGCTGGCACCGGGCAAGCGGCGCAGACGCTGGATGTATATGCCATTCCGTCTAAACCGATAGTGCAACTGGTGAGTGATACCAGCAAGCAGTTAGCCACTTATGGCATGCAGAGTTTTTATCAGCAGGGGCGCCCGGTGCATATCACGCTGTATCTGACGGCATTTCCTGACGCTAGCGACGCCGCCATCAAACGGGCGGTGCAGCAACTGAGTCAGCAGTACCAGCCAATACCTTTAATTGCCAAAGGCTTTACGGTGACCAAAGGTAACTGGGCATTTATTGATGTGGAGCACAGCCGGGAGTTGCAACGGCTTGCTGATAAAGTGACGCTGGCACTAGAACCCCTGCGTGATCCCCATCCTGTATTGCCCGAATGGGTGAAAGCCTATCCCGGTAAATTGGCAGCATTTGAGCGTTATGGCAGCCCCAATGTGTTCCAGAATTTTGAGCCACATCTGACGCTGCTGGCGGCTGAGAAAAATCCGCAGCTGGTAAAATTCCAGCAGTTAATGCAGCAGCAAATACCGCGTGCTAATGGTGAGATTATCGGCTTGGGTATCGGCGTTACCGATGCGTGGGGCCAACAGCGGCAAGTGCTCGCGGAATATTTTTTCAAGCCTTAGCCCCCGTTGCACTGGAGGCAAATAACTCGCGCAACCATTGATGGGAAGGATCGCGATGCGAACGCTCGTGCCACAGCATCATCATCTCGAATGGGGCAACGGCAACGGGTGCTTCGGCACTGTCCATCTGCTGCGGGTCGATCAAGCGGCTCGGCAGCATCGCTACTAAGTCGCTGCTTTTTAACACTTCCACCATAAACAGAAAATGTGGCACCGACAGTACCACATTGCGTTGCTGGCCGATGGCGGTTAGCGCTGCATCGGTGGCCCCGGCAAAACCGCCCCCGCTAGGTGAGACAATGACATGCTCCAACGCACAGAAGCGCTCAAGGGTCAGTGGTTGTTGTAACGCCGGATGGCCTTTGCGGGCCGCTAACCGATAGTGTTCACTGAATAATAGGCGACTGCGTAGTGTCGGTGGCGCGGTATTCCTAACATGAAAGGCCAGATCTATCTCGCCCCGCTCCATGCGGGCCTGTAATCCAGCGGGCATCACCTGTGATACGGCAATTTTGGCATGGGGTGCTAGTTGCCGTAGTTGCGCCAACGCTGGCCGCAAAATGGTGGTTTCGCCATAGTCAAAGGCGGCGATACGCCAGATGATGTTGGCTTCTTGTGGCATAAACGGCTGCACTGCCACTAGTGCCTGCTCCAGTTCAGCTAACGCTTGCCGTAGCGGTTGACGTAACTGATCTGCCAGCGCAGTGGGTCGCATGCCGCGGGCATCGGGCAGTAACAGCGGGTCATGAAATATTTCCCGTAGCTTTGACAGTTGCACGCTAATCGTTGGTTGCGACAGATGTAGCCGTTGCGCCGTGCGTGTGACATTGTGTTCCGCCAGTAATACATCGAGCGTCCGCAGCAGGTTAAGATCCAGTGTCTTTATATTAACCATGATAATACCTGCAATTTTAGAAATTCATTATTCGTATACATGATTAAATCCTATTGTGTAGACCTTAGCCAACAATTGAGGTCAGTTATGAATATTTTACTGGTTTACGCACACCCCGAACCCCAATCACTCAACGGTGCCTTGCGAGATTTTGCCGTGTCACATTTACAACAGGTCGGGCATCAGGTACAGGTGTCCGATCTGTATGCGATGAATTGGAAAGCAACATTGGATAGCCGAGACTTTCCCGCACGGCAACCCGGTCGCTTTGATGCTTCGCTAGATTCGGCGGTGGCTTTTAAAGACGATACCCAAAATGCAGATATCAAGGCGGAACAGCAAAAACTTCTCTGGGCCGATACGGTGATTTTCCAGTTTCCTCTGTGGTGGTTTTCGATGCCAGCCATCATGAAAGGGTGGTTTGATCGGGTGTACGCACACGGTTTTGCCTATGGCGTTGGCGAGTTTTCTGATAGCCGCTGGGGCGACCGTTACGGTGAAGGGGTAATGACCGGGAAGCGCGCCATGTTGCTGGTGACCACCGGCGGTTGGGATTCACATTACAGCTCCCGTGGTATCAACGGCCCCATTGATGATCTGCTGTTTCCAATTCAGCATGGTTGTTTGTTTTATCCCGGTTTTAGTGTGTTGCCACCGTTGGTGCTTTATCGGGTACAGAAGATGCAGCCATCGGCATTTACCGAGGCTTGCCAACAGCTAGCCCAGCGGTTGGATACCTTAGCCACCACTACGCCCATTCCATTCCGGCGGCAAAACTTTGGTGATTATCAGATCCCAGCTATGACATTACGCGATGATATTCTGCCTGAACAGGGCGGTTTTGCGGTGCATGTGCGGGAGAGCTAAGGCTTGTCACCATGCCTTGCAACAGGCGTAGCGTCTGGCTGGTGGTTAGCCGAAGCACACCTCAGCCCAACGTGCCAGCCCGGCGGTAACTGAGCCAAAATCGTTACCGCTGACCAAGGGCACTTGCGGTAATACTTCTGCTACCGCTTGCCGTAATAGCGGTGAGCGCGCAGATCCGCCAGTCATAAAGATCACATCAGGAACACTGTCACCTTGGGTTAACGCTTCGCGTACCAGCTTTGTGATCTGCTGTTTGGGGCCATCCAGCGCTTGCAGCATCTCATCGTAACGGATGGTGAGTGGCAGCACTTCAGTTGCTAATGCCAGCGTACTGTGAAATTCCGCCTGTTGCGACAAGGCGATTTTGGCTTCCTCAGCGCGGCGCACTAGGCTGTAACCAAGGGTGTCGTGATACACCTGTAACAAACGTGCCAGTTTTTGCGGTTCTCGTGCTTCTTTGTGCAGTAGTTTGAGTTCTGCCAGATTGCGCTGCGCATAAAAATCGTTTTGGGCTGATAGATCGTTAATCGCCACCGGATTCCACAGCTGTTTTATTGGCATTTCCAGCCCGGAGTCCAGCAAGCTGCCCAAGCCGAAATACGGCATCAGTTGCCGAAACGCCAAATGAATATCCAAGTCGTTACCGCCCACGCGTTGGCCGCTATGGGCCAATAAACTGCCACTGCGATCCTTTTTCTTGCGCCAGTTGGGGCCCATCCTTAGCAATGAACAGTCCGTGGTTCCCCCGCCGATATCGACTACTAACACGGTTTGTTCCTGCGTCAGTCCAGCTTCATATTCCAGCCCGGCGGCGACCGGCTCAAACTGAAATTCAACCTGACGGAAACCGGCGCGGTTGGCGGCTCGGCGCAAAATGTTTTCAGCTTGGCGGTTAGACTCTTCACCGCCGCTGCCTTGAAAATTAATCGGACGACCTATAACGGCATCGTCGATGGTCTGCTGGGTGACCTGCTCGGCGCGCCGCTTGATATTGGCCATCATGGCGCACACCAGATCTTCAAAAAAGCTTAGCTGAACCTCATGCAGGCCCATAGCACCTAGAAATGACTTAGGCGATTTGACGTAATATAAATCTTGCGGATGCGCCAGATACAGTGCTAAGGCCGCTTGACCAAACAGCAGATCTTCCGCTTGTAGGTCAATGCCTTCTTCGCGGTTGGCGGCCACGGAGCGGCGCAGCAACTGTTGACCAACAGCGTCTAGCGGCTGGATCTGATAATGGCGGAACAGGTACTCGGAAACCGATTCACGGGTCGGCGCCGCTAATGTGGATGGCAGATAATGACTGGTATTTTCCAGCGGCAGTAACTGTGGCTCTCCGTCCAGCATACGTGCCACCGAGCAGTTGGAGGTGCCGTAATCAAACCCGATAAACATGTTATTCCCGTGTTGCCGCCAAGAAAGCCGCATAAACTAACGCAAATCATCCATGAATGCCAATGCCGTTAACAGCATCTAGTGTTTATCCGACTACTACTGGCGGCTGTGCCATAAAACTACCAAAGCTTGGGTGAGTGTCTTCCTAAATAAGTGTTCTCAATGCCAGATCACAGAGGCCATTCCCAACGTCGACACGCATAAACCCGTCCATGGGGCTCCACCGCGCCATCCCTGACGCGGAGGGTCGACTTATCGGAATAACCTCTATTCCTCGGGTGAAGCGCAATTAGGAACAGCTATTTAGAAAAATGATTTTTGCTATCTCTGGATCTTTACCACTCCAATTCTACGAATTTTTTACTGCGATGCTTCCCCTAAGAGACTGCGGGCGACATACTGCTACATCTAAATCGCAACACACGCGGTATGACTAAGCCTTTAGCGTCAATACCCTATAAGCTAGGGAGCTAAATAGTTAGCTGATAAGCAATAAAAAAATGGAGTTGTCTACATGGATTGGAAAGCATTTTGGGCTGTAGGTGCGGTGACTTTGGTACTGGGTGTTGTATTGCTAGTTCCAGGATTGATGTTGGGACGGAAGTTAAGTAAAACGTCGTCCAATGAGTTTGTTACCAGTGTTATTACCAAACATGGGCTGTTTTTTTGTGTTGTATTTGTGGTGAGCTTGCTGCTGGCATCTGCCGCACGCTACTTTGCGCCTAACTCATTTATTGGTCATTGGACCGCGACTGATGTGGGTCTTTACAGCTTTATTGCTGTATTGAATGTATTAGCGATGGTGATTGAAAAAATATTGCTGTTGTTTGGCATTAATTTGGTGAGCAACAAGCGTTAGAAAAGGACGTTAAATAGTTTGTGGACAAAAAACGTTTTAGGTCGTCGGTTGTATCAGGTGCATTTCGCATAAAAATTCCTATGGGCTAACGTTTGCATTTTCGGCAGGTTTGGAACGCAGCAGAAAACCAGTCTGACAACATGCACTTGTTATATTCACTTATCCATTGCTGCTCTTTGGTTAGCTTCAATTTTTTTGTTTAGCTCTTTACCTGCTTTTATCATCTCAGGCGTTAGCTCTTGCTGAATTAATTGGAAGTACCTAGCTTGGATAATTGCTAAAGACATTGATCTTGAAATAACGAAATCATCGGAGTTGTCTAATATCTTAGCCTTGGTTTCTTCAAGGCTATTATTTTTAACATCTCGTTGAATTAACCATAAGAAAAGATCCGTTACTTGTAATCCATAAGATATCTTTGAAGATTCTAATTTGAATTTCCCCAAGTTATATTCAACTTCTTTAAATTGTGGGATTCCACCGAATTTATCTTCTTCAAAATCAACACCAAAAAAAATGCGGTGGTACTCTCGCATCGTTCCTTTAAACTCATCGCTCTGATCATGGATAAGTTCAGAAACTGATACGCCATACTCTTTGCAAAATCTATGCGTGGCAGTTAATAAACTAGAAAAAGCAATAATATTTGGTGTCTGTTTTTTATAAGCGCTTTTACCTTTAGCTGATATAAGGGTGAATATATAAGGGTTATCTATCGCGTAACTTAGTCCTGCAGTGACAACTTCACATGCCCTTTTGTCATAAATATATGGCGCTTTTTCCAACAAAGCTTTACATATATTAATTAGTCCATCCAAATCATCTTTTAAATAACAGTTCCAAAACTCAACATCTAAACCGTCTTCCATCATGTCATCTATTAATATACATAATGTGTGTCTGAAAAGTTCAGTTGTGTACCAGAAAGGATGGACTGCGGGGTTATCCCAACAATCAAAGACAGTATCAACAAATTTTGTAGGTGCTATATACCTTTTTTGAAGTGTTGTGTAATGAAATATCCATTGAGTACCGTCTAAAGCATCCAGTAACTCTAAGCAAAGGCTATTTACTTTATCTTCTCCAAGTTCGTAACCATGCAATCTTTCCAGTCCATTATCAGCGCAATATTTTTGAATTATTGGTGCAACTTTGGTTTCAATCTCACCAATAGATATTACTGCGCCTTGATAATAAATAGGTGACTTTGAATCAAAAATTTCTTTGCCTGAGTGACCAGATTCATCTGCATATATGAAAGCTCCTTCTTTACCTTTGCTCATATCTATCCTTATGTCCCTAGTAGCGCATGTTATGCCTTAGCTTGGATAGCCTGTTGGATTTCATTCTTGTGCAACCTTTCAATGACTTTTTCGTCCTTTACTTTCCTAAATTTTCCGCCCATTTCTATATACTTTAAATTATCATTCTCTTCATGAACTGGCTCTTTACCAGAAAAATCGCAAAGATTATGATAATAACTTTTTGCGTATCTGTATGCTGCAACCGCTTCATCCGTCGTCTTACCAACGGTTAAAAGCTCCATTTCTTCTTTACCTTGGAGCTTCGTTGGAACGAGGATGCTGCGTTCCGCAAGCTCAACGTATATTTCTGGCAACCCAAGTTTTTCACTTAACCGATAAATTGTGCTACAAAATGTGACGATATAAAAACTGTAAGTAAATTCCGGCTTGGCGTCTCGAATGATTAAATCCAATTCCCACCTAGCCGATGACAACTCTCTCTCGATATCTTCGAATGCATTTATATTTAGTTGTGGAACTCCATTCTCAGGCTTACCAATAAAGAAATTTTTATGAACTCTTGGGTGTACTTTGAACTTCCCGGTCAAGCAACCAAGATACTCAACTTCACCTATCTGATCGAAATAACTGAATAGCTCTTTTCTGTGAGAATGAAAAAGGTCGATGTTATTTTTCTGATTTGTAATTTTAATCTGCTTAGCCGTTTGTTTCGTTGCATGTAGGCGAGACACAAGAACAGACAATGGTAATGAAAGAGATAAAGCGCCTAGAGGCAGTGCGCTAATTGAAAAAAACACACTCAATCCATCACTTGTCAAAGAGACCGAATAACCCCTCCAGGCGATTACACCCAAGGCGATAAAATATAGAAATGGAGAAATTATTGAGACCCATAGTAGTCCTTGTTCAGCAAGTCCTCGCTCTTCATCTAGCGTCATCGTGGACTTGAGTCGCTCTAAAATCCGAGAACCACTGCCCAAAACTGCCGAAACGACCAATACTGGTAAAAGAAGAGGCAGAAGCACAAGGGCTATCAACGAAACTATGTCCATCAATCAAAACCATCCGTAGGTATAACGATCATAACACAACGGTGCGGTTTTCCGTGTCCGTTGCCGTGGCTTGTTTTGTGAGTGACAGATGACGTAGGCGGTGCGCATGATAATAGGCTATGTGACTTCCTTGTATCTGAACTCTCCGTATTTCGCCAACTTTGAGAAGGTTGTTCCTCACATGAAGGTGGCTGGCGGTGGCTGAGTGTAAACTTGCCTCAACTGCTTATGTAGTAACATTGTCGCATTACTAAGATTTGGTCAATCTTTGTATGTCAGAGTTAGCCTAAAATCACATGCTGAATAACTTTGGGGGCAATATGATGAAGGTTGGAACCATAAGAAGTATTAGCTTCCAACTTGGTTTCATTTTTATCCGTTTGTTGCAATATGGACTGCAATGTTTTACGCTTAACATATTAAATTTATTATAGAAAAATCTAATATTTTCCTCACAGTGAGGGCCACTTCATAGATATCCCTTATAAATTACTATTCAATAACGGGGCCGATACGTAGGGCATAATAGCGAAGTGCCCTGCGTGTATACCTCCAAGAAAACGAAGTGACAGTGTTTATGGCTCATGGACACATCTTTTTAGCTAGTTTATCTGAATCCTAAACACTACCCGTTAAACCGGATAAGCAGCTGTAGTTAAAAGACGACCTTAGGTTTATTTCAGGACGAATCGTTTCTGCTTGAGGTTAATGGTACGGAGTTGTAGATTATCGAACCGCATAAATTGTCTTTCTTTATGCTTCAACTCTAACCTCCGCTTTCGTAGGAATATATCATGATGCGCGATACTCATCGTGTAGTCTGGTTTGGCAACATCTCAAAGCAATCCCAACGTGTTATTTATCCATTCTTACGCTCGTCAACTCTCCCTAAGTATCTGCATTTTAGAAACATTTGGCGCGAGTGCGTTGAGAGCACCTGAGCAGCTTCTCCTATGACCGGACGTTTTGGAACATTTCAGTTGTAAACGTTTATCGAAAATTAATTCACGCAACGCCGCTACAACCCTATGGCGGTGATTATTAATATTTTAGCGTCATGGAAATTCTATGTTTCGTAAAATTGCAGTAACGTTTTTATCGCTTGTTGTCTGTGCTTGCACCTCAATGGTGGCGGATCTAGAAAGTAGCGTGCAGCAAAAATTTCAACAAATGTTGGCGGATAAATTTGCTGAACGGCTAATGGTTGGAATTGATGCCGTGGTGGATGAATTGGCAAAAAGCGGGGGTTACCTCAATGACCCGTTAGTGCGTATTTTGCTACCACCACCTATCGGTATTGTTGCGGGTGTCGCCAGTGAACTTAAGCAAAATCCTGACGCTAACCTATTACAAACATTGATGAATCAAGCGGCTGAGCATGCGATCCCTGTGGCTGGGCCTTTGCTAAAAAATATCATCACCAACATGGATGAGCCTACCTTAGTTGGCGTTCTCAACGCGGGTAATCAGGGGGCTAGTCAATATTTGAAGCAACATGCTGGCGAAATGGTGCAAACCGCATTATTGCCCGTAATTACAAAGGAACTCAATGCTAATGGTGCGGTTGAGCTCTATGGAAAGTTGCTGGAGGCTAAAAGTAAGGCGGACAACATTGCTGCAAAGGCGAATGATGTGCAACAGTCGTTGGCGACCGCGCAGCGGTTGCAAGATAACCCTGAGAATGTCGCCCAAGAACGGCTTACGCAGTATGTCGCCGAACAAGCAATGGGCGGGATGTTCCGTAAAATAGCGAAGGAGGAACTGAGTATTCGCCAAGAATTACAACAGCCCAAGTTGTAATGATTTCTCACCTTTTTAGAGGACAATAGCTTATCCGCATTATCGTAGTTGTCCCTCACACCATCGTGAGGTTACGGATAGTTTATTGCCTTCATCAGACGCGCAACATGCAGCGGCGTGATCAACTTTAGTCGTGCTAGCTCCGAGCGGATGACAGCCGCAAACACTTACCCAAAGTCTAAACCGAATACTGCAACGGTCACGGTTAAGGCAATTGTCGTTTTTGAAAAAATTTCGACCTAGTATTTATTTTTCAGGTGGCAGGTGAGGATTTGCTGCCCAAACCAATGCCGATAACCGAAGACGACTAAATTCCCCAGCAGCAGAGTTGTGCAGAGTTATTGCTATTGCGCCAGCAGCATTGCAGGCGTATATTCACTTTTATTTAATTGCCTAGGCAAATATTGACATGGCATATTTTACCGCAAGCAAAATTGAACAAAATCCTTTTTCGTTGGGGCACTTGCTGCATTTGGTGAACCAATACAAAGACCGGGTACTGACCCGACACTTGCTACCATTGGATATCACGGCGCAGCAGTTCAAAGTGTTGATGATGATCCATCGCGATCATGTTGAGAGCTGCAGTGTGTTGAGCCAGCGCTTATCGATTGACGGCGGTGCTACGACTCGCATGCTCGATCGACTGGAACAGAAACAACTGTTACAGCGGGTGCGAGACAGTAAGGATCGACGCCGTATCGCGCTGCAACTCACCGAAAGCGGTCACGCATTTTGTCAGCAGATGCCGGAAATGATCGCGGAAATGCTGAATGAGTTCACCCAGGGACTGGATGACCAGGATATTGCACAGCTGGAACTATTGCTGCGCAAAATTCTTTGTGCCGGTGGTGTGCTGGAGCAGCAACCGGAATAACTTTTTTATGAATATCAAACGAGACATTTATGGTTGAGCAAACAACAGACAAACAGCCCGCAGTGTCAGCCCCAGCAAAATCTAGCAAGCGTAAACAATATCTGCTGGGATTGCTGCTGGTTGTGGCTGGAACTGGCATCGGAGCCTACGTTTACCAGCAGGAATACGGCCGATTCTATGAAGACACCGATGATGCCTATGTGCAGGGAAATCTCATCACTATTGCGCCGAAAGTTCCCGGAACGGTGACCCAGGTATTTGCCGATGAAGGTGACTATGTCGAGAAAGGCCAGACGCTGGTAACGCTTGATCCCAGTGATGCCCGGATTGCATTGGATAGCGCTGAAGCAAACCTCGCCAATGTGGTGCGCCAGACCCGTGGTTTGTATAACGATGTCGACAACTACCAGGCTCAGGTACAGGTACAAGAGGTTAATTACCGCCAGGCAATGACGGATTATCAGCGGCGGGTAAAACTGGCAAAACGCAATCTGATCTCCGATGAAGAAGTGACCCATTATCAGGACAGCCTGAAAGCGGCAGAGAATCAACTCACCGCGGTAAAACAGGCGCTAAATGCCAAATTGGCCCTTACCGAAGGCGTCAGCATCGCCAATCATCCGGCAATCAAGAGTGCGATTGCCCAACTGCAGAATGCCTATCTCAATCTGCAGTATGCCCAGATTAAGGCGCCTGAGTCAGGCTATATTGCTAAACGCGCCGTGCAGGTGGGGCAACAACTGTCGGCAGGAACTGCCCTGATGGTGGTGGTGCCGCTGCAGCAGGTGTGGATTGACGCCAACTTTAAGGAAAGCCAGATGGCGGCTATGCGCATTGGACAGCCAGTGGACATTGTGGCAGATCTTTACGGTGATGATGTGCATTTTCAAGGACATATCGCCAGCTTAGGGATCGGCACTGGCAGCGCTTTCGCGCTGTTGCCGGAACAAAATGCGACCGGAAACTGGATCAAAATCGTGCGACGTCTGCCGGTGCGGGTGGTGTTTGATAATCCGCAACAGTTGCAGCAACATCCGTTACGCATTGGGCTGTCCACGCAGGTAACTGTGCATCTTAAAGATGAAAAAGGCCCATTGCTGGCACAGACGCCGGTGACCAAACCACGTTTCAGCACCGATATATACGACGATCAGTTGCAGCAGGCACACAAACTGGTTGAGCAGATTCTGCAAGATAATGGCATCAAGCCCGGTGACGTCGTTGTGGCTGACAGCAAGGGTCTCTAACGGATGAGCAACTATCAGTTCCGGCCGCAGAATCTGGTGTTGGCAACACTGGGGCTGTCGCTGGCGACCTTTATGCAGGTACTGGATACCACGATTGCTAACGTGGCATTGCCCACCATTGCCGGTAACCTTGGGGTTTCGTCTGATCAAAGTACCTGGGTTATTACTTCCTTTGCGGTATGTAATGCCATTGCGTTGCCTCTGACTGGCTGGGTGTCGCGTACGATTGGTGAAACTAAGCTGTTCCTAGGAGCGGTGATCATGTTTGCGATTACCTCATTTCTTTGTGGTATGGCGCAGTCGATGAATGAACTGATCCTGTTTCGGGCGCTGCAAGGTTTCTTCTCGGGGCCGTTATTCCCAATGTCGCAAACGCTAATGATGGCGATTTTTCCCCGTGATAAGCGCGGCCTGGCATTAGCGCTGATAGGCATGGTGACGGTGGTGGCGCCGATTGTTGGGCCGATAACCGGTGGCTGGATCACCGATAATTACTCCTGGCGCTGGATTTTTTACATCAATGTGCCCATTGGGATTTTTGCCGCGCTGGTGGTCTTTATGCAACTGCGTGGCCGCCAAGAAGATACCGTGCGCAACCCCATCGATTTTGGTGGTTTGTCACTGCTGGTTATTGGGGTGGGCGCACTGCAGATCATGCTAGATAAAGGCAACGACCTCGACTGGTTCTCTTCCAGTTTTATTGTGTCGTTGGGGTTGGTATCGCTGGTGTCATTGGTGGCCTTTGTTATCTGGGAGCTCACCAGTGACCATCCCATTGTTAATCTGTCGCTGTTTCGCGATAGAAACTTTACCGCTGGCACTATCGCGTTGGTGTTTGGTTATGCGGCGTTTTTTGCAATCGCACTTATTCTGCCACAATGGCTACAGATCAATATGGGTTACACCGCCATCTGGGCTGGGCTCGCGGCGGCACCAATGGGCGTTATTCCGCTGCTGACATCGTCACTGATGGGTAAGTATTCCCATAAGTTTGATCTGCGGTTGCTGGTGACAGGTTCCTTTATGGTGATGGGGGCGTCCAGTTTTATGCGTGCCGGGTTTAACCTGCAAGTGGATTTTGCCTCGGTAGCATTGGTGCAATTGTTTATGGGCTTGGGCGTGGTGCTGTTCTTTATGCCTCTGACCACCATTTTATTATCAAATCTGGAACACCATGAGATTGCTGATGGCTCAGGCTTGGCGACCTTTTTGCGGGTCCTGGGCGGCAGTTTTGCTTCGTCACTGAGTATCTGGCTGTGGGATCGCCGTGAAATTTTTCACCGGGCGCAGCTCAATGAAAATATCAGTCTGTTGAATGACAAGGCCGTGCATTATCTGCAACAGATGGGGGGCGTGACCCAGAGCAATTTGGCGCAGATTGAACGAATGCTGCAACAGCAGGCGGTGATGATGTCCACTATTGACTATTTCACACTGCTGGGCTGGATGTTTATCGGTTTGATTGTGATTATCTGGTTTGCCAAACCCCCCTTCTTCCATAGCCATTAAGTCGGAGTGCCAAGGACGGTACACATCTGCTAACGAAGTTTAGCCGACAAAATATTGTATAAATTATGTGATTTATGTTAATGAATAGCTGATTCTTTCAATAATAAATTCAATAACAAAACTCATGAACATCTACAAAACTCTACTATATGTCGCTGCGCTGTTATTCGGTTTGGGCGGTTGTGTCTCCGCAGGTGCACCAGCGGATGCCAGTGCTCAGCTCACCCTAAAACGGATTTTCCAGGATAAAGAATTCAAGCCACAACGCGCGCCTTATTTCCGCTGGCTGGATGATGGTAGCGGTTATACCGTACTCGAATCCCGCGACAAACAAGCCGACGCCAAACCCCAGACTGATGAAGAACACGGCGTCAAAGGCAGCGACATCGTATTTTATCAGGCCGATGGTAGTGGCCGTAAGGTGCTGGTATCGCTGGAGCAACTGACCCCCACCGGAGCCAAAGAGGCGCTCACCATTGAAGATTATCAGTGGTCTGACGATGGCCAATGGCTGTTAGTCTTTACCAACGGGCAGAAGGTGTGGCGCAGTCGTACCCGGGGGGATTTTTGGGTCTTGAATCTGAAGAATAACAAGCTGTACCAATTGGGTGGCAAGCAGCCCGATGCCAAGGTGTTGATGTTCGCTAAATTCTCGCCTGACAGCAAACGAGTTGCGTACGTCAAAAATAACAATATCTATATGGAGTCGCTGGGCAGCAGTAAGGTCACCCAACTGACTACTGATGGCAGCGATACCTTAATCAACGGGCATTTTGACTGGGTTTATGAAGAGGAATTCACTATCAAGGATGGTTTCCTCTGGAGTCCTGACAGCCAGAATATTGCTTACTGGCAGCTCGATAGCAGCGGCGTGAAGTTATTCACCATGATCAATAACACCGCCGGGCTCTATCCAACCATCACCCAATTTCCCTATCCCAAAGCGGGCGAGCAGAATTCTGCCGTGCGCATTGGGGTGGTCAATATTAAGGACAAAAAGACCCGTTGGGCACCGTTGCCCGGTGATAATCGAGATCGCTATGTGCCACGTATTAGCTGGGCTGGCACCAGTGAGGCGGTGTTGATCCAAGATGTGAATCGGCCACAGAATACTAACGTATTACGCTTGTTTGACTGGCACAAGCAACAGCTGACCAGCATTATGACCGAGCATGATGACGCCTTCCTAGAGTGGTTCTATCAGGCTGAATGGGAAAAAGACGGCAGTCATTTTATTTGGCACAGCGAACGTGACGGCTGGCGTCATCTGTATCGGGTGTCCCGCGATGGTAAAAGCGTGGTGGATTTAACGCCGGGTAACTACGATGTGGTTGAACTGCTAACGTTGAATGAAGCCACCAACAGTCTCTATTTCACTGCATCGCCCGATCATCCTGAGGCGCGTTATCTGTTTAAGGCCAGTCTCGATGGCAGCGGCAAAGTGACCCGTATTACTCCAGAACAATTCAGCGGCAATAACCATTACTACATTTCCAAAGATGGCAGTTTGGCGATGCATAGCCACAGTTGCTTTGATCTACCGCCTTCCAGCGAAATCATCAAAGTCGATGGTCATAAAACCATCAAAGCGCTGACGGATAATGCGGAACTAAAAGCTAAACTGGCGACACTGGAGCTGCCGCCACATCAGTTTTTCCAGGTGCAGGCTCGTGACGGTGTAGTGCTGGATGGCTGGGTGATGTTCCCACCACATATGGATAAATCTAAAAAGTATCCGATTATTTTTTACGTCTACGGCGAACCTTGGGGCTCCACTGTGCAAGATGTTTGGGGCGGTGATAACTACCTGTGGTCCAGCATGATGGCCCAGCATGGTTTTATCATGGTGTCAGTGGATAACCGTGGCACCCGTGCACCTAAAGGTCGTGATTGGCGTAAATCCATTTACAAAAAAATCGGCATTATCACGGTGCGTGACCAAGTGGATGCGCTAGATGCCATGGCTAAACGCTGGCCACAAATTGATACTGAGCGCGTAGGTGTCTGGGGGCATTCCGGCGGTGGCAGTTCAACCTTGAATCTGCTGTTCCGTCATGGCGACAAGTTCAAGGTAGGTGCCGCATTTGCGCCAGTGGCGGATATCCGTCTGTATGACTCCATTTATCAGGAGCGTTACTCCGGCAATCCCAAAACCGATCCAGAGAGTTACACTCAAAGCTCGCCTATCACTTTTGCTAAAAACCTCACGGGCAAGTTACTGTTGGTGCATGGTACCGGTGATGATAATGTGCATTATCAGGGCACTGAAGAGCTAATTAACGAACTGGTGAAATACAACAAACAGTTTGAGTTTATGTCTTATCCCAACCGTACCCATGCACTTAAAGAAGGTGAGGGCACAACGCTGCATCTGCAGACACTGAAGACGCTGTTTTTCGAGAAGTATCTGCTAACGCCAGCCAAATAATCGGCGCACCGATACCAATAAGCCGTGCTAGGTGGTACGGCTTATTTGTGGCAGCCGCGGTTTGAGTCATCTGCTCTTCGTTCTTATGTGAGTCGCGCCGTATACAATACAAATAGTGCAGCATTAGCCGCCGATACTGCCATTGCCTGTGGTACATGGGCGCTTACCAATCTTTGCTGTCACCACCAAGCGGCACAATCACTAAAAATACCTTTGTCAGCTAGGGTAAAAATGTCCCATGGCTGGTTTTTATCCAGCAGAAACACTGTTGAGTAGTTGTTAAGTGCGGCAAAAATCGTTTTTTAAGTGATCTATGTCACATTTAATATTAGTAATCATCCAATATGAGACATCTTTACCAATATGACCAAGACAAAATGACCAATGGAAAATATGTTAAAAAATAGAATTAAACACTAAAATATTCTATTTAAATTGTATTATATTCCTTTAAATGTTTAATTTAAGCATTATATCCTTTCAAAAATCATATGTGATCAATGTCACTTGTCGTTATTTGTTATCTATTTTCCTTTTGCGGATAATTGAAACACGGGTAGTGGTGTTATTTGCCAGTGTCCGAACCGGCGGTCTGTGGACTGCCAATCGTACTCATAACAAACAAGTGTGAGATTACTTATGAACAGACGACAGTTTTTCAAACTGTGTGCTGCCGGGGCGGCAACTTCAGCGATTTCTGCGCTGGGGTTGATGTCCGACAAGGCCTATGCCGCAGTGCGAGAATTCAAGCTGCTCAGAGCCAAAGAAACCCGCAATAATTGCCCTTATTGCTCAGTGGGTTGTGGCCTGTTGATGTACAGTCAAAACAGCGGCGGCAAAAACTCAGAACATGCGATTTTCCATATCGAAGGGGATTCAGACCATCCTGTAAGTCGGGGTGCATTGTGCCCGAAAGGTGCGGGTCTGGTGGACTATGTTAACAGCCCACACCGCCTGCAATATCCAGAATATCGTGCTCCAGGTAGCAACAAGTGGCAGCGACTCAGCTGGGATGAAGCGTTCAAACGTATCGCCCGTCTGATGAAACAGGATCGTGATGCTAATTTGCTGCAGAAAAACGCGGCTGGCGTCACCGTCAACCGTTGGCTGACTACCGGGATGATGACCTCGTCTGGTATGTCGAATGAAAGTGGTATTGCGACCCAGAAGTTCGCCCGTGCTCTTGGCATGGTCGCTATCGATACTATTGCGCGTAACTGACACTCCCCAACGGTAGCAAGTCTTGCTCCAACATTTGGGCGTGGTGCCATGACCAACCACTGGATCGATATCAAGAATTCCAATGTGATCGTGATTATGGGCGGTAATGCTGCAGAAGCACATCCTGTCGGTTTCGGCTGGGTGACTGAAGCAATGCAACACAATAACGCCAAGTTAATCGTGGTCGATCCCCGTTTTAACCGTAGTGCCGCATTGGCAGATCACTATGCACCCATTCGTTCCGGTACGGACATCGCGTTCCTGCTGGGGGTTATCCGTTATCTGATCGATACCAAGCAGGTTAACTACGACTACGTGAAAGCGTATACCAACGCCAGTTATATCATCCGCGAAGACTTCGATTTCCATGATGGTCTGTTCAGCGGCTTTGATGAAGAAAAAGGCGCTTACAATACTGAATCCTGGTATTACGAATTGGATGAACAGGGCTATGCGAAAGTCGATGACACCCTGCAACATCCTCGTTGCGTCTGGAACCTGCTAAAACAGCATGTAGAACGTTATGACTTCAAAACGGTAAGTAACGTTACCGGAACGCCGATAGATGACTACCAGACCGTCTGCGAAATGATCGGCAGTACCCATACCAAAAACCGGGTTGCTACCTTTATGTATGCGCTGGGCTGGACCCACCACAGTAAAGGTGCACAAAACATCCGTACCATGGCGATGGTGCAGCTGTTGCTGGGTAACATTGGTCAACTGGGTGGTGGGGTCAACGCGCTGCGTGGTCACGCTAACGTACAGGGTTCTACTGACATGGGACTGCTGGCGCAAAGCCTGCCGGGTTATCTGAAGCTGCCAAGTGATAAAGAACCAACACTTGAGGCGCATTTAACTGCCCATACGCCAAAACCATTGCGTCCCGGCCAGACTAACTACTGGCAAAACTATCCCAAGTTCTTCGTGTCACTGCTGAAATCATTCTGGGGCGATGCCGCCACCGCTGAAAACGATTTTGGCTACGACTGGTTGCCAAAATGGGATCAGATGTATGACTTCGGCAAACACATCGACATGATGTATCGCGGTCAGGTGAATGGACTGCTGGTGCAAGGGGTTAACGCCATTAACTCCATGCCAAACCGCAATAAGACACTGAAAGCACTCAGCCAGCTGAAATATCTGGTGGTGCTGGATAACCTGTCTTCTGAAACGGCCACTTTCTGGCAAAATGAGCCGGGCTTTAACGAAGTGAACACTGCTGAGATCCAAACCGAAGTGTTCCGCTTACCGACGACCTGTTTTGCTGAAGAAGAAGGCTCTATCGTTAACTCCGGTCGCTGGATGCAGTGGCACTGGAAGGGCGCTAATGCGCCTGGTGAAGCGATGGCCGACTCAGAGATTGTGTCAGGTATTATGTTGGAGCTGAAAAAACTCTATCGTGACGAAGGTGGTGTGCTGCCAGAACCTGTGGCTGCGGCTAACTGGCATTATGCCATTGAGCACAATCCGAGTTCAGAAGAACTCACCAAAGAGCTGAACGGTTATGACGTAGCTACCCGCCGCCAGGTCAGCGGTTTCGGTGAACTGAAAGCCGATGGTAGTACCGCTTGTGGTTGCTGGCTGTATGCCGGTTCCTGGACCGAAGAAGGTAACAACATGGCTCGCCGTGATAACCATGACCCGTCAGGGAAAGGGATCACGCCGGGATGGACCTTCTCATGGCCGATGAACCGTCGCGTGCTATATAACCGTGCGTCTTGTGACATCAACGGTAAGCCATGGGATCCAGAACGTACCATCGTTGAATGGAAAGACGGTAAGTGGCACGGGATCGACGTGGGCGACTTCAACATGAAGCTGACGCCGCAAGAAACGGCCAGTCCATTCATTATGCAGCCTGAAGGTGTGGGTCGTCTGTTCGCCCTGAAGCTGCTTAAAGAAGGGCCGTTCCCGGAACATTATGAGCCGGTAGAATCACCCATTGGTACTAACCCGTTGCATCCTAAAGTGGTGCACAGTCCGGTATTACGCTGGTTTGAAGGGGTAAGGGAAACTCTTGGGACTAAAGATGAGTTCCCGTATGCCTGTACCACTTACTCGCTCACCGAACACTTCAACTTCTGGACCACTCACTGCCGACTGGCCGCGATTTCTATGCCGGAAACCTTTGTGGAAATGAACGAAGTGTTGGCTGCCGAGAAAGGCATCAAGAATGGCGACTGGGTGAAGGTCAGCTCCAAACGTGGGCATATCATCACCAAAGCGCTGGTGACCAAACGTCTGCGGCCGTTGCAAGTAAACGGTCAGGTAGTGCATACCTTGGGGATCCCGCGTCATGGCAGCCACAACGCACTGATCAAGAAGGCTTACACCTGTAACGTGTTGACCACCGAAATGGGTGACGCTAATACCGGTGTACCTGAGTACAAGGCGTTCCTGGTTAACGTAGAAAAGGCGGAGGGCATCTGATTATGGCTGAACAAGATATCATTCGCCGTTCTGGCACCACCGACATTACGCCAGCTTCACAGGCACGTGTTGGTGGCGTGAAGAAGGTTGCCAAACTGTTCGATGCAACTAAGTGTAATGGCTGTAAAGCCTGCCAGGTTGCTTGTTCAGAATGGAACGATCTGCGTGAGGAAGTCGGTGAGTTCAGTGGCTCATACCAGAACCCACCGTCATTGTCGCCCGAATGTTGGACCCTGATGAAGTACAACGAGATTGAGGATGCTGGCAAGTTACGTTGGCAGTTTACCCACTCTGCGTGTATGCATTGTGCCGATCCGGCCTGTCTGAAAGCTTGCTCTACCGCTGGCGCCATTATTCAGCGCGCCAATGGTACGGTGGATTTTGATTCGGACAAATGCATCGGCTGTGGTTATTGTGCCAGTGCTTGCCCGTTCGACATCCCTAAGATCAGCGCCAAGGACAACAAAGCCTACAAATGTACCTTGTGTTCCGACCGCACGGCGGTAGGGCTGGAACCTTCTTGCGTTAAGACCTGTACCACTGGTGCGCTGCGCTACGGTACCCGCGAAGACATGCTGTTCTATGCGGAAAAACGGGTTGAAGAGCTGAAGGCCCGCGGCTATAAAAACGCCGGTTTGTACAACCCTGAAGGGGTGGGTGGCACTGCGATGATGATGATCTTCCATGACATCAATGATCCTGAAAGCTACTACATGCCGAAAGATCCTCAGGTGCCAATGGCCACTGAGATCCGTCAGGATTGGCTCAAGCCATTAGGAACTGCAGGTCTTATCGCGACCGCCGCCTTTGCCCTGATGCACCGTATCACGGTGGGCCGCAATATCGTCGAAGAAGATCAACCCGGCTACATTGATGCTGCGGCCGAGAAAGAGGAGGACAGCAAATGAGCAAGCAAGAGATGATTGTGCGTCATAAGCTGTTTGACCGGTTATGTCACTGGACCATTGTTGTGGTTGGGCTAGTGACCTTTCTTACCGGCTTTTCCTTCTTCTACCCGTCGTTTCAGTGGCTTGGTGGGATTGTGGGAACTCCGCAGTTAGCAAAAGTGCTGCACCCATTTTTTGGGATTGCGATGTGTTTGCTGCTGGGGTTGCTGCTGATCCGTTATTACCACCATAACAAATGGGATAAGTATGACTGGCCTTGGATGAAAGCCGTGGTGTGGGTACTGTTGCAGAAAGAGGAAAACATTCCGCCGGTGGGACATTACAACCCCGGACAGAAGATGTTGTTCCGCGCTTTCGTTATCTTTGTGATCGCCTTTATCGTGACCGGCGTGATCATGTGGCAACCGTACTTTGCACCTATGTTTGAGGCCTCCACTGTTAACTGGGCAACGCTAATCCATGCGGCCTGCGCCATTTTGATGCTGATTGCCATCGTGGTGCACTTCTGGATGGCGACCTGGATCGA
The DNA here is from genome assembly GCF_014651955.1 of Shewanella fodinae. Classification (GTDB taxonomy): domain Bacteria; phylum Pseudomonadota; class Gammaproteobacteria; order Enterobacterales; family Shewanellaceae; genus Shewanella; species Shewanella fodinae. Next base: position 21,359 of record NZ_BMXW01000003.1, on the reverse strand, counting down.
AGGTTCCATTACCGGCATGTTGTACGGCAAGGTTTCTAAAGCCTGGGCACGTAAACATCATCCGGCGATGCTGGACGATTTTAAAGAAGAGGAGAAGTAGAGATGACATTTGCCAGTGAAATCCCGTTGAGTCTGGGTGATAAATCGCCCCTGGCACTCAAGCCGCTGTTGGCGGCCAAGCCACAGGATATTTATCGTCACCGGGCCGAACGGCTGGAAACACTAGCCGAAGGGTCGCCGCTGGCAGACTATCTCAAGCTGTGCCGGTCGCTGGTGGCCACTCAGCTGAAACTGGCTGAGGCGCAGGAATTTGGTCCCGCGCCTGAGCTGGATATGACGCAACCCATGCCATTGTCACTGCAATATACCGCCGACAATCACTACTGGCTGGTGCAACTGCAATCACTGTTAAGTGATATGTTGCCATTAGTCCCAGCAGCGGTTGCCGGGGTTATTCGTGAATTGATGGCGCTGACACCTGAACAACAAGCGGCCTATGGTAATAGCTTGCGGCAAGGGCATCTTAGCGATGTTCCTGCTCAGTACAGCTTGTTCCTGTGGGCGGCCTTGTCAGCTTATTGGGCGCACTGGGCACCTATGGTGATTTCACGGATGGATATCGCGGCGGTTAAGCAGACCGCACTGTGTCCGGTTTGTGGTAGTCATCCGGTGGCGAGTGTGATCCGTGAGGAGCCAAGGGAAGGATTGCGTTATCTGCATTGCAGTTTATGCGAAACACAGTGGCATTATGTGCGCGCACAGTGTACTAACTGTGATGACGCCAAACAGTTGTCGTTGTGGGCTTTTGATGACCACCAGGCAAACATTCGCATTGAAACCTGCGATCATTGCCACGGTTATACCAAGATGCTGTTTGTTGCCAAAGATCCGCGTATGGAAGTGGTAGCAGACGATCTGGCTTCGCTGGGACTGGACAGTCAACTGAGTGATAAGGGTTACAGTGCTACCACACTGAACCCACTACTGCTGGCGCATGAATCGTAGGCACGGCAGCCCTAAACACCTGGGAGGGCTGTAGGCCCTCCCTTTATTGTTTGCTATTTGTGACAGATGATGACCCAAGTATTTGATACTCATGAAAAGCTCTATCGTGCATTGCCATCCATGGATGGGTTATTGGCTATGGCTTCGTTGCAACCGTTGCTGCAGCGTTATGGTAAAACTGCATTCAAACAGGCACTGAACCAGATGCTCGCGGCAGCCCGTGCGCAGATTGCTGCTAGTCAGCAATTACCGGAGTGGCTGAGTATCGATGCGGAGATTTTCGAGTATTTGGCTGATCAATTGCAGGCGAGTCATCGCCATAGTTTACAGCCGGTTTGGAACTTGACCGGCACCATACTGCATACCAACCTTGGCCGGTCGCAGCAGTCTGAGGCCGCAATTGCCGCCGTGGCTTCGGTGATGCGCTATCCAACACCGTTGGAATTTGAACTGGAAGCGGGTAAGCGCGGTCATCGTGACAATACCGTCAGCGAACTTATTCACTATCTGACGGGTGCCGATGCCTGCTGTGTCGTCAACAACAATGCCGCTGCGGTGTTATTGATGCTCTCGGCAGTTGCCACGGGCAAGGAAGTGATTGTTTCCCGCGGTGAGCTGGTGGAGATTGGCGGCGCATTCCGTATTCCTGACATTATGCGCCAGGCTGGCTGTACGCTGGTGGAGGTGGGCACGACTAACCGTACGCATCTGCGCGATTATGAAGCGGCCATTACCGAAAACACTGGCGCGATTATGAAGGTACACACCAGCAACTATCATATCAGTGGCTTTACGGCGGCGGTGGATGAAGCCTCACTAGCGAAATTGGCGCATGAGCGCGGTTTGCCGCTGCTGTCTGATCTCGGCAGTGGTGCGCTTACGGATATGCGTCGCTTTGGCCTGAAACAGGAACCGACACCGCAGGCGATGCTGGCCGATGGTGTGGATTTGGTGAGTTTTTCTGGCGACAAGCTGTTGGGGGGGCCACAGTCGGGACTGATCGTTGGCAAGCAGTTGCTGATCAATCAGTTACAGCGCCATCCACTGAAGCGGGCGTTGCGCTGTGACAAACTTATTCTGGCGGCGTTGGAAGCCACGTTGCGCCATTACCTCAATCCAGAAACGCTGGATCAGCAGTTGCCTATCATGGCTAAGTTTGCTCGTACCGAGGGGGAACTGCAGTCTCAGGCACAACGGTTTATTACCGCGCTAGCCGCCGTCTATGCCCCCGCTTACCAATTACAAAGTATTGCGTGCCACACACAAGTGGGCAGCGGTTCGCAGCCAGACACTTTTCTATCGTCAGTTGCTCTGGCCTTCAGTGCCACAAACGGCGGTTCTATTCTGGCGTTGGAACGGCATTTCAAAACGGCAACCCGTCCGGTGATTGGCCGTATCGCCAACGACCAATTACTGTTGGATCTGCGTGGTGCCGACGATTTCGATGAACTATTGACCGACCTGCAAACTCTCGGGGCCGCCTTATGATCATAGTAACTGCAGGTCATGTGGATCATGGCAAGACATCGGTTATTCAAGCGCTGACGGGCATGAATACGGACCGACTACCGGAAGAGCAACGCCGTGGCATGACTATCGACCTCGGTTATGCTTTCCTGCCGATGCCCGATGGCAGTCGCTTGGCTTTTATCGATGTGCCGGGGCATGAAAAATTTATTAATAACATGCTGGTAGGCGTCAGCCATGCTCGCCATGCGTTGCTGGTTATCGCTTGTGATGACGGAGTGATGCCCCAAACCCGTGAACATCTGGAAATTCTGGCACTGTTACCGTTGCAGAGCCTGACGTTGGTACTGACCAAAATCGATCTGGTGGACCCTCAGCGTCAGGCACAGGTGCTTAACGATGTTTTACTGTTACTGCAATCCCATGGACTGGAGGCTGCCGGTGTTTTTCCTGTTTCGGCGCTGACGGGCGATGGGATTGATGGACTGCGCCAGCATATCTATACCTTGTCAGCCGACGCAGCGGATGACCGACAGTTATTCCGTATGGCACTCGACCGGGCTTTCACCGTGAAAGGTGCCGGTTGTGTGGTGACCGGAACGCTTATCAGTGGCAGTGTCAGTGTTGGGGACACGCTTTACAGTTCCGCGCAAAAAGGTGCCCTGCGCGTGCGGGCAATCCATGCGCAAGGACAGGAAACTCAAGCCGCCGCTGCGGGCAACCGCGTAGCGTTAAACCTGGTGGGTACTGATAGCCATCGACTGCCACAGCGGGGCGACTGGCTCAGCAGTATCGAAATTCCTGCCCCCAGTGAACGGCCTGTGGTGGTAATTGATGCGCAGGAGCCTTTGGGACATTGGCAGAGTGTGCATTGTCATCATGGTGCGGACCATACGCAGGCGCACCTGTCGTTATTGGGGGAGCCAGATCCCCAAGGTCGGCAGTTGGCAGAGCTCGTGCTGGAGCAACCATTGCTGCTGTGTCAGAACGATAGAATTATCCTGCGTCATGCAGGGGGCAAGCAAACGATAGGCGCAGGGCGAGTGTTGGCGCTCAGCGTACCGAACCGCCGCAAACGTACACCACAACGGCTGGAATCTTTGTGGGCCTTGGCACAAGCTGCTGATGTGGTGACCGCGCTGCAACAGCTGGCGACAACCGCAGCACTGCCTGTCGATGAAGTCATCTGGCGTTGGCAATTGAATGAGTCAGGATTACAGCAGTTGTTGGCGCAGGCGAATCTGCAAAAAATCGCACAATGGCTGGTGGCTCCGGCGTTGCTTAAACAGGAAAGTGAACGCTTTATCAACGTGTTGGCAGAATACCATCAGCAAGCGCCGGATCAACTGGGCGTTGGACTGAGTCGCCTATTACGGATGTGCCACTGTACGCTCCCTGATGCAGTGGCCAAAGCGTTGGTCGAGCAGCTGATCCAAGAGGGGCGCTTGCTGAATCGCGGCACCATGCTGCATTTACCCCAGCACAAACAGCAGCTCTCTGCCGAAGCGCAAGCTTTCTGGCAACAGTTACTGCCGTGGCTGTTGTCGCAGTCTGGTCCAGTGTGGGTGACCGACATGGCAGATGCACTTGCTGTTGACGCCGACAGTATTCGTCCTTTTTGTATCCAGTTGGTACAGCAGGGCTACATTTGCGCCATTGTCAAAGACCGCTACATGCTTAATTTTCGATTGTGTGAGATCGCCGATTCCATCCGCGAACATTTTCGTTACCATGACGCTCTGGAAACCGCCGAGTTTAAAGAACTGGTCGGGCTGGGGCGCAAAGTGGCAATTCAATTGTTGGAATTCTTTGACCGCAGTGGCTTCACGCGTCGTAAGTACCGTTCCAACAGTCGTGATATCCGTGATGGGGAATTGTTTCGGGATCGAGGAGAGTGGCGGAAGAACATAGGAGTCGAACCTACCCGGGACTGCTGGCAGCCCCACCCGGATTTGAAATCCGGACGCCTCACCGGAGACGACGTTCTTCCTCTGAAGGACACAGAGATAGTAAGTAATGATTGAACATTATTCAACGAAAGTTTTATTTTCCAATATCATTTGTGATCAGGATAATAATTTATTTTTGGCACACTTGTTTTTAATTATACAGTAGTTCATGGGGTGCTTATGTACGATAATTGCGCAGATGTTGTAGTTGAAAAAAATATCACCCTCTTTGAACGAGATAAATGTTCGGAATTAACTGATAAATTAGCCAACGAAGTGCGAGTAGCACTGGTCTATAATGGTATTTCACATACCGTCATGCTGGCCAGCCCACAGGATTTGGAAGAGTTCGCTATCGGCTTTACCTTATCAGAAAGAATCGTATCAAATATCAACGAAATCAAAGGAATTGACGTTGAACGTGTCGAAAACGGCATTATCATTCATATTGAAATTACCCAACGCTGTTTTGTGGATTTGAAAGAACATCGTCGCAGTATGGCTGGACGAACTGGTTGTGGTTTATGTGGTGTTGCACAGCTTGATGATGCGGTGAAACCTATAAAAACTGTTGATTCAGATGCAGTTTTTAATATGGAGTTTTTGTCCTCTGTTTTGGCTACAGCAAAAATGAAACAGAGTAATTTTGAATTAACTGGGGCGACACATGCGGCCTTAGGTTTAAATAGTAAAGGAGAAGTTATTTATATATACGAGGACATTGGCAGACACATTGCCCTAGATAAACTTATTGGTGCATTTTCCCGTCGTAATGCAGAAAAGCCCGTGGCGGTACTGTTAACCAGCCGCGCAAGTTTTGAAATGGTACAAAAGGCCGCTAGTGCCGGTATTCAAATCCTGTTCGCCATGTCGGCCGTCACTGCACTGGCCGCGGAATTGGCAGAAAAGAGCAATATCACCCTCGTCGGTTTTTGCCGTAATGGCCGTGCCAACGTTTACAGCCACAGTTTCCGGCTGCAGAACAGGCTCGCGCCGGTAACGACCATCTAACCAGCATTCTCTGTGTGAGAAACCGTGCGGGCAGTGGCTTAACAGCTGCTGCCTTGGGAACATTGTACTTTTTTGGAGTCTATTCATGACTTGGCAACAATTTAAACAAGACTATCTGGAGCGTTTCCATATTGGCAGATTGAGCAGAACGGCCCGACTATCGGTTATCTGAACCAGCGTTAATGGCTGATTATTGGTAGAGCACGATTTGGCACCGCCTAGGCGGTGCTTTTTTTTGCGGCAATGACTGACGTGTTGGCGCATCCGCGGCTAAAGGCTAAAGTAGGAGGCATCAATGCTAATAGCACTATTAAGGATATGAGATGCGACAGGTACAGTTTGATAATCCAGGTGAGCCCTCCGTATTGTATGTTGCCGATGCGCCCGTACCACAGCCTACGACAGGACAGGTGTTGATCAAAGTCGCCGCAGCGGGTGTTAATGGCCCAGATCTGTTTCAGCGTCAGGGCAGCTATCCGCCACCGCCAGAAGCGTCACCAATTCTGGGGCTGGAAGTTGCCGGTGAGATTGCTGCAGTCGCCCAAGGTGAAACTCGTTGGCAAGTTGGTGAGCAAGTGTGCGCGTTAGTGCCGGGCGGTGGTTACAGTGAATATGTGCTGACCTGGGCCGGCCATTGTCTACCGTTGCCGCAGGGCTGGAGCATGCTAGAGGCCGCGGCGTTACCCGAAACCTTTTTCACCGTGTGGGGCAATCTTTTTATGCGCGGTGCGCTTAAACGTGGTGAAAGCGTGTTGTTGCATGGGGGTTCTGGTGGCATTGGGTCGACTGCCATTATGCTGGCAAAGGCGTTTGGTTGCCGGGTGATTGCTACCAGTGGCACCGATGAAAAACGCGATTATTGTCTTGCTCTTGGTGCCGATGCGGCGTTTGATTACCATGACGGTGTATTCGTAGACCCCGTGTTAGCGTTTACTGATGGGCGTGGTGTTGACCTCGTGCTGGATGTCGCCGCGGGTAAAAATATTACTGCCAATCTGCGAGCACTGGCATATGACGGACGCATGATATCCATTGCTACCCGTGACGGGCGGATGGCGGAAGTGGATGTAGCATTGCTGATGTCTAAGCGCATTATCTGGACCGGTTCGACATTGCGACCACAATCTGTATCAGCCAAAGCTGAGATTGCAGCACAACTGCGCCATCAGGTCTGGCCGATGCTGGAACGGGGACAGTTAAAACCGACGATTCATAAGGTATTTCCTTTGGCGCAGGCCGCCGAAGCTCATCAGTTGCTGGAGTCAGGGGCGCATATGGGTAAAGTGGTGCTGACATTAGAAGGATGAGATGCCGTTGTTGTGTCGTTAACAGCTGAAAATTTGTTGCTTACAGCAATTAAAAGATTTTTCTCGCACAAATTCGTTTGCGTTAGCGGCTTTTTAGGCTAAATTCCCATCTGACGCCAGATGGCAGAAAAAATAGGGTGAGAAAAACGGCATTTTTGCTCGAAAAATCACCTTTTTGCCATTGATTCTGTAAAAGATTCTGTAAGAATACGCTCTGGCTGAGCTCCGGCGATTACCGGTGCACTGCGGCGGACGGAAACATCGGTTCAAGTGCGCATCTCTGGTTTATTAATTTGGTATATGTGTTGATTTAAGGGTATTGGCATATATGTATAACACGGCTAAAAAACAAGTTTGGTATGGCGAGCTGAGAACCGCACGAGGAAACGCTATCGTCATCCATGACAATCAGTTACCCGAGGCCTCTGCTGGCCGTATCTACCTGTACAATGCACAGCGCAAAGCTATCGTTGAGTATGTAGAAGACCTAGTAAAGCCTAACCTGCACGAACTGAGTGATGAGCAGTTAAAAGCTGCTGAAAGTGAGTTCGGGGGGGCCTGGAAATCTGCCCGTGCTGAATTTATGCAGAAACATTCTGCCCGGATCAGCTTGGCAAACATCAAAGACACTGCCCCGGTACGTAAAGCCAAGCCGGTACCGCAGCTCGATGATGACGCAGACAGCGGCGACGAGATCATTGGTGATGATTTTGAAGACGATAGTGATGACAGTTGGGAAGATGAAGATTACGAAGAGTAATCTGCAGTAATTATTCCTTGTCGAAACTGTCGACTATGATGGCGCCCATTGAAGCGGGCATGGCAATCAGTAATGTCCGCTTCAATGCCAGATAGGGTTCCGTCAACAGTGGCCATTTATCCAATGCCAACAGCACGATACTGACGACCACTAATGTCAATGTGTATGCCAGTATAATTCGCAGTAAAAATACCAGTATTCGGCTGCGGATCCGTGCCTGAAACACACTCTGGTAGGCATACAGCGCAATAAATCCCAAGCTTAATCCTACCACTAGCAACAGATTCCCCATGGGCAGCGAAGCAGCAAGATCCCAGGCCTCCTGTGAAAAGGCAATTGGAACCGACAACGCAAATGCACCGATACTGATTTGTCCTAAATCTTCGCTGTTAAAATAGAAATTCATGGTCAACTGGCGGTGAATTCGTAGCGACTGATATGATGGTAAGTCTGCCCTGGCAACACCCAGGGATTTCCCGGTAGCAACGGTTGGTTGGGAGAATCCGGCAGCATTTGCGGCTCTAGGCACCAGCCTTGATGATCCTGCAATATGCTGCCGCGGCGCCCAGTGGTTCCACCGAGGAAATTTGCCGTGTAGAACTGCACGCCAGGCTGGTTGGTGTGCAGTGTCAGTTGGCGTCCAGAAAGTGCACTATGTACTGTTGCTACCTGCTGCAAAGTGCCTTGTGGATTATCGACAATGTAGCAATGATCATAACCTTTGGTCGCTGCTAGTTCTGGATGCTGCAGGCGTTCACCAAGACTGACAGGACGGCGCAAATCAAACGCCGAATTTGCCACCATCATGGTGCCATGTGGTATACCTAGCTCGTCAGGCAGCAGCACTTTATCGGCGGTTAACTGCACCTGCTGCTGGCGGATATCGGCACTGCCATCTAGGTTAAAATAGCTGTGTTGGGTTAGGCTGATTGGACAAGGGGCATCGGTGGCCGCCACGAATTCTACATAGAGGTTGTTGCCCGCCAAACGATAGTCCAGCTGCACCTGACAGTTACCGGGAAAGCCCATATCACCGTTCGGACTATTGAGTGTCAGGCGCAGACCATCGGGCAGGGTGCCCATGTGCCACAACTTACGGCTGAAACCTTCATGCCCCCCGTGTAGACAATGCCCATGAAAATTATTGTCCAGTTGGTAACTGTGGTTCTGCCAGTTGATGCGACTGTTAGCAATGCGGTTACTATAGCGACCAGCTACCGCGCCCAAGTGGGCTGTTTGCGCTAGATAAGCGGCGGCCGCATCGGTCCCGAGCACGATATTGGCTCGGTTACCCTCGCGATCAGGGCTCCACAGTGAACGAATGATGCCGCCAAGACTGAGCACCTCCAATGCCAGAATCCCGTTATCGAGGCGAATGCGTTCGATCTCGCCGCCTCGCGGATCTTTCCAGGGTTCCAGTACACTGAATCTTACGGTAGCACTCTGTCCTTGATTCATTCGTTAATGCCTGTGTTTGTCATGAATTACTTGCCTATTCTCGCAGCTCCAGCCGTTGGACTGCACAGGTAAATCTGTGCTTCTAGACCGGTACTGTGGTGATATTCCTGTTCAACGGCGGCAATGACTTTGTCGGTAAATTCATGTTCTACCAGTGCAACAACACAGCCGCCAAAGCCTTTACCCGTCATGCGTACCCCACCATGACTACCCAACTGGCGGCGAATGATCTGTACTAGCGTATCAATCGCTTCCGGCACAATGGCAAAGTCATCACGCATGGAGTCATGAGATTCTGTCATCAATTGCGAAATCCGCTCAATATCGCCTTTGGTCAGCGCCCGGACGGCCTTCTGAGTACGGTTATTTTCGGTGATAACATGGTGAGCGCGGCGATAAGCGATGGGATCCAGCTGCGCCTGTTGCTGTTGCAGTTGCGCCAGAGTCAGATGCCGCAGGGTATCCAGCCCGAAATGGGCTGCCACTTGTTCACATTGTTGGCGCCGTTCATTAAAGTCTTCACTGTGTTGTACTGAAGGCAAACCAGAGTTGATGATCAGCAGGCTAAGGCTGTCAGGGATGGGCACTGGCTGGCATTCCAGATCCATACAGTCAATCAACAACGCGCAGTCTTCTTCTGCCATGGCGCAGGTGATCTGATCCATAATGCCACAGGCATGGCCTACATAATGGTTTTCACCGCGCTGGGCCAGTTGTGCTACCGCTAGCGGTGACAGATGCAATTGGCTGGTATCGTTAATGGCGGTACCAAAAGCGATTTCCAGTGAGGCCGATGAGGCCAACCCGGTGCCCGCAGGCACATTACCCACCACCGCTAGATCCAACCCTTTGGCGGGGAGACCACTCAGGGCCACCGCAGCACTAAAGCCTTTCAGATAATTGATCCAGCCGTCGCCATCCACCATCGGGCCTTCGGCACCGTAGCGCCATTGGCGGATGTCAGGAAAAGCATCGGCAATGGCACGAAATTGGTCATCATTGCGGACTTTCACCGCAATGACCGTATGGAAGTTGATGGCGGCAGGTAACACAAAGCCATCGTTATAATCGGTGTGCTCGCCAATAATATTGACGCGACCCGGGGCACTGAAAAGTGCATCGGGTTTAGTACCAAATGTCTTTACAAACAGTTTGGTCGCACTGGGTGCAGGGTTCGACATTTTCCGGGTCATTCCACAAAAAACAACTTAATTATCAAAGTCTGGCACAGACTTATTTATCCTGCTGTTATATCACGACTGTTGTGGCTAACGTTAGCAGGATTTGCGGCGAGCATCGCGGTTCAACGCTGGTCAGGCCGCAGGCGCATCATCGGCGCTGGTGACCAGCGGTAATAGTTCGGTGGCCACATGATCGACAAAACCGGCACCAGCAGCTTCATACAGGTTGTAGACACTGTGCACGCCAAGTTCTTTAAGCGACTGAGCATCTTCACCGTATTGGATAATAGCGCTGATCTTGCCTTGATAATCTAGTTTCTTCAGTTGCTGCACTGCAAACAGATTACCGGCGTGATAAGGCATTGCCAGCAGCACCAGTTCCAGGTTAGGGGCGCGGTCGAGTTTTTCCCAAAAGTCGGTATCGGCGGCATCGCCTTTGACCACATTGCGACCGTGCTGCCGATGAAAGTCCACCAGTTCCTGCTTGTGTTCAATGCCGAGGATCTCACCGCCAAAGCGGTTTTTCAGTTCATCATAAGCGCCACTGCCGATACGGCCCATACCAAGGATCAGAAAGCGCGGATTACCAATGGGGATTGGCCGATCCTCGGGGTGTAATGGCTTGCGCTCCAGTCGTACCAATTTTTTCTGAAAGCGCTGATACACTTTGCCCACCAGCGCATTAAGTGGTGCCGCTAGTAAAAAGCTGATACTCAGCGCCACGGCAATAATCACCAGCCAGTGTGCCGGCAACCAGCCTTTGGCCGCAGCCACTGCCGCGACGATGAGACCAAATTCGCTGAAATTTCCTAGATTAAAAGCACTGAGCATGGCAGTGCGCGAGCGCAGTTTGAAGCGGGTCAACAGCCAGATAAACACCAGAATTTTTAAAGGGATAAACAGCGCCAGCAACAACGCCAACAGAATGTCGCTAGCGCTAGGTAAGCCATTGAGACCTATGGTGAGGAAAAATGCGACCAAAAAAAGTTCTTTAAAATAAAACAGTGACTTGGCTAGCTCGGAGGCTTTTGCATGTCCCGCCAGCAGAATACCGATCACCAGCGCACCGAGATCCGGTTTTAACCCAACAGATTCAAATAACCAGGCACCGACAACCAGTGCCATGACCAGCCCGAACAGCACCAGGAGTTCACCGTGGCCCACTCGATCAAAGGCGCGGTAAATCAGTGGCTTGACTAGCGGCAGTAACAATAATGCCAGTGCCCAAGGTGACGGGAAATTCCCTTTGGAAATCGTCAGAAACAGTACTGCAAAGATATCCTGCATGATCAGAATACCAATGGCGACCCGACCATACAGTGTCTGCATATCGCCTTTATCTTCGAGCACTTTTACCGCAAAAACGGTACTGGAAAAGCTCAGGGCGAATGCCAGCAATGTTAATTGTTCTACCCCAAGACTGGTGATCTGACTCAGACCAATTACGCCCAGAATTTTCAGTAATGGCACAAACAGCAGGATTGACAGTAACAGATGTAAGCCCGAGCCAGCCCAAACTTCCGCCTTAAACAGGCTGCGAATATCCAGTTTTAGGCCAATAGCAAACAGCAGCAGTGTCACCCCAAGGCTGGCAAGGGCATTTAATAATGGCAGGCTGTCGCTCTGTATCCCCATGATGTAAAGCACAAAACCAGCGGCGAGATAACCGATTAAGGGCGGTAGATTGATCCGGCTGACCAGCAGGCCACAGGCAAGGGTGATAACAAGAATGGCGGGTTCCATGGTAACGCGATACCGTAAGCAAGTAGAGTTCCTGCTCTCTACTATAAGGCATTCAATACCATAAATAAAAAGGCGGAGTTGCTCGTAGCAGACGCCGCCTTTTTGGTAAAATGTTCGGCTTAGTTGAGCAAATGATCCAAATGTGGTGCAAATTCACTTGGTGCCATAAAGCCCGTGACGCGTAAATCGTCGCGTAGTTGCCCATCTGCACCGACAAACAACAGGGTTGGCAGTCCGAGGACGTTGTAAGCATTCAGCAGTTCTTCGTCCTGCTTATTCATGGCAGTAACATCGGCGGTCAGCAGCACCATTTGTGACATCCGCTGCTGTACGGCGGCGTCTTTAAAGGTGATATTGGCAAATTCTTTACAGGCCACACACCAATCGGCATAGAGATCCAGCATCACGGGCTTGCCTTCAGTCTGCGCCTTGGCAATCTCTGTTTTAAATTCGGCTAAGGTACTGATGTGCTTGAACTCTGTGGTTCCAGCCTTGACCTCGGCGTTGCCGTAGCCATAACCCAGCGACAACATCACCGACTGTACTCCGTAGGCAAAACTGCCAATCAGCAGCAGTTGCAATAGCACGCCGCGTACGGTTTGCTTCCAGGTAAAAGCGGTGGTTTTATTTTCATGGATCAAGTAACCCGCTAGGCAAATGCCCCACACCGCCCATAGCAAATCTGACACCAGACCTGGCCAAATCCGACCCAGCATGATGATCGCCACCATGATCAGTAAGAAGCCGAAGATATGTTTGATGATCTCCATCCAAGCGCCAGCTCGGGGGAGCAGTTTGCCGCCCGTGGTGCCAATCAGCAGCAACGGCAGCCCCATGCCCATACTGAGAATATAGAGCGTGATAAAGCCTTGCAGCAGATCACCACTTTGGGCCACGTAAACCAGTACTGCTGACAGCGGCGCCGTGGTGCAAGGCGAGGCCACCAATCCAGAAAGTACCCCCATCATAAATACGCCAGTGAGCTTGCCGCCCTGCTGTTTATTAGAAAGCGTATTCATCTTTTGTTGCCACGAGGATGGCAACTGTAGTTCATAGACGCCGAACATCGACAAACTCAGCAGCACAAACAGCAGCGAAATGGCAATGAGCACTGGTGGACTCTGTAAGGCGGCCTGATATTTCATCCCCGCGGAAGCGACTACCAATCCGAGAATCGAATAGGTGAGTGCCATACCTTGCACATAGGTCATTGATAGCGTAAAGGCGCGTGCAGTCGACACTTTTTGCCCTTGTCCGACAATGATACCGGACAGGATGGGATACATAGGGAACACACAGGGTGTGAGTGCCAACCCAATACCCAGTACAAAGAAGGTCAGCAATGTCAGCAGTTTGCTGTCACTGTGGAGCAGCTTATTGAGCAGTGAATCCTGCTCGGTCAGCGGTTGTTTGGCGCTTGCGTCAACAGTGGTTGCGGTTGCGGCGTTATTGCTACTCTCCGCAGTCGCCGCCGCAAGTTTACCCGCGTTTTCGGCTACTGGTTTTAGCACCAATGCGCTGGTGGTTGGCGGAAAACACAATTTGCCTTCAGCGCAGCCCATGTAAGTGACTTTAAGCGTGGCTTCTGTCCCTGCTTGCTTGATGGCAACGGGGATCTCCACATAACTGCGGTAAACTTCCTGACTACCAAAATAATCATCGTGATGACTTTCACCGCGCGGCTTGGCGATATCACCCAACTCTCCGCCCTCAATCGCAAACTGCAGTTTGTCACGGTACATATAGTAGCCGTCGGCAATCACAAAACTGACCTTGACTACTTGACCGTCCTGTACGGCATCAAAAGCGAATGCCTTGTCTACAGGCATCAGTTCCGGCTCGCTTTTAAGAAACGGGAATTTGTCACTCAGGCCACTGGCATGTGCTAGCGGTAGTAACATTAATGAGGCAAACAGCAGGGTGATGAGTCGTTTCATAATCTTGTGTTGTCTTTTATCCAGTCCAGATACGCCGGTAGCCCCTGCTGGATATTCACCGCAAGCAGCTCCGGTACTTCATAAGGATGTAATTGCAGCACTCGTTGCTGCAGTTGCGGGTAAACCGCCGCCAGACATTTCAGTTGCAGGCTGACTTCCGTCGTTTCACAGTTTTGCCCCTGCCACTGGTATACCGATGTCATTGCCGCAGAAACCTGCGCACAGGCCACCAGCTTTTCATCCACCAGCGTTCTGGCAAGATCTAATGCCGTGTCATGATCGGGGCAACTGCAGAATACTAACAGGAATTCTGGCGTTATACTGTTCATCTGTGTCACTCTGTTAATTAACGGATGGCCGTGATAGCAGGACAATCCGAGCGCTTACTTTACGTTGTTTGTCCTGTCGTTGCATTAAGCAGTTGCTAAAACAGTGAGCTTTGGCAGCTACGCAGGTCTTGAATTCAGACCCTTGCGACCCCATAAAGTTTTTTCAAGTAGTGAGTAAATGAGATCTTCATGCCTTTTTTAATCTTGCTGGTGGCAGTGATATTTTTACCGATGATGGAGCTGTCGGTGCTGATGCAGGTTGGTGATGTTATTGGAACATTCAACACTGTTGCCTTAGTGATCCTGACCGCCGTAGTTGGTATTTCACTGGTGAAAAGCCAGGGCTTGAATACGCTGATGGCGGTACAACGTAAACTGGCGCAGGGCGAAGCCCCCGGACAAGAGATTGTTGAAGGCATGCTGTTAGCACTTGCGGGCATACTGTTGGTGATCCCTGGTTTTGTAACCGATTTTGTCGGGGTCATTTTTCTCACCCCATTCTGCCGCGCTGTCATTGCCAAATTTCTCTATAAACGCATGCAACTGCGGGTGGTGATGGCACCAAAACATCGGCGACCACCGTTTGGCGAACCGCCTCGACAGGATAAAGACAGCGTGATTGATGGCGAGTATGAACATAAGCCAGACCCATCGGATAAACGGCCTGAAAGTCATCAGTTGCCCAATGATGATGATAAACGGCGCTGATGCTTGCTTAACATCCCCCACAATTTGCTTGTCGAGCTTTTTGATTTGCCTAATTGGCCTTTATTTACTGTGCCAATCACTGTCCTGATAGTGGCAGAGATGGTGTATATTGGCGGGTTCTTTCATACGCATAGCGATGAGGTAACTCACCAGTCCCATCAGTAAGTTACTTACTGGTAATGCTAGCAGCACCCCTTTAACACCTGCGCTCCACGCCCCCAATGCTGCTAATGGCAAAATCAGTACAAACAGCCTGCACAGGTTGAGCATTAGAGAGGCCATCGGCCGGTGATAGGCATTAAGCGCGGTAGCCACAATGATCACCATTCCCAGCGGTCCGTATGCTAGCGGCAATATCTGGATGTAAAATGTCAGCCATTCCAGCACCTGTGGATCGTCCGAAAACAATCCTGCCAATGGTTGTGCCCATAATGCTAATGGCAGGTACAGTACAGTCTGAAACACCAATACGAATCGCAGCGATAGCATCACCGCATCTCGTGCCCGTTGTTTTTGGCTGGCCCCGAGATTTTGCGCGACAACCGGCACCACGCTGGATGACAATGCCATCGATGCTATCAGCAGTACCGATTCCAGCCGGGTTCCAGCGCCGAATGCCGCCACAGCCGCATGATCAATACGCGCTAACATTGCCATGATCAGCGCATTTGCCAACGGATTCATCAGATTCATTACGGCGGCTGGTTGGGCGATATGAGCCAGCTGTGTCCAGTTGGCCCACCAGCGCTGCCAACAGATGGGTGCTGCCACCAGCAATTGCCGCTTCAATACCAACAAATAACCGGAAAAACACAGCGCCACCACCCAGGACACCACAGTGGCAATTGCAGCGCCTTGTAACTCCAATCGCGGGAATGGCCCAATACCAAAAATCAGCAATGGGTCGAGGATGAGATTAATCACCGCCGCTAGTGCCAGTATTTGCGCCGGAAGGCGAGTATCGCCGGTGGCTTTCAGTCCCTGGTTGCCCACCATTTGTAGCACTAGCAACGGTATGCCGATATACCAGATCTGCATATATTGATGGATCAATGGCAAAATGTCGGCGGCGGCCCCCATCAGCGTGAATAACCAGTCGTTAAACAGGCTACCTAGGGTTGCCAAGCCACTAATCACTATAAACGTCAGCAACAGTGCGTCGTGCAGGAACACTTTGGCTTGGGGGGCACGACCACCACCAATCAGACGGCCAAGATTGGTCGATACGCCAGCACCAATACCAATGGCGATGCTGGAGATAATCAAGGTGACCGGAAAGGTAAAACTGATTGCGGCCAACGCTTCAGTACCAAGGCGACTGATGAAAAAGGTATCGACTAGGTTAAAACCGAGCACGGTTAAAATACCCAGCATGTTGGGCAGACTCATGTTGAGCAGCACACGACCGATTGGCTGACTCAGCAGCCCGTGTCTGTCTCTCATCGTTTACTACTACTCCATGAGCGAAGAAATTGGATTTGCTGTTGCGCCGCGATTCTAACAGGAAGCAAGCAAGCGACAAAACTTGATTGCACAAACACTGATGTACTCCGAAAAAATTTCAAAAAATTTTTCGGTAGACACTTGGAACTCTGAAAATTAGCCCCATATAGAGCTACATCTGGCGGCAGTGATTAAACGCTGCTGTATTTTATCAACCTGTAAACTCGCCTGAATATGTTGGGCAAAACGTCATTAGGAGAATCCATAAATGAATATTCGTCCATTACATGACCGCGTAATCGTTAAACGTCTCGAAGTGGAATCCACTTCCGCTGGTGGCATTGTGCTGACCGGCAGCGCGGCCGAAAAGTCTACTCGCGGCGAAGTGCTGGCAGTAGGCAATGGCCGGATCCTGGAAAATGGCGAAGTGCGGCCATTGGATGTGAAAGTTGGTGATGTCGTGATCTTCAACGAAGGTTATGGCGTCAAGAAAGAGAAGATCGACGGCGAAGAAGTACTGATCCTGTCTGAATCTGATCTGATGGCCATTGTGGAATAAACCACACTCCCCATTACGTCATTCCAATTCACCAAAGAATCAAAGGATAATCAACATGGCAGCTAAAGAAGTAAAATTTGGCAATGATGCCCGCGTAAAAATGCTGGCGGGTGTAAACGTTCTGGCTAACGCAGTTAAAGTCACTCTGGGTCCTAAAGGCCGTAACGTAGTGCTGGACAAGAGCTTTGGTGCTCCGCTGATCACCAAAGACGGTGTGTCAGTGGCCAAAGAGATTGAACTGGAAGACAAGTTCGAAAACATGGGCGCGCAGATGGTGAAGGAAGTTGCTTCCAAAGCCAATGATGCCGCCGGTGACGGTACTACCACAGCGACTGTATTGGCGCAGGCCATTGTTAACGAAGGCCTGAAAGCTGTAGCTGCAGGCATGAACCCAATGGACCTGAAACGTGGTATCGACAAAGCCGTTATCGCCGCAGTTGAAGAACTGAAATCTCTGTCTCAGGCATGTTCAGATTCTAAATCTATCGCTCAGGTAGGTACCATCTCTGCTAACTCTGACGAATCTATCGGTCAAATCATCGCCACTGCGATGGAAAAAGTCGGCAAAGAAGGCGTGATCACCGTTGAAGAAGGTCAGGCACTGGAAAACGAACTGGATGTGGTAGAAGGTATGCAGTTCGACCGTGGTTACCTGTCTCCTTACTTTATCAATAAACCAGAAACTGGCAGCGTAGAACTGGATAGCCCATACATCCTGCTGGTTGACAAGAAAATCTCCAACATCCGTGAACTGCTGCCAGTACTGGAAGGCTTGGCGAAATCAGGCAAACCACTGCTGATTGTGGCTGAGGATGTTGAAGGTGAAGCCCTGGCAACTTTGGTTGTGAACAATATGCGCGGCATCGTGAAAGTGGCAGCAGTGAAAGCTCCAGGTTTCGGCGACCGTCGTAAAGCCATGCTGCAGGATATTGCCGTGCTGACTGGCGGTACTGTTATCGCAGAAGAAATCGGTCTGGAACTGGAAAAAGCCACTCTGGAAGATCTGGGTACTGCTAAGCGCGTGGTGCTGACCAAAGACAACACCACCATCATCGATGGTAACGGTGCTGAAGATCAGATCAAAGCCCGCGTGGTACAGATCAAGCAGCAAATCGAAGAATCTACTTCTGACTACGACAAAGAAAAACTGCAGGAACGTATGGCTAAACTGGCCGGCGGTGTGGCAGTGATCAAAGTCGGTGCGGCTACCGAAGTAGAAATGAAAGAGAAGAAAGCTCGCGTGGAAGATGCTCTGCACGCTACTCGCGCCGCTGTTGAAGAAGGTGTGGTTGCCGGTGGCGGTGTTGCGCTGGTTCGCGCCGCGTCTAAGATCCACAACGTTGAAGTGGCTAACGAAGATCAGAAACACGGTGTGGTTATCGCGCTGCGCGCCATGGAAGCGCCATTGCGTCAGATCGCCGCCAACGCGGGTGAAGAACCTTCTGTAGTGGCTAACAAGGTGAAAGATGGCAGCGGTAACTTCGGTTATAACGCTGGCAACGATACCTATGGTGACATGCTGGAAATGGGTATTCTGGATCCAACCAAAGTAACCCGTTCCGCACTGCAGTTTGCCGCTTCTGTTGCTGGTCTGATGATCACCACTGAAGCCATGGTAGCTGAGCTGCCAAAGGATGAAGCTGGTGCTCCTGATATGGGTGGCATGGGCGGTATGGGTGGCATGGGCGGCATGATGTAATTTAGTTTACATCATACAACTCTATGATAAACCAAGGCATTACTTGCCTTGGTTTTCATCCTAGCGTAAAAACAAAGCCCTTGAACGAAAGTTCGAGGGCTTTGTTTTTGAGACTTAAGTAATTTATTGATGATCCAGAAATTTATACGAAGGTGGAGTAGAAACTGTATGAGTGAAGTGTGAGTAATACTAACGGGGTGCGTTTGTGGCTGGGTAAGCACAAATAGAGTAGCGCTTTACCATGGTATTAATGTCAACGATGCTACCCTTGCGCGCTGCATTACACTATACTTGCGCCGCTAACCGCGAGAAGGCGGAATTTCCAGCAGTTTTGTTAGCTAGCCCGCGCCGTTGCTAAAGAACGGTAGCCCACATCTGTGATTTATTTACCTGAGACCCACCATGTCATTTGCAAACCTTGGATTAAGCGATCCGATATTACGCGCCATTTCTGAATTAGCTTATAGCCAACCTACACCAATTCAGGCCAAAGCGATTCCGGTGATCCTGCAAGGTAAAAATCTGCTGGCTGGGGCGCAAACGGGCACGGGAAAAACCGCCAGCTTTGTACTGCCGATATTGCAATTACTACAAGATAAAGGGCCCGTAAGACCCAAGAGGATGCGAGCGTTAATTCTGACGCCCACGCGGGAACTGGCATTGCAGGTGCAAACAAACATCACTCGTTATGCTAAACATCTACCGCTTAACTCCCTGGCCGTGTATGGCGGTGTCAGCGACGTGCCGCAAAAGCAGCAGCTGATCGCTGGTGTGGATATTCTGGTCGCCACGCCGGGGAGGCTATTGGATATGTATACCCAACGGGCGCTGCATTTTGATGAGCTGTCGCTGTTGGTGCTGGATGAAGCCGACCGCATGTTAGACATGGGCTTTATTGACGACATCAACAAGATTATCGAACGTTTGCCAGAACAGCGACAAAATCTGTTATTTTCCGCTACCTTATCTAAACAGGTGCGGGTGTTGGCCAAAACGGTAGTGCCGGATCCGGTAGAGATCGATATTGCCCATAACCGCAGTAATGCGCCGCAGATTGAACAGTGGCTGGTGACAGTAGACAAAGATAAAAAGTCGGCATTACTGAGCCACTTGATTAACAGCGAAGCTTGGCAGCAGGCGCTGATCTTTATTCAGACTAAGCAAGGCGCCGCCAAGCTGGTGAGTCAGTTGGAGAAACGCGGTATTGCCGCTGAGGCATTTCACAGTGGCCGCAGCCAAGCGGTACGTGAGCAGTTACTGAAGGATTTTAAATCTGGCAAAGTGCGCTTTTTAGTGGCCACTGGGGTGGCGTCACGTGGCATTGACATCGATGCCTTGCCACGAGTAGTTAACTACGATCTGCCAGATGAAGCCGATGACTATATTCACCGTATTGGCCGGACTGGCCGTGCTGGTGCCAGTGGCGAAGCCATCTCTTTTGTGTCTAAAGATGATTTTAGAAATCTCTGTGCTATTGAAAGGCGCTTAAATCAGTTAATCGTACGCAAGGAAATTGACGGGTTTGCCCCCAAAAAAGCGGTACCGGTTTCTATCCTTAATTTTGTGCCTAAAGCAGCGCAATCTAAGGCGGCCCAAGCCCGAGCGACTAAACCCAAAACACTGCTAGAAGCGGGTAGTCACTCGTCTTCTGCAACCACACAGCGCGCCTTTGCCACGGAAAAAGCGAAAAAGCATCGTAGCGCTAAACCTCGGCCAGCCAGCAAAATTGCAGGTGGCGGTATGGTTGACGCTAAAAGCCAAGGTGCTACTCCTGATGCTAATAGCGCCACTAACAACCCTTGGTTGCACAGCACCGCCAAGAAGTAGCGCATTGTGTTTAGCCGTTATTAGGCGTGGTGCTGCGGTTGTATCGGCGGCCACTGTTGCTGGGTGGCAGTGTCAGCCTTGTTAATGTTAATCTGCCTACCATCGTCAAGCGCTGATGTAGAGAACTGCCATTGAATATTACCCAAGCCACCTTAGCTGATTTAGAACAAATAATGCGACTCTATGAGCAGGCAAAAGCCTTTATGGCAGCTAATGGGAATGGCGGGCAGTGGGCAGAGGGGTATCCGCAGCGCGAATTGATTGCTGCTGGCATCGACCAGGGTAAATATTATCTTTGTGTTGATGAAGACGAGATTATTGCCACTTTCTATTTTGCGGTAGAGCCAGAACCTACCTACAGACGTATCGACGCGGGAAAATGGCTGAACGAAGCCCCTTATGGTGTGTTGCATCGGCTGGCAGTACACAGTGATAAGCGCGGTATTGCCGGTTTTTGTCTGGATTGGTGTATGGCGCAGTGCGGCAATATGCGCATCGATACTCATAGAAATAACCTACCGATGCGGCGCGTATTGGAAAAAAACGGCTACCAGTATTGCGGCATCATTTATGTACGTGATGGGAGTGAGCGTTTAGCCTTTCAGAAGTGGGCGGATTCATCAGTCTGACTCTGCTAGGCATCGTCAAAAAAGTGCGCGAAGGTTTAAGCCTGCGCGCACTCACGCGTTGTGTAGCGTTAACTGCATTGCTTAAGCGGCAAATCTTTGTTGCAGGTAGCGATTGATCTCGGCCGATTCATACAACCATTGTTCATTGCCATCATGGTCCACGATATGCAAACAGGGCACTTGTGACTTACCACCTTCCTGTTGCAATTTTTGCTTAGCGTTGCTGTCTTTCTGAATATTCGCCATGGTGATTGGCAATGCCAACCGATGCACCTCTTTTTTCACCTTGATACAAAATGGACAGGTGTTGAACTGATAAAGCGTCAGTCCTTTACAATCGGCATCAA
>NZ_BMXW01000002.1 GCF_014651955.1 Shewanella fodinae | reverse complement strand
TCACAGTTGCCGAAACATGCGGGAACTTCTTGGCAAGGTATGGCATTTTATGGAAACCGTTTCGCCTTTTCCCGGCAACGGACACGGCATCGCGAAAATGTAGCAGTATTCGGATCAGCTATTTAGGCGTTATGTGTTATCTCGTTCTCGTTTAATGAAATGCCACAGAATTATGAACACTACCTCTAACTTGTCCAATTACCTAGCCGCTCATATTGACCAACTTTCAAAAATATTACATAGTTACCACCACATCCGCCGCGATGTGAATGATCATTTTGGCTCTGTAACTACATGTTTTTGGAGAGGATAATGGAAGCACCATGGAAAGGTGAAAAAGTAAACTTTTTTTAGGATGTTGGCTTGGATTTTTATTGTCTGTGGCATTTTTTCTTTCGGTTCTGTTTTATTCTTATGGGTTTATGACGGTATGAACATTAATCACGCCATAAGTGTAAATGAACTTCCTAGCACCTTGTTCAGTACGTTTGCGTCAGTTTATATATTCTTGTTATTTGCCAAAGTTGCAGTCTCAGGTAAGGCTCCTAGCTCGTGGATCCTGTGGCAATAAATATAGCAAACGTATCAACTCCCAATGGTTACTGGGACAAGCAAAACTCTACGTCTTTTTGTGCATTTGCTATGTTCTTTTTCGCACTAGGATTGGCTCCATGTTGTCTGCCCCTGTGCCGGGAAGCTATATTCCCCGAAGAGAGGGAGTCAAAATTTGAGACCGATAAAACTCATCAGGCTATATTTGACAGATCAATGGGTATGGCCGTTCCGAGTATTATGCTTAATTCTCTCTATCCCATTCATTTATAAGGTTTATGTAGCGCTATCAACAGGTGTGGCAACATCTGGTCGATATACTTATGATCAAGGAGGTCATTGGGGTTTTTATGCTTACGTTTTTAAATATGTAGCTTTTGCGTTTTTATTTGTTTGGCTCGGCACACTAGGCACTCAAAAGAAGCAAAAAGATACGAATGAAAAATAAAATTTTAAAATTCAATATGTTAAATTGGCTAATGCTAATTCTCTAGCTTCCCGTCGTTACAATTTCAACTGTCGTTGTTTTAATTTTACTAAGTCACAAACAAGTGGCTAGGCTTCACGTTTTGCAGACAATAATTTCAGCTCTATTTTGTTATCTTCTGGGTCATACATGTAGAGTGAGCGGCTGTAGCCGCGAGCCCCATATTTTTCACTGAAGGGTTCAAACATCACGCCTTGCCGCTGCAGGAAGTCTACGACCCGCGATTCATCAATTTCGGCAATGTTAAAGCAAAAATGTTCAACATTCGTCCCTTGCTCCGGCTGGTCGCGGCGTTGTAAATCTATCAACACATTTCCCAGCCGCAGTTGCCATAATGGTGGCTGCTGTATTTGCCGCTCCAGTTGTGCGCCCAGTACCCGGCCATAAAAATCGAGCATGATCTCAATATCGCTGCACAGTAATACCAGATGATCTAACTCCATGACTCGTAACATAATGCCTCCGTATCAAGCGGGGATACGTCAAGTGTAGCGAAGTAGGGGAAATTTGCTGCTGATGGAATTGAGGGATGATTATCAGGAAATTTGGCGGAAGCGGGCGCAGCCTTTGCGACTGCGCCATATTGCGGTTACTTCACGTTGGGAATAAATTCGGTCTCTACCGCCTTTTTAAGCAGTTTGGGAGGAAGTAGCCCTTGTTTCAGGATGAAATCATGAAAGTCTTTTTGATTAAACTTATCTTGTAACTTTATCTCAGTCGCTATGCGTAATTCCCTGAGGTTCATATAACCATAGAAATAAGACGTGGCTTGGCCGGGCATTTGGAAGGTGTAGCGATTGATCTCCTGCTGGGCAAAGGCATCTG
This sequence comes from Shewanella fodinae, assembly GCF_014651955.1. Lineage (GTDB taxonomy): Bacteria > Pseudomonadota > Gammaproteobacteria > Enterobacterales > Shewanellaceae > Shewanella > Shewanella fodinae. The sequence goes on along the minus strand of NZ_BMXW01000002.1, from coordinate 390,914 downwards.
ACAGTACTACATCGTCGGTCAGCACTTTTTTAGCGTCTGCAGGACTGATAAGCCCAAGATTTAACATCGGATCCAAAAACGCGCGTGCAGCTCGTTGCTGGCGGGCTTGCAATGAGAATAGCTGGCCTTCTTTGGGGAGATATTGCTTCATGATGGCTTCGGCGTATAAGGCCCAGCCTTCTACATTGGCACTGTTCATGGCAAATATGGCCCGCGCCATGGAAACGCCTTGTTCAATCATGTTAGAAAATTGCAGTTCATGGCCTGGCCGGGCCTCGTGGACGGTAAGCGTCCAGGAAAAGCCTTTGCTGGTAAAATCGGTGACGCGTTTGCCTCCGGCATTAGGGTCAACCATTGGCAGCACAAACTCACCATATTCTCCGGTGTTACCCACAAGTCGTGGCGGATTCATATGCGCTGCGGGTATTGCCGCAGATTCTGCCGGTGACGCCAATCGAATATTGGCCGGACGTTGTGGCAGGGTGACAATATTGTGGTCGCGCACAATTTTCTCAATATCCGCCAAACGCTGTTTGAAGAAGGGTAAGACATCATCACCGGTGACCTGTTGTTTTTTCAGCTCGCGGATAACAAAGCGATAGTCATCATTTTTATATCCTTTGGCCTTGGCAATATCGGTTGCCAGTGCCTGCATCTCGTCACGGATCTCGGCATATTCAAACAGGGCGCGTTGAATGAGTTCCTGAGGCGCAATATCCACGCCGACATTTTTCAGCGCGTTGCTATAGAGGATTTCTGGCATCACATTGGATTGCCGGGCGACAGGCAATACCTTGGATTTAAGCCACTGTTGGTAGTCGGTGAGTTGCTTAGAAAGTTTGGCAAAGGCTGGCTGCCAACCTTGTAATTTATGGGCCGTGAATAGCTGCTCTATCCCCTGAATAAACTGTGGGGTATTGGCGATGGCTTGTTCTACTTCCTTGTAATAGGGCGCTGTCAGTTGCTTATTGGCTAACGCCTGAGCGGTGCGTTGCTGGGCTTGTGCCACAATGCCTGGCTGAGTGTCTGTTCCAACATAGGCATTGAGTCGCGCAACGGCTTTTTGCATACGTGCATCGCTGTTACGGTCATCCAAAAGCACTTGAATGCCCCCGAAGACTTTCTCAGCAACATTGTAGAAGGGCAGTTCGTATTGCTCAGACAGTTTGGCCGAGTCCAGTTGACGTTGCAGCGCATCTATCATGATCTGCAAGTCCTGCGTCACCCGGGCATCGTTTGTTTGCTTCGCGATGAGTTGCAACTTACCAATTTCATCGTGGAGGCTGTTAAGGTTTTTTGTTTCCGCAGCCAGGGTGAGATCGGAGGCGTTGCTATCGTAGGTTTCAATGCCCAGTTCTGAGCCACTTTCTGGGCTAGCCTCGGCAATCTTCTGCAACACTTCCATGGCATATTGGTTGCTGGTTGCCACCCATGCGGGCTCCGCCGCCGCTACAGAAAAACTGGCACAGGCGGCCAGCACTAACATTCGTTTCATTTTGAGTTACCTTTGCGTTGTCGATGCCGACATAAATATCTAGTGTTTATACGATAACTGTCGGCTAATGCCATCTAAAATCAGTAACATTTTATAACGACACTTTATCAATCTTGACTGATGCGGCTGTTGGCGCAGAATGGGCGCTGGGTCATTCAAACAGGTATAAAGTATGAAACTTATCGGCATGCTAGATTCACCCTTCGTGCGGCGGGTAGCGGTATCATTGCAGCTACTTGGGCTGAAATTTGAACATCAGCCGTTATCGGTGTTCAGCACTTTTGAAGCGTTTGCTCAGATCAATCCAGTGGTGAAGGCGCCAACCTTGATTTGTGATGATGGTACGGCACTGATGGACTCCACCTTAATTCTGCAATATGCAGCCGCGTTGGTACCTGCTAGAAAATTATTAGCCGATGAGCCCAAGATATTACAGCGACAACTGCAACTGCTGGGTTTGGCTTTGGCCGCGTGTGAGAAGAGCGTGCAGTTAGTTTATGAACGGCAATTACGCCCTCAGGACAAACAATATGATGCCTGGACGCAGCGCGTCACCGGACAACTGCTGGCGGCCTATGAAGAGTTGGAGTCACAGATAACGCTGGCTTCGCCGCTGACCAGTGATCGTGTCGATCTGGCGGATCTCACGATTGCAATTGCTTGGCACTTTAGCCAACAGATGTTGGCTGAGGTGGTGATTGCCAGTGATTTTCCCAAGCTGACATCTTTATCTGCTATGGCGGAGCGCTTACCTGAGTTTCAGCGTGCACCTTTTGGCAGCGGCGCCTGTCAGTTCGCGCAGTGAGGCGGCAACGACTTGATAGCCGACAGTTGCAATTGTGAGGGTACGGCAGGCATTATTGAAATTACCGTCATATGTATTGTAATTCAGGATAAGATGTCTGGCTGACATCGGTCGGGAGTCTAGTCAGTTGATAATTCCATCTTCAGATAAATTGTGTCTGCTGGACCCTCACCAAGTAGATTTTCAGCAATGGCATCTGCAATCCAAAACGCCGCATATACGCTATATCGCCTTTGTGACGGCGTTGCTGTATTTGCTCTATGCGCTGTTGGAACATGGCCTGGGGCTGCGCCATTCTGAACAACGATTGTTGGTGCATGGGCTATTAGTTCCAGGGTCGCTGCTTATTATCGGTGCCTTAAGTTACTATCCGCGGTTGCATAGAATGATGCGGGCCTTGCTGGTCATTGCGCCCATCGGTGCCATTTTTGCTAGCTTATGGTTCAACATTGCCACGGCACGATTTCCATTTTTTGCGCCGGAAATTTATCTGACAATCATCTGGACCTTCGCTATTTCCGGGTTAACGCTGCGTTATGCCGCCATATCGGCCTCAGCATCGGCGATATTAGTGCTGGCGATGACTTATCTTGAAGGCGTATCCAGTTATTTTCTGGAATTGCACTTGTTGTGGATCCTGTCAGCATTCCTGTTCGGGTTGGTGAATGCGCTGGTGTTGGAGCGTGCCAATGCCAGCTTATATCTGCACCAGCGGACACTGGCACATAGTGCTAGCAGTGATGGGCTGACCTCGCTGTGGAATCGCACCAAGATAGCGCAATTGTTTGATTGTGAAACAGCCCTGAGTCACCGTGAAAAGTATCCCATATCGCTTATTATGCTGGATATTGACCATTTTAAGTTGGTTAACGATACCCACGGACATGCAGTAGGTGACAGTGTGCTGATCAATTTTGCCAATTTATTGCTGCATAATGTGAGGCTGCAAGATCATGTCGGGCGGCTAGGCGGAGAGGAGTTTGTTATCCTGCTGCCCAACACTGATAGTTCTCAGGCCGCAACGGTTGCGGCACTGTTGCAAGAAAAAATCAATCGCTTTGATTTCGTGGGGGTTGGCCACAAGACTGCCAGTTTTGGCATAACTCAATATCGCGAAGGTGAAACGCTTTCTGCGATGTTGAACCGTGCCGATCAAGCGCTATATCGGGCAAAAGCCAATGGTCGCAACCGCATAGAAGTGTTGTAACTAACCCCTTTAAGGGCGCCCTCATTAACCTCGGAAATATCGCCAGTGATTATGGCGTAAAACACATTTTGTGACCCATATCTGCGGATAAACACAGCATAATAAAGCGCCTAATGGCTAAATTTACAGGTACTTCTGCTGCTCTATCTGTTTTTGTGTAATTGTTAATAGACTATTAAAAAGCCCAGTATTAACTACGCAATATCTAAAATATCTGCAATTAATGCTGTGTTTGATGATTTTATTAAAGCAAACAAACAACTTAATGACACTTTCAAGAAGTCCAAATCGAGTGAAACTCACTATTTTTTAAACAATTGTCAATATGAATCTCTGTCACATTTGTAAAAATAATTAATGAGATATGTGTCACTTAATCGCTATATGAATATTACCTTAAAACATCTTCTCTCTAATATAAATGTCGGTGTTTCAAACAGTCAGCGCCATTTATGGTGACAAATGACTGAGCCACCTATAACAAAATATACTAAAGCACTTGGAGACTTATTCGTATGACCTGGACACAAACCTATGCGCCATTAGGCAGCTTATGGCTGTCAGCGTTGGTGGCATTATTGCCCATTGTTTTTTTCTTTCTGGCACTAACAGTGCTTAAGTTAAAGGGCCACATTGCGGGTGGCATCACGCTATTGTTGGCATTATTGGTTGCAGTGCTGATGTATCAGATGCCGGTAACCATGGCGATTGCTTCAGCAGTCTATGGCTTTGCGTATGGTCTGTGGCCAATCGCGTGGATCATTATTACTGCGGTGTTTCTCTATAAAATCACCGTTAAGACCGGACAGTTTGAGATTATCCGTTCTTCGGTAACCTCTATTACCGAAGACCAACGGTTGCAAATGCTGCTGGTGGGGTTCTCGTTTGGTGCGTTTTTGGAGGGGGCTGCGGGGTTTGGGGCCCCGGTTGCGATCACTGCTGCGCTGTTAGTGGGGCTGGGTTTTAACCCATTATATGCCGCAGGTCTGTGTTTGATTGCCAATACTGCGCCGGTCGCGTTCGGTGCTATGGGTATCCCCATTATTGTGGCCGGGCAAGTGTCTTCGCTTGATCCTTATCATATCGGGCAAATCGCTGGCCGCCAGCTACCTTTGCTATCCGTTATTGTGCCTTTCTGGTTGATTGCCATGATGGACGGCATGCGCGGCATCTGTCAGACCTGGCCCGCTACGTTAGTAGCCGGGGGCTCATTTGCCATTACCCAGTTCCTGACTTCTAACTTTGTCGGCCCAGAATTGCCAGATATCACCTCAGCGTTGGTGAGTTTGATATGCTTAACGCTGTTCCTAAAAGTATGGCAACCCAAGGAAATTTTCACTTTTGCGGGTATGAAACCACGCAGTGCGGCAGCTAAGTCAGCCTATTCCAGCGGCCAGATCATCCGCGCCTGGATGCCGTTCATTATTTTAACTGTCATGGTGACCCTGTGGAGCATTAAGGCGATTTCAGGCTATTTGAACAGCGTTACCGTGTCGCTTGAGATCCCGGGATTACATAACTTAGTGATTAAGACTACGCCTATTGTGGCAAAGGATACCGCTTATGCGGCGATCTTTAAGTTCAACTTACTGAGTGCCGTGGGCTCCGCTATTTTGATAGCGGCAATGATCTCGATTGTCCTGCTGAAAATGTCAGTGAAAGATGCACTCAAAACCTTTGGCGAAACGCTGGTTGAGCTGAAATTCCCAATCATGTCTATCGGGTTTGTATTGGCGTTTGCCTTTGTCGCTAATTACTCCGGTTTGTCTTCTACTCTGGCGTTGTTGCTGGCGGGCAGTGGGGCAGCATTCCCATTCTTCTCACCATTCTTAGGCTGGCTTGGGGTATTCCTTACTGGCTCAGATACGTCATCTAATGCGCTGTTTGCATCCTTGCAGGCCAATACCGCACATCAGATTGGCGTAACTCCTGATTTGCTGGTGGCAGCTAATACCACCGGTGGTGTTACCGGGAAGATGATTTCCCCACAATCCATTGCCGTGGCGTGTGCCGCGACAGGGTTAGTTGGGCGGGAGTCTGAATTGTTCCGTTTTACACTGAAACACAGTCTGATTTTCTGTGGCTTCATCGGTTTTATCACCGTCATGCAAGCTTATGTTCTGCCTTGGACGCTGGTATTTTTCCACAAGTAATCGGTAATCATGTAAAAAACCACCGCATGAAGCGGTGGTTTTTTTATGCCAATAGCGATGGTGAACAGCTTCTAATGAGTCAGCTGCCACTAACCGGCTAATTAGCTGATCTTTTTAGCCAACTGCCGCTGAATATTATCCAGCAGGTAAGTGGTAAAATCTTCGCCGTGGTTTGCCAGCATTTTCGGGAACATGGAGATTTTGGTTAGGCCAGGAAAGGTATTGATTTCATTCAGCAGAATTTCTCCTTCATCGCTGAGGAAAAAATCGATACGCGACAGGTGGCGTAGTTTCAGCCCCTTGAATGCCCGCACCGCATAGTCGCGGATGGTGGCAATCTGTTCCTCGGTAAGATTATCGGCTTCTACCTTGGTGGTGGCATGGCTGTTGTCGGCGTATTTCTCTTCATAGGTGTAGAAGGTGTCAGCAGCGCAGACAATTTCACCAGGACGTGTGGCGATCACTTCGCCCTGATATTCATAGACCGCAACTTCCAATTCCCGCGCGCGAATGGTTTTTTCGACGACAACATAAGGGGAATAACTAAAGGCGTCTTTCAGAGCTTCCGCGACCTTGGCCGCATCATCCACTTTGTAGCAACCTACCGATGAACCTTGTGACGCTGCTTTAATAAACAGTGACCCCCAGTTCTGCAATGCCTGCTGGCAGCGGGCGATAGCGTCATCGTCTGGTTGATTGACAAAAATATACGGGGTGTTGGGGATACCGAGTGCGGTAAACCACATTTTGGCGGTAATCTTGTTAAAACAGTTGCTGCTGCCTTCAGATTCACAGCCAAAATAGGGCAGATTGATCAGGTTAAAATAGGATTGGATATCCCCGGTTTCACCTGGGTAACCATGAATACAGGGGATCACATAATCTACCGGCCAGCTTGGACTGTCGTCGTCAAAGCGTATCTCGCGGCGGTTGGTCAGCTCACACTTGCGACCGTCTTTGGTGTGATACTGGCCTTTGCCATTGAGTTCCAGCCACAGCAGATTAATGCCCGCCGCCTTGCTAAGACAGCTTTCAAAATAGCTGGCAGACAGCAGCGAAATAGCATGTTCGGCACCGCCACCGCCACATAATAATAAAAGATTGATCCCGTTCGTCATGGTTGTTCCTGTCACCGTCCTGATGAGATTCAGACACTAAATAATAGGGTGCTGGCCGCTATGATTGCGGCGCAGCCGATATGCCATTATCGCGCAGTTCGTGGCCCAGCGTTAGGCAGATCTGTGCGGTGAGTGTTATCCCGCTGAAAAAGCCAACAATATGTTACATCGTGGCAAACTATTTAGGCTAAGATTGCTGCAATTGTTGCTCTTGTCCCCACTGTCATTGCCATAATCGCTGTGCTAAGCCAGAGGCGCGGCGGGTGAGGCGACGGCTGGCGGCGGCAAATTCTCGGCTGTTTCCGAGACAAATAAACCGGCGTTTGGCGCGGGTGATGGCGGTATACAACAACTCCCGACTCAGCAACTGTAGCTGCGGGCCCCGAGGGTTTGTCGGTAACACTAAGGCAACACTGTCGAACTCACTGCCTTGACTCTTATGTACCGTCATAGCGAAACAAGTGTCGTGACTGGGTAATCGTGCCGGTAACACTTTGAGCATGCTGCCGTCCGCGCGCTCAAACCAAGCCATCAATCGGTTATGCTGGCTGGCATCCGGCAAAATCAGTCCGATATCGCCATTGAACAGCCCGAGGTTGTAATCGTTGCTGCGGATGATTATCGGGCGGCCCGCATAGAATTCACTATGAGGTTTTAGCTTGCTCGTTATTGTTAATGCTCTAGTAATAGCGAGGTTGATGTTCTCAACGCCCGCGTCGCCACTGCGCATAGCGCACAACACCCGGAACTGATTGAAGGCTGCAAGGATCTGTTGCGGTTCAGCATGTTGCTGCATCAACGACAGATATACACCATAACCTTGTTGGCATTGCGCTAATAGGCCTTTGAGACCGTTGCCATCATCGTTGTGTTCATACCATTGCAGTTCCTGATAACCAGTACGCCAGATCTGGGTAATGGCTGCGGTATCTCCGTGATTCACCGCATTGGCCAGCAAACCGATGCCCGCATCATCCTCAAAGCGATGGCTATGGCGCAACATACATAAACTATCACCCAACGCTGATGCGCTTGCCTCGGCTGGTAACTGCTGCTGACACAGCTGACTTAACCGTAAGGCTTGCGCTTGGCTGTAGCGCATCTGCCAGTTATCACCTGATTTCAGGCCTTGACAGATATCTGCCAGTACCGCGCCGGCTTCCACTGAGGCTAATTGATCCTGATCGCCTAACAGGATCAAACGTGCATTATCGGGCAGCGCATCTAACAGTTTTGCCATTAAGGGCAAATCGACCATTGAGGCTTCGTCCACTATTAGCAGATCTAGCAGTAATGGATTGTCGTGATGATAACGAAAGCGACTGTCACCGGGGATAAACCCTAATAAGCGATGAATCGTGGCTGCCTGTTCAGGGATCTGCTGCAAAGCCTGTTGTAAAGGTGCTAATGGGCCATTAAGTTGTGGTTGCAGCCTGGCTTTAGTGCTTTTGATCGATTCACTAAGCCGAGCTGCTGCCTTGCCGGTCGGCGCTACCAAACGGATGGATAATGTGGGTAACAATTGCAGTAACAGCAGCAGTACTTTGGTGACTGTGGTTGTTTTGCCGGTACCCGGCCCACCGGTAATCACCGCCAGTTGGCGGGTAAGGGCGGTTGCAGCCGCCACTTTTTGCCAGTCAATGGCTGCATCTGCTGTGGGAAATAAACCTTGCAGCAATGCAGCGCTGCTACGCATTAATTCGGCATTATGGTCTAAGCGGCGGGCAATCTCACTGTCACACGCCAGTTGTCGCAGTTTGCTCGCTACCTGCTGCTCATAGTGCCAGTAGCGCCTTAGATACAGACGTCCACTTTGTAACACTAACGGCCGATTATGAGGATCTTCGGTCTGAGCTGCGGCAACCCAGACCAACGAGGACTCGTTGAGTAGCTGCTCAATCTGCGGCACCAGCTGTGATTGGGAACAGTCAAAACGACAGGTGAGCACTGCACTTTCTGGCTGTTGCCGCAGTTCCAAAGGGTTGTCGGCATCAATATGGGCGAGGGGCAGGCAACTGTGCTGCGCCGACAATTGCTTTGACAGTAACGCCAATAACAGCAACATGGCTGGGGGTTGTGGTGGTACTGCCAGTGCTGACAGCTGTAGCGCAAAGTGGCGATCCAAGGCGCTGACCGCCCCTTGCTGTTCAGCCTGTTGTAACAATTGTGGCATAGGTAGTGACGTGATAAGAGCCAACGACATGATCTCCATCAGCTTAACTCCAGACTGAACTGGCCGTGAGCATCTGCCTCGGCGGAAGCTTCTCCGGCAAATAGCGTATCCAATGCTTCGATTAACGCTTGTGGAGGCTTATCAAAATAGATACCCGCGCCCGGATATTGTGGCGACATGCCACGTAAAAACAGGTAATAACAGCCACCGAAATCTCGTTGATATTGATAACCTGACAGCCGTTTACTCAGCAGTCGATGTAGTGCCAGGGTGTACAGCAGATACTGCAGATCGTAATGGTGCTCCAGCATTGCTTGCTGCAGATTATCACCGTGATAGCAATTGAAATCATCGCCCAGATGGTTGGATTTATAGTCGGCGATGTACCAGCGTTCCTGATAGCTGAAGGTCAGATCAATAAAGCCTTTGAGCATTCCTCTTAAGGTATCGAAACTGAAATCTGCCTGATAACCGTATTGGGCCAGTAGTCGGTTGAGTGCTTGGCAACTGAGTTTACTGACTGGCAAATAAAACTCCATCTCGGCAACGATCGCTTGGGATGAAAGTTGCGCCAGCGATAACCCTGGATCTCGCTCGGCGGTACCGAGCGGTGCCGTCAAGATCTGTTGATACCAGTCCAGCAACAAAGGTAATTGGTCAGGGTTGATACCATATTGCAACATGGCATTGGGCAGCACCGCCTGCAGCGCGGCGATTTTATCGCCGGCATCAAAGTCCAGATCTTCCAGTACCTGATGCATAAAGGAACCGGCATTGGCGCCTTTTTCAAACAGAAATCTCGGGGCAGGGAGTTGCTCCGTTGTCATTATCTGACTCAACTGTGGATTGAACTGTTCATCGTCCATCCCCGGCGTTTGTGGTGGGCGTTCTGCTTCGTCCTTGGGTATTGCAGACCTGTCGTCATAGTTGCCGGTCTCTTTCACCAGACCGCTGTAACTCCCCACACGCCAAGGCAGTTGCTGTGGCATGGTCAATTTCAGCGGTGTAGCCGCCTGCGCTTGGCTATTCTGCGATGTCAGTACGCCACTGTATTTTGCCGCTGCTATCACGGCAACCGAAATAGCTTCCGATTGCAACGGTAGCAACTGCTGTTGTAGCTGGGCAAAGTCGATACTGCTATCGGTGAGGCCCAACAGGTAACCGATGGCTGTTTGCGGCAGGTGGCTCTTAATGCCGTTTTTTAACATAGTGCTGTGGTTAGCAATGGACAGATAACAGCGATAAATCGGTCGTGTCAGTGCCACGTACAATAACCGCAAATCTTCCGCCAGTTGCTCCTGCTTCTGTTGCTCTTTACCCGCATCCGATCTGTCCAGATCCCACCAAAGCTGCTGATCTTTATGATAAAGCAGCGGATCTGGCGTTCGGACGCTACCCGCCAAACTGATAAACGGCAGTAGACACACTGGATATTCCAGTCCCTTACTCTTATGAATGGTAACGATTTGTACCAGATTCTGTTCACTTTCCAGACGCAGTTGTTGCTCTTCGCCATTGGCAGCATCCAACAACTGTTGCTCAAACCAATAACGCAGCGCCGCCGGGCCATCGAGTTCGGCCGATTTTTGCTGCAATAATTCACAAAGGTGACGCAGATCGGTGAGCCGCCGCTCCCCATTCTGACCCGCCAGCAGCCGGTGGATCACGCCGGTATCCGCCGCCAGTTGCATAATGGCGGGCATAATACCTCTAACCAACCACACTTGATGCCAGCGCTCGCAGCGCTCTAGCCACAGCGCTCGGCTATCTTCTGACTGATTAAATTCGTGAATGGCGCCAATGCTTAATCCTAGCAGTTGGGTTGCCATGGCACTGCGTAGCGCCATTTCATCTCGCGGATTGGCTAGCGCCGTCAAAATCAGCGCCAGCTCGCGCGCTTCTAGTGTGGCAAAGACACTGTCTCGACTGAGAAATACCGCGCCAATCTGCCGTTTCGCCAGTGCATCCTTCATCATGGCGGCTTCTACATGATCGCGCACTAACACGGCAATATCGCGGGCGCGCAGTGGTCGTTGGTGCCCGCCATTAATCACTATCGCCTGCTCATTAAGCAGTGCCAGGATCTGTTCAGCGGCATCTTCGGCCAGCAGGCTGCGGCCAGTATCTTTGTTAAGTCCTTTGTTGGGATCTTCACTGAGCAGGCGGATCTGTAATGCGTGGTTATCGTGCTGGCTTTGCAGCTGTTTATGCTCAGCCTCTGGCGGTACGTTTACGGCTTCAAACAGAATTGTTTCACCGGCAAAAGGGGCGCTATGTCGACTGAACAGGGTATTGACGGCACTGACCATCGCTTCAGCCGAGCGATAGTTGGTCCCAAGCGTATATTGTCCGTGGGTTTCGGCGCGGGCGGCCAGATAGGTATGGATATCGCCACCGCGGAACCCATAAATGGCTTGCTTGGGATCGCCTATCATCAATAAGCCGCCAGTGCGTCCTGGGAACTCAAGCTCCTCGGATACCAGCGACAGACTAGCTGCATAGATACGAGAAAATATGGCAAATTGCAGCGGATCAGTATCTTGGAATTCATCAATCAGCGCGACTGGAAAGCGGCGGGCGATCTCTTTGGCTAATGTTTTACCGTCGGTAGCTGCCGCCGTCGGTACGGATGTTGGGTGCCCTAGCGCAAAAGCCAAGGTGGACAGCAGGTCATCCGGTGTCAGCATGTTGCGGCGCGCCTTTTCGGCAGCAAAGCGCTGGCGGATATTGTCGCGAGCGAGGCACAGAAATGCCGGCAGTAGCTGGGTCTGCATGGCCAAAATGCTGTCGATCAATGCCAGCACTGGGGCTTCAGCATCTGTAGGCGCCGGGGCGCTGGATTTGTTCAAACTCAGACGCTGCAACGACAGTTTATCCAGTGCATTCGCCGGTGGCAGGTCATGATGGCTGCTAACCCAGCTATCCAGCTGTTCAAAAGCCTCTACTAGCAGCGGATAGCCATCCTCTTTTTTGCCATAACGGCGACCATTAAGCGATAGCGTAAACAGTTGCTGCTGGATGGTCTGTCGTGCGGCGGGCCATTGGCGGTGCAGCTTTGCTAGCGCGGGTTTCAGTGCTGTTGCGATATGACTGAAGGCTGGCGGTGGTGGCGTTGCTATGGCTTCACGGTTGCCCAATAACGGTCGCAATTTTTGTTGCAGAGCATCGGGACCTGGCAGTTTTTCAAAGATGATTTGCGCTAGCATGCCGTCCAATGGGTAACAGGCCTCGCGCCAGAAATCGCGTACGGCATGATGCAGAAATTCGCTGTCATCCAGGGTAAATTCGGCATCAAACAGCAGTGACGATTCAAACGCCAGATCGCTGAGAACCCGCTGACAAAAACCATGAATGGTAAATATGGCGGCTTCATCGAGAGATTTCAGTGCCAGATCCAAGCGGCTGAGTGCCAACTGCCGCTGCTCGCTACTGAGCAATCCCAATATTTCCTTTATAAAAGGATCGCTTTCTGGCAACCCAAGGCAAGCGCGATAAGCTTGACGGATCCGATTGCGGATACGTTCTCGCAGTTCTTCGGTTGCGGCGTTGGTAAAGGTTACCACCAATATTTGCTCGCAAGGCAGCGGTTCATGGATGCCTATGCCAAGTAACAGACGCAGATACAGGCCGGAGATGGTGTAGGTTTTTCCGGTGCCGGCACTGGCTTCAATCAGCTGCGCTCCTTGCAGTGGCAAGGTTATGGCATTCAGCAGCTTGGGGGGAAGCGCTGATGTTGGCTTGATTTCACTCATGTGTAGGCTCCTTGCCACCATTGGCAACAAACTCTGCCAGTTGATGCAGTTCTCCGTGCTGATAGCGGTTAACTAACGGGGATAACAGCGTCAATGCCAGCATGCCAAAGCTATTTTCGGTAAAACTATCAGGAAAACTGAAACAGCGTTGATAATGGGGCTCACTGCCTTCACCGGGTAGCAGATTGCCGTCTTTTCCTTGTCGATCATCCCATGCAGCTTTGGCTTCTTCCAGCCGTTCACCATGGCTCTGGCCGTCACTCATGGCATAAGCTAGCGAAGTCTGTGGCATAAATGGCAACGGCTGAGACTGACCCTCGGCAAAGGTGCGTAGCCACAGCAGTAACTGTTGTTTGGCTTCTGTGTTTGTCATGGGTGCCAATGCATGAAAGTTCCCCATATCCAGCAGGAAGCTATAACGTTGCCAGCCACTGGCATTGAGTGCCAGATGCCGGAGATATAAGCGCACGATATCTCGGCCTTTGGCGCCGCCGGGGCGACAGCTGATCAACCCTTTAGCGCTGATATCATCCAACCGCCCGTGCAGACGACAAGCTAATTCTGGAAACGGCAGATCCACCGTCAATGTTTGCTGCTGCTCACCACGCAGGTACAGGGTACGGTCCAATAACGGTGCGACATCCTGTTGGTATCGGCCCAGTAATAGGTCATCAAATGGTTTGTTGGGTAACTGGCCGCTGGCTTTGAGCCGGGCTGTTAGTGTCGTTGAGCGGATACCATCGTGTTTCAGTGCATCCTGTACCATGAGCAACTGTAGTTGATAACGTTGCAGGGCATTGAGTGTAAACGGCTCGTCATTGTCATCCGCATTAAGATCCAGACCGAGATCCAGCTTGAGACAACGATTGAAAAAATACTGCGCCGGATTGCGGAAAAAACGTATCAATGCCTGCAGTTCGATGATCTGTGGCGCGGCGCTATCTTCACTGGTCGCATCTGACAAGGGTAACGGTGTGCCCACAAGAAAATCTTCCGTGACGGCGGCGTCTGGCTGTGGACACCATTGCAGCGAAAACGACGGCGTAAATGGCACGCTGGCGGGCTGGGCTAATAATGCTGGCTGGTACAATGCGGCATCAAACGGTTGTAACGGTTGCTGTTTGACCAGCATGTGTGTCAGGCAAGTTTCCAACTGTTGCAGCGTGTTGGCATTTAGCGGCGAGCCTTGTAACGACGCTACCAGTGACTCAGGTAGGCAAGTGAGCTGGCAATATTCCAGCAGTTCGGCCACCAGCATCGAAGGATTACGAGGACTGTTGTCGCGCTGAGAACGGCCGATGTAGCTGATATATAACTGCCGCCTGGCAGAAAGCAATGCTTCCAGAAACAGATAGCGGTCGTCCAGCCGTCGCGAACGGTCTCCGCGGCGTGGCGCTTGTTGCGCCATGAGATCAAATCCGACCGGATGTTGTACCCGGGGATAAATGCCATCATTCATTCCCAGCAAACACACGACTTGGAACGGAATGGAGCGCATGGGCATGAGTGTACAGAAGTTGACGGCCCCGGCGAGATAACGTTGGCCAACACGGGATTCTTCTAACTGGGAACGGAACCACTGTAACAGCAGTTGTTGTTCTAGCTCACCGTCAAATCCTGCGTTCGATAATTCTGATGCAAGTTTAGCTATGGCATTATGAATTGCCATTAATGCCTTAGTATCACTGTCTTCTTCTGGTGCATAAAATTGCAAACAAAACTCTGACAGTTGCTGAATTCTAACTGCGGCGGGTTGGGCAATGGACAATGCTTTTGCCGTATTATCCAAGGCTTCAATAAAATTTAGTAGTTTGCCAAGTGCTTGCGCCGCTTGCCCTTCAACGCCTGCAACTGGCAGATGACCGCTGAACAGATCGCTATCATCTTCTAGGGCATAACCTAGGATCAAGCGCCTTACGCCTTCGGCCCATGAGTTCTGCTCAAAGGCTGGTACATGTTGCTGCTGCCGGGCCGTGCCACTACGACCCCAGCGCACACCGGCCTGTTCCAACCACTGACGGATCTGCGATAGAGCTTCTTCATCCAGCCCAAATCGCTTTAGGGTGGCCGGCAGTTCCAGCAGTGTCAGCACCTCGGTCAGCGCAAAACGGCTGTTATTGATATCCAGCAATTGCAGGAAGCTACTGATCAACGGGGATTCTTGGCTGGCACCGCGATCGGCAATCGCGTAAGGAATGTAATACTGGCCTTCGCGACGAGAAAATACCGCATCAATATAAGGCGCATAAGCGGCCACATCAGGCATCATCACCACGATATCTTTCGCCGATAACTGGGGCTCGCGCGCGAATAACCACTGCAGATGGTCGTGCAGTGTTTCGACTTCACGCAGTGGTGAATGGCAACTGCGTAGTGTCAGAGAGTCGTCATCAGCGCGCAGTATTCGGCGGCCTTCAAGCGACAGATACAACTCACTGTCGGGGCCAAGCAAGCGGCCGCGAGTCTCCATCTCCAGAATATCTTGTTGTAATCCCTGTAGCAGGTTAGCGTTGCCTGCGGGGTAAAACAGGTCATCGCCCAACGCGATATCTTCTGGGGGCAATTCCAGCAATAGATCCAACAGATCGCGGCCGAGTTTACCGTTGTTAGCTAATAGGGGATTGCCAACAATCAAACTGTCTTGCCAGTTTTCCGGCAATTGGCGTTTTTCACTGTAGGCGAGATTAATGCGCGCGCGTGTCTTGGGATTAACGATATCGCCCCAGTAATGTTGACAGGGACTGAGACTGAAAACTGTCACATCCAAACGGTGCCCCAGTGCCTGCAGTACCGATAACATCTGTGGCGGCATGGACGAGATACCAAAGACAAACAACCGTGCGGGTAACTGCGGTAGTGCTTGTTGGTCATCGCGCAGAATAGAGACCAGTGCTTGATGCAAGTTAGCGCGGTGATAGCCGCTGAGTCCGAGTTGTTGGTTGCGCTGGCGCAGTTGTCGCCATAACTGCGGTTGCCATTGCTGCTCGTCATTTAGCGGAAACGGCAGTTGCTCGGCTTCCCAAGCCGCAATCCAATCGGGTCGGTACACCAAATACTGGTCAAAAATATCGGCAATGCGCGCCGCCAGTTGAAACTGCTTCAATGGTAATTGTTTGCTATCGTCGCCCAGATAACGTTGTAGTGGTGCGTATAGCGGTTCACCAATGAGTGTGGGTAATAATCCCAGCAACTTCCAGGTCATGGCTTCCTTGGTGAACGCGTTCTCTTTCGGCACGTCAGGCAGTAATTGATGACACAAATCCCAGACGAAACTAGACGGCAGCGGAAAATTCAGCGCTGCTGCAATACCGTTATGCTTGGCAATTTCTAGCCGCAACCAGGTGGACATCCCAGGGCTTTGCACCAGGATTTGCTCCTCGGTCAAAGGTGACTGGCCTGCAATTGGCGTACGTAACTGGTCGGCGAGGGCAGCCGACAATAACTCCATTTTGTTGGATTGGATCAGTGTAAACATGCGATTCCTGATCGATGGCCTTCAGTGGCGGATGTCCGCTATTCTAAATAGCTGATTTGGAATGTGCCACTGTTGATCGCTCGGCTTGCGACGTCTGAGGCTGACAAAAGTGATGGCTGCTTAGCGGTTGGTCGCTGACAGCGTTGCTGGCGTGGACTCTGCAGCCGCTCGCGGTGCAGTGCGCAGCAGTTGTAACCACAGCTGAGCGGTGAGCCGATGGAACCGTTTGGCGGTAATACGTTGCGTTACGGGCGACAGTTTTGCGTATTTAAGTTGCAGATATAATTCTCGCCACTCGGTGAGCGGCTTTTGTTGCTCCGGCCAATGCTGGATCAACTGTTGAACATAATCTTTAGGGCCGCATCCGGTGGCGCGAACGATGCCTTTTCGCGCGGCCAGACGGCTTATGCGCCGGAAGTCTCGGTCCAGTTGGGGTTGGCGTGTGGGCAATGCAATTAAACCGGCACTGTAGCCGATAATGATAAATATCAGGGTCATGACCCCTAAGACCAGAAATGCAATGCGAGTGGTGGTGATTTCACCTAATAGTCCGCGAAGTACCTGCTGCTGTCGTTCACCATTAAAACCTAAGACCCAGACGGTCCAGTAATAGTCGAGACTCGCCAGCCGGAGCCGCAATTGATTATACCAAGCACTGCTGCGAATACCGGAAAAAGCCGTACCAGCGAGGTAACTGTCCTGAGGCGCAAACAGGCTGTCAAACCCTTGTTCAATACGTTGCGGCGCAATCATGGCAGTAGGGTCAAAGCGCACCCAACCACGGTCAGCCAGCCACACTTCACTCCAGGCGTGGGCCATATACTGATAAACGCTCAGATACCCCGCATCAGCATTGAATTCTCCCCCCTGATAGCCAGTGACCAGCCGGGCAGGCACACCGCTGGCGCGGGCCATAAAGGTGAATGCCGAAGCGTAATGTGCGCAAAAACCAGCACGGGTTTCAAACAGGAAATCGTCCAACTGTTGCGGCCCGGTCACCGGTGGTGTCAGGGTGTAAAAAAACGGCTGTTGATTGAAATAACGCATCATGGCATCGAGACGCGGTTCCGGCTGCGGATATGCAGTAACAAATTGCTGTGCTAAGGCTCGGGTGCGGGGATTCACTGATGAGGGCAATGCCAGATTGCGCTCGCGTTCGGCGTTGCTCAACGGCTCCTCATGTAATGGGGCATTAACATACTGTTGTACCCGATACTGAAATTTTTGCTGTAGCGGCCGGCCAGCATATAACCGATAGTCAGGCAGATTAAATACGCCTTGGGTATCACTGAATGCATTGCCTATGGCAAACAGCCACTGCTGACCGGAGCCTTCGGCAATGACACGGTAACTGCGGCTATTGCCTTTTGGGGGAGTTCTGTTGGGCTTCAACAGATTGACCTTATGTTGCAACGCCTTGGTGGTTGGCGCTTGTCGCCAGTGTTTACCGTCGAAATCTTCCAGTACGAGCGCTCGCCAGTACAATGCCTGTGGCGGTGGAACTGGGCCGTCAAAGGTGGCGCGAAAGGCTAGATCCGACGAGCGGGTCAGTCGCGAAATATCGCCAAAGCCCACTTCATCGGTTAACCCAGTACTGGCCGATTTCATTTGTGGCACCATCCATAATGGGGCAAATCTTGGCATGACGATAAATAGCAATAAGGTGAGTGGCAGGCTTTGCAGCAGCAGTTTGACGGTAAGCCAGCTTTGTGTGGCGGCGGAGCAATCGTCACGGTAAAGGCTAACCAGTGTGAGCGTATTGATAGCGGTGACGGGGAGCAGCAGTAACACATTCCCCATGCCTTGATGATCGATAAACGTCAGCGCAATGAGGAAATATCCCGCCAGAATGATCGCCAGAACGTCACGCCGTATTCTGGCTTCTATGTACTTTAACGCGTACCCCAAGATCAGCAGATTAATCAGTGCGTTCAGTAAGCCCATTTCGCGGCTCACCAAGGCGAGTGTTATTGCCGCAGACAGCGCCAGTAGGGTGACCAGCAGTCGTGGAGGCCGTGAGACTTTCCCAAGATATATGCCTAAACGCCAGATGAAGCAGATAGCGCAGATCCCAAGCGTCGCCACGGTGATCTTGTCATACAGCGGCAACAGCACGGCAATATTGGTCAGCAGCAACCAAAATAGGGTGCGACGGCTAAGGTGATCGCTGCTATTCATCTTTTGGCTCCGCTGTCGGTTGATACAGCGCCAATGCTGCCAAACAGTTGCGCCGATGTGGCTCACCCGCCGACGGTGTTATCACCTGATGCGCCAGTTTTAAGCCCCAGCTCCGTTGTTGGCGAGCCAGAATATCCACCTGCCAACAGAGTTGTTGCAGTGCCTGTTCTAACTGAATGGCATTGAGTGCTGGGGCAAGCTGCAGCCACACCGGTTGACCTTGTGGATCGGCAAACTCCTTAGATAACATTCCACGGCCCTGAGCATACTGCTTCCAGGCAACCTGCTTTAGCGATTCACCTGGGTGCCATGATTTAAGACCGCTAAACTCATCTATCCCTGGCTGGTGGTGTAGTGAGTGAACCCCGTCATCGCTATGCCCCTGCAACTGCAGCGGTGACTGTCGCAATGCTGGATATACCAATATGCGATTATCCAGATCAACCCATGACCAGACGCGGCACAGCCCCAGCGGAAAGCGCGATTCTATCAATAACCTTCCTGGTGTCAGCCAGCCGCGTTTGCTGGTCGTTACCGGCAATGCAATGATTTGCGGCTGCGACGATATCTGTGATGCGGTCATCATCTGGCCCGCAGGATAGCCCAATTGCACCTGATACAGCTGGCTATCGGCCGATACTTTCAGTGGTATGGCAACGGTGTCACCGGCATAGACTTCGGTGGGCGGTAAGGCATGAATGCACAGTCCTGCCAGATTACGGTAGCTATGGAGAATAGCGCTAACGAAGACACTGGCGAGTAATAAACTCAGTCCGATCACCAAATTGTTCTGATAGTTAGTACCAAACAAAAACAGCAGTAGGGTCAGTAGTAACCACATTAAGCCAAAGCCGCTAGGCAGAATGAAGATGCTGCGATGACTCAAGCGCTGCCGTGGACCCGCCGGGATGCGCCTGGATAACCATTGGTGTAGCCAGCGCCGCAGAAATGGGGGAGAGGCGGTCATCATCACGGCTTACCGGATCGGATTAATGGTGCTGAGTAGCCGCAGCGAAAGTTGTTCACCTTGTTGCTGATTGGACTGACGTAATCTGTGTTCGGCAACGGCGACAAAGATCGCTTGCACATCTTCTGGCACCAGATACTGCCTACCATGAATAAACGCCCAGGCTCTGGCAGCAGCGAGCAATGCTTTGGCTGCTCGGGGAGACAATCCATAGCCTTCATTCAACTCGCGTGAACCTTCTACCAGCGCCAGAATATATGCCAGCAGCGCATCTGATGCGGCAACTTGATCGCACTGTTGTTGCAGCTGTGTCAACTCCATCGCACTCAGGCATTGCGGCAGCGGTAGTGATTTATCGTTACTGCTTTTCAGCATTTTTAATTCCGCGTCCTGACTGGGATAGCCAATCGATAATCGCATCATAAATCGATCAAGCTGCGATTCTGGCAACGGAAATGTGCCGGACTGTTCACTGGGGTTTTGGGTGGCAACCACAAAAAATGGCCGAGGTAACAGGTGCGTAATACCGTCTATGGTGATCTGTTGTTCTGCCATCGCCTCTAACAGCGCACTTTGGGTCTTGGGGCTGGCGCGGTTAATTTCATCAGCGAGCACCATCTGCCGAAAAATGGGACCAGGATGAAACACGAGTTCCGCCTGCTGTTTATCGAAGATAGAGACCCCGAGAATATCGGCTGGAAGCATGTCACTGGTGAACTGAATGCGCTGATAACTGAGGCCAAGTGTTTGTGCTAGCGCTTGCGATAAGGTGGTTTTGCCCATGCCGGGCAAATCTTCTATCAATAAATGACCACGAGCCAGAATGCAGGCTAGTGCCATGCGGATCACCCGCGGTTTGCCTATCAACACTTGTTGCAGTTGCTGCAGTGCCTGCTCGATAACGGCTTGTGGCATAACTTTCCTTTTAAATTCGCCGACAACTGTTATCAAGGTAATCGCTGTGTGCGCCAGTGCCAAGTCAGAACCGCATATTTATCCGGCGACGGGATTATTGCTATGACATTACAACTGCAGCATCAGTAGTGATATTGCATTTCCTCGCGGCTGAAGAATGGGAGTTTTTGCTGTTGTTTTCGTTCATAAATAGCCCGATAGGTAAAGACTGCCTGAACGTATTCTCGGGTTTCAGTAAAAGGAATCACCTCTACGAACGTCATCAGATCGAGTTTGCCCTGGCTGTCTTTTAGCCATTGACTGACCCGGGACGGCCCCGCGTTATAAGCGGCGGCAGCGAGGATCCTATTGCCCTTAAATTGCTGCAATAACTGGCTGTAATAGGCACTACCCAACGGAATATTGATTTCCGGCTGATACAGACTTTTGACCCCATCGTACGGCAATTTGTATTTTTTGGCGGTACGAGCTGCTGTGCCGGGCATTAGCTGCATAAAGCCACGGGCACCAGCCCCTGAGGTGGCATAGGGGTTATAGGCGCTTTCCCGGCGAGAGATGGCTCGCAATTCGTTCACTGATGCACCAAATTTTTTGCCAGCCTTGTCGAAACTTTGTTGCTCTGGAAACGGGAAGCGCATGGCCATATCGTCCCACAAACGGGCGGTGATACTGGTATCTACGGCAAGGGCTTCCCAACCTTGCTGCAAGGCATATAGATCGTACTGTGCCTGCATCTGCCGATTATGGCGTTGCAGCAACAAGCTCCATTCTGGTTTGGCGTCGAGCCATTTGTCGAGAACCATGAGTTCTTGAACCCGTGCCAATCCCGGATCGTCAGCCAAGCGTGCCTGCAGATTATCCTGATTAACAGTTGGGTCATGGGCCAGATTTAGCGGTTTCCCCAGCTCACTGGCCACCGCAAAGCCGTAAAAATTACGTTGCTCAGCAATTTTGGCGTAGGTGGCATCATCCACAAGGCCAAACCTGTGTTGCCAATATTGCCAGCGGGCATCATTTCGGGATTCGTCACTGAGAAGTGGCAGCAGTTTTTTCACCATTGCACTATCTTGCTCGGCCAAAGCCCAACGTAACCGCCGTTCGGTGAGATCGTCCGAACGTAGTAACGGCAACATGGTATCGACAACATCCCGTAAACCATCTTCCCGTTTCAGCAGGGCATACCACACCAGATAACGATTTAGTTTACGACCATCGTCGTCATTAAAACGGCCCGCTTTCTGATACTTGGCATACAGAGAGAAAGCCTGCTTGAGATCTTTTGCCGCCAAACGTTTTAGCCCGGCAGCCACAATATCGCCATAGATAGCGGCATGACCGCTGAAGGCGCGGCTATGGCGTAGCGTGCGTGGATCGCGGTACACATCTAACAGTAACTGCGCTTGCGCTTTATGCTGGGTGATTTTCTGCGCTAGAAAACTCAGTAGGCCGGTTTCACCTTCATCAAAACTCAGCAACATGCGTGACCAGATCAATTCCTGACTACGTAATCCGGCATGAGTCCATGCCGTGAGCAGTTGATCACAAGCTTTAGGCAGTGAATGCCCGGTCAACCAAAGGTTTTCAGCACCTTTATAAGCTTCTGTGGTCGCGCCTTCGCTTAATTTTGCGCGATAGTAATAACACTGCAGATCGGTCGCCCGAGGCAGATCCGGCGATACAGCCAGAAAATCCTGCCAACGCTTATCATCGCCAGCTTGCAGCAAATAACGGTGTCTGGCCATATCGTAAAGTGGCGAGGTGATAAAGGGTTGCATAGCGGCATAGGCCTGCTTGCCGTGCATTTTCAGAATAGTGTCGAGATTTGCATTGAAGTCCAGGTAGATAACCAGCGGATAGTTGTCTAACTGACGTCGTAACTTCTGATAGGTCTCCAACTGGTTATTCTTTAGCGCGTCTCTGGCATCCAGATACTGCTGCCGCTGTTTTTTATAATCATTGGCCGCGGTGACAGTGGTGGAAAATACCAGCAGCAGGGCGCTGACAGCTACGGTCAGCAAACGCCTTTTGCGCCAAATCACAGACATATATGCTCCTACTGTTGAATCCCACTACCGCTAAAATCTAGGATTCGTTCACCGCTTTTCTGGCGGCATCCAAATGCTCAATCTTCTCTTCGCTTTCAGCTTCGCTACTTAAGGCCTTGTCCAACAACTTACTATCTAGCTGCTTGCTAGTTTCTGCTCCCAGCTGTTTTATCTGGTGGGCTTGTTGGATCAAATTGCCGCGACCACTCGTGAGCTTACCCATGGCCCCTGTAAAACATTTGTCGGCACTGGACAGTGCACGGCCGAGTTTGTCCATGTCTTCAACGAATCCACACAGTTTATCGTAGATTTTGCCAGCTTGACGGGCAATACGCTGCGCGTGCTGATTCTGGTATTCATAGCGCCAGATATTATTGATCGTTCTGAGTGCCACCAACAGATTGGTTGGGCTGACCAGCATAATATTATTTTCCAAGGCATAGTTGATGAGCTGCGGCTCCTGTTCCAATGCCAGTAAAAAAGCTGGTTCCAGTGGAATAAACATCAACACATAGTCCAAACTCTTGAGCCCATGTAATTTCTGATAGTCTTTTTGCCCCAGTCCCTTGATATGGGCGCGCAGTGAATTGACATGTTCTTTGGCTGCCAGCAGTTTTTCCTCGTCCGAGTCAGCATTGAAAAAGCGTTCATAGGCTAGCAAGGACATCTTGGAGTCAATTACCACATCTTTTTCATCGGGCAGGTGGACTATCACATCCGGTTTGAAATGTTTGCCACTATCGTTTTGCAAATCTTGTTGAATATCGTACTCGTGACCTGCACGCAGGCCACTTTCAGACAGCACCCGCTCTAGGATCACTTCGCCCCAGTTTCCCTGCTGCTTGTTGTCACCTTTAAGGGCGCGGGTCAGGTTGACAGCATCCTCACTCATGCGTTGATTGAGCTGCTTCAACTCTTCTAGTTGATGCTTGAGTGAGAAACGCTCAGCCTGTTCCTTTGAATATGATTCACTAATTTGTTGCCTGAAACCTTCCAGTTGTTGCTTGAGTGGTGCAACAAATCCTTCCATTTGCTGAGCATTCTGTGATTGCAGTTTAATGCTCTTGTCATCAAATATTTTGTTTGCAATGTTTTCAAATTGCGTTTTTAAACGAGATTCACTGCTCTCCAGCAACGCGAGTTTGTCGTTTAGTGCCTGCTGTTCTGCCTCAAACCGGGCACTGAGTGTCTGTTGCATCGCATTGGATTTAGACAAGTTCAGCTGTGTTTCCATCAGCTTATGTTGAGTGTCTTTAAGCAATTGTTCCAGCACTGGTACTCTTTCGGCTCTGGCTTGTGCCATCCCCAGATCACTGGTCTGTTGCTGCAGCCGTTCTTGGGCCGCCAGTAGTTGCTGCGCTAATTGTTGCAACTGCTGCTGGTACAGCTCATCGGCGGTTTGTAGCAGCAGTGCTTGGCGGCGCTTGGTTTGCCAGACACACAGTAATCCGCTAATGACTACCGCAGCTAAAAGCCAGATGAGAGAGATTCTAGGTGCCAAAAGTTCATTGACCAAATCCATGCCATTTTTCCTGTTACGCACGTTTTGCCAACTAGGGTCGCACGGATAGATGTTGCCTTCAAGGCCTTGCTGTCACTGGATTTGCCAGCTGCTTAAGGCTTGTACTTTGGGGTACGATACCCGGTATTTCAGCAATTGCCCATGCAACCGAAAGGCGTTACTGTTGTCTAATGGAAATCCATTATTGCTTGAGTGGCATTATCTATGAATCGCAAGTTTATCAAGGGGATTCTGCACCGACCCCGTTGGGAACTGCCGCAATCTGAAGTAACACCCGAAGCGGTATTTCGGGAGCGACGACGCATAACGGCAATGTTGGGGTTTGGCAGTATTGCCGCAAGTCTGCCCGGCTATGTTCAAGCTGGAATATTCGATTTATTTGGTGAACCGCAGGCTTTGGCTCCCACTCGCCAGCTTAATTTCACCGTGGACCAACAATATCAGACGTCAGAAACCCAGACGCCTTACGACAAGGTTATTCGTCACAATAACTTCTATGAGTTTGGAACGGGTAAGCAAGATCCGTTTGAAAATGCGCAAAAGTTTAAAGTCGATCCTTGGTCATTGACGATTGATGGCCTAGTCGATAAGCCGTTGACACTGGGATATGACGACCTTTATAAACTGCTGCCATTGGAACAACGTACATATCGTTTACGCTGTGTTGAGGCCTGGTCGATGGTTATTCCTTGGGTGGGATTTCCGTTGGCAGCATTGCTAAAGAAAGTGGGCGTCAGCAGTAAGGCAACTCATGTGGCTTTTGAAACACTGTTTGATCCAGAACAGATGCCGGGGCAGCGTAACCCGTTGATGGGCGGTGGTATTCATTACCCTTATGTAGAAGGTTTGCGTCTGGATGAAGCTACCAATGAACTGACGTTTATGGCGGTTGGGCTATATGATAAAACCTTGTCGCCCCAAAGCGGTGCGCCTATCAGACTAGTGGTGCCTTGGAAGTACGGATTTAAGAGTATTAAGTCGGTGGTGCGGATCCGGCTGGTAGATAAGCAGCCGCCATCCAGTTGGAATCAACTGGTACCCCATGAATATGGCTTCTATGCCAATGTGAATCCGCAGGTCGATCACCCGCGATGGTCGCAGGCCAGTGAACGGCGGATCGCAGAAGGCGGTTTGTTTAATGCCAAGCGCATCCCGACTTTGCCGTTCAATGGCTACGCAGAGC
Organism: Shewanella fodinae; assembly: GCF_014651955.1. Taxonomy (GTDB): domain Bacteria; phylum Pseudomonadota; class Gammaproteobacteria; order Enterobacterales; family Shewanellaceae; genus Shewanella; species Shewanella fodinae. The sequence continues at coordinate 365,926 of NZ_BMXW01000002.1, read as the reverse complement.
AGGTGGCTGCGATGTATCAAGGGATGGATCTGAGGAAATTTTTCTGATGTGGCGTATCTCCAGACGGCAATTGTTTTGGTGCAAAACACTATTACATGTTGCGGCCGCTTTGCCTTTGCTGTGGTTATTCTTGGCGGTGAATAGCGATGCCGCTGGCGGCGATCCGGTGCAATATATCATTCATTTTTTAGGTAAAGGTGCGCTCAATCTGTTACTGCTGACGCTGTTGGTTTCACCGATGGCGCGATGGAGCAAACAAGGGATGTTGATGCAGCTGCGTCGGCCGTTGGGGGTGTGGGTTTTTGCTTATGCTTGCTTGCATCTGGCGGCGTATTTCAGCCTCGATCTGTTGTTTGCTTGGCAATTATTACTGCAGGAAGTTGTGAAGCGCCCCTATATTGTGGTGGGTGCTAGTGCTTGGTTAATCCTGTTGTCGCTGGCACTGACTTCCTTTAAAGCGGCACAGCGTAGGATGGGCCGGCACTGGCAACAGTTACATTATGCCGTGTATCCTGCCGTGATACTGGTGGTGGTGCATTATTACTGGTCGGTAAAATCAGAGATTATCGAGCCCAGTATTTATATTATGCTGGCACTGCTGTTGCTGTCACTGCGGTTAAAACCGCTCCGCTAACCGTGCAACGGGGCTGAGTCTTATTCAACCATCTTGATGGGGGGACTGTCTTCGTCCTGGCTCTGCGGTGGTTTACGCTTTTTGCTCTTATACATAGCGGCATCAGCGTGATTCAGCAGTGAGTTGAGGTTGTGCCCATTATCAGGGTAAACGCTGGTGCCAACGCTTAAGCCAATATCCAATGTCTGCCCATAAAGATTGATTGCGCGACCAGTGTCCCGGACTTTATTGGCCACGAGTGCAATCTCTTCGGCGTTGTGCACGGGTTCTAACCACACGATAAACTCGTCACCGCCGATACGGGCGATCATATCGGAAGCGCGTAAATTATGATGCAAGCGCTGGGCGATTTCTTTCAGTACTGCATCACCTGCTGCATGACCGAGGTTGTCATTAACAGGTTTAAATCGGTCTAGGTCGATAAATAGTAATGCCGCTTTTTGTTGCTGACGTTTACAACGCTCGATCGCCAATTCGATTTGAGTCGTCGCTGCGCCACGGTTGAGCACGCCGGTTAAATCATCGTGTTCCGCCATATGGCGCAGTTTTTCCTGCTGCTCTTGTAAACGGTGGGTCTGTTCTTCCACTTCCTGTTGCAGTTGATCGCGCTTTTGCGTTGCGATGAGTAATTCTTGCTTCATCCGGTTAAATTCGTCGGCCACCTCCCCAAATTCTTCATCTTTGGGTATCCTGATAAGACTGAGCAAATCACCATCAGCTAGATCCTTGATGCCTTTTTTTAGCGTGGACAAATGCATGCGGAAACGAGACAGTGTCTGTAGTGAAAACAGCGTGACTAAAACGGCAATAATCGACAACAGAATGCCATTGAAATAAAGATGCTGTATTTGGAATTTCCTTGCGTTATCAATTACCCGGGTTTGTAATCGTAGCAAGTCTTCGCTCATTGATTGGATGATGGCGCTGTACCTTGCTGTCAGCACAGTATTACTGTTTGACTGTAGTTTTTCGCCATTGACGAGATTCTGACGAGAAATATCCAGTAGCACACTGATGTTATCTTCATGGCGCTTAAGATTGTTCAGCAATGTGGCTTCCCGTTCATCCATTTCCAGTTGCTGTGCGGTATCAATGAAATGGCGCAGATTATCCAGCGCTTTAGCGGTGTCGTTGATAGCCTTCTGGTCTTGATACTGTTGCAGTAACCATAAATTGGATCGCAGTAAATCAACACGTAGCTGTACTTCGGTGAGATGATTTATTTGTTCAAATGAACGCACCATCATGGTTCGCTGGTTCAACAGCGCAATGCCATGGGCGAGTGCCAAGATCACACACAAGGCCACCAGTAGTTTCAAGCGTTTTGATATTCTCATTCTTTGCGTACCAGTGGTTTGTGTATTACTTGGTTGAGTGCTGTTGAGTCAATAAATAGACGATAATCAGGGATAGTATGCTTTTTCACCAGATCCGCATTGACGGCCCAGCGACTTTGAGATTGCAGATTGCTGAGCAGCGTATTGCCCAAAGATAGGCGAAATAAGTAATCCGGCCACAAGGTGATCACTTCGTCTGCCGATACTTTAAGGTAGTCTGACACCAATTGTTGTGATTTTTCGGGTTCGTTAATGATGTACTGAATGGCTTCGTCAAGCGCCTTAAGTACACGGATATGCTGCTGTAAGTGACTAGTGGTATCTTCGCGTCGAACCAGCAGATTAAAGGTTAAATTATAAATTCCTTTGGTTTTAAAGCTATAAATCTGCTGCGGATATTGTTGCTGTAACTGAAAGGCAAAGGGTTCCCATATCGAAATGGCATCAACGGCACCAACCAGCAACGCATCCGCTAAGTCGTTTGGTGCGATATCCGTCCGTTGTACTAACTGCTGTGGATAATCGTGCATTAAAAGCAGTGCATCCATAAAATACTCGCTGGCACTGCCTGCCACAATACCAATATGGTGATGTAGCAACTGTTCAGGTCGCTGGATACCGGAAGCCGCTTTCGTCAGTAGTTTTATATCATTATCAGATTCAGCAAAACTGCTGATAATACTGAAGTCATTACGTTGAAAGCTGTTGAACATCACCACCGTTTCAGAGCTGGTTGCCAGGTCGGCATCGCCACGCATTAATGCATCAAAACAATTATTGCCGCCCTTTATTGGCAGTAATTGCACCGTCAGCTGTTGTTTGCTAAAGAACCCCATGCGGTCGGCAATGATAATGGGTGAGGAGAGCGGTGATGTGGATACCGCAATACGTAACGGGCGTTCAGTGGATGAGATATAAGCAGGATCAGCAGATACCCCTAGCCACAACAACACACTGCCTAGCAGTAAAAACAGTAGCAACAGGTATTTTTCCATATTATGCGCACCAACGCCCCGGAAAATTGATAGTGATAACGCCTCTAAATGATAGCGCCTCTAAGTCTAGCCGAAGTGTGTATGAACGCCAGTTGGCAATATGAAGTACTATGAAAATTCCAAAGAATGGCCGGAATGTTTTATCGTGAGGAGAATGGCAAATTTAAATTTGCAATAGTGAAAAATAAATAATGAATCAGTTTGATTTTATAAAACGGTAGCCGCTATTAACTGCGGCCACAGTCAGCGTAATACCAATTTATTTGTTTTGAGAGGCAGACATGTAATTGACAACCTCGTCATAGCTCATATTCAGTTCTTTGGAAAGGTTAATCACTTTGGTTTTAAATGTTTGAACTTTTTCATGCTTTATTTGTTGATGTTGCATTTCATTCACCAGCTCATTCACCGCTTCTTGCAGTAATTGCATACGCTTCAGACTGTAATCCAAGGATTTAAGATAGCGGGTCATTTGCGGCTTATTTCTAGCTTGTTCAAGATCCGTTGAATGCTTTTTATCATATCCATATTCGTCAAGCGCAGCGATAGCGCTCTGCAGATCGAGATCTTTGCTCATATTACTCTCTTAAAAAGTAAACCTTTCAACCAGGATGGGTAAATCACTGCCCAGAAAGAATAGAACAGTTTGGGGAGTTTATATTATTTTCGGCTATTGACTCAAGTAGTATAACTCAGCAGCTTTAACTTGAGACTGACCAATAACGCCGCTAGTCTTATAGGTAAATATGTGTAAAAAGGCTTGTTCATCATGCTGGATTTACTTCCCGAACTATTTGATACCTTTCCCGAACAGATACAGTTGTTACCTCTGCCACTAAAGCAATATGGTGGAAAACGCATATTCTGGGGGGAAGTTGTGACGGTGAAATGCTTCGAGGACAACTCTATGGTGAAACAACTACTGGCCCGCCCAGGAATGGGAAAAGTGCTGGTAGTTGATGGGGGCGGCTCATTGGATAAAGCTCTTATGGGGGATTTAATCGGCCAGAGTGCGGTAGATAACGGTTGGTCTGGAGTGGTGATTAATGGTGCTATTCGTGATGCCGGTGCGTTGGCAAAAATGCCATTAGGTATCAAGGCGTTGGGAACAGTGCCCGTTAAGACTGCTCGCAAAGGATTAGGTGATGTTAATTGCCCATTGGTATTTGGTAACCAAACTGTGACAACGGGGATGTTAATTTATGCTGATGACAATGGTTTGGCTATCAGTAATACAGCATTGGATCTGAGTCTGATAAGCTAACTGACTATCAGGATGCAAGCAAAAGGACTGAAAAATGAAAGTATTGAAGTGGGGTGTTGGCGTATTACTGCTACTGGTAGTGGGACTCGTTTTTTATGTAACGGTATTGTTTGATCCCAATGATTTCAAACCGCAAATTATTGCGGCGGTTGAAAAGCAAACCGGTAGAACCATGACCATAGACCGGGATCTCAGTTGGACATTTTTCCCCTCCTTGGGGATAGAAGCCGGAGGCATTACGCTCAGTAATCCCAAGGACTTTGCGGAAAAACAGATGGTCGCTGTCAATCAGATTGTCGCTAACGTTGCGTTAATGCCGCTACTGAGTAAAGAGATTCAGGTTTCTGAGTTAAAACTGGATGGCTTGCAGCTCAATCTTGAGACTGCCAAGGACGGACGCAACAGTTTTGACGGTCTAACAGGCAAGACTGAAGCGGCAGCCCCAACTAATGCTGGCAAAAGTGGCACCCACAGCAATATCACGCTAGCAGGCCTTAATATTGGCGGCATCAGTGTGAGCAACGCGCAGGTACGTTTACTGGATCGCCAGCAGGGCACTGAGAATATTTTTACCTTGTCGTCCCTCACGTTGGGCAAACTGGCACTGGAGCAATATGCGCCGCTGGCATATCAATTCAGTGGCGAGATGCCACAGATGACAGTTGCCAGTAAAGGGGAGGGACAACTGAAGATTTCAGCAAATTTGCAGCAAGTTGACCTGAAAGATTTCTCGATAGAAAACACGCTGAAAGGGGCATCGATTCCCAACGGTGAAATGCAGGCCAATCTGACAGCGAATATTCATGTTGATACCGCTAAGCAAGTGTTGTCGTTGGTGTTAAGCAAGTTGGACCTCGCGGATATATCGGGGAGCGGTGACATGACTGTCGCCTATGGTAGCAAGGTGCCTAAGGTCGAGGCCAAATTGGCGTTTGCTGATATAGATCTGGACAAATTACTGCCTCCATCTACCGAACCTGAAAAGTCTAGTGAGGCAGCCCAGCCTAAAGTGGTTGATACGGTAGCCACCGAACCCGATCTTAGTGGCATGAAAGCTGTCGATATGGCTTTGGGACTCTCTATTAAGTCATTGAAAGTCGCAGGCCTAACCACAGATAACTGGGTGATGAATGCGCAATTAAATAACGGTATTCTAGAACTGCAGAAAATGACAGCTGACTTGTATCAAGGCAAATTGAGTGCATCTGCTAAGGTGGATGGCCGTAACAAGGTGGCAAGTTACAGCTTCAATTCGTCGCTTAGTCAGGTTAACTTGCGGCCTTTGCTGACTGATGCGGCAAAGGTCGATATGTTGGCGGGAACAGCCAATATCAGCGCCAAAGGTAGTGGCAGTAGCTTGATCCCGGTTAACATCAAAAAGAATCTCGATGTTAATGGTAATTTTAATATTGCTGATGGCGCGTTATATGGCATCAATATACCGTTAATGATCCGTAATGCTCAGGCCAAGCTGAAAGGGGATCTCAGTAGCCCTAAAGGCGAAGAACAGAAGACGGATTTCACCAGTCTTTCAGGTAGTTTCACGGTGAAGGATGGACAGGCCAATAATCCAGACCTAGCGATGTTATCACCTCTTGTGCGTTTGTCTGGCGCTGGTGGTGCCAATTTACTGCAAGAGTCGTTGGACTATCGATTAACAACCGCGTTGGTTGATTCCCTCAAAGGGCAGGGTGGCAAGACCTCTGATAAGTTGGCGGGTGTTGAAATTCCCTTGCTGATCAGCGGGACTTTTGCCCAGCCAAAATTCTCGTTGGATACCGACGCGCTGTTTAAAAACAAACTGAAAGATGAGGCGGAAAAAGCCAAGGACAAACTGAAGGATAGTTTATTTAAAAAGCTGGGCGGCCATTAATAAAGGGCCATGACATAATAAAGAAGTCAGACATAGTCTGACTTCTTTATTTAGAAAACACAGTTAATGCCATTTATTTAAACTGCAAAATCAATTCCTGCTGTCGCTCGCTTTGGCGCCTTAACTCTTCACCATGGGTGCTAGCTTCTTGGCTGTTTTCTTGTAGCTTGGATACTCCACTTTGCAGACGGCAGGAGTTCAGATGCAGTTGCTCTACCGTATAGGCTTGCTCCTCGGTGGCGACTGCGATCTGATGACTATTAGCGGTGATCCGGCCAAGGGCCTGTGCTTCATCATTCAAACGGCTGACTAATTGTTGTTCCAGTTCCATACTGTGCTGGGTCAATGTTTGGCTTTTAGCCATTTCGGCCACAGCCTGACGACTTTGCTCACTCAACTGGTGAATAATGGTGAAAATCTCTTTAGCCGAACCAGATGAACGTTGCGCCAGTGCCCGGACTTCATCAGCTACCACAGCAAAGCCTCGGCCTGCCTCACCGGCTCTTGCTGCTTCAATTGCGGCATTCAGTGCCAAGAGGTTCGTTTGTTCCGACAATTGTTCAATGACTTCTAAGACCGTATTGACGCTAGCGCATTGCTGATCCAGCTCTGCAATCTGTGACGCCACTTTCTGCAATAAGCCACTCATCTCGGAATTGGCCGCGCGACTGGCCTGTAATGCCTTCATCGTGTCTTGATTGCTGGCTTCCAAATTAGTGACGTCCATTGCGGTGTTAGCTGAGGTTGACGCAATTTCCGCAACGGCACTTTTCATTTGGCTGATAGCTGCTGCCAACTCGTCCAGTGCCACCGCCTGTTGTGACAACTCTTGATGATTGGCATCCACAGATTGCTGATGAGATTTCAAATTATGGGTCAGATGTTCACTGGTATCATCAATGCGTGCGGTGATGGCAATGATCTCGGCGCGTTGCATACGAATGCTTAGTTCCGCCGCCGACAGGATATCGGTATCACCAGTATAAATTGCTTGCATCAGTTTACTTTGCTGCACGCTATCGCTGAGTTGCTGCAGTCTGCGGCAACGGGCGGCCAATCTGCCTACACTTAGCCCCATGATCAGCACTGCGAGTAAGGCAGCGGGGATACCTACCGTGGCAGGGATGAATGGCAGTGTCAGCAGCAACAGCGACGATAACGTCCAGCACAGACCGATTTTGGCGGGGAGCGATAATGCGAGTTTAGGAAGCGGCAGTTTGCCTTTTTCAATATCGGCGTAGCAGGCGATCGCACGCTTGACCAAGTCAGGATCGGCTTTGGTACGTACAGACTGGTATTCAAAGATTTTACCCGCCCGGCGGATGGGGGTAATGAAGGCATTAACCCAGTAATAGCCACCATCCTTACGGCGGTTTTTGACCAACCCCATCCAGTTTTTACCTTGCTGGATATCGTGCCACAAATCAGCAAAGGCAGCTTTGGGCATGTGTGGATGGCGTACTATATTGTGCCCATGCCCTATTAATTCCTGTTTACTATATCCACAGATATCGCAGAACAGCTGATTGATATGGGTAATTTTCCCTTTCAAATCAGTCGTGGAAATAATGCGACCATCTTCAGGCACAGCAGTTTCCACATCAGTGATGTAGTTATCTCGCTTCATATCCCAACAGCGCGGTTAATAGTTAGTTTATTTTCATTATCCGAAATTGTGAGTGTCAAAATTGTGACACCTCACTTACGGATTACTATTTGCGCAACTTGAATTATGAAACTTTGATTAAGCTCACTCGAACCGCACAAAGTGTGCGGTTTGCCACAAAATGTACCAATAATTAGCTACCGCTAGCAGTGACATCAACAAATAAAGTGAGTACTTGACCGGGTTGTAAATATTTTTGCCGTTGCAGCTGATTCCACTCCTGCAGTTGCGACACCGTCACATTAAATTTGTCCGCTATTCTGGCCAGTGAGTCACCGTTGCGGACTTTGTATTTCACTGTACGGGTAATTGCAGATTCATCGCTGCTGCGGTTATGCCATAGCACTAATACTTTCCCTGGGTGAAGCGCATCCTTTACCGACATACCATTCCAGCTGGCAATTTCGCTGACACTGAGGTTATTAGCGCGCGCGATTTTCCACAGCGAATCGCCGTGACGCACGGCATAAGTGGTTTTATATTTGCTTTTCAGCTGTTTGTTTTGCAACCGATTATCGGCCGACAGTGGGTAGGCACTGGCATCTTGCAACGACACGGGGATCAGCAGATGCTTGCCTGCGACAATATTGTTGCCTTTAATATCATTGACTGCACGGATGATATCGACGGTGGTTTGGTGCTCTTTCGCTATTAAACCGAGTGAATCTCCGGGCTGGATTTCATAGCGTAGCCAATTTAGACGGTCAGATGGATCAGTTGTGGCCAGCGCAACTTCAAAATCCTGAGCCTTATCCACTGGTAATACTAACTTGAATGGACCTTTAGGTGCTGTAGCCCAGCGGTTGTAGCCGGGGTTGAGTTGTTGCAGCTCGCTGATATCCATCCCCGCTAGCTTTGCGGCCAGCGCCAAGTCAATCTGGCTACCTGTATCGACAACCTCTACCGCAGGTTGATTATCAATAGGCGTTAATTGCACACCATATTTGTCGGCGTGCTTAATCACATCCGCCAAGGCCAGCAACTGTGGGACGTAGCGTTCGGTTTCCTTAGGCAGTGACAATGACCAGAAATCGGTGGGTTTGCCTTGGCTGGCATTGCGTCTGACAGCATTGAGGACGCGGCCTTCACCGGTGTTATATGCAGCGATAGCATAGAGCCAGTTGTTACCGGTTTTACGATAGAGATACTGCATCATATCCAACGCCGCTTGCGTGGCTGCTGGTACATCTCGCCGGCCGTCATACCACCAATTAATCTTTAGCCCGAAATGACGCGCCATTGGTGAGGTGAATTGCCATAAACCAGAAGCTGCCCCTGGTGAATAAGCATAGGGATCAAAAGCACTTTCAACGATGGGTAGCAGTGCCAGTTCCATCGGCAGGTGACGCTGTTCTATCTGATCAACGATAAGGTACAGAAAAGGTGCAGCACGTTCAGATATTTGCTGCAGATGTTTGGGGTTGTGGGTGTACCAGTCGCGATATTGTTGTACCAGCTTGTTATCCGGTACCGGAATGTTCAGTTGATTGCGTAAGCGTTGCCACACGTCGGTTACCGCCAATTGCGGTTGTTGTGGTTCCTGCGGTGCTTTTTGTAGTACCTCGGCGGCATTTGCGGGCGGCTTAGGGGGAGCCGTTTGCGATGACTGTAACGGTACAGTCTGGCAGCCAGCGAGAAACACAACTATCCCCGCGGTTGTGAATAAATTCCGTTGCTTCAAAAGCGCCTATCCTCAAAAAGCTGTCGTGTGACAGAAAATGTTATTGAACCAGCACCGTTGATCTGTCTGACGCAGGTGATAAAGCATGTCAGACGAGTACCGGGAGTGCCCCGGCATGATTTTATTTTCGGCGAGAGGTGCTGGCCGAACTTTTGCAGTACTTCTTAATTATCATAAAGTTATACCACTAGCGCAGAGCTCAATAGCGGACTGAACTGCGCCAAAGCGACCCATTGTAACCAAGAAATCAGTAATTGTCTTTCCACTGTCGGAGAAGTTTTAACCGCGTCACGGCAGAATCTGCAACTGTTTGCCAGTGCTGAGAGAGCACAGCGACCAATCGTTCATCATCGCAATGCAGAAATGGGTTGATCGCTAATTCACGTGCAACAGTGCTGGGTAAGGTTGGCAACTGCAACTGTCGTGTTTGTTGCGCTTGCTCAGTAAAGCTGATTAAGGCCTGGTTGTCAGGTTCAGCAATGGCGGCAAACTTCAGGTTGGAAAGGGTATATTCATGGGCAGGATAGATTTTGGTATCTTGGGGTAACTTGGCAATTTTTTGTAATGAACTATACAGTTGCGCCGCTGAGCCCTCAAATAACCGGCCACAGCCTGCACAAAACAGGGTATCACCGCAAAAAAGTGCGTCGTCGATAACATAGGCAAGATGATCTAATGTATGTCCAGGAACCTGATATAACTGCAGTGATAATTCAGAATTATCAGCGGTGAGCTGGTATTGGCCTTCCTCGTGAAAAGGATGACTGATGCTATCAATCGCTGGATTATCTGGACCATACACAGGTGTCTGTTGGCCAAAATGGCGTAACAACTGATTAATGCCTCCGGTATGATCCCTATGGTGATGTGTGATGAGTATGCCTGCGAGTTGTAGCTGTTTTTGTTGCAGCACCTCCATCACAGGTACTGCATCGCCGGGATCCACCACCCAGACAAGCGTGGAAGCTGCGGGCTGAATACACCAGATATAGTTATCGTTAAAAGCGGCAATCGGAAACACGGAAAAATTTCGATGCTGGGTAGCGGGATATATGGCAGACACTGGAAACTTCCTTAATCGCATGCTAGCTGATCACAATCAATTTTAGCTGTGGCAGAGCTTGCCTACAGCAGTCGTTCATTATTAAGCTATTGTTATCGCTGTAGTCAAATCGGAGAGGTTATGTCCCCAGATCTACATGGCTCAAGCTGGGGTGCACTTCCCGGTGGACAACAATTACGTCATGATCTGGAACTGTCTTTGGCGTATTGGTGGCCGAGAATATTTGGCTATCATTTACTGCAATTGGGTCCGTTAAGTGCTGATTTTGACAGTAGCAAGTGTGCAGTAAAACATCAATTTTCTATTTACCCAGAGTGTGGCGCATCGCTACGCGGTGAGTATTGCCAGTTACCGGTCAAATCGGCCAGCATCGATGCTGTTGCTATGCATTTGCTACTGGAATCGGAGCAAGATCCCTATCGCATTCTGCGTGAAGTTGACCGAGTGCTGGTGAGTGGTGGCTATCTGATCATCAGTGGTATCAATCCATTTAGCAGTGCTTATCTAGGAAAATTACTGCCCAAATATCAACAACGTTGGCCTTGGAATGGTAATTTTTTCATGCCCGCACGGGTGCGCGATTGGCTTGGGTTACTGGGGTATCAGTTGGTTCATGATGAGCGTTTGTGCTATCACGCCTTTATGTCGGACTGGGACTTCCCTTTATTGTTGCGACAATGGCAGCATCGTTGGTTGCCCGGCACGGGTGCCGTTTACTTGTTAGTTGCGCGTAAGCTTGAAGCGCCGCTAACACCGCTGACCAATCGCCAGCGAAAACGCGTCAGCGGCTGGCAGCCCGCGGCCACCGCCGGATACTCCGGACGAATGAAACGAGAGTAGATTGCAAGTCGGAAAGGCAGAAAAATCATATGCGGATAACGCTGAAACAACTGCAAGTATTTGAGGCGGTGGCGCGTAGTGGTCAGGTTGCCAAAGCAGCAGCGATGGTTAATTTGTCGTCGCCAGCAACCTCTATGGCGTTAGCTGAGCTTGAGCGTCAGTTGGCAACTCGCTTATTTGAACGTTCCGGCAATCGCTTATTGCTCAATTCGCAAGGCAGTATGTTACTGCCAATGGCGAGTAAAGTGTTACAACAGGCCTCGGATATTGAGATTGCTTTCGCCAGTCCCGCAGCGTTATTGGCGGGTACGTTGCATGTCAGTGCTAGCAATACCATCGGCAATTTTTTGCTGACGAAAGCGGCGGTGGCTTTTGGTCAACAGCACACCGATGCCAGAATTGAACTTACCATCGATAACACCCGTAATGTCGTGCGGCAGGTGGCAGATTTCCGTGCCGAATTGGGGTTCATTGAGGGATATTGCCTGGACAGTCGTATTGTGGCCGCGCCATGGCACCAGGACCGGCTAAGCATTTTCTGCCATCCGGCTCATCCGTTAGCGGGTAAACAAGTTACACCAGAGCAACTGTCTGGCTGTGCTTGGGTTTTGCGTGAAGAGGGATCGGGAACCCGAGAATATTTCGTTAACAATGCCAATCAACTGGGGTTACACCCGGAAGTAAAATTTAGCTTTCCAACCCCGGATGCCATTAAACAGGCGGTAAAGCAGGGGGCCGGGCTCGGTGTTTTATCAGAGCTAACGATAGAGCGAGAACTGGCAAGGCGCGAATTCGGGATAGTGAATGTGGCGGGGTTGACGTTAACCCGGCCGTTTTACCTGATCCGTCACAAACACCTCAGCTTTACACCGCTTGCCAGTGCGTTTATTGATTTCTGTAGTGATTTTTTGCAGTTATCGCATCAAGTTGAAGCCAAATAACCCTTGTCTGGTGTTTTCGGGTTAGCTTCTGCAGCTTCGCGCGCAAGGGCATCACAACGTTCATTTTCAGGATGACCCGCATGGCCTTTCACCCAGCGCCAGTCGATGTGGTGTTTTTCACTGGCTTTATCGAGACGTTGCCATAAATCGACATTTTTCACTGGTGTCTTGGCGGAGGTGACCCAGCCTTTACGCTTCCAGTTATGGATCCACTGGGTTATTCCCTGGCGCATATACTGGCTGTCGCTGGTCAGGATGACATGGCAGGGTTCTTTCAGACTTTCCAGCGCGACAATCGGCGCCAATAGTTCCATGCGATTATTGGTGGTGAGCGCGAATCCACCAGAAAGTTCTTTTGTGTGTTGTTTATAGCGTAAGACCGCGCCATAACCGCCGGGGCCGGGGTTGCCAAGACAAGAGCCATCGGTAAAAATTTCTATCTGTTTCAGTTCGTTCATCAAGTTGCTAACATAGCCGGCAAAGCAGTCATCTTAAGTTGTTATTGAGTAAGCAGCAAAAATAATATGAATATTGTCTCTAGCGCCGCCCGTCAGATTATTCTCGATACCGAAACTACCGGCATGAATCAAAGCGGTGGCCCTGTATATGTAGGTCATAGAATTATTGAAATTGGTGGGGTGGAGGTGATCAATCGTCGTCTGACAGGCCGCTCATTTCACAAATATATCAATCCACAGCAGGCGATTGACGAAGAAGCGATTGCCGTTCACGGAATTACCAATGAACAAGTCGCCAATGAACCTCTGTTTAAAGATATCTATGAGGAATTTGTTGCATTTATCGATGGTGCCGAGCTGGTGGCGCACAATGCGCCCTTCGACGTGAGTTTTATTGATCATGAATTTTCATTGCTGACGCCTAAAGGGCCGAAAGTAAAGGATCTCTGTGCAGTACTGGATTCATTGGCCATCGCTAAGTTTTTGCATCCAGGGCAGAAAAACAATCTGGATGCGCTTTGTAAACGCTATCATATCGACAACTCCCGTCGTGAATATCATGGCGCTTTATTGGATGCTGAGATCCTCGCCGATGTATATCTGGCGATGACTGGTGGACAGACCAAATTTAATTTAAGTCTGGACAGTGGGCATACCGATGGTGCCGAAGGTGACATTATCCGTCTTGATAACAATCGTTCAAAACTTAAAGTGATCAGTGCTTCTGCCGATGAACTGAGTATGCACGAGCAACGGCTGGATTTGGTGGCTAAATCCGGTAAGTGTCTGTGGCGTAATTAAAACAGGAAATTTCGGGCAGCATGAGAATCTCGCCCCTTTGGTGTTTATGGTTGGTTTTTGTGGGAGCAGCACTGCCTGTCTATGCGGCGCAAGAGGTGACGTTGCCGTTGGCACAGGCGTCTGAGCTAAAGAACCGTTTCCGCATTGATCATATGGTGGATGAAATCACATTGGTGATACAGCGGGAGTATGGCTCGGCACCAGTGGTGGTGGTATTGCCCGATGGCAGTAAATGGTATGCCAGTCGACACCCCGAGTCGGTACGTTGGGAAGACAGTATCAGCGGCGATATGATCCAGATAAAAAATCCCCAACCGGGCCCTTGGCAGTTGCTGGGTAGAGTCGTGCCTGGTTCACAAATCACTAAGGTCTCAAAACTCGGTATTTGGGCCGATCCTTTGCCACAACCTTTGTATCAGGGGGAGCGTCTTAAGCTTACTGCTGGGCTTACCGGCGATAATTTGCAAATGCGCTTGCCCGGCCTTGAATATATGCTGCAATGGAACGCGAAATTCATTTCTGAGCACCAGCCTAAAGATGAGAATTTTGCAGCGGGAACTCTTACGGTTGGCAGTTACCAAGATAATGGTGAGAAGCTGGACGAGCGTCCAGACGATGGGATCTTTACCGCAGACATTAACCTCAACCAGCCTTGGGGCCACTATTCACTTGAATTAAAAGTGGAAAATGCGGTATTTGAGCGCGAATATCAACAGACATTTGTATTGTCTCCCAAACCGGCGGATATCAAGGTGAAGGCCCCAGATAATCCCCGAGAGCAGCCGTGGGGTTTGCAGTTGTTTGTGGATACCAAGGAATTACAACTGGCAGAAACTTATTTCCAGCTGGATATCGTCGGGCCAGCGGGATTCCAGTTATCTTTGACGGTACGCGATTTAGCGCAAGCTGAACATGCGCTGGAACTGCCGCAGGTGACCGAGTTTGGCAGCTATCGTATTAAAGGGACATTATTCAGCACTAATTGGGCCGGACGTGAGATCGTCATGACCTTACCCGAACGGTTCTTCAATTATGTGTCACCACCAGAACCACCTCCAAGTCCAGAGGTGATTGCTGCCATTCAGGCCAAAGAAGCGTCAGAAGAAGAGCAACAAGCCAAAGACGATGCGGTATTGTGGATAATCGTGGGCAACAGTGTACTGCTGGTTGTGGGTTTAGCGTTGATGCTATTTATGCGTAAACGGGCGTTGCTCAAACAGGCGCTGGCGGCGGCGGAGCAGGAGATGTTGGCGAAGCAACGGGAGCAGGCGCAAGCTCCTGAGTTACAGGATATTGATCTATCGATGCCGGATGAAGACGAAAAGCAACCCTAGTTTTCGTACAATATTTTGTCGCTCATTGTATGAAAATTGACTCAATAGCTGATGGTTGGTAAAAAATTGTTGACGATTTTCAATGTGCTACCTTATTATTCGCAACGATTAGTTGGGGTGGTAGTTCAGTTGGTTAGAATACCGGCCTGTCACGCCGGGGGTCGCGGGTTCGAGTCCCGTCCATCCCGCCAGTCGATCGTAAACAATTAATAACACCTCATAGGGTGATTTAACTGGGGTGGTAGCTCAGTTGGTTAGAATGTCGGCCTGCCACTCTAGGCGGGTTCGAGTTCAGCCCGCCAACATTTAAACCTGTCCATTGGGCAGGTTTTTTGTTATTTATCGTTCATAAATATCGAGTTTAATATCTTATACCTCAGACCAACCTTGGGTAGGGCCAGGTTTCGTTACATTCTTTTTGATGTTCACGTATGTTAACTGTAGTCGGTGTCTACCTGATGCCACGGAAACAACCAGGAGTTAAACTTTATGGTAGAAAAAATTACCGCCATGCTGGCCTTTATTGGCGTGCTTTCATTGATCTGCCAGTGGTTGGGTTGGTTGTTTCGTTTGCCTGCGATTCTGCCGTTGTTGTTGTGTGGACTGCTGCTGGGGCCGGGCTTAGGATTGTTGCAACCTGATGCTATCTTCGGTGATCTGTTGTTTCCCATCATCTCGCTTGGGGTGGCGGTTATCCTGTTTGAAGGGGCGCTGACGCTGAATTTCAAGGAGATTAAAGATCATGGCCGAATGGTGACACATTTGGTATCTGTTGGCACCTTCATCACTTGGGGCTGTATTGCGCCAGCAGCACATTTCATGTTGGGGTTTGACTGGCCGCTAGCGTTACTGTTTGGTGCTTTGGTGGTGGTGACTGGGCCAACGGTGATTGTGCCCATGCTACGCACCGTACGGCCGAAAGCACAGTTAGCCAATATTCTGCGTTGGGAAGGCATTGTGATCGATCCAATAGGCGCTATGCTGGCGGTATTGGTGTTCGAGTACATTACCGTTAGCAGTGACCAGACATCACATGTACTGACCGCCTTAGGCTCGATGTTGGGGATAGGGTTTGGCCTAGGGGCTCTTGCTGGCTATGCGGTGGGCATTATCCTCAGACGCAATCTGTTACCTCACTATCTGACCAATACTGCCGTACTGACGATTATGTTGGGTATTTTTGTCGGGTCGAATTTACTACAGGAAGAGTCGGGGTTACTGACGGTTACCGTGATGGGCATTTGGTTAGCCAATATGCGCGGTGTCAATATTGCCGATATTCTTGAATTTAAAGAAACGCTGACGGTGTTGCTGATCTCGGCACTGTTTATTTTACTGGCGGCCAGATTGGACTCCCACGCTATGGTTGATCTGGGGTGGGGCGGTATTGGCGTGTTACTGGTGGTACTGTTTTTGGCTCGGCCACTCAGCGTGTGGATTTCCGGTGTTGGGACATCGCTTGGTGCCCGTGATAAATGGTTCCTGAGCTGGGTGGCACCACGGGGCATTGTGGCGGCAGCAGTATCTTCTCTGTTTGCAATTAAACTGGAGAGCCGTGGCTTCGAAGGCGCTGATGCGCTGGTGCCACTGGTATTTCTGATCATTATTGGCACTGTTGTGTTTCAGTCTTTGACAGCCAGACGTTGGGCTAATTGGTTGGGGGTTAAATCCGATAGCGCCGAAGGCTTGCTGATCTTTGGCGGCTCAAAGTTTGCCCGGGAATTTGCCAAGATTTTGGTAGGCAAGGGCATTAAAGTGATTATTGCCGACAGTAACTGGGATAACGTGCGCCAAGCGAGAATGGACAATATTCAGGTCTATTTCGGCAACCCGGTATCTGAGCATGCTGAAACGTATTTGGATCTCAGTGGCATTGGCCGAGTGTTGATCCTGTCGCCTTACCAGCAACTTAATCCCGTGGTATTTTTTCATTTTCAAGATATTTTTGGCGCAGAAAAAGTGTTTGGTGTCAGTACTAATGACAGCAATGTTGGCAGTGCTAGGCACCAGTTATCGGAGTCTTATCTGCGCCGCATGTGCTTGTTCAGTGACAATGTCTCTTATGCGCGCCTGCATAGCCTGATGTCGCGGGATGGCGTGATTAAAAGTACCAACATTACCGATGCCTTTACCTTTCATAACTTCCGTGAGCGCTATGGTGAAACAGTCATACCTCTGGCTTATATGAAAGGTGGTAAAGTGTTTGTGGTAACCGCAGATACTAAAGATTTACCGACGGGCATTGAGCTGATCAGTTTGATCCCGAAAGAGGCAATGGAATTACATCAACAAAAGGCTGCCGAGGAAAACCTACGTAAGAAAAGTGCTGAAATTCAGACGAAGGCTGCTGGACAGGTTGGTTAGCCCCGCTAGTGACAAAAAAAGAGACCTTAAAAGGTCTCTTTTTTACTAACATCAACAATCTCAGGCGGCTTGTTCACTATTTTGAGCTTGGTCAAGACGCTGTGCTTTCAGTTCTTGTGCATCAAAATCATCGACATTGATGGACTTGAGACGGCCAATTTCAGCCTTTTCCAGCAGTTTCACTTCATCGTCTGACAAGACTCCCAACGCTTTTCCTTCGGCAGCAATTTTGTCGAGATACATGAACGGAAGACGTTTGCCCGCCGCTTGGCAGACTTTGTCATACAGTGGCTCAGCACTGAGAATATCCCGTAGTGTCTGTTCCTGTACGCCCATGGGGTTATTGCTGCAGGCCCGCAAGAACTGGCCTTTGCCAAGACGTTCACGGCTGGCACAAGGGGTCTGCATAATTCTGGCAACCCGATGATCCAGCTTATCGTTGGGACGTTTCAGAGGCCGACCGAAAGGGAACAAGACTAAGCGCAGTACGCCACCGAGGCCGGACGGAAAGTTGTCTAACAAATCATCCAGAGAGCTCTGTAATTTGTATAGTGCATCTTCAACCGCCCACTGCACTAATGGCAGATCTTCACTGAGACGACCATCATCCTGGTAACGTTTCAGTGTGGCTGATGCTAGATACAGTTGGCTTAACATATCGCCTAATCTAGCAGAGATACGCTCTTTGCGTTTCAGACCACCACCCAGCGTGGCCATTGCCAGATCTGACAGCAATGCAAGGTTAGCGCTGAAGCGATTCATCTGCTGATAGTAACGTTTGGTCTGATCACTGAAGGGTGCGTTAGACAAACGTGCGCCGGTAAGACCTAACCATAAGCTGCGAATAAAATTGCTCAAGCTGAACCCAATATGACCAAACAGGGCAGCATCAAACTGACGTAAACCACGACCGCGATTTTCGTCAAAAGCAGCTTCCATTTCTGCCAGAATATAGGGATGGCAGCGAATAGCGCCTTGGCCGTAGATGATCATCGAACGGGTCAGAATATTGGCCCCTTCTACGGTAACGGCAATGGGTGCGGCCTGATAAGCGCGACCCAGATAGTTGTTAGGACCAAGACAAATACCTTTACCGCCGTGAATATCCATGCTGTCGATAAGACATTTCTGCATGCGATCAGTGAGGTGATATTTGACGATGGCGGAGATTACTGAGGGTTTCTCACCCAGATCAATCCCTGTGGTGGTTAATGCTGTCACGGCATCCATCAGATAAGCATTACCACCGATACGGGCCATCGGTTCTTCAATTCCTTCGAGTTTGCCGATGGGCAGCTTGAATTGGCGACGGATCCGGGCATAAGCACCGGTTGCCAGCGCCAGCATTTTTACGCCGCCAGCGGAGTTTGAGGGCAGTGTAATACCACGCCCCACCGACAGACACTCTACCAACATCCGCCAGCCCTGACCGGCCATGTCTGGGCCACCGATGATGAAACTTAAGGGGACAAATACGTCTTTACCTTTGGTTGGCCCGTTCTGGAACATGCAGTTCAGCGGGAAATGGCGGCGGCCAGTTTCGACACCTTCCACATCGGTTGGGATTAAGGCACAAGTAATACCGATATCTTCTTGTTGTCCTAACAGATGGTCAGGATCGCGCAGTTTAAACGCCAATCCCAATACTGTAGCTATGGGAGCCAAAGTGATATAGCGTTTGTTCCAGGTTAGTTTCATCCCCAGCACTTCTTCCCCTTGCCACATGCCTTTACAGACCACCCCATAATCAGGGATTGATCCTGCATCAGAACCTGCTTCCGGGCTGGTCAACGCAAAACACGGGATCTCATCACCAGATGCCAGTCGCGGTAGGTAATGATTTTGTTGTGCTTCGGTACCATAGTGCTGCAATAACTCTCCAGGGCCGAGGGAATTAGGAACACCAACGGTTGATGCCAATTCGCTGCTAACGCCAGCTAATTTCTGTAGCACTCGTGACTGGGCATAGGCGGAGAATTCAAGACCCCCAAATTTCTTCTTGATGATCATGGCGAAGAAACCTTTATTCTTGAGATAGCTCCAGACCTCAGGTGGCAGGTCCGCCAGCTCATGAGATACATGATGTTGACTGACCATGGCACAAACTTCTTCTACCGGTCCATCAAGAAAGGCTTGTTCTTCAGCACTCAGGCGTGCTTTGGGATAGTTGTGCAGTTTTTTCCAGTTAGGGCTGCCAGCAAACAGATCCGCCTCCCACCAAGTGGTGCCAGCTTCAATAGCATCTTTTTCGGTACTGGACATTTCCGGCATGATGCCGCGATAGAGTTTTAGCAGTGGCCGGGTGATAACACTTTGCCTGAAGGGGCTGATATTCAGCGGCAAAGCGATAACTAAAAATACCACCCAGGCCCATGCGCCCATAATCCCGGTAAGGTTGCCAATGAGTAGCGTGGCTGCTGCAGCCAGTGTCGCGGTCATCAACGAAACCCTCAGGTAGGCGGCTGCTCCCAAAATCAACAATAATGCGATGATCCAAAGCAGGGTAGTCACTGTGATTCTCCTTTTTCTTGCTCTTTGTAAGAGCTGTATGCCGATATATTTTACCGATCATTATCACAATTTTAGCTTGTGGTCAGACCTGTGTCGCATTAAAAGTAAACGTGATTGCGATCTAACTCAAGCACTTTTCAAACAAACGTTTGAATAATTTTAGCGGGGGCAATTTCACTTCTGACAGCAGATGGATACAATGCCCTGAGATTGCTGATTTTTCTGAGACTTTGCTGATGTGTGAACTACTGGCAATGAGTGCTAACATCCCGACCGATATCATATTCAGTTTCACTGGACTGGCAGAAAGAGGTGGTGTTACCGGGCCGCATGTAGATGGTTGGGGAATTACCTTTTATGAAGGGAAGGGCAGTCGTACCTTTAAAGATGCGGCACCTAGCAGCCGTTCTCAAGTGGCAAGATTGATCAAGTCTTATCCCATCAAAAGTGAAGTGGTAATCAGCCATATCCGGCAGGCGAATCGCGGTAAAGTGTCGCTGGAAAACACCCACCCGTTCACCCGTGAACTATGGGGACGTTATTGGACTTACGCCCATAACGGACAGTTAACAGGCTATCAGCAAAAGTTTGTGACTCATCGCTATCAGAGTGTGGGTGAAACCGATAGTGAACTGGCTTTTTGCTGGTTGTTGGAATCATTAGTGGCAAAATTTGGTGAGCGGGAACCAGCGGATATGCGCTCCGTGTTTCAGTATATTGCACTGCTGGCAGCGCAGATACGCGAGCTTGGGATCTTCAATATGATCCTGAGTGATGGACGTTATTTAATGAGTTTCTGTAGCAACAATCTGTGTTATATCACCCGAAAAGCTCCTTTTGGCAAGGCCAAGCTCATTGATACCGATGTGGTAATCGATTTCCATCAAGAAACCACACCTAATGATATTGTCACTGTGGTAGCCACCCGGCCGCTGACAGATAATGAGCACTGGCAGCGGCTGCAGCCTGGAGAATGGAAACTATTCTGTCTGGGCGAGTTGATCTGTGCCGGTAGCACCCGTGAACTGCACCCGCTTTAATGTCAGTTCTATGGCGCTGCCTTTCTCTTCGTGGATAAATTTCACTGGTAGATAACCTAAATCTGGCGCCATCCATACATCGGTATGGCGTTTTTGACTTTTGCGTATGAGCTGCAGATGTACTGTCTGATAACTACCACTTGGTAAGGTCACGGTTTCCGTTCCCAGATTTCGAAAATGATAATTTTCTATTTCGTTATCTTTCACCATCTTATAGCTAAATTGCTGCTTGCCTTTGGTCAGATCAAGGCGAAATTGCAACTGTAGCATCATGGCGTCATACAAAGTGCCAGCGTAGTCGAGTTTGCTTTTTTCTCCTTTATAGACGCTGAAGACTTTTCCCAAGTCTTTGGCAAACGCAATCTGCTCACTGAAGTTTTTGCCGGTACCTGTGCGTTCATGGATAAAACGTAATGGCAGTAACTGACCATTGTCGTCGGTGAAAACACTGCTGATTTTGCGCTTATCAGAGAGCAACAATAAACCTAAATCACTATCCATTTCATAGTGATAGGTGTTGCCTTTGGGGGGGCTTAATATGAAACGGGCGCCGCCGAGGCTGAAGCTGCCATATTTCACCTGATATTCCACCACTTGTGGGGCTAACGGGCTAGGCGCAGCCAATACTGTCAGTGGTAGTAACCATAGCAGCAATAGCAAACGACAGGTTTTCAAATAGTCTCTCCTCTATATTAAAACGGTAGGCATAGCACCAGTGTTGCCAGATCTGGTCGCCACTCAAATTCAGACAAGGCAACGCGTCCATGGTTCACCGGTATTCCTTCATTACGTAACAGATAGCGCTGTTCACGAAATGGCTCAGTATCTTTGGCGAAAGCGATTTTTCCCTGTGCGTTGATTACGCGATGCCAGGGTAGCTGGAGGCTGTCTGGCGCCAGTTTTAGTGCCCGAGAAACATAACGTGCCCGTCCGGGTAATCCGGCATAATCCGCAACTTTACCATAACTTGCGACTTTCCCTTCTGGAATCATTGCCACTACCTGCCAGATACGTTGTTGCGGCGAGGGTTTGGTGGTAGCTGTGGATGATGACATAACACTATTGGGCTCCTGTTATCGTTAAGTGAATTGTAGAAAAACCCTTGTCATTACAAAAGCAACATTTTACCCACTCGTTATTGTTGGATGACTGAGAACTTGCAGCTATCAATGATTGATTTATACTGTATAAAAATACAGTATTTCGGTGGTATTGATGAACAATGCACTTGAATCCTTGTTGCAACGGCAAGATCTTTGGCGCGGTCAACCTGAGTTACAAGCTGTTGCGGGCTACAAGACTGGTTTGTACGAATTGACAGACCATATGCCTTATTGGCCAGCCCACGGTATTTGTGAATTATTCACTCCTGCACCAGGCTGTGGCGAGTTAGGGTTGCTACTGCCATTATTCCAGCAGTATCTGTCTGCCGCCACACTTAAACCTATTGCACTGGTAGCGCCAAAGTTTATCCCTAATGCCCAGATGCTGGCTTGGATGCAGCTCAGCCCAGAATATGTGTTATGGCTGGATGTGACTGCGCGTCGTGACGCTTTATGGGCAATGGAGCAGCTACTGAAAAGTGGTAGCTGTCCATTAGTATTGGGTTGGTTTGATACCTTATCGCTTAAAGAAGCACGTCAGTTACAGTTAGCCGCAGAGTCGGGTAATGCCTTGGGATTCTGTTTGTTGCCTATGTCACAAGCGGGCAACAACCATCCGATACCGTTGAAACTGGCATTGACACCGCTGATAGAGAATCGGTGCTGTCTGCAGATCCTTAAACGTCGTGGTGGTTGGCCGGTACCAGAGATCCGGTTATCCGGCATTGCAGTACCTGGCTGGCGGCCCGCAATGACGGTCACTCATGACGCAAATGTTGTTATTGGCCCTTGGCATGATTCCGAAGGCAAACAGTCGATGCGGCAACAGCATCATGGCTGAATGTTGGTTGGGGGTCTATTTGCCTCAGTTGTTACTGCAATATCAGGCTTGGCAACTGCAAACCATTTCAGCGGAAACTGCAACTTTTACTTCCGTATATGCGGGATTGCCGCCGTTGGCTTTGTATGATGCAGCGTTTAAACAACTGCATTCCGTCAGCCCCCAAGCAGCAACTATGGGTGTTAAGCCGGGAATGAGCCAAGCAACGGCACAAGCACTATTGCCGGAACTGAGATTGCTACCTTTGGCACAAATGGATATTGCTGCATTGCAACACTGGTTATGCCAGTGGAATTATGATTTCAGCGCTCGGATCTGGCCCCCACTATTATGGCCTGAAGCGATAACGCCAACGGCACCCTCAGCGATTCATTGGCCAACTGAAACCTTAGTGCTAGAGATGGGCTCTATGTTGCGATTATTTGGTAGCCAGTGGCGTTTTCTTGATAGCTATTGCCAGCGATGTCGGCAGTTCGGGTTGCATTATTCATTGGCGTTGGCGCGTTATCCCTTACATGCAGCATTGTTGGCGAGAGGTTGGATGACATCAATATTGACAGCAAATAGCGTTAAGCCGACAGCTACACCCAGATCAGCATGTTATCGACAACTGGCAGCGCCTGAGGGCCTTTTATCAGACAAACCACAGACAAAAAAACAAGCGTATGAACAGCAAGAAACAGCCTCTGCTGTGCCGGTGATAACACAGCTGCCACCACAGTTACCGCTACAATCATTGCCATTGGCGGAGAAAACACGACAGCGACTATTGGCAATGGGGATTCGGGATTGGCAGCAACTACAGTCTTTACCTCGGCCAGAGTTGGGTAAGCGCTTTGGCCCGTCATTGCTGACATCGCTGTTGCAACTGGAGGGGCGTCTCACTTATGCCCGGATGGCGTATCAGTTGCCGCCGCAGTTCCAACTCAAGCGGTTATTACCGCACGATGTTAGTTATATTCAGGGATTGCTATTCCCATTGGCTCCCATGTTCAGTCAATTGGCTACTTACTTGCGGGCACGGCAATTGGCGGTTCAGCAACTGCAGTTGCGTCTGTATTTTCGTGATAGCAGTCTTTCGCCTATGACGTTGACGATTGTTTACCCGTTGGGCGAGTTTCGTCAGCCAGAACTGTTACAGTTATGTCGTCTGCAATTGGAACGGTTGACCTTGCCTCAGCCAGTCACTGAGCTAGTGCTTGTAGCTGATCATTTTATTGCACAACAACAGCAACATCCGCCTTTGAGTAAAGCCACGCATGAACAGCAACCACTACCGGAACTGCTGGCACGGTTGCAAGCCAGACTGGGCAATCAACAGGTACGGCAACTGTGCTATCAGGCTTCACCATTACCGGAACTGGCGAGCCACAGTCGCCCCATCCAGCAATGGCCTCCGCAAACTGCAACTTTGCCTGTACCTACCGCTGCACTCAGACCATTATGGCTACTGGCTACACCACAACCGCTGCTAAGCACCGACATTGAGATTGTCAAAGGGCCGGAGCGTATAACCTCACCTTGGTTTGCGAGTGACTTCCCAACGCGAGATTACTATCTAGCGCGTCATCAGCAAGGTGGCTATTGCTGGGTATTTCGTTGTCAAGGCCAACTGTTACTACATGGCTGGATGAGTTGATGTACGCAGAGTTACATGCCATTTCGAATTACAGCTTTTTGCGCGGCGCTTCTCATCCTGAAGAACTGGTGGCAACCGCCGCCAGCTTGGGTTATCAGGCGCTCGCCATTACTGATGAATGTTCTCTGGCGGGAATAGTAAAAGCCCATGATGCCGCCAAGAAACATCAAATCTCTTTGATTGTTGGCGCAGAGTTTCAATTACCACAGGGGCTACTTGTGGTTTTAGCGCCAGATCGGTTGGGGTACGCCCGCTTAAGTGCGCTGATTACCCTGGGTCGCCGTCGGGCAGAGAAGGGCAGTTATCAGTTAGATTTGGCTGACTTTTCTACCTTGGAACAACGCTGTATTTGTTTATGGCGACCACCTTTGTGGCAAGGTACGGTAGCGGTTGACGGTCATTTTCGGCCACAGGGTTTACAATATCTACAGCAATTGCTGCAGCAATGGGTGACGGTACTAGGAACGGCTCCCTATTTATTAATGGAACGGCTGTTAGATGCTGGAGAAGCCTGGCAGCTTGAACTACAGCAACAATTGGCGGAAACGGCTGACTTAACCTGCGTCGCCGCCGGTAATATCCGTATGCATTGCTCACAGCGCCAGCAGTTATTGGATGTTCTTACATGTATTCGCCATAACACCGATATCCCCCATGCTGGAGCGTTGCTTAGCACTAATGCCGAAATGGCGATGAAGCCAATATCCGCCATACAAAAACGTTTTCCTCAAGCGTGGCTGGATAATAGTGTGCAGATTGCCAAGCGCTGCCATTTCTCACTGGATGAACTCAAATATGAATATCCGGCGGAACTCGTGCCTAAAGGCATGACGGCCGCACAATACCTAGCGCAGGAAGTAACGCTGGGGGCGCAACGGCGCTACCACAACAACGTGCCAGAGGTTGTGCGTCAGCAATATACACGTGAACTGCAAATTATCCGTGAACTGCAATATGAGTATTTTTTTCTGACCATTTACGATTTGGTCAACTTTGCCAAAGCACAACAGATCCTGCATCAGGGACGAGGTTCCGCGGCTAACTCTGTGGTGTGTTTTTGCCTAGGGATTACGGAAGTAGATCCGACGAAGATCAATATGCTGTTTGAGCGATTTATTTCCAAAGAGCGACATGAACCACCTGACATTGATGTAGATTTTGAACATGAACGGCGCGAGGAAGTCATTCAGTATATCTATCGAAAATATGGGCGAGAGCGCGCGGCATTAGCCGCCAGCGTTATCAGTTATCGTTTTCGCAGTGCCATGCGCGATGTGGGCAAGGCCTTGGCGTTGGATGAACAGCGCATTGAGACATTGATGGCTGCCGTGGATCGCCGAGATACTCAGGAAGACTGGCAGCAACAATTGCAACGTCAGTCATTAGTACCACAGCAAGGACTTGGATGTTGGTTATTGCCATTGGTACAAAGTCTTATGGGGTTCCCCCGACATCTGTCACAGCATGTGGGCGGTTTTATTATCTCTGCCGGACCGCTGGCAGAATTGGTGCCCATAGAAAATGCCGCCATGGCAGAACGTACCGTGATCCAGTGGGATAAAGACGATCTGGAAAGCTTAGGTTTGCTGAAAGTGGATGTGTTAGCGCTGGGAATGCTGACGGCCATTCGTAAGTGTTTTACCTTACTCAGTCAACATGTTAAACCGTTTTCTATGGCCCAAATTCGTTGGGAAGATCCAGCGGTTTATCAAATGTTGCAGCGTGGTGACAGCATGGGGGTCTTTCAGGTGGAATCTCGCGCCCAAACCAGCATGTTACCGCGACTGAAACCGGCTTGTTACTACGATTTAGTGATACAGATTGCCATTGTTCGTCCTGGACCCATTCAAGGGGATATGGTGCATCCTTTTCTACGTCGCCGTGATGGACTGGAAAGTGTGTCATTTCCTTCTGAAGCTGTTCGGGGCGTACTTGAGCGTACCCTCGGCGTGCCGATTTTTCAGGAGCAGGTGATCCACCTGGCAATGGTTGCGGCAGGTTTCAGTGGTGGTGAGGCTGATCAGTTACGCCGGGCAATGGCCAGTTGGAAACGTACTGGTGAACTGGAGCAGTTTGAGCAAAAGTTATTGGATGGTATGGCGGCGCGCGGTTATAGCGAAAGTTTTGCCAAACAGATTTTTAGCCAGATACGGGGATTTGGTGAATATGGTTTCCCTGAATCGCATTCAGCCAGTTTTGCGTTACTGGCCTATGTGTCTGCTTATTTGAAGCACTACTATCCGGCTGCTTTTTGTTGTGCGCTGCTCAATAGTCAGCCAATGGGATTTTATAGCCCATCACAATTGGTACAGGATCTGCGCCGTCATGGCGTTAGTGTATTACCGGTTGCCATTAACCACAGTGATTGGAACTGTACACTAGAAGCAACTACCGATGGCACTTTGGCTTTACGACTGGGGTTGCGATTGGTTAAAGGTCTAAGTTTCAGGGCTGCACTAACGTTGTTAAATGCCAAAGGTGCAGGATTTCAGCAGATGTCGCAGTTGGTATCTTTACCGATCGCCAGCGACGATCTTGAAGCTTTAGCCAGTGCCAATGCATTTGCTGAACTCAGTGGTGATCGGCATCAGGCGCGCTGGCAACTGGCTGCAGCACAACAGCAGTTGCCCTTGCTCGGCAATGTTGAAGCGACCGAAGTTGCGGTGACATTACCCGTAGTGACCGAAGTAGACGCAATATTAGCGGATTATGCGCATATTGGCTTGACACTGGGACGCCATCCCATAGCGCTATTGCGGCAACAGGGTTCTCTGCCGCAATGCTATACTGCAAAAGCATTATGGCAGTGTCGTCATGGACAGTTGGTCAATGTAGCCGGGTTAGTCGTTGGACGCCAACGACCGGGAACGGCGAGTGGCGTGACGTTTATAACGTTAGAAGATGAAACGGGTCATATTAATGTCATCGTCTGGAGTGGAACCGCCAAGGCGCAGCGGCAACCCTACCTGTCAGCCCGTATACTTAAAGTCAGTGGCATTGTGGAGTTTTCTGCCGGCGTGTTGCATTTGATTGCTGGTAAGTTACAAGATTTATCATCGGTAATGGAGCAACTGTTAGTGTCATCACGGGACTTTCACTAACGCTTTCGTTATTCAGGGATCACACCAAGGTAGATACACAGAAAATGGCAGACTGCGCCACCCAAGACAAACAGATGCCAGATGGCATGGTTAAAGGGGATGGCTTTAACTGTGTAGAATAAGACCCCAACGCTATAGCTTAATCCTCCGGCAACGAGTAACCAAAACCCCTTAGGCGAGAGATGCGCAATAAGTTGAGGCAGGATTAACATACAAAGCCAGCCCATCACTAGATATAACGTCAGACTCAGCACCTTGAATCTATGCACGAAGAAACTTTTAAACAGCACCCCGCCTGCCGCCAGCGACCAGATGGCGATCAGCACCCATTCAGTGTTAGTCCCCTGCATTGAGATCAACATCATCGGGGTATATGTACCGGCAATCAGCAGATAGATAGCACAATGATCTAATACTTTCAGACGCCGTTTCCAACGTACCTGCGGAATACTATGGTAGAGCGTGGAACAGAGGAACAACAGGATGAAGCTAGCGCCATATATGCTTACACCTGTTAACTGAACTGTATTGAGTGAATCCCATCCCTTAGTCAACATTAGCGTCAGTGCTACAACGCCCAATATGACACCTAGACCATGACTGATACTGTTTGCTACCTCTTCACTGAGTGAGTAACCCCCAATAATGGATTCTTCAGCTGCTCTTACTGCCATGACGATAGTTTCTCAACCTGCCAATTTTGTTGCCTTGAGTGTAACAACAGCAATAATCAATTACTATATTTAAGTGAACATGTGTTAGCTAAAAATTTTATCGGCTATGACTATAAACGCCTTTTGTTGTTGCGACCAATCAGCGAATACACACAACCATGCAGGGCCGTAGCAGCTATTTGGCAATTTTTACACGGCCAGAGTAGGACTAACACTGTACATGGATGCCAATTTGAACAATAATCAAACAATGTTAGTGTATGACATACACTACAACACATCTTTATTGTTGGAGGAATGACCATGCAAATACAGTCCGCTTTTGCTGCCGGAGTTCAGGGACTGCAAGCCGCTCAATCAGGTCTGACCCAAGCCACTGTTGATGTGGCTCAAGCATCCGTATCACCAGCGTCCCCGACCTCGACAGACACGAGTAGCTCTGTGGCCTCTGTCAGCAGCCCAGACACCACCAGTGCTCTGGTTTCCGCTATGGCTTCTGAGCGTCAAGGTGAAGCTTCTGTAAATGTGCTGCAACGAGCTTCTGACACTCTCGGCAGCATTATTGATATCGAGGTTTAACATGTTCCCGGCGCTTCTTTCTCTGAAAGCGCCAACCGTGACTAGCCTCAGTAACAGTGCGGTTGTTACTGTGCCAGTCAGCTTGGAAGCGTCTGCCAATCTTCATTCCGCAGTAAGTAATTCTCGTTATAACAATACTGATATTAATACGGCTGTGCTGTCTGCAGATAGCTCAGCCGTATTGCCTCAAAGAAACCGTTCTGGATTAGTCAGTTTGTCATTAGGCGTATTAGGGGCCGCTGCTTTAACGGACAATGGAACAGAAACTACCACAGAACAGGATGCTGCCATTGATGATGCGAGTCAGAATGACAGTACCGACAAAGCCAACGGCGATAGTGCTACTGTGGCACAATCACCGCAGCAACAGCAGCAATTAGAACAGCTTAAGCAGCGGGATGATGAGGTTCGCACTCACGAGCGGGCGCATGCCACCGTTGGCGGTGTTTATGCCGGACAACCTCAGTTTGATTACGAAGATGGTGTGGACGGCAAGCGATATGCCGTAAATGGGGAAGTGGACATTGATGTGTCGGTGATCCCTAGCGATCCTCAAGCAACCATGAATAAAATGAAACAGGTTTATGCGGCGGCAATGGCACCCAATGATCCTTCTTCTGCGGATATTCAGGTGGCAGCAGAAGCGATGCGCAAGTATAACAGCGCAAGAGAACAGCTCACTGCACAGCGTAGTGGCACTGATCCTCAGTTAGTCAGCGACGCGGCAAAACAGTATACCTCGCAGACGCCTGTTGCCGACAGTGAACAATCTGCCCAGGATAACGTCAATGCTTATCCGTTGAGTATTGCCAGAATTATGGGACAGGTGAATGCTCAACAACATCATGCTTCGAGTGAAGATCGTAGTCTGCCACCCGTTGCAGCCCATGATCTTGATAATATCAGCCTGCCTAATGCAACGTTAGAAGAGCAGCAATTGCAGCAACAAGATCCTCACTATGTGGGTAATCAATCGGCTTTTGCTGCTGCTTAGTTGCTACGCGGTAACTCCCCATGTTGGGCTAAAATCAAAGCTTCTAGCAATTTAGACGCGGGACCCTGCTTATCTCTTTGGGGGACGACTAGTGTCAGCACAATTCTCCGGCAACTCGAACCTTTGATCTTTAATCGCACCAAATCACCATTCGCCAATTCTTTTTCGACCATATGTGCCGGTACCCAGCAGAACCCAATGCCTTTACTGAGAATCACTTTGGCCTCATGGAAATTACTCACAGTCCAGCGTTGTTCCGCTTTTAGCCAACCCGTTTCCTGCTGTGAGTTAACTCCGGTATCCTTGATGACTATCTGCAGATGCTGCGCCAAGATGTGGTCATCTTCCAGTTCTGGGGTCAGTGCCAATGGATGTGAAGGATGACATACCAGATAAAAATCCAGTTCACATAGGGGCTGAGCGATATAACCTTTGGGAGGGATACCACATATTGCGATATCTACTTGGTTATTCTGAATCAATTCACTAGTGCCGTTGATCACAGTATCGACAACAGTGATACGAGTACCGCGACTTTCGGGTAGGAATGCCGCCAATGCGTCCGTCAACTTATCCATGGGGTATACCAGTTCCCTGGCAACGATTAATGTTGGCTCCCAGCCTTGCTCCAGGTTGTTGGCAAGTTGCTCCAACTCGCCGACAGCTTGTGTTACATGACGAGAACGCCGCAATAGCACTTCACCCTGTTCTGTGAGATAAGCTTTTCTACCACGGACTTCGAGTAATTGAATACCGAGTTGTGATTGCAGCTTGGCTACGGCGTGATTTAGCGATGACTGGCTCTTGTTGAGTTTATCTGCAGCCTGCGCATAGCCGCCGAAGTCAACTACCGCTTGCAGAATACGCCATTGTTCCAGTGTGGATTTTGGTCTATGCATCATCGTAAAAATTAGCTGATTTGATGCTCCATCATGCTAATTTCTTTCGAAATATTCAAACAAAATTCGCTCGATGCTGTGTCAGTGAGGGCGATTCCGTCAATTTACACTGCATTTCAATATTTACCTCAGGGCGTGAAGTGCTCTAAAGGACACCAGGAGGGTAGATGATCAGCAACAAACTGACCTTGATGGATCTGTGCAATGATGCGGTCAAGGGTATTTGTTCCCCAGATTTTTTCCATTAATGGTTCGATACCGCTGCTGTCTTCATTTACCACCAACTCATCAAAAAGTTGATTGGCGGAGCAAGCGGTCGTGGTCTGGTAAATGGCTAAGGCAATGATTTGTTGCCACAACGGTTCATACACTAATGGCCCAGCATCCGCGATTGCATTGAATGAGTATGCGTAATCCTCAGCTTCCGGCCAACGACCGGCAAACAGAGAAGCATAAATCTCTGGTGACGGTGTTGCATCAGGCTGTTGGTAAAACGTTAGTGCGACTGACGCCTGGAATAGTGCCAAATGCTGGCGATAATCCTCAGCAAGCTGCTCCCGACTGTGCGGTTGTGGTTGCAGTTCATGGCTAAAAGCGGCGCTGAGAAAATGCTCTAACCATAATTCACCCACTCTGCCGGCATCCTGGGGTAAGGCAAAACCATTATCAAGATAATAGCGGCCGCCAGATGCCAACTGTGTGACAGCTTCACTTATCGCGCTCACTGCTGTTTGGTAGTCCCACAGGGTTTTCAGTTGTGATTTCAACGCTAACTGACTTTGCCCTGATTGCTGACCAATGACGCTGCGGCGGATCAGTAAATGACGATTTTGGGGCGCATCTGACAGCAGGATTTCCCCTAAAAGACGGTGTTTATGCCACAAGCGGATCCAATGTTCATTAATATATTCATGGCTTATCCCTAAAGACTGCAACCGCGACAGTATGGTCTTTACGAAGGCGCTGCTCGGCATGGTATCTACTTTTGTTGATGGCAACTTTGCTAGTTCTATACCGATATTCCACGGCGATATCGGTAATTTTGTTGTCATTGAATTCAAAAATTTTGATAATTGCTCAGTGGAGCCAATTAACTGTTGTCGCAATAAAAAATCGGCGTAGTTATTGGCTCCGGCACTGATAGCCTGCTGTTGCCGTAGCTGCAGTATTCTCGATAGCATTGGCTTGATCGACGCTTTAGCTCGGGATTGGTAACGTCGCCATACTTCATAGCGGCAATGTTCATCTGGTTGTTGTATCAAATAGCTGGCGATATTGCGCACCAGCCGCTGTTTATTGTCTGCAGTCTGCTCTGATGCTGGTGTGGATACGTTTCCAGTTGTTATCTCTGGTTCTGATGAAGGTAGTGCACAGTCACCAAGCAGCAGCTGAAAATTATCGCTCTTTAAGTGTTGCCGAATGCTAGCTTGAGCGGTACTGAGTCCAGCTTTTTGTTCCAGTGGTAGCTGATGCGTCAACAGATACTGATATTTCTGTGCCAGTGGCCCAAGCCCGGGCGAATCAGTGTGGCGCATTTGGACAATCAACTGTGGGAGTTGCGGATTGGTCAGTACCCGGTCAACGGCATCTGCCAGTGTCAGTTGGCACTGTAATAGCGCTTCTCTGGCTGCATTTGGTAGTGGGAAGCTGCGGTAATAATTCACCTGATCACCGATATTCTGCAAACCGATAGTCTGCCGCTCTAACGCAATGGCCGAGCTGAAATCAGGATGAAAATCCGTACTGTAATTAAGACACTGATTTAGCAACAGTGGAATCGCCCCATTATTGGCGGCGGCGGTGGTTGCAAGACCGCCGCAGCACAGTACTGCAAGCAGTTTCAGGCATTTTGATGTTGGTATCGGCAATAGGGCATTCCTTTTTGGTGACGTTGCCAAGGCCATCCGATGGCACAATTTCCTTATTACCGTTTAGCGCGACTATTTTTTTACTTTACCGCAATAATAGTGGCTCTCTTAGGGGCGGGATAGCCTTCAACGGTAAGATCTATATTGTTTGGATCGAGATAATCCACCAAAGATTCATTGCGCATCCACGGCGTTGTGCGCTGCTCCGCTAATGACGTGACATCAAGGTTAACACAACGGATCTCTTTGAAATCACAACGTCTAAGCCACAGTTCCAGA
The DNA here is from genome assembly GCF_014651955.1 of Shewanella fodinae. Classification (GTDB taxonomy): domain Bacteria; phylum Pseudomonadota; class Gammaproteobacteria; order Enterobacterales; family Shewanellaceae; genus Shewanella; species Shewanella fodinae. Next base: position 333,147 of record NZ_BMXW01000002.1, on the reverse strand, counting down.
GCTGCAACTGATGGAATAAACCAGACGTTGTTCATTTTGCCATAGCGATCTTCCGGTACCAATACGGTTTGTTGATCGCCATCGATGACCAAGGTTTCCAGAATTAATTCGCCGCCATCGCGTAGCTGGTCGCGCAATTGCAGTAAGTGTTCAATTGGCGATTTTCTGTGGTAGAGCACGCCCATAGAAAATACAGTATCAAAGGCTTCCGAAGCTGGCATATCTTCGATGCCTAATGGCAACAGATGAACAGGGAACTGGCCTCCTGCAAGTTTTTTAACCGCCTCGAATTGGCATAAAAACAGCGGTGAAGGGTCAATTCCTACCACCATTCTGGCGGCTGCTCCGTACATACGCCACATGTGATAACCACTACCACAACCAACGTCCAATATTGTACGGTTTTGCAGCGGGCTGATGTGGGGGGCCACTCGTTGCCATTTCCAGTCTGAACGCCACTCAGTATCGATGTGGATGCCGTGGATGTCATATGGCCCTTTGCGCCAAGGGTGCAGTAATTGCAGCAGATTTTCCAACTTCTCGCGTTGCCCTGCGGAAAGCTGCTGGCCACTGCCCACTGTAACACTGTCGGCGAAATCAAGCTTGTCTGGTGCCGGGTAGTTGAGTTTAGCCAAGGTTTTTTCCCATTTAGGCAACGCACCGTGATTATTCTCACGTTGCCAATTGCCTAATTTGGCTGGCAGGCTTTCCAACAGACTACTGAGTTGAGAATCGGCAATATCCTGATAAAAACTGCTGAAACTAATCACTTGATTGCTACCATTGAGGCAAAATTAAAACACTGAAACCAGAGATTGGCATGCTGGAAACCGGCTTTGGCAAATCTGGCATAATGTTGCTCGAGCGTGTCGGTTTTCATCACGTTTTCCAGTGCACTGCGTTTCTGACTGATCTCTAACTCACTGTAACCATTGGCACGTTTGAAATCCAAGTGTTGGGCTTCAATCAACTGTTGGATGGTGGCATCTTCAAAGCGCAACTTTTCTGAAATGATTAAGGCTCCACCTGGCAATAACCCCTGATAAATCCGAGTTAGCAGCGTATCGCGTTCTGCTGGCGGTAAAAACTGTAGGGTAAAGTTGAGCACTACCAGTGATGCATTCTCAAAAGTAATATCACGGATATCGGCGCACAATAGTTCAACAGGGGTGTTGCTCACATATGCCGCCAAGTTTTCGCGGCAACGCTCGACCATTGCCGCTGAATTATCCACGGCAATGATGCGGCACTGTCGGTTTTCAATATGGCGCCTGATACTTAACGTTGCCGCACCGAGTGAACAACCTAGGTCATAGACTTGGCTGTTATGTGTCACCAAACGCTTGGCAAAATCGCCAATCGTGTTAACTATCTGGCCGTAACCGGGAACTGAGCGTTTGATCATATCGCTAAAAACGCCAGCAACCCGGTCATCAAAGGTAAAATCTGCAACCTGGTCGTGCATAGTTGCGTAAATGGTGTCCTGAGAACTGTTCATGAGCATATCTGATAGGAGAAAACCGCCGCATTTTACCGAATGCTTGAGTGCGGCAGCAAGTTTGCCGCCAATATATCGCAAACTGCATATATGAATGGCATATTTTAGCGAATTTCTGGCGGAATTTTGAACGGTTATTGAACCGGCGAATAACCGCCTATAGCCAAAGCAGTTAAAGTGTTTGATACTTCACCGTCTGAAACAGAAGGGCTTTGGTAAACGGCAGTTTTTTCATATAATGCCGCCCTTATTTGTGTAATTCATTCCGGCGCCATCCGGCAGCAACAAAGGATAATAAGATGCGCAGCCATTATTGTGGAGACGTAAACAAGTCTCACGTTGGACAAGAAGTCACCCTGGCAGGGTGGGTCAATCGCAGTCGAGATCTCGGCGGCGTGATATTTTTGGATCTTCGTGACCGTGAAGGTTTGATCCAGGTGGTATACGACCCGGATATGCCTGAGGTGTTCAAAGTTGCCAGCAGTCTGCGCGCTGAATTCTGTGTTCAGGTCAAAGGGATTGTCAGAGCTCGTCCCGAAAGCCAAGTGAACAGCCAGATGCGGACAGGCGAAATTGAAGTGCTGGGAACCGAACTGACGATTATCAACGCCGCCGATCCGTTACCGCTGAGTCTGGATAACTACCAGAACAATAGCGAAGAGCAGCGCTTGAAATATCGGTATCTGGATCTACGCCGCCCTGAGATGACACAGCGGTTGATGTTCCGTGCCCAGGTGACCAGTGCAGTGCGCCGTTATATGGATACCCATGGTTTCCTTGATATCGAAACGCCCATTCTGACCAAAGCCACACCGGAAGGTGCGCGTGATTATCTGGTGCCAAGCCGCACTTATAAAGGTGAGTTTTTTGCGTTGCCGCAGTCACCGCAGCTGTTTAAGCAGTTGCTGATGATGTCTGGTTTTGACCGTTACTATCAGATTGTTAAGTGCTTCCGTGACGAAGATCTGCGTGCCGACCGTCAGCCTGAATTTACCCAAATCGATATTGAAACCTCATTTCTGACCTCGGCGCAGGTGCGTGAGATCACTGAAGACATGGTGCGTGGGTTATTCCAAGAACTGCTAAATGTTGACCTTGGTACATTCCCGGTCATGACTTGGCAAGAAGCGATGCGTCGTTTCGGTTCGGACAAGCCAGATCTGCGTAACCCGCTGGAGCTGGTCGATATTGCTGACCTAGTTAAAGATGTCGAATTTGCCGTGTTTAAAGGCCCGGCAAATGATGCCGAAGGTCGCATAGTCACCATTCGGGTACCGGGCGGCGCAGCCATGTCACGTAAACAGATTGATGACTACGGTAAATATATCAGTGTGTTTGGTGCCAAAGGTTTGGCGTGGATGAAGGTCAATGATCTGGCCGCCGGATTAGAAGGCATTCAATCGCCAATCCTCAAGTTCCTCAATGAAGACGTGGTCAATGCTTTGCTGGCACGCACTGAAGCCCAAAATGGTGATATCCTGCTGTTCGGTGCTGACAATGCCACGGTTGTGGCAGAGGCGATGGGCGCGTTGCGTTTGAAGCTGGGTCAGGATTTCAATCTGTTACAGGGCGAGTGGCGCCCGTTGTGGGTGATTGACTTCCCGATGTTTGAGAAGGTTGATGGTGGCTGGCATGCCGTGCATCATCCGTTTACCGCGCCAAGTTCAGTCACCGCCGAAGAGTTGGCTGCCAACCCTGGTGCCGCAGTGTCTGATGCTTACGATATGGTGCTCAACGGCGTTGAATTAGGGGGCGGTTCTGTGCGTATCCACAAACAGAAGATGCAGTCCACCGTGTTTAATATTCTGGGGATTGCAGAGGAAGAAGCGCAGGAAAAATTCGGCTTCTTGTTGGAAGCGCTGCGCTATGGTACTCCGCCACATGCAGGTCTGGCGTTTGGCCTTGACCGTATGGTGATGTTGATGACGGGTGCTAGCTCTATCCGCGACGTGATGGCATTCCCGAAAACCACTACTGCGGCTTGTCCGCTGACCAACGCACCAAGTCCCGCTAACCCACAACAGTTGGCGGAATTGGGGATCAATGTAGTGGCAAAAAACAGCGATAAAGCTGAATAATTATAGTGTTTAACCCGCAATCAAACCGGGGCCAGTGGCCTCGGTCTGTTTATATCAGGCCACTGTTTGCCTGATAGCATGAGGAGTGATTTATGGCAGGTCATAGTAAATGGGCCAACATCAAACACCGCAAAGGTCGTCAAGACGCTAAGCGCGGTAAGCTTTTCACCAAATTTATCCGGGAACTGACGGTCAGTGCTCGTGAAGGTGGCCCTGATCCCGATTCTAATCCTCGATTGCGGGCAGCAATAGACAAGGCCCTGTCTAACAACATGACCCGCGATACCGTCGATCGCGCTATCAAACGTGGTGCCGGTGAGCTGGATGGTGAAAATCTGGAAACCATCGTCTATGAAGGTTATGGCCCCGGCGGCACTGCCGTGATGGTGGAATGCATGACCGACAACCGCAATCGCTCGGTGACTGGTGTGCGTAACGCCTTTAACAAATCAGGTGGTAATTTAGGTACCGATGGTTCAGTTGCCTACCTGTTCACCAAACAGGGAGTGATTTCTTATGATGAAGGCACCGATGAAGATGCCATTATGGAAGTTGCACTGGAAGCGGGTGCTGATGATGTTGTGGTCAATGATGACAGTTCTGTTGATGTTTACACCACACCCAGTGCTTTCGGTGCGGTAAAAGACGCACTGGATGCGGCAGGGTTTGAATCGGTTAACGCGGAAGTGACCATGGTGCCTTCGACCAAAGCTGATTTGGATGAAGAAACGGCGCCAAAATTCCTGCGCCTTATCGATATGCTGGAAGACCATGATGACGTACAAGAGGTTTACCATAATGGTGAAATCTCTGACGAAATTATGGAAAAACTGGACATATAAGGCGGCTTATGTCGATTATTCTGGGTGTTGACCCTGGCTCAAGGATCACCGGTTACGGTGTCATCCAGTGTCAGGGAAGACACCAGCTTTATTTAGGCAGTGGCTGCATTCGTACCTCTTCTGAAGATCTTCCCTCCCGTCTGAAGCAGATTTTCGACGGTATATCTGAAATCATTCGCCAGTATCAACCCGAGCAACTCGCCATTGAACGGGTATTTATGGCAAAAAATGCGGATTCGGCGTTAAAACTCGGCCAGGCGCGGGGCGCAGCGATTGTGGCTGCTACGGTTGCGGGGCTACCCGTTGCTGAATATTCCGCGACGCAAATTAAAAGTGCTATCGTAGGCACCGGAAGGGCACAGAAGTCCCAAGTGCAGCATATGATCCAGCATTTACTGCAACTGCCAGCTAAACCTCAGGCCGATGCAGCAGATGCACTCAGCGTGGCACTATGTCATTATCATACCTGTCAAAGCCTGGTCTCTCTTGGTGGCAAGGCAAGTATCAGAACTTACGGAAGATATAAATGATAGGGCGTTTACACGGTATTTTGCTGGAAAAGCAGGCTCCAGATGTGCTGTTAGATGTGCAAGGTGTAGGCTATGAATTGCAGATGCCGCTCACCAGTTTTTACGAACTACCTGAATTGAACCAAACGGCTACCATCTACACCCATTTTGTGGTGCGAGAAGATGCCCAGCTGTTGTATGGTTTTATCACTAAACAGGAACGTTCACTATTCCGGTTGCTGATCAAAGCCAACGGTGTCGGCCCGAAACTGGCATTAACCATTCTTTCCGGTATGACTGCCCAAGAGTTTGTTAATTGTGTGGAACGCGATGATATTGCCACATTGGTAAAACTGCCCGGTGTGGGTAAGAAAACTGCTGAGCGGTTATTGGTGGAGATGCGTGACAAGCTAAAGAGCCTGCTGGAAACCGCCAGCGGTAATGAGCGCGAGTTCATGCTCAAATCCAACTATACACCTTCAAATCTCAATAGCGCCGAAGAGGATGCGATGGCGGCCTTGCTGGCATTGGGTTACAAACCGGCACAAGCCAGTAAAGCGGTGTCATCGGCCGCTGAAGAGGGGATGGATTCTGAAACCCTCATCAAGGCTGCGCTTAAATCGATGTTATAAGCAGAGACCTGGTTATGATTGAGGCAGACAGACTGATTCAGCCCCACAGTAATAATCCGCAGGAAGAGTTGATCGATCGTGCCATGCGGCCAAAAATGCTGGATGAATACACCGGGCAGAATGAAGCCAGAACGCAACTGAAAGTATTTATTCAGGCAGCCAAAAACCGTAACGAGGCGCTGGATCATATGCTGATCTATGGTCCTCCGGGATTGGGCAAAACCACCTTGGCGATGATTGTGGCCAACGAAATGGGCGTGAATATCAAATCTACATCAGGCCCTGTGTTAGAGAAAGCTGGCGATCTGGCGGCACTGCTGACGAACCTAGAAGCCGGTGACGTACTGTTTATTGATGAAATTCATCGCCTAAGCCCGGTGGTGGAGGAGATCCTTTATCCTGCGATGGAGGATTACCAGTTAGATATCATGATTGGCGAAGGCCCGGCGGCGCGTTCTATCAAGTTGGATATACCTCCGTTTACGCTGATCGGCGCCACCACCCGCGCTGGCGCATTAACCTCGCCACTGCGGGCGCGTTTTGGCATTCCACTGCGGTTAGAGTTTTACAATGTGGATGATCTCAGCACTATTGTGACTCGATCCGCCTCGGTACTCGGGTTGCCATTGGAAGCTGACGGCGCGCGTGAAATTGCCTGTCGTTCTCGTGGTACACCGCGTATTGCCAACCGGCTATTACGGCGGGTACGTGATTTTGCCGAAGTAAAACATGATGGGCGTATTACCCAAGTGGTGGCACAACAGGCGCTGGATATGCTGGATGTGGACGGCGAAGGTTTTGATTACATGGACCGTAAACTATTGTTGGCAATTATTGATAAGTTTATGGGCGGCCCTGTGGGATTGGACAATATCGCCGCCGCGATAGGGGAAGAGCGCGAGACAATCGAAGATGTGCTAGAGCCTTTCTTGATCCAGCAGGGATTTATTCAACGTACGCCGAGAGGCCGTATTGCCACCGATAGAGCTTATCGTCATTTCGATATGATTAAACCAGAATAGCGTGTTTGAACACAAAAAAAGCCGCTCGTTGAGCGGCTTTTTGATGACTTAATGTGTGCTTTCGTGATGATGCAAGTCATGGGGTAGCAACAGATTCATCAGAATCGCCACAATACCGCACAGGCTGATGCCGGTCAGGCTGAAATCCCCCACACCGAACGCCATGCCGCCGATACCAAACACCAAAGTTACTCCGACAATGGCCAAGTTGCGCGGCTGCGCTAAATCCACCTGTGCGCGGATCATGGAGTTAAGACCAATTGCGGCAATAGAACCGAACAGTAGACACATAATCCCACCCATTACTGGCACTGGAATGGTCTGCAATGCGGCGCCCAACTTGCCGACAAATGCCAGGATAATGGCAGTAATGGCGGCCCAAGTCATGGTGACCGGATTAAAGTTACGGGTAAGGGTCACTGCGCCAGTAACTTCAGAATAGGTGGTGTTTGGTGGGCCACCAAGGGCGACAGCGGCCATCGTTGCCAGACCGTCGCCAGCTAAGGTGCGATGAAGCCCGGGTTTTTTCAGAAAATCTTTACCGGTAACATTGGAGATAGCCACAATATCACCAATATGCTCAACTGCCGGTGCGATGGCGACCGGGATCATAAAGGCAATCGCTTTCCAGCTAAATTCGGGAGCAACAAAGTTTGGCACAGAGAACCACGCCGCTTTGTCAATGGCACTGAAATCCACAATACCCATTAACAAGCTCAAAACATAGCCCACAATAATGCCTGCAAGAATAGGCATCAAGCGCAGCAATCCCTTGGCAAAAACAGCCACTGCTATGGTGGTAACCAGTGACGCGATAGAAATAAACAGTGCCGTTTGTTGCGACACTAATACGACACTACCATCGCCGGTTTTCCCCAGCGCCATGTTGACTGCGGTAGGCGCCAAGCCAAGACCAATGATCATGATGACGGGGCCGACGACGACAGGTGGTAGCAATTTAGTGATAAATTCTGGCCCACGTAGTTTGACCAGTGTGGACAGCACCAAATATACCGCGCCAGCGGCGATAAGCCCGCCCATGGTTGCGGAAATTCCCCAATTCTTTACGCCATAGGTAATGGGCGCAATAAATGCGAATGAGGAAGCCAAAAAAATTGGCACTTGGCGTTTAGTCACAATTTGGAAAATCAGGGTGCCGATGCCGGCGGTAAATAAAGCAACACTGGCATCAAGCCCCGTCAACAACGGGACAAGCACCAGCGCACCGAAGGCGACAAACAGCATTTGTGCGCCCTGCAGTGGAAGGGTGAGGTTTTTCATCATTATTATCCGTGGTGTAGGTAAACCGGCATATGCTACCAGCAACCGAATTATATGTTTTGGGTTTTTTAGGCGATATAGTTCAAAATTTTTACAATTGTGCTGATGAGCTTCTCTACGATGTTATGGAACCAGCTGAAGCTGTGGATTAGTCGATTCCGCCAACAACGATCTATGGTACACTTGCGCCACAGGCGCCATTTCAGATTAACTAATTTATGCGCAAACTATTTTTCCGACTGCTCAGTTGTTACTTGTTGTTAGGCTGTATACCAGCGAACGCTGTTGAGGTTAGCCAATTAGATCAATCCATGGTCAGCGCGGCATCGCGATCTGATGCCGACCGTGATGCCGCGCTTCGAGAAGCGCTGGGAAATGTGTTACTGAAAAATTCCGGTGCTCGAGGAGTGCTAAGTAACAGTATGATTGTTGAGAAGTTGTCGCAAGCCTCTTCAATGGTGACTCAGTTCGGTTACTTTGACGATCAAGGACAGCTCAAGATCCGGGCATTATTTGAACACGACAGGATCATCGCCCTGTTACGCGCTGCCGGAGAACCAGTGTGGGGCCGACAACGGCCGTTGACGCTGCTCTGGCTAGCTGCCGACAACAATAGTCAACCGCAGATTGTGGCTGATGGCGCGGATATTGATGAACGTAAATTGTTTGCTGATGCATCTTCTCAGCGAGGCATTCCGGTGTTATTCCCCTTGATGGATCTGGATGATTTGCAAGCGGTAAACATCAACGATGTGCGCGGCCAGTTTGCGGATGCTATCGCGCGCGCTTCCAATCGCTATCAGACAGACTACTTCGCCATGGGTACGCTAGAGCCTGTCGCTGATGGGATTCGATATCAGCTGGCGTTATATACTAAAACCGCAGGCGGTCAGCCTTTTATGCTGCCGTTGGTTTCTGATCAAAATACCGTTGCCGATAAACCAGCCGCTGTCGCAGCCATGATGCTGGCGTTATCAGACTATTTTGTGTCCCGTTATGCGGTGGCAGATTCTGGCGCGTCACAGCAAACAACTGTGTCATTTTCTGGCATTAGTCAAAAGCAGTTAGTGGAAATTGAAGCCTTTTTAAAACAGCTAACCGCAGTAAAGTCTTTTACTATGAGTAAATTGCAGGGTGAGCATGTCAGTTATCGCTTGCAGCTGTTTGGTTCTGTTGATGAATTGAAAAATTTGTTTGGACTGGAATCGCGCATGACGCCGCTCCCAGCCTCAAACAGCAGTGATTTTGATACTGCGGTGAGTGCCGGGACATACGAATGGCACAGCCGTCAGTAACATCGCGGATAATAACAGGCTTGATGGGATAACGCCGATTGACTCAGAATGCGCCACTTCAGTTATCGTTGCCAGTGCACTTACCTGATGACGAAACCTTTGAAAGTTACTACCCCGCTAAGGGCAATGATCAACTGATCCAGACTTTAATCGCCTGCGCTGAAGGGCGAGGACCGCAAGCGCTATTTTTATGGGGCCCAGAAAAGTCCGGGCGTACGCATCTGATCCATGCCGCTTGTGCCCATGCCAACGAAAGTGGGCGTTCCAGCTTTTATGTACCGCTTGGGATCCACGCCAGTATTGCTACTGCATTGCTGGAAGGGTTGGAAATGATGGACTTGGTGTGTATTGACGATGTTGATGCCATTGTCGGTCATCCTTTGTGGGAAGAGGCGTTGTTCGACCTGTATAACCGGGTACTGGAGCGTCAGGGATGTGCGCTGGTTGTCAGTGGCAGACATGCGCCAGCAGACTGTGGTTTCAGTCTGCCGGATCTGGTGTCTCGCATGCAATGGGGGTTGAATTATCAACTGCATCCTATGGCTGATGATGAAAAACTGGCTGCCTTACAGCGCCGCGCCGCCATGCGAGGACTACAACTCCCCGAAGATGTCGGTAAATTCTTGCTAAACCGACTGGCGCGAGATCTGCGGACCTTGTTTGATGTACTGGATAAGCTTGATAAAGCGTCAATGGTGCATCAACGTAAGCTGACCATCCCTTTTATCAAAGAGATGCTCAGGCTTTAGTGCAACTAACTTATAAAGAAGGCCGCAACTGCGGCCTTCGACTTTCATACATAGCGACTATTGCTGCGTCCGTGGTTGGCGCTCGCCACTCAGTCGCAGCGGTTGTTCGGAAATATTCTTCGGTGAGACTAATTGTGGTGTATTTTTGCCATTGTTGCTGAGCGCCAGATTAGCCAGCCAACTTTCGCCGGCACGCATTGCCACTGGCGGTGGCAGGGCCGCCTCAATGGCCGCACCATCCAGTTCCGGCATCAGATAATCAATTATCATCGCCGCTCTTGGCTGAATTGCTGGCTCCGCTATGCGGCCACGCTGGCCCCAGTTCACCGTCACAGTGCTTGAACTGATGACTGCAGGTTTATCAGTAACGGCGACGTCGCGCTGGATCCCCAGCCGATAGCTCATCATCGCCTCTTCAAACAGCATCGCCGCATCTTCTCTGGAGGTGCTGTAGTTATAGAAGTCATTGGCACGGTCAGGGCTAAAGAAACTCGCCACGTCTGCGGGTGAGTAGCTCCTTTCTGTGGCTGTTGCGTTATCACCTAAAAAATTTACCTCAGCTAGCGATTGCATTTCTGTCGATTGCAAAGGCAATGTGTTGGTTAATTGATCTGAACCCAACGCTTTGTTGGCTGAGCGGCGATTGTAATCATCCACTAAGGTTGGCCCTTGCAGACTGCTGTGAATACTGCGCGGGAAATAGTCGTTAGCATGTGCGAGTTCATGGTAGAGCAGGGAGGCTAAATCCGGTTCTAACTCCGATAGCGAACGTGACTGGCGCAGGGCGGGGCTGCGGTATATCGAGGCATAATCGTTGTTCTTTACATAACGCCAAGGCACCAGAAATTGCAGATCTTGACCAAAGGCGGAACGATAATCTGCCGCTTCATTGATGGTATCCCGTTCTGCGGCGGTCAACCAAAGGTCTTCAGGATCGAGATAAATTGCCCCGGTGGCTACCCAATAAAACGATGGCCTGACATCGTAGCTGATCACTATGGCGGTTACTGATTGCAATAATGTGGCGAAGTCGCCATGGGGATCAAGGTTGTCTAGAAATGCTTCAAAATTCTTGCCCATCCAATCATGAGATACCAGCACCCGATTCATAATGGCGGCTTTATCACTGGCATTTTCGGCGGTTTCTTGGCCGATAAGGGGTAATGTGGTCAATGTACAACTGTTGGCCAGCTGATTAGAGTAGACACACCCTCGAAGGACATTACGCCAAGGAGAATCGGCACGATAGCTATGAGTTCGAGCAATGGGTTTGTCAAAATAAGCGGAGTCTATGGCCGCTTCATTTGTAATCAATAGATTGACGTCATCGCTGAGCTGCACATCGTTTGCGGTGCCGGTTGCTCGAAGGATCAGTAGTGAATCACTATTGACTTGTGGCGTTGTAAATAAAGGCACTTCCACATCGTCCAGATTTAATGTGACATCTGGGCCATAAGCAACACACCAACTGAGATTTTGTATTGAACTACCACTGCGACGGTCCACGCGTAGGCTGACATCAGCACCTTCCACCACTTGGTGATCTAGGCGAATACTTAAGCCATCGCCCTCTGTCACTATGACATTTATGATGGCGGTATATTGCTGTTCAGCATTAGCTATCGTCACTTCAAAACCATAATCGCCAGAGCTATCAGCCACAAAAGGTAATACCGCATTATCGGTCACTGTTAGCGTCAGCGGAGTTCCTGACGTCTGCTGCCAGTGAAACTGATAACCGCTACTTGTGCCATTTGCCAGTGTCGCCACTACACTACTTTGTTGGTGAGACAGGTATTGTGACTGCAGATAAAAGCGGATGTTATCGCTGGTGATAATCTGCGGTGTGCTTTGCACGGCGCAGCGAGAAATTGAATTGGCTGGCGTTTCTGGAGGTGTGTTTGCACCGGAATCGCTGCCAGAACCGCCACATCCGGCCAATATAATGCCTATCAGAAAAAACGCTATCCGTTGCATGTGAGGAACCTCCGGCTATATCTGTTATGGAGATATTACAGTTTTGTATCACAGAATATAACATAGCCGATTTTAAAGTCCCTAATGCTTAACGAGTTGAAGATAAGCTGAAAAATCCGAGCAATGTCAGGCGGTTCAGGGCTATTACAGAATACTCAACACTTGCTCTGGTGGCCGGCCAATGACGGCCTTGCCGTTGGCAATAGCAATAGGCCGTTCTATCAGCTTAGGGGTCTGTGTCATGGCGGCAATCAATTGTTCATCCGTCAGTTCGTGGTTGTCCAAACCAAGTTCTTTGTATTCGGCTTCTTTGGTACGCATTAGCTCCCGTGGCGACAGTTGCAACAATGCCAACAGCGTTTTGATGGTGTTGCTATCGGGCGGTGTTTTAAGGTACTCGACAATGTCAATGTGGCAACCGGTGTGTTCTAACAACGCCAGTGCTTCGCGGCTTTTGGAACAACGAGGGTTATGAAATAGGGTTACGTTTGGCATGGAACTCATCACCTTAGCTAAAATATAAACGCGAGCATAACAAAAAAATAACGCCACGTCAGACGCAGCGTTATTCATCGATACCTTGCGATTTATTGCTTCAAACTCTTCATCTGTTCCTGTGCATCTCGGAACTGCCTTAGCTTGGCCTCTATGCGGGCAATCTGTAATGGCTTGCCGTCGGATTCACGGTAAGCGAAGTTTAATTGATCAATGGCGCCTTCATAATTGGCCCGCAACGCCATCACCTCGGCTTTTTCGTAAAACTCCATTGCCTTATCGCCCGTCTGTTGGTAAGCCTCTGATAACATTTGGAAGGGCAACAGGTTTTCCTTGTCGTCAAAGGTCATCTGTTCCAATATCGGGATGGCCTTAGCGGCTTGTTTGTTTTCCAGATAAGCGTTAGCAAGGTTGGTGTTAATCACTAGTGATGAAGGTCGGAAACGTCGCTGAGATTCAAGTAATTTAATCGCTTGATCGTATTTTTTGGCTTCTGTCAGCAAGTCGGTTTTGGTATCCAGATAAAACAGGTTATCAGGATCCTGCTTCAATAAATCATCAATGATTGCTTCAGCGCCTTTGTAATCTTTGAGGCGGAATAATGCTAATGCTTTACCGTACAGCGCTGCTTCTTTGAATACGTAATCCTTTTTATCTAGCTGTTGGTTAAACAGTGATAAAGCTGCCGTATCGCTATAGCTGGAAAAACGCACCTGGATCCTCGCCTTTGCAAGGTGAAAATTCAGGTTAGGTTGCACATCTATGTGTGGATACTGTGCGGCGCGGTCGCGCGCTTCAGAAATTCGCGATTCTGGCAAAGGGTGAGTCAGCAACATTTGTGGTGGTTTTGATGTGTAGCGGTACTTGGCGGCCAGTTTAGCGAAGAAAGTTGCTGCGGCATTCGGGTCAAATCCCGCGGCCACCATAGTGCGCATCCCAAACCGGTCGGCTTCCTGTTCATGTTGCCGGGTATAGTTAATCTGCGACTGCGCGCTCAGTGCTTGGGTACTGGCCAGTGCTGCCATACCCGCCTGCGGGGCGGCAATCGTCAACAAAATTGCACCGAGCATCCCGGCGAGGGTGACGGGCCCGGTTTTCTGCTGCGCTTCAATGGATCTCGCCAAGTGCCGTTGCGTCACGTGCGAGATTTCGTGTGCTAACACCGATGCCATCTCACTTTCGTTATCGGCATACAAAAATAGTCCGGTATGCACTGCCACATGTCCACCAAAGAAGGCGAAGGCGTTGATTTCGTCATTCTGCAGCATAAAAAAATAGAAGGGTGTTCGGACATCGTTAGCATGTGCTACTAGACGGTTACCCAGCTCGGTGATGTACTGCTCAAGCAGCGGATCGTACAGCACCGGCGCCTGTGCGCGAATTACCCGCATATAGGCATCACCGTAGATCATCTCTTTATCAATGCTCAACGCATGACTGGCCGCAGTACCGAGATCCGGTAGGTCATCTATCGCAGCAAAACTGTGAGCAGAGGTGCCAAGACCAACCGCAAGAGTTGTGGCCAGTATCAGGTGTTTACAACGGGAAAACATCAATGTACTCAAGCTGAACCTTCAGAAATATTGCCTCAGCGGTATCACTGCTTGGCTTGTGGTTTGACGTGCAACTTAGGATAATAGGGCAAGTTTATGTTTAGCAAGCATATACGGTTATTTGTTGCACATGCTGGTGATAACATCTGTGACATTATCCGATTGCAGTCATCATTGTGCAATCAGACAATCCCATTTGATAGTATGTTCCCGCAAAGTTCTGTAAATTGGGAACGTTTATACTGGGAGAAAAGTGACTCTCCAGACGATATGCCTGTCACCATGCCAAATCGCTTTTTCATACAGGAAATCTTGAATGTTCGACTATCTTAGCCGTTGGTACCGCGCACGTTTCAGCGATCCACAGGCGTTAACACTGTTATTTATTCTGCTAGGCATTACCCTCATTTTGTATTTCGCCGGCGGTTTGCTGATGCCATTACTGGTTGCTCTAGTATTGGCATTTCTGTTGGAGTGGCCAGTAGCTCAGATGGCGCGAATAGGGATTAATCGCACCATGGCGGCATCGTTGGTCTTGGTACTGTTTATTGGGGTGATGATCCTGATTTCATTTGGTTTAATTCCCAGCATCTGGCGTCAAGGCAGTTCGTTGCTGGCAGAGTTGCCCAATATGCTAGATAAAGGGATCACCTTATTACAGCAACTGGCACAGCAACATCCGCAGTTTATCAGTGTCGAGCAATTAGATTCCATGTTGGCAGAGCTGAAAAAGTTACTGGATACCCAACATCTGCTGGGCATTGGCAAACAGTTGTTAGGTTATTCAGCATCGCTGTTAGTGTTGATGGTTTATGCGATTCTGGTGCCCTTGCTGGTATTCTTCTTTTTGAAAGATAAAGAGCCGCTGATAAAAGGCAGTAAACGTTTTTTCCCAAGCAATCGTGAGTTGGCCCGCAAAGTGTGGTTTGAGATGGAGCAACAGATCTTTAATTACATTCGCGGTAAAGTGATTGAGATTGTGATTGTTGGTATCGCCACTTACATATTCTTTGCTTTAATGGGGATCAATTATGCAGCCTTGTTGGGGGTGGCAACCGGATTGTCGGTACTGATCCCTTATGTGGGGGCCACGTTAGTAACGCTGCCGATTGTCTTGGTGGCATTTTTCCAATGGGGATTTAGCGCCGAATTTGGCTATTTGATGTTGGGCTACGGTATCATCCAAGCGCTGGATGGTAACCTGCTGGTGCCTTTGCTATTTTCCGATGCAGTCGATTTGCATCCAGTGGTGATCATCGCCGCGGTGCTGATTTTCGGAGGACTGTGGGGTGTCTGGGGCGTATTTTTTGCTATCCCGTTGGCATCATTGGTAAAAGCGGTGATTAATGTTTGGCCTAGCACTGATAACACAGCGGCAGTTGCTAAGGTCTCAGTCACTCAGTAATGAATATCCCCGATTAAAAAGCCACTGCAATAGTGGCTTTTTATGATTCGCAATAATAACTAGAGCCATCAGCCCTTGAGGTAATTTAGTACCACCTGGTGATGATCTTTGGTTTTGAACTGATCAAAGACAGTTTCTATTTTGCCATCTTGAGCAATAAGAAAACTGATGCGATGCAGGCCGTCATAGACTTTGCCCATAAATTTCTTTTCACCCCAAACACCAAAGGCATCTGCTATTGCATGATCCTCATCACTGAGCAGATCAAAATTCAGTTGGTGTTTTTCCATAAACTTATGCAGTTTGGCGACCGGATCTGTGCTTATCCCTAACACCACCACGCCAAGTGCCGCTAATTCCGCTTTGGTATCGCGTAGGCCACACGCCTGCACGGTACACCCT
The DNA here is from genome assembly GCF_014651955.1 of Shewanella fodinae. GTDB lineage: Bacteria > Pseudomonadota > Gammaproteobacteria > Enterobacterales > Shewanellaceae > Shewanella > Shewanella fodinae. Next base: position 317,409 of record NZ_BMXW01000002.1, on the reverse strand, counting down.
GGTGTGAGTGCTTTGGGATAGAAATAAACCAGCACTTTGTGCTGCTGCAGCTTATCCTGCAGTGATATCGGCTCGCCATACTGATTGGGTAAAGTAAAGGAGGGCGCAACTGCACCGGCTTTTAGCGTATTCATGTTGACTTGTCCTTGTAACTTTTGATTAATCTCTTTCGACGACCGGGACGCCTTGCATACGCCGTATGGCACAACTCAGAGATAGCTCTGCGGCCAGCGTGTGCAGGCTTTGCTCCAACTGCGGCAAATCCACTTTTTCCGGCACATTGATGGTGAACAGCAGATGTTGTGTCTGCTGGCCATTATCTAATTCTTCGGCAAAAGATCTTACTGTTGCCAAGTCCAGCGAACGGTCAGCCAGAAACTGCGTGATATTGCGCATGGTGCCACGTTGATCCTGTCCATTAAAGGTCACTTCTAGGCGCGAGATATACGTCAATGGCACATGTTTGGAAGTACGTTTCATGACCATCAGCAGTTCCAACTCAACGCACAACCCTGGCAGTGATGTTTCCAGCTTAGTGATGGCAGGCCAAGAGCCCGCCATCATCATAATCATGGTGAATTCATTACCGAACTGCGCCATGCGACTATCCACAATATCACAATCACAATCTGTCGCCAGACGGGCAAGCTTAGCAACCAACCCGGGGCGATCGGTGCCCATGGCGGTAACGACCAGGTAATTGGTCATGAATTTTCCTCGTATTCTAGGGGCGTTCTGTGACGCTAACACAGCGACACAGGAGAGATTTTTATGCTTTGGCTAATGCTACCACAACTTATTCCAATTGTTAGCCCTCGGCCCCTTGTCATCATTTCGCAGGCTCAGTACCATAGCGAATCCTGAATATTTGGGGAAATCTCATGATTAGCGGAAGTATCGTAGCCTTAATTACCCCTATGAGCCCGGAAGGCTCAGTGGATTACGCCAGTTTAGAACGTTTAGTTGAATTTCATATCAACAATGGTACCGATGCTATTGTTGCGGTAGGTACCACGGGGGAATCTGCTACATTGCCGCTACGTGAGCATGTGGATGTGGTTGCTCACGCGATAAAATTTGCGGCAGGACGTATCCCTGTGATCGGGGGTAACGGTGCCAATGCAACAGCTGAGGCAATTGAGTTGACTCATGCAATGTCAAAGCTAGATGTCGCAGCCATGTTGGGAGTGACACCATATTACAACAAACCACCACAGCATGGGCTGATTGCGCATTACAAAGCTGTTGCCGCGAGCACTGATATTCCGCAAATTCTTTATAATGTTCCGGGCCGTACCTCTGTTGATATGAAGCCCGAAACCGTCGCGCAGCTCGCCAGTGTCCCCAATATCATTGCGGTGAAAGAAGCAACCGGCGATCTCAGCCGGGTAAAAAAATTACGCGAATTGTGTGGCGATGATTTCCTGTTATTCAGTGGCGATGATGCCACCGCCAGAGAGTTTCTTGAACTGGGGGGAAATGGCGTCATTTCTGTGGCAAACAACATTGTGCCAGCCCAGTTTAAAGCCATGTGTGATGCGGCCTTACGAGGCGATGATGCCGCTGCGGTTGCCGCAGAGGCAGAGATTAAAGATCTCTATAAAGCGCTGTTTTGTGAAGCTAACCCTATCCCCGTAAAATGGGCGGCACATCGTATGGGATTGATTAGTTACGGTACAATTCGTTTACCGCTGACTGAACTTTCTGAGGAGTTTCATGGTCTGTTGCTTCAGACAATGAAAAAAGCCCGTATAGAGGTCAAATAATTAGATGTTAAAACTGAAGGAAATTTCACTGGTTGTCGCTACTTTAACAGTAACAGCCTGTACTACACCATTGGAGCGGCGTCAGGCAGATGGCGGCTTTGATTATGTCAATGCGCCAGAGACTAAACCTTTGACAATCCCGGAAGGTTTAAAAACTCCCAAATACAGTCAGGAATATGCCATTCCGCCATTAAAGGCAAAAGCTAATAATGCGGTGGTAGGAGAGGCGTTGGATATTCGACCACCACTACAGATCCTACCCATGGCGGATGGCACCCACGTTGAAGAGGGGAGCGATAATATCAAAGTGGTGGTGGAAACCATTGACAACAGTGTGGATCTGAAAAAAGAGATGTTCACTGTGGTGGAAGGTTTTCTTAAAAGCAAAAATTATGGCATCGCTAAAGAAGATTACGACACCGGCGTCATTGATACCGACTGGATTGACCATGAAGAGGTGATCGACAGTTCTTGGTTTGGTGCTGATAAGGTGTACAAAGTGCGCCAACGTTATCAGTTCATCGTGGAAGTACGCCCCCATGGACGTACCGGTAATCTGATCATTAACTTGTTGGATCATCAACAAAGTTATAACGGTGAAGACAGCCAACAACTGCTGAACAGTGAAGACAAAAAACGTTACACCATCGATATGCTTAACAGTGCTGTTGGCTTTATGGCAAAAGAACGTGCCCGTATTGTGCAGGATATGAAAGTCAAGCAAAGTAAAGGCATAGACATGTCTTATGTTGCAGCGGCAAATGATAAGGGTGAAGGCTACTGGTTGGCTGATGCGCCGTTAAAACGTACCTGGGATCGTTTAGCCTTAGTATTACCAGAAGTGGGCTTTGAGGTGGTGGACATGGACTCTGCCAAAGGGCTTTACTATGTCAAATTCAATGATACCTCTGGTTTCTGGAGTTCATTGTTCAGTGATGACAGCATCAAGCTGAAAGACAAAGCAAACTATCGGTTGTTGGTGGCTCAAGACAAGAATGACGCCAATAAGACAGAGATCCGCATTCGTGATAACGAAGACCAACCGCTCAGTGAAGATAAAGTGCAGAGTGTTTATAAAGCGGTTTCTGGCATTATGAGCGAAGACCGTAAGATCCGCTGATTTTGTCGGTCTGTGAAAAGGCGCCTTTCAGGCGCTTTTTTTATGCCGGTAGTATTTATTTACATTTATCTTCCATCACTAATTATTTTTCACAATATCCGTCACTTCCGCTATTTCGTCGATAATTACTTGAAATGACATAATAAAACTTTTTAAATTCAGTAATATCCGTAATAAAAACATGGTGATAGCACTGGCATTCTGAACCTGTTTTAAGACCCTATTCATATTTCACTTTCAACATCATTGGTAATTGCAAGTATTGCTGCCTCGTTACAGTCTACGGGCTAGCGTCATAAGCTGGGGTTCCGATGAAAAAACTGCTGTTACTGTTAGTTGTCATATCCATATTGCTGGCAGTCTGGTGGCGCTTAGACCGTACGCCGCAAGCGCTAAGCAGTGCAGATCAGCATATAGCGGAAGTTGTGGTGTATCACGCATCGACTCAACCAATACGAGATGAAGTCGAGGCTCTTGGGAGTGTCAGCGCCAACGAAGCTGTGGTCGTTACGCCTATTGTAAGCGACCTCGTCACCGCGATTTATTTCAACGATGGTGACATGGTGAAGGCCGGACAGCTGTTAGTACAGCTAAACGATGCACAGCAGCGGGCGCAGTTACAACAAGCGCAAGTACAGCTAGCTGAAAGTCGCCGAGAACTGAAGAGAATCCAGGGACTCGTGGATAGTCACACCATTGCCGCTTCTGAGCAGGATCGCTTACAAACGCTGATAGACAGTGCCCTTGCTCAAGTAGCGGCAGCCAATGCCGCTGTGAATGATCGACAGATCCGGGCGCCATTTGCGGGGCGCTTAGGCATGCGACAGATTTCCCTTGGGAGTTTAGTGACGCCAGGAATGGAGATCACCACATTAGATGACATCGCCACCATCAAGCTGGATTTCCCAGTGCCAGAGCGGTTTATCCAGCAGCTACAACCGGGCAAGCTGGTGGAAGCGTCCGCGGTAGCTTATGACAGTAAGGTTTTCAATGGTGAAGTGATAACTATCGACAGTCGCGTTAATCCTGAAACTCGAGCCATCACTGTTAGGGCGAAGTTGCCAAACCCTGATGCCAAATTGCTTCCAGGAATGTTGATGAAAGTGCGGCTCATCAAACAAGACCGACAGGCAATATTGTTACCTGAGTCCGCCATTGTACCTGTTCAGCAAAAGCATCAAGTGTATGTGGTAACAGATGAAAATACAGCAAGCCGCCGTGAAGTAACGATAGGGCAGAGAACTCACGGCTGGGTGGAGATCATTGATGGTGTGACGGCTGGTGAGCAAGTGATTGTCAGAGGCTTAATGAAAGTCCGCGAAGGTCAGTTGCTGCGCGTGAAAAGCGCTGAAAGTTTCAGTCAATAGCGGCGGGCCAATAACATGATACTTCCCGATATTTCAGTAAAACGTCCCGTATTTGCATCCGTTATCAGCCTACTGCTTATCGCCTTTGGGCTGGTGTCATTTGATAAGTTGCCACTGCGGGAATACCCCAATATCGATCCGCCCATCGTTGCCATTGATACCAACTATCGCGGTGCCAGTGCCGCCGTGGTAGAAAGCCGCATCACCCAATTGGTGGAAGATCGTATCAGTGGTATTGAAGGCATTCGTCATATCAGTTCCTCTAGCCGCGATGGCCGCTCTTCTGTAGTCCTTGAGTTTGATATCAACCGTGATATTGAAGCTGCTGCCAATGACGTCCGAGATCGGGTTTCAGGTTTACTCAACAATCTACCAGAAGAAGCCGACCCACCCGAAGTACAAAAGGCCAATGGTGGTGATGAAGTGATTATGTGGTTGAATCTGGTGTCGGAGCAATTATCTACCATTCAACTTACTGATTATGCAAGGCGTTATCTGACAGACCGTTTCTCCGTGATTGATGGTATTGCTACCATCCGTATCGGTGGTGGCAAAGTTTACGCGATGCGAGTCTGGCTAGATCGCCAAGCGTTGGCGGCAAGGCAACTGACTGTCGCAGATGTTGAAGCGGCGCTACGCGCTGAAAACGTTGAATTACCGGCAGGCTCAATTGAATCAGCAGAGCGCCACTTTACCGTGCGGGTTGAGCGCGGTTTTCTGACCGAAAAAGATTTTTCCAGATTGGTTATCCATCGTGGTGACGACGGTTATCTAGTGACGTTGGGGGACGTGGCCCGTGTGGAACTCGGTTCGGAAGAAGACCGGATCATGTTCCGTGGTAATGGTGAAGCCATGATCGGACTGGGAGTGTCCAAACAATCAACGGCTAATACACTGGAGGTCGCAAGAGCGGTAAATGAATTAGTTGATCAGATAAACCCTACGTTGCCGCAGGGAATGCAGATCAAACGCTCCTACGATAGCTCGGTATTTATCGAATCCTCCATCAATGAAGTCTATCAAACCCTGTTTATTGCCGTGGTGTTGGTCATTATCGTTATCTATGTGTTTCTCGGCAGTGTTCGCGCAATGTTGGTGCCCGCACTAGCAGTACCAGTCTCTCTGCTGGCAACCTTTATCGTGCTATATGCCCTGGGATATACCATTAATTTACTGACGCTGCTGGCATTAATTTTGGCTATCGGCATGGTGGTCGATGATGCGATTGTGATGTTGGAGAATATTCATCGGCGCATAGAAGCGGGAGAACCACCGCTGAAGGCCGCTTATCTGGGCGCTAGGGAAGTCGCTTTCGCCGTCATTGCGACCACGGCGGTACTGGTATCCGTGTTCATGCCTATCAGCTTCCTAGAAGGGGACCTAGGTAAGTTATTCAAGGAGTTTGCGGTGACTATGAGTGCGGCGGTAATTTTTTCTTCACTCGTAGCACTAACGCTAAGCCCCATGATGTGCTCCAAAGTACTAAAACCCGCAACTCAAGACACGGCGCTGATGCGTTATGTTGATGGCGCAATGACCAAACTTGGACATGTCTATCAGGCCAGTCTTGAACGCGCTTTTGCAAAACCGTTACTCACAACAGTATTCGTGGGGCTGGCATTTATCGGCAGTGGCTTCTTGTTGAAGCTGATCCCGCAAGAATTTGCGCCGCAGGAAGACCGTGGCTCACTGTTTTTGATGGTCAATGGGCCGGAAGGCGCCAGCTACAGTTACATCGCCGAATATATGGATGACATTGAGCGGCGACTGATGCCGTTAGTGGACAATGGTGAAATCAAACGCTTGCTGGTACGCGCGCCACGTGGATGGGGAGGCAATGCTAACTTCTCAAATGGCATGGCCATTATCGTGCTTAATGACTGGTCGCAACGCCGTCCAGCGAAGGCCATTGTGGCGGATATCAACCGTCGTCTTAAAGAGCTCTCGGGTATTCGCGCCTTTCCGGTGATGCGTCAGGCATTTGGTCGCGGAGTCAATAAACCGGTGCAATTTGTGCTGGGTGGTCCTACCTATGCCGAATTGGCCCAATGGCGAGACATCCTGATGCAAAAAGCTGCGGATAATCCAGGACTTTCCGGGCTGGATTTTGATTACAAAGAAACCAAGCCACAGCTCAGGGTGGTGATTGATAAAGATCGTGCCGCAGATTTAGGGGTTTCGAATGCGCAAATCGGTCGTACGCTGGAATCTATGCTGGGGTCACGGCTGGTGACGACTTTTATGCGAGATGGTGAGGAGTATGATGTCGTCATTGAAGGGGAGCGCCAGCAACAGAATACCCCCAGTGATATGCAGAACATCTATGTGCGCTCAGAACGCAGCGGCGCGCTGATCCCGTTGTCCAATTTGGTGACCATCGAAGAATTCGCTGATGCCAGTGAATTGAATCGCTACAATCGGATGCGCGCCATTACGATAGAGGCCAGCCTTAACGATGGCTATTCACTAGGTGAAGCACTGGAATATTTCAACGATCTGGTACAACAACATCTGCCTGCCGAGGCGGTGATCAGTTATAAGGGGCAATCGTTGGATTATCAGGAGTCAGGTAGCTCCATGTATTTTGTGTTTATACTGGCTTTGGGAATAGTATTTTTAGTGTTGGCGGCGCAGTTTGAAAGTTATATTCATCCATTAGTGATTATGCTGACGGTACCGTTGGCAATCTCGGGGGCGCTTGTGGGGTTATGGCTCACGGCGCAGAGCCTCAACATTTACAGTCAAATTGGCATCATTATGCTGGTTGGTCTGGCGGCCAAAAATGGCATTTTAATCGTGGAATTTGCCAATCAGTTACGTGACCGCGGGATCACTTTTCAGGAAGCGATTATGCGAGCATCGCGTCAACGCTTACGACCTATTCTGATGACCGGGATTACTACCGCGGCGGGAGCCGTGCCTTTGGTGATGGCTTCAGGTGCTGGAGCTGAAACCCGGTTTGTGATTGGTGTTGTGGTGTTATTCGGCATCTTGTTGGCGACAGTGTTGACGCTGCTGGTGATCCCGGTGGCGTATGTTATCCTCGCGCACCACTCGGGTTCTCCGTTAGCTGTGACACAACAGCTTGAGCGGCAGCTCGCGGAATAACGCCATAAAAAAGACCTGCATTGGCAGGTCTTTTTCGTCTATTCGGCCATTACTTGGCGTTCATCAAGGCGACAGCGTTGTCCAGCATACGATTGCTGAAGCCCCATTCGTTATCGTACCAAGACATCACTTTAATGAGTCGGCCATTTACCCGTGTTTGGGTGGCATCAAAGTTAGATGAATAGGGATTGTGGTTAAAATCAATCGATACCAGTGGTTCTGTATTGATTGCTAGCACTTCATTCATGGGGGATTGCAGGGAGGCTTGAACAATAATGTCGTTCACTTCCTCAACGGTGGTGTCTCGGGAAGCGATAAATGAGAGATCAACCAGTGAGACATTCACGGTTGGTACTCTGACCGCTAACCCATCAAATTTGCCCTGTAACGCTGGAACCACCAATCCCACAGCGGCAGCCGCCCCTGTTTTAGTCGGGATCATTGATAAAGCAGCTGCTCGTGCGCGGCGTACATCTTTATGGTAAACGTCAGTCAAACGCTGGTCATTGGTATAGGAATGAATGGTTGTCATTAAACCAGATTCAATGCCCAGTGCATCGTTCAGCGGTTTAGCAATAGGGGCCAGACAGTTGGTGGTGCAGGAAGCGTTGGATATCACGGTCATATCGGCGCGGAGTACCTGATTGTTAACACCGTAAACCACCGTGGCATCAACATTTTTACCAGGAGCAGAAATAATCACTTTTTTGGCTCCGGCATTAAGGTGTGGTTGAGCACTCTCTTTGCTGGTAAAAATGCCAGTGCATTCAAATACCACATCTATTTTGAGTTGCGCCCAGGGCAGGTTATTGGGATCACGTTCTGAAAAAGTCAAAATTTTATCACCATTAACATAAATGGCCTGGTCATCATGTTCGACTTTAGCGTTAAAACGCCCATGTACTGAGTCATATTTAGTGAGATGAGCATTGATACTGGCGTCACCCAGATCGTTAATGGCCACAATCTCAATTGGATAGTCTTTGTCACTTTCGTATAACGCCCGCAGTATGTTGCGTCCGATGCGACCATAACCGTTAATAGCTACGCGGATAGTCATAAAATATCCCTCAGGTTTCGATATGATTTGGTAATAAAATTACAAAACTGCATGGTTTAGTCAAGTTAAACCAGGACGAAAGCGATAATCCGCCTTTTTTATGAACAAATTTAGTTGATGCGTTCAAAAATTGAAAAATAATTATGTTGGAGTAACTGAGGTGGCAGGTATCTTGCCTGTTGCTGTGACGCCTATAACTGCAACCACAACTCCATCACTGCACTATCTTTCACGACTTAACGGGGTCTGTATGTTGGGTTTGATTGATTGCCGTCTGTGCTGCGACTGCTAATCTTCGCGGCCAGTCGCTATCGGGGTAGGCACCATTACGTAACGCGTCCGCCAGTTCCTCTGCCTGCTCATTGAGTTGTTTTAGCCGAATTTTAGTACTTACGAGCGCATTGAGTTTTTCTTCATTGGCCGGATTGTTACTTAATAGCAAATTAGCTCTAGACATCAGATAGTTTTGCTCCGGTAAGCCTAATTGCATAAATGCCTGCCCGGCCCCTAAGAGCCAATCGCTGTTAAACGTCTCCTCTGAGGCTCCTTTCATCGCATCCAGATATAACGTGAGTGCTTTGCTGCTATCTCGTTTCAGGTAATATCCACCAAGCGCAGCGAGGATTTCTGGTGTATGGATCTGTTGCTGTTTTTCGGCTGTTAATAGAATTTCCAGTGCGGATTCATCACCTAAGCGGCTCCAGTGATAAAACGCAAGTAGAGGATCTTTACTGTTTTTAGTCTGCTCTTGCAGTGCTGTGAGCGCTTGTGAACTCATGGTATAGGCACGGGCACGATCATTACTGCGTTCTGGATGTTCAATGTGTTTCACTCCAGAACCTAACCAGACACAGTTGTTATAGCGCTCAGTGTCCAGCATTAAGCGGTAAAGCTGCTCACCTGTTGCCGTCGAAGCGTTTTTTACCTCGAGTCGATCATTGACCAACGCTGTTCGCTGGGCGCGACACCAGCCATCTTTATGCAAATCAGTACAAATTTCGGGATTATTCTTACAGATTTTGGCCGTGGGAGTGAGTCTTTCGCAACCACTTAGCAGGATTATGAAAGAAAATGATGTAATTATTACAAAATTCCGTATTAACAACATTATTTCTCCCTGAAAAATATAATAAAATTACAAAGTTATTCAGAATTCCGGACTGGCCTGTACCGCAAGATTTCTTTAAAATAGCGCCGACCAAAAACGATGGCACTGATGTCATTGTTCTGATTATTGGTCGTTTCTATTTGTTACTCAATCATTTCCTGTCATTTTTGGAGATTGGGACCTAAAGGATCTGTAAATGAGCGCTGATAAATACCTGCAAAGTTGGCAAGAACGTTTTGAATTGGCTGAAGCCATGCAGCCGATGCTGGGTAAACTGTACCGTAATCAGGGCGTTGAAGTAGTGGTGTACGGCAAACCACTGTTGAACGCTTCCACAATCGATATTATTAAAGCCCATCGTCTGGTAAGACGGCATGTCGGTGAAAAACTGCGTCTGCGGGAAAGTTTTCCATTTCTGGAAGCGCTCAGCAAATTGCCGGTGAGACAGTGCAAAGTGGATATCGGTAAGTTGGCGGTTAAGTACTGGGCCAACAATACCGGCACTGAAGCGATTGAACGTTATATGAAAGAAGAACTGGCAGAAGCTATTGCGTGCCAGGATGAAGTAGAACCGCGCAACGTAGTACTTTACGGCTTCGGTCGTATCGGCCGTTTGTTGGCGCGCTTGCTGATTGAGCGTACTGGTCGCAGTAACAAACTGCGTCTGCGGGCAATTGTATTGCGCGGTGGCCGTCCGGGGGATCTGGAAAAACGTGCCAGTTTACTGCGCCGGGATTCAGTGCATGGTCCGTTTAACGGCTCTGTAGAAGTCGATGAAGAAAATAACGCCATTATTGCCAACGGTACCTATATCCAGGTGATTTATGCTAATTCTCCAGACGAAGTGGATTACACCAAATATGGTATCGACAACGCATTAGTGGTTGATAACACTGGCATCTGGAAAGACGAAGCCGGGCTTGGTCAACATCTGAAATGCCCTGGTGCTGCCAAAGTGCTGTTAACAGCACCGGCGAAAGGTGCTATCAAGAATGTTGTATACGGTGTTAATGACAACGATATTCTGCCAGAAGATATTATTGTTTCTGCCGCTAGTTGCACTACCAATGCAATTACGCCGGTCTTGAAAGCAGTAAATGATAAATATCACATCGTCAATGGACACGTCGAAACCATCCACTCTTATACCAACGATCAAAACCTGATCGACAACTACCACAAAGCCGATCGTCGCGGACGCAGTGCACCACTCAACATGGTGATCACTGAAACCGGCGCCGCTAAAGCGGTTGCTAAAGCGTTGCCAGTGTTAGCTGGTAAGTTGACTGGCAACGCTATTCGCGTGCCAACGCCAAACGTTTCATTGGCAATATTGAGCCTCAATCTTGAAACCGATACCAGCAAAGAAGATATGAACGAATATCTCAAAGGTGTTGCGTTGCATTCTGCACTGCAGAACCAGATCGACTTTACTGAATCGCATGAGATTGTTTCCAGCGATTTAGTCGGCTCACGTTATGCGGGCGTGGTCGATTCTCAGGCGACCATTGCCGATGGCAACCGTGCGATTTTGTATGTCTGGTATGACAATGAATTCGGTTATAGCTGCCAGGTGGTTGGCGTTATGCGCAAAATGCTGGGGCTGGAATTTGTTAGCCTGCCGAAGATAGACGAGTAATGCAGAATAAGGCAAACATGGAGGTTTGCCTAAATAGCGAATGCGCGGGAAAATCAATCAATTGGACAAATTGCCAGCATCTGATTCAGCATTGCTTTAAAATGCCCAATTGGCGATTGACTCCCTTCGTTAAATAGGTAGAATGCCAACCGCAGTCGGGGCAAAACCTCCGGCAGCGATAGGAATGCGACATTAGCTCAGTTGGTAGAGCGATACCTTGCCAAGGTATAGGTCACCGGTTCGAACCCGGTATGTCGCTCCAAAAAAGGCGCGATGGCAGAGTGGTCATGCAGCGGATTGCAAATCCGTGGACCTCGGTTCGACTCCGGGTCGCGCCTCCATTTATCGATGAGCCCGAGTGGTGGAATCGGTAGACACAAGGGATTTAAAATCCCTCGCTGGTTACAGCGTGCCGGTTCAAGTCCGGCCTCGGGTACCACCTACTTATCGATAATAATTAAGAGGTTAGCTTAAACGGCTTACCTCTTTTTTTATGCCTTAAATTCGCTTGCCGAACATTTTCCGAAGATGATTTCCGAAGATAAATGCTATTTTTTATGGCCTTCAACGGAATCAACGATCTTTGTTTTACGATCATATCTAGCCGTTTGACCAACTGATTTATGACTTGAGATGGCTTGCTTCTCTTGCACCGTTCCATCGATATCCAAAATGCCGTTGGCTTTAAGATTTTGAAAGGTGAAGTCTAAGAGTTGGGTGGCTAACTGCTGTGGCGGTACGCCAATGGCTTTGGCCATAGCCAACACGAACGTCTCGTCTTGGTAGTCAAAGCTTATGCGGTTATCAAACCAGTTAATGAGTCCACCAAAGCAGGGGTAGTCGTCGCACTCACTTGGTGTTAAGTTCACATAACGCGATGTTTGTGCGTGTATTTCCCAACAGTTCTGGCATGTTTTAAAACTGGCGGGTTCGCCATCCCATACGCCTGACGTAAACGTGTATTTTTCACACTGCTTGATGGTGTTATGGCACTCGCAGCACTTGTGCGGTTTACGAGCAGTGCGAATGCGTGTTGATTGGTAGTCCATATCAGCCTCCTACGCGATTGCGTGGCTGAATAGCGGGTGAATGGCGGCAGCATGATGGCTACTGCGCCAGAGGGTGGCTTGGTAATTACTGCCGTTTACGCGCAGAACGAATGAAGGCCCCAATTCGCCAGCACGATTGACATACAATTTGTCGATAGCTGGCTTGGGTGGTATTAAACGATTCAACTCTGCGACGCGTTGCTGTACCCGCGGGCAGTCCATTGGATTGCGGTGTTTGGTCGTCAAGCAGGCAAAGCGCAGTGACACTAACAAGGGGTGTTCGGCGCGTTCCTTGGCGGTGCTTGGGTTGGTGGTCAGAATTGGCATTTAAATTTTCATATTAAGTAAAATTAAGTGTAGGTTAGGAAAACATAAGTACACTGCCAATATAAAAGTTACATTAATCAAAAAGATCAATGTTGAGACTATTTCAGTTTTGGTTTAAACGTAAATAACATGATGAAATTTGAGAATTTTATGTTTATTTGATGGTGAGAAATAGATGGACGATAAATTCATAATAGACAACCTAAGGAATAAAAGGTTTTCAAACTTAGAGTTTTTATACCGTTATTTGGATGATTTCACAAATAACGCCTATCTGGGTTTTTTTATTTTTTACAATATCTAAAAAATGAGTCGACTGATGTTACATTGAAAAGAATTATTGATGAAAATGGTTCAGAATCAAATGCCTATTGTTATTTAGGTAATGTAGCATTTAAAATATTTAATACATTTGAACTTCTTCATATCCCCTATGATTATTATCAATTTTCAATAAAACTTGACTCGGAAAATATTGAAGCGCATTGGGGCATTTTTAATACTGGACATGATATAGTATCATTACTCGTTTGTATAAAACTGCTTTATAAATCAGGTAATAAAAAATCAATAGGCACTAGGTTAACTAATGCTTATTATATAACCAGAAATTTAAATACGCTTGAAAAAGATGATATGCTTTTTTTAAAAGAAGTATTGGAAGATGATGATGTAGAATGTCATTACAAATATGAATATTTGATTTCTATATATTTTTACTTAGGTGAATCAGATAAATCTATTGAGTTAATGGAATCTGTTAAATATGTTTCAGTTTTTGTAATAAAGGAAATGTTCAACTCTGGTGCAATAGATAAAAAATATGCTTTATCTAAATTATTTGATTTCGAAATATCAATATTTTTTGAAGACGATTATGAGCAAATTTTCCAAGAGTTTTTTTATCGTTACTCACTTTGTGAGGAGAAAGAGAAAGTTGTATCATCGGTGATCTCAAGTGCATTTAAGGCAAAAAGGTTTGATTCTGTCATTTCAATTTGTAACGAAAATCAATTAAATAAAATACTTGCCGATAATAAATTATATTTGATTTTCTATATTTCTAATTTATTTGTAATGAATGAAGATATTGATTTAGATGTATTAGCTAAAATTAAGGGGATTAACTCTCGCGATAATGAAGTAAAAATTTTAAGAAAAATATTTCTATTGAAGAAAAATATAAATTTAATATCAAGGCAGTTAGAACGTGATGAAGAGTTAGATTGCGATATTGAGCATTATGTAAGTTATATTGATTCTAAGTCTATTTTAGATAGTTCAGCAATGAATAATCATTTTTTATATGCTGATCTAAGTGACGAGCTAAAAAACTTAGAGATGATTTGGAATGCAAAATTTTATCGAAGAAGATTTGATGAAAGCAAAACTATGTTTCTAAATGGAGGCTTTGATGAAAAATCATTTATGGAGCTTGTATCTTATAGCGTAGAGTGTTCAGAATTCAGTTATTTAATTGACATCATAAAAGATTTACACTCAAAAATTAAACCAACAATGACTACATTAAATGCATTGGGAGTTGCATATCAGAGACTAGGAAAGTTAAAAGAAGCTTTTAAAGAATACGAACATGCAATCGAATTAATGATTAAGTTTAATCAGAAAAATCACGTTGTAATTGGAAACTATATAGAAACATCAAAGCTATTATCCAATGTTTCTATTTCAAAAGATAAAGTAGGAAATCTCAAAAAACTTTTCAATGACGATATATCTAATCATTTTAAGTGGAATACATTTATTGCTAACAGGAGAAGTACTCTATTTAAATATTCATATTTTAATATTAATACAATTGATTCATTGATTAATGGATATTTTTATTTATCTTCTAGGGAACAATTAAATGATCCTGTAGAAATGCCAACTCTTGAACGTATAGGAGGTGAAAACTTAATAGATTCTGATTATAAGATATGTTCATTTTCAAACAATATAAACTCAATGCTTATGTGGTCGCATTATGCTGATGAGCATAAAGGTATTTTAGTGGAATATTGGTTTGGAGGGGAATTTCCCGATGGATTTGGTATTGATAAAGTTACCTATTCTGATGAGTTTATCAGGAATAGAGAGCGAGACCTTTATGTTTTTAATCAATACTTATTGACAAAAAACAGTGATTGGAGCTACGAAAATGAAGTCAGAATTTTTTCATGTAAATCAAATAAAGTTAATTACGAGAATTACACCTATCCAAATGTTGATAGAGAAAAGATAAATGCTAAAATTTGCAGCATTACTTTAGGTTATAAATTTCCAAGTCATAAAAAAGACTTGGTTTGTAAAATAATTAACTCTATGAATCAAATTAGAAAAACAAATGAAGATAAAGTTGTTTTAAAAGAGGCATACATGGATGAGGGAGATCACTTTGCTCTGAAATATAGAATTGTAGATATTTGAGAGTGTCAAATAAGTACTGAATACCAAGACACTCGTCCAATAACAATAATCACTTTCACTTGGTCGTCGTTATAGCTTTCATCAGGATATTCATCTTGGTTATAGCTGCGTAGGCGTAGGCCATTGCCAGGCAGGGTATACAGCAATTTAACACGCAACATACCATCGTGATTGATGGCATACATTTTTCCATAGACAATGGCTTTACGTGACGAAAACAGATGTTGTTCAGATGGTTACGCATTAAATTTCTTCCGACACAGGGGAGAATGCAAAACATCAGTTCCCGCTTATCTTCTTAGCTCAACGTTCTCGCTCTGCGTTGCCGCGTTTCACTTTAGATGCATTTCCTGTTTGTCCCCAATAGTCTCAAAACCACTATTTTACTTTTTAATAACATTTGACTAGGATTTGTTCGGGATACGCCGATGCCAAGGAACGGGAATGAAACTGCTACGACTCTTGCCACTAGTGTTAATCACCACAGGTTGCACCTCGCTGGGGATCACTGAACAAAAAACCATGAAACTTGAGCTGTCGGCACTCAGTAAGACGGACGCCCCAGGGCTAGAAGTCGCCTCATTACCTGCACAACTGCGCAATGTTTATATCTGGACCAAGAGCAATGGCGAGAAGGTTGTTTGTTCTGAACCTGTACCGGATGTTGCGGCGTCAACAACGTTCAAGGCGACAGCCGAAGCCGTGAATAATCTTACTGCTGTAGTGAGTCAGGCGCTGGAGTATCAGATTGAGCGAGACAGAAGTTTAAGCCGTAATTCAACAGCAGAAGATGGTAGCGCGGCATCTGGCAGCAGTGGGGCAACCGGTTCAAATGATTTTTCCACCAATAACAGTGTGAACAACACCCTAAGCCAGACCCTGAAACTGGGGATGGAAACAACCAGTACTATGGTGAATCTTGGTGGCCGTAATGACCTAGTGTTGCTGTCCCGCGAAATGCTGTTTTCCAACTGCATGTTGGCTGCTAATGGTTTCACCGGTAAACCAACGGATGCAGAATTGCCAACCAGTGAAGCTCAAGCGAATATCAAACAAATTATAACTGTCATAAGCGAAATGGTGACAGCCGACAGATTGAAAGCTGAAGCCAAAGCTAATGAGGCTAAAGCTGCAGAGAATACCGCTGCTGCAGCTAAGGCAAAGGCGGAAGAAAGCCTCAAGAAGACTCAAGCAAGCACCAACAGCGCTTTGTTAGCAACCTACACCGCGAGTTTGGACAAACAGCTAGCGGCCTGTAAGACGGCGGCGGGCACAGACAAGGTGAAGCTATCGACATGCCAAACTCAGTACAACGAAGACCTAAAAGCGTTACAGGAAGGGTTCAAATAGGAGGAACACATGGGAGACAGTGAATTTGGTAAATTTTTGCTCGCCAATAAAAATAATTTACCCATCTTGCTCAACGGCTCGACAGTGAGTGCCCAGATCCTCGGTGTGGATGGCGATATGGTAACGCTTTTGGCAAGTCCAAGCGGTGGTAACTCTGTTCGTCTAACTCTGCACTATACCAACATTGTGGTGATCAGCTAACGGTTTTGTTGAGTCAGTCAAACGGGGTTGTATGCTTATTGATTTATAGGCCCGTTATGTTGATTTAAAAACGACGCTGTATAAATAAAACAGCCGCTGGTAGCAGCATAAGCTCTATTTAACAGCCAAAATCTACGGCGAACATACAGTGATAATACTTTAACGTTGTTGGTGCTTATAGCCGCCTCGGCAACGGCGGGGCGAGCATAAACGGATTTATATCTTTATTGCTCGAGCAGCCAATGCCCGTCCACTAGCGCCAAAAATTGAATGGGTAGAGTAGGCGCTGTTTTTGAAGTGTCCTAATCGCGCCATTATGTTCAATAATTAGTCAGTTGAAGCAATGGTCGTAATTTCCTTTAGCCAAGTGTTAAATAAAAATCTACATTAGGCGATGATTATAAATCATCGAGCAATGCATTATTGATTCTTAAGTAATCCCGGATTCAATAAAAAATAAAATGATTTACTACAAAAAGTTGAAGGTCACGAAAGTTGGCTAATACTTATGATACCTGTGTAATCGCTAATTGCTGGATTCCCTCAGCGGAGTTCAAGGGACTGAAACCTCTATGCGAAAAAATTTACCTGTCACCGACCGAGAGCGCACATTCAGTGAAAATCAGAAGCTGATTTCTGTTACTGATCTTAATGGCACTATTACTGAATGTAATCATGCTTTTGTTGATATCAGTGGTTACAGCAAAGAAGAGCTGATAGGCCAGCCTCATAATCTCGTCCGTCATCCAGATATGCCAGCAGAGGCTTTCCGTAATATGTGGGAATACCTCAAGCAGGGAAAGCCTTGGATGGGAATTGTCAAAAATCGCTGCAAAAATGGCGATTTTTACTGGGTAAATGCGTATGTCACCCCGATGACAGAAAATGGGAAAATAGTTGGGTTTCAATCAGTAAGAACTAAAGCTAAACCCCAGGATATTGAACGTTGTAATGCGTTATATCGACGTTTGAATGCTGGTAAAGGGTTGCAGCGTCAGCGTTTGCTTGGTGTTGAAAACGTGTTTATCACGGCCGCTATTACCGTTTGTACCTTGCTATATTTTTCTGGATATAGCAATTTTTCAGAATCCTTTCTAACGCTCTCTTTTATCATCTACGCCATCTTAGTTACTGTGTCGAAAAAGCAGATATACACCAATTTAATGGAAATGCTGGAGGGCGGTTTCAGAGATCCATTGGCAGTGCAAAGTTATACCGACCAGCGCAATCTGCTGGGCGCAATCAAAGTTGCGATTCTCAGTGAACGGGCCCACCTTAACACCGTTTTGACGCGGATGGACCATGCCGCTACTGTCATGGTGAATGAAACAGACGCGTCTGTTCATCTCACTGAACGCTCAGAGCAAACACTGGATAGGCAACATCAGGAAACGGAACAGGTCGCAACGGCCATGAACCAAATGACGACAACGATTACCGAAGTGTCTCGTCATGTGTCCGAGACTACTGAGCGGGTAAGAAAATCCACCACACTTGCCAGTGAGGCCAAAGCGGTTGCCATAAAAACCAGTGATGCGATTGAAGAGCTACGGGTGGCGGTTGACAACATTTCGGAGTCGGTTGCCAGCGTGTCGGAGCAAACAGACAAAATTGCGTCTGTTGCACAGATAATCCAGCAGATTGCAGAACAAACTAATCTACTGGCGTTGAATGCCGCTATTGAGGCCGCACGGGCAGGAGAACAGGGGCGCGGTTTTGCGGTGGTTGCCGATGAAGTGCGCTCTTTAGCAAGTCGGACTCAGGAATCGACCAAAGAAATACACGCCATTATAAAAGAGTTGGCAGACCGCGCTGGGGTGGCCGTAACGGTTGCCCAGCAAGGGCAGGGGAAAGCCCAGATAGGTTTAGATCGGGTGAAAGACAGTGAGAATCTGTTGTGCGGTATCGCTTCTGAATTAAGCAGTATTTCCAACATGGCGGTGCAAATGGCGGCTGCAGTAGAAGAACAAGCACATGTATCGGAAGATATTAATCACCAGATCAACAATATATCGGTGATGGCTCGCAGCTGTCAGGAAGATGCAGAAGGTGCGTCTTCTCGTATCCATAACCTGAAGAAAATTGCCGGCAATTTGGTGGAAGTGGTACAGCGATTTGCGCGCTAGACTTTGATTTGGGGACGGCAGGTGACGACTGCCTTTTCTCAAGTTAGGTAACTATGCCATCATACAGCCATTAGTTTCTCTGAGGCCGATTGCCATTTGTTAGTCCATAGTCGTTACGTTCGTCAGGGCCCAGATTACCGTTTGGGAGAGCCAAAGACGTTTCTCGATGTCCGCGATACTTTTGGCTTCGCCGCTGTTAGAGTCGGGCGCTGGGTGTCTGATGAAGAGTCTGCGATTGCGGCAAATTTGGTGTTTGATTCGTTAGCGGATTTAGCGTTTATTCTCAATATCCCTCCGGCAACACTAGGCTTGCGACAATCACTTAATCTGGATTTTGGCATTGGTGGGCGTAAAGGTGTGCAGGCGCATTATGCTCCGGCTAATCGTACTCTCGCGCTGGCGAAAAATGCGGGGGCCGGCGCTTTGGCACATGAATTCTGGCATGCACTGGATCATCATTTAGCATTGGCTGCGTTTGCTGATGACAGTGACATTTCGCCTATCAGTTTTGCCAGTGAACTCTGGCTGCAAGATATAAAGTTAAAATCACATCCTCTGAATCAGGCGTTAGCACAGCTATTTCAACAGGTGTTATTGAACCGTGATGGCTCGGATGCCAGCCACTATGTTTCACGCGCCATCAAGCTGGATCAAGCACGTGGCACTTATTATTTTTCCCGTCCAACAGAGTTAATGGCGCGCGCCTTTGAAAGTGCGATTGAGCACTGTGCTGAGGTGCGTAATCAATATTTAGTTTCTGGTACTCGTTCGGTCGAAGCATCAGCCAGCGGTGCATATCCTGAGAATGGACATTTAACACAGATTTTTGGCGCTATCCGAGAGTATTTCAGGATGCTTGGACAAGCAGTGGCTAGGTGAATGCTAAGCACTTCACGAAGCTGCAAATTATTGCCGCAATACCCAGACATCAACGGTTGACCGAGATGTCGCTGCTATCACACAATGTGTTAGACATGCTTAAAAAAGGAAATATCAGCGATAGCAATCTGGCTTCGCTGCGCGGGAGAATACATGCCACAACTGTTGATCACCGGTGCTAATCGCGGCATTGGTTTAGCCTTAACCGAATTATATCTGGCATCTGGCTGGGATGTGGTTGCCTGTTGCCGCGATCCTTCCCAAGCCGATGACTTGCTCTATTTGATCAGTGACAATCCAGGGCTTGAGGTTTATCAACTGGATGTCACAGATTACGATGGACTGGCAGCGCTGGCGCGGGAACTCGATGACCGTCCTATTGATTTATTAATCAATAATGCGGGTTATTACGGCCCTAACGCCGTGTTGCTTGGAGATATTCCGGTGGAAGAATGGCGCAAGGTGCTAGAGATTAATACCATTGCACCGCTAAAAGTGACCGAGGCTTTTTTACCACAGTTACGGGGGGCGAAGGGAACCGTAGCCTGCATCAGCTCAAAGATGGGCAGTATTGAGGAAAATCATAGCGGTGGCAGTTATCTTTATCGATCTTCCAAGGCGGCACTGAATGCTGTGAATAAAAGTTTGGCACTGGATCTGTCCCCCGATGCGATAACAGCCGTCGTAATCCATCCAGGCTGGGTGCGTACCGATATGGGTGGTCCACACGGTTTGATAGATGCAGCTACTTCAGCCCAGGGTATCAAGGCTCTGTTAGATCGTTTAACCCCTCAAGACAGCGGTAAATTTTTTGATTACCAAGGTCGGCAACTTGCTTGGTAGCCTTAATCAGTTGAGCAGCGCAACAGTGCTCATCAATGCTGCTGAGATGGGCAGTTCCAGCAACAGTGTCAAGTGATGAGTGTAATTGACATGTGTAGCCGATAGGCTCATTACTTCATTAATTGTGGGATGAGTGTGGGTTGACTAGTGCCGGACATTACTTCACTTAACGGGTTAATTAAATTCTGCTTTAAACTGGCAAGGTACACCTTATCTCCGGCGTCGATTATCTGCTTGAATTAAATAAACTATAGTTTTTCTGCAGTTGGTAACTGAGCAACAACAAACTTGTATCAAATATAGTGAACCAATAGTTTTTAACATCCTGAAAAATATAAACCAATTATAAGGATAAACTTAATTACTAATAAATTTGGATGTTAAACCCCCATTGTTGGTTAAATTTGCTACAATAACCAGTCTGATTTGGTCGTTACAAAGATAATAGTGGTGACGGTCATATCGTTAGAGCCTTCCCGGTTGCAATATTTTGATCCCCTGTGTTTTTAGCGTAAGGGTTGTTGTGTACTGCTGGAATTGGGCTCGCGGATGCCAATTTGGCAAGAGTGTCAGGCCCATCAGGACCTGCATAGATGTCAGAAAACAGATTCGGGAGGTAAAGTAAAAAATGAGTATTTCTGACTTATCCCAAGAACACCCTGCATTGATCCATACTGAACACTGCACTGTGCTGTCACATACTCAACGGGATCAAGGGGAATGGGTACAACACACGTTGATGCTTAAAAACTATGAAACACCATTTCGTTTTCGACGTCCCAAAAAATATCGTAGTCTGAAAGGGGCGCAAGTTACGCTGGATTACTATCCACAAACCACCTTAGTGGCCGGTTTTGAAGTGGAAACCATGCGAGTTGTGCGCATTCGCCGCAGCTGATACTTGGTGTCACGCCAACGCCATCAATAGCCGATATTCATCTAAAGCAAATTCGTCTGTCATGCCGCTGATATAGTCCTGTATCAGTCGGCAGCGATGGTAAAACTCGGGTAATTGCCGTTCACCAACAGCGCGTTTGTATGTAGCCAAATGCTTGAGCGGCAATCGTTTCAACAGCCTGTGTTCAATAAGGTATTGCTGTCCATTGCCTTCTAGCATTTCCGTAAATTGTGCTTCCTGTAAACACAGTAAAGGACGATAGCAGTCCAGCAGCGTTGTCACTATGCGATAGCCTCTAAGCTCCATCTGTTCCACTTCTTTATGACTGAATACGTTACGTATAGCGACCTGCTTCAGCGTTTCAGTAATTGCATGCTGATAGCCTTTGTCTTCTAACAGTGGTTGGTTGAAATCACCACGAAATACCGCTTCAAGATTATCGATAAAGCGTTGCGCAGCATGTTCTACCAGCGGATGAATTAACTTGACCCGTAAAAAGGTGAAGAACTGACTCTGGGGATTGATGGCGCTTTTGGCGGCGGCGTCTGCGGCATACTGGATAGCATGTTCCATGAACAACAGACGTTGGTTGGGCAGAGACATTTGCTGACATTGCTGCTGATACTCGGTAATTAGCAGCTGTTGTAGCAGTGAGAGGGAAATGACATCTTTTTCCACAGCATCTTCAATATCTGCTAAACAATAAGAAATATCATCAGCGGCCTCCATGATATAGCTTACGGGATGGCGGTTACCTAACGTCATTCCCAGTGCTTGGCACACATCGCTGACTACGCCAGTCTCGCTGGCATAGTAACCAACCTTTTTCATTAAATAGGATTTATCCTCGGGACGCGCAGATTTAGGTAATGTGCCGCAACGAGTGTACTTCAGGACCCCGGCCAATTGACTGTAGGTCAGATTAAGTCCCAGCAGCGTGTGCATCAATCGTAGCCCTTGGGCGTTACCTTCAAAGTGGCAGATATCCAGACAGAGCTCTTGCTGTAATTGGAAGTCAATTGGCGCGATATCAGCCAAGTGCTGGCTAAACCAATGGCTAATGGCCGCTTCACCGAAATGTCCGAAAGGGGGATTGCCCACATCGTGCATCAGACACGCCATCTCGACCAAGGTTTCCAATGGCCTTGCCATACCATCCAGTCCAATATCGGTTAACGCCACGCCTTGTTGGTCTAGGGAATCAAATATTTTTTGTACAATAAACCGCCCAGTTTGCTGTACCTCGAGTGAATGGGTTAATCGGCTGCGAACGGCGGCGTTGCGTTCTAGCGGAAACACTTGTGTTTTCTGCTGTAAACGGCGGATAGCGGCTGAATTGATGATGCGTCCACGGTCACTTTCATAGGCGCGTTGCAACGTCGCGCGATCGCCATTGCTATTATGCTGGCTATTATAAGGACGGGCCAAAGTGATACGTTTGGAAAAATCGATATCTGCCATAACAATTCCGGTTAATAGTTATCTTGCTGATCTATAGACAAAAGATAATTCACGCTAAAGTGCTCAGTCTAAATCAATCTGTGGTATTGTCACAGCGCCTTATTTTTACAGTGTTTTCTGGAGCATATAGATGTCAAAAACCATTGTTATCGCCCTCGTCGTGATCGGCCTAGTAATTCTGGGATTGTTTGGCTGGCAGCATCAGCAGGCAAAACAACTACCATTAGCCGGTAGTTGGAGCAGTGGCTGTATTGTGGACGGCAGTAAGAGCAAGGAATTTATCATGGAATTTGGTAAAGATACTTACCGTAGTAATGCCAAGTTATATGACAATACTCAGTGTCAGGCGCCTAGCATCAGCGAATATCACGGCAGTGCTTACGCTGAGGTCGCAGATGCCCATCTGCAGACGTGTGATGGGGCAGAGGCCATTATGCTCACGCTGTATTGGGATGATAAAACGCAACCTAAGCCTTTAGTGCTACAACATACAGCTGATAACAAGCTGATGACCGGATTTCCGCAAGAAAAATCTAGCGACGGTAAAAGTGCTTGGTGCATAGACAAGTCCACGGTTTACTCCCCGCTTGCCAAATAGGTTGAACGCTAAACTGTAACAAACTGTGATATGTGGCGATTTTGAGCTGCAATCAGCCACATCTCGTGGTTAACTCGGACGCAACAAACCGCAAGGAAGGAATGATAATAATGAAAAAACTGCTATTGCCATTGACCATTGCGTTGGCGTTAGGTGGCCTAAACGCCTGTCAGTCGCAGCCGAGTCCCGAAGCCAAAGGAAATCAGCTAATCACGGCCATAAAAACCGAACAAAATCAGCAGTTCCAGCGTTTCAGTCAGCAATTTATCGATGAATTCTGGAAACAAGCACCGACGTATGCACTTTACAGTGGTTATCACAAATATGACGCCACATTGGAGATCCCAGATGCCGCCAGTCGCACTGCGATTCTGGCGTTTATCGCCAAATACCAGGGATTGTTAACAGCATTTGATACCGACGCATTAACGCCAGCGAACCTGATTGATTATCGCTTGATTGAAAATCAGCTGGCCAGTAGCAAATGGGAAATCAACGATTTCAAATCTTGGCAGTGGGATCCATCCAACTACAATGTCGCAGGCGGGTTTGCGCAGATCATCAATGAAAATTATGCGCCACAGGATGAACGCCTGCGTTCCGTATTAGCTCGGCTAGAAAATGTGCCAGCTTATTATCAGGCCGCCAAGGCCAATATCAGCCATCCAACGCTGGAACACACACAACTTGCCATCTTGCAGAATCAGGGCGCTTTTTCGGTTTTGTCAGATGACTTGCAAAAGACGGTGGCTGATTCGTCACTTTCAGACGCGGAAAAGCAGTTATTCAATCAGCGGTTGAGCGCTGCCAAAACGGCAATCAATGATTACATCAGTTTTTTACAAAACCTTGAAGGCCAATTGCAACAACAGGGGGCTAGAAGCTTTCGTATTGGTGAAAAACTTTATGAGCAAAAGTTTGCCTATGATATTCAGTCGGGTATGACTGCTAAAGAGCTGTACGAAAAAGCCTTATCCGATAAGGAAAAAGTGCAACGGGAGATGGCAAAGCTCACCGATAAGTTATGGTCAAAATATTTCACATCAGCCAAACCTGCAGATGAAAAACTAGCCATCCGCCAGCTTATCGACAAGTTATCTGTTAACCACGTCAAACGCGAGAATTTCGTCGATGAAGTCAGGAAGCAGTTGCCACAATTAATCCAATTTGTGAATGACCACCATCTGGTGACGCTGGATAAAGATAAGCCATTGGTGGTACGTGAAACACCTGCTTATTTTGGTGGCGTCGCGGGCGCGTCAGTTAGTGCACCAGGGCCTTATGATAAAGGTGGTAATACCTATTACAACGTGACACCTCTTGATGGCATGTCTGAGGCGGCTGCAGAAAGTTATTTACGAGAATACAACCACTGGGTGCTGCAGATCCTCAACATCCACGAGGCAATTCCCGGCCATTATGCACAGTTGGTGTACGCCAATAAGTCTCCAAGTTTGATCAAAAGTTTGTTCGGTAACGGTGCCATGATTGAAGGCTGGGCGGTATATGCCGAACGTATGATGCTGGAAGAGGGCTACGGCAACTTTGAACCCGAATTGTGGTTGATGTACTACAAATGGAATTTGCGAGTGATCTGCAACACCATTCTGGATTACAGTATTCAGGTTAAGGGAATGACCAAAGAACAAGCCATGACGTTAATGACGCAGGAGGCGTTCCAGCAGCAGGCCGAGGCCGAAGGTAAGTGGCGCAGGGCGACATTGAGCCAGGTTCAGCTAACCAGTTATTATGCTGGCTTCCGCGCTATCTATGATTTGCGTGATGAAATCAAAGCGAAGGAAGGTAAGCAATTCAACTTGGAACAGTTTAATGAACAGTTCCTCAGCTATGGCAGCGCACCGGTAAAATATATCCGGCAGTTGATGTTACAGCAAAAGTAACGGTGATTTATAACAGGGAAAGGCAGTATTCACTGCCTTTTTTATTGCCTTATACCTCAGTTGCTATGCATTTAATCTAATACCGATTTGGTTTATCCTAGGGCGGTTTTTGGCTTACCGGTTACTTGTTTTTGCCGGTTGACAATCAAGGAATTTTTATGCGGATCAGTGCCAATTTTGATGGCGGCAATATTCAGGTGTTAAGCCTGGAACACAAAGATAATATCCAACTGGCAATACGTCAGGATGAAGGCGGCGAATTCTACCAATGGTTTAATTTCCGCTTCGAAGGTGAAGTGGGGAGTAGTTACACGCTCAACATTGTAAATGCTGGCAGTTCTTCTTATCCCAAGGGTTGGCAAAACTATCAGGCGGTGGCCAGTTATGATCGGCAGCATTGGTTTAGATTACCGACACAGTACCAAGACGGCACGCTGAGTATTGCTGTGGAACTGGACGCCGATGCTATTCAGATCGCTTATTTTGCACCATACAGTTACGAGCGACATCTGGATTTGCTAAGTGCGGTGCAGGTACACCCAAAAGTGTCACAGGAACATCTGGGGCTGACGCTCGATGGCCGTGATATGACGCTGATAAAAATAGGTGATGATAGCGATGAAAAACGCACGATTTGGATCACCGCACGTCAACATCCTGGTGAAACCATGGCTGAGTGGCTAGTAGAAGGGCTGCTGTACAAATTGCTAGACCCCGACGATCCGGTTGCAAAGCAATTGCTGGATAAAGCGAATTTTTATGTGGTGCCTAATATGAACCCTGACGGCAGTGTCCGGGGGCATCTGCGTACCAATGCCAAAGGTGTCAACCTCAATCGTGAGTGGCAAACGCCCTCTCTGGAAAACAGTCCTGAAGTCTATTATGTCGTCAATAAAATGCAGCAGACCGGTGTGGATCTGTTCTATGACATACATGGCGATGAAGGGCTGCCTTATGTGTTCCTGGCAGGTTGTGAAGGCATACCAGGCTGGAACAGTAAATTGCAATCACTGCAAAGCTCCTTTGAGAAAGCCCTGCAGTTGGTCAGCCCCGATTTTCAGACTGAGTTTGGTTACGGTAAAGACGAACCAGGCAAAGCCAACCTGACCATTGGCTCTAATTGGGTGGCGCAGACCTTTAATTGCTTATCCAACACCTTAGAAATGCCATTTAAAGACAACGACAACCTAGCCGATCCTATGGTGGGTTGGTCACCAGAACGTTGTATTCACCTTGGCGAAGCATCGTTAACTGCGATGTTGGCTGTTGTTGATCAATTGCGTTGAGGAATCGTGATGGCTCTGACAACGTGTCCCATATGTGATAAACGCCTCTCTGATAAAGCGAAAGTCTGTCCTCATTGTCAGACAGCGCTCGATAGCGATACCTCCTCGGCCAAACGGATTAGGCAGATAGAAAAGTCTACCCGATTGATGACTCACAGCTTCATCGCCATGACGATTTTCATTGCCGGCGTTGTCGTCTGGTTCTGGGGCGGAGAAGTTGCTAGCGGTCCCCGCGCGATTGTTGGTGGGGTTTTGTTTGCTTTCGGTTTTGTGGGGTATCTGATTACCCGAGTACGTATTGTTCTGAATAAACGGAAACAGCTATGACAGATCTGTTGAAAGTCATTGATGAGATGCCGCTTGCAGTCTATGAACGGCTAAAAAATGCCGCCGAAACCGGTAAGTGGGAAGATGGTAGTAGCTTGTCTGAAGAACAGCGCGACTCTACCTTGCAGGTGGTGATGTTGTTTCAGCAGCGCCGTCTGCAGCAGCAAGAACATTTCACTATTGGCAGCGATGGCAAGGTCATCGAGCTGTCGAAAGCTGAACTGAAAAAACGTTTCCGCGGCGATAACATTGCCCAATTCAAAGAAGACGAACTCTGATGTAGCAAAGGCCCCAAAGGGGCCTTTTTACTGGACAACTATTAATCGTTTGTCAGTTCGCCACAGAGATTTTGCTGCATCTTGTCGCGGATTTCGGCCACGGTAAGATTTTTCGAAAACAGATAATGCAGTTTTGCTAATGCCGCTTCTGTGGTCATATCGAAACCACTAATAAAGCCTGCTTCCGCCAACGCATTGCCAGTGGCATAACCGCCCATATTGACTCGCCCCTGACGGCATTGCGTCAGATTCACCAGCACAATACCGTTATCATTTGCTTGTTTCAGTGTCTGTAACAGCTCAGGGTTCTGCGGGGCATTGCCCACACCATAAGTTAACAAAATCAACGCCTTTACCGGTTGCTGCAGAATATTACGAAAGATCTCATTCGAGATCCCGGGATATAGCGTCACAATACCTATGGGCTGAGGATGAATATGGGTCACCTGCAATGGCTCACCAGTATAGTGGGCAATGGCGCCCGCTCGTAAACGGATTTTAATGCCCGCTTCCAGCAATAATGGAAAATTGGGCGAGGCAAAGGCATCAAAACCATCAGCATGGGCCTTGGTGGTGCGGTTACCACGGAACAATTTGTTGTTAAAAAACAGGCAAACTTCGGCCACCGGATAATTAGCGGCAATATACAGCGCATTGAGCAGATTGGTCTGGCCGTCAGAGCGCAGCTCTGATAACGGAATTTGTGAACCGGTGATGATGACTGGCTTCGACAAATTCTGCAGCATAAAAGAAAGCGCTGACGCGGTAAAAGCCATGGTGTCGGTGCCATGCAGGATCACAAAGCCATCATACTTATCGTAATTAGCTTCAATATCGTCAGCAATCATCTGCCAATGTGCGGGAGACATGTTGGAAGAATCAATCAGTGGCGAATACTCATGCAAAACAAACGCAGGCATCTCTTCGCGGAAGAACTCTGGCATGGAGTTAAGACATTCCGTCAGAAAGCCCGCTACCGGTACAAAGCCGTGTTCAGCTTTTTGCATACCGATGGTGCCGCCTGTATAAGCGATATAGATATTTTTTTTGGTCATCGGAGACAGCGATTGAGGGTACGTTAAAAATGAGAAGCAAATTATATCAATAAAAAAAAATAAAGCCCGGATAACCGGGCCTTATTGAAGTTTTTTCAATAACTGCAACTATCGCAGTAGAGGTACACGTTATTAGGATCGTCAAACGCCGCGAATTCCTCAGCAATAGAGGTCAGCTGTCCAAGCAACTGCTGTGCAGCACTACTGTGTGCAATTCCGTTCGGTACCCAAGCGGCAACATTGGATAGTAACTTCTGCATAAAGAGCTGTTCTGGCGTCAATTCTTTTTCAATTACCCGGGTATCATAATTGGATAATCCGGCTAATTCTGCGGCTTTGGCAATCGCGGCATCTTCATCGCCTAGGTCATCTACCAAACCCAACTCTTTGGCTTTAACGCCAGACCAAACACGGCCCTGCGCGATTTTATCGACCTGTTCCAGGGTCATATGGCGCTCTTTTGCTACCAGCGAGATAAAATCCAAATAGCCACGCTCGATATGGCGCTGGATCACCGCTTTAACACCATCCGACAAGGGGCGGGTCACCGACAGACTGGCCCACTCAGACGTGGCGACGCCGTCGGTATGGACTCCCAGTGCCGCTAGCGAATCCTCAAATGTGGTAAGCATGCCAAAAATGCCGATAGAACCCGTTAAGGTAGCCGGGTTAGCATAGATATAGTCAGCACTGGCAGAAATCCAGTAACCGCCAGAAGCTGCCAGACTGCTCATACTTACCACCACCGGTTTACCCGCGGCTTTCAGCGCCAGCACTTCCTGACGGATCTGTTCTGACGCAAAAGCACTGCCGCCAGGGCTGTCGACCCGTAATACCACAGCTTTAATCTTGTCATCAAAGCGGGCTTTGCGCAGCAATGCAGAGGTACTGTCACCCCCAATGGTACCCGTAGGTTGGTTACCATTAAGAATATTGCCCTTAGCCACAACAATACCGATGCCATCATGAGGAATGATGGTGGGTTGCGGTGCAACTAAGGTGGCATAATCGTAATAGTCGACCTGTTTAAAGCTATGTCCCTTGCTGGCTTTGCCAACCAACTTAATCATGGCCTGACGGAACTCATCATCGGTTGCCAGCTTATCAACCCATTTCATGTTAACTGCCATTACCGCTGACTGGCCATCAGCGGCATTGAGCGCCTGCAGGTAATGGGCAGAATCAAGGCCAAAATCTGCAGGCTTAACGCCACGATTCTTGGCGGCGGTGGTCGTGTAAATATTCCAGATATCACTTAACAAGGCACTGTTGGCTTCTTTGGCGGCATCCGACATATCATCACGAATAAAAGGTTCCACTGCGGATTTGTAAGTCCCAACCCGGAATACGTGGGTGTTAACTTTGAGTTTATCCAGTGCCGACTTGTAGAACTGGCGATAACTGCTGAGGCCTTCAACAGTAACCATACCTTGCGGATTCAGGTAAATGGTATCGGCATAAGTAGCAAGCAGATATTGGTACTGATTGTAATAATTGCCAATAGCGATAATCGGCTTACCACTTTTCTTAAAGTCTTCAAGATGACGGCCTACGGTTTGAAGTTTAGTAATTCCACCGGGAGCCAGATCCGCCAGATCCAATACCAGCGCTTTGATGCGTTTATCGTTGGCGGCACTGTCGATAGTATAAAGCACATCATTGAGCAACAACTCACCATTGGCATCGCGGTCTTGACGCTGTTTCATCAGCGCATCTAGCGGGTCAATCTCTTGTTTCTGATCGACCAGACGGCCTGCCAGATTGAGTACCAGCGCCGAACCATCATCTACCTTGACTTCGTCATTACTGAACAACGCTACCACGAACGCGATCAGTAACAAAAAAAACAGTGGGAAGAACACTAAGTTCAGCACCAACTTACGAATAAAATTGATGACATTCCATATCAATATCAACGTATTTTTGGTTGTCAGAGGTTTCGCGGACATAACCTTTCCTTATTCCTTCGAGTAGGGCAATGCTAACCGAATTTTGGCCCTTGAGCGAAATACATTTGTAAATGATCTTATACATCCACCTAGTTAAAACATGACGATAATGGCCGCTTGAGCTTGAGTCAGGCTCGGGTTATGCTGGATTAAAACACACGTTTAAATAGGGTATTTGAATGGCGGTGCAAAGGCGGATGCTGGAACCATTGGATCTTGGGTTTACTCGCTTGAAAAATCGGGTAGTCATGGGGTCAATGCATACCGGACTGGAGGAGGAGAAAGGCGGCTTTGACAAACTGGCCGCTTTTTATCGTGAGCGGGCGCTAGGCGGCGTTGGTTTGATTGTCACCGGCGGCATTTCACCCAACTTTCGCGGGCGGCTCACCCCCAATGCCACACAGCTGAGTTTCCCTTGGCAAGTGGGTAAACACCGGATAGTCACGCGGGCCGTCCATGATACTGGCAGTAAAATCTGTATGCAGCTACTGCATGCTGGGCGCTATGCTTATCATCCATTTTCCGTTGCACCTTCCAAACTGAAATCCCCCATCACCCCCTTTACCCCCAAGGCCATGTCCGCCCGGCAAGTGCGCAAGACTATCCGAGATTTCGGCAGTAGCGCCAGATTAGCGCAAAAGGCCGGATATGATGGTGTGGAAATCATGGGTTCAGAAGGCTATCTAATCAATCAGTTCATCTGCAGTCGCACCAACCACCGCACGGACGAATATGGCGGCAGCTTTGATAATCGCAGTCGCATTGCAATCGATATCGTTGAGGAGGTTCGCCGCCGCGTTGGTAGCGATTTTATCGTGATCTTTCGCTTATCCATGTTGGATTTGGTTGAGCAAGGCTCTAGCTGGGAAGAGGTGGTATTACTCGCAAAGCGGTTGGAAATGGCGGGAGTGACATTGATCAATACCGGCATTGGTTGGCATGAAGCCCGTATTCCAACCATTGCCACTAGCGTACCTCGGGCCGCATTCAGTTGGGTTACCGCTAAATTGCGACAAGAGGTGTCAATTCCGTTGATCGCCACTAACCGTATCAATATGCCCGCGGTTATTGAACAGATTTTAGACAGCGGTCAAGCCGATATGGTATCAATGGCGCGGCCATTGCTCGCAGATCCTGAGTTTGTTAACAAGGCAGCAGCAATGCAGGATGAGGCGATTAATACCTGTATTGGCTGTAATCAAGCTTGTCTTGATCACACATTCAAATTGCAGCGCGCCACTTGTTTGGTGAACCCTCGCGCTGCATATGAAAAAGAATTGAATTTTATAAAAGCTTATACGCCGAAAAAACTGGCGGTTGTCGGCGCCGGTCCTGCGGGAATGGCGTTTGCCGTGTATGCAGCGCAGCGTGGGCACCAAGTCACACTTTTTGAAGCCCGTAATGAAATTGGCGGCCAATTTAATCTGGCAAAAGAGATCCCTGGTAAAGAGGAATTTAGTGAAACCCTACGTTACTTTCGTTACCAATTCGCGCATCTGCAGGTCGAGCTTAAATTGAATACACCGGTTACGGCAGCGTTGTTGGCACAGCATGATTTTGATGAACTGGTACTCGCTGCTGGCGTCATTCCCAGACAGCTGCAGCTACCAGGATTTGATAGCCCTAACGTGATCAGTTATCAGCAGCTATTACGTGGAGAAGCCCGTGCCGGTAGCAAGGTGGCCATTATTGGCGCCGGTGGTATTGGCTTTGATGTGGCACAGTTTTTAGGTGAAGCCAAGTCGGCCACGCTAAATCCCGCCAGATGGTATCAGCGTTGGGGAATAGACACCGCCTATCAGCAGCGGGGGGGGCTGTTAACGGAAAAGGCAAGAGAAGCTCCACCACGGCAGTTGTGGTTGTTGCAGCGTAAACCAGGGACTCCGGGCAAAACACTGGGAAAGACTACTGGTTGGATCCATCGGGCCATGCTTAAGCTGCATGGGGTAGAAACGCTGTCAGGGGTGAGTTACCAGCGTTTTGATGATGAAGGCTTGCACATTGTGGTTGAGGGGAAAGAACGAGTGCTGCCGGTTGATACTGTAGTGGTCTGTGCGGGGCAAGAATCAAATCTGGCACTGCTGCCTGAATTGCAACAACTGGGTAAACCGCTGCACATCATCGGTGGGGCTAAACTCGCGGCAGAACTGGATGCCAAACGGGCGATCCGCGATGGTGCCGAGTTGGCAATGCGGATCTAGATAACGGAAACCTTCGCAGCAGTAGGGTCTTCCTCAAGGAAGACCCTACTGCTGGCTTTAAGCGTGCCGTTTTTCTCTCAGCAAGGGCATTTCTGCGCCGTTGCAGGACAATTCAAGATCCAGATCGTCATTTGGCACACAGCAACAGGGCAAACACTCGTCTGGTGCCAGTTCCGCTAGCGGTTCGATAAGGTAACGCACTGAACCGCTACGGATCTTAGTCCGACAGCAACCACAGTAACCACTGCGACACTCAGAGAATATTCTGACTTTTTTAGCTTCCAATACCTGCAGCAACGTCTGTGACTGTTGCTGCCAGTTCCACAGCAACAGCGGTTCGCCTTGCAGCAACACTATTGGTCGCTTTTTAAAGATCAAAGTCTGAGAACTCATTTTCATCCACGGCTGAATCAATCTGTCCTACCAGATAAGAGGACACTTCCACTTCCTGTGGCGCGACTTGAACAGCGTCACTTTCTAGCCAGTTTTTCATCCACGGCAATGGATTGCTGCGCTCTGGATAAGGTAACGGCAGGTTGACGGCTTTCATCCGCTGATTGGTAATATATTCCACATATTGGATGAGGATGGTTTCATTAAGCCCAATCATCGAGCCGTCTTTAAAGAGATACTTGGCCCAGTCTTTTTCCTGTTCAGCCGCTCGCAGAAATAGCTCATATGCTTGCTGATGGCATTCTTTGGCAATTTCCCCCATCTCTGCATCATCGCGCCCAGCTTGCATCAGATTGATGATGTGTTGGGTACCATTAAGGTGCAGCGCTTCATCACGAGCGATCAAGCGGATAATCTTGGCATTACCCTCCATGAGCTTGCGCTCAGCAAAGGCAAACGAACAGGCAAAGCTGACATAGAAACGAATTGCTTCCAGCGCATTGACAGACATCATGCACAAATACAGGGCTTTTTTAATGTCACGACTGGTCACAGAAAGTTGCTTACCGGCGATGGTAAACACGCCTTCACCATGCAGATGATACACTTGGGTCAGTTGGATCAGGTGGTCATAATAGTCTGCAATGTCAGTCGCTCGCTTGAGAATTTCCTGATTCACCACAATGTCTTCAAACACAACGGAAGGATCATTCACAATGTTGCGAATAATGTGGGTGTAAGAACGGCTGTGAATCGTCTCTGAAAAAGACCAGGTTTCAATCCAAGTTTCTAGCTCTGGCAATGACACCAGCGGCAGAAATGCCACGTTAGGTGAACGGCCTTGAATAGAGTCCAGCAGCGTCTGGTACTTCAGGTTAGACAGAAAAATGTGCTTTTCATGCTCCGGCAATTGCGCAAAATCAATCTTATCGCGAGAGACATCCACTTCTTCTGGGCGCCAGAAGAACGACAGCTGTTTTTCAATCAGTTTTTCAAACAGTTCGTATTTTTGTTGGTCATAACGAGCCACGTTTACCGCCTGACCGAAAAACATCGGTTCACGGGTGGCATCATTGGGTGTTTGACAGAAAATTGAATAAGCCATGTTTCATTCGTCCAAACAAAGGGGCCGACAGGCCCCGATTCACCTTAAATCTTACAAGCACCACCGGCGCAG
Source organism: Shewanella fodinae (assembly GCF_014651955.1). Taxonomy (GTDB): domain Bacteria; phylum Pseudomonadota; class Gammaproteobacteria; order Enterobacterales; family Shewanellaceae; genus Shewanella; species Shewanella fodinae. The sequence goes on along the minus strand of NZ_BMXW01000002.1, from coordinate 283,512 downwards.
CCGTCATCTTCTTTTTCAACACTGAGGTCATCGTGCCGATCAGAAGCACCATCACGGGTATTGTGATAGTACAGGGTTTTTACCCCAAGTTTGTAGGCGGTCAGCAAATCTTTGAGTAAGGTTTGCATTGGCACTTTGCCACTATCATATTTTGACGGATCGTAGTTGGTATTAGCCGAGATAGACTGATCGATAAATTTCTGCATGATGCCCACCAGTTGCAGATAGCCATCATTGCTAGGCATCTGCCATAACAACTCGTATTTATGTTTGAGCTTTTCGTAATCCGGTACCACTTGCTTCAATTGACCGTCTTTACTGGCCTTAACGCTGATCAAACCGCGAGGAGGTTCAATGCCATTGGTGGCATTGGAGATCTGCGATGAGGTTTCAGAGGGCATCAGCGCCGACAATGTAGAGTTACGCAAGCCATATTGCTTGATGTCAGCCCGCAGTTGTTCCCAGTCAAGATGCAAAGGTTCACTGCAAATTTTATCCAAATCACGCTTATAGGTATCAACGGGCAGAATACCCTGGGCATAGGTGGTTTCGTTAAACAGAGGGCAAGCGCCTTTCTCTTTTGCTAAAACCATAGAGGCCTTAAGCAAGTAGTACTGGAAAGCTTCAAAGGTACGATGGGTCAGGGCATTTGCACTACCATCAGAATATTTCACACCATGTTTGGCCAAGTAGTTAGCGAAGTTGATCACGCCAATCCCCAGCGTGCGCCGATTCATTGAGGCAGAGCGCGCAGCAGGAATAGGGTAGTCCTGATAATCCAGCAGGTTATCAAGAGCGCGAACCGCCAGATCCGCCAGCTTTTCCATCTCTTCAAGATTTTCGATAGCACCAAGATTCAGTGCTGATAAAGTACACAGCGCGATTTCACCGTTAGCGTCATTAACATCATTCAACGGTTTAGTTGGCAGCGCGATTTCCAGACATAGATTTGACTGCCGAACCGGCGCTACATGTGGATCAAAGGGACTATGGGTGTTGCAATGATCCACGTTCTGGATATAGATACGGCCAGTAGAGGCGCGCTCCTGCATCATCAATGAGAACAGCTCAACCGCACGTAAAGAGCGTTTACGGATAGTGTCATCCTGCTCATATTTAACATACAAGCGTTCAAATTCATCCTGATCAGCAAAGAATGCATCGTAGAGACCGGGAACATCGGATGGGCTGAACAAGGTGATATTTTCACCCTTGATCAAACGCTGGTACATCAGCTTGTTGATCTGGACTCCGTAATCCAAATGGCGGATACGGTTGTCTTCAACACCGCGGTTGTTTTTCAGCACCAGCAGTGATTCTACTTCCAAGTGCCACAATGGATAGAACAGGGTCGCGGCACCACCCCGTACGCCTCCTTGAGAACAGGATTTTACCGCGGTTTGGAAATGTTTGAAGAACGGAATGCAGCCAGTGTGGAAGGCTTCGCCACCGCGGATTGGACTGCCAAGTGCGCGAATGCGGCCGGCATTAATACCGATCCCTGCGCGCTGACTGACATATTTAACAATGGCAGATGAGGTGGCATTGATGGAATCTAAGCTGTCGCCACATTCGATAAGCACACAGGAGCTGAACTGGCGAGTCGGGGTACGGACGCCAGACATAATGGGGGTTGGCAGCGATATTTTAAAAGTGGAAACCGCATCGTAGAAATCTTTGATGTACTGCAGACGATTGTGACGCGGATAACCCGAAAACAGGCAAGCGGCTACCAGCATATAGAGAAACTGAGCACTTTCATAAACTTCATGGGTGACCCGGTTTTGTACCAGATATTTACCTTCCAGCTGTTTCACTGCGGCATAAGAGAAGGTCATATCGCGCCAATGGTCGATATAGCTATCCATCAAATCCAGCTCTTCTAGACTGTAATCTTCTAGGATATGACGGTCATATTTGCCCATTTCCACCAGCTTGCTGACATGCTCTGCAAGTTTGGGTGGTTCAAACTGGCCGAAAGCCTTTTTGCGTAAATGGAAGATGGCCAAACGCGCTGCTAGGAATTGATAATCAGGGGCATCAGGCGAGATCAAATCTGCTGCGGCTTTAATGATGGTTTCATGGATAATCTCGGTAGGAATACCATCGTAAAACTGCAGATGCGCTCGCAATTCAACTTCGGATACCGACACATTAGCCAAACCGTCGGCGGCCCAAGTGATCACACGATGGATCTTGTCGAGATCAATATTCTCTCTTTCGCCACTACGTTTGGTGACAGTCATATTGCTATTCATTGAAGATAGGCCCTGGTTTTATCATTAATGACGATGGCGCACACCATCAAAACGTCCTTTGTACAACAATCCATCGGCAACTGCTGAACGCTGTATTTAGAGATTCTGAGCAGTCTTTCACTGCCGCATTATGGTATTGCGACTAGTGGCTAGGATTGTTACCTACACACAATATGTGGTGTTTTTGTATTTACAGAGTAACAAGATAGTGAGGCTAGCAACGTTTTGCAAGTGACGATTCGGGGCATATGTTGTGGATATCTCCCCATTCGTTCCCTGACAGATGCGACAAACGCCGTCAATATAGGGATTTGCGACTTTTGTTTAAAATACCAGCAATCAGATTTAAGCAGCGCGATTGCTAAAATATGCAGCGATCGTTAACGATCTATTACGCTGTCTCCGGTAAGAATTGCCGTTAAGTGTGTAGGGTGTTGCAGCATCATATCGGCATGCCACAGTTGCGGGTTATCGTTGGTATTAATGTAGCCCCACAGCGCTGCCGCCGATGGCATATTGGCGGCTTTGGCGGCAATAATGTCGCGCTCGGCATCACCAACGTACAAGATATTATCTGGGTGGGTTTGCAATTGCTGCGCTGCCAGCAACATCGGTGCTGGGTGTGGTTTGCGAAAACGGGTGGTGTCAGCACTGATGACCGATTGCAGTTGATCTAGCAATCCGAGTCTTGATAACAGCGGTTTAGTAAATATCGCCGGCTTATTGGTGACTACGCCTATCGCAATACTATATGTCTTAGCAATGGATAAGAGCTCCGCAAGCCCATCAAACAGGGTTGCCTCCGTACCATTAATAAGTTGATAGTGTTGTAACATTACCTCTCTGAGTGACTCCAGTCGTGGCTCATCTGCATGGGGTACCGCCGCTCTCAGCATCGCCAGTGAGCCGTTCGATGCCTGAGCGCGTAGCGCTGCATAATCAACAGCGCTTTCTATGGCGTTTTGTGCCAATGTGGCATGTACCGCCGCGATCAGATCCGGCGCGGTATCGACTAACGTCCCATCAAGATCAAACAGTAATGCTGACACTGGGCTAGATCGCATGATGTTAGTCCACCCGCTGGCACGCAATCATGTAATTCACTTCCACGCTTGGGGTATAACTAAAGATACCGTTAAGCGGATTGTACTTGATACCTACGGCATCACGGCAGAGCAGGTCGGTATGCTCCACCATTGCTATCAGCTCAGACGGGCGCAGAAACTTACTGTGAACATGGGTGCCAACGGGTAACATTTTCAACAGATATTCGGCACCAACGATGGTTTGCACCCAAGACATCAGATTACGGTTAATGGTCGAGAAAAATACCCAGCCTTGTGGCTTTACCATGGCGCAACAGGCGTTAATAACGGATTGCGGTTCAGGCACATGCTCCAGCATTTCCATACAGGTTATCACGTCATAATAGGCGTGATGGCTAGCGGCATGCTCTTCGGCGGTCTGTTGTTGATAATTGACGGTAACCGCGGATTCCAGCGCATGTAACTTGGCTATTTCAAGAGGTTCATGCCCCATATCAAGACCAGTGACGTTAGCCCCTATTTTGGCCATGCTTTCTGAAAGAATGCCACCACCACAACCAACATCCAGTACCTGCTTCTGAAATATACCTCCAGCTTTCAAGTCGATGTAATTCAGTCGTAGTGGGTTAAGTTCATGCAGTGGTTTAAATTCACCTTGAGGATCCCACCAACCAGCAGCCATGTTTTCAAATTTGGCAATTTCTTGTGGATCGACGTTGGCATTTTCTTGCATGGCAATACCTTAAAAACGAGTAAGAAGACGCGCCATTATAACCACAGTTACACCGGCCGTGGGTACGTTGATTTGTGTGCGCTGATGGTTTTCCTAAAGCAGCATTCAACAACTGGTTATAAATTACTCAACTCAGTGGAATTTATGCAAATTTTGCTATTTTTGGGCGGTATTGCGAGAGGATGATGTAAATGTTGTGTGCAGACCGCTTTCAGGTCTTCCGAGGGCGGAGAACTGTGTTAGAATGCCCCATTACGTTAGTAGGGCTCGACAATGACATGGAACAAAAGTTGTCAGCTTAATATAAGGGGATCGAGCAGTTTATGACTGATCAGGCTTTATCCATTTCGCCAATCAACATTGAAGACGAACTAAGAAATTCCTACCTTGATTATGCCATGAGTGTAATCGTGGGCCGGGCCTTGCCAGACGTTCGAGACGGTTTGAAACCGGTTCATCGTCGCGTGCTATTTGCGATGAACGAGCTGAAAAACGACTGGAACAAACCTTATAAAAAGTCCGCCCGTGTGGTCGGTGACGTTATCGGTAAATATCACCCCCATGGTGACAGCGCGGTATACGACACTATCGTACGTATGGCGCAACCATTCTCACTGCGTTATACCTTGGTTGATGGTCAGGGTAACTTCGGCTCCATCGATGGTGATGCCGCGGCAGCGATGCGTTACACAGAAATTCGTATGCAGCGTTTGGCTCATCATCTGCTGGCCGATCTCGACAAAGAAACCGTCGATTTCGTGCCCAACTACGATGGTACTGAACAGATCCCAGAAGTATTGCCAACCCGTATTCCTAACCTGTTGGTCAATGGCTCCTCAGGTATCGCGGTGGGGATGGCCACCAATATTCCACCCCATAATCTGACTGAAGTCGTTAATGCGTGTTTGGCATTAATTGTTAATCCGGATCTTTCGATAGAAGAACTGATTGAATGCATCCCTGGCCCTGACTTCCCAACCGCAGCCATTATCAATGGACGAAAAGGGATTGAAGAAGCCTACCGTACTGGTCGTGGCAAAGTCATTATGCGCGCCCGTGCTAACTTCGAAACTGAAGATAACGGTCGTGAACGCATTATCGTGACCGAAATCCCTTATCAGGTGAATAAAGCTCGCCTGATCGAAAAAATTGCCGAGCTGGTGAAAGACAAAAAGATTGAAGGGATTAGTGGACTGCGTGACGAATCCGATAAGGATGGGATGCGGATCGTTATCGAAGTCAAGCGCGGTGAAGTCGGGGAAGTGATACTGAACAATCTGTATGCCCAGACGCAGATGCAGTGTTCTTTCGGTATCAATATGGTGGCTTTAGTAAATGGCCAGCCAAAACTGTTTAATATCAAGGAGATGCTGGAAGCTTTTATCCTGCATCGCCGTGAAGTGGTTACCCGCCGTACCGTATTTGAACTGCGTAAAGCCCGCGAGCGCGCCCATATTCTGGAAGCATTAGCGGTTGCACTAGCGAACATTGATCCCATCATTGAACTGATCAAAAACTCTCCTAGCCCAAGCGATGCTAAACAACGCCTGACCGAACAGGGATGGGCTTTGGGCAATGTACAGGCCATGCTAGAGAAAGCCGGAGATGATGCTGCACGCCCAGAATGGCTGGAGCCACAGTTCGGTATCCATGAAGGGCTGTATTTCCTGACCGAACAGCAAGCTCAAGCTATTTTGGATCTGCGTTTACAGAAACTGACTGGGCTAGAACACGAAAAAATCCTTCAGGAATACGAAGAACTGCTGCAGACCATCGCGGGGTTGCTGCATATTCTGCATAGTTCCGAACGTCTGATGGAAGTGATCAAAGAAGAGCTGGAAGAGGTATTAACCCAATTCGGTGATGCGCGCCGTACCGAAATTAATGAATCTGCCGCTGATATCAGCCTGGAAGATTTGATTAACGAAGAAGATGTGGTGGTTACCCTGTCACATCTAGGCTACGCCAAGTATCAACCGTTAACCGACTATCAAGCTCAGCGCCGCGGTGGTAAGGGGAAAGCCGCCACCAGGGTGAAAGATGAGGACTTTGTCGAAAAACTGTTGATTGCCAACACCCACGACACCATTTTGTGCTTCTCTGACTTTGGTAAATTGTATTGGTTGAAGGTTTATCAATTACCATTGGCCAGCCGTCAGGCCAGAGGTCGCCCGATTGTGAACTTGTTACCGCTGGAAGGTGAAGAACGTATCACCGCTATTCTGCCGGTGCGGGAATACGAAGAGGGTAAATATATTATTATGGCCACTTCCAACGGCACGGTGAAGAAAACAGCGCTAACCGAATACAGTCGCCCACGCAGTAACGGCATTATCGCGGTGAACCTCAAAGAAGGCGACCAGCTGATTGGTGTCGACATTACGGATGGCAACAACGAAATCATGTTGTTCTCTGATGCTGGCAAGGTTGTACGCTTTAAAGAAGCAGAAGAGTCACCGATAACTGACGAAGATGGTAATCCAGTATTGGATGAAAACGGCGAAGTGCAGATTAGCTTCAAAGGCGTGCGGCCGATGGGACGTACTGCCACTGGGGTTCGCGGTATTGCGCTGGAAGCTGGGCAGAAAGTCGTTTCATTGATCGTGCCTCACAGCGATGACGCTATTCTTACCGTTACCGCCAATGGTTTTGGAAAACGCACTGCGTTAGATGAGTATCCGGCGAAGAGTCGCGCTACCAAAGGGGTGGTTTCAATTAAAGTCACCGATCGTAACGGCCCGGTAGTGGGGGCGGTACAAGCGGCAGAAAATGATGAAATCATGCTGATCAGCGATAAAGGTACACTGGTGAGAACTCCCGTGTCTGGGGTGTCATTGATCGGCCGAAATACCCAGGGCGTGACCATTATCCGTACCGCTGAAGACGAAACAGTGGTCGGACTGCAGCGCATTGACGAAATTCAGTCTGAGGACGATGATATCCCTGAAGATACCGATGCCGAAGGCATTACCGACGCACCGGAGCTTGAAGGCGACACCGCCGAGGATGAAGATACCGCAGAATAATCTGTGAAAGTTGAAAACGGGCGTCCTCAGTGACGCTCGTTTTGTCTCTATGCTTTTTATGGCCCAAGGAGAAAATGAGTGAGCACCGTTTATAATTTTTGTGCCGGCCCGGCAATGTTGCCCCCACCGGTAATGGCTAAAGCACAAGCCGAGTTGCTTGATTGGCAGGGGCAGGGAGTATCGGTGATGGAAGTCAGTCATCGCGGTGCCCCATTTATTGCCCTTGCCAAAGCATCCGAAGCCGATTTACGGGAACTCATGAATATCCCCGATAACTACCATGTATTGTTTATGCACGGTGGTGGTCGAGGCCAGTTTGCGGCAGTGGTGAATAATTTTCTTGGCAATAACGGTAAGGCGCTTTATTTACTCAGTGGTCAATGGTCAAAATCAGCAGCAGACGAAGCCGTACGTTTAGTGGGCGAAGCGCAGATTGACACCATAGAAATGGTCTCTAAAGTCAATGGATTAAACCAGGTTACTTTACCGGAACTCAATGGCCCAACAACACAATATCGTTACGTCCATTACTGCCCGAATGAAACGGTTGATGGTATCGAAATATTTGAAGAGATTGATGCTCCTTGGCCCGTTATTGCAGATATGTCATCAACGATCATGTCTCGCCAGGTGGATGTCAGTAAGTTCGGTATGATCTACGCGGGTGCGCAAAAAAATATTGGGCCATCAGGGCTGAGCATCGTCATTGTCAGAAAAGATCTGTTGCAACTGCCGCCCGTCAATCCGTCTTCTATTATGGATTACCGCATTGCCGCTGCACACGATTCCATGTTCAATACTCCGCCAACTTTTGCCTGGTATCTAGCGGCAGAAGTCTTTAAGTGGTTGCAACAGTTAGGTGGCGTGGCGGCCATTGAAACACAGAATAAACAGAAAGCTGAATTGCTGTATCAATGTATTGATGAGTTAGCGTTCTACAAGAATGGTGTGGCGCCACAAAATCGCTCGCGCATGAATGTCACTTTTCAGCTGCAGGATGAAGCATTGAATAAGGATTTCTTGGCGGACGCTGAAGCTCTCGGACTGGTTGCGCTGAAAGGACATCGTATTGTTGGTGGCATGAGAGCTAGCATCTATAACGCGATGCCATTGGCAGGAGTGCAAAAGTTGGTTGATTTTATGCGTGCGTTTGCCGAAAAGCACACAGCCTAAATATGCCCAGATAGCAAAAAAGCGACTGCATGCAGTCGCTTTTTTTGTCAGCGCGGCTTAAAGGATTGCCGCTATTGATTGCGCCAGATAATCCACATTGTCTTCAGTGATCCCCGCTACACTCATCCGGCTTGAACCCACCATGTAAATCCCATAATCGCGTTTTAGCTGTTCAACTTGTTCTGGCGAAATCCCTAAAAATGAGAACATCCCTTTCTGCTGTGCAATAAAACTGAAATCGCGGGTCACCCCCGCGGCTTTGATTCTATCGACCAGCATCGCTCGGTTACCGTTGATACGATTACGCATGACCGCCAGTTCTTCCAGCCATTGCTGAGACAGCTCTTCGGAACTCAAAATTGTTTCTACCAGCGCGGCACCATGCGCAGGTGGCATCGAATAATTGGCTCTAATGGCATGCAGCATGACTGACAGTGCAATATCCGCTTTTGCGGAATCTTGGGTAATGACCGCACAAGCGCCAATACGCTCACGGTACAGTCCAAAGTTTTTTGAACAGGAAGCGCACAGCAACATGGCATCGACCGCAGCAGCCATTTTGCGAACGCCATAGGCATCTCGCTCAAGGCTGTCGCCAAAACCTTGGTATGCCATATCAATCAACGGTGTAAATCCGCGTTCAACTGCTACGGCTACTACCTGATCCCATTGGGCTTCCGTCAGATCTTGTCCTGTCGGATTGTGGCAACAGGCATGCAACAACACTACATCATTACCGCCTAATTGCCGCAACGCAGCCAGCATCTCTTCAAATTTTAGCTGATTGTTTTGCTGATCATAATAGGGATAATTCTCCACTTTCAGTCCGGCACTTTTGAACAGGCTGACGTGGTTTGCCCAGGTAGGATCGCTAACCCACATGGTAGCATCCGGGTTGCAACGCTTGATGAAATCGGCGGCTACTTTTAACGAGCCAGTGCCTCCCGGGGTGGAGACGCTACGCACTCGGTTCTGTTCGATGACAGAGTGATCGGCACCAAAAGCCAAATGACAGATGAGTCGGTTAAATTTTTCGCTGCCCGCAGGTCCAATATAAACTTTGGTCGTTTCTGTTGCTGTACGCAGACGTTCTGCCGTTTTTACGCAAGCAAGGATAGGTGTGTTTCCCTGCGGATCTTTATAAACGCCCACACCCAAATCGACCTTTACAGGGCGAGGATCGTCACGAAATTGGCTCAACAGTCCCAGGATCGGGTCGGCAGGCATTGCTTGTAAATGGTTAAACATTGGCACTTCTGTCGTGGTAAGGATAAGTTGGACTAGCATAGCGGCATTTGCTGGCGATGTTAATTCTCCTCAGCACTGTTGTTGTACTGAATCGTAAACACAGGGTTTATTTTCTGAAAACGATAAAACAACGTTAATTTAATGCCGTTGATGCTGGAATTTTACGCAACGTCGAACAAAGATGCTGCAGCATGACGTAAAACGGTTGAACTGCCGTAATCAATCAGTCAATTTATGTCATCAGATTTTCGCCAAGGTCTGTGTGGCAACAACACATCAGAAGATATTGGGGGCGAATGCCATAACGCTCATGCTTGGCGTTCGCATAACAGTTTCCGAGCAGAATACTGCAGTCAATCAAGATAGTTAACTATGAAAGAATTACATCTAGCACACGTTGCTCACTTCAGTGGTGAAGTGAATATTCCCGGCTCAAAAAGCATTTCCAATCGGGCCTTATTACTTGCCGCATTGGCGAAAGGCAAAACTGAACTCACTAATCTGCTGGATTCAGATGATATCCGTCATATGTTAGCCGCACTATCCAAACTTGGTATCGAATATCAGTTATCTGCAGATAAAACCCGGTGTGTTGTCAACGGCAATGCTGGTCCATTCTCAGCCACGGCACCACTGACATTGTTTCTCGGCAATGCTGGCACCGCCATGCGACCATTATGTGCGGCGCTCACATTAAGTGTCGGGCAGTTTGACTTGACCGGAGAACCACGCATGGAAGAGCGTCCAATTGGCGATCTGGTGGATGCATTGCGGCAATTAGGTGCCGATATTGAGTATCTTAAAAATCCCCATTATCCGCCGCTACGGATCAACGGCACCGGTTTGACTGGCGGTACGGTAAAAATAGCCGGTAGCTTGTCCAGCCAGTTTCTCACAGCACTACTGATGGTGGCCCCGCTGGCACAGTCCGCGGTAACGATTGAAGTACAGGGGGAGTTGGTCTCAAAACCTTATATTGATATTACGCTGGCGTTGATGCAAAAGTTTGGTGTTGCAGTAAAGCATCATAACTATCAGCGATTTGATATCGCGGCCGGGCAACAATACATCGCGCCCGGAAAACTGTTAGTGGAAGGCGACGCTTCTTCGGCTTCTTATTTTCTTGCCGCAGGCGCTATTGCTGGCGGAGTGGTTAAGGTTACCGGGGTTGGCAGGCAAAGCATTCAGGGCGATGTAAAATTTGCCGACGCATTAGCCACTATGGGGGCAAAGATTGAATGGGGCGATGATTTTATCATTGCGCGAGGCAGCCAATTACAAGGGATTGACATGGATATGAACCATATCCCCGATGCTGCTATGACCATTGCCACGACAGCAATATTTGCCACAGGGAAGACTCGCCTGAGCAACATCTATAACTGGCGTATCAAAGAAACAGACCGTTTAGCGGCGATGGCAACCGAATTACGCAAAATTGGGGCAGAGGTGGAAGAAGGCCATGACTATATCTGCATTACGCCGCCGAAGCAGGTGCTTCATGCCGCGATAGATACTTATAACGATCATCGGATGGCGATGTGTTTCTCACTGTTGGCATTTGCTGATTGCGGGGTAACAATCCGCGATCCGGACTGCACCTCGAAAACCTTTCCTGGCTATTTCAGCCAATTTGCCGCTTTGTCACGCTAACGTAACAGCATCTGTGATTTGTTTGCGAAATTTCGCCATTCTTGTGGGTCGTATTCATGTATAATACGGCCCGCTTAATTCCCAAGCCCTGTCTTGCATGCTTGGGAACGACACTACACTGTGGAGGATTCTATGTCTGAACGGGCGCCTGTCGTCACTATTGATGGCCCCAGCGGAGCGGGAAAAGGAACCATCAGCCAGATGTTGGCTACCCGGTTAGGATGGAAGCTGCTTGATAGCGGCGCTATCTACCGTGTGCTGGCACTTGCTGCAATTCATCACGATGTGGAGCTGGATAATGAAGAAGCCATTACCTTGCTCGCTACCCACCTTGATGTGCAATTTCTGGCCGCCACTGATAAAGAAGCCACTAAAGTTGTACTCGAAGGTGAAGATGTCACCAACAGTATTCGCTCTCAGGAATGTTCTGATGCCGCCTCCCGAGTCGCGGCCTTTCCGCGGGTACGCGAGGCCCTATTACGGCGCCAACGGGCATTTAATGTTGCCCCAGGGTTAATTGCCGATGGTCGAGATATGGGGACCGTGGTTTTCCCCAATGCCCCCGCCAAATTGTTTTTAACCGCAACGGCGGAAGAACGCGCGCAGCGGCGCTATAATCAGTTGCGAGACAAGGGCTTTGATGTTAACATCGAACGCCTTTTAACCGAGATTAAAGAGCGTGATTTCAGAGACATGAATCGCGCTGTTGCGCCGTTAGTACCAGCAGATGATGCGCTGGTGATTGACACAACCGGTCTTGGCATAGAAGCCGTGTTTCAGCAAGCGCTGAAACACATTGAAGAGAAATTATCCGCCACAGGTGTTTGATACCTGTGGATTTTAGTATCTCCGGCAAGGATGCAGGAGATTAGTGAACTGACCCCATGCTCAGGATGTAGTATGGCTTTAATTTTAAAGTAATTAACATGACTGAATCTTTTGCTGATCTGTTTGAACAATCCCTTCAACAACTGGAATTTCGTCCAGGTTCTATCGTTCGCGGTACTGTTGTTGCCATCGAAAACGGCATGGTACTGGTTGACGCTGGCCTGAAATCAGAAAGCCCAATTCCTGCCGAGCAGTTCAAGAACGCCCAAGGCGAGCTGGAAATTGCTGTAGGTGACCAAGTTGACGTAGCGCTGGATAGCGTAGAAGACGGTTTTGGTGAAACCCAACTGTCTCGTGAAAAAGCTAAGCGCCATGAAGCCTGGATCGTTCTGGAAAAAGCCTACGAAGAAAATGCCACCGTTATCGGCATTATCAACGGTAAGGTTAAAGGCGGTTTCACTGTTGAATTGAATGGTATCCGTGCATTCCTGCCAGGTTCACTGGTTGATGTTCGTCCAGTACGCGACACTGCGCACCTGGAAAACAAAGAATTGGAATTCAAGGTTATCAAACTGGATCAGAAACGTAACAACGTAGTGGTTTCTCGCCGCGCCGTTATCGAATCTGAAAGCAGCGCTGAACGTGACGCCCTGTTGGAAAACCTGCAGGAAGGTCAAGCAGTTAAAGGTATCGTTAAAAATCTGACAGACTACGGTGCATTCGTGGATCTGGGTGGTGTTGACGGTCTGCTGCACATCACTGACATGGCATGGAAACGCGTTAAGCATCCATCTGAAATCGTCAATGTTGGTGACGAAATCACTGTTAAAGTGCTGAAATATGACCGTGAACGTACTCGTGTTTCACTGGGTCTGAAACAACTGGGTGAAGACCCATGGTTGGAAATCAGCAAACGTTACCCAGAAAACACCAAGCTGACTGGTCGTGTGACTAACTTGACCGATTATGGCTGCTTCGTTGAAATCGAAGAAGGTGTTGAAGGTCTGGTACACGTATCTGAAATGGATTGGACCAACAAGAACATCCACCCATCCAAGGTTGTTAGCCTGGGTGATGAAGTGGAAGTTCTGGTACTGGATATCGACGAAGAACGTCGTCGTATTTCTCTGGGTCTGAAACAGTGTAAGACTAACCCATGGGAAGACTTCTCCAACCGTTATGCCAAGGGCGATAAAGTTACTGGTAAGATCAAATCTATCACTGACTTTGGTATCTTCATTGGTCTGGACGGTGGCATCGATGGTCTGGTTCATCTGTCTGACATCTCTTGGAACAACAATGGCGAAGAAGCTGTTGGTGAATACAAGAAAGGTGATGAAATCACTGCTGTTGTACTGTCAGTTGACCCAGAACGTGAACGTATCAGCTTGGGTGTAAAACAGACTGAAGACGATCCTTTCAATGCCTACTTGGCAGATAAGAAGAAAGGTTCTATTGTAAACGGTACAGTAACTGCTGTTGATGCCAAAGGCGTGACTGTAGAACTGGCGGACACTGTTGAAGGTTACATCCGTGTAGCTGATATTAGCCGTGAACGTATCGAAGATGCTTCTACCGTATACAATGTAGGTGATAGCATTGAAGCCAAGTTTATGGGTGTGGATCGTAAGAACCGTGCCATCAGCTTGTCAATTCGTGCGAAAGACGAAGCCGAAGAGAAAGAAGTAATGGCAAACCTGAATAAGCAGGAAGATGTCGTTATGACTAACGCTATGGCTGAAGCATTCAAGGCAGCCCGCAAATAATGAACCTTGATGGCAGGGGCTCAGCTCCTGCCCGTTGGTGCCAGTGTTTGGCTTAAAATAGGGGTAGCGAGGATGACAAAATCCGAACTGATCGAAAAACTCGCAGCAGAGCAAACGCAGCTGTCAGCGAAAGATGTGGAAAATGCCATCAAAGAGATGTTGGAGCAAATGGCGAAGACATTGGAAAGCGGTGATCGCATCGAAATCCGTGGCTTTGGCAGTTTCTCACTACACTATCGTGCGCCTCGTGTAGGACGTAATCCTAAAACCGGGACTTCTGTCGAACTCGATGGTAAGTATGTGCCGCACTTTAAGCCCGGCAAAGAGCTGCGCGAACGGGTAGACGCCACTATCGTTTAATTATTGCTGGTATCAAAAGCCTCCTTAACTGGGGGCTTTTTTATATCTGAGCTAAGGCAATGCTGGTCAGTTCCAGCAAATTACTGGATAATCAGAGCATTGAATGCGACGATTCATGGAGTCGAATGTGAAGTCATTTATAGCCACAATTGTCCTCGCGCTGCTGTTTGTGTTGGCGTTGGTATTTGGTTCCCGTAATGAACAGATGGTTACCATTAGTTATTTTGTTGCACAGGGCGAATATCGTCTGCCGATGGTCCTAGCTGTGGTGTTTTTAGCGGGTTTTTTGGTGAGTTGGATCATCGCTTTCTTTTACATTATCCGTCTGAAACTATCACTGAAAAGTGCTCGGAAAAAGCTTATGTCCTTAACTGCTACCCAACAGGAGCACGACGCCTGATATGTTGGAACTGCTTTTTTTGCTGTTGCCTATTGCTGCCGCTTATGGCTGGTATATGGGGCGGCGCAACCTGAGACAAAAGCAGAATCTCAAGCAGAAGCAGTTGAGCCGTGACTATTTCACTGGCCTCAATTTTCTATTGTCCAACGAATCTGACAAAGCGGTAGATCTGTTCATCAGCATGCTGGATGTAGATGATGAAACCATTGACACTCATCTATCGTTGGGCTCTTTATTCCGCAAGCGTGGTGAAGTTGATCGCGCTATTCGCATTCATCAAAACCTGATTGCCAGGCCATCACTCGCTACTGAACAACGGGACTTGGCGATGATGGAACTTGGCAGGGACTATCTTGCCGCCGGTTTTTATGACCGGGCAGAGGAAATCTTTCTTAATCTGGCAGGACAGGAAGATCACTCAGAAGACGCCGAGAAAGAGCTTATTGCTATTTATCAAATGACCAAAGAATGGCAAAAAGCTATCGATATCACGCGCCGTTTACCCCGTAAGAGCCAGCAATCGTTGAAACCAGTTATTGCGCATTTTTACTGCCAGTTAGCGGAAGAAAACGAAGATAAAAACTCACAGATTAAACTGTTGCGACAGGCACTCAAACAAGATTGCGCATGCGGCAGGGCATTGCTGGCACTCTCCAAAATATATCTTGAATTTAAACAGTATGACGAGGTGCACCAGACATTAGAACAACTCTGTACCGCGGATGCAGAGTTATTCGCCGATGCCTTGCCTTTTGCCAAGCGCTTGCTCAAAGCAACTGGCGATAATCATTATTACCAACAGTTGTTGGTCAGTGCGATTGAGAAGGGTGCCGGAGCTTCGGTCATTGTCGCACTGGCGTTGCATATGTTGGACGCCGGTGATGTAAAAGGTGCCGAATCTCTGGTGCTTGACGCATTATATCGTCATCCAACAATGCGCGGTTTCCAGTTATTGATGCAGATGCATATTCGTCAAGCGGAGAAAGGGCAGGCGCGTGACAGTCTGGCGATGCTGGAGCAGTTGGTTGAACAACAGATCCGTTTCCGTCCCAGTTATCGTTGCCGTGAATGCGGCTTTCCGTCACATACCCTTTACTGGCATTGTCCTTCCTGCAAAAATTGGGGCAGCATTAAGCGTATTCGTGGTCTGGATGGTGAATGAGCCATCAAAACTGTTCAGTTGGAGTTCAAATGTTGGAAAATCCCATTGTAGTGGCACTTGATTTTGATAATAAATTTAAGGCACTACAGCTTGTTGATAAACTTGATCCCAGTCTTTGCCGGTTAAAAATTGGCAAAGAGATGTTTACATTGTTCGGGCCTGATTTGGTAAAAGAGATCCAGAATCGTGGCTTTGATGTGTTTCTCGATCTGAAATTCCACGATATTCCAAATACGGTTGCCAAGGCCGTAACTGCCGCTGCGGAGTTGGGCGTGTGGATGGTAAATGTGCACGCCAGTGGTGGCTTTGCCATGATGGAAGCGGCCCGCAAGGCCTTATTACCTTATGGTGAAAATGCACCATTATTAATTGCAGTAACGGTGCTTACCTCTATGAGCAGCGATGAACTCCAATTAGTTGGAGTTCATGCCTCTGCTGCCGAACAGGTTACCCGATTAGCGCAATTGAGTTTTGATGCAGGTTTGAATGGCGTTGTTTGCTCAGCACAAGAAGCTCATACACTAAAGCACCGTTTGGGGGAAGATTTTAAGCTGGTGACACCTGGTATCCGGCCGCAAGGTAGTGATGTTGGCGACCAAAAACGTATTATGACGCCTAAGAGCGCATTAGATGCCGGTGCTGACTATCTGGTTATCGGCCGCCCGATTACTCAGGCCGCTGAACCTTTGGCAGCGCTCGAAGCAATATATCAGTCCATCCGCTAAGGAGTATTTATGGCTAATGCACTCCAAGAGCAATTGTTGAAAGCTGGGCTTACCAGCAAACAGAAGATAAAAGATGTTAAAACCCAGAAAAAACGCAACCGTAAGGCCAACGTTGATGATGGCAGTGAAGCCCTGAAACAACAGGTGGCAATACAAAAAGCGGAGCAGGCAAAACGTGATAAACAACTGAATGAACAACGTTTTGCGGAAGCAAGCGAGAAAGGCCTGGTACGGAGCTTGATCACTGAAATTAAGAAGCAGGCCATTCGCTTACCGAGCGATGGTGAAATCAAGTTTAACTATACACTGCTTAATAAAATCTACCCGTTATATATTACTAATACACTGCAACAACAGTTGCTTAGTGGAAAGTTAGGTATCGTACGCTTAGAAGATCATAGCTATCTGGTTCCTCATCGATTGGCGGAGCGGGTTAACCTGTTGGTTCCCGATTGGGTCGGTTATTTATGGCGAGCCGATACTGACGGACTGCAACCTAAAGATGAAGAAGATCCCTATGCGGATTATGTTATCCCTGATGATCTCATGTGGTAATGAAGAAAGGCTCCATCAGGAGCCTTTTTTACGCCAAGAAATTGCAAATAATGCAATTTTTGTCATTACTTTTCGATGTAGCAACAATCCTCAATAAAATTAGGGATAACCCCAAAAAAATCTCATTTTGTAAAACCCTTAAGCTTAGAGTAGATTATGCGCCTCAAAAACGCCGATAGCGGCGTCATTCAGGTGTTATGTAAGGGTTTATATAGTGGAACTCACTCTCTACGTGAAATTCTTTCTAGGCCTTCTGGCAATTATCAATCCCATCGGGCTGCTACCAGTATTTGTTAGTCTCACTAGCCATCAAACTGCAGCAGAACGGGAACAAACAGCTAAAGTTGCCAATTTTGCGGTAGTAATTATTTTGCTGAGCACTATTGTTGCTGGGCAGTTAATCCTGAATATGTTCAGTATTTCCCTGTCAGCATTTCGTATCGCTGGCGGCACGCTGATTGCTATTATCGCAATGTCGATGTTGCAGGGGAAACTCAGTGAAGTTAAACGTAACCCTGAAGAAGATCGCGAAGCATCCATGATGGACTCTGTAGCAGTAGTGCCCTTAGCCCTGCCATTGATGGCTGGCCCTGGTGCCATCAGCTCAGTGATTGTTTTTGCCGCCGAGCACAAAGGCGTCTTAAACCTGTTAGCAATGTCATTAACTGTGGTGCTGTTTGGTTTACTCAGCTATGCACTTTTTCGTATGGCTAGCGTCATCAACAAATTGTTAGGGAAGACCGGCATCAACGTTATTACCCGCTTAATGGGGTTATTGATGTTGTCCATAGGCATTGAAGTGATGGCTGCCGGTCTTAAAGGACTATTTCCCCACTTGTTAGGCTGATGCCTATATGTGGCTAAACTCCATCAATGACGCTGCCCGAGGGCTGAATAACTGCTGATGCAGTCGGGCAGCAAATTCATCGGTCATTCCGGCAATATAATCGGCTATGACCCGCAAACTATTACCGCCATGCTGCTGTGCTGTCTGCCAACGCTCCTGCGTATTAAACGGCAATAGACGCAGCGGATCAGAGGCGAGCGCTTCAAATAGTTCCATCACTATCTGCTGGCCTTTATATTCGAGCATCTGGATTTCAGGTTTTCGTACCACAAACATCAAGACAAACTGTTTGAGGATCTCCAACATCTCATCATACGGGGCCTCAAGAACAGCCTGGTAGCGCAGCAGTGGCTCGGTAAATAGGTTGTTTTCTCTCACGCAAATTGCGGTTACCAGTGCATTGACCAAAGTACCGATAGCATCTTTGCGGCGGTAATGTTTGCTAGAAAACAGCCTGCCGTCGATATTATCCAGTTGCTCTTTGATCCAAGGGTCTTGCAGGCAGGACAAACGGGGAGCAACAAATTCCAACCATTGCTCACGACTGACAATGCCCATGACGATGGCATCTTCCAGATCATGTACCGCATAGGCGATATCATCTGCTAATTCCATAATGGTACTGTCAAAGGATTTATACAGCGTGCGCTGATGCCCACCAGTACTGGCTTGGCTGCTACGAATAAACTCAGCACGGTCGTGAGCTGTCAAAGGTGCTAGGACCCAGTTAAATACTGCGGCGTCATCATTAAAGATGGCTTTAACTGGTGGCCATTGGCTCGGTTTTAACTGGCGATAATTACTCACCGCTGGTTGCGCATATTTTTGTCGCAGTGATTCCGCTAACGCGGGATATTTCATCACCCCCAACAAGGTTCTGCGCGTCAGGTTCATGCCATAATGTTCAGTATAAGGCTCAAGCTTAGTCAGAATGCGAAATGTCTGTCCGTTGCCTTCAAAGCCCCCGTGATCACGCATCATGTAATTCAGAGCTGTTTCTCCGCCATGACCATAGGGCGGATGACCAATGTCATGGGCCAAACATAGCGCTTCAATCAGACTCATTGAATCGAGCCACGTCAACATTTCTGGGAAACGTTGTTTCAATTGCGCCGCAATACCGGTACCTATTTGTGATACTTCCAGTGAATGCGTAAGTCGGGTGCGATAAAAGTCGTTCATGCCGACGCCCAGCACCTGTGTTTTTGCTTGCAGTCGGCGAAAGGCTGCCGAGTGCATGATCCGCGCCCGATCGCGTTGAAAGGGTGACCGGTAATCATTGCGACGCTGGCTCTGATCGCGTTCCCGGCGTTCTAACCAAGGAGAAGTTTCCATCTAAAGATTCCCTGTTACAACAACTGATTAATTTGATCTAAATCGAGGGTAAAACTGGGAATAAATGCTTGTCGAAAATACTGTACTGCGGGATCTGGATTGTTATCCAGCATCTGTTCAAGCCGTCGTTTAGCCGAGTTGAACTCACTATTACCCGCATGTTTTTCTTCCAAGCATTTAAGATAAGCACATAGCGTATCGGCAGACTTCACCAAGCGCTGGTACTCAACATCATTATCATGGCTGATGAATAAGCTACGATAATCCTCCCGGAAGATTTCCGGCACCATCTGCAGCAGCCGTTCTTCGGCAATTGCTTCGATTTTCTTATATTCGGTCTCAATATCTTTATTAAAATATTTCACTGGTGTAGGTAAATCGCCCGTCAACACTTCGCTGGCATCGTGGAATATTGCCAGTGTAGCTGCGCGTTCAGGAGAATAATGTCCCTGATATAAGCGATTGCTGATAATTGCCAGCGCATGCGCAACCATGGCGACTTGCAGTGAATGCTCCTGCACATTTTCCTGACGGATGTTGTGCATTAAAGGCCAACGTTGGATTAACTTCATTCTGGCGAGGTGGGCAAACAGATGACTCATCTTTTCCTCTTTGATGACTCACAGAATATCCACTACTGTAACGCAAGCGGGCGGTGAATGGCAGTTGCGAAGATAACAATAGTCAGAAGCCGTGACTTGCACGGCTTCTTCATCAGCTTATTGATGGTAATGGCTCAAAAAGTCACCAAAAGCGAACAAGGCTTTTTGGAGATCTTCTTTATAAGGCAGGAACACCACGCGCAGATGATCCGGTGCCGCCCAATTGAAGGCCGTTCCTTGCACCAATAGGATTTTTTTCTCTTTCAATAAATCCAGCACTAACCGTTCATCATCACGAATACTAAAACGCTTAGCGTCGAGTTTCGGAAAGGCATACATCGCCCCCATAGGCTTTTTACAGCTGACCCCAGGGATTTGATTCAGCAGGTCATAACAGGTATCGCGCTGAATCGTCAGTCGGCCTTGCGGTGCTGTCAGTTCATTAATACTCTGGTATCCACCCAAAGCGGTCTGAATACCATGCTGGTTGGGCACATTGGCACAAAGCCGCATGGACGACAGCATTTCCAACCCTTCAATGTAACTCTTGGCCGCTTTAAGATTACCAGAGAGCATCATCCAGCCGATACGAAATCCAGCGGCCCGATAGGCTTTTGATAATCCGTTAAAAGTGACGGTCAGGATGTCATCAGATAAACTTGCCGCGTAAGTATGGTGAGCATCGTCATACAGAATTTTGTCGTAAATCTCATCAGCAAACAGAATTAATGAGTGCTCACGGCAAATCTCTACAATTTCCAACAACAATTCACGGGGATACACGGCCCCGGTAGGATTGTTGGGATTGATAATCACCAGTCCTCTAGTGCGCGGCGTAATTTTACTGCGGATATCATCTAAGTCGGGGAACCAGTCGGCTTCTTCATCACAGATGTAATGCCGCGCTTTACCGCCAGCAAGATTCACCGCAGCGGTCCACAACGGATAGTCGGGTGAGGGCAGCAATACCTCATCATCAGCGTTTAGTAATCCCTGCATGGACATCATAATAAGTTCGGACACACCATTACCAATATACACGTCTTCAATATCCACCCCGTGGATACCTTTAGACTGATAATGCTGCACGATTGCCTTACGGGCAGAAAACAGGCCTTTTGATTCACAATAACCCTGAGAAGATGGCAGGTTCAGGATCACATCACGGACAATTTCTTCAGGAGCATCAAAGCCAAAGACGGCAGGGTTCCCAATATTGAGCTTGAGGATTCGGTGACCTTCATCTTCCAGGCGGCGGGCTTCCTTATGAACTGGACCACGAATGTCATAACAAACACTGTCCAGTTTATGGGATTTAATTACGGGCCGCATATTACCTCGAAGTTGATGGTTTAAAACAATTAGATTGGACGAAGAACAATAGCGAATTTCACCCCATTAAAAAAGAGGGAAATAAAAAAATATCTATATTTTTCAGTCGATTTATCCGTAAAAAAGAAGCATGAAATAATATAGCGATACAAAAAACTGATATTTTTGTTACTTGACATATTTTTCACTTAAAAACTGCCATTGTTGCCCACAAATCAATATTCGTTTACAGCGGATAAATATCTACTAACCAAGCGAGTTATGTTGTCAGTTTAGAGTCCCTAAAAACGATGCTAATAACATGAATTAACTTGTAAAGGGGACATTTCAGTCACAGCTTGAGCAGTTGAGGACGTTAGCATAGATATTTGGTTGACTAGAATTCATAAGCGATTTATTTTCAGCCAGATGTTATTGGAATGGTGTCCGAACAGCTACGACTGAGCTAAAGGCAAAAACCTCCCAGACAGTTAACAGGTGCGATGCAAGTAGAACAAAGCACCTTGGACTATTGGCCATATGGCCGTTTACTTTTGAGGACCTAAGTGCATGTCTGAGCCGACAGCGTTAAGTCTTATTCCCCCTATTGTGGTGCTGGTCTTTGCCATCTGGCTAAGACGGCCCATTCTGGCGTTAATCATCGGTGCTGTTACCGGCTTGTTGTTGGTTGATCCAGCAGAAGTACTCAATAGCTTTGCCGATGCATCATTGAAGGTAATGGGTGATGAAACGATTGGCTGGTTGATCCTCGTTTGCGGTAGTTTTGGGGCGTTAATTGCCTTGTTAGTCCGTACCGGCGGGGCGTTGGCGTTTGGGCGCAATGCGATGCGTTTTGCCACAGGCCCCAGATCATCGCTATTGATGACCTTTGTGCTGGGTATTGTGATCTTCATTGATGATTACCTAAATGCGCTGACCGTTGGCGAAACCATGAAACGGGTCACCGATAGGTTTAAAATTTCTCGAGAAATGCTGGCCTATATCGTTGATTCTACCGCGGCTCCGGTATGCGTTATCGTACCATTGTCGACCTGGGCGGTGTTTTTTGGTGGTTTGTTGGTTGATAACGGCGTAGCCGCCAAAGGTGAGGGGATCCATGTCTACATGCAGGCGATCCCTTATATGCTATATGCCTGGTTAGCGGTATTGATGGTATTGTTCGTCGCTGCTGGTATCGTGCCAGCCATTGGCCCGATGAAAAAAGCCGAACTTGCCGCCAAGGCGGGCACACCAGCCAAAGCGCAAGTTGATCTTGATGAGGTATTAACGTCTGACGAGTATGCACTTAAAGCCATTGAAGAAGAGTTCGAGAATGCGGATAAGCAAGGCAAGCTGCATAACTTTTTAGTGCCTATGTTGTTACTGGTGGCTTTTACTGTTTATTTCGATATTGATGTCTGGAAAGGATTACTGGCCACGCTGGTCGTTACCATTCCTTATTATGCCGTGCAGCGCTTAATGCCGCTGGCCGAAATGATGGACCAGATGATTGATGGCTTTAAAAGTATGTTGCCGGCTATTGGTACTGTGATTGCCGCATTTGTTTTTAAGGATGTGTGCGATCAATTAATGCTGCCACAGTATGTGATTAATGTGCTCAGCCCTTATATGACCGCGCAAATGCTGCCAGCGCTGGTATTTGCAGCGATGGCCATTTTGGCGTTTGCTACTGGTTCGAGTTGGGGGATTTTTGCGGTAACGATCCCCATCGTGATGCCGCTGGCAAAATCGGTAGATGCTGATATTCCATTGGTAATCGGGGCGTTGTTATCCGCCTCATCTTTTGGCAGTCAGGCATGCTTTTACTCCGATTCCACAGTACTGGCAGCACAAGGTTCCGGCTGCAATCTCGTCAGTCATGCAGTCACTCAGTTACCCTATGCCTTAATCGCTGCGGTCATCGCTTTTTTCGGGTTTATTTTGATAGCCTGATAATTGGATTTATGCGAGAGGTTCATATGAACCTCTCGGTTTTCCCCAATAAAAAAGCCAGCAATTTGCTGGCTTTTTCAAATTTGGTCCCGATTACACGCGTTTTTTGAATTCGCCAGTACGGGTATCGATTTCGATCTTGTCGCCTTCTTTAACGAAATCAGCAACCATGATTTCCATGTCGGTACCGATCAGTTTAGCTGGCTTCATTACTTTACCTGTGGTGTCGCCACGGGCAGCAGGTTCAGTGTAACCCACTTCACGAACGATAGTGGTTGGCAGTTCTACAGAGATAGCCTTACCGTTGTAGAAAGTCACCTGACAAACTTCTTCCATACCATCAACGATAAAGTTGATAGCATCGCCCATGTTTTCGGCTTCTACATCGTACTGGTTGTACTCAGCATCCATGAAAACATACATTGGGTCGGCGAAGTAGGAGTAGGTACATTCGAGACGTTCCAACTGGATGTCATCCAGTTTGTCGTCAGCTTTGAACACAGTTTCAGTACCTGAACCTAACAACAGGTTCTTCAGTTTCATTTTACAAACTGCGGCGTTACGGCCTGATTTGTTGTATTCGGTCTTCAGTACAACCATTGGGTTGCCATCAACCATGATCACGTTACCTGCGCGGATTTCCTGAGCAGTTTTCATTACGTAGATTCCTATATTTCACGGTTTTTCAGTTCAGCGCAGCATCTTAGCGGTTTTCAACCATTTTCACTAGCCTGTTTGCAAGATCTGCGTCATTTATTGCGTCAACCGGCCATTGTTTCGCATGTTGCGACAACGGCCCATTGACAAGACCCAATTTTTGCCAGTAATGGCAAACTGCCGGGCCATCTTGTTGATTAAAAGCGAGATTAAGCTGTTGCCAAGCTTCTGCCACGGCTGGAGCGAGATTATGGCAATATCGGCGCATAAAAGCATCCAATTTTATCAGATGTGCATCTTCTTGTTGCGGATAGATATGCCAGATAAAAGGTTTCGCAGCCCACTGCGCGCGCAGAAACGAATCTTCTCCCCGTACGATGTTGAAATCACAACTCCATAGCAGTTGGTCATATCCTTGCTGATCTGTCATAGGCAGTGCATGAATATGAAGATTGTTAATCAAATAACTACTTGGGACAGATGTCGTTACATTACTTTGAGTGTTAAGCCATTGTTTAACGGCGGCTAAGCCTTTACCGCGAGGCACCAGCAGATGCAGCTTGGTAGGGGTATCGCGCCATAGCGCTAATAAGTGATTAAGTGCGGCGTTTTCGTAGCAAAATAGGCTGACGACCATCTCATCAGCGTTGATGTCGGTGAGTCCATAAGATTGCCACAAAGATAATTTGGTTTGTTGAAGGCTCTGCCAACGTTCACGTTTATCAAACAGCCCTTGCTCGCAAATCAAACCACCTGATTTGGCGGTGAAGCCTGGAAAGTAAAAAATCTTTTTGACACCGGGAAGTGCTGGCGAACTCAAGCCGTGACAGTCATCAATCCAGGATTCTGCACTGAGATATTCGAGATTAAACCAGATTGGCGGCGAAGGCAGTTGTGGCAATACTTGCTGTATTTCATCAGGCAATTCACAAGCGAATGCCTCAATAAGCACTGTACCAGGGAGCCATTGCTGCGGTAATGGTTGCGTCCAATGAATGACGGTGACCCCGTAAAATTGTTGAGTCAGTGCCGTTGGAGCGAGTTCCGGTAAGATATGGGCAAAACTCAATAGGTCATCAACCCACAGATTGATATCCAAGTTGTACTCATTTGCCAGCTGTCGTGCCAGACGCCAGGTAACGCCGATGTCACCGTAATTATCGACGACGGTACAAAAGATATCCCAATGTCGTTGAATGGATTGCATGCGTAATTCACCTATAAAAAAGGCGGCACTGTCGCCGCCTTTATCGAAATAGGGGATAAATCAGTCTTCTAACTCGGCCAGACACATTTCGTCGTAGATCTGCTTAACCCAAGCATCTACACGTTCTTCGGTCAACTCTGGCTGACGATCTTCGTCAATCCCTAAGCCGACAAAGTGCTTATCATCCACCAACGCTTTAGACGCTTCAAATTCATAGCCCGCTGTTGGCCAATGACCGATGATAATGGCACCACGTGGCTCGATAATGTCACGTAAAGTCCCCATCGCATCAAGGAAATACTCTGCGTAATCCTCCTGATCGCCGCAGCCGAAGATTGCGACCAGTTTGTCGGTGAAGTCGATCTTTTCCAATTCTGGGAAAAAGTCATCCCAATCACACTGAGACTCACCGTAATACCACGTCGGAATGCCGAGGATCAGCAGATCATAGGCGGCGATATCATCTTTGGTACTCTTGGCGATATCTTTCACCTCAACCATCTTCTCACCCAGTTTTTTCTGGATCATTTTGGCTACAGCTTCGGTGTTACCGGTGTCGCTTCCGAAAAAAAGACCTACAGTTGCCATCGTCTTTCCTTTAATTCAACTAACTAAATTCGTTATACAATCCTGATCCACTATACTTCGAAAATGCTGCTAACACTCTGTTGTAAAATATGCTCGATCAGTTGACTGCGGCTGATGTTACTGGCCGACGCCTGTTCGTTCAAGGCATCATACAAATCTTGTGACACCTTTAACTCTATTCTTTTTAATCCTTTTTCCCTGTCCCGTTTCACCTGATTACGTTTATTCACCCGTAACTGCTGGTCTCGGGGAAGGGGATTACTTCGCGGACGGCCCCGACGCTTCTCATTGGCAAAAAGGTCGATGGTCGTTCTGTCAGATGATTCTTTTGCCATTTATTTGTTCTTTTCATCGGACATCTCGGTCCGAATTTTAACTTGCTGCTGTTGGTAGTCCAACCTGTATTCCATCGCCCGTGGTTGAAAACCAGTACAATCATCCGAAATGACCATGAAAGTCCTTAGAGGTTCCTTCACTATTAACGGAATGTGCGCTCGGGCATAAAAGAGGCGCGACTATAGCATATTGACAATGGTGCCGCTATATCACGGTCACCGCTTCATTGCCCCGAAACATGCTCATTGATGAACTCATGTACAATGCGGTTAAATACCGTTGGCTTTTGTGCATGTAGCCAGTGACCAGTGCCTGCAATAGTTTTGGATACCGCATGAGGAAATTGCTGCACAATTGCTTCTCGATAATCGGCGTTAACATAGGTTGGGTCTGCACTGTGTAGCAACAGAATCGGCCCTGAAAATGTCAGAAAACCGGGCGCTGAGGGTGAATTAAACCAACCAATAATCTGCGGATAACTGTGGATTAATCCGGGCAAATTCAGTTTCCACTCAAATCCTGCGTCATTACGCCGCAGACTTTTCAGCAAAAACTGGGCGGTGGCTTCGTCAACACCTTGATTCAAGAGATGTTGCAGTGCAACCCGGCGGTCTTGGGCGTCCAACGGCAAACTCGTCATGGCAGCAAAGACTTTGTCATGCCGATTGTTATAGGCAACCGGCGCAATATCGGCAGCAACCACAGATAGCACGCGTTCTGGCGCGATTAAGGCAGTTGCCATGGCAATCTTGCCCCCCATGGAATGGCCGACCAGATGCGCTTGTTTAATCTGCAATTGATCTAATAACGCCACCAGCATGTTTGCGACTGTGGGGTAATCCATGTATTCGAGATGTTCGCTACGCCCGTGATTAGGGCAATCCACGCGGATCACGCGGTAGTCGGATGCCAGATCATTGCCTAACGCCTTGAGGTTGTCTCCATCACCGAATAAGCCATGGATGAGGACGACAGGTATCCCATGACCACTTTCGCTAAAAAACATCATTTCTCCTATATTCGGCAATATCTGCAGTGCCGTGGCGAAATACATAGGCACCAAAGACAAAAATTTTGCGGCAAAGCTCACATCATTACAAGCGCCGCTGCTTTCTGCAGCAACAGTTGGTCGCTTTTCAGGCAGGTATGCCTAAAGTGCCAAGCCAGCAAAGTATTTCAGCGTTTTTTCAGCGATTTGCTCTTTTCCCTAGACGGGTTTGTGGCATACTTTTGCCCTGAACGATCGCGCTGGATCGTACCACTTGCTGGGCCTTTTCAGCACCAAATGACAGGAATCATGGCATGAAATATATTGAAGTGGACGAAGAACTATATCGCTTTATTGCCGGAAAGACCGAACGTATCGGCGAAAGCGCTTCGGATATTTTGCGGCGTTTATTAGGGCTGGAATCAGTTAATCTGGAGACGGAAACCCCACCCGTCGCCGTTAGTCATCCGGGCATGGAATCTTCCTATGTTCCCAACAATCTGCCCCCTGTTTCTGATGTTGTCGATTTTGAACAACTGTATGTGCCTAGCGTACTGGAAAGCCAGAAGGGTGCAGTAGGACGTTTTCTGTTTGTGCTTGAAGCGCTTTATCAGCAAATGCCGCAACAGTTTGAAAAAGTGTTGCAGGTTCAGGGCCGGGACAGGTTGTATTTTGCAACATCGAAAGAAGCGTTGTTGTCAGCCAGTCAATCTGCTAATCCTAAGGAGATTGGTAATAGCGGTTATTGGGTTACCACCAATAATAACACGGCTAAAAAACGCGCTATTTTGCTGGAAGCGCTGGAAAAACTTGGTTGTGGTGCTATTCGCGCCAACGCCATTGCCGATGCAGCATTACCATCAGCCTAAACAGCGTAGCACAGTTAACTGACAAGGAGAGCAACCGTGGCAATCCATGAACGTGCAGGCAAACAGGCACAACAGCGTGACCTGGTCAATATTCCTAAATTGATGAGTTTTTATTATCGGTTGATCCCCGATGTTGAAAACCCGGCACAACAGGTGAGTTTTGGTACTTCTGGACATCGGGGCTCAGCCTTTAGCAGTAGTTTTAACCAGAATCATATCTGGGCGATAACACAGGCCATTGTCGATTATCGTCAACAGCAGGGGATTCATGGCACGCTGTTTTTGGGAATGGACACCCATGCGCTGTCGCAGGCTGCTTACGTTTCTGCTTTGGAAGTCTTATTGGCAAACGAAGTGCAAGTGGTGGTGCAGCAAAATGAAAGTTTTACACCGACGCCTGTGGTTTCCCAAGCAATTGTCGCTGCTAACGTTGGTAAAGCAAAAGATGACAGCAACCGCTGCGACGGCATCATTATTACGCCATCCCATAATCCGCCGCAGGATGGTGGTATCAAGTATAATCCACCCCATGGTGGTCCGGCAGAGGCCGCGGTGACGAACTGGATAGAGTCCCGCGCCAACCAATATCTACAACGCCGATTGGAAGGGATTAAAAAGCTCAATTATGGTACGGCAGCAGCCATCGGTTTGATTAAGCAGCAGGATCTCATCACGCCTTACGTTAGAGCTTTGGAACAGGTCATTGATATGGCCGCCATTGCAAAGGCTGGGGTGAATATTGGTGTAGATCCGTTGGGGGGCTCCGGCATCTATTATTGGGAAAAAATTGCCGAAACTTATGGGCTTAAGATCACGCTGGTAAACGATAAAGTTGACCCAACATTCGGTTTTATGCCATTGGACAAAGACGGCAAAATTCGCATGGATTGTTCATCACCATACGCCATGGCTGGGTTGCTGAGACATCAGAACGAATATGATGTCTGTATTGGTAATGATCCTGACTATGATCGTCACGGTATTGTGTGCCCGGGCAGTGGATTAATGAACCCTAATCACTATCTAGCGGTGGCGATTGACTATCTGTTGAGCCATCGGCCGCAATGGTCAGCCGAACTAAAGATTGGCAAAACGCTGGTATCCAGCGCACTTATTGACAAAATTGTCGCCTCTCATGGCCGGGTTTTGTGTGAGGTACCGGTTGGCTTTAAATGGTTTGTCGATGGTTTGGCTGATGCCAGTTTTGCCTTCGGTGGTGAAGAAAGTGCCGGTGCAGCATTCCTAAAACGCGATGGAACAACCTGGTGTACCGATAAAGACGGTATCATTCTGGGCTTGTTGGCGGCGGAAATTATTGCGGTTACCGGAAAATCACCTGCTGAGCGCTATGAAGAGTTAGTGGCAGAATTCGGCCGTAGTTATTATCGGCGCATTGACAGTCCAATCAATGCTAAGCAAAAAGCGCGTTTTAGCCGCTTGAATGCCGATACGCTAGGCGCTGACACCATTGCAGGTGATAAAATTGAAACCGTTCTGACCCATGCGCCGGGTAACAATGCCGCTATCGGTGGTATCAAGGTCACCATCGCAAACGGTTGGTTTGCCGCGAGGCCTTCAGGCACTGAAGCGCTATTTAAAATCTATGCCGAAAGCTTTATCAGTGAACAGCATCTGGACCGGTTAATGAGTGACGCGCAACAGGTGATAAAACAAGCCTTGAAAGGCTAACACTGAGTTATCACTGCAGCCCAAAAACGCACTCAATGATTAGAGTGCGTTTTTATGTGCCGTCTCAATTAATATTCAATGTGGCAACTGGGCAAATCATTCTTACGGATATAATCCTGATGGTATTCTTCTGCTTTGTGGAAGGTTTGCGCGGGGACAATTTCGGTGACAATTTGCCGTAAGCCCCATTTACCACTGCGCATCAACGCCAGTTTTGATGCTTCTGCCTGTTGTTTCTGCTCTTTATCGTGGAAAAACACCACACTGCGGTACTGGGTTCCCATGTCAGCCCCTTGTTGGTTAAGGCTGGTAGGGTTGTGGTTTTTCCAAAATACCTGCAGCAAATCATCATAACTGACTTGCGACGCGTCATATTCAACCTGTACCACTTCCGCATGCCCGGTGGTGCCTTTTTTGACTTGCTCATAGGTTACCGCATTATCGCCACCGCCCATATAACCACTGGTGGCGTTAATCACCCCAGGCACTTGTCGGAAAAAATACTCGACGCCCCAAAAACAACCGGCGCCAAAGGTTGCAATCGCCATAATATAACCCTTATTAGATGTCTAGATGGCTAAAATTATCTTCGAAGCTGCGCGAGCTTGCAATAGCGGGGAAATAATAAGTCATAACGACTTGCCATTAACCACTGTGATAGCATGCAGTAGTAAGGCATCATTGATTTAAGGAGTAAACCGTGCTGCAGCCATTACTGCAACAGGCGAATTTTCTAGCACTGACCCTTGCCAATCCTCTGTTTATGGCGGCCGAACAAGGCGTTATTGCGGATCACACGCAAGTCGAGATCTGGGATAGCGGCGTCTTGGTTTTTACACCACTGACCGCTGAACCAACGAGCGACATCGTTTTGTCGAGTGGTATTCATGGCAATGAAACCGCCCCCATAGAACTCTGCAACCAACTAATCCGCGCCATTCTCCAGCAGCATTTACTGTTGCGACAAAGAGTGATGTTTATCTTCGGTAATCCAATGGCGATGATTAACGGTACACGTTTTGTGACAGAGAACCTCAATCGTTTGTTCAATGGTGAACATGCTAATCCGAATGTTCTGACAAATGGTGAGCGCGCGCGTGCGGCAAAATTAGAGAGTTATATGCAGCAGTTCTTTACCGCAACTGGCCGAAAGCGATTTCATTACGATCTGCATACGGCTATCCGTGGTTCGCGTCATGAGCGCTTTGCTGTGTGTCCTTATCGGCCGGATAAACCTCATTTGAAACAACAAATTGCATTTTTAAGTGCCGCCGGGATTGAAGCGTTTCTGATGCATCATGAACCTACCACCACTTTCAGTTATGCCTCGTCAGCCAATTATCAGGCAGAAGCCTTCACCGTAGAGTTGGGGAAAGTTATGCCTTTTGGCCAAAATGATTTAACCCGACTGGCAGCACTGCGCGCCATGCTGATGGCGTTGCTTGCTGAAACAGCAACTCCAACGCCAGATTTTGCCGCCGATAAGCAAGTGCTTTATCGGGTGTGTCGCTCCATTACCAAACACTTTGCCGACTTCGCTTTTACCTTTGATAAAGATCTGCCCAACTTCACGCAATTTGCCCAAGGTGAAGTACTAGCCCATGAAAATGGTCAGGCTATTGTAGCGGAACAAGAAGGTGAGGCGATTGTGTTTCCTAACGCGCAGATCCCCATTGGTCAACGTGCCGCGCTGTGTGTGGTGGCCGATCCTGGTATTCCGTTAGCCTAATGTAAAGCTAGATATACGCGCTATAGCAATCAAAGTTGATGATAGCCGGATCACAGAGATTGCCAGCCGCTTAAAGTTAACCTAGTGTGCTGGACGAGTATAAGAACCAATAGCAGAACGATTCTGCCTAAACAGAATGAAAGAGCACATCATGAGCAACCCTACGTTTACCCAACAGGTTGTCCATCGTGCAACGTTTCTGGAACGGAATTCGCTGAATATTCCGATCCTGAAATTGTTGCAAGCAGATGGCACCACCTTCGAAAACGCTGTGCTTCCACAGGTTGATGAAGCGCTGTCGCGAAAAATTTTTGATACCTGTGTTTTTATCAGAACGCTGGATGAACGCATGTTGGCAGCGCAGCGTCAAGGACGCATCAGTTTCTATATGACCTGCACAGGTGAAGAAGCTGCTGTCATCGGCAGCGCTGCGGCACTGGAGCCTGAAGATATCATCTTGGCGCAATATCGTGAGCATGCAGCGCTGCGTTATCGTGGGTTCACCACCGAGCAGTTCATGCATCAGATGTTCAGTAATGAAAAAGATCTGGGCAAAGGGCGACAGATGCCGATCCACTACGGCTGCCAGCAACTGCACTTTCAGACAATTTCTTCCCCGCTAGCAACGCAGATCCCGCAGGCATCTGGTGTCGGCTACTCCTTAAAAATGCAGGGTAAGCGCAATGTTGCCATCTGTTATTTTGGTGAAGGTGCGGCATCTGAAGGTGACTTTCATGCAGGCCTGAATATGGCGGCGGTTCATAAAGTTCCGGTAATTTTCTTCTGTCGCAACAATGGTTACGCGATTTCTACGCCCACTGACGAACAATATGCCGGCAACGGTATTGCCAGTCGCGGCTTGGGTTATGGCATGCACACCATTCGTGTCGATGGTAACGATATGTTGGCCGTCCTGGCTGCCACACAGCAGGCCAGAGCTTGGGCCATAGAACATAGTGCTCCGGTGTTGATTGAAGCCATGACCTACCGTTTGGGGGCTCATTCATCTTCAGATGATCCGTCTGGATATCGCTCAAAAGATGAAGAAGCACGCTGGCAGCAGCACGATCCGGTCAAACGCTTTAAATTATGGCTGATCAATAAAGGCTGGCTCACAGAAGATGATGATGCCGAACTGCAAAGCCGTTACCGCCAAGAGGTGCTGGATGCGTTGAAGGTCGCAGAAAAAGTGCCCGCGCCCAAGCTTGACGAAATAATTGAGGATGTTTACGACGTGCCAACCGCAAACCTGAAAAAGCAGCTTGAGGAATTAAAAGCGCATGTAGCTAAATATCCCAAGGCTTATCCCAAGTCATCAGGGAGGTTATAAGCATGGCTAAGATGAATATGCTGCAAGCCATCAATAACGCACTGACGCTGGCGATGACGGCCGATGACAAGATGCTGGTATTTGGTGAGGATGTTGGTCATTTTGGTGGAGTGTTCCGCGCAACCTCTGGGTTGCAGGATAAATTTGGCAAAGAGCGTTGCTTCAACACACCGTTGACAGAGCAGGGCATTGCCGGGTTTGCTAATGGTCTGGCGTCCAACGGCATGACGCCTGTCGCGGAAATCCAGTTTGCCGATTATATATTCCCGGCATTTGATCAGATAGTGAATGAGTCGGCGAAGTTCCGCTATCGTAGTGGCAACCAGTTCAATGTCGGCGGCCTGACGTTCCGTACACCTTACGGTGGTGGTATTGCCGGAGGTCATTACCATTCGCAATCACCAGAAGCCTATTTTACTCAGGTAGCGGGGCTTAAAGTGGTAGTGCCGCGCAATGCTTACCAAGCCAAAGGTCTGTTGTTATCAGCCATTCATGATCCCAACCCGGTGATATTCTTCGAACCCAAACGGCTATACCGTGCCTCAGTGAATGATGTACCGGAAGAGGCCTACGAGTTGCCGCTCGGGAAAGCAGAAGTCGTGCGCGAGGGCGCCAATATTACGTTGTTGGCGTGGGGCGCACAGGTGGAAGTTATCGAAAAAGCGGCTGAAATGGCGCAGGAAGTTAACATCGACTGCGAAGTGATCGATTTGAAAACGCTCGCACCGTGGGATGTCGAAACCGTTGCAGCCTCCGTGCGTAAGACCGGTCGGTTGCTGATCAACCATGAAGCACCGTTAACCGGAGGCTTTGCCGGTGAGATTGCTGCAACAATCCAGCAGGAATGCTTTTTGTATCTGGAGTCCCCCATTGCCCGCGTGTGTGGGCTGGATACTCCATACCCATTGATCCATGAGAAGGAATATATGCCGGATGCGCTGAAAACCTTCGAAGCTATCAAAGCCTCGGTGAACTTCTAGGAGTGGCGCATGATTAAGGATTTTATTTTGCCGGATATCGGCGAAGGTGTTGTTGAATGTGAGCTGATGGAGTGGTTGGTAGCCGAAGGCGAACGGGTTGAAGAAGATCAACCGGTATGTGAAGTCATGACCGACAAAGCCTTGGTACAAATTCCAGCACCATTTCCAGGTGTGATAGCCAAACTCTATTATGCCAAGGGCGAAATAGCCAAAGTGCATTCGCCTTTATATGCCGTCGCCATGGACGAAACCGGTTTTACCGAGCCTGCCACGCCAGTGCCAGCGGCCGAGCAAGTAAAACCTGCGACTGCCGGTAAACAGGTAGAAGATTTTCTGTTGCCTGATATTGGTGAAGGCATCGTGGAATGTGATCTGGTAGATTGGCTCGTCGCTGAGGGCGATCTGATTGAAGAAGATCAACCCATCTGCGATGTGATGACTGACAAAGCTCTAGTGCAGATCCCCGCGATAAAGCCTGGCAAAGTGGTCAAGTTGTACTACGAAAAAGGGCAGGTAGCTAAGGTACACGCGCCTCTGTTTGCCATCGAAACTGACGCAGAGTTCGAGACCTCGTCCCCGGATACTGGAGAGCCAACGGCAGCGGTTATCAGTAACACGCCCACAGCGCCAGTGGCGCAGGGTAAAGCACTTGCCAGCCCGGCGGTGCGTCGTTTGGCGCGCTCTCTTGATGTCAACCTCGCGGAGGTTCCTGGTAGTGGCAAACACGGACGGGTTTATAAAGAAGATATTGAACGCTATGTAAAGGGCGCTTCATCTCAGCCACAACCGGTTGCGATGACGGATACTCCACCAACAGTTGCAGCGCCGACAATAACCGACCCAGTAACCGCCGATAAAGTGGTGCCCATTAAAGGGGTTCAGGCGGTCATGGCGCGGCAGATGATGGATTCAGTATCCACTATTCCTCATTTTACCTATTGTGAGGAGCTGGATATTACTGAGTTGGTGGCTTTAAGAGAGCAACTTAAGCAGAAGTACGCCTCGGATAGTCTGAAGCTGACTATGATGCCATTCTTCATGAAAGCGTTGTCCCTAGCGTTGCTGCAATTTCCTGTCGTTAACAGCCGGGTCAATGCTGAATGTACTGAACTGACTTATTTGTCGCGCCATAACATTGGCATGGCGGTGGATTCAAAAGTGGGCTTGCTGGTACCGAACATTAAGGATGTACAGGCGAAGTCCATTTTGGACATCGCGGCCGAGATTACGCGGCTGACAGAGGCCGCCCGCAGTGGTCGAGTCACCCCGGCAGATCTGAAAGACGGCACTATCTCTATTTCCAATATCGGTGCACTTGGCGGGACAGTGGCAACGCCGCTTATCAACAAACCGGAAGTGGCCATTGTGGCCTTAGGGAAATTGCAGGTGTTGCCAAGGTTTAATGCTAAGGGTGACGTGGAAGCCCGTAAGATCATGCAGGTTAGTTGGTCTGGTGATCACCGAGTGATTGATGGTGGCACGATTGCGCGTTTCTGTAATTTGTGGAAACAGTATCTTGAACAACCGCAAGAAATGTTACTGGCAATGAAATAACCAATAGAAGCCCCGAAAGGGGCTTTTCTCTTTTAGTTAGCGACATACCACTTTGGTCTGAGTAAAGCTGGTTGAGTCACAAAATGGTTACCGAATAATGACGTTTTCCGTATAATAACCGGACAAATTATCGTCCAGTTGTACATTATGCAAAGGTTAGCCATAAACAATTCATATCACTATCCTTTTCCACCGAAACCAGTGTCATTGAGCGATGTTGAAAAACACCGTTATCGAGAACAGATAAAACAACTGTTAAAGCAGAAAAACGCCGTGTTGGTTGCCCACTACTACACCGATCCTGAGATCCAGGCGTTGGCTGAAGCAACCGGTGGCTGTGTTTCTGATTCCCTAGAAATGGCCCGTTTTGGCAAGGAACATCCCGCAACCACCTTAATTGTGGCGGGGGTTAAGTTTATGGGAGAAACCGCAAAGATTCTCAGTCCTGAAAAAACAGTATTGATGCCAACACTAGAGGCGACCTGTTCATTGGATGTGGGATGTCCTGTCGATGACTTCAGCGCCTTTTGTGATGCGCACCCAGATTATACGGTGGTGGTCTATGCTAATACCTCAGCAGCGGTTAAAGCCCGAGCTGACTGGGTGGTTACCTCCAGTATTGCGCTAGACGTGGTTGAATATTTAGACAGTCTGGGGAAAAAAATCATCTGGGGGCCAGATCGTCATCTCGGTGGCTATATCCAGAAGCAAACTGGCGCCGACATGCTCCTGTGGCAAGGTGAATGTGTCGTACATGATGAATTTAAGGCAAATGCCCTCCGGCAATTGAAAATACAATATCCCGACGCTGCCATTCTGGTACATCCAGAATCTCCCGCCAGCGTTGTGGAAATGGCTGATGCAGTTGGCTCTACCAGCCAGCTTATCAGCGCCTCGCAAACCTTACCCAATCCTCAATTCATTGTGGCCACAGACAAAGGCATTTTCTACAAGATGCAACAGGCAGTACCAGGCAAACAGTTGATCGAGGCCCCGACAGGCGGGCAGGGCGCGACATGCCGCAGTTGTGCCCACTGTCCTTGGATGGCCATGAATGGACTTCGGGCAATAGCTGATGCACTGACAGCCACTCAACCACATAACCACGAGGTTTTCGTTGAAGAAGCTCAGCGGCAACAGGCGTTACTGCCACTGACACGAATGCTAAATTTTGCCGCAAAACTAAAATTGCAGATTAAAGGTAATGCTTGATCTAAATTCTTGCGTTAACTGCCCGGTTTATCCGGGTTTTTTATCTCAAAATTTCAAAACCCTGTTGCTTAAAGCTGTCTATACTGAATGCAATAAAAATACTCACTCGATAGCAAGACCAGAGGAGCTATTATGTCTTGGCAATGGATTGGCAATCTTCCACTTCGGTTTAAATTTCTGTTAGTTATCGTCCCTTCGTATCTGTTTGCCATCATTTTTGGTTGTGTACTGGTATTTCAGTTTTTGTCACAAGCAAACAGTGCCAGCCAAGTTATTGCTTTGAGCGAATTGGCAAAGGTGAATAGCAATTTAGTGCATGAACTGCAAAAAGAGCGAGGAATGAGCGCAGGCTTTATCGGTGCCAGTGGCAAGGCTTTTGCTGATAAATTGCCAGAACAGCAACAGTCTACCGACAAAGCGCTTCAGGCGTTCCGAACATTTATCAGCAGCCATGAATTACCTAAGAGCTTTGCTAATGATTTAAACGAAGTGAACAGTCAACTAAGCAAACTGCAAACCATACGCAGCCAAGTTTCAGCACTGACGATAAGCGTTGCGGACGAAGTCGCCTATTATACCCACCTCAATGAGTTGTTGTTATCTATCGTCGATGACACCGTCAAAGCCGGCAGTGATAAAGCCATCGCGGTGAATGCCGCCGCCTTTTCTGCATATCTACAGATGAAAGAGCGAGCCGGTATTGAACGCGCCATTCTCAGTTCTACATTTGGACAGCAGGGATTTAAAGACCGCGTATACACTCGATTTGTTACTTTGGTAGCCGAACAAAGCAGCTTTCAGCAAAGGTTTATGGCGTTGACCAATAGTGCTATGTTGGCACGTTACAAGACCTTGCTGCAGCAACCCGCCATTGCGGAGGTAGAACGTTACCGCACGGTCGCCTTCAATCAACAAGCCGCAGAGATAGCAAAGGAATCACCGGAAGCGTGGTTTGCCGCATCGACTAAACGTATCGAATTGATGCACGATTTTGAAATCACGCTTTCCGATAATCTCATAAGTAAAACCAACTTGCTGCACCGGCAGCTTCTTACACAAAGCTGGCTATTGGGCAGTGGGATGCTCAGTGGTGTATTGTTAGCTGGACTGTTATCACTTTTAGTGCAGCGTTTTATCAGTCGAGGGCTTCACAAAATTCATCTTGGAATGACAACAGCCCGCAAAGAATTTGATCTGTGCCAACGAATAGAACTTCACAGCACCGATGAACTAGGGTCTGTCGCC
Organism: Shewanella fodinae; assembly: GCF_014651955.1. Taxonomy (GTDB): domain Bacteria; phylum Pseudomonadota; class Gammaproteobacteria; order Enterobacterales; family Shewanellaceae; genus Shewanella; species Shewanella fodinae. The sequence goes on along the minus strand of NZ_BMXW01000002.1, from coordinate 246,147 downwards.
GCAGCATTCAACGAGATGATGACGGATTTTGAACGGATCATTACCAATGTCCGGGCCAGCAGTAAAACACTGCTACATGTGGTTGATACGCTGAAAGCTCACTCATTACAAATCAATAATGATGTAGCGGTGGGCTCAAGTGAAACCGAGCAAGTGGCGTCTGCGATGACTGAAATGAGTTCCACAGTGCAAGAAATTGCCAATAATGCGGTGCAAGTATCCGATGCCTCGCGCCTAGCATCACAGGAAGCGCAAAAAGGCAACGATGAAGTATTGAAAACGGCTGATGCGATGTCGGAGTTGGCGCAAGAAATTGAAATTGCCGCCACCGCTTTTAGACAGTTGGATGGCGATATTCATGGCATTGTCAACGTCCTGGAAGTTATTAATGGTATAGCAGAACAAACTAACTTATTGGCGCTTAATGCGGCTATCGAAGCCGCCCGTGCAGGCGATATGGGACGAGGTTTTGCAGTCGTTGCAGATGAAGTACGCAATCTGGCCCAGCGTTCACAATCATCTACCGAAGATATCCGCAATATGATCGAACGGTTAAAGCGCGGGGCGGTTAAAGCGCTAGAAGCGATATCCAAAGGGCAGTCCATGGCCAACAACAGTGTGACGGAAGCAAAACAGGCCGGCCTAGAGTTACATAAAATTGTGTCTCATGTGGCATTGATCGAAAGCATGAATGAACAGATTGCGGCGGCCACCCATCAGCAGTCAGTGGTTGCAGAAGAGGTCAATCGCAATGCAATGAAGATCAGCGACATCTACCGCAACACGCAACAGATAGCGACAGAGTTCCAAGAGCTTAATGAATTGCTGGTAAAAGAAGCTGACAAAATGGGGAAAGAAGTGAGTCGATTCAAGGTGTCATAGGATTAAAATCAGCAACTTGTTCAGCAAATACCCAAATGGCAAGGTGACTGAGATTTTCGCTTGACCCTCGAAATGCTTTTGCGTAAAGTACCGCTCCGTTGGCCGTTTAGTCGGTAAAAGACTAGCGTCAACAGATGTTGGATGAGCATCAAAAAAACATCTTGTGGTGAGGTGTCCGAGTGGCCGAAGGAGCACGCCTGGAAAGTGTGTATACGGAAACGTATCGAGGGTTCGACTCCCTCCTTCACCGCCATAATTAAAAGACGGGGATCAGTAACTTACTGGTTCCCGTTTTGCTTTTGGGACATTTTTTGGGCAATTTTTAAGCTAAACGCCCAATTTTTCTCTTCTTCTTTTCTATCCTTGCCGATCCCACACATTATAGGTAGGCGCTCCGTATGCAATGCGTACAGCCTTGGGTATCCATAGACAACTATCGGCGATAAATTTCATAAAAATAGCTCCTGCCATCGTTTGTCTGATGTATTTTTAATAAAAAATGACTATTGATATACTGAATTCAGTTTTTTTGATAATTTTTTGAAAAATGTTTATTTATTGGGCGGCTTGCTCACATAATTTATTGATAGAGCTGTTTCGAGATCGCTGCCAGTGGTATAAATACAGCGATTTCCGCCCTACAATAATTCCAGTCATAAGCAGGTATAAAACATGATTTTCCAGCAGATAAGTCAAGCACCAGCCGATCCGATATTAGGTTTGACCGAAGCCTTTAAGAAAGATCCGCGCCAGGAAAAAGTCAACTTAGGTGTAGGTGTGTATAAAGATGAGTCTGGTCTAACACCCGTGCTGAAGTCAGTGAAACTCGCTGAAGCGAAATTGTTGGATACCGAAACATCAAAAACCTATTTAGGTATTGATGGGGTGCAGCTATACAACAAAGTAGTGCAGGAACTGCTTTTTGGTGCCGACAGTAAAATTGTCAAAGAAGGATTAGCGGTAACAGCTCAAGCTCCCGGTGGTACCGGCTCGCTGAGAATAGCAGCTGAATTTGTGGTTAATAACACTAACAGCAAGACAATTTGGGTCAGTAAACCAACTTGGGCCAATCATCAAAACATCTTTGCAGCGGCAGGCCTTTCAATTAGAGAATATGGTTATTACGATGCTGCCAATCAGTCGCTGAACTTCGAGGCGATGGTTGCAGATCTACAACAGGCTACTACCGGAGATTTAGTATTGCTGCATGGCTGCTGTCATAATCCCAGCGGTATTGATCTGTCGGCAGCGCAATGGACTCAAATTGCACAGTTATGTTTTGCTAAACAACTAGTGCCATTGTTTGATTTCGCCTATCAAGGTTTTGGTGATGGTGTTGAAGAAGATGCATTGGGGCTGCGCACGGTTGCAGCAGTAGTACCTGAGTTGTTGGTCGCAAACTCATTTTCAAAAAACTTTGGACTTTACAATGAACGTATTGGTGCAGTCACGCTAGTTGCGCAGGACGCAGCTACCGCGCAAAAAGCGTTCAGTCAAGTAAAGCGTACAATTCGCGCCAACTATTCCAATCCACCCGCACATGGTGGCTTAATCGTCAGCACAGTGTTGACAGATCCAGAGTTAAAAGCCTTGTGGTTAGAAGAAGTTACTACCATGCGGCAGCGCATTGCTGAAATGCGACAACTGTTTGTTGATACTCTGAAAGCCGAAGGGGTTGAGAAAGATTTTAGCTTTATCTGTCAGCAGAAAGGCATGTTCAGCTTTTCGGGTCTGAATAAATCTCAGGTAGAAAGACTGCGTGACGAGTTTGCTATCTATATTGTTGGTTCTGGTCGTATCAGTGTCGCGGGGATGACCAAAACCAATATTCCGGTTATTTGTAAAGCAATTGCCAAAGTACTGTAGCGAGCATAGGACATTCCTGTAAAAGGACGGTATAAACCGTCCTTTTTTTATGTACCAAAGGTCTCTGGAACATCGCAAATTTTGTGAAACCGTATGCCTGATTTATAATCAACTCCGTTTATTAGTCATTTTCAAAGGAGGCTGTTTGAGAACAGGTCGCTTAGGCTCATCTATTCTGGCTATGGCCGTGGTCATTCTTGCGGTATTGACACTACGGGTCATCTTCATTCCTGTGGCTGAGCAAAATGACATAGGGGCACCCCTAGTAAAGAAAAACCGGTTGGGTGTTAACCTGATCCCTGACTTCAGTGCATTTGATGATGTGAGTGCTAAGAAGCAGGCATTTTTTGATTTCCTGCGCCCGGCGGTAAAAAAACAAAACCGCATTATTACAGAGGAAAGGCGCTTTCTGCTGCAGGTGCAGAATCATCTGAAAAATCACAATGTACTTGATGACGCGGAAGTGTATCGGGTACATAAGCTGGCGGATAAATATGAATATGCTATCCGCAATATTGATGCTGCAAGTCTACGGAGTTTGCTGCGACGGGTTGATGTCATTCCTGAGTCCATGGTGTTAATCCAGGCGGCTAATGAGTCAGGTTGGGGCGCATCGCGTTTTGCCAAAGAAGGTTTCAACTTTTTTGGTCAGTGGTGCTTTAAAGAGGGCTGTGGTCTGGTGCCACAGTCACGTGGGCAAGGTCAGGTTCATGAAGTTGCGGTGTTCAATAGTGTTGAAGACTCGGTGGCTTCCTACATGCGCAATTTGAACTCTAACGCTGCATATGGCTTATTCCGCTCAATTCGCGCTGATTTGCGGGCACAAAAGGAACCTCTCAGTGCTGAAAAACTGGTTTATGGTCTGGTAAATTATTCGGAGCGGCAGGACGCCTACATTGATGAATTGTTGGATATGCTGCGCCATAATCAGGAATATTTGGACGACAATAACGGCGTTAGCAGTGCTGTATGACGGCTCTCCAAGCACAAAAAAACCGGCATTAGTTTGCCGGTTTTTTCTTGCCAGAAGGCTTATTTTTGAGCATCTAGATAGCGTTCAGCATCCAGCGCGGCCATACAGCCGGTGCCGGCAGAAGTAATCGCCTGACGATAATACTGATCCATAACATCGCCTGCAGCAAATACCCCAGGAATACTGGTCTGTGTGGCATTGCCATTGATACCGCTGTTAACTTTCAGATAGCCATGATTCATTTCCAGCTGTCCTTCGAAAATAGCCGTATTGGGGCTATGACCGATAGCAACAAATACACCTGCAACGTCAAGATTACTTATCGAACCATCTTTCACGTTTTGCAGCTTGATACCGGTAACGCCCATATCATCACCAAGCACTTCATCTAACGTACTGTCGAGATGTAATACAATGTTGCCGTTTGCCACTTTATCCATCAGCCGATCAATCAAGATCTTTTCTGAGCGGAAGCTGTCGCGGCGATGAATAACGTGAACTTCTGCGGCAATGTTGGACAAATAAAGTGCCTCTTCAACGGCGGTGTTACCACCACCGATCACGGCAACTTTTTGGTTGCGATAAAAGAAGCCATCACATGTGGCACAGGCTGAAACCCCTCTGCCTTTGAAGGCATCTTCTGACGGTAATCCTAGATAGCGAGCAGAAGCTCCGGTCGCAATAATCAACGCATCACAAGTGTATTCAGCATTGTCACCGACCAATCGGAAAGGACGCTGCTGTAGATCAACGTTATTGATATGATCAAAAATAATTTCAGTATTAAACTTCTCTGCATGTTTCTGCATGCGTTCCATCAATAACGGCCCAGTCAGATCGTCAGGATCGCCAGGCCAGTTCTCGACTTCAGTGGTGGTGGTTAACTGACCACCTTGTTGCATACCGGTGATCATCACTGGCTTCAGGTTGGCACGAGCAGCGTAAACCGCGGCGGTGTATCCGGCTGGGCCGGACCCCAGAATAAGCAGATGACAATGTTTAGCTTGGCTCATAAAGTTCTCCATGCCTTCAAAAATTGTCCGCGATTGTAGGTAATTTGACGCGGGTGGTAAAGCGCCATTCCCTGAATAATCAAGATTGCCTCAATCGATAAAAAAGGAGCCAGCAGGCTCCTTCGATTTCATTAAGACTGCCAGATTATTGTAACAGGCTAGTAGGTGCTGTGTACGCCAAACCGTGCGATTCAGCCACTTCCTTGCAGGTCAATTTACCGTGCATTACGTTAAGGCCTGCTAACAGATGTTTGTCATCCAACAACGCTTCCTTGTACCCCATACGAGCCAATTTTAAAATGTAGGGCAGGGTGGCATTATTCAATGCAAAGGTGGATGTTCTGGCAACGGCGCCGGGCATATTAGCAACGCAATAATGCACCACATCGTCCACAATATAGGTGGGATCTTGGTGAGTAGTCGCGTGGGACGTTTCGACACATCCACCCTGATCAATTGCCACGTCAACAATAGCACTGCCAGGTTTCATCCGTTTGACCATCTCTTTGGTAACCAGTTTTGGTGTCTGAGCGCCAGGGATCAACACCCCACCGATGACCAAGTCGGCTTCTAGAACATGGCGTTCGATGGCATCAGCAGTGGAATAGACCGCTTTAACCGCTGAACCAAACTGCATGTTAAGACGTCGCAATGCATCAACAGAGCGATCCAATACCGTCACATCCGCGCCCATGCCAATCGCAATTTGCGCGGCATTGGTGCCCACCATACCGCCGCCAATAATCACTACTTTAGCGGGCTCCACGCCAGGTACACCACCGAGTAACATGCCACGGCCGCCGTGAGATTTTTCAAGTGCCATAGCACCCGCCTGAATTGACATGCGGCCAGCAACTTCTGACATAGGTGCCAATAACGGTAAGCCACCTTTGGCATCAGTCACGGTTTCATAAGCAATACATACAGCACCGCTCTTGAGCAAATCTTCGGTTTGTGCCAAATCTGGCGCAAGATGCAAGTAGGTAAACAGGATCTGATCGTGTCGTAACATCGCACGTTCAATAGCAAGCGGTTCTTTTACTTTTACCACCATTTCAGCAATGGCGAACACTTCCGCAGCGGTATCTAGGATAGAAGCACCCGCTGCAGTATAGTCGTCGTCAGTAAATCCAATGCCAAGACCCGCATTCTTTTCTATATATACCTCATGGCCTTGCATCGTCAGTTCTCGTACGGATGACGGCACCATGCCAACCCGGTATTCATGGTTTTTTATCTCTTTTGGAATACCAATCTTCATTTTTGAGCCTCAACATAAATTTTCCCAGATACGGGAGTAGGATATTTGTTATAATTGCGTACCTGACACTAAACAGTCAGGAACGTCTAGTATAGTCTGGCTTATGCAGTTTATGCTGCTAAACTTTTAACATACGCAACATAAAAAACCGTTTTAGAAATAAAACAAGGTTAAAAACATGGCTGATAATAAAAAAAATTCCATTAAAGATCTCGATCGTATTGATCGCAACATACTTATAGAACTTCAGAACGACGGCCGCATTTCCAATGTTGAATTATCCAAGCGCGTAGGGTTGAGTCCAACCCCTTGCCTTGAAAGGGTAAAAAGACTTGAGAAACAGGGCTTTATTAGTGGTTATACGGCATTGGTTAATCCGCACTATGTGGATGCGTCACTGTTGATATTTGTAGAGATTACGCTAACGCGTGACACTCCGGAAGTGTTCGACAAATTTAACCGCGCAGTACAGTTATTGGACGATATTCAGGAATGCCATCTGGTCTCTGGTGATTTTGACTATTTGTTAAAAACTCGCGTGTCAGATATGTCGGCTTACCGCAAGTTGTTGGGGGAAACCTTATTGAAATTGCCATCTGTGTCTGATACCAGAACGTATGTGGTAATGGAAGAAGTTAAGCAAACCAACCGTATCGCAATTTCTGCCTGATATTAATGATAAAACAGCCGGGATTTGACCCGGCTGTTTTAGTTTATAACGCAACTAAAATGGCTGGCTTAACCGCAGCTGTACCAGTGAATTAACTGTTGATGCATATCTTGTTGATGGCACTGCACATTCAAACAGATTCTGGTATCTTAAGTGCCATTCGTATTTGTTCAGATGGAAGTTTCATTTGTCTCAGGGAAAAAGCGTCAGAACCCTCAGTGGGTTGCAGCGTCTCCAAGAAGGCGGACTTATCCTTTGCTGCATGTTGGCAGTCTACGTATTGCTGGCACTTAGCAGTTTCAATCCGAGTGATCCTGGCTGGAGCCAAACTAATTTTCAGGGCACAGTGAGCAACCTGACAGGGAAGGTTGGCGCTTGGATCGCTGATGTGCTGTTCTATTTTTTTGGCTATACCGCCTTTGTACTGCCGATCGTTATTGCCGCAACGGGCTGGTTGCTGTTTAAGCGCTCACACCAACTGAGTGACATCGACTATTTTTCCGTTGGTCTGCGGTTGGTGGGTTTTTTGCTGATGATGCTGAGTCTTGCCGCCATTGCCAGCATGAATGCCGATGACATCTATGAATTCTCTGCCGGAGGCGTTGCTGGTGATGTTATTTGGCAAGGGATGTTACCGTACTTTAATCAGTTAGGTACTACCTTATTATTGCTGTGTTTTGTTGGTGCGGGCTTTACGTTGATGACGGGCATCAGTTGGATAACCATTGCTGAAATGCTGGGACTTTCAACCTTGTGGTGCCTGAAAAAACTTTGGCATTTCCCTCAATGGTTCCAGCGCCGTGGCGATAGCGATGACACACAGGGTTTTATGTCGGTTGTAGATAAATACCGACAGCGCCGAGACAACGAAGCAGACACTGCTGACGTTGCTGAAAATGACGATGATGAAGATGACGGTGAGCCGTACACCCAACCACGTAAACTACTAGCACGATTTCGTAAAAAGGCGGCTATTGATAACACCGAAGAAGAACATGGCAGAGTGGAGCCACTGATCCATTTTGCTGAACATTCACAAGATGAACTTAGTGATGATGACATTTTCGCAGTCTCTCCAGTTAACGATAATGTCTCAGCGGCAAAGGCCAAGCGGCAACAGCTGCAATCACAAAAAGCCCGAGTGGAAAATGGCATTATCGTGTTGCCAGGACAGGTGCCTGACACCCCTAAAAAAGCGATGGAGCCGTTGCCAAGCGTTGATTTGCTAAACGTGCCTGATCGTAAGAAAAATCCGATTTCAGAGGAGGAGTTACAGCAGGTAGCGCGATTAGTAGAACTGAAACTGGCTGACTTTAATATTGAAGCCAAAGTCGTTGGTGTTTATCCTGGCCCCGTGATCACCCGTTTTGAGTTAGAGCTGGCTCCAGGGATAAAAGCTTCAAAAATTTCAAACCTATCCAAAGACTTAGCACGGTCATTGTTAGCTGAAAGCGTACGTGTGGTCGAGGTTATTCCGGGGAAAGCATATGTTGGACTGGAGTTGCCAAATAAGTTCCGTGAAACCGTATTCCTGCGTGATGTTCTCGATTGTCAGGCGTTCAAAGACAACAAATCGACCCTAACGATGGTGCTTGGGCAGGATATCGCCGGTGAACCTGTCGTCGTAGATTTGGCTAGAATGCCCCATTTGCTCGTTGCGGGCACCACTGGCTCCGGTAAGTCTGTTGGGGTAAACGTCATGATCACCAGTTTGCTGTATAAGTCTGGGCCTGACGATGTACGCTTTATTATGATCGACCCCAAAATGCTGGAACTTTCTGTTTATGAAGGGATCCCGCATCTATTATGTGAAGTCGTTACCGATATGAAGGAAGCCGCCAATGCTCTGCGTTGGTGTGTCGGCGAAATGGAGCGCCGCTACAAGCTAATGTCTGCTGTTGGTGTGCGTAACCTCAAGGGTTATAACGCTAAAGTCGCAGAAGCAAAAGCCGCGGGAGAACCTTTACTCGATCCTTTATGGCGAGAAGGGCAGAGCATGCAGGAAGCCCCAGATGAGTTGGATAAACTACCATCAATTGTGGTGGTGGTTGATGAATTTGCCGATATGATGATGATTGTCGGTAAAAAAGTGGAAGAGTTGATCGCCCGTATCGCGCAAAAGGCCCGAGCGGCAGGCATCCACCTGATTTTGGCGACACAAAGGCCGTCGGTTGATGTGATAACCGGCCTGATTAAAGCGAACATTCCAACCCGCATCGCCTTCCAAGTGTCTTCGCGTATTGACTCTCGGACCATTCTCGATCAGCAAGGCGCGGAAACGCTGTTGGGGATGGGGGATATGTTATATCTGCCACCAGGAACAGGTGTGCCTATTCGTGTTCATGGTGCTTTTATCGGTGATGACGAAGTACACAACGTTGTCGCGGATTGGCATGCCCGCGGTAAGCCACAGTATATTGAAGAGATTTTACAAGGCTCCAGCGACGGTGAACAGGTCTTGTTGCCTGGTGAGGCGGCTGAGGCTGGTGATGAAGAATTTGATGAGCTTTATGATGAAGCTGTGGCTTTTGTAACCGAAACCCGTCGTGGTTCCATCTCCAGCGTGCAACGAAAATTCAAAATTGGTTACAACCGTGCTGCCCGAATCATCGAGCAAATGGAGATGCAGGGCGTTGTTAGCGCGCAGGGCCACAATGGCAACCGTGAAGTTCTCGCGCCGCCACCAAGATAAGCAATTATAGAGGTATTGATGAAAAAATTGTTGTTGTCTGCCTTGCTGTTGACCTGCATGCAGGCGCAGGCACAAACCGCGGAGCAGACGCTTAAAGTCAAACTGGATGCTAATCCGGCGTTAAAAGCCAGTTTTACCCAGACGGTCACAGATATAAATGGTAAGCAAATTCAGTCGGGTAGCGGAACCTTAGCGTTGTCTCAGCCCAATCGTTTTTACTGGCATCTCACACAGCCAGACGAGTCATTGATTGTCGCAGATGGCAAAGATGTATGGATTTATAATCCCTTTGCCGAAGAAGTCAGTGTCCTGGGGCTGCGAGATGCGATTGCGGCGTCGCCAATCACCTTATTAGTACATCGCGATAAAAGCACCTGGGCCAAATTTACTATACGCGCCAAAGGTAAGTGTTTTGATATTCTGCCCAAGGCTGCCGATACTGGCATACAACAGGTTGAAGTGTGTTTTGATGGCAATACATTGACGCGGCTCAGTCTCGATGATACTCAAGGCAATAACAGTGTCTTTGAACTGTCCAACCAGCAGTCATTAACCAATGAAGACAACACATTGTTTTCATTCACGCCTCCTGAAGGGGTGTCTGTGGATGATCAACGTCCACATGATGGCCAGTAACCCATGCCAAGTATGAGTTTTGATTTTGCGCCGGACTTCCGCCCTTTGGCCGCGAGAATGCGGCCAACGGCATTGGCAGATTATATCGGCCAAAAGCATTTATTAGGTGAAGGTCAACCACTACGTAAGGCGTTGGAAGCTGGCAAAGCCCATTCGATGATGTTGTGGGGGCCACCAGGAACTGGCAAAACCACACTGGCAGAACTGATAGCGCAGTACACCAACGCCCATGTTGAAAGAATTTCAGCGGTCACATCTGGCGTGAAAGAAATCCGAGCAGCAATTGAACACGCACAGAATGTGGCGCAATCGCGTGGGCAACGCACGTTGTTGTTTGTGGATGAAGTACATCGTTTCAATAAAAGTCAGCAAGACGCTTTTCTGCCGTTTATTGAAGATGGCACCGTGATTTTTATTGGTGCAACCACCGAAAATCCATCGTTTGAAATCAATAATGCGTTATTGTCCAGAGTCAGGGTTTATCTGATCAATAAACTGGCTGATACAGAAATTGCCGAGCTGGTGCAGCGAGCGCTAACCGATAACGAACGTGGTCTGGGAAAACGTCAACTCACCATACCCGCAAGTGTGTTATCCCAACTGGCGAATGTCGCCGATGGTGATGGCCGTAAGGCGCTGAACCTACTGGAACTGATGAGTGATATGTTGCCTGATGGCGGCGAATTCTCAGAGGAATTGTTGGTACAGGTATCGGGGCAACAGCTGGCACGTTTTGATAAAAATGGCGATCAGTATTACGACCTGATCTCCGCGGTACATAAATCTATCCGCGGTTCTGCACCTGACGCAGCGCTTTACTGGTATTGCAGAATGCTGGAAGGTGGTTGTGATCCGCTATATGTTGGACGGAGGTTATTGGCGATTGCTTCAGAAGATGTTGGTAACGCCGATCCTACAGCGATGACTGTCGCCTTAAATGCTTGGGATTGCTTCCACCGTGTTGGACCAGCTGAGGGCGAACGTGCCATAGCTCAGGCCATCGTTTATCTGGCGCTAGCCCCTAAAAGCAATGCAGTATACACCGCATTTAAAGCGGCTCGGCAATTAGCCAGAGAAAGCGGTAATGAAGCAGTGCCGATGCATCTGAGAAATGCCCCGACAAAATTGTTGGAAGAGTTGGGCGCAGGGAAAGAGTACCGCTATGCCCACGACGAACCCAATGCTTACGCCGCTGGTGAAAACTATTTTCCGGAAGCGTTGAAAAACACTCGCTTTTATCACCCAAGCGAGCGTGGTTTTGAAAAACGCATGGCCGACAAATTACAACAATTACAGTTACTCGATTTGCACAGCGAGCGCAAACGTTATGAATAATCTATTGTGGGTCGCACTTGGCGGCGCAACTGGCGCTGTTTTACGCAATCTTATTTCGTTATTTATGATCCAGCTATTTGGCAGTGCATTTCCTTTTGGTACACTGACAGTTAATGTACTTGGCTCTTTTCTGATGGGAGTCGTCTTCGCACTGGGGCAGTTGAGCCACGTCAGTCCGGAGATAAAAGCGCTGATCGGTGTTGGTTTTCTCGGAGCACTGACCACCTTTTCCACGTTCTCTAATGAAACCTTGCTGCTGATCCAGGGCGGTGAATGGCTCAAGGCATTTTTAAATGTGGTGTTGAATCTGGGGATCTGTCTGTTGATGGTATTCCTAGGGCAGCAACTGATTTTTTCACGCGTTTAATAACTAAAGACAAAAAAGATGTTAGATCCTAAATATCTGCGTAATGAACTTGCCACCACCGCTGAGCGGCTGGCGACCCGTGGTTTTATTCTCGATGTTGACCGGCTAACCCGGCTGGAAGAAAAACGTAAGGCTCTGCAAGTAGAAACTGAAGAGCTGCAGGCCAGTCGCAATGCCATGTCGAAATCGATTGGTCAGGCGAAAGCGAAGGGTGAAGATGTCTCCGAAATCATGGCGCAGGTCAATGATCTCGGTAGTAAGCTCGACACCAAAAAGCAGGAATTGTCGCAGTTATTGGATGAATTGAACGCAATCGCCATGAGCATGCCCAACCTGCCGGATGAATCCGTTCCCGTAGGTACTGATGAATCACAGAACGTTGAAGTGCGCCGTTGGGGTACACCAAGAACTTTTGATTTTCCGATCAAAGATCATGTCGATCTTGGAGAACAGGCCAAAGGCTTGGACTTCAAGAGTGCCGTTAAACTCACTGGGGCCCGTTTTGTGATCATGCAAGGGCAAATCGCCCGACTGCACCGTGCGCTGGCGCAGTTCATGTTGGATCTGCACACCCAGGAACATGGCTATACCGAAACTTATGTGCCGCTGTTGGTTAATGATGCCAGCTTGTTAGGAACAGGTCAGTTACCTAAATTTGCTGATGATCTATTTCACACCAAACCAGCGACCGAAGAAGGTCAGAGCCTGCACTTGATCCCAACGGCTGAAGTACCGCTGACAAACCTAGTACGCGATAGTATTGTTGAAGAAGACGAACTGCCGATTAAACTGACGGCAGAAACCGCGTGTTTCCGTAGTGAAGCTGGTTCTTATGGTAAAGATACTCGTGGTTTGATCCGTCAGCACCAGTTCGACAAAGTGGAATTGGTCAAGCTGGTGAAGCCAGAAACCTCTATGGATGAACTGGAAAGTCTCACCAAAGATGCAGAAACTGTGCTGCAAAAGTTGGGTTTACCGTATCGAGTGATAGTACTTTGTACTGGTGACATGGGCTTTGGCTCATCCAAAACCTATGATATTGAAGTTTGGTTGCCAGCGCAGAACACCTATCGTGAGATCTCTTCCTGCTCCAATATGAAGGATTTCCAGGCGCGACGCATGCAAGCGCGTTATCGCAGTAAAGACGATAAAAAACCGAAGTTGTTGCATACGTTAAACGGCTCAGGTCTCGCCGTTGGCCGGACGCTGGTTGCCGTTCTAGAAAATTACCAGAATGCCGATGGTAGTGTAACCGTACCTGACGTACTGCGGCCATATATGGGTGGGTTGGAAAAAATAGGTTAGTTTTCAGGGTCATATATGAATAATAGCGGGCGCTATCTGCGCTGGCTGACTTATGTGGCCGTGATAGCCGTTTTTACGGTGTTGGCACTGGCAACGATAGGGAAAGCCGCCATTTTGGTTTATCAACATCTTGTGTAAAAAAGCCCCTGCTACAGGGGCTTTTTGTCATTTGATTGTTAGATACACTTGGCTGGTTTTGGCAGACCTGCAATCTTGGTGGCCTGTTTGGCTGGTCCGATAGGAAAGAGGGTATAGAGGTATTTTGAATTACCTTTATCAGGCCCAAGCTTTTGTCCTATCGCCTTAACAAGCACTCGGATCGCCGGACTGGTCTTATACTCTAGATAAAACTCTCTAACAAAATTAATCACTTCCCAGTGCGCATCAGTAAGCAATATCTGTTCGCCATCGGCAATGATAGGTGCTAACGCCGGTTCCCAGTCATTGACATCCAATAAATACCCCTGAGTATCAGTCGCTATCTGTTTTCCATTAAATTCGATCATAATTACCACGAGATTACTTTATGATGTGTTAATGTCAGCGCCACAAATTCCGCATAATCAATTTGCCGAAAACGCGTTAACTGAGTCATTAATCCTCTGGCTTCCACATCAGCCTTCATCAAACAAAGATCATATCCATCCATCGCATTAAGCCAATGCGGCAGCAACGCAGCGGTAACCGCATTCCCTGCCAGCAACAGCGTATCCTTGGGTCCAACAAATCTCAACGCGCAGGCGAGGGCATTGCTTTCTGACGGCGAGCTGCAGATATGATGTAAGATTTTCAAAATACCAGTACCTCATCTACCTGCTCTAATAGTTGACGGATTTGGCCATCATCAGCCACTGTAGCGGGGTAGACCAATGCCGTTTTATCCAGCCCGAAGCCACAGAGCGACACTTCACTGACGATCACCGATGCGACTTCGTACAAATCCAGTGCTTTAAACGTGGCAATATAATCTTTACAGCCAATTAGCTCCGGTTGTTGATTACCCAAAAGATTGAGTACGCCTTCGTCAATAAATATCAGGTGAACCTGTTGTTCATAAGTAGCGGCCATCAACGCGAGATCCAGCGCTTCACGTCCAGCAGCATTACCGTGCGGGCTTTGACGGAATATGATTGCAATCGCTTTCATTAGAAACTCACCACCCGGTCTGCCTGTTCGATGCCCGTTACCAACTCTCCTAGTCCGCCCATAATAAATGGTTCTGCTAGATTATGGCCTGTTCTCCCGTTCTCTTTAGCATCGTCTGCCGACATAATGCCTCGACGCCAAGCGGCAGAAACACAGTTAATCAATGGCACATGATATTGATCTGCTATTTTTTGCCACTCTCGCAGCAGGTCGGTCTCGTCTGAAGCGGGGCAAACTAACGCGTTGGATTGCGTTACGCCATTTCTGAAAAAAAATACGCAATGAATTTGTTCGCCAGCGGCTAATGCCGCTTGGGTAAATTGCAATGCATGCCAACCACTGGCCGGGCCGTAAACCTGACCAGTAACTAAGATGATTAGTTTACTCATAAAATAAAAATGACCCTGATTAACAGGGCCATTCTACCTAAAACTATTACCTTTGGCGCGGACTAATCATCACTACCTGCACCAAGCAAATGCAGCAGGCTAACGAACAGGTTAAGAAAATCCAGATACAAGGAAATCGTAGCGCGAATATAATTGGTCTCACCACCGTTGACGATCCGGCTGGTATCAAACAGGATAAACCCGGTCATCAGTAAGGCCACCCCCGCATTTAACGCCATAAATACCGCGCTATTACCGAGGAAAATATTCACAATACCAGCCACCAGTACCACTACGAGTCCGGCGATCAGGAAACCACGCATAAAGGAAAAATCTTTTTTGGTGGTTAATGCATAACCAGACAAGGCCACAAAAATCGCCGCCGTTAATCCTAATGCCTGCATGATGAGCATTGGGCCATTCGCCATTCCAGCATAATGGTTAAGGATGTAACCCAACGATGCACCTTCCATCCCGGTGAAGGCAAATACCCATAGCAATCCCGCTGCTGATTCTGCTTTACGCAGTGTTACGAACAACAAAATCAGACCACCGATGGATAATCCCAAGGACATTAATGGTGAAATCTGCAACGCCATGGCAATACCAGCACAGACCGCAGAAAACGCCAATGTCATTGCCAGTAACATATAGGTGTTACGTATCATCTTATTGACGACGACACCAGATGCGCGTGAGGGATAAAGGATTTCCTGATTCATATACTTCTCCAAAATACTGTAATCATGCCAGGATATGAACTTTAGACGTTGCTGCTAACCAGCAAGTTCCGCCTGACATATCAACTTGCGCCATTTTATCACATAGTTTCATGAATCTATGCTGAATGTTCATCTATCCAGTAATGACGCAGTTGCTGTTCATCCCCTAAATACTGCAATAGCCATTGCATCGCCGGAGACTGGCAACGGTTGTTCCACACCAATGCACAATCACTGTCCGGTAACGGATTGACGACAGTTTTCTCAATCAAACTACCGGATTTGATAAATCCTTGAGCCAAATGGCGCGGAAGCCAACCGATGCCGAGCCCGGAACGAAATAGATTAACTGCCTGCACCCAATCAGGAACTTGAATTCTTCTTTGTTGTGGTAACACCGAAAATTCACGAGCAACAAATTGCCAGCTAGTGTCCGTCAAACACACTGCAGGATAGGGGAGTAATGCCTCGTCGAGCAGCGGCACATCAATGACGGCTAAGGGATGATCAGCGGCAACTACAAAACACCAATGCAGTTTCCCCATTGATTTAGATAAAAATGGGCCACCAACGGGAATACTAGCGGTAGCGCCCAAGGCCATATCACAGCGACCGCTGACTAAAGACTCCCATACACCATTAAAATTTTCCTTGCGAATGACCAATTCGACATCAGAAAAATGAGCATAAAAATCCCGGATCAGATAAGCCATCCGATCTGCGCGAACCACACTATCAAATGCTATTGACAGTGTTGGACGCCAGCCGTTGGCCACTTTAACAGTGTCCTGTTTCAACACCGCCATTGCCTTCAAAACCTGGCGCGCTTCTTCAACAAAATAGCTCCCTGCAGGCGTTAGAGAAACACTGCGATGATGCCGTTCAAATAGCACTACATCAATTTCGTCTTCAATTTGTTTGATAGCATAACTCACCGCCGAAGGAACTTTGTTCAAATGGTTAGCTGCTGCGGTAAAGCTGCCTAGTTGCGCTACCAGATCGATCAATTCCAAAGATTGTTCCGAGAGCATAGTAGACCGGTCCTTTGAGTCTTTTTGAAGACACAAAGGTAAAATAATAGTGGTAGGTGACACAAGTCATATGGTTAATTTTTGTTATCACTGCAAAATTAATATGCAGCTTGTGCACTGAATGAACAAACGGTATGGACTTATCACAAATTATATTTACAGCCATCCGGGTTGACGCTAATATTTCGGCCGTTCGGAGGGGTGGCAGAGTGGTTTAATGCACCGGTCTTGAAAACCGGCGTGGGTTTACCCCCACCCAGGGTTCAAATCCCTGCTCCTCCGCCAAATTTCTGGAAGCCCGCTGTATCATCTGCAGCGGGCTTTTTTCATTTTTAGCCCTAAAACCCAACCGGTGGTTTTCATTGATAAAGGGCTTTATCTCTATGCCAAATAAGTAGGGTGAATCCGCTTTCATTCCAGGATTGCTTGAGTAAAAGTGATCGCTACATGAGTTTCTAACACACTCTGAAACTTAAGCGGCCCATTTTTTGACTGTGACCTTATATGATCTCGAAACTAAATTTTATTACCATAGACGCGTTTTCTATAAGGTAGGAGCGGAAGGACATGAGCACAGTGGCGGCAATTTTTGATATGGATGGTCTTCTGATTGATTCTGAACCATTTTGGGCGAAAGCGGAGAGAAAGGTGTTTTCATCCATGGGTGTTGAACTGTCAGACCCATTATGTCGTGAAACCGCCACCATGACGACTCGAGACGTTACCGAGTTTTGGTATCAGCGTTTCCCATGGAAACGAAAATCTATTGAAGATGTTGAAAATGATGTCATTGATTGCGTAGATGAATTGATAAGAAAACACGGTGTGCCTATGCCGGGTGCTAAACAGATAATCGATTCCTTTTGTAGCAGAAATTATAAGGTAGGATTATCGACAAACTCTCCCTACCGTTTGATTAACACAGTTTTAGAAAAACTTGATATTGCTCAGTGCTTTGATGGCATTTCGTCATCTGAACATATGGAACATGGTAAGCCACATCCCGCTGTCTATTTCTCAACGTTGCAAAAACTTGGAGTGACTGCGAAACACTGTATTGCTTTTGAAGACTCGGTATCTGGAATGAAAGCTGCAAAAGCCGCCGGCATCAAAACCATTGTTGTACCGCCAACATATGATTTTGATAATCCAGACTATTCCTTGGCTGATAAAAAATGGCGATCTTTGTACGAGTTCATGAAGGAAACCTTATAACGTGTAGCGGTCCTCAGTTGGGAGCGACTAGCCTAATGGTTTCGTGTGTCAACAGTTTACTCAGATCCTGAGCCGCAGGAGACGCATTTGAAGAGACAAGCAGCTTGAGTGCAATGGCTGGAAGTTGTGGAAGATCCAATGTCTTATCAACGCACCGAATGTCATGGGGCTTGCCATGTTCTGTGCGTATGGCAATTCCGAGGTGTGAACGCAAAGCAGCCCAAATTCCCGGCAAACTAGGGGTTGTAACCGCCACTCGCCATCGTTTATTTGCTTGTTCGAGTGCAGTAAGTGCCGATTGTCGAAACAAACAAAGGTGATCAAACAGCACCAAAGGTAATCGCGCATCTGAGCAATCTAGTACAAAATTTTCGTGTGCCATCCAGTGCATAGGTAGCTTGCCGAGTAGATAACCTTCGCGTCCTGAAGCGTTTTCTGGATAGAATGTCATAGCAACATCCAGCCGTCCCGCTCTAATTTCCTCAGCAAGAATATGATTCGGACCGGCCTGAACCTCAACATGAACCCCTGGATGCGTGCGGGAGTATTCAAATAAGGTTGCCGGCATTACATCTTCAAAAAAATCCTGGGGCAGTCCAAGTCGAACGCTAGCCGTAGTGGATGTTGCGCCAAGCGCAAGTGCAGCTTCATCATTGAGTGCGATGATACGTCGTGCATAAGCAACCAACGTCTCGCCCGCAGCGGTGAGAACTAGGGTTCTGCCTTTGCGAACTAACAGTTGACTGCCAGCTTGTTGCTCTAGTTTCTTCAACTGCATGCTGATCGCCGATTGAGAACGCCCGAGTTGTGTAGCTGCACGGGCAAAACTACGGAGGTCAATGCCGGCCACAATAGCGCGAAGCGCATTAATATCGAAATCTGTATTCACTTCATAATTCCAAAACTATAACTTCAAATTTATTCGATTTTAAAAAGTATAAACAGCTGTTAGCATTTCCACACTGGTCAATTGTTCAAAGTAGTGCTGGCGATGGCTGCAGTTTTCTTCATCGGTAGCTTTGGTCCTACAACGTTGAGCCACAGGTATTAGTTCCGAATACCGTTATCCGGTTGCGTCGGCCCAACATTTATTAACCAACTCATTTATGATGAGGAATGAAAGATATGTCTGGTTTATTCATCGTTGGTGGAGGAGCCATTGGGTTTTCTCTCGCAGCTCACCTTAATGCTTCTGGTAAGTTGGCTGAGGTGCTCCGAATACATACTTCTGCGGTAAGTGTTACTCAAAAGATAACCGTAAAGTCCAGTGATGGTTGTGTTCTTGAACAAAGCGTAATATCTAAGCCGCTGTCTTCAATGAGATCGATTAAAGGACTTCTGCTCATAACGGCGAAAGCCAATGCTAATGAATATTTAGCTGACGTTTTATCCAATAATGCAAGTGCAATAGATATAGTGCTTATGCAAAATGGAATTGGTATCGAACGTCCGTTCCTGAATAAAGGTTTTCGTAGTGTATCGCGCTGTGTTGTGTATATCACTGCAGAAAAAATACAAGAGGGCACCTATACAGCTCGCATGGTTAAACCATCGCCGATTGGTTTACTTGAAGGTATTGATGAGAAAACAACTAACATTGCAGACGTAATCAATACTAAAGCGCTGTGTTTTTACAATGCGTCTGATATTCAATATCAAGTTTGGAAAAAGGGCATAATCAATGCGGTGTTCAATTCTATTTGTCCACTGCTAGACACGGATAATGGTATTTTCGATCGTGATGAAGCAATTATGGCGTTAGCGGCAAATGTTGTAAAAGAATGTGTACCCGTTGCAAATCAAGCAGGTATTGAAATTAATCAGGAAGAAATTATTGAGGGAATACATGCTATTAGTAAAATATCAGCTGGACAGTTGATTTCGACGCTTCAGGATATCAAAGCACATCGAGAGACTGAGATGAATTATTTCAATATGGAAATCTGCAGACTTGCAGAAGAGTTGAAGATGAAAACCGATCTTTCTTTAACTCGTGTGTTAGGAGTTTTGACGATAAAAAAAGCAGCGATCGCAATTAACGATTTAAGCGTTGAAAAGTGATTAGGTAGCGCATGGTCTGCATTAGTTCAGATTAAATAATCTGTTCCTGTATCCTGTAGATCACACCGAGCAGAAAACTCAGCGTGAAAGAGTGAACATAACTAGGTATGAGCAGAGAAAAGGTGATTGTAATTGGTTATATGTAATTTAACATAATATACATTGTACGCATTTATAAGTGAGGCTATTTGCGTGCTTAGCTGGATGGCTGTGTGATTTTGGCCGTTGCCAGTGCTGGCCGCTCCGCTGTGCTCAGCCTTCGCTGGCATCGCAGTCAGCACCGGCGACAACATCACTGGCCAACATCTGGGCATACAGTTCAGACGTCAACGGGATGATTTCAACTTCACCGTATTCACTGTGCAGTTATGAGGTCATCTGGTCTTTAGATTTGAACGTATCGCAGCCGACACCTGCGATAAAAGTCTGGATATACCGATTGGCTGAATGTCATCGATGGCAGCAAATATGGCTCAAGACTTCTAGTCAAGATATTTTTGTCTAGGTAAAATACGGTTGATATGTAGCATTCTCGTTGAGGATACAGGAATTGACCATAAACATCATGTACATAATTTTGCCCTTGGTAATGCTGCTGGTGCTTATTGGTTTAGGGCTGCTTTTTTGGCTTAAGGCAGGTGTAAAATCTAAAACTACAGAGTTGATAGAGCCTGATGATGGTTCTAACTCCCTTTCAAAAAAACATGATTTAATAGACAAAAATCATTATTAATCATATATTTATCAGAAATATGGCTTTATAAGTTGGTCTTATTCTCTCCTCACTCTCTCACGTAACCGTTAAGCTTAGTCACAACTTGCATCACGTCGTATTTTCGTAAAGGATTTTATTCGCTGACTGGTAGTGCTGCTGGTTTTTGGTTAACATGGCAGCGGCAGTTTTATACGAGAACGAATATGGCTATTGATAGTAATAAACTCCGCCGTCCTGCAACCGGGGGCTGTGCAATTCATTGTCATGACTGCAGTATGGGGACACTTTGCATCCCGTTTACGCTCAACAACAATGAATTGGATCAGCTCGATAATATTATCGAGCGCAAGAAACCGATTCAAAAAGGCGAGCAATTGTTTAAGTCCGGGGATTCACTGAAGTCTCTGTATGCCATTCGTTCTGGAACCATTAAGAGCTATACCATTACTGAACAAGGTGATGAGCAGATCACCGGATTTCATCTTGCAGGCGATGTTATTGGTTTTGACGGCATTCACGCGCAGCAGCATCAAAGTTTTGCGCAAGCGTTAGAAACATCCATGGTATGCGAAATTCCCTTTAACACCCTAGATGAACTGTCTGGCACCATGCCTAAACTACGACAACAGATCATGCGGATGATGAGTAGTGAAATCATGACAGATCAAAGCATGATCCTACTGCTCAGCAAAAAGAATGCTGAAGAACGGTTAGCTGCTTTCATTGGTAATTTGGCGATTCGTTACGGAAACCGTGGATTTTCTCCGCGTGAATTTCGCTTAAGCATGACTCGTGGTGACATTGGTAACTACTTAGGTCTTACTGTAGAAACTATCAGTCGACTATTAGGCCGTTTTCAAAAATCAGGATTGATTGAAGTTAATGGTAAATACATCACAATTGTTGATTCGTCAGCGCTATACGAACTTGGGGGTATAGCCCACTAACCCTGTAGCCAATATCATTTTTTTGATCTTCAGCAAGACAAATTACCAGTGATAGCACATGATATAGTTGTGTCATCTGGAAAAAGGAAAACCGCCATGATGGACTATAAAAAATTGTTGGTTGTTGTTGATCCCACCTCTGACGTGCAATCTGCCTTAGCAAGAGCGGCTGAGCTTGCTAGTCGCACGAATGCTTCTGTCACAGCGTTCTTATCTATCTTTGATCTCTCATACGAAATGACTTCTATCCTGTCGAACCAGGAACGGGAAGCCATGCGACTCGGTGTTATCAACCAGCGTAAGGCCTGGCTGGCAGATATGATTAAGCCCTATCAGGAAAGGGGGATAGATGTTAAGTCCGAAGTCGTGTGGCATAACCGTCCGTTTGAAAGCATCATCAAATTTGCGATAGAGGGGAAATTTGATCTGCTGGTTAAAGGTACTCATGAACACGACAAGTTAAAGGCGGTTATCTTTACCCCGACAGACTGGCATTTGTTACGTAAGGCCCCCCTGCCCGTGTTATTGGTAAAAGAAAAAGCTTGGCCGTTGGATGGAAAAATTCTATGTGCGGTCAATGTCGCGTCTGAAGATGAAGATCATTTATCGTTGAATGGCAGGATTATTGAACATGCACAGGTGCTAGCTTCTAAGTTTAATGCTGAGGTTCATCTGGTGAATGGCTATCCGGGAACGCCGGTGAATCTGGCAATAGAGCTGCCTGATTTTGATGCCCATACCTACAACGAAACCATCCGTATGCAGCATGAGCAGCGTGTAAACTACCTTGCCAACAATTATGGAATCGATTGCAAGAACTGCCATGTAAAAGAAGGTTTGCCTGAGGATGTGATCCCCGAAGTGGCGGAAAAAATTGATGCTGAACTGGTAATTCTAGGGACTGTTGGTCGAACAGGCTTTTCTGCTGCCCTGATAGGCAACACTGCCGAGCATGTCATTGACTCTATTAATTGTGATTTACTGGCGATTAAACCTGATGGCTACAAGTCGCCGTTGGAAGATTAACCCTTTACGCTAAAAACATTAGCTGGAATAATACGCGCCCTGACTTAAGCAGTAACTGGGCGCGTTTTTTTATGGCTGAAACAACTGAACTCGATAAAAAACAGATAACTCGTCTCAACAAATTACAGAAACGCTTGCGCCGTGAAGTAGGTAGTGCCATTGCCGATTACAATATGATTGAAGAAGGTGATCGGGTAATGTGTTGTTTGTCCGGAGGTAAAGATAGTTATGCTATGTTGGACATTCTGCTTAATCTGCAGCAGCGGGCTCCGGTAAATTTTGAAGTTGTTGCCGTGAATCTTGACCAAAAACAGCCAGGATTCCCGGAAGACATACTACCGGCCTATTTAGATAACCTAAACATCCCCTATCATATTCTCGAGAAAGACACCTATTCCATTGTGAAGGACAAGATCCCTGAGGGGAAAACCACCTGTGCTTTATGCTCGCGCTTGCGTCGAGGGACACTCTATGGTTTTGCACAGCGGATTGGTGCGACCAAAATCGCACTGGGGCATCATCGGGATGACATCATTGAGACGCTGTTTCTCAATATGTTTTATGGCGGCAAAATGAAAGCCATGCCCCCCAAGCTATTATCTGATGATGGTGCAAATGTGGTGATCCGTCCCCTCGCCTATTCCCGAGAAAAAGATATCGCTGAATACGCTAAACTTAAGCGCTTTCCTATTATCCCCTGTAATCTTTGTGGTTCTCAGGAAAATCTTAAGCGAGCCGAAATTAAGAACATGCTCAAAGTATGGGATAAACAGTTCCCTGGTCGCATTGAAACGATTTTCACAGCCATGCAAAACACTGCACCATCGCAAGGCGTGGACCGTAACGCTTTTGATTTTGTATCGCTGCGGCAAGATCCCAATGCCGAAATCTCTGGTGAGGTTGCTGAGGCAGATTTACCCGCATTTGACTTCATGGACGTTGAAAATCGTGGGCGCATTGACCTCGATAAAGCATCGAAGCAGCACCGCATTGATGTGGTAGGAATTTACACGCCTTAACGGTTATCGGTACTAAATTTGCTAATGCAAATTTCTACAAGCAGTAAAAAAGGGACCATTGGTCCCTTTTTAATGCAACAACAACTAATTATTAGTTAATTAGTTTGCCAGTGCTTCTTTCGCTTTTTCTACTAAAGTTGCGAATACAACTTTATCGAATACGGCGATGTCTGCCAAAATCTTACGATCGATTTCGATAGACGCTTTCTTCAGACCGTTGATGAAACGGCTGTAAGACAGACCATTCTGACGAGAAGCCGCATTGATACGTGCAATCCACAGTTGACGGAATTGACGTTTTTTCTGGCGACGGTCACGGTAGGCATACTGACCAGCTTTAGTTACCGCTTGAACCGCTACACGATAAGTACGTGAACGGGCACCGTAGTAACCTTTGGCAAGTTTCAGAACTTTCTTGTGACGAGCACGTGCAGTTACACCACGCTTAACTCTTGGCATCTTTCAATCCTCCTACTAAGCGTATGGCAGCTGGCGTGCGATCATTGGCACGTCGACTTTTGCAACTAAACACTTAGCGCGCAGGTGACGCTTACGCTTGGTGCTCTTCTTGGTCAGAATGTGACGCAGATGGGCTTGTTTGCGTTTGAAACCATTAGCGGTTTTCTTGAAACGCTTAGCCACACCGCGGTCAGTTTTCATTTTTGGCATTACTAAAAACTCCGCATTGGGATAATTAATAAAACGTAAGGCGAGTTTGGAAAAACTTCCTCACTACTTTGTATGCCCTACTATTTTTTCTTCGGCGCCAGCACCATCACAGCCTGACGACCTTCCATTTTCGGGAAAGCCTCCACCACTGCAACTTCATCAAGATCGGCTTTGATACGGTTCAATAGTTCCATACCCAGCCCTTGGTGTGCCAGTTCACGCCCGCGGAAACGCAACGTAACTTTCGCTTTGTCTCCGTCTTCTAGAAAACGAACCAGGTTGCGTAGTTTTACCTGATAGTCGTTTTCATCAGTACCAGGGCGGAATTTGATTTCCTTCACCTGGACCTGTTTCTGCTTCTTCTTCTGTTCTTTTTGGGCCTTCGCCTTGTCGAACAAAAACTTACCGTAGTCCATGATACGGCATACAGGCGGCTCGGCATTTGGGCTAATCTCAACCAGATCTAATCCGGCCTCATCAGCTTGTTCTTGGGCTTGTCTAATACCAACAACTCCAAGAGCCTCTCCTTCAATCCCTACCAATCGTACTTCTGATACGCCGGTAATTTCATCATTGATTCTGTTCGGGGCCGCCTGACGGCCTGCTGTTTTTTTGATCTTTATGACCTATTCCTCCAACAATTCAAGACTACGGAGCGAAATCTGTTTAGTTACTTGGGCTGCAAAAGCCTCTATGCTCATTTTGCCTAAGTCGACCCCGTCCCGGGTGCGTACTGCGACTTCCCGATTTTCCATTTCCTGATCGCCTACAACCAGCAAATAGGGAACCCTTCGCAATGTGTGCTCGCGTATTTTAAAGCCAATCTTCTCATTCCTCAAGTCTTTACAAGCTCTAATGCCATGAGACTTAAAGAAACCAACGACTTCTTCAACGTAATCAGACTGCTTATCCGTGATATTCATCACCACAACCTGTGCAGGTGCCAACCATACTGGGAATTTACCGGCATATTCTTCGATCAAAATACCAATGAAACGCTCAAGCGACCCTAAAATGGCGCGATGGATCATCACCGGCACCTGGCGACTATTATCTTCAGCCACATAAGTTGCGCCCAGACGCCCCGGTAATGCGTAGTCCAACTGTACGGTGCCGCACTGCCATGCACGATCTAGACAGTCATGTAAGGTAAACTCGATCTTAGGACCGTAGAAAGCGCCCTCGCCCGGCAGGATTTCATATTCGATATGGTTGTTGGTCAGTGCCTGTTTTAACGCAGCTTCCGCTCGGTCCCACATCGCATCGTCTCCAATCCGTTTTTCGGGACGAGTGGACAGTTTGACCACAATATTCTGGAAGCCAAATGTCGAATAGATGTCATACACCATCTGGATACAACTGCTTACTTCCTGTTGTACCTGTTCTTCAGCACAGAAAATATGAGCATCATCTTGAGTAAAACCGCGGACCCGCATCAGACCATGCAGGGAGCCTGACGGTTCATTACGGTGGCAGCTACCGAATTCAGCCATGCGCAATGGCAGATCACGATATGACTTAAGCCCTTGATTAAAAATCTGTACATGCCCCGGACAGTTCATGGGCTTAATCGCATATTCACGGTTTTCACTGGAGGTGGTGAACATGGCTTCAGAGTACTTGTCCCAGTGACCAGAGCGCTCCCACAGGACTCGATCCATCATGAATGGACCTTTCACTTCCTGATAATCATATTCATCCAGTTTGGTGCGAACAAAGCGCTCAAGTTCACGGAAAATACTCCAGCCATCATGGTGCCAGAACACCATACCGGGGGCTTCTTCCTGCATATGATACAAATCAAGCTGCTTGCCAATCTTACGATGGTCGCGTTTTGCGGCTTCTTCCAAACGCTGTAAGTACGCCTTGAGAGCCTTTTTATCCCCCCAAGCGGTGCCATAAATACGTTGCAGCATTTTATTGTCGGAATTACCACGCCAGTAAGCTCCGGCAACATTCATCAATTTAAAATTATGACAGAGGCGCATGTTAGGCACATGGGGGCCGCGGCACATATCAGTGTATTCCTGATGATGATACAACGCCGGATGATCGTCCTTGCTGATGTTCTCATCAAGAATCGCCATTTTGTATGGCTCACCTCGTTGCGCAAACGCATCACGCGCTTCTTGCCAACTGACGACGCGCTTGATGACGTCATAATCAGTTTTTGCCAAATCGAGCATCCGCGCTTCCAGCTTGTCCAGATCTTCCTGGGTCAGCTTATGTTCCAAATCCACGTCATAGTAAAAACCGTTGTCGATCACTGGACCAATGGCCATTTTGGTTTCTGGCCACAGCTGTTTAATGGCATGGCCTAACAGGTGCGCACAAGAGTGGCGAATAATCTCCAGCCCTTGTTGATCTTTAGCGGTGATGATAGAGAGTTCAGCGTCTTCGGTAATCAGATCACAAGCATCTTTTAACTGACCATTTACGCGTCCAGCAACACAAGCTTTAGCAAGGCCAGGGCCGATATCGGCAGCAACATCTAGCGTGGAGACAGGATTAGCAAATTCGCGTTTGCTTCCGTCTGGCAGAGTAATTACAGGCATGAATAATCCTTAGTCCAGTGGTGACCCACACGCAGGGCCACTTGGCTGATTCTGTATAAATAAAAGTGAGAACGTGTGCATTTTGCGGAGTAAGACAATACAAGAGCCTTGTGGTCCACAAAACGAACTGATGATTTTAAAGGATAAGCCTTTGCTGGCGCAACTAAATCAGGCCATTTAACTGTAATTAATTAGCACTGTTTTTGTTCATTGATGCCACGGCTTTGATGAGATAAAAGTCAATATAATCGATTAATCATTATTTTGATTTTTATAATATTTCTTATATTTTTTCATTTATAAAATAATTTTGATTAATTCTATTGATATGAAAATTACTATTTAAAGCACAGTTATATGCATCAACTATAATTTAACTGAACTATCCACCGCAAACAGAGAGACTGGCGATGAAACAACAAACCATCTGCTGCCCCCACTGCGGTCACCAACAAACACTTGAACTTGACTCAAGTGCAGGTGATCAGGAGTTTTACAGTGATTGCCGGATATGTTGCAACCCTATCCACATCCGGATGCACATCGATCATCAGCACCAACGCATCGAACTGCATGTCGATGCTGATGATGAGCAATTTTATTAGCTTGTTTTACCCAAGCGCTTTTTGGGCAAGTACCCGTTCTACCGTATCCACGATAGTTTGGGTCTGGCTGTCTACTTCGATATTAAAGTACATTCCGGGCTGATAATCCCCGAGATTAGTCAGACGCAACGTTTCTGGGATCAGATGCAAGCTAAAGCGATTTTGCTGAATGTCGCCAACGGTCAAACTGCAGCCATTAATGCCGATAAATCCTTTATATAGCACGTATTTCATCCATTCTGCCGGAAGTTCAAGCAGCATGTCATAATGGCTGTTAGTGTGGTCAACTTCGATAAGTTTTGCTTGAGTATGGATGTGACCAGATAGGATATGACCTCCAATCTCTTTACCAAATTGCAGTGACCGTTCGATATTAACTTCATCGCCTGCTTGCAAGGTCCCAAGATTTGTTAGCTTTAATGTCTCTTCCATTACATCAAAAAACGCCCTATCATGCCCCACCTGCGTCACGGTCAGGCAAACGCCATTATTGGCTACACTGGCCCCGGTCTGTAATCCTTCCAGTAATGCCGGTGTTAACGCAATCTGCAGGGTGTGTAACCCTGGTTTTTTCTCAACGGCCAGCACCTTGCAGCGGGCCTGAACAATACCTGTAAACATGCTTTTCTCTCTGGTTCAAAGGACAGTGATGACTCAGTCAGCTTTTCACGCCAAACGTATTATTCAATTGGCATTGCCAGTATTGGTGGCACAAGTTACCCAAACCATGATGGGATTTATCGATACTATGATGGCTGGTCGTGTCAGCGCTACCGATATGGCCGCGGTGGCAATAGGCACCAGTTTATGGCTACCGGCAATACTGTTCGTCAATGGGCTGTTGCTGACATTTACTCCGATGATCTCACACCAATTTGGGGCTGGTCACATTGATAAAATTCGACCATTAGCGTACCAAGGCGTCTATATTGCCATAATTGGTGCTATCGGTGTGATGCTGTTTCTCGATTCTGCCAGTTTCATTCTGGATCACATGGCGTTGGAGCCAGCGCTCTATCAGGTAACAGAAAAGTACATTCACGGCATTTTATGGGGGGCACCCGCATTTTTAATTTATCAGGTATTGCGTAGTTGCAGTGAAGGCATCTCCTATACTATGCCTGCGATGATTATTGGCTTTGTCGGTCTGGCGGTTAACATTCCTGCCAATTACATTTTTATTTATGGACAGTTTGGTATGCCTGCCATGGGCGGGGCCGGGTGTGGTGTGGCAACCTCTTTAGTGCTCTGGGCAATGTGTCTGACAATGTTTATTTATATGCAGTGGCATCCCAAATTTAAGGCTATCCGTTTACCCGATGTTTTTCAGCGGCCGCAATGGCACACTATTGTCCAGATGAGCAAGCTCGGCATGCCAGTGGCAATGGCGCTATTTTTTGAAGTGAGCCTATTTTCAATTATCGCGCTGTTGCTTGCACCGCTGGGGGCAAATGTGGTTGCCAGCCATCAAATAGCACTGAATTTTTCCTCCATCGTGTTTATGGTGCCGCTGTCGATTGGTATCGCGGTATCGATTCGGGTTGGCTATTATCTGGGCCGTAACGAACCAGCACAGTCGGCATCTGTTAGTAAAATCGGCTTGATGCTCGGTTTTTCTCTGGCATCTGTTACTGCTTTGCTGACCGTGCTGATGAGAAAAGATATCGCACTGTTATATAACACCAATCCGCAAGTGGTATCTTTGGCATCAGGACTAATGTTTATGGCAGCGTTATATCAGTTATCTGACTCAGTTCAGGTAATTTCTGCTGGTGCACTAAGAGGTTACAAAGATACTCGTAGCGCATTTTATATTACCTTGTTGGCGTATTGGGGCATTGGTATGCCGCTTGGCTACATACTAGCGTATACCGAATGGCTAACTCCAAAACTTGGTGCTTACGGCTTTTGGGGGGGACTCATCGCCGGTTTAACCAGTGCTGCACTGCTTTACGCATGGCGCTTGCGGGTGGTTCAACGTCGGATCCGTCAAGGTAATCTCATTGAATTATGACGTTTTATTAGATTATTTTTGCTAAATAGTGAAAGTTGCACAGCAAATCACCATCCGATAACAAAAAACGTTTTTTCACTTGCCAGGATCTGTAACTGGACTTTAATATAGCGTCCGTCCTGATGTTCATGCATCTGACAATATAACGTACACCCGTAGCTCAGCTGGTTAGAGCACTACCTTGACATGGTAGGGGTCGGTGGTTCGAGTCCACTCGGGTGTACCAAATTGATAAAGTCCAGTCATACACCCGTAGCTCAGCTGGTTAGAGCACTACCTTGACATGGTAGGGGTCGGTGGTTCGAGTCCACTCGGGTGTACCAACACAATTTTCTCTTCCTGTTTCTAAAACATCGATATTGCTGTTTGTAACGTACTGCCGATTCTCCCCCTCGGCTTATTGATGACTCCAGAAATAAAAATGCTGTTTCAGGCACTAGCCTGTGTTGCGCATAATCACTTAAGAGCCAAGATATCAAAAAGATTCCATCTGGTGGACCAACGTATCAATAAGGAAAGCGGATTAGGTCTTTGTCTTCGGGTTATACCGCATGGCTTCGATAAATAACGAAAAAGCCTGCGAACGCTGATGCCGGCTTGGGTAGTACAAATAGTATCCAGGGAATGGCTGACACCAGTCTTTTAAAATCTGTACCAATGACCCATCAGCAAGCTGCTCGCTTATCAAATCGCTTAAGGTATAACATATGCCCATACCGCTTTTTGCGGCTTGCAATGCCGAAATTGTCGTGTTGAGGATTAATGTCCCATTGGGTCGGATATTGCAAACTTCACCGTCCTTTTCAAATTCCCATACCATAAGGCCACCGCTGGTAGGCAATCGCCAGTTAATACAACGATGATATTGCATCAACTCCTTTGGATGCTTGGGCGTACCATGTTTTGCGAGATATTCAGGTGATGCAACAATAGCGCCTTCCATTTCAGGGCCGATGGGCAAAGCAATCATATCTTTTGCCAACATCTCGCCCAGTCGCACGCCAGCATCAAAACGCTCACCAACCAGATCGATCAGGCGGTTATCAGCGTTCAGCTCTATCGTAATATCTGGATACTGCAGCATGAAAGCCTGTACTTTGGGCCACAATATGTAGTCTACGGCGTGCTCTGTGGCCGAAATCCGAATAAACCCCGTTGGTTTATCCCGCAGTTCACTTAGATTTTCCAATTCCTGACTGACATCTTCAAATAAAGGTGCCAATTTGCTGTATAGCCGTTCTCCGGCATAAGTAGTTGATACACTGCGGGTAGTGCGAGAGAGCAAACGGATCCCCAAGCGTTTTTCTAAATTTCGTAAGGTTTGGCTAAGCGCCGATTGGGAAACACCTAGTCGTGCTGCTGCTTTGGTAAAACTGCCTTCGCGGGCCACCCAGATAAAGGCATGAAGGTCGTTAAAGTTTTCCTGAGCCATAATTAATTAGACATACTTATAACTAAATCCCGATTATTCCATCTAATCAAATAACTCACAATATGTAAACTAGCGCCATATCCCACTACTACAACCAACTCCACGAGCTGGTCGTCGGCGAGAGTTTATGATGCGTAATATCCTGATTTTGGGCGCTGCCGGTCTGATAGCACAGCAGGTTATCTATAGATTGCTAGAGCAATTGGATGTGAAACTGACGCTGTTTCTACGCGATGAACAACAGTTGCATCATCTGTCTGGACATCCTCGGATATGTTTATTCGCTGGAGAGGTCGAAGACCAAGAATCCTTATATGGTGCAATGTCCGGCCAGGATCTGGTATATGCCAACTTATGCGGCAATATGGCAGCACATAGTCAAGCGGTGGTGCAAACCATGCGCGATACCGGTATCCGGCGCTTGGTCTTTGTCACCTCTATGGGGGTTTACGACGAAATTCCGGGCGCACCGTTTGGTAGCATTTTGCAACCCTACCGCGATGCCACGCAGATCATTGAGCAGTCTGGACTGGACTACACCATCATCCGCCCGGCATGCCTCAATAACCGGGATGAAATCAGCTATGGCACGACTCAAAAAGGGGAAGCCTTTATTCACCCAGATGCCACCGTATCACGTAAGAGCGTTGCTGATCTCATCGTCCAGGTGATCAGTGCCGATTATCAAAAATATGGTGAAAGCATAGGCGTTCACAAACTGTAATTTTCCAGAGGTCCGAGGGGCCTAGTCATCACCTACTGAATTAACGCTGGCGGCAATAAGCGCCGACAGCAGGGTAACTATTGTCTGTTTGAGAGAGAAAAACTATGAATCCCATCGCTTTAATAACCAGACGTCGGTATCTGACGGCCATGACTGCGATAGCCTTCGCCGTCGGGGCACCAACGGTAATCTCGCTGATGTCACAACAAGCTGCAGCCAACAGTGCTGAAACCATGTCGATGCCCGCCGTAACGGTAACGGCTGTAAACATTGAGCCTCAGAGCTTCATGGAATGGCATCAGTATTCAGGTAATGTTGCCGCTATCCACAATGTAGAGGTACATGCACGAGTATCGGGCATGTTGCAAAAGGTTCATTTTGAAGAAGGCAGTTATGTGCAGCAGGGTCAGTTATTGCTGACGCTGGATCAAGCCCCTTATATTGCCGAAGTTGATCGCGCAGCAGCTAACGTAGCCGCGGCTGCAGCCCAAAGTGCGCAGGCGCATCTTGAGTATCAAAGGTCAAAACGCTTATGGAAACAACAACTCATTGCTGAAACGGCACTGGAGCAATTGAAAAATAATGCCGATGCCGCGTTGGCTAATCTACACGCCGCTAGAGCTGAATTGCAGGTTGCTAAGTTAAATTTATCATACACCGAGATCCATGCCCCTGTGGCCGGACGAATCGGTAAACTGGCCATCACCGAGGGTAATCTAGTGGCGGCGGGCAGTAATACCACTGCCCTCACCTCCATAGTGTCCGTCTCCCCCGTCTATGTGAACTTTGATGTAGACGACGCCACCGCTGCGGCGCTATTGGCCAATATTGACCGCCAACAACCATTGGCAAAGCAACTCGCAGCAATCCCAGTAGAAGTCAGTACCAGCAGTGGTAATAACCTCCGCGGTCAACTGCAGCTTATCAATAACCGCATCGACAGCAGCAGTGGCACTCTCAATATGCGGGCGATTTTTGCAAACGAAGACGAACAGTTAATTCCCGGTCAGTTCGTCAGGTTAAACCTGGGGCAAGCACAGCTGAGTCAAGGCGTGTTGCTGAATGAAAGCGCTATTGGCACCGATCAAGAAAACAAGTTTGTCATGGTGATCAATAGCCAGCAACAAGCAGAATATCGCGCAGTCACCCTCGGGGCTGTTGTCAATGGCAAACGGGTGATCACGGCTGGGCTCAATAGCGGTGATCAAGTGATTGTTAATGGTTTGCAACGGATCCGACCAGGGATGACAGTAACCACCACTCGTGACAATAAGGGTGCATAACCGATGAACATTTCGCGCTTTTTCATCGACCGCCCGATTTTCGCTGGCGTACTGTCGATGTTGATCTTTCTGGCAGGCATTGTATCGCTACCCATGCTACCGATTTCTGAATACCCAGAAGTGGTTCCCCCAACTGTGGTGGTGAAAGCCTCATATCCGGGAGCCAACCCTAAAGTGATTGCTGAGACGGTGGCAGCGCCGCTGGAGGAATCCATCAACGGTGTTGAAGGCATGTTATACATGAACAGCCAGGCAACGACCGACGGGGCTTTAACGCTGAACGTAGTTTTCGCTTTGGGTACTGACCCAGACAAAGCACAACAGCTGGTTCAAAACCGTGTAGCGCAGGCAGAGGCGCGGCTGCCGGAAGATGTACAGCGTCTGGGCGTCTCGACCATCAAAAGCTCTCCAGATCTGACCATGGTTGTACACCTGCTTTCACCCAATGATCGTTATGGGATGGATTATTTGCGCAACTATGCTTTGTTGAATTTGCGTGATCGTCTGGCGCGAATCAAGGGCGTAGGCCAGGTAAGTATTTTTGGTGGTGGCGAATACGCGATGCGGGTCTGGTTAGATCCACAAAAAATGGCGCAACTCGGGTTAGCGGCAGGCGACGTTGTTACCGCTATCCGCCAACAGAATATTCAGGCTGCGGCAGGGACGATAGGCGCTTCTCCGGGACAGCCAGGTATTGCGTTGCAATTATCCGTGAATGCCAAAGGTCGGCTGTCTACGCCAGAAGAGTTTGGCAACATCATCGTCAGAGCCGGGGATGACGGCGCCATCACGCGCCTGAAGGATGTCGCACGCATTGAACTCGGTGCCGCCGACTACTCACTGCGCTCTTTACTGAATAACAAAGCTGCTGTGGGAATAGGCATCAACCAGACACCTGGCGCCAACGCACTGGAAATTTCAGAACAGGTACGCGCGACCATGAAAGAGGCAGCGCTCAACATGCCAGAAGGTGTCAGTTACCGTATTGCTTACGATCCAACACAGTTTGTGCGGGCATCAATCGAATCCGTCATTCATACATTGTTGGAAGCAATATTGTTGGTGGTGCTGGTGGTGGTGCTGTTCTTACAAACCTGGCGCGCCTCAATTATTCCTTTGCTCGCGGTACCGATTTCCATTGTTGGAACCTTTGCCGTACTGAATCTGCTCGGTTTTTCCATCAACGCTTTGAGCCTGTTTGGGCTGGTGCTGGCAATCGGCATCGTGGTGGATGATGCGATTGTGGTAGTGGAAAACGTTGAACGCAATATTGATGCAGGGTTGTCCGCCCGCGATGCAACCTATAAAGCGATGCGAGAAGTTTCTGGTCCGATTATTGCCATTGCCTTAGTGTTGGTTGCCGTGTTTGTGCCGCTAGCGTTTTTTAGCGGTCTGACCGGACAATTTTATCGGCAGTTTGCCGTGACCATTGCGATTTCAACCGTGATATCGGCCTTTAACTCGCTAACGCTGTCGCCGGCATTAGCAGCACTGTTGTTGCGTAGCCATGATGCCCCCAAAGATTGGCTGAGCCGACTGATGGATAAGCTGTTTGGGCGTTTTTTTGCTCTATTCAATCGTATTTTCCATCGTGGCAGTAATAACTATCAGGTTGGTGTTGGACGGGTGTTATCTCACAAAGGTGCCATGATGACGTTGTTTCTGGTATTAGCAGGACTTACCGGACTACTGCTCGACAAAGTGCCGACCGGTTACGTCCCGGCCCAAGACAAACAGTATCTGGTGGGCTTCGCACAGTTACCCGATGGCGCGACATTGGATCGTACCGAAGCCGTTATTCGGCGCATGGGGGAATTGGCAGCTAATAACCCAAACGTTGAAGATACGATAGCATTTCCAGGTCTGTCGATCAGCGGGTTCACCAACAGTCCAAACTCTGGCATCGTGTTTGTAGTACTGAAACCTTTTGCCGAACGGCAACGGGCTGATCAGAGTGGCAATGCGGTTGCTCTGCAACTGAACCAAACTTTCAGTGGTATCCAAGATGCATTCATTGCCATGTTTCCGCCACCACCGGTAATGGGACTAGGCACTACCGGCGGCTTCAAGCTACAGCTGGAAGATCGCGCATCACTCGGTTTTGACCAGATGGACAAAGCAGTTAATGCCTTTATCACCAAGGCAGCCCAGACGCCGGAATTGGCTGGGGTATACAGCAACTGGAAACTGAATGTACCGCAGCTATTTGCCGATGTGGATCGCACCAAAGCACTGCAACTAGGGGTGTCACTCACAGATGTTTTTGATACCTTGTCGGTATATCTCGGCAGTGCCTATGTTAATGATTTCAATACCTTTGGTCGTACTTATACGGTAAGAGTACAAGCCGATGCGCCCTACCGCGCGCGGGCCGAAGACATCGGTAAACTGAAAGTGCGTTCCAAAAATGGTGAAATGATCCCGTTATCGGCGCTGTTGCAGGTAGATGCCAGTTACGGACCTGAGCGAGTGATGCGTTATAACGGCTTCCTGACCGCCGATATCAATGGTGGCCCGGCGGCAGGTTTTTCCTCTGGACAAGCCCAACAAGCGATTGAGCGGATTGCCGAGGAAACATTGCCACACGGCATCAGTTACGAGTGGACTGAGTTGACTTACCAGCAGATCCTCGCAGGTAACTCCGCGATCTGGTTGTTTCCTCTAACCATTCTGCTGGTGTTTTTGGTATTGGCCGCACAATACGAGAGCCTGACACTACCGCTGGCGATTGTACTGATTGTACCGATGAGCGTCCTTGCGGCGATGACAGGTGTTTGGCTGAGTGGCGGTGATAACAACATCTTCACCCAAATAGGTTTGATGGTATTGGTGGGGCTTTCAGCGAAAAATGCCATTCTGATTGTTGAGTTTGCCAGAGAGTTGGAATTTACCGGCCAGTCTCCGTTGCAAGCGGCAATTGAAGCCTGTCGTCTACGATTGCGCCCAATTCTGATGACCTCTATTGCTTTTATCATGGGGGTACTGCCGCTGGTATTATCTCAAGGTGCTGGCGCAGAAATGCGTCAGGCAATGGGAATTGCAGTATTCAGTGGCATGATTGGTGTCACCTTCTTCGGTCTATTCCTGACGCCAGTGTTTTATGTGGTATTACGCAAACTTACCGGTAATCGGCCGCTGCGGTTTCACGGCGAACAACCGCCACTGGTATAAGTTTCCTATGACCAATGCGTTGAAGTAATTTATCCATACTGCAAAACAAGGAGTTCAAAACAAAATAACCTCTAGGTAAGACCGACGACTGACACCACCGCGAACATCGCTTCCCGACACAGATTATCAAGGTGGTGTCAGTCTCTTCCAAATCACAGGATTTTCCATAAACGTCTTATTCGACTTCATGCCTGAATTAATTACTGTCACTTGGGGGAAAATGCGTATGCTTCAAGTTGGCCTACTCTTGCCCCAGTTTCAGCCTGATTACTCTATGCTAAGGCTCAAGATGATAAAAGCTGTTGTTTAGAAGAATTTCCCTACCGCTAACATCAGCGATTTTTCAGGAATACGTTGAGCACACGGCAACCCTGCTAGGCTTTTGTTACGGCGAATGCAGTTATCCAAACAATGTGACCTTTGGTGTATTGTTGTAACATCATCGCTATGAAATCATAAGCGTGGGACTTCCCCTAGATCACGGAGTTGACACCATGAGCCAGCGCAGTATCCGCAATCTGTTTACCCCAAAATCTATCGCCGTTATCGGCGCGTCTAACTCTCCTACCCGCGCTGGCTGTATTATGATGAAAAACCTGCTCGGCAGCGGTTTTGATGGCCCGATCATGCCGGTTAATCCCCATGCCACCTCGGTTATGGGCGTGCTGGCCTATCCCAATATCGAATCACTTCCAGTCAAACCCGATTTGGCCATCATCTGCACTCGGGCGGAGCGCGTACCACAAATTGCCGAAACGTTGGCACAATTTGGTTGTAAAACGGCAGTGATTATTGCCTCGGGTATGACCCAAAGTATTGCCGACGATGGGCAAACACTGGCCCAGAAGATTAAAGACAGCGGTAAACGTTATGGTATGCGGATCCTTGGCCCCAATAGCCTTGGCATGATCCTGCCTAATCTGGGACTGAATGCCAGTCTGGCACACACCAATGCCCAACCAGGGAAAATCGCTTTTGTTTCACAGTCTGCCGCCGTTTGTACCACAGTACTTGATTGGGCGAATAACAAAGGGATTGGTTTTTCATCATTTATTTCGTTAGGCGATGCGAGCGATATCGATTTTGATGAACTGCTCGATTATCTCGGCCGCGATTCCAAGACATCCGCCATTATGCTGTATATCGACTCGATTAACGATCGGCTACGTTTTTTGTCTGCGGCCCGAGCGGCCTCCCGCCATAAGCCGATATTGGTGATTAAATCAGGACGCAGCGTTGAAGGGGGAAATGCCGCCAGGCATCACACCGGGGCCAGTTCAGGGAATGATGCTGTGTATGAAGCCGCATTTCGGCGTGCGGGGATGTTGCGCGTAACGGACCTAGTGGAATTATTTGCTGCCGTAGAGAGCCTAGCGCACTTGAATCCACTGTATGGTGAGCGATTGTGTATTCTCAGTAATGGTGGAGGTCCGGCAGTGCTTGCGGTCGATGAATTAATCGTTAAGGGCGGAAAGTTAGCGCAGCTATCTGAAGAGATTAAAGCAAAACTCGCCGCAGTCTTGCCAGCCACTTGGTCACAGCAAAATCCCGTTGATATTATCGGTGATGCTGACAGCGACCGTTATGCCAGAGCGCTGGATATATTGATGGGTAGCGACGAACTGGATGCCGTGCTGGTATTGCATTCACCATCGGCGCTAGGCAATGGCAATGCCATTGCTGACGCAATCATCAACTGTGTCAGCAAACATCCCCGTAAACATCGGGTTAATGTGCTCACCAACTGGAGCGGTGAAGATTCCGCCTATGAAGCGCGCCGCCGTTTCTCACGCGCGGGGCTCCCAACCTATCGCACCCCAGAAGGTGCAGTTCGCGCCTTTATGCATATGGTAGAGTTTCGTCGCAACCAGAAATTACTGCAGGAAGTGCCGCAGTCAATCGTCAATAATTCCGATACCGCCACCGCAAGACGGCTGCTGGAGCAAGCGCTACAGAGTGGTCGTAAAGTACTGGAAACTCACGATGCCAGAGCAGTATTCAGTGCTTATGGTCTGAAAACCATAGACACCTGGTTTGCAAATGATGCCGATGAAGCAGTAGCCATTGCTGAACATGCCGGTTATCCGGTGGCGCTGAAAATTCAGTCACCGGATATTCTGCACAAATCAGATGTTCATGGCGTGATGCTGAACTTAGCGGATGCCAAAGAAGTCCGTCATGCAGCGGCGGCTATCACTAGCCGTGTGCGTTTAGCCAACCCGGCTGCGCGGATTGAAGGCATGATAGTGCAAAAAATGGCGTTGACCGCTGGTGCCCAAGAGCTGCGCGTAGCAGTGCTTAATGACCCCGTCTTCGGTCCCGCCATTATGCTCGGTGAAGGCGGTTCAGAGTGGGAACCCACTCGAGATGCCGCGGTAGCACTGCCGCCATTAAACATGGCACTGTCGCGCTACATGGTGATCCAAGCCTTAAAAACCGGCAAGATCCACGATCGCCACCTGCCAAATGGCCTGGATATGCAGGCGTTGTGTCGCATGCTGACGCAAATTTCCAATCTGGTGATAGATTGTCCGCAAATAGACAGTCTGGATCTTAATCCGGTTCTGGCGTCAGGTGACAATATTACCTTGCTGGATATTAACCTGCGGCTAACTGACGATGTCAAAGACAATGCTGCCAGATTAGCTATCCTGCCCTACCCGAAGGAATTGGAAGAAACCGCCATTTTGCGAAATGGCTTAAAAGTGATGTTGCGGCCTATTCTGCCGGAAGATGAGCCTAAACACCTCGCCTTTGACAGCTCACTCTCTGATGAAGACAGATACAAGCGCTATTTTGGTGTCCGGTCACAAATGACCCATGAAGAGATGGCAGTGTTGACCCAAATTGATTACGCCCGAGAAATGGCCTTTATTGCCACCATTAAAGATGAGTCAGGCGATGATATAACGCTAGGCGCCGTGCGTGCATCGATTGATCCCGACAATACTGAAGCAGAATTTGCAATGGCAGTGCGCGGTTCCCATCAAGGTATTGGGATTGGTAAGTTGCTGTTGGAAAAGCTGATCCATTATTTCCGCAATGCCGGTACGCCAGTGCTGACCGGGTACACTATGTTTGAAAACCGCAATATGGCCAGTTTAGCGAAGAGTCTAGGGTTTGCGGTAACCTTTGATATGGAAGAGCGCCTAATCCATATGCAAATGGAACTGACCCCACCCTCAGACTAATGGATCTTATAATCCTTCAATAATAAAGGCTGCCTAGGCAGCCTTTATATCTGACAAAAACCTCAGCTACGACATTGCTGAAACACGTCTTTATCTGGCTGATAAACACTGCTGTGGATGTTAAACAGCCCCAGCAAAGTATCGAACAGATTGTCCTGCGAATAGCCGCCCCGTTGTTGCAATCCCGCCAGACAAGCGGTTTTCAGCCCATTATCATTGGCGTAGCCTTCAGAAATCCACGACAACCACGGCACAGTGGTTTGTTCCGCTGGCGCAATACTATAAGGTGTGCCGTGTAGATACAGCCCCTTCTCTCCCAACGATTCACCATGGTCAGATAAATACATCATCGCGGCTGCGTAAGTTGTTTGCTGCTGTAACTGCTTCACAATTTCCGACAGAATAAAGTCGGTATACAAAATAGTGTTATCGTAGGTATTGACTAATTCGTTGTGGCTACAGTTTTGAATGTCGCTACGTGGGCAATCTGGGGTGAATTGCCGATGATCTTCTGGATAGCGGCGATAATAAGTTGGGCCGTGGCTACCAACAATATGTAACACAATCAATCGATCATGCTGAGGTTGGTCTTTCGCCGACAATAATTCTTTGAGTTTATCCACCATCACC
This sequence comes from Shewanella fodinae, assembly GCF_014651955.1. Lineage (GTDB taxonomy): Bacteria > Pseudomonadota > Gammaproteobacteria > Enterobacterales > Shewanellaceae > Shewanella > Shewanella fodinae. The sequence continues at coordinate 206,602 of NZ_BMXW01000002.1, read as the reverse complement.
TGATCTTGACAAAACTCACCATCACACAACTTGTCATCCATATTGACGTCGATAGTATAGTTGGGCACCCGGTCACATACGCCTTTACAGCCACTGTCGTTGTCCACCCAAAAAACATTTATCCCGGCATGATGCAGCACGTCTACGGCGGTATCCTGTGCGCGGGCATGACGGGCATCATAATCTTTGCGATCCATGCGCGAAAACATACAAGGCAAAGACACCGCCGTGGCCGTACCGCATGACTGTACGTTATTGAATGCAATCAGCCCCAAAGGCTGTGTGTATTGATTGGTTGGGCGGTTATAACCGTAATACTGATAATTCATCGCACGGGCGGTTTCGCCGACGACCAATACCAACAACTTCGGCTTGGTTTCGATAGCGCCTGCCGGTTCAGTGACTTTGGCATCAGTGCCCAACTGCTGATAGGTTATCGGTGCCTGTAAGTAAGTCTGATAAATATACTTGGAGGCCGACCCAATAAAATACGTAGGCACTATGTAATGTTTTATCTGATCGTTATTTCGGACAAAGGACGCATAATTCTGCATGTAAACAAAAGCAATCGTCACTACAACGGCCAAATTGGCCAGCATAAAGACTATCTTACGCAACATCTCTTTGGTAAATGGCCGATATTCAATATCCGCCTTATACAACAAAAAGGCGGGTACCAGACCAGTTAGCGCAAAGCTAGCCAACGATGCCCAGTTAACATAAGTCAGCGCTTCTGCACTGTTAGTCTGAAATGTGTTTTCGATCATCCCGGTGTCAAACACTACCCCATATTTGTAGGCAGCAAAAAACACTCCAGAAGATAACAGAATAAGCACGATGAAAAACGGTTTCAGCAGATACTTAACACTGAAAAAGGAAAACAGGAAACCAAGTGCTGCCACCAGAAAAACCGGAATGGTTGCAACGAAGATAGGATCTACATGTGATTGATGTTCAAGCCCTTTCTTAACAATAGAAAAAAATGGAATATTGAAGATCATGACGAAAAACAACGCCAGCAAGAAAGTGACGCGGTTTACGGATAACGATTTCAGCACCTTGGCTCCAACGAATGTGATTATCTTGGTCTGCAATGAGCAGACGCTTTACGTACAAACACTGAGCGTGGTTTATAACAACTGCTACTTAAGATTTGCTTAAGCATAACAAATGTTGGCTTAATATACCGTCACCGCGGCTCGTTAGAAAGTGCTATTAAGGCGGGCTAAAAAACGCAATAACTGCTGGCGTTCTGCGTCATCAAATACTGCGGTCATCTCTCGGGTAAGTTGCAGATGTAACTGATCATGTTCAGCAAACATCTGCTGGCCCTTTTCTGTTAACTGTACTTCAACTGAGCGACGATCATTGACCGAGGACTGGCGTACCACCAGTCCTGCTTTGACCAAACGATCGACCTGTACCGTTAAGGTGCCTGTGGTGATCCCCAACTTATCAGCCAATTCCTTCATTCGCATCGCACCATTGGCACCTAAAATTTCTACTGTATGTATCTGGGCCAAGGAGGCCCCTTGATCGCGCACAACACTCTGCTCCCAGGATGACAGGCGTTCATAGAATTCTATAATCGCGTGGTTGATATCCTGATCCAACTGGTATTCGGCGCTCATCAGATACTCCGGTTCCTAATAATTAATGACGGTGGTGCGCATGGTCATGGTCATGGTCATGGTCATGGTCATCAGCATGACAGCATCCGTGCCCGTTGCAACTGTTACGTGGTTGTGTCGCGTCGGCACAGTTGTCACAGCGATTAACTTCAACGGTCAAGTGATCAATTTGGCCGAAATCTGCCAGCAGATCATGATAATAATCGGTATCTTTCGGTTGGTGACTGACCAAAGAGATCATTGCGGCATGGTGATCGGCGCTGACTTTCCACACGTGGACATCAGTCACTTTGTGATCACCTTCGGCCTCAATTCGCTGTACTAATTGCCGCACATAGCTAGGTTCTGCGCTAGCATCCAGCAAGATAGGACTGGTTTGCCGAATAAGTCCCCAAGCCCAACGACTGATAATAATTGCACCGACAATACCCATTATTGGATCTAACCAGTTAGCGCCCATATATTTCCCGGCTAACAACGCACCAATCGCCAGCAACGACGTCAAGGCATCGGCCATCACATGAAAGTAAGCAGCTTTAAGATTGTGGTCATCATGCCCCTGATGGTCATGGTGTTCATGATGGTGCCCATGCTCATGACTGTGGTGATCTTTCAGCAAAAAGACGCTGATAATATTCACCGTAAGACCGATAACGGCGACCAGGATTGCCTGATTAAAATGGATTTGCTCCGGTGACAGCAGTCTTAGCACCGACTCAACCGCCATGACTAATGCCACCAGTCCCAAGGCGACGGCACTGGTGAACCCACCCAGTACACTCACTTTACCAGTGCCAAAGGCGAAACAAGGATTGGTAGCATTTTTGCGCGCATAGGCATAAGCAAATAAGGTTAGCATGAAGGCGGCGGCATGGGTGCCCATATGCCAACCATCGGCTAACAACGCCATAGAACCATAAACTGTACCGGCAATAATCTCTGCCAGCATCGTAATAACCGTCAGCGCCAGTACGAGTTTGGTACTGCGTTCACCACCTATATTTTCTTTACTAAAATCATGATCCTGTTGCCAACGAGCGATACTATGAAATTCAACGGTCATACCATGCGTCCACATTGTTTGATAATCAAATTACTTGATTTGCAAACTATCTGATCTGCTGGCAGCAATTGCAAGCGATAATTGTTATTACTTCACAAAATTTGCACCATCGCACATTTTCCTATAAAGACATATCGATGCCCTACTGGGTGCCAATAGCGTATAATCTTCAGTCTCGTAAATTTGTGGAAATGGACCGATGCAACTCAGTTTTGTTCTGGTGTCCCCTGCCCGCGCGGCTAATATTGGGGCCGCTGCCAGAGCCATTAAAACCCAAGGTTTTGATTCGTTAATTGTGGTGCAATCACTGGCGCACCGCGAAGATGAAGCCGCCTGGGTCGCCTGTGGCGCAGTAGATGTACTGGAAAATATTCGCGAAGCACCATCTTTGAGTGCAATTGCCAATGAGTTTGACTTATTGATTGCCACCACCGCACGTGAGCGCGGCAATCCACGGCAATATTTAAGTCCGACACAAGTAGTGCAATCACTCAATGCCCAGCAGCAATCACTACAAAACGTCGCCATTGTTTTTGGCTGTGAAGCCAGTGGACTCAGTAACAGCGATTTAGAGTTGTGCGATTTGCTCAGTTATATTCCTATCGCTCAGGAATACCCGTCACTTAATTTGGCACAAGCGGTGTTGGTTTATGCCTATGAACTCGGGCAGGCTTTCCTCTCGGCGGAGCACCTGCCGGGAATACAGCAATCCACCGCCGATGCGCTGCAACTTAAAGCACTGTTGGAGAAGTCAGCTTCTTTACTACAAAAGTTGCAGGTTGATGATGATCAAAAATTGCAGCGTTGGCTGCAAGAAACCTTAAGCCAATTTGGTGACCGGGATGTCAAAATGGCCCATCAGCTACTGGGCGATATACTGAAAAAACTGCCCTAACAGTGATGAGCACTAACGATAGGAAAGGAATAACGATTCATACTGATCACCACCACCAAGTCTGAACCGAGTTGCAACCGAGTATTAAAGTATCATTCTGGCTGTCACTCGGTTTTGGACATTTCCTAGTTAAAGTCTTAACTCTAACTCGTCAGCTTCGGATAAAAATATCTATGTGTTAACGCCCTGCTAATGGGCAAAAACCAAGCCATTACACCCAACCTGACCAGCCGGAACCTCAAAAGCAAACCGAACCCAAAGTACTACGCGTTTTTTTCCCGTTAAGCAGTTTGTTATGTGCGTGCTCGACTCAAGCGACCTGATACATGTTGTGGATAATTCCCAGTGAAATACTCAACGATCAACGGATTTCCTGTTAAGAAATGTCCCGTTAATTCCAACCAAATATCTTTGCTGATTTTCCCATCAAGTTTGAATACTTTTTGAGATTTTGCTTTAACCAGATTTGTATTTTTGTTGGCAAAATTAAAGTCTAAATTCCTTCTTGAAAAATACTCTTCGTGTGTATAAAAATGAACCGCACCATCAAAATGACGAAATGAGTTTGATTGAAGATCAAATTCTGCATGGATATACTTTGCTGGGTAATAAGTATTATTTTGAAACTCAATTATCACATTTTCATTACTAAACTCCAGCGCCTGGAACGTTTTAATCTTTCCTTTCGTGCTCCACTTTATATCAAGACTGTATTTGTCATTAAAGATAAAATTTATAAGCCTTTGTTCAATATCCATCGGAGGTCTTAGCTTTGATATACCGTCTTTGATACTTGAAATATCATCTTCAAAAGGAGCGCCAAACCAAGTATCGAGTTCAGCATAGCCAAAATCACTTACATCAAGTTTTGCACGGTCATAATCCAATGCTACTGAGGCTTCAATCCCCTCTAAGTCCAGCTCCCACATTTTCGCTACAAATAATGGAGCCCAATTATTAACTGGATGCATACCTCTTCTGAGTAAAGGCGTCAGCATGAGCATGTAATTATTTGTATATAAATAACCTTCTCTCGCTTTTTTTTCGTAGATCTGGAATAGTTGCTTTAACTTTACTAAATCATCTTTGTCACGATTAAGCTCAGGAGCCAATATAGACACCAAGTTTTTAAAAAAAACAGTCAAGCCAACAGAATCTGAGTATTCAAAATTCTCCTCTGACAGAGAATACCCACATTTCTCTAGAGTATCCGATATTGACTTAGCATTAGCAGAGTGTTTATCAAGGAGGAACAACTTCATTTTCTCTCTTTGACGATAGTACTGTTCCATCATTTCATCTTCTGTCACAACCTTTTCCTTCAAAGCACATAACGCCGCCAGCAGGGGCCAGAAAACCAGAGAGAAGCGGCGTTTTTTTGGTCCCTCTGGCTGGCCTTGTTAGAGCTTTCATAGGTAAGGCTCGACAACTTCATGCGGGGTAGGATACTTGTCATTTAATGGCGGCTCAAATTTGTTAATATAGTAAGATTCTATAGCCTCAACGAATATTTCCGGCATGCCGCCAAAGCACCAATAGTGTGTGAATGGCATTTTGTTTTTGTGGTGCTGTATAAGCCTGCGATATATTGCGTTTGATACACCTACATAAGCAATTCGACCTTGGTTAATTAAGAAATACACCCCACCTTTATTTGGTCCGTCATTCAGCTCATAAGGCACCGAGTTTTGAACAATGTGTTCAGGCGCATAAATAAATCTTGGGAAATTATCCTCAAACCACTCAATTGGAGCCTGCCCGGTCTCCTTCCATTGGCCAGGGACAAAAGTTAGATATTCATGCCCTTCGATATCAATATCCATTTAAATATCCATAGGTTGCTATAGTTCTAACGCGCTGTTCTAACGAATCCCTTTGGTATGAGACTGTATTACTGTCCAACGCTACCGTGCGTTAAATTCTGCCAGCAGTGCTTGCATCCGTGCTAAACATTCTGGTGAGCGGGCGCTACGGCTCCAGAGTGTTGCTTCAACAAAAATGTTGAACCACAGTTGTAATGCCTCAGCATTGGCTTGTTCGCCCCAAACATTAAGTGTCATGGCAGCGACTTCCGCAGTGCCCAACTGAAACTCCCGTTGTCCTTTGCGCAGCTGATACGATGCTAATATCTCTGGATGAAACGAAAGCACTGGAAGTTGCTGCAGATAAGGACTTTTGCGGTACATCTTTACCGCTTCACGCCAACAGCCATCCAGCAGCACAAACAGCGGAACACGTTCTTTGGCAAAACGCGACGCCAATGGCGGCATCTGCGGCTGCACTTCAATTATTTGCTGTCCGGGCAAGGCATAATCACCGGGAAACACCAAAATCGGCTGATATCCGGGATGGTTAAGTAATGCCAACAGTTGTGGATCAGGCTGAGTGCGCGACCATAAAAACGCGTGGGTATCGGGAATAAGATCCGCAATAAGCCGTCCGCTGTTACTGGGTTTCAGCACTTCAGTGTCGTACATGACCAGCGCAAATGCTGTCTGTGACGATAACAGTTTGCGGCTGGCACAGGTACAAATCTGTTGTGGCAACAGACAACTGCCACAACGAACGACTTTCATGCCCCGAGCCGCATAAGGTCGAGTGGCAATCGATTGGCGATAAGCATGCAGACGATGCACCGCATGTAGCACGGGTATCTTGTCAGAAAATGGTGCCGCAATTGTCATCAGAGGATCCGACGTAGCAAGAAATCGGCGCGCAATCGCCGGATCCTGGTCAGAATTTTTTTCACAGCAAGCGGATAGCTCTGCAGTGTTTCTAACTGACTGTAATGGGAGATCTCGCGCGTATATTGCAGCAACTGCTGCTGCTCTTCGCGGAATTTGGAGGCCAGTACCTGTTGATCATCGTGTAGTAAAATGCCGTTTTCCAAATCCAGCGCCCAGGCGCGAGGATTCAGATTACTGCCGGTCAGCAGATGTTTACGCTCATCCATGCTGATCCCTTTCAGATGAAAGCTGTTACGCTCGTGATGCCATAGATGAATTCTTAACAACCCATTGTCAATCGCCCACTGCTGCTGCTTGGCAAATTTTCGCAGCGACTGCTCATACAGGTAAGGCAAGGCACCAATGGTAGAAAACGGCTGATCGCTCGGGATAAAAAAGTCATTGGCGGTCTTGTCACCCACCACAATGTCCAAACCTCGACCACTGCGCAGATGCTTTGCTAACGCCCGCATCAACAAATAAGGCGGATTGAAATAAGGTGTACAAACAAACAACGACTGCCGTGACTCTTTCACTAATTGCAGTACGGTGTTATTCAGAAGATTCTGCTTGCGACCCAGCCCGACCATGGGCGTAAGCCGCAGTGGCGCATGACCATCACGGAACCGATAACGGGCACTGCAGAGTTGTTGTTTCAAGGCCTTAATTTCGTGTCGTTCAGGCAGTTGCTCCTGCAGGCTACTCAAGCTGACAACCGCGCTATTTGACAAGATGTATTCATCAATCATGTTGCGCATGCTGGCGGCCAATTCTGCAGATTTCAGTAAGTAGTAACGGTCGAGCCGATAACGCTCCTGCTGCTGCAAATAGACATTATTGAGGCTTGCACCGCTGTATATCACAGTGTCATCAATCACAAAGCCCTTGAGGTGTAGTACGCCCAAAAATTCGCGGGACTTCACCGGCACCCCATAAATAGTGAACGGCTGTGCTGCATTGGCCATTAACTTGCGATAAAGCTGATAGTTACCACTGTCACCTTTATGCCCAATAAGCCCACGGCGCGCCCGGTGAAAATCGACCAGTACCTTAATATCAAGTGCTGGCCGACGGGCTTTAGCATTAAGCAACGCTGCCAAGACTTCGCGCCCAGCTTCATCATCTTCCAGATATAACGCCGCAATATAGATCACCCGCTGCGCAGCGTTAATGCTATCAATAAGGGTTTCTTTGAAATTTTTGGGGGTCAACAGCCACTGTATCGAATCAGGGCTTATAGCAATGCCACCTAGCTGATCCAGCAAGGCATCCTCCTACAACTCTCTATCCCGAAATCCCGAACCGCATGGTCCCTGTACTTTTGTTCAGGACGCCACGTGAAAATAGCCGCGGTAAAGTTGCGGCTGATTTAAGGCCATAGAACTTACTCACTTGTGACCAACGGAGCAAGCGTTTTCTCCCATAACGAGAAGCAGATGCATTGAAATTGTGCCTATTTTGTACAATTAGTGTGCGCTTGTGTCGTTGTTCACAGTAAAATGATTGCAAAGATGACAAATCATACCAAAGATCCTCGGTTTATCATGTCACTATGACGGGCTCACCGCTGCGACAAAACAGGACTCAACATGAAGCGTAATATCTGGATACCACTGTTACTTACTTTGGCTGCGGCCTGGGGAATTTTCCATTTTAAAGATTGGCTTGGACCGCTGGTTTTGCCACTGTATATTGCCTTGGTTATCTTTGTCACACTGAAATTTTATCGGCTGATGGAAAAGGATGACCAATAAATTAGCTGATGTTAAACACTGGCGACAAAGGCTGATAAGGCTTAGTTGCTTGCTGTTACCGTTAACCGCCAGTGCCGCACCGCTGCCACACTGGTTGCAACCGTTATTGCCAACAGATTCACAAACCGCCTTATGGGTTCAGGACAGTCATAGCGGCGAAGTGCTGATCAGCCATAATGCCGATGTGCTGATGTTACCTGCCAGTACTCAGAAATTACTCACTGCGGTGACTGCCTGGCAAGTCCTTGGCGAAGATTTTCGCTTTCATACTCGCCTGTTTACCACCGGAAATATCAAAAACGGCGTTATCAACGGTGATATCTATTTGCAGTTCAGTGGCGATCCGCGCCTGACGCGGGCACAGTTGGCGCAAATGGCCACCAAATTGGCCGCAACCGGGGTTCAAAAAATCGCTGGCAAGATTCTACTGGTGGGCAATAATGACAGCCAGTGGCAAGCGCCAGGATGGGTGTGGGACGATTTAGGCATCTGCTACGCAGCCCCGGTATCCGCCTTTGTGATAGATCAAAATTGTGTTAAAGCCGTGTTGCTGCAACGCGATAAGATAACTCAGGTAAAACCGCTATTACCTGCCCCGATTTCTATTCGTTCCAGTGCGTATTTTGATCCCCAAAAACGACAGCCGTTTTGCCAACTGACGCTGCAACGGCAACCCGATAATCATTATCTGCTTGATGGATGCTACGGCGGTAGTGCCCCGTTGCCACTGGCGATTGCGATTAATAATCCTCAGCGCTATGCCGCAGATATCGTTGCGGCGGTCTATCAACAACAGTTTGCCTTTAACGGCCAGATAAGCTTTGCCAACACTGTGCCAGCATCGGCCAAGTTATTGCTGGATAACACTTCCGCATCGTTGAGCGAGCTGATCAGTGAAATGCTACTCGATTCCGACAATTTGATTGCCGATACCCTGCTCAAACAAGCTGGTCAGCAACGCTTTGGCAACACGGCCGGATTTGCCGCCGGGGCCATGACTGTGAAGGAAACTCTGGAACAGTTAGGGATTTCAATGACTAGCAGTAACCTTGTGGATGGTTCAGGTTTGTCGCGTTACAACTTACTCAGCGCCAGACAACTCGCGCAGTTGTTGCAGCAGATCCAAACTCGCCCTTCACTGCAATGGTTGATAGGTGTATTGCCAAAGGCGGGCATCAGCGGCACCTTGCAATATAAGCGCCCGTTTAATCACGGTCCGCTACGGGGCTCAGTGATCGCTAAAACAGGCAGTATGAGTGGAGTGCAGAATCTTGCGGGTTTTCTTTCAGGAGATGCCACTCAGGATAAGAACCGCTATCTCTTTGTGGTGCTGGAAAACGGCCTTAACCCTCAGGCGGCAAAAAATAAGCGTAGTTTCATGGCAGCGGTGATGCCCGCGCTACAACAGCAATTGCAAACAGAAGCTAACACAGCGTTATCTCAGCAAAGCAGCGCCCGCTGATGCGGGCACTTTTTCAAACGCTTTCTGACACGTTAGTGAACGACCTTATTAAAACCAATCAGCAGCAGGTTGCATGACGCTGTCATCTCCGGCGGCAACTACCGAAAGATGGGACGCCACTCTAGGTAACAGTTTCGCAAAATAGTAACGACATAATTGCTGTTTGCCACTGACAAAAGCCGCAGGTAATGTTGTCGCTTTAAGCGCACGGTCAGCCATCATCAGCCAAAAATGGCCGTACAGCAGATAACCGAATGCATCCAGCGCATCCACAGCAACCGCATTTATTAATGCGGGTTTATCATGTTTCTGTTGATTAATTGAGGCGATAACATCCAAAAATTGCTGTTGCAATGTCTGTAACTGTTGCAACTCCTGCGCAAAAGCTGGCGCACATGATTGTTGCTGTTGCCGCAACATGGCAAAAAACTCCGTCACAGTGACCAAGTTATCACCAGCCAATTTTCGGCCAAGGAAATCAATGGCCTGGATGCCGTTGGTGCCTTCGTAAATCTGTGCGATGCGGGTGTCTCGAACCAACTGTTCGACACCGGTTTCGCTGATATAACCGTGACCGCCAAAGACCTGTTGCGCCATCACACAGGCATCAAAGCCGCGATCACTGAGAAATGCCTTAGCGACAGGTGTTAACAGTGCCGCAAAGCGAGTGGCTTGCTGCTTATCTGCATCGACTGCGGCGTATTTAGCGCGGTCGAGTTGCATCCCGGTCATCATGGCTAAGGCGCGCCCTGCTTCTGTTAGCGCTCTGATATTCAGCAACATGCGCCTGACATCGCCATGCACTATGAGAGGATCGGCTTGCGCCCCGGTTGGCGACCCTCCGGCCGCCAATCCTTGTAGTCGTTCCTTGGCATATTCAGCCGCCATCTGGTAGGCACTCTGGGCGCTGCCCAATCCTTGAATACCAATCGACAAACGTTCGTAGTTCATCATGGTAAACATGCAGACCAACCCACGGTTAGCACGCCCAATCAAATAGCCTTGCGCATCATCATAATTCATCACACAGGTGGCAGAGCCTTTAAGCCCCATCTTGTGCTCTACTGCGCCAACAGTAACGCCGTTAGCATCACCAAGATCTCCAGCGGCATTGACTTTGAATTTTGGCACTAGGAATAGAGAAATACCGTCGCTGCCTTGGATTTTCGCCAGCACCAGATGAATAACATTACTGGTTAGATCATGATCGCCACCAGTAATGAACATCTTGCTGCCGTTAATACGATAACTGCCATCCGCCTGAGGTACGGCGCGAGTGGCAATATTACGCAAGTCCGAACCCGCCTGAGGTTCTGTCATATCCATCGCCCCGGCCCATTCACCGGAATACAACTTGGGTAGGTATAACGCTTTGAGCTCTTGTGTGCCGTGGGCATGAATACACAATGCAGCCCCCGCCGTCAGCGCACCATAAAGAGTAAAAGCGTTACTGGCGCTGTAACCCATTTCATCCAGCAACACGCCTAGCATTTTTGGCATGCCCATGCCGCCATATTCAGGCTCACCACACAGACCGACCCAGCCGCCTTCGGCATACTGACGGAACACGTTTGGATAACCATCAGGCGTTTTTACCTGTGTACCGTCAAAACACACACCTTGTTCATCGCCTGCGCGATTCAGTGGCTGGATCTGTTCGCCACAGAATTTTGCGCCCTCTTCTAGGATTGCAGCGGCAGTATCTAGATCGAGTAACTCGGCAATGGCAGGTAACGTTTGCCAAACATGGTCGGCTTCAAAAACCTGCTGCAGCAGAAAGTTCATCTCTAATGTCGGGGCTTGAATTGGGTTCATCAGTCAACAGCCTTAATATTTCAAACAAGTGTTTTAATTTATCCTGAAGCCCGCCATTTGGCAAACACCAAAAGCAAAAATAAGCGCACGGCTCACATTCACTATGAACAGAAGTACATGCCCATAAAAAAGCCGACACTGTGGTCGGCTTCTATATCATCGTAAAATTTAGCAGATGCTCACCAAGTCACTCTCTGTATAGGATTTGGGTAAGCGCTGCATAGTTTGCAGCAATAGCGGATTGCCTAAAATATATCCCAGTTCTTTGTTGTCTAGGTTAGCCAATAACGCTTCTTGTGTTTGCGCTTCTTGCACTTTTACTCGGGCAATGGCATCCATCGACTCAATTTTGCCGCCTGGAACATGGGTTGGCAGCTTATCCATAAGTTGCATATGCAGTGCCATCAACTCGGGCTTATCCAGCAACATACGTACATCCCATACCTCTTTGAGCGCTGCCTCATATTGTTCACGGGCAGCAGCGGCGGCGGTCAGAATTTGCGGAGGTTCAATCTCTTCTGGCGTTGATAGCAAACGTTTAGCCCGGAACCATTTGCCCACTTTTTGTGATGCAGTAAAAGCCGACAACGGCACCGCAATCCATAAGCCGATAAGTGCGGGTGACATCCACGCAAGCAACGTCCAAGAGTCCAGATAGGCAGCATATCCCAGCAGAATACCGGCCAAGACGTGATAGCGATGACGATAAATCACATCTGACCAAGGCAGACTGCCGTCATCACGACGTTGCGGTGCCCAACCACTATCCTTTCCCGAAATAATCGCAAATACAGCGCCGCAATGGATAAACATCATGATGGGAGCTATCAACGCTGACACCAGCACTTCCAGCAAAATACTGGCGCCGATACGTAACCTGCCACCAAGCACCCTGACATATTGTTTATCGGTAAGCAGGAGCAGCGAACCAAAAATCTTTGGCCCAAACAGAATCCCCATCGTAATGTAGAACAACCGCAGTGCGCGGTCGGAGTCCATCACAGGCCATTTAGGAAACAGCGAAAATTGGTCGGTGAAATATTCCGGACGAATATAGTGTGCCTGCAATGCCAGCAGCAAACCGGACAAGATCAACAACAACCAAAAGGGCGATGACAGATATGACATAATGCCGGTAACCAGATGCAAGCGGCTGATCCAATGCAGCCCTTTTGCCGGTAGCACTCGGCTGTGTTGCAGGTTTCCTTGACACCAACGGCGATCACGCACTGCCATATCGATGATTGACGGTGGACATTCTTCAAATGAGCCCGGCAGATCTGCAGCGATCTGTACACTCCAACCGGCACGACGGATCAGCGCCGCCTCGACAAAGTCATGGCTCATGATATGCCCACCAAAAGGCGGCTTACCTTTGAGCACCGGCAACCCTGCCGCCTGCATAAATGCCTGCGTACGAATAATGGCATTATGTCCCCAGAAGTTCCCTTCCTTCTGCACCCACCATGCCAATCCGGTCCCGATTACCGGGCCATAGAATCTGGCCGCAAATTGTTGCAGTCGAGCCAACAAGGTGACACCTTTTACCAGATAAGGAATGGTCTGGATCAGGCCAGCATCGGGATCGGCTTGCATGCGCCGCCCAAGTTCCATGATACATTGACTCTGCATCACACTGTCAGCGTCCAAAACCAACAAACTATCGTAGGCGCTCCCCCAACGGGTACAGAAGTCTTCTACGTTGCCCGATTTGCGTGCCGTATTTTTACGACGCCGTCGATAAAACACTCGAGCGCGGCCCGCGAGCCGACGACGTAACAGCCAGAACGCCTGTTCCTCCGCCAGTGCAATACTAGGGTCAGTGGTATCAGAAAGAATAAACCATGAAAAACATTGGTGTTCTTTGCTGTCTTTGGTGTAATTCACCAAATCCAATGCCATGGTTTCCACCGCAGAGAATACCCGATCAGGTTGTTCGTTATAGGTGGGCATCAGAATGGCAACACTGTCTGTCAGCAGTTTAATCTGTGGGGCTTTTGCCCTTACAAAACGTTGTTTTATCAGCTCAATAAAACCCGCGACCCCACTGCAAAACGCCAGTGCAATCCAACAAAAATTGACTGCAAATAACAGCAATACCAAGTATTCCAATGGCGTTACTGCTGCCACACTAAAGACCTGCAACATCTCGTAAATGGCAAATGCTGACAGCAGCAATGCAGAACCGACCACCATCACCCTTGGGGGCAGTTTAGAGGTAACCCCGCCAGGATTAGTGCTTATACGCGGAAAGCCCACCGATAATTCGCTGAGGCTTTGCTGTGGCATGGGGGCTGGCCGCTCCGGCGGCATGGCACTGTCGCCTTCTAACTGAGGATGTTCCTGAGCCAGCAAATTATCCTGCAACATCGGTTTATCCTTGCGATTCATTAACGTGACCAACGATATAACCAGGTTTCAACTTTTCCTGGCGCTGCTGCATCAACACCGGCCGCCGCATCGAACTGCAGCTCAGCACGTAGTTCAGCGACCTGAGCATCTTTAGGATCGAACTGGAATGTCAGACGATAGCCATCGTTATGAGGATTTTCACGGATTTCAACATTGTCAACACTCCCTGATGAGCTCTGCACCTTAGGCACAGGCATCACCGCTGGGCGCTTACCATCGTTTAGCTGGTAATCAATAACAAATAGGCGCTTAGCCGTAGGTTTGGAAATATCAGCCCGACCGCTGGCGGTACGAGCCACTGTCACCGTGCCTGGCTTCACTGCAGGTTCTTCACCCCAACTCAAGCGATAAGCGAAACGGTATTGGCTACCGGCTCGAATTGGTTCTATTGGTCGCCAAAACACCACGATATTGTCATGGATCTCTGATTGAGTTGGAATTTCTGTGAGAATAACCGAACCCTGGCCCCAATTACCTACGGGTTCAACCCACAGACTGGGATGCGTCTGATAAGGGGTACGCAAGTCTTGGTAGGCACTATAGTTACGTTGCCGCTGAATCAAACCGAAACCTTGCGGGGCATTATCCATAAACGCACTGATCTGCAAAGTTTTCGGGTTAGCCAAGGGTCGCCACAGCCGTTCACTGCGACCATTCAACATCAATAGGCCATCGGAGTCATGCACTTCTGGCCGGAAGTCATCGGTATTTTGGCGACCATTGAGCGAATGCATATACATACTAGTGCCCGGTGCTAGTCCGACTTTGTCGAGATCTACGCGAGGAAATAATGTGGCTTCGACGTCAATCTGAGTGTTATCACCAGGACGGACGGAGAAACGATAAGCCCCGGTGACACTGGGGCTGTCCAGCAACGCGTGGATCACCAAAAGATTCGAATCATCATGAGGTTCTTCAATCCAAAACGCCTTGAAAAACGGGAATTCCTCCCCCATCGGATCGGCAGTTCTTAACGCTAAGCCACGAGCAGAAACACCGTAGTTATTGCCCTTGCCCAACGCACGGAAATAGGTCGCGCCCTGGAATACTAGTAATTCATCGAAATAATCCTTACGATTCAAAGGATAATGTAGACGAAACCCCGAATAGCCAATATCGCCTTGGGGTAAAGGTTGGGTAACCGACTTACCGGTCTCAAAATAGTCAGGGTTATAGGCTAAGTGACTTGCCTGATTGCCCCGTACCAACGCTAGCTCCACCAGTTGCTTGAAATAAAACCCGCGGTGAAACAACTGCAACTGGTAAGGTAAGTTCTGATTCTTCCAAATAGCCGCATCTGGCCGAAAACGGATATCTTTATACTGTTCTTGTGTCAGATTTTTAAGAGAATCAGGCAAAGATTCATCGGGGGCGACATAAGGTTTGTCCGCCAACTGTTTGGCCAGTTTAACCACAGAGTCCTGATCAAATATGCCACTTGTCGTAAATTTAGCATTGCTCGCTACCACCGGTTCCGGCGCTTTCTGCTGAGCTGCTGGCGGATTTTTATCCGCGAGTATGGCTTCGACTTTATTCTCTTGGTTTAGAGGTGTCTTAGGATCAGCTGTCACGGCTGCAGATTGCACCAATGCAACTCCTAATAACACAGTCAGGCAAAGCGTTTTTCCAAATCGACTGAGCATGTAGAAACAACCTTATTTATCATTCAAGCAAGAAGCAGGGTTTATATTCAAAAGCTGAGCGCCGCTAAATTATAAACGTCTCTGGAAGGTAAGCTAATATGGATGAGGGCAATAAATTACTACTAAATTCATGACAAAGAAAGCCACTGTATCCATTGTTTTTGCAGCCATTGTTAGCTGTCTCGCGTATCGGATGAAAACTGCGCAGCAGCTTTCATATTTGCCATTGTATCTCTGCCGTTCTGGCCAGTAGACACTCCGCAGACATCGCTAATTTCCGTTCGACGATGGGGGTAAAGCCTATCGCGCTCAAGCGTTTTGAACGTCACTTACCCTGTTGATAAAAATCATAATACAAGCATATGGTTACTTATGAAATATGGCAAAGGAAAGAGACTTGCCACGTGCCCACTGTAAGAAACCCAACCTTAATGGCACTTTAATGAGACCGCCTAAAGAATGGCGACCGCTCAATTATGCCGGACCAGGCTATTAAAAAACGCTAAGGATTAAACCCCATTATCAAAAAAGCCGGCAAATGCCGGCTTCAGATGAATCAAAAAATAGCTGTGATTACTGCGCAGCTTTACCCGTCCAACGATCCATCCAGCTTAACACCTTGCCATACCACTGTTGCAGGTTATCAGGATTGAGGATCCAATGGTTTTCATCTGGGAATACCAATAACTCAGAGGGAATATTGTTGCGTTGCATATAGGAAAATGCTGCCAGACCTTGATCATATGGCACACGGAAATCCTGCTCACCGTGGATCACCAACATTGGCGTTTTCCAGTTTTGCACATAGTTAGCCGGATTGAATTTTTCATACAGATCTTTGGCTTGTTCATAAGTACCGCCAAACTCGTGTTCTGGGAACCACAGCTCCTCTGTTACATGATACATTGAGCGCATATCAAACAGCCCTGCGTGATCAACCAGACACTTGAAACCATCGTTCCAATTACCTTGGATCCAGTTCATCATGTAACCGCCGTAGGAACCGCCCAACGCACATGCATTTGACGCATCAATCCAAGGTTGCTGTTTGGCTACAGCAGCCAAGCCTTTTTGCAGATCTTCCAGTGGCTTACCACCCCAATCGAGGCTGATAGAATCGGTAAATGCCTGACCATAACCAGTAGAGCCATGGAAATCGACCATGACAACGGCATAGCCAGCACCGGCCCACAATTCAGGATTCCAACGGGAACTGAATGAGTTACCAAATGAACCTTGTGGACCGCCATGCACCAAAAACGCTACCGGATACTTTTTACCTTCTTCAAAGTTAGCGGGCTTCAGCCAGTAACCGAACACCTCTTCGTTATTCCAGCCCTTAAAGCTGAACTGCTGGAAATCACCAAATTTGATTTTATTTAGCTTAGCCCGGTTAACGTCGGTCAGACGCTGCAGGTCCTGCCCATCCGCATTCATCGACCAAAGATCACCAGGTTCCACCAATGAAGCATGTCTCACTATCAAGCGGTCACCGGCAAGGCCCACCAAGCTATTGCTGCCATCATTGTAAAGGGTGCGTATATCACCAAATTGGGTGTTGATGGCAAACACCGACACTTGCCCGACATCTTGAGCGGTGACGTACAAGGTATTGTTATCTTTGCCAAAACTGAGCGATGACGGACTGCGGTCCCATAAAGGTGCGACTTCTTTGGTCTGCCCGGTAACAGTATCGCGTAACATAATGCGGTAACGATCGGCTTCAAATCCCGGTTTTTTCATCGCCAAATAAGCGAGATAACGGCCATCGGCTGAATAGACAGGTTGGGCATCCCAAGCTTTGTTTTCCGCCGTTAGGTTAACGGTGTCACCGCCATTTACTGGCACTTGCCACAGATCATAGTTAGTCGTCCATGCTTGATCTTTGGCCGGAGCCTTAGCGCTATACACCACATATTTGCCATCGGGCGTAAAGGTAACTTCTTCCATACCGGAAAATGGTTTGGGTGGTGTTTCGGTATCCAGTCCTTTAGTGACATCGACTGTTTTACCCAACTGACCATGCTCAATAGGGGCAACAATCAGGTGATTACGAGCATGATCGAACCAAGTATCCCAATGCCTTACCATCAGTTGACTGTATTCACGCCCAGTGCTCTTGCGCGCTTTTTCCGCGTCAAATTTCTCCTTGGAGCACTCCAGTGTGTCACATTCAGGGAAAACCCGAATCGACATCACCACCTGTTTGCCATCCGCAGACAACTTATAGCCATCAATATCTAACGGCAGATGTGATACCTGCTGTGCTTCGCCACCGGTTAAGGACAAGCGGTACAATTGACTGCTGCCATCTCGGGCGGCCACGAAATAAATACTGCGGTCATCGGGGCTGAAGCTGACATCATGTTCAGTGCCTTTGGCGGTGGTCAACTGCAGCGGCTTAGCGTCTTTATCAGTCAGATCTAGCAGATACAATTCGGAATCGGTTTTACCGTCTTCCGCAACGGTTTTAACCCCATAGACCAGTTTGCTGCCATCGTTAGACACTGCGGCAGAATGCAGCTTATTGAGTTTCACCAAATCCTGCACAGTAAACGGCTGCTGTTCGACCGCGAGTGCTGGAACGGCAATCCCTGTGGCCAACAGTGCCATACACAAAGTGTTTATTTTCATTTGTTGATCTTCTTTTGATATTGTTCGATGGTTCAGGTTGTCAAAATAACAAAGGGGCCATCACAGGCCCCTCTGGTAACGCTTACTCACGCTTCCTGCGCCTGCTGGATTTTCACTTTCCAGATTGCCGGACCGGTTTCGTGGGCATTCACCCCTTCGGAGTCAACCGCTACAGTAACAGGCATGTCCTTAACTTCAAACTCATAAATCGCTTCCATGCCCAAATCTTCGAAAGCGATCACTCGCGCTTTTTTGATGGCTTTTGAGACCAAATAAGCGGCACCGCCAACAGCCATCAGATATACCGCTTTATGTTGCTTAATAGAGGCAACTGCGGCTGGTCCCCGCTCCGCCTTGCCAATCATTCCCATCAGCCCGGTTTTTTCCAGCATCATGTCGGTGAATTTATCCATGCGGGTGGAGGTTGTGGGACCCGCTGGGCCAACCACTTCGTCGCCCACAGGATCTACTGGGCCGACGTAATAAATAAATTTTCCTTTAAAATCGACACCAGAAGGTAAGCCTTCACCACTTTCCAGCAAGCTTTGAATGCGTTTATGGGCGGCATCGCGACCAGTGAGCATCTTACCTGACAACAACAGGGTATCTCCGCTTTTCCATGTTTCGATCTCTGCTTGGGTTACAGTATCCAGGTTAACCCGGCGGGTATTTTCACCTACGTCCCAAGTAATGGCTGGCCAGTCATCCAGTGAGGGCGGCACCAGCTCCGCTGGGCCTGTGCCGTCCAGATGAAAATGCACATGGCGGGTGGCGGCACAGTTGGGGATCATCACCACGGGTTTGGAAGCCGCGTGCGTTGGTGCAGTTTTAATTTTTACGTCAAGAACAGTCGTCAGACCGCCTAGCCCCTGCGCGCCAATACCGAGATTATTCGCCCGGTTAAAAATATCTACTCGTAATTTTTCTTCTGTCGTTTCAGCTCCGCGAGCCAGCAACTCATGGATATCCACACTTTCCATCAATGCTTCTTTAGCCATCACCGCTGCTTTTTCTGCTGTGCCACCAATACCGATCCCCAGCATTCCGGGAGGACACCAGCCCGCACCCATCGTCGGTAAGGTTTTTTCCACCCAGGCGGCAATATCATCAGAAGGATTCAGCATCACCATTTTAGATTTATTTTCTGAACCACCGCCTTTGGCGGCGATTGCCACATCCACTTTATCGCCGGGCACAGAGACAATGTGCACTACTGCCGGACTGTTATCGCGGGTGTTTTTACGGGTTCCAGCCGGATCCGCCACTATTGAGGCACGTAGCGTGTTAGTGGTATTGGTGTATGCACGGCGAGTACCTTCATCCACCATCTGCTGAATGGTCATATCGGTTTTATCCCATTGCACCCCCATACCAACATACACAAAGCAAGTCACAATTCCGGTATCTTGGCACAACGGGCGATGACCTTCAGCGGACATACGTGAGTTGATGAGGATCTGTGCGATGGCATCTTTAGCGGCCGGATTTTGCTCGCGCGCATAGGCCTCAGCCATAGCGTCGATGAAATCCTTAGGATGGTAATAAGAGATGTACTGCAGGGCATCTGCGATACTGTCGATAAAGTCAGCTTGCTTGATTACAGACATGTTTGCGCTCCAATTGCTCCCTGTCCCCGCGGTAGTGTTTAGCGCTTGTCAATCCACGCGAGATCCAACTACTGCGTCGATGCCCCCATGTGCACCGCAGAAAATCGCCATATTGCTCGATTTCACCTAAGGTCAGGCTGTTATGGTCATTTTTTGGTGGCAAATATGATAACCTTTCGCAGCTTTTGGGGCTACATCACATTTTTTGGAATAATTTGCTAAATGCACATCTCAAACTGCAGCCAGATTGCGCTGTGTGCGTTGGACTGGGACTACACGGTTCCGCAACTTTTTTCGCATTTTGCGGGGCTTCCTTGGGCCGTATTACTGGACTCTGCCGATGCAGCGCATCCCGATGCCAGATTTGACCTTATCAGTGCCTGGCCGTTAGCGACGCTGACAACTCATGGCGATACCAGTGAAATTTGTGATCGGCACGGGCAAAAGCAACTGTCAGCAGTTGAGCCTTTTCAATTGTTGCAGCAATTGCTGGCAGACTGTTTTCCCGATATCAGACCCACAACGCTGCCCTTTAGCGGAGGTGCCATCGGCTGCTTTGGCTATGACTTAGGACGCAAGCTGGAAAAATTACCAGCGCTCGCAGTAGACGATATTGCTTTTCCGCAGTTGGCGGTAGGTATTTACGATTGGGCGCTATTACGTGATAAGCAGACAGGACGCTGGCAGCTGATGCATTACGCTGGTGAGCAGGCGTTATCGGCCATGTTAGCGCGTCTGAATTCGCTGCTGGCAACACCTGCGGCTGCTGTCGGCCAATTTCGGCTTTGTAACGACTGGCAAGCGCAACTGACTAAACCGCAATATCTCGAAAAATTTCAGCGCATTCAGCAGTATTTGCATAGCGGTGATTGTTATCAAATTAATCTGACACAGCGATTCACTGCCGATTATCAAGGCGACGAATGGCAAGCGTATTGCGCGCTACGTCAAGCCAATGCGGCGCCATTCTCAGCATTTATACGGTTGCCTCAAGGTTGTGCTTTATCAATTTCACCAGAGCGCTTCATTAGCGTCAGCTCCGATGGACAAATCCAGACAAAACCCATTAAAGGAACCGCGCCTCGCAGTGACAATGTGGATGAAGATCTGCAATTGGCTGCAGAGCTACAACAGTCAGAAAAAAACCGTGCGGAAAATCTGATGATTGTTGACCTGCTACGCAACGATATTGGCAAGGTTGCCGCGCCCGGTAGCGTTAAGGTGCCATCACTGTTTGCGTTGGAAAGCTTCCCGGCAGTGCATCATTTAGTGAGTACGGTGACCGGCCAATTACCGATAGACGTCCACCCCCTCACCTTGTTGCGGGCCGCCTTTCCTGGCGGTTCAATCACTGGCGCGCCCAAAATTAGGGCGATGGAGATCATTGAAGAGCTGGAGCCGTCAAGACGCAATCTCTATTGTGGAGCCATTGCCTATATCAGTCAGCATGGCACGATGGATAGTAACATTGCTATCAGAACACTTGTGGCGGCCGAAGGTAAACTGCATTGCTGGGCTGGTGGCGGTATTGTGGCAGATTCCGAAGGCACTGCCGAATATCAAGAGAGCTATGACAAAGTTAGCCGTATTCTACCGCTTTTGAGTCAATTCAAGGAGTGAACGTTGGATCTCACCGAACTGCGCTGGCGTTTTGAGCTAGGCGTTGCCGCACCGCTACGGCAACCCCCCGGGACACCGCCCCGACTGCGTAATGCGGCGGTGTTACTGGCCTTTCAGGCTGGCAGTAATGGTGTGGAGCTGTTGCTAACACAGCGCCCCCACCATCTTAAGGCGCATCCGGGTCAAGTCAGCTTTCCTGGTGGCAAACAAGAACCACAGGATCAAAGTCTATTGGATACTGCATTACGCGAAGCTTATGAAGAGATCGGTTTAGCGCCAACCAATGTGGAAATATTGGGAACATTGCCGCAACACCATACGATTACCGGCTTTAATATCATGCCGGTGGTGGGTATTGTGCAGAAACCTTTCAGAGCAATATTAGATCCTGGAGAAGTCAGCGCGCTGTTTACGGTACCACTAACGTTTTTATTGCAACAAAATAATCGGCACGTGATGCAAGTGCAGCGCCGTCAGCAGTCCCATCCGGTCACGTTTATTCCTTACGGTAACCGACTGATTTGGGGGGCCACCGCCGCCATTATCGATACCTTCTGCGCTATCGTCGGCAGCGACACTCAGAGAATCACAAAACGCAAATAAAGTCCGGCGGTAACCGAACTCAGTAACAACAAAGGGATGTTAAACCAGTAACCCATACGGTAATGATTGGCCAGATACCAGTTCAACGCCATACTGGCAAAACTCAGTCCGGCACATACCCAAATGATGTGTTCCAGCAACATGGTTTCTTGCAGATTCCAATTCATTCTTACCGGTGCACCGCGACTAAAGAAATAGCCAACGGCGCGATCCGGCCGTGCATCATGGAACACGGTCAGCGCGTACACGGCTAACGCCCACCCCGCAATTGATAAAATTGCCAAAACTATCTGTAAGAAACGCAGTTTTCTCATTTTTCCGCCTTTCCAATGCAGTCGAATAACAAGATTGGTTCCAGAATACCTTTTTCAACTTGAGAAAAGCCACCAGCAAGGTAATATAAACCTCCAAATTTTCTGTACGATCAATAGGGTCTGGCTGTTTAGGCCGACCAACTACCTTTACCTCTGGGTGTAAGTAGCAAAACGACGTTTCACTGGAGAACAAAGCAATAATGAGCATTGCATCTGTCGCATCTGTATTTAAAGGCGAATATGCGGTCGGTTCTGAAGTTACCGTCCGTGGCTGGGTCAGAACCCGCCGGGATTCCAAAGCCGGTATTTCTTTTCTTGCTGTCTATGACGGCTCCTGCTTCGACCCGATTCAGGGTGTAGTTCCCAATAATCTGCCCAATTACAATGATGAAGTGCTCAAGCTAACCGCTGGCTGTTCAGTGATTGTTACCGGTGACGTAGTTGAGAGTCCAGGTGCAGGTCAAGATTACGAATTGCAGGTCACTAAGGTGGAAGTGAGCGGTTGGGTAGAAGATCCTGAAACCTATCCAATGGCCGCTAAACGCCATTCTGTGGAATACCTGCGGGAGCTGGCGCATCTGCGCCCTCGTACCAACCTGATTGGTGCCGTCGCACGAGTCCGTAACTGCTTATCACAGGCTATTCACCGCTTTTATCATGAAAATGGTTTTGTGTGGGTATCAACCCCGCTGATCACCGCATCTGACACCGAAGGCGCTGGCGAAATGTTTCGGGTTTCCACGCTGGATCTGGAAAACTTGCCACGAACAGAAGCTGGCAAGGTGGATTACGATCAGGATTTCTTCGGTAAGGAAGCATTCCTAACCGTGTCAGGTCAATTAAACGGCGAAACCTACGCCTGTGCGCTATCAAAAATTTACACCTTTGGCCCCACATTCCGTGCCGAAAATTCCAATACCAGCCGCCACTTGGCAGAGTTTTGGATGGTAGAGCCAGAAGTTGCCTTTGCCGATCTGAATGATATCGCCGGGCTGGCGGAAGCAATGCTGAAGTATGCATTTAAAGCGGTATTGCAAGAACGTATGGATGATATGAAGTTCTTCGCCGAACGAGTGGATAGTGCTGTGATTGAACGTCTGCAGCGCTTTGTCGACAGCGATTTCGCTCAGGTAGATTACACCGATGCGGTTGAAATTCTGAAAAACTGCGGTAAAGAATTTGAATTCCCCGTTGAATGGGGCACAGATCTGCAGTCTGAACATGAACGTTATCTGGCGGAAGAACACTTTAACTCGCCAGTTGTGGTTAAAAACTACCCCAAAGACATCAAAGCCTTCTACATGCGCCTCAACGAAGACGGTAAAACTGTAGCGGCCATGGACGTGTTAGCACCTGGTATCGGTGAAATCATCGGCGGCTCACAACGTGAAGAGCGTTTGGACGTACTGGATCAGCGCATGGACGAGATGGGCTTGGCAAAAGAAGATTACTGGTGGTACCGTGATTTGCGTCGTTATGGCACCGTTCCTCACTCAGGCTTCGGTCTGGGCTTTGAACGACTGGTCTCGTACGTGACTGGGGTGTCCAATATCCGTGATGTTATTCCGTTCCCACGGTCACCTCGTTCAGCTAATTTCTAAGTCCATACCCTTAAAAAACGCGCGATTAAGCGCGTTTTTTAAACTGATTTTAAAGGCGGAACAGGCTTAAAGGGAGAGCATGCAGCGCCCTCTCCCGCCTCCCCATGCTCCGCCATCGTTCCTCCGGGCTCACGTTCAATCAACACCTCCAAACGATGGCAAGCAGATATGATGCTGCCGATATTTTTGTTCCTAAAAGTAGCAGTTGCAGTTAAGCAATCTGAATATCAGTAAAATCTGAGAAAGCCGAGTTGGATCACGCCCAGATGAACAGTCATGGACAATTTGTAACAGGTTAATGTATAAGAATATTTATTCTGGCATTTGTTGTGAGGTTACATCATGAGCAATGATGAAACACTACGTTTTACCGTTTCCCTGCCCCAATCACTGTTTGAGGAAATTGAAGCCGACATCGAGGCTCGCGGTTATCAATCCCGTTCTGAATATATCCGCGATCTGTTTCGAGACCGTATCGTCGATAAACAGTGGAACAATAGTCTGGAAGATGTGGTAGGGGTACTTACCGTGATTTTTGACCATCACCAGCGCGGTTTATCTGAAAAGCTGATCGAGATCCAGCACGATCATCTCGTGCATATTCTGTGCAGCACCCATGTGCATATTGACCACCATCGCTGCCTCGAAACCATTATTCTCAAGGGACAGGCAAGTCAGGTGAATCAGTTGGTAAATAAAATTGCCGCACTAAAAGGTGTGAATCTGGCGCGGCTCAGCCGCGCAGGTATTGTTTGAGTAGTGCGGCCACGATTTAACGATGTTTGTTTGATTGTGGCAGTACTACCCGCACATCCAACCCCTTGGGTTTTCCCGGCTGAATAATTAAGCGCCCTTTGTGTAACCCCACAATATGGGCGCAGATAGACAGCCCCAACCCTGAGCCAGCAACATTTTCATTGGCGACCCGAAAAAAACGCTCTGTCAGCTGGCGACAATTCTCTTCATCCAAGCCCTCTCCGGAATCAATGATTTGCAATACCGCTTGACCTTGCTGTGGTTCTTCCCAGACATTAAGCTGGATTGGCCCTGCATTTCCCGAGTACTTGCAAGCATTGTCGATAAGATTTTTTAGTACCAGTTTCAGATAAAACGCATCGGCATCCACCTGGATTTTTGCGGGTAGATGCAACTCCCACTGATAATCTGCAATCAGTGGCAGCATATCGTTCAACACCTGCCGCACCAGTTCGCCTAAATCCACCTCGGCAACATTCAGTTGTTCTAGGGACTCAACTCGGGAGAGCAACAGCATTTGTTCAACTGTATGAGCGATTTGATCAATGCCTTTATCGATTGCCTGATGGTGTAATTGCAGCTCGGCAGGATTAGCTGATTCCAGCAGTCCCTGATGATGCAGCTTGATCACCGCCAGTGGGGTTTTAAGTTCGTGTGCCGCGTCGCCACTGAATTTCCGTTCACGACTCATGGCGGCGGCAACTCTGGCAATATAGGCATTGATTGCATCTCTGACCGTCACTAGCTCTGATGGCAAGCGCATATGCAACGGGGTTAAATCACCGGGGTCACGGCGTTTAAGTTTATCTGCCAGCGTTTGTAACGGCTCCAACAGCAAATAGGACAGAAAAATCATCAATAAAGCTACTAGCGGAAATACAATCGCGGGCGCAATCAAGCTGTTACCTATGATTTGATCCACCAGCTCTTTACGCACATCATCACGTTGTCCGGTGATGATCCACACCCCTTCCCCTTGTGAATAGTAGCTGTAAATATGCCACAGTCTGCCCTGATACACTTTACGGTGATAACCGACAACAAATTCAGCCATAGGTGCTTCAGCAGTATTAGCTGAACGTACCAATAAGTGACCGTCAGGTTTCCAGATCTGGAATGCCAGCTTTTGCTCATAGGCCAATTGCTCGGCATTGGCATCTTCATCAAAGGTTTCAACTTTGGCGGGTTTTATCTCCAGTAATAGTGGATGCTCAACCAGCAACTCTCGATGTTCCGGCGGTTGTGCACCATAAAACATTTCAAGAATTTTGGCGCTCTGGAGCATCTGAGCGTCAAAGAGTTCTTCAATTTGCTTGTGGGAATCGTGTGTACTGAGCCAACTGGAAATACCGATTGATAGCGAGATGCCAAGCAGCATCACCCCCATCATTAACACCCGTAATGACATGGCTTACTCCACTTCCGCTAATGTATAGCCAATGCCACGCACTGTCTTGATAAGTTCCGATGCGGTTTTTCGTCGCAAATGATGGATATGGACTTCGATGGAGTTGCTGCCAACTTCATCCCAACCGTAGGTGAGTTGCTCTAGTTGCCCTCTTGTGAGTACCCGGCCATTTGACTGGGCCAGTTCCAACAGTAACTGAAACTCGCGCCGCGACAAGCTCACAGGTTCACCACGAAAACTCACCTCATGCACATTCAAATCCATGGTCAGTGCACCAACCACCAGCAGATTCTGGTTCAAACCATGATGACGACGAACAATTGCTTTAAGCCTAGCCACCAGTTCTCTGACATCAAAAGGTTTCGCCAGATAGTCATCTGCACCAAGATCCAAACAGGCAAGTTTGGTATCAAAATCCGTGTTAGCCGTTAGAACGATGGTGGGAATATCAATGCCGCGCTGGCGCCACTGTTGCAATAAAGCACGGCCATTGCCGTCAGGTAACCCCAAATCCAACACGATGGCGCTAATGGTTTCATTGAGAATTGCCGCTTCTGCCTGTTTCACGGTAGCCACATGATCTACCTGAAAATCCAATTTCCCGAGGCTCAGTATGATGCCCTGTGCCAGTAGATCATTATCTTCAATTAAAAGTATGCGCATATAAACGTAATTTCTGCAGACCGCTGATAAGAGTCATATCCGGTAGTGTGATAACTACGGGATCTTAATAGGTTGATTGATAATAACGTTTCCTTACTAACACTCGCTAGTGTTCTGACAATATAGGTAGCATCTCAGTTCCTTTAGCGGCTAACCCTTTGAACAAAGTCAATATTTTTGTTCATTTTTTGTACTGTACACACCACATATTGATTTAGATCAATTTTATGACCGCAATATTGCGTACGCTGTCACGATTTTCACCATTTAATGACAAACATCAATTTTTCAGCCTTTTTGGTAGACCACTCACACAAGGTGGCAGGTGTAGCGTTATCCGTTAACGCCCATATTTTAAGACACAACATTTAGGGTAAATCCATGGAGACTCATTCAGCTCTATATCAGCAAGGACAACAGCGGCTAGCTGCGTTACGACAACTACCCGCACGCCAAGACCAATCATTGGCGGAACGCATGCAGCAATATGGCATCAGTCGTCGTGATTTTATGAAGTGGAGCGCATCGGTCACGGCGTTACTGGCATTACCGCTGCCGTTCAGCAATCTCGTGGCAGAAGCTGCCGAATTGGCGGATCGGGTGCCGTTGGTGTGGTTACATATGGCAGAGTGCACGGGGTGTTCCGAGTCGCTAACACGAGCCGACACGCCCGATCTCGACACGCTGATTTTTGATCATATTTCGCTGGAATATCATGAAACCCTGATGGCCGCCGCAGGCTGGCAAGCAGATGAAAATCTTGAACACGCACTTGAGCATTATAAAGGCAATTATCTACTGGCGATTGAAGGCGCGGTACCTACCGCCAATAATGGTGCCTTTTTGACCGTCGGCTGCAAAGGCCACACAGGTTTGCAATCCGTGCGCGAAGCCGCCGCGGGCGCTGCCGCCATCATCTCTGTTGGTACCTGTGCTTCCTTCGGTGGTGTGCAAGCGGCGGCCCCTAACCCCACAGGGGCGAAAGGGGTTCATGAAGTGATTGATAAAACGGTTATCAATCTAGGCGGCTGCCCTCCCAGTGAGAAAAATATCGTCGGCACGCTGATGTATTTTGTAATGTTCGGGCGTTTGCCAGCATTGGACATGTTTAATCGTCCCAAATGGGCCTACGGTGCTCGGGTACACGATAACTGTGAGCGTCGCGGGCATTTTGATTCTGGTGAATTTGTTGAGCAGTTTAGCGATGACAATGCCAAGAATGGTTACTGCCTATACAAAATGGGCTGTAAGGGCCCCTACACCTACAACAACTGTCCTACTGAACGTTTTAACAGCCATGTCAGTTGGCCGGTACTCGCCGGGCATGGCTGCATCGGTTGTTCTGAACCCAACTTCTGGGACGATATGGCGGATTTTGAGAAACCCCTTGGTCGCCAGTTATTACACGGGCTGGATGCCACCGCAGATACCGTTGGCGCTGTCATTTTAGGTGCGGCAGCCGTTGGTATTGGTGCCCATGCCGTTGCCAGTTTGTTTGTCGGTTCCAAGGAGGAGTAATCCATGAACCAACGTGTTGTTATTGACCCTATTACCCGTATTGAAGGCCATCTGCGTATTGAAGTGGAAGTGGATGAGCACAATGTGATTCAAAAAGCTTGGGCCTCCTCTACTTTATGGCGCGGTATTGAAGTGATCCTCAAAGGCCGTACTCCTATGGATGTCGGCTTATTGGTACAGCGGATCTGTGGTGTATGTACCTTTTCTCATTACCGGTGCGGCACCGAAGCCGTCGAAAATGCCCTGGGTGTAAAAATTCCGTTGAATGCCCAGTATTTGCGGTCACTGATGATGACCGCCCTGCACTATCACGACCATATTGTCCATTTTTACCATCTGCATGCCCTGGACTGGGTGGATGTAGTATCAGCCCTGAGTGCCGACCCCGCCAAGGCGGCACAAGTGGCGATGAAATACAGTGATAAGCCATTGGCGGCAGGTGAAGGCGATTTACGGGCAGTACAGGAGCGGGTTCAGGGATTTGTAAATAAAGGCAAGCTTGGCCCCTTTGCCAACGCATACTGGGGTAACAAGACCTATCGTTTCTCGCCGGAGCAAAATCTAATTGCACTGTCACACTATCTAAAAGCATTGGAAGTACAGCGTGTCGCCGCAGAGATGATGGCCATTTTTGGTGGTAAGCAACCACACCCGCAATCAGTCGTTGTGGGCGGTATGACAGCCGTGCGCGATCTGGTTAACCCAGCACGTTTGCAGGAATGGCAAGCCAAACACGACATCGTGACAGACTTTATTGAACGCGCCTATAAGGCTGATATCATCATGGCGGCTGATGCTTTTGGCAAAGAAGCTTCTGTGCTGGGTGGTGTTAATGTTCACAATTTTGTCTGCAGCAATGAATTTATGGGTGCTGATGGTCAATATATCTTTAAACAAGGTGTGGTTCTCAACGGTGATCTCAAGCAAGTCACCGATATTAATCCTGACTTGATTGCTGAGGACGTCACCCATTCCTGGTATAAAGCCGACAAGCCACAGCATCCTTACGTTGGCACGACCATCCCGGAATACACCGGCTTTGTTGAGCGCGATACTGTATACGGTAAATTACCGACAGTGGATGGTGACAAAAAATACAGTTGGGTGAAATCGCCTCGTTATAATGGTGAGCCAATGGAAGTCGGCCCACTGGCATGTCTGTTGGTCAACTATGCCAAGGGCAATCCATTGGTGGTAACTGCGGTTGACGATTTACTGAAACGCACCGGCTTACCGCTGGAGGCGCTGTATACTACCTTGGGACGCACGGCGGCCCGTATGTTACAGACATCAATCATCGCCAAAGAAAGCAACAATATCTTTAATGCACTGATCAACAACCTTAAAAGTGACGAATCTCTGTATCGTAAACCCGAGATAGACCCAAGCAAGGAATATGTCGGACACGCGATTATTGAGGCACCACGAGGCATGCTCAGTCACTGGGTACGTATTAAAGGCGGCGTCGTCGAAAATTATCAGGCAGTGGTGCCCACCACTTGGAATGCCGGGCCAATGGATGCTCAAGGCAAAATTGGTCCCTTTGAAGCATCACTGGTTGGCCTGCAACTGGAAGATCCCACCAAACCGCTAGAGGTCCTGCGGATCATCCATTCCTTTGACCCATGCATGGCTTGT
Source organism: Shewanella fodinae (assembly GCF_014651955.1). Lineage (GTDB taxonomy): Bacteria > Pseudomonadota > Gammaproteobacteria > Enterobacterales > Shewanellaceae > Shewanella > Shewanella fodinae. The sequence continues at coordinate 176,839 of NZ_BMXW01000002.1, read as the reverse complement.
TCAGTGCACATGATCGATTACAAAGGTCAGTCACTGGGTGAATTCCGTGTAGGTCCCAATGCCTGTTAAGGAGGGAAAACGATGACAACTGCCAATGTTGCCTACAAACAAGAGAAGGTCTTTAGTGCAGCGATCCGCGCTTTTCACTGGCTGAGAGCCTTGTCCATTGTGATATTGGTTGCCAGCGGATTTTATATCGCCTGGCCTTATCTGGTGGGCGCAGACTCAACCGATGTGCTGTTGCAAGGCTGGATCCGTTTCGTGCATCTTGCCTGCGGTTTTACCCTGTGTGCCATTACCATTTCTAGGGCATATCTGTTTTTTTTCGGCAAGAGTGATATTGAGCGTCGCTCTGTTCGGGATGTGATACGGCCTCAAAGCTGGATGGCACAGATTAAAACTTATCTGTGGATGGGCCATCTGGACAAAGCTGGCGTTTATGGCCCCCTGCAATTTATGACGTACTTTGCCATTTCCCTGATGGCAGCTTTGATGTGTATCACCGGTCTGGTGATGTATGCCAATGTCTTCCACCAAGGACTGGGAGGGGCGCTATGGAGTACTGCCAGTTGGATAACTGAGTCCATGGGTGGATTGGCGATGGTGCGCCTCTGGCACCATTACATCACTTGGGGCTTTGTTATTTTCTTAGTGATCCATATATACATGGCCGTTTGGTATGGCATTCGCTTCAAACACAATGCAGTAGATGCCATTGTCTCTGGATATGACTATCATCCAGAGAAACACTAAATAGTATTGGTAGTATTGGGAAAGAGTATTGGGGTCTGTTTTACAGGCCCCTTTAAACGTGACGCAGATCTGATTTTATTGTTTGATTTAGTTGCCATTACACCAAGAAAAAAACGAAAAGTGGTATTTGTTAATGGTTTGTATCACCCACAGACGAAATATCGCTATCATTCATCATCATAAGTATTGAGAAGGTCACAAAACAGTAGCGAAAGATGCAGTTAAAATACCCTAAAATCTGAGCATTATAGAAATTTCAGGACAAATAGACAATTTGTCCAAGTCTTGGATTCAATATTTGATCGTCATCATATTGTGAAAAACTAATTAACTCCGGCTTCTCATCTTTCATTGAAAATTGATACACCTCAACATTTCAACCTTTCTATGACCCTACACTAGCGCTGTTAACTGTGTGAGCTTTAACGCAAATCGCCTTTTAAAAACAACATTAAGGTAAACTCATGGACACACATTCAGCCCTCTATGAACAGGGACGGAAACGGTTGGAGGAACTGCGCCAACTGCCCCCCCGTCAGGACAAATCACTGCAGGAACGCATGTTGGAACACGGCATCAGCCGTCGTGACTTCATGAAGTGGAGCGCATCGGTCACAGCTTTACTGGCTTTACCGCTGCCGTTCAGCAATTTGGTGGCAGAAGCCGCAGAACTGGCTGACCGGGTACCATTAATTTGGTTACACCTGGCCGAGTGTACTGGTTGTTCCGAATCTTTGGTTCGAGCCGACACCCCTAATTTAGATTCATTGATCTTTGATCACATCTCTCTGGAATATCATGAAACCCTGATGGCCGCTGCTGGCTGGCAGGCAGAAGAAAATCTGGAACATGCGCTGAAAACCTATAAAGGCAACTATCTGCTAGCGGTTGAAGGCGCGGTCCCTACCGCTAACAATGGCGCCTTCCTGACTGTTGGCTGTAAAGGTCATACCGGTCTGGAGATCGTTAAAGAAGCTGCTGAAGGTGCTGCTGCCATCATTTCTGTTGGTACTTGTGCCTCCTTCGGTGGTGTGCAAGCTGCGGCGCCTAACCCAACCGGTGCTAAAGGCATCTATGAAGTGGTTGATAAAGCCGTGGTCAACTTGGGTGGTTGCCCACCTAGCGAAAAGAACATCGTTGGTACATTAATGTACTTCATCATGTTCGGTCGCTTACCAGCACTGGATATGTATAACCGTCCAAAATGGGCCTACGGTGCCCGTGTTCATGATAACTGTGAACGTCGTGGCCGTTTCGATTCTGGTGAATTCGTAGAACAGTTTGGTGATGAAGGTGCTAAACAGGGTTATTGCCTGTACAAAGTGGGTTGTAAAGGCCCTTACACCTACAACAACTGCCCAACCGAACGCTTCAACCACCATGTAAGCTGGCCAGTTTTGGCAGGTCACGGCTGCATGGGTTGCTCTGAACCCAACTTCTGGGACGATATGGCAGACTTTGAAAAACCACTTGGCCGCCAGTTACTGCATGGTCTGGATGCCACCGCCGACACTATCGGTGCTGTCATTCTCGGTGCTACCGTCGTAGGTATCGGTGCCCACGCTGTCGCCAGTCTGTTTGCCGGTTCTTCCAAGGAGGACTAATCAATGAATCAACGTGTCGTTATCGACCCTATCACCCGTATTGAGGGTCACCTCCGCATTGAAGTGGAAGTGGATGAAAATAATGTAATTAAAAAGGCATGGTCTGCCTCTACGCTGTGGCGCGGGATCGAAGTGATCCTCAAAGGCCGTACCCCAATGGACGTAGGTCTGATCGTGCAGCGTATCTGCGGTGTATGTACCTATTCTCACTATCGTTGCGGTACTGAAGCAGTTGAAAATGCACTTGGGATCAAAATTCCACTGAATGCCCGTTATCTGCGGTCACTGATGCATACTTCGCTGTTTATGCATGACCACGTGGTGCATTTCTATCACTTGCATGGTTTGGACTGGGTGGATGTGGTATCTGCACTGAGCGCCGATCCTGCAAAAGCTGCACAAGTTGCGCTGAAATACTCAGATAAGCCAATTGCAGCAGGTGAAGGTGAATTGCGTGCCGTACAGGAACGCGTTAAAGGCTTTGTGGAAACCGGTAAACTCGGCCCATTTGCTAACGCTTACTGGGGCAACAAAACTTACAAGTTTACACCTGAGCAAAACCTGATCGCGCTATCCCACTACCTGAAAGCTCTTGAAATTCAGCGTGTTGCTGCTGAAATGCTGGCCATTTTCGGTGGTAAACAGCCACATCCACAGTCTCTGGTGGTCGGCGGTGTTACTTCTGTACGCGACATGCTGAGTCCAGCACGTCTGCAGGAATGGAAGCAGAAACACGATATCGTAACCGACTTCATTGAACGCGGATATAAAGCTGACATAGTGATGGCGGCTGAAGCCTTCGGTGGCGAAGCCTCTGTGCTGGGCGGTGTTAACGTTCACAACTTCATGGCAACTAATGACTTTGTCACTGCTGATGGTGAGTACATCTTCCAGCAGGGCGTCATCATGAATGGCGATCTGAAGAATGTGACCGATATCAATCCTGATCTGATTGCCGAAGACGTTACTCACGCTTGGTATAAGGCGGATAAACCACAACATCCTTACGATGGCACCACTGTACCTGATTACACCGGTATGGTTGAGCGTGATACCGTCTATGGCAAACTGCCAACACTGGATGGTGACAACAAGTACAGCTGGGTGAAATCACCACGTTACAACGGCGAACCCGTTGAAGTAGGTCCATTGTCCTGCTTGCTGGTGAACTACGCCAAAGGCAATAAGGTTGTGGTTGATGCTGTTAACGGTCTGCTGCAACGCACTGGTCTGCCAATCGAAGCTTTGTTCACAACACTGGGTCGCACCGCCGCCCGTATGTTGCAGACATCTATTGTGGCTCAGGAAGGGGTTAAAACTTTCAACGCACTGCTAAGCAACATCCTGAGTGACGAGGCCACTTATGTGAAGCCTGTTATTGACCCTAATAAAGAATATGTGGGTCACGCCATGATTGAAGCACCACGCGGTATGTTGAGTCACTGGATCCGCATCAAAGGCAGTCTAGTAGAAAACTATCAGGCAGTGGTCCCCACTACCTGGAACGCAGGTCCTGTGGATGCCAATGGCAAAGTAGGTCCGTACGAAGCATCACTGTTGGGTCTGAAATTGGAAGATCCAACTAAACCGCTGGAAGTCATCCGTATTATCCACTCATTTGACCCATGTATGGCCTGTGCTGTGCACGTTATGGACTACAAAGGTCAATCACTGGGTGAATTTCGCGTTGATCCCAACGGCCTGTAAGGAGGAAGTGTTATGGCAGCAAGTATTGCCTATAAACAGGTAAAGATCTTCAGTGCCGCAATACGTATCTTTCACTGGCTGAGAGCGCTGGCGATTGTAATGCTAGTGGCCACAGGGCTTTATATCTCCTGGCCATATTTAGTAGGGGCTGACTCTACTGACGTATTGGTTCAGGGCTGGATCCGCTTTACTCATCTGATTTTCGGATTTGTGTTATGTGCGGTAACTCTCGCACGTGCCTATCTGTTCTTCTTTGGGAAAAGCGACATCGAGCGACGGTCCTTCAAGGATGTGATGAGCTTTAAAAGCTGGATAGCTCAGATCAAATCCTATCTGTGGATGGGCCATCTGGATAAAGCAGGGATATATGGACCGCTGCAGTTTATGACCTATTTTGCGATTTCGGTTGTAGCTGCTTTGATCTGTGTTACCGGACTGATATTGTATGCCAACGTTTATCACGAAGGCTTGGGTGGCGCGCTGTGGAGCACCGCATCCTGGTTGACTGAAGCAATGGGTGGCCTGGCCATGGTGCGTATCTGGCACCACTACATGACCTGGGTATTCATTATCTTCGTGGTAATTCACGTGTATATGGCCGTTTGGTATGGCATTCGCTTCAAGCACAATGCTGTGGATGCGATAGTATCAGGGTACGATTACCACCCAGAAAAGCACTAGGAGTCCAATGCGCCCAATGAAAGTATTATTATTGGGAATTGGCAATGTACTGTACGCCGATGAAGGTATCGGCGTACATTTTGTCAATTATATTCACGAGAACTACCGCTTCTTCCATCCTGAGCATGAGCTAGTTATGCTCGATGGCGGCACGCTGGCACAAGGTCTCACCCCTATTATTAGTCAATTTGATTCACTGATAGTGGTCGACACCATCAACGCCGCTGGCTGCGAACCAGGGGAAGTTTACTTTTTCGACTTTGATCGGGCTCCGCCTGAAGTTGACTGGCAAGGCAGCGCCCACGAAGTGGAAATGCTGCAAACATTGACAATGATGGAAATGTTAGGCGACCGTCCGCACACGATGGTGCTGGGGGTAACGCCAACCGTCATTGAACCTATGACACTGGGATTGACCGAGCGTATTGCCGCCGCTGTACCTCTGATGGAAACTGCGCTTCTCAAACATCTTGAAAATCAGGGATGGCAATGTGAGCGTATTTCCTATACCGACATCGCCGATCTTATTCCGCAATCCTACAAACCCCGTCTGTCCATGGGCGACAGAACCAGCGGCCACGCCCCGCGCCGGCAGGAAACGCAGGACACCGATTAATAATGAAATTGCTGAGATTCGAGTTTGACTGTTCTAAACAGGTGCCTTGGTATGGTTACTTATGCAATCAATACCTTAATTACCAAAAACTGAATTTAACCATAGGCTTGCTGGCTATCCGCCACCAGGCCGATAGCCATTTGGAGCAACAGAAAAAGCCGGTCATCACTTGGCGCTATTTGCTGGAAGCGGAAGGCGAGCAGGCACAACTGGAACAGTTAGCTGAGCAGATAGCCGCTGATTTTCTGATTAGCGTTAACCTGCTAGATTCTCGGATATTGCTCGCTACTGAACGTCTTGGTGATAACAAGCCTATTGACGTTACCGCGGCACAACTGCCCTTCTGCCAACACTGTCAGCCTCGTTTAGGTGATAACCAACATGCTGATTTTGCCAACCTGACATTGACATGTGAACACTGCCACGGTGAACAGGCGACAAAATCGCTCGCTAAAGTTGCGGGATTACAGCGTCAGGACATACAGCAACTGGCAATGCGTTTATTGGAAGGTGAAACGCTGTTCCTTGACGATGTCAACGGAAAGCTGGTTGTCAGTCGTCAAGCTATTGGCTCAGGACGGCAACAACTGTTGGTATGTAACCCCAATACGCTCAATAGTTTGTTCCAAGTCAGCGATAACGAAGTGCTGGCGTTATCTTCTATTGAAAAACCGCTGCTACTATTGCGTCCTACCGCAGCGGCCAAACTGCCAGCACCTTTGTATGAAGTGGGTTTCGCAGCATCGCGTCTGCAATTGGTACTGACAGAGTTTCTCCGGGTCAAAGGCGTTGATGCTATCTATTGTCGTCGGGAAAATCAGCAGGCGTTATATGCTCATATGCTTGGCATGGATATCCCTGTTCGCGCGCCGATAGTCATACTCAATCAAGCCAAACTCGGGCAACCGTTGCCAGAAACCCTGCATGACAGTGCCAGATTTGGCCAATATGTGGCCAAAGCGAATGGTAAACGCCAACAACAGTTGACCGTTAGCTTGAGTGACGATGACTCGATTTGGGATTCCACTGAAGCCAGCAACGCTGCACAGTGCGCATTGTTAGGTATTGCCGCTGAAGATGGCAGTAGTAATAATCTAGGATTACTGTATTTCAGTGACGAATATTGCTCTCAGTTGCTCACCTCTGACGATAAAGGCAATGTCAGCTGTTTTATGCAGATCCCCGAGTTACCAGTACATGGACGGGAAATTGTGGCGGCGTTAGAAGCCAGTCCACAACAAGGGGTATTTGCCAAATTTGCCGAGCAGTATCCAGAACTGTACCAACGGCTAACGCAGCTAGATCTCAGTGATTGCCCGAAACAGAGCCTGAAAACTTTATGGGTAGTGGCTGCAGTGATCATCGGTATTCAAGCTGATAGCAATGCGCAACTTGCCGATGCATTTGTGGCTGCCGCGATGAGCAATACCAGTGCCAATGCACCACGTATTGACTATCCACTGGTGTCCGGTGACAGCGCCAGTTTCAATTGGTGTAAGACTTTTGGCACCTTAATCAGTTTCCGTCTTGCCGGGGATGAAGATGCCGCCAAACTGGCTTTTGCCATGAACGATTCACTGGCGGATTTTATCGCAAACTGGATTGAACGGCTGGATCTTAATACCGCAATTCGCCGTGTTTATCTGGCAGGTAGTAGCTTTGCCAACCCAGTACTGGGCCGCCGCATTGCATTGAGGTTAGGGAAAAACTTCGCGCTTGGCGTTAGTCAAATGCAGGATCTCGACGGTGCGCTGTTAGCTGCTGGGGCGCTTTACCTGCGTCAACGCCGGAGATAGCTCATGAACGAAGCCGTCACATGTTCATCGGAAAACACTAACAGCAACATGCTGCTGGCCCGGTGTTACCATGTGACGGGGATTGTCCAGGGAGTGGGATTCCGCCCCTGGATTTATCAACTTGCTAAACGCTATGGTCTGTGCGGGCATGTACTGAATAACGGTGAGGGTGTAACCATTGCGGTACAGGCGGATATGGCCGCACTGCAAGCGTTTGATCATGCTCTGCAGTCAGAACGTCCACCATTGGCACGTATCGATAGCCTGCATTTTGAGCCAGCCGCCGTAGATGCAGCGCTTAACGATTTCAGCATTCATAAAAGCACCGCCACCACCCAGGCGCTGGTTGCTGTGGGTACCGATAAAAGCTGTTGCCCGGAGTGCCTGAAAGAGATCCGCGATCCCAATAATCGTCATTACCACTACCCTTTTACCAACTGCACCCATTGCGGCCCGCGTTATACCATTATCAATAATCTGCCTTATGACCGGCATAACACTTCAATGGCCGCATTTGCGATGTGTGATGATTGCCGTCGAGCGTATGAAGACCCCATGGACCGCCGTTATCATGCGCAGCCAGTCAGTTGCCCTAAATGTGGCCCGCAACTGCGCTTTGTCGATAATCAAGGCCATGAACTGGCAACACGAGAACCGGCATTTACCGCCGCCGTAGCCGCCATTCTGGCGGGAAAGATTCTCGCCATAAAAGGGCTGGGTGGTTTTCATCTAGTGTGTGATGCCACCAATCATCAGGCGGTCACAACACTCAGACAACGCAAACATCGGCCCGCCAAGCCACTGGCAGTGATGGTGGCTGACTTGTCAATGGCGCGGCAATATGCCGTTGCAACCGATGCCGAATGGCAACTGCTAAGCAGCCAGGAGCGGCCGATTGTCTTGCTGCAAAAATCAGTTGCTGCTGAGATCCCGCTAAGTGCTGCGGTTGCACCAGATATCGACCGCATCGGGCTGTTTATGCCTTACACACCGCTGCACACATTATTGCTCGATGCCGTGAAAACGCCATTAGTGGCAACCAGTGCTAATCTTTCCGGTGAACCAATAATCACCGACGGTGAAGCAATTCTCGCCCAGTTGGCCAACGAACATTTTAGGGTGATCGACGCCATGCTGGATCACAACCGGCCAATCCTAAATGGCTGTGATGATTCTGTGGTACAAATGTGCGGCGGTGAATTGCAAGTGTTGCGACTCGCGCGCGGTTATGCGCCGCTGAGTCTCCCCAGTAAAGTGTTAGCCACACAAGCGTTGCCGTCAGTGCTGGCGGTAGGTCCACAGCAGAAAAACACTTTAGCATTGAATATTGGCAACACCCTGTACCTGAGTCCGCATATTGGTGATCTATTCAGCATAGGTGCCGAAGGTTATTTCCAGCGCACACTGGCCAGCTTCAAGCGGATGTACCATGTTAATGCCGACTTAATCGTGCGCGATCTGCACCCAGATTACGCCTCTAGCCGTTGGGCACAGGAACAAATACAACCTGTTACCGCAGTGCAACATCATTATGCCCATGTATTAGCGACACTGGCGGCCAACGATTTTGATGGTAAGGTGTTGGGATTCAGCTTTGACGGTACCGGTTTAGGCGCTGACGGCGAACTGTGGGGCGGCGAGTTGTTATTGGCCGATAGCAACGGTTACCAGCGCCTTGCCAGTATCAGTCCGTTTGCCTTGCTTGGCAATGAACTCGCCATCAAATCTCCGTTTCGCTTAATGCTGGCGCTATTGCTGCAGCAATTTAGTATTGACGAGATTATCGCCATGGAATTGCCAGCGTTACGTGGTCACAGCCACGCGTTGCTGCGCAATCTGGCAAAAATTTTTGCCGCTGGCAAAATGCCAAAGTCCCACTCAGTTGGCAGACTTTTCGATGCACTGGCGGTATTGTTGGGCCAAATGCAAGATACGCAGTATGAAGGCCAGGCCGGAATTATTATCGAAACATTGGCTCGGCGTGCAGAAGCTGAGGGTAAAACCGAAGAAGCAAGCGCACTGCTGCTGCAGTTACCATTACGGCAGCACCCAGGGTTATTATTGGGACAATGGGATACAGTGGCGCTATTCAGTCAGTTGCTGCAAGCCAAGCAACAGCAACGGGATAACGGCGTTATTGCCATTGCCTTTATGCAGGCACTTGGCGATGCCATCTGCCACAGTGCTGTAAAAGCGCAGCAGCTTTTAGGAAGCGCACTACCCGTGGTATTGACCGGTGGTGTATTTCAAAACCGTTTTTTAACAGAGTATTGCTATCAACAACTGCAGGCGCGAGGCATACAAAGGTTGCCGCAACACTTGGTGCCAGTTAATGATGGCGGTATTGCCTTAGGACAGTTGTGGTATGGTCTCAAGCACGCCACACCGCTGCCCGACCCAATTTAAATCGGCTGACGCCATTGGCGCAGCCCACAGTCAAACCGGAGTTTGCTATGTGTAAAGATTGCGGTTGTTCTATTGCAGGACATGAACACAGCCATGATCACCACCATCATCATGAACTGTCTACTAACCCACAACTCAACGACAAGAAAACCTTGTCAGTGATCCATAAAATTCTCGACAAGAATGATGTTGAAGCCGCCCATAACCGTGAGCATTTCGAAGAACACGGCGTGATGGCGTTCAATCTGATGAGCAGCCCAGGTTCAGGTAAAACCACGTTGCTGGAGCATCTTGGCGACTACACTAGCAAGAAATTCTGTGTGATTGAAGGCGACTTGGAAACCTCACGCGATGCTGACCGCTTGAAGGCAAAAGGCATCAGCGCGGTGCAGATCCAAACCGGCAGCGCCTGCCACCTAGATGCCTTTATGGTGCATGGTGCCCTGCATCAGCAGCCACTGGATAACATGGATATCTGCTTTGTTGAAAACGTGGGCAATCTGGTGTGTCCAGCCAGTTACGATGTTGGCACCCATAAGAATGTAGTGCTGGTTTCTGTACCAGAAGGCGAAGATAAGATTGAAAAATATCCGGTCATGTTTCGTAAGGCCGATGTCGTCCTGATCACCAAATGTGACCTGCTGCCCTACTTCGACTTCAGTACCGAAGAGGCTAAAAGCCAAGTGCAGAAACTCAATCCTAATGCCAAGGTGATCTGCGTTTCCATCAAAGAAAAAGAAAGCATGCAGGAAGTTGCCCACTGGTTTGAACAGGAACTGGCGGCATTCAACGCAACTTTGGAGACTGTCTAATGTGTCTGTCTATCCCTTCGCAAGTTGTTGAGCTGCATCCAGAGACACAAAGTGTCACCGTTGATACGCTTGGCGTAAAACGCACTGTCAGCTGTCATCTGCTGGAAGAGCCATTAGCCATAGGTGACTATGTATTGATCCACATAGGTTTTGTGATGAATAAAATCGATGCTGCATCAGCAATGGAAAGCCTAACGCTGTATAAAGAGATCGTGGATAAAATGGAGGCTGCCGATGTCTGAGCTGCAACTCAAGCAGCTCTATGATGGTTTTCGCGACCCCCGTACTGTTGCAGAGCTAGCCTCACAAATCAAAGAGTTAGCAGCAAAGTTGACGGAGCCGGTAAACGTCATGGAGGTGTGTGGTGGTCATACTCACACCATCATGAAATACGGTCTATTACAGCTGCTGCCAGATAATATCGAATTTATTCACGGCCCCGGCTGCCCTGTGTGCATTATGCCCAAAGAGCGTATCGACCAGGCTGCCGCACTAGCACAGTTACCAGATGTCATTTTAGTGACGCTGGGCGATATGATCCGAGTACCGGGCTCCGAAGGCTCCTTAGCGCAGTTCCGTGCTAAAGGCTGCGATATTCGTCCTGTGTATATGCCATTGGATGCTTTGAAAATTGCACAGGAAAACCCGGATAAAACCGTGGTGTATTTCGCCATTGGCTTTGAAACCTCCACACCCATGACTGCGGTGCTGCTGGAACAAGCTGAAAAACTCGGCATCCACAACTTGCTATTCCATATCAACCATGTACTGGTACCGCCCGCTATTGATGCGGTGATGGCTGATCCCGAAACTCGGGTAAATGCGTTTATCGGCCCATCCCATGTGAGCGTGATCACTGGCAGTCAGATTTATCAGCCAACAGTAGATAAATATCACACGCCGGTTGTAGTTTCAGGGTTTGAACCCGTCGATGTGATGCAGTCAATCCTGTCGATTGTCAAACAAAAGGTCGAAGGTCGTTGTGAGCTGGAAAACCAGTACGAACGTGCCGTTAGCTACAAAGGCAATGAAGCCGCACAGCGTAAGGTGGCTCAATATTTCACCGTGCGCCCTAGCTTCCGCTGGCGAGGGCTGGGGCCTATTCCTAACTCAGCACTCATGCTCAGGCCAGAATACCGTCACCGCGATGCCGAACTCAAATACGGTGAGCGCTTGCCGGTGAAAGAAATTGACGATCACAAAGCCTGTCAGTGCGGCGATATTCTGCGAGGCAAAGCCAAACCTCAGGACTGCAAAGTTTTTGGCCGTGGCTGCACGCCTCAAACACCATTAGGTAGCTGCATGGTAAGTTCCGAAGGTGCATGTAATGCCTACTACCGCTATGCAGGAGTAAAATAACCATGTCGACCCCAAAACAGATCCAACTCAGTCACGGTGGCGGTGGCCGCGAGATGGCCGAATTGATTGGCAAGCTCTTTTTTGAAGCCTTTGATAATCAGATCCTGCGCCAAGAAGAAGATGCCGCCAGCCTTAACATGACTGGTCCGATTGCCTTTACTACCGATTCTTTTGTGGTTTCGCCCCTGTTTTTCAAAGGTGGCAATATCGGCAAACTGGCCATTGCCGGCACGGTAAATGATCTGGCAATGATGGGCGCAGAACCGCAGTACCTCAGTTGTGGTTTTATCATTGAAGAAGGCTTTGAAATCGCGAGGCTCAAAGAGATAGTGCAAACCATGGCGGCTGAGCTGAAAAAAAGCGGCGCCAAAATTGTCTGCGGCGATACCAAAGTCGTTCCCAAGGGCTGCGCTGATGGGGTGTTTATTAATACCTCTGGCGTTGGCCGCATCCTCAAGCCGGGAATTTCGGTACACGCGGTACAGCCTGGAGATGCCATTATTCTGTCCCGCGACATTGGTTGTCACGGTGCCGCAATTCTGGCAGCACGTGAAGGACTAGAATTGGAAAGCGAACTGCAATCCGATTGCGCCACGCTGTGGCCTATGGTCGAACAACTGATTGCCGCCAATCTGCCGCTGCACGCTATGCGCGACGCCACCCGCGGCGGTATTGCTGCGGTACTCAATGAATGGGCTAAAGCTGCCAATGTTGGGATTGAGCTCAGCGAAGAAGCGATTCCAGTGCGCGATGAAGTGCGTGGTGTTTGTGAACTCTACGGTTTTGAACCTTGGGACTTAGCAAACGAAGGCACCTTTGTGATCGCCCTGCCCCAAGAAATTGCCGCTGAAGCGATCAACGTCATGCACCAGTTCTGCAATTGCGATCAGGCGCGGATTGTCGGTACCGTCACCGAAGCCAATGCTGAGAAAGTGATCCTGCATTCGCCTTGGGGCAGCAAACGCTACCTAGAACTGCCCGCGGGTGAATTGTTACCGAGGATCTGCTGATGCATGAGTTTTCCATTGTTAGCGCATTAATTGAACAGTGTGAACAGCTTGCGCTAGAGCATCAAGCCAAAGGTATAGCCAGAGTAGCGGTTAAAATTGGCGCGCTCAGTGGCGTTGAACCGCAACTGGTCAAAACCGCTTTTGATACTTTCCGAGAAGATGGCATGTGCAAAGGTGCTGAACTGGAAATGGATGTCGCACCGCTGGAGCTAGACTGCAAAGCCTGCGGCGCTCACTCGATTCCGGACGAAATCGCCTATCTGTGCCCGGTTTGCCAAAGTCGTGACATCAAAGTCAGCGGCGGCGAAGAGATGCTGCTGATGCAGCTGGAACTGATTTACGATTGAGCTTAAATATTTAACGTCAAAACGGACTGTCGATCCCCGATCCACAGTCCGTTTTTTATGGCGTAAGCCGCTGTTGGCTCGTTATCTGCTAGAGTTAACAAGCGCTCATAAAATCCATAAAAGTGTTTTAAATATATTAATAATCAACAGGTAAGTTGATTTACGCGTTAAGTTATTTAGTATGTTTCCAACTCACGTAACACACTTTAGCGGCATAAAATTCGGATAAGAAGTGTAACCAATAACTTTGATGATCGTCCAGCTTATCGCCTGGACCTTTAACTTCCACAAACTGCGGTTGTCCGTCAGTAGTAAATAGCAACAGATCCGGGTGACCACTGCGGTAATGCTGCGGATCACGTAATATCCGTTGAAATAACGCCAGTAAAAATTCTGTAGAAAAGGTGGTGATACAGCGTTTGAACAGTGGTTCGGTAAAAACTTGCCAATTGACCCAATCGTTCACCAACCCTTGTTTACAGACAAAATGCTGTTGCAGTATGTGCTTATCACCGCTAGCCAGCTGCGCCATCCGCTGGGTAATCAAAGTTTGTCGGCGCGCGACAAAGTCTGGCTGATACATATCCCGGGGCGCTCGCTGATACGGATTATCAAACACACCCGCGACTGGCGCGAAGATAATATCCCAAAATGCCAAGCCGAACAGGCCACATAACACACTGTTTTCACTGAACCAGGCATCATAACCTTGAGCTGCAAAATAATCTGCAGTCAGACGTTCCACACGCATTTCTGGCACTTGAGCTAATTCCAAATGGATTTCATCGGGTTTATACGGTTTTGTTATATCGAAAAGCGCCTGCAATGCCCCCGGTTCAGCGACGGTAAATCGTCTATTAAGTCGATTGCCGATCCTCACCACGGTTTGCTGCTGCGTTTCATTCTGGGCTTGTTGTGCAAGCGAGGTTAATACCGCCAGCGCTTGTGGTGGATTAACCTTTTCCAGACAGCGGCATAGACGTTCTGCGGCATCCCAACCGTGACATTGTTGATACAGTGACATTGCCAACGCTAGCTGTTGCTGCCGTTCGGCTTCTCGTCCCAATTGCAGCAGCAGTTTCTGCCTCCGCCGCTCCAAGAGCGGATTGTCTTGTGGCGCGGGTAATTGTGCCAACCAATCTGCCAGCACAATCGGCTCTTTTTGTTGGGTGGTTTGCTCCCAGTTAGCGGCTAACGCCGCCAAGGATAAAGCCGTTTGTAGTTCTATTGATGACTGATAAGTTCGCCCTTCCCGGGTTAATGGGTAACTCTCAAACCGCTGCAAGCCAAGATCGCTTAACACAAACTGACTTAGATCTTGATAGCGATTGCCAAAATACAGCAACAACAGTAGATCCAGTAGCGGCTGACAATTGAGTTGCAGCCAAACCAGCCCCTGTTGTTGCTGCCATTGTGGCAGTTGCGTTTGCAACTCTGGTGTTGCCTGCAACAGCTGCCACAACTGTTGTTTGCTGCGCCAAGGACTGAGCTGTGGGTCATTGATATCATGCAGTAGGGTTTTCAGCTCCGCTAGAGTGACGGCGCTAAACCAGATCTCTAGCGGCGGCAACGTTTGTTGCAACAGTTCCGTGTGAAGCAGGGGCTGCGCCGCATCCGCGATATCGCCGATTTCACTGTAATGCAGTTTATCCAGGCGAAACCACTCGCCTTTTCGGGATAATAACCGCACCAGCAACATTTTGCTTTTGTCTGGCAACGACCGATAACACTGTAATGCCCGTTGCTGGTCAGCAGGGAAAATATCCAGATAACGCTCTGCTACGCTCGTCAGCATCTGTTCAAAGTTTTGCAGATAATAATCGGCGGGCAATAGCGCTGTCGTAGCAGGTGTTTCAGCCATCAACTGCGATAAAGCGTCTGGATAAGATGAAACCCGAAACGGGTTTTTACCGGGCCATGAATCGTAAGTAACGATTTTTTAAACACCACATCATCAAAGGCTTTGACCATCTGGCCGGGACTAAATTCGCCCAGATCGCCACCTTGTTTTTTGGAGGGACACAGCGAATACTTTTTCGCTAATACCGCAAAATCTTCACCTTTTTCTAGGCGTTGTTTTAGCTTTTCCGCTTCTTCACGGGTCTTGACTAAAATATGGCGGGCACTGGCGCGGGCCATGATATTTCTCTCTTAATTGACACTATGATGACTAGCCGTCAGTTTATCACAGCCACAGATAACGCTCATCTGCGGTTAATCCAATAGCACGATTTTGGGGTTATGCTATCCCCGCTATCATCAATCACGGCAAGAAACAGCGCAGAGGAATAGACGTATGTGGCAACAGCAACTATTGCAGTTACGGGAAAGAAGCCGCGGCTTTCATCTTATCACTACCGACATTGCTGCCGCATTGGCACAGTTCAAGCCGATCAATATAGGGTTGCTGCATCTACAGTTACAACACACCTCAGCATCACTGACGCTCAATGAAAATGCCGATCCCACCGTGCGCGATGACTTTGAGGCTTGGTGCAATCATACCGTAGCCGAAGACAGCGGTTATTTTCGTCATATCGATGAAGGTGCCGATGATATGCCAGCACACATCAAATCCAGTCTGCTCGGCACCAGTTTACTGTTGCCGATACGCAATGGGCAATTGGCGTTAGGCACTTGGCAAGGCATCTATCTGGGCGAACACCGCAATCACGGCGGTAACCGCCATATATTGATGACATTACAAGGCGACTAGCCTACCAAGCGCTGGTAGCCCTGTAACAGCAGAAACATTGCGAACAGCAGCAGGATCACGCCGCTAAAGACTAAAATCCCACGATTATTACGCTGCAACCATTGGCTGCAACGGGGGATATTCAGTGCCCAGCCAAGAAATCCGAACCACAATAACGCCAGACTGAAAAACAGGATCACTAATGCCAGCTTAAACTGCAGTGGGCTTTGCAGTGGCAGCATCCCGGCAATCACACTGAAAAAATACACATAGGCTTTAGGATTCAACGCATTGGTGGCAAAACCTGTCCACCAGCCATGACGGCGAGAATAGCTCCGCAGTGTCTTGGGCATTTCTTTATGTTGCACTGAGTCTTGCGTGGCAAGCGCCCCAGACAAACAGCCATAGCCCAGATATCCCAGCCACAATGCAGCACACCAAGGCAACCATAACATCAGTTGCGGCAACCAGTGTTGCAACAAGGCTGCGGCAAACGTTACCGTAATGGTATGTAACATAATGGCCGAGGCCAGTCCCAACGCTAGGAAAAACGCATAACGGCGTCCCCCCACAACACTGGCTCGCAGCATCAGCGCAAAATCGGGGCCAGGAGCGACCAACGCCGCCACATGCACGGTTCCCAAGGTAAATAACAGCGATAACCAACTCATAGTTTGTTTTCTGTGAACCCAATAAGCCTTAGATAGGCACCAGTGTAATAGAGTCTATTGGCGAAGGGATTGGAAAAAATTGCAGCTAACCAGCAAGTTGACGCCGATACAGCGCAGGCGTCAGATTGTAACGCCGTTTAAAGTAATGATGCAGATGACTTTGATCATAAAATCCAGCGGCACTGGCCGCGGTAGCCACATCTTTGCCTGCTGCCAGTAGTTGCCGAGCATAATCCACACGCAGAGCCAAGATATAAGCATGCGGTGTCATACCAAAACTACGGCGGAACCTTCGTAGAAATTGAAACTCATTGAGCTGAAACAGTTGGGCGAGGGTCTGTAAGCGGTGATTTGCGGCTAAATCGGCATAGAGAAAATCCTTTAACTGCGTTATCTGCCATGCTGTTAGCCCGCCAGCAACCGCAACCGAATGTCGTTGGCTGTCGCCATGACGCTTGATAAGTGCGCTCATCAGCTCCAGCAGTAAACCATCAACCGCGATGGGGGCGCCGTGTGGCTGATTCACCAGTTGATGCAGTTGTAATAAGCCGCGATATAGTGGTTGATCAACAATCTCTGGCCCACTGAAATAGGGTTCGGCCGCATATCCTAATTGCTGTGCAAACTGAGCCCATGCCGCCCCACTGATCCGTAACAACCGCACTTGGTAAAGTGCTTTGTTCAGTCCTTCACCATCATGCACTTCATCCGGGTTAATCAGCGAAATCCGCCCAGGTGCCAGTAAATACTGAGATCCGCGATGCATAAAGCGCTGGGCACCACAATCGACCACACCGATATGAAAGTCAGCATGCACATGCCGATCAAAGGCAAATCCCTGATAACGGGCACGTACTAACTCGATACCGCTAACCGGCGTCAATAATTGATGTTCAATCGCAGGTGCTGACAAGATAAACACAACTCAGATAAGCAGCAGATTAAAGTCAGTGTAAACGTCTGCACTCGCCAATACTTGTAAAAAACTGCAGCAAACCTGCAAAAAAAGTGCACTATTTAGACGATTATTCTGCAGTACGTTGCAATCTTGCCCAATAAAAACCATCAAACCCACTGTTGGCCGGGCTGATAGTGGCATCATCTAATAGCCGGAAGTTGCTATGACTGGCGAGAAAGTTATCAACTTGCTGTCGGTTTTCATCCGGCATAATGGAACAGGTGGCGTACACCAGAATGCCGTCAACTTTCAACATCCGGCTGTAGCTGTCGAGGATCTGTGCTTGCAATGCCTGTAATACGGGTAAACGCGTTTCTGTGTCACGCCATTTGGTATCAGGGTTACGTTTTAGCACTCCCAAGCCAGAACACGGGACATCCAGTAGTAAGCGATCTGCCGACAATTTCAGGCGTTTAATGGTTTTACTGGAGCTGATCAGCCGGGTCTCAACATTGTGTGCACCAGCACGGCGTGCGCGCTCTTTGAGATTGTCCAGCTTCCACTGTTCAATATCCATTGCCAGTAATCGGCCTTTGCCCTGCATTTTGGCAGCCAGGTGCAGCGTTTTCCCACCCGCACCAGCACAGGCATCAATCACCCGCATTCCCGGTGATACATCCAACACGTCAGCCACATGTTGTGAGCCGGCATCTTGCTGTTCAAACCAACCATCCTTAAATGTGTCAGTACGAAATAACGCCGCATCAGAAGTCACTTCCAGCGCCGTTGCAACGCCTTCCACCGCAACCGCGGAAATGCCCTCTTTTGCCAGCCGCGATTGCAGTTGATTACGGTCACATTTGAGCAGATTAGTGCGCAGATAGCGCTTAGGTGCTTGCGCCAACGCCGCACGCTCGGCCGCCCAACTGTCACCTAACTGCAGCTGTCCCAGCTCATCCAGCCACGCCGGACAACCATCGCGTAATGCTGCCACACTATCGGCATGCTGCAGCCGTAATGCCAGTGTTTTCGCGTCAATGGCCTTAGCCTGTTGCCAACCGGGGGGCGGTAATTGCCGATAAGCATGCCAGGCCATCAGTAAATCGGCAGCATGTTTGCCCGCATCGGCTAAGGACACATGCGCTAGATAACAGTAAAAGTTCAATCGTCTGATAATCTCACCAACCACACGAGTTATCTGTGCTTGCTGTGCAGGGGCTAATTTCAAACCAGCAAACTGTCGAGAGTAAGCCCGATCCAACGGCGCTCCATCACTGATAACATCACGGATAACTTGCGCAGCGAGTTCACAGGCATAGATGGATAAAGAGTATTCAGACATAACAACAGCCTCGGCAGCAAAAACCGCGGGATCATAGGAGGATGTCCGGGCCTTGGCAAGCCCGGACTGGACACAGCAGATTAGATACCGAGTTTATCAAACAAGTCTTCAGTGACATCCCCGCTGTGACTGGCACCTCCCGAATGCATCGCTAAAATATCATCAGGGTCCATTTCCTCTTCGACTTCAACGGACGCCAAACCGATGAATTCAGTGTTATCCATGGCAAATTCAAGGTAAAAGATATTATTGTTTTCAGTGCGGAAACTCACCCGACGAGTGACCGGCTCATCCAGATTAGCCTCAATAGATAATGTCAGTTCACGGTTGATAGTGAGCATTTTAGGCTGACTCTGACTGATGGACGTTTGCAACTCTTTGGAAACCTGATTAATAAAGTTACCCAACATCTGGTTCATCAGCTCACCCATCACGTTTGCCACTTCATCAGAGGTGTATTTGATGGCTAACTCATCTTCCGGCATGCCCATACTTAACAGGTAACGGCGGTAGATCTCCATGGCCGCATCAGCTGAAAAGTTGATCACCACCAGTCCTGAGAAACCACCATCAAAAATCGAAAAACACCCCAGATCTGGCCGCAAACGCGTTTGCCCGATGCGCTGAACCATACCAGCATGACTAATTTTGCTAGCCGTGGTGGTTGACAAGACCTGCGACACCGACCGACATAGTTTTAGTAAAATATCATCCGAGTTGATCACTTGAGATGGCTGCATCTGAGCTGCTCCTGATAGCCATCCGGATAATGCAATAGCTACATATATCCGGAGAGAAAACAAATAATTATAAAGCGTAGTCTGATTCTATGCTGCTGGCTTCCACAAAGGCAAAGTAATTTGCTTGCCATCCCGCGTTTATGACGGAAAAATGAGCGTGATCAACTATTGAAAATGCCGTTTAGCGAAATACTTTCAAATGCTAATGGAATTGCTGTATATTCGACGCAACTTATAGAAATATAACATAAAAAGGATTGCATCCATGAATCTGCTGCGGCAACTTACCATCCTGCAAAGATTGATCCTGATGTTAGTGATGGCAGCAATAGGAACTGTATGCTTCGCAAGTTTTTCTATTAAGGAGCAATACAGCAATCTAATCAATCAGAAATGGGTGCAGAATGATTCGTTACTGAATTCTGCATTATCGATTGTTGAGGCGAGCCGACTCCAAGCCTATGCCAGTAATACTTCAGAAAAAGAGGCACAACAGCAAACCATTCGTTTATTTGATGGTATGCGCTTCGGCAAGGATGGTTATTACATCCTGATTGGCAGTGATGGCGTTATTTTGTCTGACAGCCAGTACCCCAAATTGGTCGGGACAAACGTTTCCGAGTTAAAAACCGCTGATGGTGAACGCCCTTTTGTCAAGTTTATCAATGATGCGAGAGCCAACGATAAAGCGACTATCACCTATAACTACCGCAATCCAGCGACCGGGCAAGACGAAAAAAAACTCACTGAAGCCCGCCATGACAAAACATGGGACTGGACAATTATGACTGGCACCTATGTCAGCGATATCAATGACACCATGACCACGGTATCCATCCATTATTTAGTGATCATGCTGATTATCTCATTGCCGATTTTTGCTTTCTTCTTGGTGTTGAACAAATCCATTACCAGCCCAATTAACGAAGCTATTAACGCCATGAAGGATATTGCCCAGGGTGAAGGTGACTTGCGCAAGCGGCTAAACAGCCCGGGCAAAGATGAGGTGTCATTACTGGCCGATGCATTCAATGAGTTTGTTGCCAAGATTGCCACCGCACTGCAACAGATGAAACCGCTGGGACTGGATCTGAATACCGATGCCGGACAACTGATGAATGCAGTACAAGAATCGAATGAAAGTGCAGATCATATCCATAAAGAGATTGCCAGTGTTGCAACAGCTATCAATCAAATGCTGAGTACGACTCGTGAAATGGCTGGCAATACCCAGCAAGCGGCCGATGCGGCCACGAGCGTGAAGCAGCAAGCGCTCCAAGGTAAGCAAACCATGGAAAATACCTTGGAAGGCTGCCGCACGTTAGCGAGTGAATTACAATCTTCGGCAAGTTTAACGCTGGCTCTGGGTCATGCATCTGAGAAAATCGGCAGTATTTTGGAAGTTATCCGTTCTATTGCCGACCAAACCAACCTGTTGGCCCTGAACGCGGCGATTGAAGCTGCTCGCGCAGGAGAACATGGGCGAGGATTTGCCGTTGTGGCCGACGAGGTGAGAGCGCTGGCCACTCGGACTCAGGAATCCACTAACGAGATCCATACCATTATTGCCGAGATCCAACACGGTGTTGACAGTGTCATGAAGAGTAACCAACTGACCCAAAAAGAGTCACAGGAGTTGCAGCAGCATGCACAGAATACCAATGCCGCCGTGGAAAAAATCCTGCAATTGGTTGCCGCTATTTCCGATATGAACACTCAATTGGCGAGTGCTACCGAAGAACAATCTTTGGTGACAGAAGAAATTAATCGTAATATCAGTAATATTTCTGAGCTCACAGAAGTGTCCGTCCAAGCGAATGCCAGCAACAGCCATGCTGCCGCCGATATGGGCAAAATCAGCCAGCAGATGGCTGCGGCACTTGGACAGTTCAAAACCTGACGGTTATGATGTGAGCCGAAGACAAGGAGCGTCACACATATATATAACGGGCATCATTAAGATGCCCGGTTATCCAGAGGAATTATGTTGTGCGCTTGACGCTGGCTATTCACCCTACGCTCTACACCATACATAGTTTCGCTGCTGATACCGCCGTTCCGTCAGTCGTGCTTGAACAGCCCACCTATTTTTTGGCGAAGACCCGCGAAGAAATGTCAATTGTGATTGATGCCCGCGTGCCACTCGATAGCCTAGAACAAGAGAGCAGTTGGCGCTGTTTGGAGATACTCGGGCCGCTGGGATTTTCTGCTACCGGGATACACGCTAAGATTGCCACAACCTTAGCAGACGCTCATGTCTGTATTTTTTCATTATCTACATTCGATACCGACTATATACTGGTTAAGTGGGATAAGCTGGACACTGCGATAAAAGCGTTACGCGCTAAGGGCTACCAAGTGATTGAATATGACCGCTGAGTGCGGCATGCTAGCGCCAGATAACGGCTGTTTGCGATCAACATGAGTCTGAAGTCTATGTATGAAAAAACCGTTACCATCACTGCTCCCCATGGCATCCACACCCGCCCGGCAGCGTTATTGGTCAAAGAGGCGAAACAGTTTCTGTGTGATGTCATTGTGGAATGTCAGGGCAAGCAAGCCAGTGCCAAGAGTTTATTCAAATTACAAACCTTGGGATTATATCACGGTTCCCATGTGCGGATTTTCGCCCACGGGCAACAAGCAGAGCAAGCTGTAGATCGTATTGCTGAACTATTGATGACACTGAGTTAAGGACAGCCAATGGAGATGAAAGGAATCGCCGTATCCTCTGGTATCGCCCAGGGCAAAGCTGTCCTGTTTGAGCCCTTCGATAACAGTCTCGATTATCGTCTATTGCCGCTTTCCAGTATTCCCGCCGAACAAGCAAAGGCGAGTCGCGCTGTCGCCCAACTGTGCCAGCAATTACGTAACAGTCTTCTTTCCCTTGAAGCAGGCTCTGCCAACTACCAACTAGTGGAAGCCGATTTACTGTTGTTGGACGATGCCGAACTCATTAGCCAGCTCCATCGTTCCATTAATACCCTGCAACTGTCCGCGGGAGCGGCAGTGCAGCGTGTGTTCTACCACCAGGCCAGTGAAATGGAAGCACTGGACGATCCTTATCTCGCCCGCCGTGCGCAGGACGTACTGAGTCTGTCTAAAAGACTGATTGCCACCATTAATGGTGCCGGAGGCGAACGGCTGCAACAGCTTCAGGAAGACAGTATTCTGCTATCGGAAGACCTGACGCCAGCTGAATTTGCCTTACTCCCGCTGAATCACATCAAGGGCATTGTGCTAAAAACCGGTGGTATCACTAGTCATACCGCCATTCTGGCCAGGGCTGCCGGGATCCCGGCCCTGCTGTCCTGCAATTTTGACGCTGCGGCTATCAGCAATGGTACTGAGCTATTTCTGGATGGTTATCAAGGCAAACTATACGCACAGCCTGACGCCAAAGAGTTGGCGACATTGCAAAAGCAGTTGGCGGATGATCAACAAAGGCGCAATGCCCTCGCCCGCTACCGCGATATTCCCTGTGTCACCCAGGATGGTCACAGTTTGACACTGCTCGCTAACGTCGGGAATCTTAACGATATTGCCAGGCTGCCACAATCTGGTGCCGAAGGAATTGGCCTGTTTCGCACTGAGTTTATGCTGATGGATGCCGTGTCCATGCCGGATGAAAAAGAGCAATTCAGCCTCTATTGCGAGGCATTACAGCTCATTAAAGGCAAGTGTCTGACCATTCGCACACTCGATGTGGGTGCCGATAAAGAGTTTTCCTGCATTAATCAGCTGTTGGCAGAAGATAACCCCGCTCTTGGCGTTCGTGGTCTACGCTACACCTTACGGCATAAAGACGTGCTGCACACTCAACTTCGGGCCGTATTGCGAGCCGCGGCGTTTGGTCAAGTACGGCTGATGTTTCCTATGGTATGCCAGCCGGAAGAGTTAGATGAGCTGTTTGCTGAAATCGAGATCTGCCGCCAGCAACTGCTATTGGAACAGAAGCCGTTCGCCGAACCTGAATACGGTATTGTGGTAGAAACCCCTGCCGCAGTCGTTAATCTGTCCACCATGCTACCGCGACTAAGTTTTGTCAGCATTGGTACCAATGATCTGGCGCAATATACCCTAGCCGCCGATCGTGGTAATCCACAACTGACCGCCAGCTACCCAGCATTCTGCCCGGCGGTACTGCAATTGATTGCGCAAACGTTAAATACCGCCAAAGCGGCCGGAGTCACCACCTCTTTGTGCGGCGAGCTTGCCAGCGATCCCCGTATTGCGCCGTTACTGATGGGGATGGGCTTTGATGAACTGAGTGCCAATGCTGCCGCGTTGCCGGAGATAAAAGCCGCCATTTGTGAAGGTAAATTCAGTGAATTTGTCGAGCTGGCGCAAAAAGCATTGCAATGCCAACGAATTTCTGAGTTGGAAAGTCTGTTATCCGGTTGTCAGATATAGAAATAATTCAGTATGCTAAGACTATCGTTTCCTGAGCATGGCCGAACAGGAAGCAACTACAGAATCACCCTTATTAAGGACAGTTAACCCATGGGATTTTTAAGCCGCGTCCGGCGCCTGGTTTCAGGTCAACCCAACATCGAAGGTGGTATCAAGGTCTATGCTCCTATTTCCGGTGAAATAGTACCGATTGAAAAAGTGCCGGATGTGGTTTTTTCGGAAAAAATTGTCGGTGATGGTATCGCTATCTCCCCTGCCGGACAGTATATGCTGGCACCAATAGATGGTACTGTTGGCAAAATATTTGAGACAAATCATGCCTTTAGCATTGAGTCACCGCAAGGATTGGAACTGTTCGTACATTTTGGCGTAGGCACTATCGAACTTCGAGGTAAGGGCTTTAAGCGCCTGGCGCAGGAAGGCCAACAAGTGAAAGCTGGTGATCATATTCTGGAGTTCGACCTGGAATACCTGCAGGGCCAGGTCAGCAGCCTATTAACGCCGGTAGTGCTGGCGAATATGGAAGATGTGCGTTTTCTCGAAAAACGCCAAGGTAGTGTAACGGCTGGTAAAGACGTGATCTTCACCGTAGAACTCTGACCTGCTGAGATTTCTCGGGATCTGGACTGTTTGGTCTGGTGATCCGTATCACATTTTTTTATACTCACGGCACCAGCGTGCCGTCTATATCACACCTGACACTTATGACATCCACTCTATATGGCATATCGCCCAAAGTATGCGACACAGTAAAAAAAACACTGCAATGGCTGGAAGCCAACCACCTACAAGTCAGTTTTTTTGATTACCGAGAACAACCGTTACCGCCAGCCACGCTCGATAGCTGGATTGAGGCCATCGGCTGGGAAGCACTGCTAAATAAACGCTCAACCAGCTTTCGCACCTTAGCCGATGAAGATAAACAGCAGTTGGATACCGAAAAAGCCAGACAGCTCATGTTGGCAAATCCGACACTCATCAAACGTCCGGTTCTCCAACGGGGAACACAGGTGATGGCGGGATTTAATGAGACAGCTTACCGGGAGTGGTTTGGACTATGAGCAACGAAGTTCTGGCTTTGGCACAACAGTTGATCTCTCGTCCATCGGTAACGCCGCTGGACGAGGGGTGTCAACAGTTGCTGGCCGAACGGCTAGCGAAACTGGGATTTATTAATGAATCCATGGTGTTTGACGACACCACTAATCTCTGGTCGCGCCGCGGTAGTCAGGGACCGCTATTCTGTTTTGCGGGTCACACTGATGTTGTCCCGGTAGGAGATGCCAATCGCTGGCATACCCCGCCATTTGAGCCTGTGGTGATAGACGGATATCTGCATGGTCGCGGAGCCGCCGACATGAAAGGGTCGCTGGCAGCCATGATAGTTGCCACCGAGCGCTTTGTGGCCGAGCATCCCACGCATTCAGGATCGATTGCTTTTCTCATCACCAGTGATGAAGAAGGGCCGTTTATTAACGGTACCACTCGAGTGATTGATACCCTCGAAGCCCGTAACGAAAAAATCACCTGGGCCCTCGTCGGTGAGCCATCCAGTACCCATAAACTGGGCGATGTTGTCAAAAATGGCCGTCGCGGCAGCCTTACCGGTAACCTGACGGTTAATGGAATTCAAGGACATGTGGCGTATCCGCATCTGGCCGATAATCCTATTCACAAGGCCGCGCCAGCATTAGCAGCGTTGGCCGCTACTCAGTGGGATAACGGCAATGCCTTCTTCCCGCCAACCAGCTTTCAGATTGCCAATATTAACGGAGGTACTGGCGCATCCAATGTGATCCCAGGGGAACTGCAGGTCATGTTTAACTTCCGTTATTCTACCGAAGTTACCGCTGATGAACTCATCGCCAAAGTGCAACATATTCTGGATGTACATGGGTTGGATTATGACATCAGCTGGATATACAACGGCTTGCCTTTTTTGACGGACACAGGGCCATTATTGGAGGCGACCCAAGCAGCAATTCTGGAAACTACTGGCATCCAGACCGATGCGCAAACATCCGGTGGAACGTCAGATGGCCGCTTTATCGCTCCGACCGGTGCGCAAGTGATTGAATTGGGGCCGGTAAATGCCACCATTCATAAAGTCAACGAATGCGTTAGCGTGGCCGATTTAGAGTTATTGGCGCAGTGCTATCAGCGGATATTGGAAAAGTTATTGTGTTGAACATGTCTGAAAAGCGCCTTTATGGTCTCGATGACACTGGACTGGTAACGCTTCAGAGCCGCGATCAACGGCAGTTTTTACTGGAAACGCAAACGGCACAAGCTTTTACCCAAATGCAGCAAGCGGCTGCCGCTGACGGGATCAGTATTGCTATCTGTTCGGCCTATCGCAGCTTTTCGCGCCAACAGCAACTTTGGGATGCAAAGGCCAGTGGTCAACGTCCATTGTTGGACTGCAACTCCCGCCCTATTAGCGATAGGCAATCAATGGATGAAAACGCGCTGCTGCATACTCTGTTATTGTGGTCTGCCCTGCCCGGCACTTCCCGCCATCATTGGGGGACAGATCTGGATCTGTTTGATGATAGAGCCATACAACGCCAACAATTGCAGCTAGTGAATGTCGAATATCAGGCCGACGGTCCTTGTTTTTACTTACATCAATGGTTAGCAGCTAATGCCGCAGATTACGGTTTTTATCGGCCGTTTCAGGCAGGCATGAGTGGTACAAGCCCCGAATTGTGGCACTACAGCTACTATCCTCTGGCCGAACAACTGCGATGTCAGTATGACGTAACGCAGTTGGCCGATATATTGGCTAACAGTAATATCTGTCTTAAAGGTCCGATACTTGAACAACTACCGGCATTAGTAACACGTTATGTGAAAACCGTAGCACCAATACCAACAGCCAACTGCAACTAATTGAAAACAAACTATTGGCCGTAATGCTGCTGGCGGCAACCTATGGTTCAATGGATAGACCAGACGCTGTTCTGCTTCTGGTAATATCAGTAACACAAGGACACCACGTCCTAGACAACCAAGAGCTAATAACACCAATGAGATTACTTAAACCCCTGTTTGATAATAACCGTCGCTGGGCGGAACGTATCAATGACGAGAATCCTCATTTTTTTGAAACCCTGGCTAAACAACAAACCCCAGAATTTTTGTGGATCGGTTGTGCAGACAGCCGTGTGCCCTCGAATCAGATCATCGATCTGATGCCGGGGGAAGTATTTGTTCATCGTAATATTGCCAATCTGGTTATCCATACCGATCTCAATTGTCTGTCCGTCATTCAGTACGCCGTTGACGTGCTAAAAGTGAAACATATTATGGTAGTTGGTCACTATGGCTGCGGCGGCGTGAAAGCCTCTATGTCAACACAACGCCAAGGGCTTATCGATAACTGGCTAGGCCATATTCGCGACATCTATCGTCTGCATCAACAGGAACTGGATTCGTTGGACGAGCAAGCGCGTTATGATCGGCTGTGCGAACTGAACGTAATGGAACAGGTGGCCAATGTTGTCAGTACCTCTATCGTGCAGGATGCGTGGGAACGTGGACAGGAACTGGCAGTGCATGGCTGGCTCTACAGTATCGAGAATGGCCTCCTAACGGATTTGGATGTGACCATTGACGGTCAACAGTGGTTGGCAGAACATCCGCTGAAAAAGTAAATCAGACACAGGGGACGTAGGTCCCCGTCTTTTTACCTGAAAGATTGTCGCCATTGCCGCAAATTTAAGCACACGAAGGAAATTTTCCTTAATAAAACATCGCAGTCTGAAGGCGTGCTCGGTATAATTCGCCAATCTAAACGGGTGCTCATTGCGGTCACCCCGGCATTTCCGCCCGCCGCCGTGAGGCTCCGTCCGAAAATCCGGCCTGAATGCCACTACTGGCAGATCTCAAGAGCACAATTTTTATCCTAGGAGATAACTTCCCATGCCCGGTTTTGAATTATTCGGTCCTGAAGAAAAACAGGAAGTGGCAGATGTGATGGAGCACGGTTTTACCTTCCGTTACAACTTTGACCAGATGCGTAACGGTCGCTGGAAGACCCGCGAGATGGAGCAGCTGCTGTGCGAAAAAATGGGTGTCAAACATGCACATCTATTGTCTAGTGGCACTGCAGCACTGCAGACCGCACTGGCCGCTGCTGGCATCGGTGCTGGTGATGAAGTCATCGTACCGCCATTCACCTTTGTTGCTTCTGTAGAAGCGCTGGTGCTGGCGGGCGCGGTTCCTGTGTTTGCTGAAATTGATGAGACACTGTGTTTGTCGCCAGAAGGCATTGAAGCCGCTATCACGCCACGGACTAAAGCCGTGAATCTAGTACATATGTGCGGTTCTATGGGGAAGATTGATCAGATTAAGGCCATCTGTGACAAACACAATCTAGTATTGCTGGAAGATGCCTGTCAGGCTATCGGCGGTAGTTATCATGGTAAAGCACTGGGCGCTATCGGTGATGTCGGCTGTTACTCTTTTGACTCAGTAAAAACCATTACTTGTGGTGAAGGTGGCGCCGTTATCAGCAATAACGACGAAATCTATAAAAACGCGCATATGTTTTCCGATCACGGCCATGACCATATCGGTAATGACCGTGGCGCTGAAACCCATCCCATCATGGGGCTGAATTTCCGTATCAGCGAAATGAATGCGGCATTAGGTCTAGCACAACTGCGAAAACTGGACACCATTATCGATATCCAGCGCAAAAACAAAAAATTGCTGAAAGATGCGATGGCCGATATTGCCGAAGTAAGCTTCCGCGAGATCCCTGATGAAGCCGGCGATAATGCCAGCTTCCTGAGTTTTATGCTGCCGACTGAAGCCCGTACCCAGGAGATCAGCAAAAAATTGGCCGCTAACGGTGTTGACGGCTGTTTCTACTGGTATGTCAATAATTGGCATTACCTGAAAAACTGGCAACATATCCAGCATATGCACAGTGCTGCCGCCCTGCCGATCACATTAATTGCAGACCGGCCGGATTACACTAAAGTATCTGTGCCAAAATCTGACGATATCATGAGCAGGACCATCTCCATGGCGATTAAGCTGTCCTGGACTGACGCACAGATTGCTGATCGTATTGTCAATATCAAAAAGGCGTTTGCCCAATAATTTCCCAGGAGCAAGTAGCTATGAAATTTAAGAATTTCCAAGTTGTCCCCAAAATGATTTTCGGTCGTGGTTCTTTCGCACAGTTAGACGAAGTGCTGGCCGCCGAACGTAAACACGCTGATGATTTCGTGGTATTTGTCGTGGACAATGTACACCAGGGCAAACCATTGGAAAGCCGTCTGCCAGT
Organism: Shewanella fodinae; assembly: GCF_014651955.1. Taxonomy (GTDB): domain Bacteria; phylum Pseudomonadota; class Gammaproteobacteria; order Enterobacterales; family Shewanellaceae; genus Shewanella; species Shewanella fodinae. The sequence goes on along the minus strand of NZ_BMXW01000002.1, from coordinate 147,690 downwards.
AAAAGCGCAAGACATTCTGTTATGGGTTGATGTGACTGATGAACCAACCACTGTGCAGGTAGATGGCTTGACTGAACAGGTTCAGCAGTTTTCTAACAAACTGCCGGTCAGCGTTGTCGGTATTGGTGGTGGCGCCACTATGGATCTGGCCAAAGCCGTATCACTGATGCTGACCAACGAAGGTGGCTCTGCTAAATATCAAGGCTGGGATCTGATTAAGAACCCCGCAGTTCACCACATTGGTATTCCAACTATCTCTGGTACTGGCGCAGAAGCATCACGCACTGCAGTGCTGTGTGGCCCAGAACGCAAGTTGGGGTTGAACTCAGATTACACCGTATTCAACCAGATCATTATGGACTCTGAGTTGATCGCTGGCGTACCAACTGATCAGTGGTTCTACACCGGTATGGACTGCTGGATCCACTGTGTCGAATCTCTAGAAGGCACCTTCCTCAACGAATTCTCCCGCGCCTATGCCGAAAAATCACTGGAGCTATGCCGTGAAGTATTCATTGAAAATGACCCGAACAAAGATGACAAGCTGATGATGGCTTCATTCATGGGCGGTATGAGCATTGCGTATAGCCAAGTGGGTGCCTGCCATGCTGTGTCCTATGGTCTGGCCTATGTTCTGGGTTACCATCACGGTATTGGTAACTGCATTGCGTTCAATGTATTAGATGAATTCTACCCTGAATATATGGATGAATTCCGCGGCATGATGAAGCAGCACAATATTCAGTTACCACAGAATATTTGTAAGGATCTGCCTGATGAAACCATCGCCGCCATGGTGAAAGTCACCAAGAGCATGGGGCCATTGTGGGCGAACGTTTACGGTGATAGCTGGCAGGAAAAAGTCACCGATGAGATGTTGACCAAGCTATTCCGTCGCATCTAAGCTTGATAGTCGTTATTCTTTAACTCCTCAGGGTCCGTTATGGACCCTGTCATTTATTTATAGGTATTTTCAATGAATGTTACCCTGTTAATCCCTGCACGTTATGGTTCCAGCCGTTTTGCCGGCAAACCTTTGGCACCGATTAACGGCAAGCCGATGATCCAGCGCGTATATGAACGGGCATTGCTGGCGAAAGGAATCGATAATATCTACGTAGCAACCGACGATGAACGTATCAAACAGGCGGTAGAAAGCTTCGGTGGCCAGGTGATTATGACCGATCCTGCTGCGGCCTCTGGCACTGATCGCATCAATGACGCCATTACGCAGTTGGGGTTGGCTGATGATGATTTGGTTATCAATCTGCAAGGTGATCAGCCACTGATTGATCCCATCTCTATTGAACAGATGGTTGACCTGTTTAAACGTCATCCCGGTGAATTTGAAATGGCGACCCTCGCCTATCAAATCACTGACCCAGTCGAGCTGGATGACCCTAAACACGTCAAAATGGTATTTGATAACAATAACTTTGCCTTATATTTTTCCAGAGCCTGCATTCCCTTTGGCCGCGATGTACAAGAATATCCTGTATATAAACACTTAGGCGTTTATGCTTATACTCGGCGCTTTGTCGAAACCTTTGCCAAGTTACCAATGGGTCGATTGGAAAACTTGGAAAAACTGGAACAACTGCGAGCACTGGAGTATGGATATCCAATTAAAATTGCCATCAGTGCCTTCGATTCACCGGAAGTTGACACACCAGAAGATATCCGCCGTTGTGAACAGCGTCTCGCCGTAGATTAAGTAGATAGGTTGGGTGACTTATGTCTGACTGGGAAGTGTGGCTGATTATATTACTGGTGATTGGTGTCGTATTCAGCAATCTGGCAGTGTTGAAATATAGTTCAAAGTTTAAACTGCCGCCCTTTGGTCAGCCACAGAAACCGGCCGATAAAAACAAAGATGTAGCAGACAAACAAGATAACGATCAGAAAAAAAACTGACAGCATCAATCCCATTAAAGGCCACTTAATATTTAAGTGGCCTTTTTGATTATTGTGTACCTGTACTTAGCTTAAATACCATTGAGCGCTTGCTGGCACAACTGTGTTATCTGGTCCCAGTCACCATTATCCATGGCACTAATCGGTGCTACCCAACTGCCGCCAATGCAATCCACATTAGGCAGTGCCAAATAATCACGGTAGTTTTCCGGGGTGATACCGCCAGTTGGGCAAAAATGCACATCCGCCAGCGGACCAGCAAAGGCTTTTAATGCCTTTACACCACCAGAAGCTTCTGCAGGGAAAAACTTAAAGTAACGATAATCCTCGCTGAGCCCTTCCATGATTTCTGAAATGCTGGCAACACCAGGAATTAACGGAATACGCCCAGCTTTACCGGCTTTCAGCAATGCTTCTGTCGCTCCGGGAGTGATAGCAAACTGTGCACCAGCGGCTTCAGCATCGCGCAGCATCCTTTCATTGAGAATTGTGCCTGCACCGACCACCGCTTCTGGCACTTCTGCCGCAATTTTTTTGATAGCATCTAACGCACAGGATGTTCTCAGTGTCACCTCAAGGACACTAACTCCACCAGCAACTAAGGCTTTAGCCAAAGGAACTGCCTGTTCAATTTTATTGATAACCATTACAGGAATGATCGGGCTCAGCGCAAAAATCGCTTCTGGCTGCAACGACCAGTTGTTCTGTGTCATGTTACGGCTCCTAAAATGGTTAATAAAAATCGTCAATGGCGCTAGTGCTACGGGCACCTGTTTCAGGACTGCTGAAGTTTGCCCGTAGCGCAGTAAATAATTCCCGTCCCATGCCATAACGCACTTGCCGCAGCGGTACCGCTTCAGCGTTGCGGGCAGCCAGCTCAGCGTCTGGAACTAACAGTGAAATTTCCCCTTTTACCGCATCAACCCGGATACGGTCACCATTGCGCACTTTGGCAATAAGTCCGCCATCCAATGCTTCTGGAGACAGATGAATCGCCGCTGGCACTTTACCGGAAGCGCCTGACATCCGCCCGTCTGTCACCAAAGCAACGTGGTAGCCTTGATCCTGCAACGATCCCAGCAGTGGCGTTAGTTTATGTAGCTCCGGCATCCCATTAGCCTTTGGCCCTTGGCCTTTGACGACCACCACGCAGTCCCGATTAAGTTGACCACTGCTGAATAACTCATTGAGTTTATGTTGCTCGTCTATCACGACCGCTTCGGCCTCAACGATACGGTGAGTTTCTCCCACCGCAGAGATTTTCATGACCGCTCGTCCCAAATTTCCGGTGAGCAGTTTAAGCCCGCCGTTGTGCTGGAATGGTTTATCAACAGAAGTCAGCACGTCTGGATCCAAACTGGTTACCGGCCCATCAACCCAAGTTAACCCTTCGGCAAGTAGCTTAGGTTCCTGGGTATAACGCGAGAGCCCAAAACCCGCGACGGTATTGACGTCTTCATGCAATAATCCGGCTGCCAATAATTGCTTTATTAATAGCGCCATGCCGCCTGCCGCGTGGAAATGATTAATATCGGCTTGACCGTTGGGGTACACTTTTGCCAGCAACGGCACCACATCAGATAACTCAGCGAAGTCATCCCAGTTGATAATAATGCCAGCGGCTCTCGCGGCAGCCACCAGATGAATCGTCAGGTTGGTAGAGCCGCCAGTCGCCAACAGCGCCACAACACCGTTAACAATAGACTTTTCACACACCAGTTCGCCTATAGGTGTATATTGCGTTCCCAAGGCCGTTAAACGGCAAACTTGCTTGGCGGCAGCTTGGGTCAACGCCAGTCGTAGTGGGTCATCTGGGTTCACAAAAGAAGAACCGGGTAACTGCAATCCCATCACTTCCAGTACCAACTGATTGCTGTTCGCGGTGCCGTAGAACGTACATGTACCTGCGCTGTGGTAGGACTTAGATTCCGCTTCCAGCAATGTTTCTCGACTGACCAAGCCCTGAGCGAATTTCTGTCTTATCCTCGCCTTTTCTTTATTGGGTATCCCTGAACGCATGGGCCCGGCGGGGACAAACAACATCGGCAAATGGCCGAAGCTCAATGCACCAATCAATAACCCGGGAACAATCTTGTCACAAATGCCCAATAACAAGGCACCGTCAAACATGTTGTGTGACAACCCAACCGCTGTCGCCATCGCAATGACTTCGCGACTGATAAGGCTCAGCTCCATGCCCGGTTGCCCTTGGGTGACACCGTCACACATTGCCGGAACCCCGGCAGCAACCTGCGCTACGCTACCAACCTGGTGACAGGCGTCACGCAGAATTTGTGGATAATGCTCATAAGGCTGATGCGCCGACAGCATATCGTTGTATGCTGTGACAATCCCAATATTGGCTTTGGTAAGTTGCCGAAGAGACTGCTTATCGTCGGTTTGACAGGCGGCAAAGCCGTGAGCCAAGTTACCGCATCCCAAACTGGCGCGATAAACCCCATCAGCTTTTGCTTCTTGAATTGCGGCTAGGTATTTTTTCCGAGTAGCCTTGCTACGGGCGATTATCCGTTCGGTAACGGCCTTAACGGTCGGATTCATAACTTCTCCTTATGCGGCCCAGTACACATCCACAGGAATTTTATGTTGGGACAGGACCGCTCTGACGGGCATCTCCATGATATCGTCTGCAGCAAGCGCCCGATGGTAAACATCCAATTTTTGCTGACCTACCAGATGCAGATATATCTGGCGACTACCGAGCACCGCATGTCGACTCAAAGTAATTCGCGCATGAGGCGCTGTTTGGGGATGCATGGCACACAGTAATGCGTCTGTAGTCAACGCGTGCTGTAGCTCGGCTGCGGGTGCGCAGGGGAACCAAGAGCAAGTGTGTCCATCGTTACCCATGCCTAGGACCACCACATCAAACGGACGCGGAATATTGGCCAGTTGTTCGGTAGTCATCGCGACCCCCGCCGCTGCGGTGGCAAACATATTCTTCAGGCCGCGAAATTTGGCACTTGCAGCATGATGTTGTAACAAATGCTGACGCACCAAATGTTCATTGGAATCAGCACTTGCGTTATCCACCCAGCGTTCATCCGCTAAGGTCACAAACACTTCGCTCCAATCCAACACTTTACGGCTGAGCTTTTCAAACAACCCTAGCGGTGTGGAACCGCCAGAAACCACCAAGCTCGCCTTGCCGCGATTATCGATGGCTTCCTGCAGTCCAACGGCAATGCGCTCGGCAAGTTGCTGTTCCAGTTGTTCTTTTGAATCAAAAGATTTGAACACTGTTTCTTTCAGCATACGGCCTCCTTATTCATCCCAAGAACGCCCGTCTTTAGTGATCAGTGCCACCGAAGCCACCGGCCCCCAGGTACCGGCAGGGTAAGGTTTTGGCTTTTCATTGCTCTGTTCCCACGACTGAATGATACCGTCTACCCAGATCCACGCCTGTTCGACCTCATCACGGCGCACAAACAATGCCTGATTCCCCGACATCGCCTCCAGCAATAACCGTTCATAGGCATCGGGAATACGTTCGTTCTTGAAGGTATCAGAAAAACTTAAGTCCAGTTTCGTGGTTTGCAGCCGTTGTTTCTGCTCCAGCCCAGGCACCTTATTCATCATCTGAATTTCCACCCCTTCATGCGGTTGCAGGCGAATAGTCAACTTATTAGGTGGCAAATTACGATAGCTGGAACGGTAAAGATTGTGCGGGGGATTCTTAAAATAGATAACAATTTCAGAACTTTTGAACGGCATACGTTTACCGCTGCGCAGATAAAATGGCACACCAGCCCAACGCCAGTTGTCGATATCCACCCGTAGCGCGACAAACGTCTCGGTATTAGATTCAACGTTTGCGCCCTCTTCTTCCAAATAACCTGGAACTGGTGAGCCTTTAAGGAATCCTGCCGAATATTGTCCGCGAACAGTATTTTCAAACACATTGTCCATTGTGATAGGACGCAGCGACTTCAACACTTTCACCTTTTCGTCACGGATACTGTCCGCGTCGAGGTTTACCGGAGGGTCCATGGCAATCAATGTCAGCACTTGCAACAGATGGTTCTGGATCATATCGCGCATCTGTCCCGCTTTATCAAAATAGCCCCAACGACCTTCAATCCCTACTTCTTCCGCTACCGTTATCTGCACATGATCTATGGTGCGGTTATCCCATTTTGAGGCAAACAGTGAATTGGCAAAACGCAGCGCAATCAGGTTTTGTACCGTTTCTTTACCCAAATAATGGTCGATACGATAAACTTGGCGTTCCGCAAAATATGCCGATACCTGATCGTTAATGACTTTGGACGAGGCCAGATCGGAACCAATGGGTTTTTCCAATACCACCCGAGTTTCGGCATTAATCAATCCCTGCTCATGCAGGCAACGGCAGATATCACCAAAAATTGCCGGCGGTGTAGCAAAGTAATTCACCATTACGCGGTTTTGGCTATCGAGGATGTCATGAAAAGCCGCATAACCATCAACATCAGTAAAATTGGTGCCAATATAGTGGCAACGCGCCAAAAAACGCTGCAGTGTTTGCTGACAAACGTCTTCCTTCACAAATTTGTTGATGGACTGGGTAACACGTTCCAGAAATTCTTCCTGAGTGAAAGCATCTTTGGCAACGCCAATGATGCGAGTGTCTTGGTGCAGCAAATTGGCCTTATCGAGTTGATACAGGGATGGCAACAATTTGCGCCGGGCCAGGTCTCCTTTAGTGCCAAAGAGTACAAAATCGCAAGCTTTGGTCTCGGATGATGATTTGCCCATCGCTAAACTCTCTCCTTTCAATGAGGGTGGCTTTCACTTTAACAGATCCAAGCTTAAACCACGTATGAGGAAATCGATATACAATTTTGTTGTAATATAACAACAAAAACATCAGGCCGCATCTGTTATTTAGCCACAAATTACGGCTATATCGCTAGTCAGCTATGTCATAAATCTGTTATGCTGACAAAGTTACAAACCCTACAACAGTCGGCGTTTAAGCAGGTTAACGTTGCCTTAACCGACAACAGCATGTGACATTAGACTGATGCTAAATATCGAAATACTTACAGCAAAGAAGCTAATAAAATTACATAACCAATGGGCTAGCGGACTTAATAACATATGAATACTTTAGAAAAGGTTCAAAAGAACCTGCCTCATTTCAGCAAATCTGAGCGTAAAGTCGCAGAGGTTATTCTGGCATCTCCGCAAACGGCCATCCATTCCAGCATAGCAACTCTCGCGAAAATGGCCGATGTGAGCGAACCCACGGTTAACCGCTTCTGCCGTCGGCTAGACACTAAAGGATTCCCAGATTTTAAATTACATCTGGCACAAAGTTTGGCTAATGGTACGCCCTATGTCAGTCGGCATGTGGAAGAAGATGATTCCCCTGACTCCTACACCAACAAGATCTTTGAATCTTCAATGGCCGCACTTGACACTGCCCGGCAAAGTGTCGATCCCTTAGCCATCAACCGGGCTGTCGATGTGTTAACTCAAGCCAAAAAAATCTCGTTTTTTGGGCTAGGGGCCTCGGCAGCCGTTGCTCATGATGCCCAAAACAAGTTTTTCCGCTTCAATGTACCTGTTGTATGTTTCGATGATGTGTTAATGCAACGGATGAGCTGCATTAACAGTGATGAAGGCGACGTGGTAGTGTTGATCTCTCACACTGGGCGCACCAAATCCCTATTGGATATTGCTCGGCTGGCGAAAGAAAATGGCGCCGCAGTCATTGCGATCACCGCCCGTAATTCTCCGTTATCGCGCGAATGTACCCTGCCCGTCACCATGGAAGTCCCTGAAGATACCGACATGTATCTGCCAATGGCTTCTCGGCTGGCACAGTTGGTGATTATTGACGTGCTTGCTACCGGTTTTACACTGCGCCGCGGTCCCCGTTTCCGCGAAAGTCTGAAACGGGTGAAAGAAGTCCTAAAAGAATCTCGCGTAGAAAAAACAGACGTGATGTAACAACATCTGGGTTACTCTGAATAAGCGACTGATGCACATCAGTCGCTTATTTTTTATGCTATTTTGTCTAAACTCACAAAAATTAAACATCCTAGCGACACTTTTTTGTTTGTAACTTTCCTACAAAACCAAGGTAACTCTGATAAGATATAGCCAGATCATATGCAAACTTAATGGGGTATAAACACCATGTTTCGCAGAACCAAAATCGTAACAACTCTTGGGCCAGCAACCGATCGTGATGATAATTTGCGCCGCATCATTGCTGCAGGTGCTAATGTTGTGCGCCTGAATTTTTCTCACGGCTCCGCAGAAGACCACATCAAACGCGCAACCGATGCCCGTAATATAGCCAAAGAACTGGGTGTACAAATTGCTATTCTCGGCGATCTCCAAGGGCCAAAAATTCGCGTTTCTACTTTCCGAGAAAATAAAGTCCTGCTGACACTTGGTCAGGATTTCATACTGGATGCCGAGCTGGCAAAAGGCGAAGGTGATGTCAATCAGGTGGGCATTGATTATAAAGAGCTACCAGACGATGTGCATGTTGGCGACATTCTGATGCTGGATGATGGCCGGGTGCAACTGCAGGTCACTCAGGTTGCCGGACGTAAAGTCCATACTAAAGTCACGGTGGCCGGTCCGCTCTCCAATAATAAAGGCATCAATAAAAAAGGTGGAGGACTATCTGCCGCAGCCCTGACAGATAAAGATAAACGTGACATCATCACTGCCGCTCAAATACAAGTCGACTACCTGGCGGTTTCGTTTCCACGCTCAGGTGCCGATCTGGAGTATGCCCGCAGACTAGCACAGGAAGCCGGTAGTAATGCATTGATTGTCGCCAAGGTTGAGCGCGCCGAAGCGGTGGCCTCAGATGAAGCCATTGACGATATTATCAATGCATCCGATGCGGTCATGGTAGCGCGCGGCGATCTGGGGGTAGAAATTGGCGATCCTGCATTGGTTGCGGTGCAGAAGAAGCTTATCAGCCGCTCACGTCAGTTAAATAAAATTGTGATTACCGCAACACAGATGATGGAGTCGATGATCACTAACCCAATGCCAACGCGCGCCGAGGTCATGGATGTTGCCAATGCCGTGTTGGATGGTACTGATGCGGTGATGCTCTCAGCAGAAACTGCCGCCGGCAGTTATCCAGAAGAAACCGTAGCGGCGATGGCACGCGTTTGTCTGGGCGCTGAAGCACATCCGAGTATCCGAGTATCTAAGCACAGATTAGATCAAAGCTTTAGTACTGTTGAGGAAACGATTGCGTTGGCCACTATGTATGCCGCCAACCATCTGCAAGCAGTTAAAGCTATTGTGGCACTGACAGAATCTGGTGCAACACCTAAGCTGATGTCACGCATCAGTAGTGCATTACCGATATTTGCATTAGCACGTCATCAACGTACTTTAGCGGCGATGGCACTATATCGGGGCGTTTACCCTGTTGCATTTGATTCTGCGGTACATGCGCCGGATTTTCTGGCTCAGGCGGCTTTGGAATGTTTGCGAGACAAAGGCTACATCCACAGCGGTGATATGGTACTAATGACCAAGGGTGACGTGATGGAGACTATTGGTGGCACCAACACCTGTAAGGTACTGATAGTGCCCTAGCCCTCTAGACGTAAAAAAGGTACGCGATGGCGTACCTTTTTTGATAAATCCCCGACGTTACTTACTCATGCCTACAGCTTGGCAAAGTCATCCACATTGATAGCATCAATCCGCAGCTTGTCCGCTGCGAGTAACCGCGATTTTTCATCCGCATTGATAACACCTTTCTCCAAGGCACTATTACACAAGTCCTCAAACGGCAGCTGTCTAGCTAGGATCCCCTGTTTCTGCGCATCGCGAATTTTAGCGTTGATTTCGCGGCACTGATAAACCGCTTGGAATGCTGCTTCCACCTCAGCAACACCACTTTTATCACCGCTAAATGCCGGACACAGGAACGTCAATCGTTCGCGTACTGGCGAAGGTTTTTGCAGGCTACTGGCGACCTTGCTGCTTAGCTTGTCACTTGGGCCTTTAAACCAATTACCAAAAGGAAACACCATTACTCGCATTATCCAAGACAGGGGTTTATTTGGGAAATTACGGATGGCCCCTTCGAGGGCATCGGCAGCCAACTGCAAACGGGTTTCCATCGCATGTTTTACCACTGGCAGCTCATCAAATTGCCGACCGTGATCCTCGAATAATTTCAGCGTTGCTGACCCCAGATACAGCTGGCTCAACACGTCTCCCAATCGGGCAGAAAGCATCTCTTTTCGTTTGAGATCTCCCCCTAGCACCAACATGGCAATATCGGTCATAAATGCCAGTGCCGCCGACATACGTGACATCTGCTTATAATAGATACGGGTATCACCACTGACCGGCGCTGACGCAAAATAACTACCACTCAGGGCATGCCCAATACTGGCAAAAGCATTACGCAACGCGTAACCAATATGTCCGGTCAGCAGTGAATCAAAACGATTAAGCGCTTCGGCTTCATCACTCATTCCGGCGGCTTCCATTTCCGACAACACATAAGGATGACAACGTGTTGCCCCCTGACCAAAGATCATCAGACTGCGGGTTAGAATATTGGCCCCTTCAACAGTGATGGAGATGGGATTTGCCATATAGCCATGAGCCAGATAATTTTTAGGCCCCATCTGGATCCCTTTGCCTGACTGAATATCCATCGCATCATTCATCACCTGACGCCCCAACTCAGTCATATGGTACTTGGCAATCGCGGTTACCACCGACGGTTTCACCTTCAAGTCAATCCCGGTGGTGGTCAAACGCCTAGCTGCTTCAAGCTGGTAAGTGTTGGCGATAATTCGGGCTAGAGCCTCCTGCACCCCTTCAAACTGACCAATAGACAGTCCAAATTGTTTGCGGATATAGGCATAAGCGGTGGTTGTTTTGGTTGCCAGATGGCCTGATGCCGTAGCGAGCGCTGGCAAAGAAATGCCACGGCCAGCGGATAAACACTCAACCAACATACGCCAACCTTTACCGGCATATTGTGGCCCACCGATAATCCAGTCGAGAGGAATGAAAACATCCTTGCCCTGGGTGGTACCATTCATAAATGCCATGTGCAGTGGGTCATGGCGGCGCCCAATTTTTACCCCTTTATGTTTAGTGGGGATCAGGGCACAGGTAATTCCTAGATCGGCAGTTTCCCCTAATAGACCCTGAGGATCTTTCATTTTAAATGCCAGTCCAAGCACAGTGGCAACCGGAGCCAAGGTGATATAGCGTTTGTTCCAGGTAAGCTTAAGGCCTAATACCTCTTCGCCATTATGCTTACCACGGCAAACAATGCCCTCGTCTGGAATGGCACCAGCATCAGAACCAGCTTCGGGACCAGTCAGTGCAAAACATGGGATTTCATCCCCTTTTGCCAATGCGGGTAACCAGTGCTCCTTTTGCTCTTGCGTGCCGTAATGCGTCAGCAATTCACCCGGGCCCAGAGAATTTGGCACCATAACAGTGACCGCAGCGCTGAGACTACGACTGGCAATTTTGCTGACAATAGTGGAGTTAGCGTAAGCGGAAAACCCTTTACCACCATATTTTTTAGGGATAATCAGCGCAAAGAAACCTTCGCGTTTGAAATAATCCCAGAGTTCTGGTGGCAAATCACGCCGCTGATTAACGATGTCATAATCATCAATCATGGTCAGCGCCGTCATTACCTGATTATCAATAAAGGCCTTTTCTTCAGAGGAGAGGGTCGGCTTACCATAATCGTGCAATTTGTCCCAGTTAGGCTTACCACGGAACAGTTCAGCTTCCCACCAAACATCGCCCGCCTCCATCGCTTGGCGTTCAGTATCAGACAACGGCGGCAACACTTTTCTAAAAAATGCGAGTACGGGCTTGGTTACAAACTGCATGCGTACATCGCGGACAAAAAACAACGCGACCAGTACCAAAATAAGCAGTAGCAGAATCGTCATAACATTATCCTTGCGCTATTTACCGGACACAGCCACACCGGCTGAGATATAAGGAATAACTTTGCGAATAACCGCTGCGATATCATTTTGTTCAGCAAAATCAGCCGCCGCAATCTCCATCAGCGCATCCGCGGATGCCATGGTAAACACCACAGTTCCTAGGGTGAAATGCAAGCGCCAGAAAATGTCAGCAGCGGGTATTTCAGGAACACTTTCGGTCACCGCACGCACAAATGTCTGTAGATGTTCACCGTAGTGAGAGGTGATAAACCAACGTAAGTGCCCCTGACTTTCAATATAGCCGCGCCCCAATAACTGCAGAAAGGTACGGGTACCGTCTGGGCATAACTGGTTCAGTTTGAGTAACGGCCCGACCAATGAAGAGAAGATCTGCTCCAGTGTTGCCTGTTGTTCCAACTTACGCTGAGTATTAATTGCCTGCGAAGCTGCAGGCATAAAGACATCAAGATAACGAGCCAATACCGCACGGATCAGTTCTTTCTTTGAACCAAAATGATAATTGACCGAAGCTAGGTTAACTTCAGCCTTGCTGGTGATCAGCCGCAAAGAGGTTTCCGAAAACCCGCGTTCTGCAAACAGCCTTTCAGCCGCATCGAGAATGCGAGTTTTGGTATCAAAGCGATTGGCCATTCCATCCCCCAGATTATTTTAAACACTCGTTTAAAATAATTGTTGGATTCACTGATGTCAAACGAAAACGCATCGCCACAATAGTTTTAGAAATAGCAAGAGCTAACCCGAAGCCTTTTCACTAGCGCAGATGACCGCCTCGGCGGTTAGTTTCACGATTTTCCAGGCGTTGTTGCTCGTTTTTTGGCAACATGACATATAGCGCGCCATAGCCCCCCTGCTCCCGTTGGGCACTATGAAATGCCAGCACCTCGTCCAGTTGTGTCAGCCAATAATTTACACAGGATTTGATCACTGCCGGAAAAGGTTTATTAGTATGGCCTTTACCGTGGATCAACAACACACAACGCTCGCCGCGCTGGCACCTTTGTAAAATAAAAGCCACCAGACTGTCGCGTGCCTGACGGACACTCATGCCATGAACATCAAGTTCGGCAGCAATCTTATATTTACCTAAGCGCAAATTTTTAAACACCGCATCCTGCACCCCTTCACGTTTGAAACTAAGCATATCGTCAGGTTTTACCGGGGGAATACGGGCAAGTTCTAACGGCAGGCGTTGCAGATATTCGCTGCTCTGTGCCGCCGCGTTACGCGCCAGTTGTGCCTCTGACACAGAAAAGCGTGCAACCAAATGCACACTATGACTTGGTTTTAATGGCACAACATCTGCCATTTCCTCTCTAAACAAATCCATATCTTTTTGATTCATAACAAAAGATAGCCCTTCAAATACGTCTAGATTACACACTTTGTTAAGAAATCAATCTTCTGATCGACCATGGCATCTATTATAGTTAGTCGCATTACACCTGATTAGACAGAACTGATGAGAATTATCCTGATAACGCTGGCGTTATTACTGTCTGTAGCAAAGGCAGGATGGGCTGCCACCGGCAATGATGCCGATGATGTTGCCCTGAATCAACATTATCAGCAATTTATCACCGCTTTTGCCGCGCTGGATACGCAACGATTAGTCACTATCTATGCCGATGACGCGACTTACATACCGGAACAACAAAATATTGGGATCGTTACTGGTAAAGCCAACATCATTGAACTTTATCAGAAATTCTTTGAGCGAATTCGTAAACGTAAGGCCCATATTGAAGTCGATTTTCGTTTGGTGAAAAGGTTGCTTAACGATAACTCAGCAACCGATGTCTGCTACTATCTGGTGCGTTTTTACCCACCAGCAGAAACCGAAGAACCGGTGAGTGAATTTGCGGGGAAAATGGTCACAGTTGCCGAGAAAAATCCGCAAGGTGTCTGGCAATGGAAAGTAGACATCAGCAACCGAGCAGATCCCAAACACTTTTTTGATGCGACGCCCAAATCCAATCTATATTATGGCAATCATCTGACACCGCTGACTAAAAAGCCGTAATAGTTATGATTGTTCAGCCCCAAACAATGGGACATGCCTGTCCTTGTGGCAGTGGCGCGACCTATGGCAATTGCTGTGCGCCATATCACCAGCAATTACGTGCGGCACCGACACCAGAAGCGCTAATGCGCTCGCGCTATTCTGCGTTCGTATTATGCTGTTTCAACTATCTTGAAGCCACGCACCATCCGGATTATCGCCACGGATTAACCGCAGCCGTGTTAGCCGAGGGACCGCATCCGCGCTGGCTATCATTACAGGTGCTAGAGAGTAGCCAACAGGCGAATCACGGTACAGTGCTCTTTAAGGCCTGGTTCGAGACTGACACAGGTTTAGATGCAATCTACGAACTATCTAATTTTCAGTGGGTGAATGGACAATGGTTTTATACTGAGGGCGAACAATATCAGGTGCAATTGCCAAAAAGAAATGATCTGTGTATCTGCGGCAGTGGTCGTAAATTCAAACACTGCTGCATCAGGTTAGTGAAGTAGTACTGAGCTGTCTGCCGTAATAAAACGGGCAAAATCAGCCTCCCGCAATGCCGGGCTATACAAGAAACCTTGAGCCTGATGGCATAAATTATCAGCGAGGAATTGTTCTTGCTCTTGGGTTTCCACACCTTCGGCCGTCAATGAAATATTAAGCGCCTTTGCCATCGCAATGATAGCGCTGACAATCTCCCGACTCTGGCGGCTGATATTAAGATCCGAGATAAAGGAACGGTCAATTTTAAGTTTGCTGATTGGAAACTGCTTCAGGTAACGCATGGAACTATAACCTGTACCAAAATCGTCAATTGCCAAGCCAACGCCTAAATCTGCTAATTCTTGACATAGGTTGGTGGCATAACGGATATCTTCCATCAATTCCGTTTCAGTAATCTCCAGGATCAGCGTTTTAGGCTTTAAACGATAGCGAGTCAACAAATCCCATACTTGTTCATACAGATTGCCACCAAAAAACTGCCGAGCCGAAACGTTGACGTGCATCGACATTTCAATATTACGATGCTGCCATAAATACAACTGCTTACAGGCTGCCTCCAAAACCCAACTGCCTATACTGTTGATGAGTCCCGTCTGCTCGGCGATATCAATAAATGCTCCAGGATACATAATACCGCGTTTAGGATGATGCCAACGGATCAAGGCTTCGGCGCCAATGTATGTCTGGCTTTGCAGATCTTTCAATGGCTGATAATACAGCTCAAACTGACGACCACGAATAGCTACGTTAAGATCCCGCTCAATTTCAGCATCATCCTTAAAGGCTTTAAGCAAGGTACTGTTAAAGATCTGAATCGCGGTGCCCTGTTTTTTCTTGGCGTATTGCAGCGCAATATCGGCGCAAGTCAGCGGCGCCACGGTTTCAGCTACTTCATCAATCGCCACTATCGCAACTGCCGGGCGAACGTCCACAGATTCGCGCCCTAAAGAGATGGGCATGCTCAACTGCTGATATAGGCGGCTGTAGCAATACTGCAGATCTTCTTGTGTTAATTCGGGCAATAATAAGCCGAACTCATCATTACCCACTCGCGCAGTTTCTGCGCCGCTATATAAAGCACAAAAATGTCGCAGACGACGACCAATCTCCACTAGCAAGTCATCGCCCTTACTATGACCGTAAGTGTCATTGTAACGTTTGAATCCCACCAAATTCACCAACAGCAGATAACCGCTGGTTGTGCGCTCAAGCATACGGTTGAAATAAGTGCGGTTGTACAGACCAGTGAGGTTACAGTGCCACGCCAGATGTTCCAGCTCAGTTTGGTGATAACGAGCATCAGTGTGATCTTCAGCCGTTACCAATACGTAATGATTGCCTCGACGAGTCTCAAATTGACTGGCATAGAACTTCAACCAGAACTGTTCGCCATTCTTGCGTTGTAAAAGGATTTCGTTGCGAACGACTTCTCCGCGACATAACTTATTCAGTACATCTTGAGCAACTTCCGGCGTTTGCCGAAAAAACGCTAGTTCTTTGATGTTGCGTCCAAGCAGTTTCTCACGAGGGATACCGGTAATCACTTCATGAGCAGCATTGACATACTCAATGGCTTCTGTGTGTAGATTTATTAATAGTGTAATCTGTGCTGATTTTTCAATCGCTGATTGAAACAGCGTTAACATCTCATCTTTATAGTAGGCGTCACTAGTTGCCCGAGTTAACGCTAGTTGATCTGCCACCTGACAAGCCAGATGCACCTCGGTATCACTCCAAGGACCAGACTCGACGTACCGTTCAAGACTCAGCACACCTTCTATATGACCATTGATCCTAACCGCCACTTCCAACGAACTTTTAATGTTATTGGGAAGAATATAATCATTGTGCAATTCGGCTAGGCGTTCATCTACTGCTGCATCAGCGGCGGCAATGTGTAGATGGTTGTGAAGCTCGGTGATGTAATTTGGTAGCGATAGTAGATTGGATGGGCGAACGGTTTTTTGCCTTGCCGACGCCCCAAAACTGGCGGTCTCAAATTGAATATGCTGATCCTTGGACCAAGACCAGACACTAGCGCGATCAATATGCAGATGCTCACAGAGCAGCTTGGTCGCCAAATCGGCAGTACCTGCAAAATCGCCCTGTTGCTTTGCTGTCGAATTTGTCAGCGACTCCAATAATCGCCAATACTGCCCACGATTAACGCCCATTCTTATCCAGCCAGATTTCAAGACTTAAATTCTTAAATTGTTGTTTTATAATTATCACGCATTGAGATTACACATTTAAGAATACCACAGCAATACCGATATATATTTACTTACACTTCCCGGGCGGCCACTTATGGCAAACTATTTTGCAATTGAAAAATCATCTTCTCTGCACTACAGCCAAACTCAAGTTGCAACAGCCAAACATTATCTTGCTCTGTTAAACGCACAATAACATCATTAAATCGCGCTTTGGCCTTATCAGCCAGCGCCTCAGCATCGGCTTTAGCCGCGTTCCCACTAAAAGGTAGTTGTAACAGTACATCACTTTCTTCGACTACGGCACCAATGTCCACAAAACTGCCGCATTCAGCACAGGTATCATTGACCAGATCGCTTTGTGCTTCTTTAATACTTTTCATAAGGCATCTCCTGAATGCACTATAACTCAACGATTATAGGCTGTTATGAGGAGGATTTCTGTGGTTCATTTCACGCAGCTTGTTGCCGTTCAACCGCTAAGCGCTGTTGTAGAATTAATTCCGGCAACTGGGGAGCTTCGGGCAGCAAGGGCAGTGTTTCGCCATTAAAACGCCGCTGCTCCAACAAACTGCAGTTTTCCAGCACTTCGGTGGTATCTAACGACCATTTCCCGCGACTCACTAACGGTTCTGGACGTAACACTTCAGCTAGGCGAAATGTTTCTGGGCCATCATTTAAAAAATAGTGAGCATTATCCGTTACAGCCTGCTGACTCAAATTCCCCAACAATGGTTGTGGCGTTGGTAATTCAAACTGCTGCCGCAGACGTTCGTCAGTTGCCAAGGTATCCTGCAGATGAAACTGCGGCCAATCGCGAGCATCCTGCGACAGCATCGACAATAATAGCCCAAAGTCCCCGCGCGCATTTTCTTCAACCGCATGGTTGAGGCGGGTCCCCAGTTGTAGTTCGTTAAGCAGTATCGGCTTTGATTGCATAAAAAAACATCGATTAAACAACCTGTTGTTATTTAATCGACCGAACTGCCACTAACTTTAGTGGTTTTTGCAAAATCGGGCTTTACATAAAAACGCTTTCTGTCTACTATTGCCGCCGCAATTTGAGGAGGGGTTCCCGAGTGGCCAAAGGGATCAGACTGTAAATCTGACGGCTCCGCCTTCGAAGGTTCGAATCCTTCCCCCTCCACCATGTTGCGCTGCCAATCAGCACTTTTGTGTGAGGTTGAGGAGGGGTTCCCGAGTGGCCAAAGGGATCAGACTGTAAATCTGACGGCTCCGCCTTCGAAGGTTCGAATCCTTCCCCCTCCACCATTTTCATCACAAAAGTAGCTCATTTTTCGGGGAGGGGTTCCCGAGTGGCCAAAGGGATCAGACTGTAAATCTGACGGCTCTGCCTTCGAAGGTTCGAATCCTTCCCCCTCCACCATTTATCCTTGCCAGTTGGCAACATTACCAACAACTTTCAAGCAGAACTCGACATTATCGCCATTGCAGTAATGCCAATAGGCTAATCTATTTGCAGATATTTATGGGTTTGTACTGAAAGCCGCCAATTGCGAGCAATACAGACTTTAATCGCTAAAGCGGTTGCATGGGATTTCTGACTGATAGGCTGCAGGCATACTACTTTGCCCGTCAAATCCACGCCCGCAAGCAAGGCATCCAATTGCTCGATATGGGTCGAGGTTGCCACCGGATGTTTGATCTCATTAGCGCGTTTTAGTGCCTGTGATTTGACGGCCAGCCCACCTTTCATGCCAATTTTTGGTGATACGGTCACCCAAGTCGAGTCACTGCACTTCACCTCGAAGGTGCCACTGGTTTCTAGCTGGGTGCTATAACCAGCGCGATTTAATGCTTGGGTGAGTTCTGTGAGGTCAAACAAGCAAGGCTCGCCACCGGTTAATACCACATGTTTGGCTGAAAAAGCTTTAGCAGTAAAAGCTGCGAGTAATGCTGCACTATTATACCAAGCCCAACGCCCTACACTGCCGTCCGTCTGTAATACTTGCTCTGGTGTAACTTCATTCTCGGGGAACTGTTCCCAAGTTTGGCGAGTATCGCACCAAGGGCAGCCCACCGGACACCCTTGCAAGCGGACAAAAATGGAAGGCAAGCCCGTATTGACCCCTTCCCCTTGAATGGTTTCAAATACTTCATTGACTGGATATAGCATAAAAGCGCCTCAAAAATCGCGGAGTGGGTGTCGGTCAATCGCGGGCGCTGTTATATAGCATTCATCTGCGAATGGCAAACATGTTGGCCATTAAGGAATTTGCAATATTTTGGGGTAAACTGTGGCCATTCTTTTTTGAGTGTATTTAAAAATGAGCATAACACAGCCTAAATCCACAACTCCGCGTAAAGCCATTATGGTGTTCAGTGGTGGTCAGGATTCTACTACGTGTCTCATACAGGCCCTTACCCAGTACGATGAAGTCCACGCGATAACCTTTAATTATGGTCAGCGCCATATTCATGAAATCGATATTGCTAGAATGCTGGCAAGCAAGCTGGGGGCAACCAGCCATAAAGTGATGGATGTCAGCCTGTTAAATGAACTGGCAATATCGGCACTCACCCGCGATAGTATCCCAGTTTCTACCGAACTGATGGATAATGGCTTGCCGAATACCTTCGTCCCCGGACGCAACATCCTGTTCTTGACGCTAGCGGGAATTTACGCCTATCAACTGGGGGCTGAAGCAGTCATTACTGGGGTATGTGAAACTGACTATTCCGGCTATCCCGATTGTCGAAACGACTTCGTCAAAGCGCTGGAATCGGCGTTAGTTCAGGGAATGGATCGACCGCTTCGATTAGTGACGCCGCTGATGTGGCTGAGTAAAGCTGAAACCTGGGCGTTGGCGGATAAGTACGGCAAGCTAGACTTGGTTCGGGATAAAACGCTCACCTGTTACAACGGCATTGAAGGCCGTGGGTGTGGCGAGTGTCCTGCTTGTAAACTACGCCAGCACGGTCTGGACGAATACTTGGCCAATAAAGAAGCGATAGCGCAACAATTGGCGGCCAAGAGTCCAAACGCATGAATTGGCGCGTTTCTCCGTGGCTGACAGTATTAACGGTTAGTGTGCTTTGCGGTGTGCTGCAATGGGCAGATGCCGCCGACATCATGGAATACCAGCGTCAGTTTATTGCACAAGGCCAATGGTGGCGATTATTGACGGGTAACCTGATACACACCAATCACTGGCATCTGCTGATGAATTTGGCTGGATTCTGGGTGGTGGTTTTTATCCACCGCATCCACTATGGCAACAGACATCTGGCCTGGCTGTTACTCACGTTATGCATCACCGAAGGATTGGGTCTTTGGATTGCGTTCCCAACGCTGAGTGCCTATGTTGGTCTCAGCGGCGTGCTACACGGATTATTTGCTTACGGCGCGCTGAGCGATATCAAAATTGGTTGGCGCTCCGGTTATTTGTTGCTTGTGGGGGTGATGGCAAAAGTCACATGGGAACAAACAATGGGCGCTAATGCAGAAGTCACGCAACTGATTGGCGCGCGAGTGGCAATAGAGGCTCATTTAGTAGGATTACTGAGTGGCATCGGTATTTTTCTGTTGGTGACGTTATACCAGCGGCAAAAACTCCCCACGTCATAACATAGCGCGAGGATAATCCCGAATCAGTAACAATGCCGGAGATAAACGCCGGCATTGCTTCTTTCAGGCACTGATCAATTGCCGCCTGAGCCCAGCAATCTGATCCCTGAGCGCTGCGGCTTCTTCAAATTCCAAATCGCGCGCATGCTGCAGCATCTGTTTTTCCAAACTATCTATTGCATGAGCCAGATCCGCGGCACTCTGTTTTTGATATTGTGTTTTAGGTTCAGCCACTTTTCGCCAAGACTGTCCCCCATGACCAGCTCGCTCCGTGTCGCCAATATCCATGACATCGGTGATCCGCTTCACCAATCCTCGAGGAATAATGCCGTGTTCTAGGTTAAATTGATGCTGTTTTTCACGACGACGCGCCGTTTCATCCATCGCTTTCGCCATGGATGGCGTTACTTTGTCAGCATAAAGGATCACTTTACCATTAATGTTACGAGCCGCCCTGCCTATAGTTTGGATTAACGAGCGCTCAGAACGCAAAAAGCCTTCTTTATCCGCATCAAAAATACACACCAAAGACACTTCTGGCATATCCAAGCCTTCACGTAACAGGTTAATGCCAACCAGCACGTCAAAAATCCCTTTCCGTAAATCCCGAATAATTTCAACACGTTCAACCGTTTCCACATCTGAATGCAAATAACGCACTTTAACGCCATGTTCATCAAGATATTCGGTAAGGTCTTCCGCCATCCTTTTGGTCAAGGTAGTCACCAGTACCCGTTCATTCACAGCTACCCGTTTTGCGACTTCAGACAACAGATCGTCCACCTGAATCGCGACGGGTCGAACTTCCACCTCTGGATCCAATAATCCGGTTGGCCGGACGACCTGCTCGGCAATTTCGCCGTCACAGCGTTCCATTTCATAAGTACCGGGTGTCGCAGACACATAAATTGTCTGCGGCATCAGCGCTTCAAATTCGTCAAATTTCAAAGGGCGGTTGTCCAACGCTGACGGCAACCGGAAGCCATATTCCACCAGTGTGGTCTTTCTCGAACGGTCGCCTTTATACATGGCCCCAATCTGCGGCACCGTCACATGTGACTCATCAATAATCATCAGGCCATCAGCAGGCAGATAGTCCAGCAAGGTTGGCGGACCTTCGCCGGGGCGTCTGCCAGACAAATAACGGGAATAGTTTTCGATACCGGAGCAGTAGCCAAGCTCCACCATCATTTCAATATCATATTGAACACGCTCGGTGAGACGCTGAACTTCCACCAATTTATTGGCATCCAGCAGCTGTTGCCGCCGTTGCCGCAACTCTTCTTTAATCTGTTCGGTGGCTGCAAGAATTTTTTCACGTGGCGTCACGTAATGGGTTTTAGGGTAAACCGTGGTACGAGCTAGGCGTTTACTGATGTGGCCAGTTAAGGGATCAAACATTGACAACTGTTCAATTTCGTCATCAAACAGTTCCACTCTAATTGCATCGCGCTCAGACTCTGCCGGAAAGATGTCGATAACCTCCCCCCGCACACGGAAAGTGCCTCGAGCCAGCTCAATATCATTACGGGTATATTGTAACTCGCTCAAACGTTGCAGAATATCTCGCTGCCCCATGATGTCGCCCTGACGCAGATGCAACATCATTTTCATATAGGAATCGGGATCGCCCAAACCATAAATGGCCGAAACCGATGCCACCAATACCACATCTCGACGCTCCAGTAGCGCTTTAGTCGCCGATAAGCGCATCTGTTCTATATGGGCATTAACCGACGCATCCTTTTCAATAAAGGTGTTAGTCGCTGGCACATAGGCTTCTGGCTGGTAGTAATCGTAGTATGAGACAAAATACTCTACAGCATTATGAGGAAAGAACTCTTTCATTTCGCCATAAAGCTGCGCCGCCAATGTTTTGTTTGGCGCCATAATGATGGTAGGGCGTCCTAAAGTCGCAATCACGTTGGCAACGGTGAATGTTTTACCGGACCCAGTCACCCCAAGTAAGGTTTGATGCGCCAACCCGGCCTCCAGACCTTCCACAAGCTGCGCAATAGCCGTGGGTTGATCGCCCGCGGGCTTATATTGAGAAACTAATTTAAACACTGGTTCGGACACGAATTTGTTCCCTCCGTTTTAACCCGTCATTGTATCCTCGCCATAAACGGCATGCCACCGATAACAGACATTTATCAATACAACTGAAGGCACAATAATAGCTAAAGCTGAAATTCAATAACGGCATGACTAACTGTCCTTGCTATGCATAAAATTGAGCCAAAGCACCAATTTAATGCACAGCGGTGCCTGATTACTTTCTTACAAATTGATTACAAACCCGCTCAACTTTTATTCCATCGCTTGACTTTTACAAGATGCTGTTTTTATTCGCTTTTATATTTTGTAGAGTTTTTTGGCAGATTTAAGTCCACCCCAGAAGCCTCAGGGGTTTGCCGCATATTTACCGGACAAACTCACAGGGTTATCCACAGATTCAGTGGATAACTGAATTCAGCCCAGTAACCATGCGGGATTGCCATTTTTCAACCTTACCCTTGCGCGAGCCCCACCCCATGAAAGTTAATTACATTTAAAATGTCCCCCTTAGAAAAGTGAGACACGGCTCACAAAATACACAGACAGTCATGCTCCAAAAATCGACCAAACAGTATTTTATTCGGTGCATTGCAATGCCTGTTTTTTGACGGTTGAGCAAGGGGGATGCATAGCATCGTTAGTGGTTTGCAAGACATCCGCAAAAGGATCTGTTTAGCAATCCCGAAATGATTGATTGCCGCCCTATTTAAATGCCGATACAAGGACAGATTTTCATCACTATGGATTTACCTTAGCTGTTATTTTTTAAGCATAATCCCGCTGTTTTCTATCAAAAAGTAATTGTATGAACATTTGATAAGCAATCAGCCCCGCAATTACGCTTTTTTTGTATTGCCGAGTTGACTCAACTGCACGAGCGATTTACTATGCGCTCCGTTCTTCAGCGATGCTAATTGCAATTCCCCTGTAGTTCAGTCGGTAGAACGGCGGACTGTTAATCCGTATGTCACTGGTTCAAGTCCAGTCAGGGGAGCCACGTTGAAGAATATATGCAAAATAAAATTTCTGTATCATTCCCCTGTAGTTCAGTCGGTAGAACGGCGGACTGTTAATCCGTATGTCACTGGTTCAAGTCCAGTCAGGGGAGCCATACAGCAATATTGAAAATTTGTTCCCCTGTAGTTCAGTCGGTAGAACGGCGGACTGTTAATCCGTATGTCACTGGTTCAAGTCCAGTCAGGGGAGCCATTTCAAATGCAGTTATCAATATCTGTTCCCCTGTAGTTCAGTCGGTAGAACGGCGGACTGTTAATCCGTATGTCACTGGTTCAAGTCCAGTCAGGGGAGCCATATCTACTTTGTTACACTTGTTGTAGACCCATACGCCATTTTGAATCGCTTGATTTAGTATCAAAGTACTTCTCACAATATCTTCGTTTTACCGGCCTCCTCGTTAAAAATTATCAGACTAATCTGGGCTATTTCTGTTTAACGTGGGTTCTGTTTAATCTGGGTGCCTCAACTCAATTCATCGGCGATGAGCACCATAACGTTACACACATAACATTATGATAAATAATATAAAATATTAAAACCTTGAATTACATCTACATCATTGTTGTTGCGACTGGTACTTGTGTGAACCAGCAAGACCGATAGCCTGATGATGTTTGCCATCAGAGCAACATGCTGGCATGGTGAGTCACGTCGCTTTTAATGTCCGCCGCCCTTGGTCATTTTTGCTGAGGGAACGCCCATTATCTATCTTGTCTGCTTATTCATTGAGTGCGGAACTGCAGCGCGAGTAGTCGAATTTTACGTTTAGCTTAAATCTGGGATAACTTGTCATACAAAGCACTGAGGTGTTGAGTTCACGGCTTTGGTTGCATCACGGCACCAAACTGAATTGCGATTGTCACAATCCTATTAACCCCTATATTTCATGTGTTGTTAATAACGGCTGAAACACCGATAATAACCGCCAAGAAATTGTAACGCTGTGAATATGATGAGTGATTATCTGCTGTTGCTGATTGGTACAGTACTGGTCAACAACTTTGTCCTAGTTAAATTTCTGGGTCTTTGCCCGTTCATGGGCGTATCCAGTAAACTGGAATCAGCAATCGGCATGTCGATGGCGACCACCTTTGTGCTGACACTTGCCTCGATTCTCAGTTATCTGGTGGATCAGTATCTGTTACAGCCTTTTGAACTGGGCTACCTGCGCACCATGGCGTTTATTCTGGTCATTGCGGTTGTTGTGCAGTTCACAGAAATGGTGGTACAGAAAACCTCTGCGAGTTTATACCGTGCCTTAGGTATCTATCTGCCGCTGATCACTACCAACTGTGCTGTTCTCGGCGTGGCACTGCTGAACATCAATGAGCAGCATAACTTTATGCAATCGGCGGTATATGGGTTTGGTGCCGCACTCGGGTTTTCACTGGTATTGATCCTGTTCTCCGCAATGCGTGAACGTTTGGCGGCTGCCGACGTGCCGCTACCTTTTAAAGGCGGTGCCATTGCGATGATCACTGCGGGTCTGATGTCACTGGCCTTTATGGGCTTTACTGGTCTGGTCAAGTAGAGTGAATTTTCCATGTTGATAGCTGTAGTTTTATTAACACTGCTGGCATTAGTGTTTGGCGTTGTGCTGGGATTTGCGGCCGAAAAATTCAAAGTTGAAGGTAACCCCATTGTCGACCAGATCGAAGCTTTACTGCCACAAACACAATGTGGCCAGTGTGGTTATCCAGGATGTCGCCCCTATGCTGAAGCTATTGCCAACGGTGAAAAAATCAACCGTTGTCCTCCTGGCGGTTCAGCCACCATGGAAAAGCTGGCAGATTTGATGGGAGTTGAGCCAGAACCGCTCACCGCCACCGCCGAAACTCAAGTAAGAAAGGTCGCTTTTATTCGCGAGGAGGAGTGTATCGGGTGTACCAAGTGCATCCAAGCATGTCCTGTTGACGCGATTGTAGGTGCAGGGAAATTGATGCATACGGTACTTGCCAGTGCCTGCACCGGTTGCGATCTATGTGTTGAACCCTGCCCGGTAGATTGCATTGAAATGCTTCCGGTTAAACAAGACTTGCGGACCTGGGACTGGCAACTCAATGCCATTCCGGTCAAGACGCTGTAAGAGGATTTTCCATTGAGCCTAACTGCATCCACTGAGCATACAGTCCTCTGGCCGCTGACAGGAGGTATTCATCCGCCAGAGATGAAACTGCTGTCTAATACCACGCCTATCCAGCGACTATTACCCGCGAATGAATATTTTTTGCCCTTACCACAAGTTGGCGAAACGGCCGTTCTGGCTATTAAACAAGGCCAACGAGTGTTAAAGGGACAGCCGCTTACGCGTGGAATTTCCGCCATGTATCTGGCGGTGCACGCCCCAACTTCCGGTACTATTGCCGCCATCGAACCAAGACCGAGTAACCACCCTTCAGCCCTACCCGTGCTGACCTGTGTTTTACAGTCTGATGGCCTTGATGAAGCGGTGAGTTTCACTGCGGCATCGGAGCCATTAAGCCATGAGCAAATACTGCAACGTATTCGTGATGCGGGGATCGCTGGCATGGGGGGCGCTATGTTTCCAAGCCACATCAAACTCAATCCTGCTAGCAAGATAAAACGGCTGATCATCAACGGTGTTGAATGTGAACCTTACATCACCGCAGACGACAGGTTGATGCGCGAGTATGCCAGTGACATTCTTAACGGTGTAGCGTTGATGCAGCAACTGCTGCAACCAGAAACCACTACTATTGCCATTGAGGACAATAAACCGGAAGCCGCACAAGCCATGAGACAAGCATTAGCGGCCTCGACCTTGCCCCAATGCAGCATTCAAGTGATTCCGACTAAATATCCCTCTGGTGGCGAAAAACAACTGATCCAGATCCTTACCGGTCAGGAAGTGCCGTCCGGTGCAATCCCCGCGCATTTAGGTATTGTGGTGCAAAATGTCGGAACTGCGTTTGCCATTCAACAAGCCGTTTATCAAGGAGTACCGTTGCTTGAGCGCGTGATAACCGTCACGGGGAGCAATATTGAGAAGCCTGGCAATTATTGGGTATCTGTAGGAACGCCCATTCGCCATATTCTTGAACAGACAGGTTTTAAGGCCACGCCTGACAGCAAAGTGATCGTTGGTGGGCCGATGATGGGTTACACCCTGTCAACAGTTGATGTTCCAGTACTCAAGGGCAGCAACTGTCTGTTATTACCACAAGCGCAGGAACTCGCGGATGCGCCGCAGGAGCGCTCCTGTATCCGCTGTGGTGAATGTGCACAGGTGTGCCCGGTATCATTGTTACCACAACAGTTGTATTGGCACGCCAAAGCTGCTGAATATGATAAGGCAGAGAATTTCCATCTGCAGGACTGCATCGAATGTGGTTGCTGCAGTTATGTCTGCCCGTCCGATATTCCATTAGTGCAGTATTATCGCGTGGCCAAGGCGGCGATCCGCAAAACTCGCGAAGAAAAATTACACGCTGAACACGCCAAAATGCGTTTTGAAGCACGCAGCTTACGTATGGAGCAAGAAAAACTGGAGCGCGAAGCTAAAGCTCGGGAAGCCGCGGAAAAACGCAAAAGCGCCATGTCAGGAAATGAAAAAGACGCCGTGGCTGCAGCGCTTGCGCGAGTAAAAGCCAAACAAGCGGCGCAGGGGGCGGTAGAAGAGTCACCCGCACCAACAACTGCAGATAGTAAGGCCACTATTGCTGCTGCGGTGAGCGGAATAAAAGCGCAAAATCAAGAAACCAGCGGCTCAAATGTCACTAATCAGGAAGACAAAAAAGCCGCTATTGCTGCAGCGATAGCTAGGGCTAAAGCCAAAAAAATCGCAGCTACTCCAACGTTGACCGAAACGCTAACGGCGTCCGCTCCGGCCCAAGCAGCAGACAAAAAAGCTAAAGTGGCTGCGGCGATCGCCAGCGCCAAGGCCAAGAGAACTCAAGCCGCAGACACGCCTAACACCGAGGCCCAACTTTCTGCACCCAATGCCACCGATAAACAAGCCATGATAGCTGCCGCCGTAGCGAAAGCGAAGGCGCGAAAAGCAGCTGTTGAGAACACTTCAGCGGAAGTAGATAACGCCGCGGTGACAGTAGAAGCTTCCTCAGCACCAACAACGCTTACTGAAAGCACTACTGATGCGGCCCAAAAAGCCAGAATTGCCGCGGCCGTTGCTAAAGCTAAAGCCAAGAAAGCGTCATCAGCTACTGCAACCGAAGCGCCAGAAAAGACCACAGCCGCAAGCACAATCGCTGCTGCAGCAAAGCAGCACACTGAGGGCAACATGCCTGAAACCGTTAATACAGACGGTGATACTCATGCGTCGGTGTCATTGAGTGATGATAAAAAAGCCCGCGTGGTGGCGGCTGTAGCGAAAGCCAAACAAAAGGCTCGTGAACGTGCTCGTGAGCAGGAGAATAACTGATATGGCGTTCAAAATTGCATCGTCCCCCCATATTAACCGCCAATTACAAACAAGTACGGTAATGCAACGGGTTCTGCTATGTGCCATGCCGGCACTGGTAGTGCAATGTGCATTTTTTGGCTGGGGCACATTGATCCAGGTGATACTGGCCATGACCGTCGCCATGTGTGCTGAAGCGTTGATTATGCAACTACGCCAACGCCCGGTTATCCATACAATTTCTGACAACAGTGCGCTATTAACCGCATTTTTGCTGGGTGTCGCCATTCCGCCTTTGGCACCTTGGTGGCTGATATTGATAGGTACCGCATTCGCCATTGTCATAGTCAAACAGTTATATGGTGGTCTGGGACAGAATTTGTTCAACCCAGCCATGGCGGCCTATGTGTTACTACTGATTGCCTTTCCAGTACAGATGACCAGTTGGGTGGCGCCGATCACTGCCGCGCAGCACTCAGTAAGTTTTCTCGACACCTTACACATTATTTTCAGCAGTTCACAAATCGCCGTCGCAGATACCTACCGACTTGGCATCGATGGCACCACGATGGCAACGCCGCTCGATACATTGAAGACAGATCTGCATTCAGGTATCACAACCGCGGATAGTCTGCAAAAACTTATTTTTAACGGTTGGGCGGGCAAAGGCTGGTTCTGGGTGAATTTGACCTATCTGGCTGGCGGCCTAATGATGCTGCGGCTTAAATTGATCCGTTGGCATATCAGTGCCGGGGTACTCGGCGCGCTCTTTATCTGTTCTGCTGTTGCTTGGGCTTGGGAGCCATTGACACATGTCAGTCCATTGATGCAGCTGTTTTCCGGTGCCACGATGGTGGGCGCATTTTTTATCGCCACCGATCCGGTTACTGCGGCCACCAGTAATAGGGGCCGACTGCTATTTGGTGCCATCATCGGTGTGCTGGTATATCTCATTCGTAGCTTTGGTGGCTATCCCGATGCTTTTGCTTTTGCAGTATTACTGGCCAACATCAGCGCACCACTGATTGATTATTACATCAAGCCACGTACATACGGTCACTTACGGGGTTGAGGAACTCATCTTGCAAAATACAATGTTGAGAAATGGACTGCTGCTGGGTTTGTTTGCGCTGATCTGTACTGCGCTGGTGGCTGCCGTCAATCTGATGACCCAACAGACCATTGCTGAACAGCAACGACTGCAGTTGCTGAAAGTATTGCACCAAATTATTCCTGATGCGATACATGACAATGATTTAGCCCAAACCTGCACCCTGCTACACGCCCCGGAGAGTCTCGGAACCCGTCGAGCCCTTCCCGCCTATATCGCCATGAAAAATGGGCAGGCGGTCGCAATTGCTATTGAAGCGGTAGCCCCAGATGGTTACAACGGTGAAATTCAGCTAATTGTGGGTGTACGCAATGATGGCACAGTATTAGGAGTCCAGACCCTATCGCAGCAGGAAACTCCGGGGCTGGGCGATAAAATCGATAGCCGCAAATCAGACTGGCTGAAGCACTTTGTCGGAAAAGTCTTTGACAGCAGTAACGATAAGAGTTGGTATGTCAAGAAAGATGGTGGGGATATCGATCAGTTTACTGGAGCCACAATCACCCCCAGAGCCTATACCAAGGCACTGAGAAAGGCGCTTAGCTACTTTGAAAAGAATCAACAGATGATCTACCAGCAACCCATGAATTGTGAGGCGAATCAATGAGCCAATATCGAGAAATCGCTTGGCAGGGATTATGGAAAAACAATCCGGGGCTGGTACAGCTACTAGGCCTCTGTCCGTTACTTGCCGTCACAGCTACCTTGACCAATGCTATCGGGCTTGGGGTTGCAACCATGGCAGTATTAATTGGTTCAAATATACTGGTTTCCCTGGTAAGGGACTATGTCCCTAAAGAGATCCGTATTCCGGTATTCGTCATGATCATTGCGGCGTTAGTAACTGCAGTGCAACTACTGGTTAATGCTTATGCATATGGCTTATATCTGTCGCTGGGGATTTTCCTGCCGCTGATTGTGACTAACTGCATTATTATCGGCCGCGCTGAAGCCTTCGCCTCGCGGAACAATCCGTTGAAAGCCGCGTTTGACGGTTTAATGATGGGAATGGGATTTACTTTGGTACTGATGGTATTAGGTGCTGTGAGGGAAATACTTGGGCAGGGAACACTGTTTGATGGTGCCGACCAACTGCTTGGCAGTTGGGCCAGCGTACTGCGCTTAGAAGTCTGGCAAGTAAACACGCCTTTCTTACTGGCGATGCTACCTCCAGGCGCGTTTTTTGGTGTAGGTCTGCTGATTGCACTGAAGAATGTGATCGATAAAAAGCTAGCATCCCGTAAAACCCAAGTCACAGAAACAACCGTCCAGCGTGTGCGTGTCACCAAGGTGAACTAATCCTCTCAGTGAAGGACCAACTGTGAATAATGCTAAAAGAATAGAGATCCTTAAACGCCTTAGAGATCATAACCCTCACCCTAAAACTGAATTGCACTATAGCAGTCCATTTGAGTTATTGGTGGCAGTTACATTATCAGCCCAGGCCACGGATGTGAGTGTCAATAAAGCCACCGCTAAACTATTTCCGGTAGCCAATACCCCACAAGCCATAGTGAATTTAGGCGTTGAAGGCCTCAAACACTTTATCAAGACGATTGGTCTGTACAATAACAAAGCCGTTAATGTCGTTGCACTGTCACAGAAATTACTGGATGAGTATCAAGGACAAGTGCCCGAGGACCGGGAGGCATTGGAATCACTGCCAGGTGTAGGGCGAAAAACCGCGAACGTGGTGCTTAACACCGCATTTGGCTGGCCTACCATTGCGGTTGACACTCATATTTTCCGGGTTAGCAACCGTACCAATTTTGCCCCAGGGAAAAACGTGCAACAGGTGGAAGATAAGTTACTGAAAGTTGTTCCTGCCGAATTTAAAGTCGATGTTCATCACTGGCTTATTCTGCATGGACGCTATACCTGTATCGCTCGAAAACCCAGATGTGGCAGCTGTATTATTGAAGATCTCTGTGAATTTAAAGAGAAAGTTTATCCAGAATAAAAAGCCGCCTCTTGGGGCGGCCTTAACCGAAAATATAATCGCCAGTGAAAAGGGATTACACTTCTTCAGAACATTTGCGCGATAAGAGCAGCAAATACTAGCGCGATAACACAAGTTGTTCCCAAAGCCATTTTTAATTCTGTGGTCATTGTTATCTCCCTAAGTGAATACCGACCTCATTATTGATGATATGGCAATAATTTCAACATCAGGTGACTTAATATGTGACCTAGCAAACATCCACACAGTTATGCAAGTGATCGTTAACACATTTTGGTAAATTAGCTTTGTAGTTAAACTACAAAGCCATAAGTAATTGAGAGGTAAGTATGTCGCAGGTTTTACACACAATGATCCGCGTTGGTAATTTGGAACGCAGTATTGAATTTTACACCAAAGTAATGGGAATGAAGCTACTGCGCCAATCAGAAAATCCACAATACAAATACAGCCTGGCTTTTGTTGGTTTTGATGAAGAAAGCAAGGGAGCCGCAGTGATTGAACTCACCTATAACTGGGGCACAGAAAAATATGATATGGGTAACGCCTTTGGCCATATCGCGATTGGTGAAAAGGATATTTATAGTCGCTGTGAAGCCATTGCAGCCGCAGGAGGGAAAGTGACCCGAGCGCCTGGTCCTGTAGCCGGTGGGCGCACAGAAATAGCATTCGTAGAAGATCCTGATGGCTATAAAATTGAGCTAATTCAGATGCGTTCTGCCGAAAAAGGTTTAGGCTAATCCCCATACCTTTTCCATGCAGCTCTCTATTTGCGAGCCTATATTTCAGTAGCTAGTCCTGAAATACATTGCATTTATTTCCGCCATAAAAAAGCCCTCTTAACGAGGGCTTTTTAGATTATAGGACTCCGCGAACTATCAGAACTTGTAGCTTACACTACCGTATATCTGACGACCGACAACATCGTAAACCTGTGGAGAAGTACCACCATCACTACCGTTAGAAACGTATGATGGTTTCTCATCAGTGAAGTTCTTAACGCCAGCAGATAAACTCAAGCTATCAGTCAAGTGATAAGTACCCACAATGTTGTGGTATAGCACTGAATCAGCTTTGCTACCATCATTTAGATTATAGTCACGCATACTGCTGATATAGCGATTGTAGTACATGACATTCCACGCATCCTGGCCTGCGGTGATGGTGAAGTTATTACGCCACTTAGCGTAGCCTCCCATATTACCATCGACATAATCAGAATAATCAATGCCATCTTCAATATGCTTGATCAGATAAGTAGCATCGTTATTGATACTCCAGTCCAGCCCCAATCCAGAGAATTTATAAGCAACGTTAATATCAACACCACTAGTTTGAACTTTACCAACGTTAGTGAGCGCAGCAGTCAGATTTGTTAAGTCACCGTCTGCAGTCACATTGATAACAGCACAAGCCGCGGCATCACCATCATGACAAGCATCTAAGTTAGCCTGAACATCAACACGGCTAATTGCGTCAGTAATATTGAACTTCCAATAATCAATGGTGGTAGAGAAACCGTCAAGGAAGCTTGGTGAGTATACAATACCCGCGGTATAAGACTCAGATTCCTCCGGCTTCAGATTTTTATCTGATGTGCGGTTAACAAGCAACTGCGCATCTAATGCGTTGCCCCATGGGTCATCCAGGTAGTCATATGAGCCTGAATTACCACCAAACAGTTCGCTGATGTTAGGTGCACGGAAACCAGTAGCCACCACACCGCGCAGCATGAGATCCTCAGTTACACGATATGTTAAACCTACTTTCCAGGTTGACGCTTTACCAAAAGTATCATATTCGTCGTAACGCCATGCAAAATCACCTGTCAGTTTCTCGGTGAATGGCACACTCACTTCCTGGAAGAAAGAAATTACATCGTAATGACCTTTGGTAGGATCCTGCTGTGCTGCTGTACTATCGCCAGCAACGATGATCGGGTCTGGTGTATAGTAGCCCTCTTCATAGCGATACTCGGCACCAAAAGCAAAACTAACTGCGCCAGCACTTAACTGGAACAGATCACCACTCAGGTTAGCCTGGACATCATGCTGTTCGTTACCACCGTGGTTAGTTTCCATATAGCTGATTGCGTCGATATCTTCAGCAGGAATACTACCGCCATAGAACCAAGCATCTTGATTTGCATAGATGGAGTTTGCCATCCAAGTTGCATTAATGGAGTTCTCAGTACCTGTAGTAGCTTTGTTTTTACCATAAGTATATGAAACATCCCAATTCAAACCGTTTCCGGCTTCCAAATACCCCTGTAACCCCAAAGAGGCACGGTAGGTATCTGTGTCCTGAGTATAAATACGAGGACCTACATCGTTGGTTCTACGACGATATTCAACGGTTCCATCATCAAATGCTGTAATACCTGCCGCAGTCATCGCAGAATCAAGAGTAATACAGTTTTCTGTTTTTGTAGCGTTACAAACATCAAGCATAATGTCAGCTGGCTGAGCCGCCATCTGCTGATGAGATTTACGTTTGGTGTATAACAGGTCACCTGTTAGCACCAAATCATTCCCCAGTTCCTGAGTCATATTAGCAAAAACGCTATAACGCTTGGATGGAGTCTGATAATAACTGTCTTTTGTATAATCATAACCGTAGGTACGATCTATCCAGTTACCATTCGCATCAACAACTTTACCAGCTTTGATGCCATCACCCCACAAAGCACCTTCTGGGACGAAAGAACTGGAGCCATTCTCAGTCCAATCGCGATCAGCTTGAATAACGCCATTACGTTTTGAATACGCTGCACCAACAGTGTAATTACCACCATTATTGGTATTAAACCCATACAGAGCATTCAACTCATAAGTCTGACCATCACCTTTATCGGTAGAGGATGACTTAGCATCGAATTGGAAACCTTCAAAATCTTTCTTGGTAATGATGTTAACAACGCCTGCGATAGCGTCAGAGCCATACACAGCAGAGGCGCCATCTTTCAGAATTTCAACACGTTGAATCATTGCTACAGGAATGGCATTCAAGTCTACTGCGCTGTCTGCACCAGAACCTGAGTTCACCATACGCCGACCATTTAACAATACCAATGTGCGGTTTGCTCCCATACCACGTAAGTCTACCTGAGCAATCCCATCGGCGCCGTTATTGGTTGTAGAGCCAATTGGCGCACCCGCCATAGAGGTCTGGTCTTGCAGCAATTGGTCAACAGAAGCATAACCCTGTGCCACAATGGTATCTGCACTAATAGATGTAACAGGAGATGCAGATTCCATATCCTGACGTTTAATACGCGAACCTGTAACCTCAATACGTTCAACATCACTAGTTTTAGCAGCGGACTTATCCGCAGCAGGTGCGGCATGTACAACGCCAAAGGAACCTGCGGACACAGCAGCAATCAGAGACAATCTGACAGCTGAAGCTATTTTATTAGTTTTAAGCATTCAAAACTCCCTTACTTCCTGGTTTTTTACGGCCGATTTTTATATTTATTCACGCCTGAGACTCAGGCCGAGTGAAGATACTGTCGCCAACTAAACGTGGCGTCAATCTTCTATTTTAAAATTGTAGTAACACGTATTGTTTTTAAATTGTAATTAAAAATTATATTTTTTGTAAAAAAATGATATGCACAGCCTATTAAAGATAAGAAAAAATCAATTATTGGCTTTTTATTGAACAATTTTATTATTATGATATGTAAATAAAGGTAATTTTTTTAACATTCAAAACTGATATTTTTGTGATCTTAATCACAAAAATATCAGATACTCCACAGTCCTTCTATAACATATGGCTGCCAGTACTGATAAGACTTTGACTCCTAGCTACTAAAAAATGATATCAATTTGTTAAATAGTTTTCACGAAATGTGTTGATGTTTAATTATTGATGCATCAATAGGGTAATTAATTTATTTCCCAGAACGATAATTGTATTAACAAACATAAACAAAATTTAATTTTAACAATTCATTTCTTAGTATGAATTTTAACCATAAACAGACTTATGGATAATGCTGAGAATTGACGGTGACTAGAAATATTGAATAAAAAAACCGCTATTTGCGGTTTTTTTATTCTTTTATCAGTTTATTCTTCGTCTTTACGATATTTATCTGCGGTTTCTTTAATCAAAGTTTGCAACTCGCCCTTCTGGTACATCTCTGTGACAATGTCACATCCGCCGATCAGCTCACCTTCGACCCACAACTGTGGGAAAGTCGGCCAATTTGCATATTTAGGCAACTCAGCACGGATGTCAGGATGCTGTAGGATATCCACAAAAGCAAACTGCTCACCGAGATTGATCATAATTTGAGCCACTTGAGAAGAAAATCCGCAGCTTGGCAGTTTAGGCGAGCCCTTCATGTAAAGAATAATCGGGTTTTCAGCAAGTTGACGCTTAATTTTTTCAACAGTATCCATTTTAGTTCCTGAGTAATGGTGCTAGTAATTGCCTATTGTACGTCAGTCCCTATGGCAACAAAAACACAGTAAAAGTATGGTTTTTAGATGCATAACATCTAATGAAATGCAACCATAATATTATGGTTAAACAATGATGCACTTCACAAATTTTATCAGTACAATAGAGCCAGTGAGCATGTTCAAGAATGATAAACCAAGTCAATGGAGAGATAACAATGGCTTTCGAATTACCTGCATTACCTTATGCAAAAGACGCATTGGAACCCCATATATCACAGGAAACCATAGAGTATCACTACGGCAAACATCACAATACTTATGTGGTGAACCTCAATAAGCTGATAGCTGGAACTGAAAATGAAGGCAAATCGCTAGAAGCGATTATCAAGTCTTCTTCAGGAGGGGTGTTCAATAATGCCGCTCAGGTGTGGAATCATACTTTTTACTGGAATTGCCTAGCGCCTAATGCTGGCGGGGAAGCAACTGGTGCTATTGCTGATGCAATTGCAGCAACATTCGGTTCTTTTGAGGCGTTTAAAGAAGAATTTACTAAGAGTGCTACAGGCAACTTTGGTTCAGGATGGACTTGGCTGGTGAAAAAGGCTGATGGTTCTTTAGCCATTCAGAATACTTCCAATGCTGGCTGCCCACTGACCGATGGAGTAACCCCCTTATTAACAGTTGATGTATGGGAACATGCCTATTACATCGACTATCGTAATGCTCGACCCAATTATTTGTCCCATTATTGGGAATTGATTAACTGGGACTTTGTAAATAAGAATTTCGCCGCTTAAGTTTCAGCGCTTGTAAAAAGGAGCCTTTCAAGGCTCCTTTTTTATTGCCCAAAATCCTTTATCAGCTCTTTTCGTCGTGCGACTGTTTTTTCGGCTAAAAACTGTTATTTCATAGTGTTAGCAACATTGTCGCAACAACTGCAAATATTGCTTTTGCAACTATTTCTCTTTGTTTTAGTTATGTTTTTTTGACAACACCCACAAAATAGTGTCTAAGATTAAGTGTAGGTCACTACATAACCAGAGTTTCCATCCAGAGATAAGCTTGGTGCTTCAGGGGGTTTAAGATGGGTATATTCGAGCATTATCAGCAGCGCTACGAGAAGAAACTCGAGGAAGAATTCACACTTCAGGAGTTTCTCGACCTCTGTAAAAAAGATCGCACGGCTTACGCCTCAGCGGCTGAACGATTACTTATCGCTATTGGTGAGCCGGAAGTCATTGATACATCAAAAAATCCGGTATTGAGTCGGATTTTCTCAAACCGAGTCATCTCGCGCTATCCGGCTTTTAAGGATTTCTTCGGCATGGAGGAGTCTATTGAACAAATCGTTTCCTATTTACGCCACTCTGCACAAGGGTTGGAAGAATCAAAACAGATCCTATACCTGTTGGGACCTGTCGGCGGTGGTAAGTCGTCGTTAGCTGAGAAGCTCAAAGCCCTGATGCAACAGGTTCCCGTTTATGTGCTGACAGCCAACGGTGAACGCAGCCCGGTGAACGATCATCCGTTCAGTCTGTTTGACCCAGAAGAAGATGGCAAGTTGCTGCAACAAGAATACCAAATTCCGCTCCGCTATCTGAAAACTATCATGTCTCCTTGGGCGGTTAAGCGCTTACATGAATTTGGCGGCGATATTTCCAAATTCCGAGTGGTAAAAGTATTTCCCTCAGTATTAGATCAAGTGGCAATCGCAAAAACTGAGCCGGGCGACGAGAATAACCAGGATATTTCATCACTGGTGGGTAAGGTCGATATTCGTAAACTTGAGCATTATGCACAAAACGATGCCGATGCTTACGCCTATTCTGGCGCGCTATGCCGTGCTAACCAAGGGCTGATGGAGTTTGTGGAGATGTTTAAAGCGCCAATCAAGGTGCTGCATCCCCTGTTGACGGCTACCCAAGAAGGGAATTACAACGGCACAGAGGGGCTCTCCGCCCTGCCCTTCAGCGGCATCATTCTGGCGCATTCCAATGAGTCAGAATGGAGTGCATTCCGTAACAACAAAAACAATGAAGCATTTCTTGACCGTGTATACATTGTCAAAGTGCCTTATTGTTTGCGCGTGTCAGAAGAGATCCACATCTATGAAAAACTCATTGCCAATTCCGAATTGGCACATGCCCCCTGCTCACCCAGTACCTTAGAAACACTGGCACAGTTTAGCGTGTTATCAAGAATTAAGGCCCCAGAGAACTCTTCTATTTATTCGAAGATGCGGGTTTATAACGGTGAGAGCCTTAAAGATACGGATCCCAAAGCCAAGTCATATCAGGAATACCGCGATTACGCTGGGGTTGATGAAGGGATGGAAGGATTGTCGACTCGCTTTGCCTTCAAGATCCTCTCTAAAGTATTCAACTTTGACCGCACAGAGATAGCCGCCAATCCGGTGCATTTATTCTATGTGTTGGAAAAACAGATTGAACAGGAGCAGTTCCCCAACGATACCGCCGATCGTTATTTGGAATTTTTAAAAGGCTATTTAATCCCTAAATATGTGGAATTTATCGGGAAAGAGATCCAGACGGCCTACCTCGAGTCCTACTCTGAATATGGCCAGAACATCTTTGACCGCTACGTTACCTACGCTGATTTTTGGATCCAAGATCAGGAATATCGTGATCCGGAAACCGGCCAATTATTCGATCGTGCGGCACTGAATGCCGAGCTGGAAAAAATTGAAAAGCCGGCGGGGATCAGCAATCCCAAAGATTTTCGTAATGAGATCGTGAACTTCGTACTGCGTGCCCGCGCCAACAACGATGGCAATAATCCCACTTGGACGAGTTACGAGAAACTACGCACAGTGATAGAAAAGAAAATGTTTTCTAACACCGAAGACCTGTTGCCGGTCATTTCCTTTAATACCAAGACCTCGACAGAAGATCAGCGGAAGCATGATGACTTTGTCAGTCGCATGATGGAGAAAGGCTACACCAAAAAACAGGTACGGCTGCTATCTGAATGGTACCTGAGGGTAAGAAAATCCTCGTAGTCCGATGGCGGGGTCGCCATGTGGAGGCCCCGGTTCTTACTTTGGGAGGTGCTTATGGCAAATTTCATCGACAGGCGGTTAAATGCCAAAGGTAAAAGTACTGTTAACCGCCAGCGTTTTATCAACCGCTATAAACAGCAGATAAAGAAAGCGGTAAGTGATGCAGTCACCCGGCGCAGTGTTACCGACATTGATAAAGGCGAGAAAATTAGTATTCCAACGCGGGATATTAGCGAACCTATATTTCATCAAGGCCAAGGCGGTGTTCGTGAGCGGGTACACCCCGGCAATGACCAATTTACCCGTGGTGATAAGATTGAACGACCACCCGCAGGTGGCGGCGGTGGCAGCGGCTCGGGTGAGGCATCAGACAGCGGCGAAGGTCAGGATGACTTTGTGTTTCAGATCTCCAAGGACGAGTATCTGGAGCTATTGTTTGAAGATTTGGAACTGCCAAATCTCCAGAAAAATCGCCTCAATAAATTAGTGGAATATCAAACCTATCGTGCAGGTTACACCACTGATGGCGTGCCCACCAATATCAACATAGTACGCTCTCTACGCTCATCTCTGGCTCGGCGTACCGCCATGACTGCAGGCAAAAAGCGTGAGCTACATGCACTTGAACAAGAATTAA
Organism: Shewanella fodinae; assembly: GCF_014651955.1. Taxonomy (GTDB): domain Bacteria; phylum Pseudomonadota; class Gammaproteobacteria; order Enterobacterales; family Shewanellaceae; genus Shewanella; species Shewanella fodinae. The sequence continues at coordinate 108,920 of NZ_BMXW01000002.1, read as the reverse complement.
CGGAGTTACAAAACACAGTAGGAGCCAGCGCCGACCGCATACTAGCGCTTAAGGATCAGATAGAAGAACTGAAACAGAAAATTAAAAAAGTTCCGTTTATTGATACCTTTGATTTGCGGTTCAACAATTTTGCTAAACGGGAAATCCCCACCAGCCAAGCGGTGATGTTTTGCTTAATGGATGTGTCTGGGTCTATGGATCAGGCTACCAAAGATATGGCGAAACGCTTCTACATTTTGTTATACCTGTTTCTAACACGTACCTACAAAAACCTCGAAGTCGTCTATATCCGCCATCACACCCAGGCAAAGGAAGTAGACGAACACGAATTTTTCTACTCTCAGGAAACCGGTGGCACAATCGTTTCCAGTGCCTTAAAGCTGATGCATGAAATTCAGCAAAAACGTTATCCTGCTGAGGAATGGAATATATATGTTGCACAGGCTTCTGATGGCGACAACTGGGCGGATGACTCCCCGTTGTGCTATCAGCTTCTAGAAAAGCAGATCCTGCCGTTTGTACGCTACTTTTCCTATATTGAAATCACTAATCGCGCACACCAGACGCTATGGCGGGAGTATGAACAACTCACTGAAAATTTTGACAATATGGCGGTCCGAAATATTCGTCAGGTAGAAGATATCTATCCGGTATTTCGCGAATTGTTCAAGAAGCAAGCAGTTTAAGGGGGCCATATGGCAAAAAGCAAGCAACGTCAGCCACTCAGTGATGGGCCGGAATGGACCTTTGAGCTGCTGCAATCTTATGAGCAGGAGATAGCCAGAGTCGCCGCCCATTATCGGCTCAATACCTATCCCAACCAGATTGAAATTATTACCGCAGAACAGATGATGGATGCCTATGCCAGTGTCGGTATGCCCATTGGCTACACCCATTGGTCATTTGGTAAACGATTTATCGAGACGGAACAGGGATATAAACGCGGTCAGATGGGCTTAGCCTATGAAATTGTCATTAATTCAGATCCCTGTATTGCCTATTTAATGGAGGAAAACACCATCACCATGCAGGCGTTGGTGATTGCACATGCCTGCTATGGCCATAACAGCTTTTTTAAGAATAATTATCTGTTCAAAACTTGGACAGATGCCAGCTCCATTATTGACTATCTGGTATTCGCGAAGCAGTACATTAGTCAGTGTGAACGCAGATATGGCGTCGAAGAAGTTGAGAGCATCCTCGACTCCTGTCATGCGCTGATGAACTACGGCGTGGATCGCTATAAGCGGCCAGCACATATCTCATTTAAAGAGGAACAACTGCGGCAACAGGAACGTGAAGCTTACCTGCAAAGCCAAGTTAACGATCTGTGGCGCACTATCCCAATGAAACCGGCAGAGCTGAAACTAATGGCTGATAAGTGCTTTCCGCCAGAGCCACAGGAAAATATTTTATATTTCATTGAAAAAAAAGCGCCATTACTAGAGCTATGGCAACGAGAAGTGGTACGTATCGTACGTAAGCTGGGCCAGTATTTCTATCCACAGCGCCAAACCCAAGTCATGAATGAAGGCTGGGCAACTTTTTGGCACTATACCCTACTCAACCATCTATACGATGAAGGGCTCCTTACTGATCGCTTTATGCTGGAGTTTCTACAAAGCCACACCAATGTTGTGGCCCAGCCGGCCTATAACAGCCCTTACTACAGCGGTATTAATCCGTATGCCTTGGGCTTTAATATGTTCTGCGATATTCGTCGAATTTGCGAACACCCCACCGATGAAGATCGTCGCTGGTTCCCGGATATTGCAGGCAGTAATTGGCTCGACACCTTGCATTTTGCTATGCAGAATTTCAAGGATGAGAGTTTTATCAGCCAATATCTGTCACCTAATCTTATCCGCAAATTCAAATTATTCAGTGTATTGGACGATGAACGTCAAGAGTATCTCAGTGTCTCTGCAATCCATAATGAACAGGGCTATCATGAGATCCGCCAGATGTTATCGTCTCAATACAACCTGTCAAATAATGAACCCAATATTCAGGTATATAACGTTAATGTGAATGGCGACCGTGCATTGACGTTACGTTATATTCCCAACCACGGTATCCCCTTGGCAAATAGCCGTAATGAGGTGTTGAAGCATCTGCATCGCCTTTGGAAGTTTGACGTATTCCTGGAGCAAATGGACGATGACGGTGAGCTCAAAATTATCGCGGCGTGTCCTGAAAAACATGCTGCCGCCTGAAAACTTACCGGTGATATAAACAAAAGGACTGCCAATCGACAGTCCTTTTGTTTTTAAGATGGCAACTACAGGTTATCCTGCGCCATTTCCAGTGGCATGGCATCACGCATTTTCTGCCACATGATACCGCTGTCTTTACCATAGCCGCGCATCAACTCAGGCACTTCCGCGAATTGACCAGCCCGTGCCAGCCGTTCCAGATTGAGATAAAAATCTCGCGCCAACTTACGGGCTTCTGCACTACCAAAATAATAGCGCCCCACTTTGCGGTACAGCCCTTTAAAACCATTAAGGATCAGTACATATAAAGGATTGCCGGAAGAAAATGCCAGCGAATGGTGCAACTTGTAATCGAAATCAGTATAAGCTGCAGCGTCGTCAGTCAAATCATGGACTTCAGCTAAGGTGTCGATAGCAACTTTTGGGTTATTCCGCAGCGCGCCACGAAAATAGATAGTGCTGATATTAGTCCTAGCCGACAATAGCTGATCAACCAGTACCGGAAAGCCAGACGGATTCAAATCCGCTATAGTTTCCAGAATATTCAGTCCTGAAGTTTCCCAGAAGTTATTGACTTTAGTAGGTTTTCCGTGCTGGATAGTCAACCAGCCATCGCGCGCTAGGCGCTGTAATACCTCACGCAATGTCGTCCGCGTGACACCGATAAGCTCCGATAATTCACGTTCGGCCGGAAGAATAGAGCCTGGGGGGAATTTATTTTCCCAAATCGAGCGAACTATATATTTTTCTGCAAAACTTGCAGGCCCCTTGGCATTAATGATCATCAGCCCAATTTTCCAGTGGTGACAGTAATTTTGGTCACTGATCATACCAGAGCCAAAAAAAATGGAAACCTTCAAACAATCGTCTACGCATATGACGCATTGTAGACAACACGCTCCCCTGAAGATTAAAAGCTAATTCAACTGCTCAGGTCTCATTTTTACCATTGACTAAGTGATTTTAAGACTGTTTTCAGACTGTTCATGACAATACTCAAGGGTTTGGGCTAGACTGAGCCATTCACAAAGCCAACAACTTTTTATAACGTCTTATAACAACTTGAGAGAGGGAAACCATGCCAATGCCATTAAGTCAGGCTTTCATGGGCAACTTCTTGGGGAACTCACCCAAGTGGTACAAGCTTGCAATTCTATGTTTTTTGATTATCAATCCGATTCTGTTCAGTATTCATCCCTTCCTTGCTGGTTGGCTATTGGTGGCCGAATTTATCTTCACCCTCGCAATGGCATTAAAATGCTACCCGCTGCAACCCGGTGGTTTGCTGGCGATTGAAGCTGTTTTCATCGGCATGACCAGTCCAAGTCAGGTATTGCACGAACTGGAAGCCAACATGGAAGTGTTGCTGCTATTAATCTTCATGGTGGCGGGCATTTACTTCATGAAACAGCTGCTGCTGTATGTCTTCACCAAAATGATCACCAAGGTACGTTCCAAAATCGCAGTATCTTTGATGTTTTGTTTAGCCTCAGCATTTCTTTCCGCATTTTTGGATGCGCTGACGGTTATTGCGGTAATTATTGCTGTTGCAGTAGGTTTTTACGCTATTTACCACAAAGTGGCATCCGGAAAGGATTTCACTGATGACCATGACCATACCGATGACAGCGATGGTCAGCTTAATGCTGAAGAACTGGAGAATTTTCGTGGTTTCCTGCGTAATCTGTTAATGCACGCCGGTGTTGGTACTGCCTTAGGTGGTGTATGCACCATGGTGGGTGAGCCACAAAACCTGATTATTGCGGCACAAGCGAACTGGCAATTTGCCGAATTTGCACTGCGTATGTCACCGGTAACGGTACCCGTGCTGCTGATGGGGATCCTGACCTGTGTTATCGTTGAGCGATTTCATCTCTTTGGTTATGGTGCACAATTGCCGGAAGCCGTTCATCGTATTCTGGTAGATTTTGCCACGCACGAAGACGAACGGCGTACCGCCAAAGACAATGTCAAACTCGTGGTTCAGGCGCTAGTGGGTATCTGGTTGATTATTGGCCTAGCATTCCACCTGGCGTCTGTCGGGCTTATTGGTCTGTCGGTGATCATTTTTACAACCGCATTTAATGGCGTGACCGACGAGCATGCACTTGGCAACGCGTTCAAAGAAGCCCTGCCATTCACCGCATTGTTAGCAGTATTTTTCTCTGTTGTTGGCGTTATCATCGATCAGCACCTCTTCGCCCCGGTTATCCATTGGGCACTCAGCTATGAAGGTAACGTGCAGTTAGTCATCTTCTATATCGCCAACGGCCTGCTATCCATGGTCAGCGACAATGTGTTTGTGGGAACCGTTTATATCAACGAAGTTAAGGCAGCTTTGATTGATGGTCAAATCACTCGCGATCAGTTTGACCTGCTAGCGGTTGCCATTAACACCGGCACTAACCTGCCATCGGTGGCAACGCCTAATGGGCAAGCTGCATTTCTGTTCCTGCTAACATCAGCACTAGCGCCGTTAATCCGCTTGTCCTATGGTCGAATGGTATGGATGGCGTTGCCTTACACTGTGGTATTGTCGGTCGTCGGGATCTTGTCAATTGAAACCGGTTTTCTGCAGCAGGCAACCCAATACTTCTATGATTCGCATATGATTTTGCATCACAGTCTACAGGAAGTACTGAAGGGTGCTGCCGAGGCTACTGGTCATTAATGTTAGATATTTTTGACTGAACCAAGCCGCTTCTGTAAAGTCTAACAAGCGCCCATGAATGTCTGGGCGCTTTTTATTTGGAGCATCTACCTTGATTTCATTACAAAAATTTGCTCATTCCCGCATAAGCTGGCTGGTATTATTGTTGAGCGCGGTAACGCTGGAATTATCGGCATTGTTTTTTCAATATGGGATGAAGTTGGATCCCTGTGTGATGTGTATTTACCAGCGAGTCGCGGTACTTGGATTGGGAACGGCGGGAATTGTTGGTCTGATTGCGCCATCATTTAGGCCGTTACGGGTTGTAGCAGCCGCAATCTGGGGCATCAGCGCGGCATGGGGATTGAAACTCGCAATTGGACTAAATCAATTACAACAGGATCCGTCTCCGTTTGCCACATGCTCATTTACCCCGGACTTTCCCAAATGGTTTCAATTACATGATTGGTTGCCATCGATGTTTATGCCGACCGGGATGTGCTCCGATATTCCTTGGACATTTCTCAGCATCACCATGGCACAGTGGATGATAGTGATATTTGCCACTTATTTGTTTGCCCTCGCACTATACATCTGGCCGATCCTGCGTCGCGCTCAATAGCCCTTGGCCGGGAGATACAACTCCCGGTTTAATCCATATCCTGTAAGGGCCAGGTCACTATGTAGTCTTCAAGGTCACGAATACGGGTCTCATTAACGGTTCGCCCCTTCACTGACATTCCTTTTTTATGCATCTGTTTCTTGCTCCCCGTCAGTAATGGATGCCAACTAGGTAATGGGCGTCCCAGATACAAGCGCCGATAGGCACAACTGTCTGGCAACCAATCCAAGCTGGCGATATTCTGTGGCGTCACAGCGGTACATTGGGGTACAAAATCAAATCGCTGTGAGTAATGAATACAGCTGCAATCCTTATCGGAGAGTAGCTTACAGGCGACATTGGTGTAATACAGCTTATCGGTTTCATCATCGATAAGTTTATTGAGACAACACTTACCACAGCCGTCACACAGCTGCTCCCATTCATCTTGCGTCATCTCATTGAGTGTTTTTGACAACCAGAACGACATTCTCGGGTTACCTGTTTTGTGAATTTCTTAATCTATCTGTAGCGCTTTTATCTTTTCAGATAAATGCACCAGTGCCAGCACCTTATAGTCATCATGCAAAAACTGTTTTAATGCGCGGTAGTTATCATAAATCAGATACTGCCGGCCGTTGACACCATCCGGCATGATCAAAGAGACCTGCATATCTTTACGCTGAGGCAAAGCCGCACCATCATAACGCCTGACCCCCGCCGCTTGCCATTGCACAAAACTTGCCCGGTGCTGTTCACCAATCAATGCTGACTTGAGTTTGCTGGTCGCGCGGACTTGTCGCCCCCAAGTTTGGCTGTCATCCCATCCTTGTGAGTTTAAGCAGTGAGCAATTGTGGCAAAGACATCCAAGGCATTGCCCCAAATATCCGCTTTACCATCGCCATCACCGTCAGTGCCACAGCGATCATAAGCGGACACGGTTAATCGTGGTTGCCCCAATAATCCGTTACTGTCACTGAGCAATTCTGCCGCCGTATTTTTATGCTGCTCAATTCGCTTGAGTGCCGCGAAAAACGCCGATAAATCAGGGGGTGTTTGCGCAGACTCAAATGCCAACGATGCCATTACTGACAGCGCCGAATACGCAGTTTCGCGCTCACCATAATCGGAACTTATGCCCCAGAAAGCCAACACAAAACGCGGTTGTACCTGGTACTTAAGGGCAAGGGCATCAAACTCGCGTTTATGTGCCAGATAAAGCGTCTTCGCCGCTTTTGCTCGTTGTTCTGTCGCCTCGCTAGGTAAATAACGCTCCAACGAACGCTCTTTATCTGATGACGGCGCAGCAGCGCGGCGAAACAGTTTGATTTGAGGAAACTGAGCACTCATCGTGGCTTCATCAATCCCGGCATCCCGAGCCTGCTGTTGCAGTTTTTTCAGAAACGCCGGGAAATCTGCAGTATTGGCATGTGCAACTGCACAAAGACTTATCATCAACCAACTGCAAAGATGCCCAATGCGTCCCATAGTTCTTCCTTTAATCGGTTTCAGCGTCCACGCCACGCTGTGCCAGCAATTCTTGCAGCAGATTGACCGGTGGCGGCGGCAATTGCAGATAATAGCCGTTTTGTTCCAGTTCAGCCTTAACCTTGGCAATATCCGCCAAGCCCAGATGCTGTCGCTTATCAAGAGGAAGCAACATCACCAACTGTGGCGGTCCAAACACCGCCAACAACGCACTTGGAACATCATCAAATTTGTCTTTCTGCCTGATAAATAAATAGGTATCGGCTTTGCGTCTGCTTTTATATACAGCACAGATCATAAGAACACCAAATTCCCCGGGTATAACTTGCCAGTAAAATGGCGACACTATAACATGGTTGCCCATTATACGTTGTATGTTAGTGAGCTTAATGCTCGGACGCCGGAGAATTCCGCCAGGATGCAAAAACCAGTTTTGGAGCTGAAAGGTTCCTCCTTCACGCTATCTGTTCTGCATGTTAATTCCACTGATCTTCCGCTGCTGCTTCAAGAATTGGATAAAAAACTGGCGCAAGCACCGCAATTTTTTATCCATGCCCCGTTGGTATTGAATTTTAGTGCAATTAGTGGTGAAGCTATTGATCTTGCAAAACTGCAACAGACCATGGCTGATCGGCAACTTATTCTGGTCGGTGTGTCTGGCGCAGATGCGCAGCAACAGCAACAAGCTGAATCGCTCGGGATTGCGCACCTGAAGATGGGCAAACAAAATCCGTTGCCACCACCGGCTCCACGGGTCTGTAAAATCGTCAAGCAGAATATCCGTTCTGGGCAGCAGATTTATGCCAAGGGTGGTGACTTAGTGATCTTTGGCGCCGTTAGCAATGGCGCCGAGGTTATTGCCGATGGTAGCATTCATATTTATGGCACCTTGCGCGGCAAAGCGATGGCTGGTGCCAGCGGAGATAACAATGCCGTCATCATTGCCAAGACGTTAGATGCAGAGTTAGTGTCTATCGCTGGGCAATATTGGTTGGCAGAAAATCTGCAACAACATGGCGCCAAAAGCAGTGGCTGTATCAGGTTGAATGGTGAATCATTAATTGTCGAAACGCTGCCCGACTGAGGCAGATACAAAGGATATAACAACACATGGCACAAATTATTGTGGTCACTTCGGGGAAAGGAGGCGTGGGTAAAACCACCTCCAGTGCTGCGATTGCAACCGGCCTGGCACTCAAAGGCCATAAAACGGTGGTGATCGATTTCGATATCGGTCTGCGGAATCTGGACTTGGTCATGGGCTGTGAACGCCGTGTTGTCTATGACTTTGTCAACGTCATCAACGGTGAAGCTAATCTCAATCAGGCGCTGATTAAAGATAAGCGTTGTGACAAGTTATTTATTTTACCTGCCTCGCAGACACGCGATAAAGACGCACTGACCAAGGAAGGCGTAGGAAAAGTACTGGCCGATTTATCAAAAGACTTTGAATTTATTGTGTGCGATTCGCCTGCCGGCATTGAAACTGGCGCAATGATGGCCTTGTACTTTGCCGATACCGCCATTGTCACCACCAACCCAGAGGTGAGTTCAGTTCGCGATTCTGATCGTATTTTGGGAATGTTGCAAAGCCGCAGTCGCCGCGCCGAAGATAACCTTGAGCCGATCAAAGAGTATCTGTTATTGACTCGTTACTCGCCTGCCCGAGTGAAAACTGGTGAAATGCTCAGCGTTGAGGATGTGCAGGAGATCCTAGCCATCGATCTGCTGGGGGTGATCCCAGAATCGCAGGCAGTGCTAAAAGCATCCAATTCCGGCGTCCCGGTCATCATTGATCAAGAGAGCGACGCTGGTCAGGCCTATACTGATACTGTGAGTCGCCTGCTCGGCGAAGATATTCCTTTACGCTTCACCAGTGAAGAGAAAAAAGGATTCCTCAAACGTATATTTGGGTAGCTAAATTATGTCTTTACTTGACTATTTCAGAAGCAGCAAGAAAAGCAGTACTGCAGCCACCGCCAAAGAACGACTGCAGATTATTGTCGCCCATCAGCGCTCACAACGGGATACCCCCGATTATCTGCCGTTGATGAAACAGGAAATTATTCAGGTTATCCGCAAATATGTGCCGATCTCAGAAGAACAGGTATCGGTGCAGTTGGATCAGAATGACGATAACCTGTCGGTACTGGAGCTTAATGTTACCCTGCCAGATCATTGATATGATCTTCGGCATGATAAAGGCGCCCTGAGACGGCGCCTTTGTTTTATCTGTTGCTACAGGCTGAGTGTCTGTAACGTTTCCGCTACCAGTTCGCCACGCCAACCTTGCAACAACAAGGGAAGTTGCCCTTGACAATTATCCCAATACCATCCGAGATATTCATTGATGTGACGTTTGGAACCCAACATTTCCACCGGCACTTGCGCTGACGTGGCAATTTGTTCCAGACAGCTCTTTAATAGTTTAAACGCTGCTTTATATGCTGGTTTAAGCGCCAGTACATCTATCGGTTCTGGTAATCGGGAATAATCGGTATCAGCAATAATATTCACCACATCCCGCGCATAAAAACGTTTTTCCTGATCGGTCAGATCTTTCAAGCGCAGCACATCATTAACCGTGCGAGGCTGCTTCTTGGCTAAAGCAATCAGTGCATGATCTTTCATCACAAAGCCTAACGCTAAATCTTTCTTCACAGCTTTATCTAGCCGCCAAGCCGCTAAGCCGCGTAGCACGGCCAACTCCATCGTCGACAGCTGGAACGCATTTTTAACTTTCAGATAAGCCAGTTCTCTATCAGGTGGCAACAACCGCCCTTCGGTCATTCTGGCACTTTCTTCCAACGCCCATTGATAGCGTCCTTGCTGCTGCAGCGTTTGTTTCAATTCTGGATATAGTCGGTACAGATAAAGCACGTCGTTCGCAGCATAGGCTAACTGTGATTCGGTCAGCGGCCGCCGGATCCAATCGGTCCTGGATTCACCTTTATCCAGCTCAATCCCTAAATACTGCTGCACTAACTTGGCATATCCGAGGCCATGCCCTTGGCCAGCAAGCCCCGCCGCTATCTGACTATCTAACAATGGTGCCGGCTGGATGCCACCATCATGAGCAAACACTTCTAAGTCTTCACTGCAAGAATGAAGCAACTTGGTGATATGCGGTGCCCTCAAAAGTGACCAGAATCCTGACAAGTCATCAATAGCGACCGGATCAATTAACGCCAAGGTTTTACCGTCATAAGCTTGGATCAACCCGAGACGGGCATAATAAGTGCGGGTACGTACAAACTCGGTATCCAGTACCAACAGCTCACTCTGCTGGTACTGCTGCAGCACCGGTGCCAACGCAGCACTGCTGTCAATATACAGATAATCTTGCAAAACTTACTCCTGTGAAGTGCCTGCGAAGGGCAATAAAAAACCGGCTCGGAGCCGGCTTTTTGGAGTTCTTAGGCGCTTTTCGCTTCATCCCTAAGTTCCCTGCGCAGGATTTTTCCCACATTGGTCTTCGGCAATTCATCGCGAAATTCTATCAGTTTTGGCACCTTATAGCCCGTTAAATGCTTACGGCAGTGCTGAATAAGTGCTTCCTTGGTTAAAGATTTGTCTTTTGCCACTACAAATATCTTAACCTGTTCGCCACTGATTGGATGTGGTACACCCACAGCTGCTACCTCGAGCACATCTGGATGTAAGGCAACAACTTCCTCTACTTCGTTCGGGAAAACGTTAAACCCAGAGACAAGGATCATATCCTTCTTGCGATCCACCAGATAGAAAAAGCCCTTATCATCCATATAACCGATATCACCGGTTGCCAGCCAACCATCCTTGTCGATAACTTTGGCGGTTTCTTCTGGCCGATTCCAATACCCCAGCATCACCTGTGGCCCTTTAGCAAACAACTCCCCAGCCTGTCCTTGAGATACCGGATGACCATCACTGTCGCGTACTTCTATCAAAGTGGACGGCATGGGTAAACCGATAGAACCGTTATAGCCTTCAATATTATACGGAGTCCCCGCCACCACCGGTGAGGCTTCAGTCAACCCATAACCTTCAAGCAATTTGGTCTTAGTTAACTTTTGCCATTTTTCGGCAACGGCGCGCTGCACCGCCATGCCCCCGCCAACGCTCAATTTCAACCGGGAAAAATCTAACTCAACAAATTCTGGATTATTCAACAATGCATTAAACAGCGTATTTACCCCGGTTAGCGCTGTGAACGGAAATTTCCGTAATTCTGCAATAAATCCAGGGATATCTCGGGGATTTGTGATCAGCAGGTTATTGGCACCCTTATGCATGAACAAAAATAGGTTCACCGTCAACGCAAAGATATGATAAAGCGGCAAGGCCGTAACCACACTCTCCACACCATCTGTAAGCAAAGGTGAATAAGCGCCATTCGCCTGCAAGACATTGGCGACCACGTTCCCGTGGCTAAGCATCGCTCCCTTGGAAACCCCCGTAGTACCGCCGGTATATTGCAAAAATGCAATGTCTTTGCTGTCCATTTGCGGTTTGACATATTGGTGTGCTTTACCCGCACGCAGCGCCTTGCGCATGGAGATTGCACCAGGCAAAGAATACTTAGGCACCATATGTTTGATGTACTTCACTACGAAGTTAACCAAGGTACGCTTAGGGACCCCCAACAGATCACCAATGCCACTGATAATCACATGTTTTACCGGCGTCTGTTCGACTATCTGCTCTAAAGTATTGGCAAAATTGGACACCACCACGATCGCTTTGGCTTCGCTGTCGACTAACTGATGTTTTAACTCGCGTGGAGTGTATAGAGGATTTACATTGACGACTACTAATCCGGCGCGCAACACCCCAAAAATAGCGATGGGATACTGCAACAGATTAGGCATCATGATGGCAATTTTATCGCCTTTCTTTAAACCGAGATCATGTTGCAGGTAAGAAGCAAAGGCTCGACTACGCTCCTCCAGCTTGCTGAAGGTCAGACTCGCCCCCATGTTAATAAAAGCCGATTGCTCAGCAAACCTGTTCACTGCTGTTTCAAACATCTCCAAAATGGAGGTGAACTGTGCTGCATCTATCTCAGCAGGGACATCAGCTGGCAAGCTATTAATCCAGGGTTGATCCACAAATCTCTCCTAAAATCCGGCTTCAGTGTTACAGCACAGCCAATCTCACTGCGCGCTATCGATAACCACCGAGTTAAGTTCTTATAATTAGCAACCGGTGCCAAACCTGGCTCTGATGCTATAAATCACGATTATAAAAAAATCATACGACCGTTTGAATTTTGATCATAATCACATAAATTTTTAGCTTTGCCTAGTCCCTGCCAATGCAATTTGGTAGTTCTAGGAAGTCTTTGATGGCTAAGGCAACTTTTGCCGCATTCTCCATATGCAAATGATGATTTCCAGTCAATTGCACTTTGGTCAAATGCCTAAACCACGGCGTAACCTTAGGCAACAATTCAGCCAGCGAAGCATATCCCTCGGTTCCCGTCAGTAATAGCGACGGTATAGCAATTCCCTGCATCAGTTGCTCCACTTGCGCCAAACTCAGGCGCTGCGGAGAATCGGTTCTAAGCCGCGGATCTGTGCGCCAATAGCTGCCTGCCGCATCGTGTGCAATATTGCGTTGCAGGATCAAGCGACACCATTGCGGTTCAAGACCCGTAAGGCGGCAGCGTGAATCAACTGCCCGTTCGAGCTCGCAGTAATGCCGCGGTAAGCGCGATTTTTCCATAGTTTGTCGGAAACTCTTACGCAAGCGAGATCGCTGGTAACTGATGTCTTCAAACAAAGGGGTTAGCGCTTCAATCAACACCAACGCAGCGACTCGCTCGGGATAAGCAGCCGCATATGCGCTAGCAACAATTCCCCCCAACGAATGGCCGACAATGTAAACCGGCGTGTCGGCACTGACAACTTTCAGTAACCGATGCAAATCATAAAGATAGTCAACCCAGTGCAACGGATAATTTCCTGGACGCCTGGGTGACCAACCATGCCCTGGCCAATCAATTGCTAGAACGCGATAATCCGCTTGTAAGTGAGAAGCGAGCGGCTCAAAGCTGTTAGCGTTATCCAGCCAACCGTGCAATCCGACTAAGAGCGGTTTATGGGCGTCGCCCCAAGCTCTTATTGCAACCGTTTGCTCACCGAGATCGATCTCCCCGTTCACGGGGCCGGAAGATTGCCATAGTTCCATCTGTTTGTCAGGCCGTCCTTCAAATTTTTATCATTTTCTACCACTGTCCAACGTTCTAGCGACACCTTTGGCCTTTGCTGATTGGTTAGCAACAACCCGCCAACACAGATATAACGCCCCCAGCCCCACGGCAAACCACAGAGCTACCCAGATCACCGCAGGGATCAGCGTCATCTGCGCTAATAACGCCGCATCGCCACGTTGTCCCAGCCCCAACAATACCGCCGGACTCGCTAGTGCGTTGAGCATAACTATCATGGCGACTAGCCGCAGACTACCACGCAGTAACGTACTGTAAGTCAGCTTTAGGGGCAGTAAAAATAACACCGAGAGACTCAACATGATGGCAATACTCAACAGATCTCGCCCCCACAATGCCAACGTCAGTAATACCACCAGCCCAAGAGCCAGATAGCTTTGGCGAATACCTTGTCGCAGACAAGACATGAAAAAAAGCAATGTTCCCCAAAGTGCCGCGCCGGTATAACCACTAAACCCGACTAATACAGGCCAGCCGCCTTGGCTAAAACACAGACCGGATCCATCGGGGAATAAGCGGATTTGGCTAACGACACCACCTGAAATAACCGCGGCAATGGCATGGGAAAGTTCATGGAAGTAACTCTCAAGCCAATGAAATGGCAGCGATACATAAGGCAGACGGGACAGCACCAGCGCTAAAATCAACTCAACAAAAAACTGGGCTTTTCCAGGAATTAACGACGGGGAAGATGGCACGGTTCGAACATCAAGCATAAACATCAACGCCAACCATCTGCGAAATACTATCGCGCTGTTCGGCATGCTGAGTTAGCAGATAAGTGGCAATGGCACTAGAGCTGGTCGAGGTATCCCGTTCATACTCCACTTTTGCCTGATATTTGGCATCCACCATATCGTGGTCAATGTCAACAGCAGGACTTTCTATGGCTGTTGGTGTTGTTGCAACAGCATTAACGACTTTTTCGCGTGCTGGAGATACCGGACGGTTGCTGGCAACTGCCTGTGACAGATCGGGGGTATTGTTCAGTGAAACAGTCTGAATATTCATGACCACACCGCCAGTTTAGCTCTGCATTGCACCGGTTATGCCCTGCCGGGCAATTTCTTCCATGCGACAGTATCACGCAGATACACGGGGGCGAGTTGATCAACCGTCGTCGCATGTCCCTGCTGCCATTCGCTGACAGCAAGAGTAAGCATGGCATCTGCGTCAGGATATTTCACGCTTTCCGCTAAGGTCAAGTTATCGATGTTAAGAATAAGATCCGGATAGGTTTCAAAGCCGCTACCGCAAGCAAAAATAGTTTCTGCATCAGCAAAAGGTGACTGCAGTGCCTGTGGAGTGCTTACCTGTTCTTCGCCAACCAGCACGGCTAAGCCGTCAACCGCTTCAAAACACCCCCAATAAATCTCGTCCATACGGGCATCAATAGCACTGATAATATAACGAGCCGATGTGCTATCAATCACCTTCTGCGCCAACGCCGCCAAGGTGGAGATACCCACTACGGGGATATCGCGTGCCAGCGCTAAGCCCTGTGTCATTGAAGTACAGATACGAATCCCGGTAAAACTGCCGGGGCCCCGGCCATAAGCAATAAGCCCCACATCTGCCATGGTCAATCCGGCTTGCGACAATAAACCATCAATCATCGGCAGTAACCGCTGGCTGTGTTCTCTTGGCGCTTCTTCGGCAACCGATAGACGACCGTTGGGCCATTGCAAAGCAGCAGAACAGAGTTCGGTGCAGGTATCCAGCGCCAACACCACGGGCGGTAGCTTTTGATTTGGTTTCATCTAGACCTCGGTTGCCGGGAAACTATCACCGGCCGACTTTTGACGGCGGCGATCATACCACCAAATCTCCACAAGCCAAGTTTATCGGGCACGATAATCGCAGCATGGTGTCGTGTCCTAGCTGCGTAGTTCACATTTCACGCATATACATCGACCTGCCACAGCCATCACGAGATGTTTCGTGATATGTTTCAAAGTATCATCATCTGCCTAGCAGTTATGCTCTTGCTAATTTTCCGGGGCGATTGGCGAACTTTAGCTAAAATTGTTTGCCTTAGTGACAAGCCTCATCAGCTAACAAAGGAATTTTCATGTCTGATCAATGTAATCACACTCATACTTTCAAGGCACCATTACGCCGTCTGCGCCGTCTACGTACCTCTGAAGCTATGCGTGCTATGGTCCGGGAAAACTTTATCTCGCTGGACGATCTGATCCACCCGATTTTTATTGAAGAAGGCATCACTGCCCCGGTTGAAATCCGCACCCTGCCAGGCATCAGCCGTTTTCCAGAATCCATGTTGGCGCAGGAAATCAAAGAGCTGCAAAAACTCGGTGTTAAATATGTGATGCCTTTTGGGATCTCCCATCATAAAGATGCAATCGGTAGTGACACTTGGAATGATGAAGGTTTGCTAGCCCGTATGGTACGCACCATTAAGCAAACTGCGCCGGAAATGATCGTCATCCCTGATATTTGTTTCTGTGAATACACAGATCATGGTCATTGTGGTGTGATTGAACACATCCATGATGATGTGCATGTATGTAACGATGCCACCGTGGAAAATCTGGTAAAACAGGCCATCTGCGCTGCTAAAGCTGGGGCCGACATGCTGGCGCCTTCCGCCATGATGGACGGTCAGATCCGCGCAATGCGTGATGGCTTAGATGCCGCAGGTTATGAAAACGTATCTATCCTCGCCCACTCTGCCAAATTTGCTTCCGCATTTTATGGCCCATTCCGGGAAGCGGTAGCCAGCGAACTGAAGGGTAACCGTAAAGGTTATCAACTGGATTGCGCCGATGGGCGCCAAGCCATGGTAGAAGCGCTGTTGGACGAAGAAGAAGGTGCCGATATCCTGATGGTAAAACCGGGCACACCTTATCTGGACGTATTGGCGCGTCTGCGTGACCGCACTGATCTGCCGTTGGCGGCTTATCATGTGGGTGGCGAATATGCCAGTATCAAATTTGCCGCACTGGCTGGGGCACTGGATGAACGCGCCGTGGTGACTGAAAGCTTTATCGGCTTCAAACGTGCCGGTGCCAGTTTAATTGTCAGTTACTATACAAAACAGTTTGCTGAATGGCTGGCGGCTGACAAAAACGTCTAAAGTAAGCCACAACGTGTTACCAAACGGGAGGCCAGTGGCCTCCCATTTTTTTTGATTCATTTTCATAGCAATACTAAAAATAAAGCATTAGATATACATATCCAATTGATTAATATTCATTTTATTTCTTGTAAAAATGCCAATGCTTTATTGATGTCTCGCGTTCTGGCCATTGGTGGCAACGAATTCAAAAAGGCACTGCCATAGGCGCGGTTCACAATGCGGTTATCACACAGGATAAGCACGCCCCGATCATGCTCGTCGCGGATCAGCCGTCCAAAACCCTGTTTTAAGGCAATCACCGCCTGCGGCAAAGAGATGTCATTAAAGGGATCGCCACCCCGCCTATGCAATTCTGCTGCGCGGGCACGATAAAGATTGTCATCCGGTGATACAAACGGCAGCTTGTCAATTATCACGCAAGACAGCAGATGCCCTCGCACATCTACCCCTTCCCAAAAACTGCCAGTCCCCAGTAACACGGCATTACCAAGTTGGCGAAATTTCTTCAGCAGGCTCTGTTTGCCCGCACTGCCCTGCACTAACAGTGGATAATGACAACGCCCCCGCAGCGCTAACGCCACCCGCTCCAACATCCGGTGGCTGGTAAACAGAATAAATGTCCGCCCTTTGGCAGCCTCTATTGCCTGCAAACAGATACTCAGCAAGCGCTGCAGCTGATAGTCGGAATCACTGCGGACATCCGCTAATTGCCGAGGCACGCAAAAGAGTGCCTGGCGCTGATAGTCAAATGGACTATCGAGGATCATTTCACAACAATCTGTCAGCCCTAAGGCTTTAGCGAAATGTCGTAGCTCACGATTAACCTGCAGTGTTGCAGAGGTAAATACCCAACGGCAATCACCATTAAATAACTGCATACACTCTTGGGTCACATCTATAGGAGCCATTCGCAACATCGGCAAACGCCCACTCAATTCTAACGAATAGGCGGCACTGGGGTTATCGCACTCAAGGAAAAGCTGCAATTTAGCCAAGTATTCCAGCCATTTTTCAAAGCAATCATCCAACGCTTCGCTGCGACCAACATGCGCCAATAACAAACGCTGTAACGCCTGAAACTCCTCTAGCAACTGCCAACTGCGTCCAGCCAATACCTTGTCTGCTAACAATAGTCGCCAGTCATTTTGTCCGCTTTGCAGACACGCCTGCGCCCAATCGGCTAAACGGCTCATACAGCGCCTGGCCAAATCGCCAAGTTGTACCGTATCGCGCAATTCATTGAGATAAACTTCTTCAATGCGCGCCAACAAGCGCTCCATTGCCGCCAACGACAATTGCTGACCGAAATAGCTCACGGCGATATCTGGTAATTGATGCGCTTCGTCAAACACCAGCATATCCGCTTTTGGCAGCAATTCGGCAAAACCGGTATCTTTCAAAACCCAGTCCGCAAAAAACAGATGATGATTAATGACGATGATCTTAGCGTCTAAGGTTTTCAGTCGAGCCTTGCGGGTAAAACACTGCTCATAAAATTGACAGCGTTTACCGATGCAGCTTTCACGGGTTGATGCCACCAAGGCGAGCGCTGGCGACTGTTCGGACACAGTGGCGACCATGCCCAAATCGCCATCACTACTGGCAGCCGCCCATTGCTGCAGCCGCAGCAAATCGTCTAACGTTTGACTCTCCAAACTTTGCGCACTGTCCAGCTGCTGTTGCAGTCGTAGCTGACACAGATAATTGTTACGCCCTTTAAGTAAGGCAATTTTGGGGGCGATGTCCAGCATCGCTAATAGTGCAGGAATATCCTTGTAAAACAACTGTTCCTGCAGATTTTTACTACCAGTGGACACTATCACCTGCTTACCAGACAACAGCGCAGGTATCAGGTAACCAAAGGTCTTGCCAACACCGGTTCCCGCTTCCAGCACCAATTTCCCAGCAGGGCGATCTAACGTTTCAGCAACTGCCTGCGCCATTTGCAGTTGTTGTGGTCGCGGTTTATAACCTGAGATCCCACGCGCCAACACACCTGCTTGAGAAAACGCCAAATTGACTTCTTTCATTAAACGGCTAATGGTGAATCTCCGCGCACTTAGGGAACTGATTGTCAAAGGGCATTATCCTCAATTCTAGGGTCACAGCAAGCCGCACCGCCGATTGTTTTTACTCTCTCCGATTAATCGGCTGTAAAGTGCATGATGATGCAAAATCAAAATTTGAAAATTAATTGTTGCAAATGCGGAATAAAGAGATTAGCTTAACTCCCATATTGACGTTGCCTTTCAATAAACGTCATCTGAACCAAATTTAGGAAATGAATTAATGAACCAGCTTCAGTTTGCTATCCACCATCATCACCACGAGCGGTAGCCTTCGGAGCTGACTGCCGGAGGTATATTCCTTCTGGCGGTTGATTCAAACGACTTAACACCCCCGGAAGGAATTCCGGGGGTGTTTTGTTTTTAGCGTTAAAATTTTTGAATCAACAATCAGGAAATCACCAGCATGACTGCATCAAACCGATTAAGAATTGCCATCCAGAAATCCGGACGTTTGTCCGAAGAATCACAGAAACTGCTGAAAAAATGTGGTGTTAAATTCACCGTCAACGAACAAAGGCTAATAGCCCACGCCGATAACATGCCAATTGATCTGTTGCGGGTACGTGACGATGACATTCCAGGGCTAGTAATGGATGGCGTAGTTGATCTCGGTATCATCGGTGAAAACGTGCTGGAAGAGGAAGAAATTGAACGCCAGAGTCTGGGGATGCCCTCTGAATATCAGAAGCTAAAACAACTGGATTTTGGGGGGTGCCGTTTATCACTGGCGGTTCCGAAAGAGTTTGCTTACCAAGATGCGTACTCCTTAGAAGGTTTGCGGATTGCAACCTCCTACCCCAATTTACTGCGCCGTTTTATGCAAAATAAAGGCATAAGTTTTCGAAGCTGTCTGTTAAAAGGTTCGGTGGAAGTGGCGCCTCGCGCCGGACTTGCTGATGGCATTTGCGATCTGGTATCTACTGGGGCGACGCTGGAAGCCAACGGTCTGTACGAAACCGAAGTTATCTACCGCTCAATGGCCTGTATTATTCAATCGCAACAACCTCAATCTGATGAAAAGCAGCAACTCATTGATACACTGATGAGCCGCATTAACGGCGTGATCCGCGCGCGTGGCAGCAAGTACATCCTATTACATGCCCCAGTAGATGCGCTGGAACAGGTAGTAGCCCTATTGCCAGGCGCGGAAAACCCCACTGTACTACCACTCAAAAATGACAGCAGTCGGGTGGCGGTGCATGCCGTCAGCAGTGAAGATCTGTTCTGGGATACCATGGAGCAGTTGACGGCATTGGGCGCCAGTTCCATTCTGGTAATGCCAATTGAAAAAATGATGGGGTGATCCTGATGCAAACCCTCAACTGGAATCAACTTGATAATGAAGCACAAACCGCTTCACTGCGCCGTTCGCCACTGGTGGGTGACAACACGTTGGAGCAGCAGGTTAGCGAAATTATTAGTACCGTACGGCAACGTGGTGATGCGGCGCTACGCGAATACAGCCGCCGCTTTGACAAAACAGAGATTCAAGATATTCGGCTATCTGACGCAGATATCAACGCTGCATCAGCGCGGGTCAGTGATGAACTGAAAGCGGCGATTCAAGCAGCAATGGCTAATATCCGTCGTTTTCACGAAGCGCAAAAACCCGGCACAATCTCGTTGGAGACACAGGCGGGGATCCGCTGTGAACTTCACAGTGAAGCGATTGCAGCGGTCGGGCTGTACATCCCCGGCGGTAGCGCACCCTTGATCTCTACCGTGATGATGCTGGCTTTGCCCGCCAATATCGCCGGTTGTGAGCGTCGCGTACTGGTGAGTCCGCCGCCAATCGATGATGCTATTGTGTATGCCGCAACCGCGTGTGGCGTAAATGAAATTTATCAAGTCGGTGGCGCGCAGGCGATTGCAGCGCTAGCGTTTGGCACCAAATCAATTACCCCAGTAGACAAGATTTTTGGCCCAGGCAACCGTTATGTGACTGAAGCAAAAAGCCAGGTTTCCCGTGATAATCAAGCCTGTGTCAGCATTGATATGCCGGCGGGGCCATCTGAAGTGCTCGTGATTGCCGATGCCAAGGCCAATCCAGTATTTGTTGCAGCTGACCTGTTGTCTCAGGCTGAGCATGGCCCTGATTCGCAGGTGATGCTGGTTACCGACAGTGACACCCTTGCCAGAGCGGTAGCTCAAGAAGTTGAACGTCAGTTAGCCGCGTTGCCCCGGGCAGAGATCGCCCGCAAAGCGCTGTTTTGCAGCAGAACATTGATTGTAAAAGATATGCAGCAAGCGGTTCAGGTATCCAACCGTTATGGCCCTGAACACTTGATCCTGCAAACTCAGCAACCACGTGAATTACTCATGAGTATTCGCGCCGCAGGTTCTGTATTTGTCGGTCCCTATACGCCTGAATCCGTGGGTGATTATGCCAGCGGCACTAATCATGTATTACCTACCTACGGTTATAGCCGTACAGTCTCCAGCTTATCTTTAGCCGACTTCTGTCGGCGCTTTACGGTGCAGGAATTATCGGCTGAAGGTCTGTCGAGACTCGGTAATACCGTTATGACACTCGCGGCAGCCGAACAACTGGATGCCCACAAAAATGCAGTGGCTCTGCGTTTGGCGACCCTTGACGTAAAAGGAGAAGCACAATGAGTGCCGCGACGTTAAATCTAGCGCAACGATTGGCGCGCCCAGAGCTTTTAGCGCTTGAACCCTATCAAAGTGCCCGTCGCATTGGTGGTCGCGGTGATATCTGGATCAACGCCAATGAAAGTCCTTTCAATCATACAGATTTGCCACGGTTGAACCGCTATCCTGAATGTCAACCACCAGCGCTCATTGCAGCTTACAGCCGCTACGTTGGCGTTGAGAGTCAACATATTGTCTGCAGCCGTGGGGCCGATGAAGCCATTGAGCTATTAATCCGCACGTTTTGTATTCCAGGTAAGGACAGCATCGCACTGTTCGGCCCCACTTATGGCATGTATGGCATCAGCGCTCGTACTTTTAATGTTGGCGTAGTTTCGATGTCGCTGACAGCAGACTATGGATTGCCAGACGATCTCAGTGCAGTCAAAGGTTGTAAGCTGGTGTATATCTGTAATCCCAATAACCCTACCGGCACCTTACTTAGCCCCGGCGTTATTGAAAAAGTCCTAGAAACATTGCCTGAACAGTTGGTGGTGGTCGATGAGGCCTATATCGAATTCAGTCCAGAATACTCAGTTGTTAACCTGCTCGACAAATACCCTAATCTAGTGATCCTGCGAACACTTTCCAAGGCGTTTGCATTAGCTGGCGCACGTTGCGGTTTTACCTTAGCCTCCGCCGATATCATCGCCATGATCATGCTCGTCATTGCCCCCTACCCGGTTCCGCTACCGGTGTCGCTATTGGCAGAGCAAGCCCTCAGTGCTGAAGGCATCACCCAGATGCGTGCTGATGTCAAACTGCTGAAACAGCAAGGGCAGCGGCTGGCAGAATGTCTGGAACAACTGGGGGCCAAAGTGCTGCCAAGTGGCGCGAACTTTGTACAAGCATATTTTGATGACATCCAAACGGTAGCCCAAGGGCTTAAAGATGCCGGTATTGTCGCCAGAGCTTACAAAGACCCCCGATTACTCAACGCTATACGCTTTAGCTACAGCGATGGGCATGAAACAGATCTGATAATCGCGACACTGGAAAACATTCTGAATTAACCGCCCTACACAGATACCGGCCAACCGGTACAAGGTAAACCCATGAGCCAAAAGATACTTTTTATTGACCGTGACGGTACGCTGGTGGAAGAGCCAGCCATTGATAAACAACTCGATAGACTCGACAAATTGGTATTTGAGCCACAGGTGATCCCGGCGTTACTTAAATTACAAAACGCTGGTTTTAAGCTAGTGATGGTATCCAATCAGGATGGTCTGGGGACAGAGGCTTTCCCGCAAGCCGATTTTGATGCCCCTCATAATCTGATGATGCAGATTTTCACCAGCCAAGGCGTGACCTTCGACGATGTGCTTATCTGTCCACACTTTCCCGGTGATAACTGCAGTTGTCGCAAACCCAAACTGGGATTGGTAAAAGACTACCTCATCAGCGGTAAAATTGATTTTACTCGTTCGGCAGTGATTGGTGATCGGGCCACCGATGTAGCACTCGCGGATGCCATGGGGCTGAAAAGCTTTCAATATCAGCGTGATGTATTAGGCTGGCAACAAATCGCCAATGAATTGCTATCGCGCCACCGCAGCGCCGAAGTGGTGCGGACTACGCGGGAGACGGATATTCGTGTCACCGTAGATTTAGATAATCCCGGCCACAACAGCATCAATACTGGAATTGGTTTTTTTGATCACATGCTGGATCAGATTGCCACCCACGGCAATTTCCGTTTAAGCGTGCAGGTCAAAGGCGATCTGCACATTGATGATCACCATAGCGTGGAAGATACCGGATTGGCGTTAGGCGATGCCCTAAGGCAGGCATTGGGAGACAAACGCGGCATCGGCCGTTTCGGTTTCAGCTTACCGATGGATGAAGCGCGAGGTGAATGTCTGCTCGATCTCTCGGGGCGGCCGTTTATTAAGTTCAACGCCCACTTTAACCGTGACAAAGTGGGCGAACTGGCCACCGAGATGGTACCGCATTTTTTCCGCTCCTTTGCCGATGGTTTACGTTGTACGCTGCACATTGGCTGCGATGGCGACAACGAGCACCACAAGGTAGAAGCGCTGTTTAAAGCTCTGGGCCGGGCACTAAGACAAGCCATTCGGGTAGAAGGTGATGCCCTGCCGTCAAGTAAAGGAGTCTTGTGATGAGCGAAACTGTCATTATTGATACTGGCTGTGCCAATCTCAGCTCGGTGCGTTTTGCCTTTGAACGGCTAGGTGCCGATGTCAGTGTCAGCGATGATCCTGTGGTGATCACGGCTGCCACCAGAGTGATCCTGCCGGGTGTCGGTAGTGCGCCAGCGGCCATGCAGTCCATCCGCCAAAAACACTTAGTGGAAGTGATCCAAAACCTAACGCAGCCGGTGCTTGGCGTGTGTCTGGGCATGCAGCTGATGACCGAATACTCCACTGAACGTGGCGAAAAAGATCAAGACACTCAATGTCTGGGGCTAATTCCAACGTCGGTGCGTGAACTCGATACCCAGCAACTGCCAACACCGCACATGGGCTGGAATCAGTTATCACCAGTGATGAAACATCAGCAGCCACATCCCTTGTTTGCCGGTATCAGCAACGGTGATTTTGTGTATTTTGTGCATTCATTTTGCGCCCCGGTTAGCGATTACACTATCGCCCTCAGTGACTATGGTGAACCGTTTGGCGCCGCTATTGCCAACGGCAATTTTATGGGGGTGCAGTTCCATCCGGAAAAAAGTGCCGCCGTTGGCAGTCGCATTCTGCAAAATTTTCTGAAAATGTCCAAAGCAACGCTCAGCGGAGGTGCCGCATGATTATTCCCGCCATTGATCTGATTGATGGTCAGGTGGTGCGCCTCTATCAGGGCGACTATGAGCAACAGACCACTTTCGCTTACAGTCCTTTGGAACAGTTGCAATCCTACGAACGCCAAGGCGCTAAATTGCTGCATCTGGTGGATCTTACCGGTGCGAAAGATCCGCAAAAACGCCAGACCGCATTGATTGCCAAACTCGCCGCCGGACTACAGACACCGTTACAGGTTGGCGGTGGTATCCGTAGTCATGCGCAAGTAAAGGAGTTGCTGCAATCAGGGGTTTACCGAGTAGTGATTGGTTCATTAGCGGTGAAACAGCCCGAATTAGTCAAACAGTGGTTTACCGAGTTTGGTGCTGAACACATCTGTCTGGCACTGGATGTCAATATTGACGCAAACGGCAATAAAGTCGTAGCGGTCTCCGGTTGGCAAAGTGGTGGCGGTAAAACACTGGAATCGCTAGTGGCTGAATTTACACCATTGGGTCTCAAACATGCGCTGGTGACCGATATCAGCCGCGATGGCACCATGACAGGTGCGAACAATGCGCTCTATCATGAGTTAGCCAGCAGCTATCCTAAAATTCGCTGGCAGGCATCGGGCGGTATCGCCTCATTAACCGATGTTGCCGCCGTACGCGACAGTGGTGTCAGTGACATTATTATTGGCAAAGCGCTGCTCACTCAACAATTTACCGTCACGGAGGCAATCCAATGTTGGCCAAACGCATAGTTCCCTGTCTGGATGTCAAAGCCGGAAAAGTGGTCAAGGGCGTGCAATTCCGTAACCATGAAATTGTCGGTGATATTGTGCCACTCGCGCAGCGTTACGCCGCAGAAGGTGCCGATGAGCTGGTGTTTTATGATATTACTGCCAGTGCTCACGACCGCACAGTGGATAAGTCCTGGGTCAGCCGGGTAGCACAGCAGATAGATATCCCCTTCTGTGTCGCTGGCGGTATCCGCTCCATCGAGCAAGCCCGAGAAATTCTGGCGTTTGGTGCCGATAAAATCTCCATCAACTCTCCGGCATTATCTGATCCCAGTCTCATCCGCCGTTTACACGATGAGTTTGGCCGTCAGTGTGTTGTGGTCGGTATCGACTCCTTCTATGATGCCGCTAGCGACAGTTATAAAGTGAAACAGTTTACTGGAGATGAAGCCGCCACCCGCGATACCCAGTGGTACACGCTGGATTGGGTAGAAGAAGCACAAACGCAAGGCTG
Organism: Shewanella fodinae; assembly: GCF_014651955.1. GTDB lineage: Bacteria > Pseudomonadota > Gammaproteobacteria > Enterobacterales > Shewanellaceae > Shewanella > Shewanella fodinae. Next base: position 83,935 of record NZ_BMXW01000002.1, on the reverse strand, counting down.
CGGCGAGATAGTACTCAACGTTATGAATCAGGATGGTGTACGCCAAGGTTATGACATCAATCAATTATCCAAGGTACGTAGCGTTTGCGACGTGCCGTTAATCGCCTCCGGTGGTGCAGGCACTATGGAACATTTTCGCGAGGTGTTTCTAGATGCTAACGTCGATGCGGCATTGGCAGCCAGCGTATTCCACAAAGGGATTATCCCAATCCCAGAGTTAAAACAGTATTTGCGTGACGCGGGTATCTGTATCCGCAACGACCAACCGCTGCAAGCATAAACAGGAAGTAACATGACTCAATCAGAAACCCCCTCTTGTACCATGACGCCAGCACAGCAACAGACATTGCTCAATGAACTGGATTGGGATAAACAACAGGGACTGGTACCTGCCGTGGTGCAGGACTTTCACTCCGCCAAAGTGCTGATGTTGGGCTATATGAACCCAGACGCACTGCAAACCAGCTTTGCTAAAGGTTTGGTGACCTTCTATAGCCGCAGTAAACAACGGTTGTGGACCAAAGGCGAAACCTCAGGTAACCATTTGCAACTGGTGTCTATCGCCATGGATTGTGACCGCGATTCATTGCTGGTGCAGGCAGTGCCGACTGGGCCCACCTGCCATCAAGGCACAGAGAGTTGCTGGGACGGTGACGTTCACCCCTTTATGCATCAATTACAGGCGGTAGTCCACGGCCGAAAAAATGCCGATCCTACCACCAGTTACACCGCGTCACTGTTTGCCCGAGGCACCAAACGGATCGCGCAAAAAGTTGGGGAAGAGGGACTGGAAACAGCACTGGCGGCAGCAACCCATGACAAGTTTGAACTGGTCAATGAAGCCTCAGACCTGCTCTATCATCTGTTTGTACTCTTGGAAGATCAGGATCTGTCTCTGGCGGACATTAATGCCAATCTGGCGTTACGCCATCAGAAAGCCGGTAAATGAGTGCATAAAACGACAAAGGCGATCTTATCAAGATCGCCTTGTGGTTTTTCATCATCAGTTTTACGCGGCAACTATCTGTTGCTGAGCTCGCAGTGCAAACAAGCGATCGTGCATCACTTTAATGGTTTCAAACTTTTGCAGTGATTTCACATCACTCAACATGTATTCATGATCCAACATCATCACGGTAGAAGCCTGCAGATTAGTCTCAACCACCAACACCAACAAGCGCTCACCGTGGCACTTCAAGTTGAACAGCTTACCCGGCTCACTGTAAACACAAACATCGCTACTTTCAAAGAACCAAGATTTAGGCATCTGTGGCTTCTGTAAAAAGCAAGCGGCGGTAGCATTTAATGCTAACTGCACCAAAAACGCATCCGGCAGTGACAGACGTTTACTGAGGCTGTCGAGCAGGTCAATATAATATCTGGCATGTTCCACACTGAATTCGAGCTGACCCAGCGCATCCGGAATTAAGGTTTTGGGTTTATAAGGGGTCAGAAATTCTAACTCTGAGCCCAGGGTAATACCCAGAACCCCGTGAGATTCGTTATATTGCCATTGCCAGCAACTTTCAGGCATTAATAACATAGCGTAATCCAACCGACCTTTATTATTATGGGCAGATAGTAGATGATATTTTATTCAATAGCAAAATATAGTTTAAATATTCTGCGCAACATTTCAATAATTAATATTGCAGATCTAAAATAAGTTAACCGATCTACTAAACTAAAAAAGGATCGAATAACGATCCTTTTTGATCATAATTCATCTGCTGGATCTTATTTGGCTATTCTGGATCGATATGCTTCAATAATATCTTCTATCAGCTTTGGTCCCTGATAAATAAACCCAGAATAGATTTGCACCAACTGCGCCCCCGCATCTAGTTTTGTCATTGCATCCTGAGCGCTTAAAATACCGCCACACCCGAGAATAGGCACTTGACCATTAAGACATTGTGCTAATTGTCTAATGACTTTGGTGGACAACTCATTTAAGGGTTTGCCACTAAGACCGCCTGTTTCATTAGAATTAGCCAGGCCACTGACACCATCACGACTTAATGTCGTATTAGTCGCTATCACGCCATCAAACTTATTGCGAATAAGTGCATCAGCAATTTTCTCTATTTCATCTTTAGATAAATCTGGTGCAATTTTCAGCGCTATAGGTACATACTTTTTATACTGTTCAGCTAACGCTTTCTGTTTAATTTTAAGACTCGCAAGCAGATCCTCCAACAATTCACCATATTGCATAGTGCGCAAACCTGGAGTGTTGGGAGAGGAAATATTTACCGCAATATAGTCAGCATATGGATAAACTTTATCCATACAGATCAAATAATCATCTTTCCCCTGCTCAACTGGCGTGTCTTTATTTTTGCCAATATTGACGCCAACGACAGCTTTGGATTTTCGCGCCAGCAGGTTTTTAACTAGGTTATCGACCCCCTTATTATTAAACCCCATACGGTTGATGATCGCTTTTGCGGGTTTAATACGAAACAGTCGCGGCTTATCATTACCCGGTTGTGGCCGAGGCGTTACTGTGCCAACTTCAATATGGCCAAATCCCATCGCTGCAAAGGCGTCAATCGCTTCACCATCTTTATCCATACCTGCCGCCAACCCTACCGGGTTGGGAAAAGTCACCCCCATAAATTCAACTGGCGCAGCTGCAATTTTCTGAGCATAAAAGCAGTTGAGAGGATTGTTGGCGGTGGCTTTCAGCCCGGTCATGGCAAAATTATGTGCCATTTCCGGGTCCATCTGAAACATCACCTTTTGCGCGAGTTTATAAAACATGTATTCTCCTAAGACCTAAAAAAAGCCCCGGCAGATGCCAGGGCTCTTGTTATTATTATGTGTTAACCATGCCCTTCACAATGCAATATCAGCAGGTTGAGTTCGCGTAACGCTACTGAGAACTTAGCAAATTCGTGAACACCTGAAGTCTTGAAGTCAGCTAGCATCAGGAACCAGCGTTCCAACAACAACTGATGAGCTTCAATCCACTGTGCAATCACCGCTTCTGCATCACATTCAGCCGCGCAACTGCGCAACACCACAGAACTCAACGAACGCTGCTGCCAATCCAGATCTTCCCGGAATGCTGCTCGCGCCAACACCTGCCAATGGTTAGATGCGGGCTGTGCGTTAATCTGCTCCAAGAACCAGTGTAATTCGATACGGGCACCGAGTTTATAGTAAGTCTCGGCCACCAGCGCTATCGCCTTATTCTGCTGCTGGGCTATCTGTGCAATATCTAGGGCACAGAACAGCGTGCTCATCTTACCAACCAGGCCTGCGACAGCAGCTGGAACTGCTTCCCTTTCCAGTGCCGCAATATCATCGGCAATGCCCTGCCATTCACTCTCTTGCAGGTAATGCTGAATATTATCGCGCAGATCATTAAACACCGGTTTAAAGAAAGCGACGGTCTGCTCAATATTCAGATTGCGATTGCGATTACGCAACAACCAACGGGTTGAACGACGCATATTGCGACGCAACTGATGCAGCATTTCACTCTGCACCACGGCGGGAACAACGCCATTCAAATCATCGATAGCCTGAATTAATTCACCGATACCGAATATTTCTCTCGCCATAGAGTAACAAATGGTCGCTTCAGCAACTGAGGCACCTGTCTCATCCTGCATACGCTGGATAAAATTCATTCCCATTTCATTGACCAGTTCGTTGGCCAAAGAGGTCGCAATGATTTCACCCCGTAACGGATGCATGCTCATCTTGTCGGCATACAGTTTCTGCAACTTGTGCGGGAAATAGTCTACCAGCAGTTGGCTCAACCATGGATCATCCGTAACTTCTGGTGTGACAAGCTGTTCTTTCAGTAGCATCTTGCTGTAAGCCACCAGCACCGACAGTTCTGGGCGTGTTAAACCCCGGTTATTAGCCAGACGCTCTGTCAGTTCCTCTTCGGATGGCAGGAACTCCAATGCACGGTCCAGTTTGCCTTCTTTTTCAAGATAATGGATAAAGCGAATATGCTCTTTCAACTGTTCAGCAGCATGCACTTGGATCACTGACAAGGTACGAGTCTGCTGTTCGCAATCCTGAATCACAATATCAGCGACTTCGTCAGTCATCTGCTCAAGCAAACTGTTACGTTGCTTCACCGTCAGATCCCCTTCCGCCACTAGGCTGTTAAGCAGGATCTTGATGTTAACTTCGTTGTCTGAACAATCGACGCCACCAACGTTATCGACAAAATCAGTGTTCATGCGACCACCGTTAGCCGCATATTCAATACGGCCAAGTTGGGTACAACCTAGGTTGCCACCTTCACCGATAATCTTGGCGCGAATATCACTGCCGTTGACGCGCAAGGCATCGTTAGCACGATCGCCCACTTCCGCGTTAGTTTCACGGCTGGACTTAACATAAGTACCGATACCACCGTTCCACAACAAATCTACCGGCATCTTCAACAGCTCTTTAATCAGCTCGTTGGGTGTCATGGACGACTTGTCTGTTGCCAGCATGGTTTTCATTTCCGGCGTCAGGGTAATTGCTTTAGCACTGCGCAGGAAAATACCACCACCTTTGGAGATTAACTTGCGATTGTAGTCATCCCAAGTTGAACGCGGCAGGTCGAACAACCGTTGCCGTTCAACAAAGCTCTTGGCGGCATCAGGATTGGGATCGATAAAGATATGCATATGGTTGAACGCAGCCTGCAAGCGAATATGTTCTGATAACAACATACCGTTACCAAACACATCGCCAGCCATATCGCCAATACCTACGCAGGTGAAATCAGTGGTCTGACAATCGATCCCAACTTCGCGGAAATGACGTTTGACTGATTCCCAAGCGCCCTTGGCGGTAATGCCCATCTTTTTATGGTCATAACCGTTAGAACCACCGGATGCAAACGCGTCACCAAGCCAGAAGTTGTATTCAACCGAAATGGCGTTGGCAATATCGGAGAAAGTGGCAGTGCCTTTATCGGCGGCCACAACCAAGTATGGGTCATCATCATCATGACGCACCACATCAACTGGCGGCACGATCTCTTTATTGACGATATTATCGGTAATATCCAGCAAACCACGGATAAAGATCCGGTAGCATTCTTGCCCTTCTTGGAATACCGCTTCACGACCACCATCTGCCGGCATCTGTTTGCAGACAAAGCCACCTTTAGCCCCAACCGGCACGATAACGGTGTTCTTCACCTGTTGCGCTTTTACCAACCCCAATACTTCAGTACGGAAGTCTTCGCGACGGTCTGACCAGCGCAAGCCACCGCGTGCCACACGGCCACCACGCAGATGCACCCCTTCCACCCGTGGGCTATAGACGAAAATTTCGTACTTAGGCAACGGCTTTGGCATTTCCGGGATCTGATCCGGTGCGAACTTAAAGGAGATATAATCCTTGGCTTCACCGGCTGCATCTAACTGGTAGAAGTTAGTTCGCACAGTGGCATTTATCAGCGCCAAATAACGACGAATAATGCGGTCATCATCTAGGCTGGCAACATCTTCCAAACGCAGACTGATTTGCTCTTCAAACTTACCAGTGGTTCGGGTCTTCAGTTTAGGATTAAATTTGCGGATGAACATTTTCACCAGTGAATCAGCAATCTGCGGATAACGGCTAAATGTCTCTTCAATGTATGCCTGGCTGAAAGTCGCGTCTATCTGACGCATATATTTGGCATAAGCACGTAGTATCGAAACTTCGCGGCCCGATAAACCAGTGGCTAACACCAAGCGGTTAAAGCCATCATCTTCGAGTTTCTTCTGCCATACCGACGACAGCGCATTCTGGAAACGATCCTGACTATCGGTCAGATCTTCCGATGCGGAACGCTGTACCGTCATCAGGAAATCAAGGATCCAGAAGGTCTTGCTATCGGTAGTAGCGACTTCATAAGGACGTTCGTTGATCACCCGTAAACCGAAGTTTTCTAGCATTGGCAGTACATCTGACAACGGGATCGGTTCGTCCTTATGGAACAGCTTCAGCCGCACTGTGTTACTTTTCAGTTCAGCTTCCTGCGGCTGATAAAACAACATGCCAAGCTTGTGTTCATCATCCAATGCTTCCAACTGCCGAATATCGACTACCGCAGAGGTAGGCAATACATCACTTTTGTAACTCTGCGGGAAGGCTGAATCATAACGCTTAAAGTAACGGTTACCCTGCTCTTCGCCAATCGCGTTGTTCAGTGCAGTTGAAAGTTTGTCGTCCCAGGAACGGGCGGCTTCAATCAGGTTGTTTTCAATAGCAGCCACGTCTACATCCACATCATTGTTGTTGTCGACTTTCACAATGTAATGGGTCCTGCACAAAGAGGATTCGGAGAAATAAGTGGTGAATTCCACTTCCTCATTACTGTTAAAAGTTTCGGCGAGAATACGCTGAGTATCTTGTCTGAGTTTGGTGTTATATCGGTCTTTGGCAACATATACCAAGCAAGACAGAAAACGCCCAAAAGCATCTTTGCGCACAAACAGTTTAAGTTTGTCGCGATCCTGCATCTCCAGAACACCGTGAGCCACATGAGACAACTCTTCAACGGTTGCCTGAATGATCTCATCACGCGGAAGGTTTTCCAGGATGTTCAGTAAAGTTTTATAGTCATGGGAACGAGGCCCCAGCCCGGAAAGATCCATAATGCGCTGGACCTTTTCGGCCAACAGCGGAATGGAGCGAGGGCTGCGGTTGTAAACGTTAGAGGCATATAAGCCGACAAAACGATCTTCGCCTACCACATTGCCTTGCTTATCAAAGCGCTTGATGCCGATATAATCCACATACGCCGGACGATGAACTCGGCTCTTGGATGAACCTTTGGTCAACACCAGCAACGAACTGCTTAAGGCTTCACGACGAGCGGTTTCAGAGAATGATGACAACATCAATCCATGTTCAGGCTGCTCTTTGCCCGGTTTTCTCATCAACCCCAAGCTGCTACCAACATCCGGTACCAATTCTACGTCTCCGGCGACACGACGCAGATCGTAATAACGGTAACCGAGTAAGGTAAAATGATGATCGTTGAGATAGCTGAGGTAACTCACCGCTTCTTCGAGTTCTTTGGCATCACCGGGGAATGGCCGTTGCGGAAGTTCCTTGATAATACTATCGAGCTTTGCCGTCATCGACTGCCAGTCGTCAACAGCTGCAGCAACATCGTTCAGCACTGCATCTATCTCTTTTTCTAGCTGGTGGATATCTTTATCACTGCTCTGACGGTCAATCTCGATTAGAAATACTGCTACCTTGTCGCTGTCGTCACGGCTACCCTTAACCCGGGTCACCGCAGAAATCTGGCCGTTTTCACGCTCTATTGCCAGCGGGGTATGCAACATCATATGGGAAGTGATGCCTAGGCGCTTTAGCGCCATGCCCAGCGAATCGACTAAGAACGGCATATCGGGCTGGACAATTTCAATGATGGTATGAGAAGACTGCCAGCCGTGCTTGGCTTGCGTCGGGTTGAAAACTTTTAGGTGAGTCTGACCTACTGAAGTGTTAGAGAGAGAATTCCAAAGGCTCAGAATGGCTCCGTAAAGATCACTGTCGTTGCGGACGAGCAAGTCATCCTTCGACATATGGGCATAAAGGCAAGTAGCAAACTGCTCTACCTGACGAGCCTGGGCTTTGGGAACCTTGGAATGAATGAGGTGAACTACATTCTCCAGTAATACTGAAGGCATTGAGTCTTTCAAAGCCATGGTAATGTTTCCTTAAGCGTCTATGGCAGCGCTTTTTTTGTAATTGGATACTTCGACGAATACCCTGAACCACCCAAAAAATGTGACCCAGGTCGTGGCCCGCAGTTTATTACTAAACACATCGCATTTCGAGGAAAATTTTAGTGTGATATAAAGCAGTTAGCCAACCGTCGACCATGCTGTCGACGGCGTTTTGACCAAATATCTGCAAAAGCTGAAAAACTATGCAATATGGGTGTTATCGACAGTCACTATTGTCCGCTGCCGAGCTTGCGTTTAGGCCAGAAAACCGCCGCTAGTGCGGGTAGAATAATAATGGCACCAAGCATATTTACCAGAAACATGAATGTCAGCAATATGCCCATATCCATCTGGAATTTAAGCGCAGAAAAGAACCAGGTACTAACCCCCACAGCCAAGGTCAGACCCGTGAAGATCACGGCGTTGCCACGTTCACACAACGCATCCAGATACGCCTGTTGTACCGGCATACCTTCGCGCAACTTTTGCGCCATGATCGATAGAATGTAAATACCATAATCCACGCCAATACCAACCCCTAAAGCAATCACCGGTAAGGTGCTTACCGTTAGGCCAATATTGAGCCGTGTCATCAATGCCTGCGCTAAGGTAGATACCACATATAGCGGAATGATCACCGCTAAGGTGGCCCTGAGCGAACGGAAACTCAGCAAACACAATATAAACACGGCACCATAGACGTATAGCATCATCGGGAGTTGCGCCGCAGCCACGGCTTCATTGGTGGCTGCCATCACCCCCACTGGACCCGACGCCAATTTGAACTTAACCTTGTCGGTATCCATATCGGCCGCTAACTGCTTTACCTTGGCGACAACACCATCAATGGTTTGTGCTTTGTGATCCTGCAGGAACAGATACACTGGCATCACCGAACAGTTGCCATCAAGCAAACCGCTGGTAGTGGGGATCTGTGACACCAGTTGCGCCAAGCTGGCAGGATTGCGTGGCAACATTAACCAGCGGGGATTACCCTCGTTAAACCCCGCATTAACCTGCCGCGCCACGGAGCTGATGCTGGCTGTAAACTCCACGCCAGGGGTATTACGGGCATACCACTCAAAATCATCGATGCGTTGTAATACATCGTGGTAGGTACAGGCTTCTGGGAAAGCTTCAACAATCACACTCATCACATCAGTAGTGATGGCAAAATGGTCGGTGATGAAAAAAGTATCCTGATTGTAACGGGAAGATTCGTGTAACGCTGGCGCACCACGTTGCAAATCCCCTATCTGCATACGGCTGGCTTGAGTCAGACCAAAACCGTAGAGTGCCACCGTCAACAAAATAATCAGCCATGCGTATCGCGGTGACGCAAATCCCGCTAAACGCTGCCAGACTTTGGCCGGAGACACAGCGCTGGTCGTCGGTGCCGTTCGTAGTGTCACAAAAGAGATCACCAACGGTAGCAACACTAGATTGGTCAGAATAATAACGCCAACACCGAGCGATGCAGAGATAGCCAATTCTCGAATAATGCCGATGTCGATGGTCAGCAATGTCATAAAACCAACAGTGTCAGACAATAACGCAACGCCCCCAGGCACCAACAATGCCCGAAACGCCGCCGCAGCCGCCTGTTTGCTGGTCATGCCAGCGCTTACCCGTTGGCGGATAGCGTTGATCATCTGCACACCGTGACTGACACCAATGGCAAATACCAGAAAAGGCACCAGAATCGACATGGGATCGAGCCCAAAGCCAATAAGATTTAATAGTCCAAGCTGCCACACCACCGCCACCAAACTGCAGGTTAACGGTAGCACCGTTAGCAATACTGAACGGCTGAATAGATACACCATGGCGGCAGTCACCAACAGTGCAATCACAAAAAACAACAACACACCTCGTGCGCCTTCCGCTACATCACCAGCCATTTTGGCAAAACCGATAATATGGATGCGAATTTGCGGTGTTTGATATTTGTCTCGCAGTTGCTGTTCCAGCTTATCTGCGAATGCCAGCGTATCGAGAGGGGCCCCGGTCTGCGGATCAAAATCTAGCAATTGCGCACTGATCATTGCCGCGGAATAATCGTTGGCTACCAATCTGCCGACAATCCCAGCCTTTTCAATATTTTCCTTAACCTTTTGCAGCCCTGCTGGTGACGTGCTGAAATCTGCCGGGATCACCGGTCCACCGGTAAAGCCGTCTTCAACCACTTCGGTAAAACGGGTTGAGGGGGAATACAGTGACTTCACTTGTGAGCGATCAACACCTGGAATAAAAAACAGCTGATCATGTACTTCTTTGAGTGCTTTAAAGAACTCGGGATTGAAAATGTCACCGCTGCGGTCTTCCACCGCTACCATGATCGAATTAGCACCACCAAACTGCTGTTGATGTTTGAGATAAGTTTGCATGTAAGGATGCGCCAGCGGAATATTTTTGACAAAAGCGGCATCCATACGCAGTTGGCTCGCTTGCCAGCCTAATGCGGCAGTACAACATGCAAAAAACAGCAACACCCAGAGACGATGACGAAACAGGAAGCTTTCAAGGCCGTTAACCAGTTTTTCCAGCATATACCACACCCGTTATTCTAATGTTATAGGTTGTAGGCCTTTAGTCCCGGCAAGCCACAGCCCACCCTTAGGAGCGACCGCCAAAGCCAGCAGATTTTCCCCTTTCAATTGCCGCACCAGTTGCGCCTGATTATCTGCATCCAGACGGATAATCACACCACTATTGCCGACCAGCCATAGTTGACCAGCAACTTGGGTTATGCCATTGATGGTCGTCTTCTGTGGCAATGTAATGGACTGCCACGACTGTAATGACAAATCACTGGCAAACAGGTTGCCCCGCAGGCCACCAACATAGACTTTCCCGTTGTATTCTTTTGCTGCAAATAGCGATCCTTCATAAGGAAACATTAACCGTTGCCAATGAACTCCCATATCGTTGCTCACGGCCACTAGCCCCATTTCCCCCACCAATAGCAATCGACCATCACTCAGCGGTAATAAGCGATTAAAATGCGGCAGTATAGAGTCTGATTCCTGTTGATAAGCTTGAGGATCATCCGTTTTCAGTTGTTGCAGATACTGTGCATCATCTGCGTTCAGCAGCTCGTCATGAAATTCCCGCTGCCAATGTTTACCACCATCTTGGGTGCGCAAAAACAGGCCGTAGGCACCAACAGCCAATCCCTGCTGCGCATCATGAAAATAAACATCCATTAACGGGCGGGCTAATTCTTCCGAACGATACTGCAATTGCCAAGTAGCTCCAGCATCGTCACTGTGCATAACGGTGGCATCATGTCCTACTGCCCAGCCGTTAACAGCATCCACAAAGGTGACGCGGGTAAGCAGATTACGACTGGGAGTTAATACCTGTTGCCAATTTCCGGTTGCCGCTAATCGGAGTATGTGACCCCGTTCTCCTACCGCCACTAGCGTATTACCGGCATTTTTGATATCCAGCACCAACGCTTTTGACGCCAGCGGCTGTAACTGACTGGTGATTGCCTGCTGTCCCTGTTCGTTTGGGGTCGCGCTAGCAATCAGCGGCAAGCCGCAGATAACACTGCAAAACAACACGCAGAACTTCATCTTGTCGCCTTAAATGAAGGGGCAGCCTGCTGCCCCATAGTTAACAATTAACGTATCCCGTCCCGGCGCAATGACGCTGGGGTGAAGTTAGCTTCTGTAAGTTTGGCATCGAAATCATACATCGGAGACTGGTTATCCAGTCCCAACGCCAGATAACGGCGTGACTGCAGATCGTGATAGACCTCCAAGGTACTCCATTGCACCGGCACTTCGTAATAGTTGAGCCCGTGCGCTTGTACTACCCGGTATAACTCATCGCGATTGTCATACAGATCTGCGACAGAGATCTGCCAAGAGTCTTCGTCAAGATAAAATACCCGGGTCTTGTAGATATGGCGCATCCCCTCTTTCAGAGTCGCTTTGACTACCCACACCCGATGTTTCTCATAACGCACCACATCCGGATTGATATGACCTTTCTTGAGAATGTCACTGTACTGCAATTTATCAGAATGCAACCGGTAGTCGTTATAAGGGATCAATAGCTCTTGCTTACCTAGCAACTCCCAGTTGTAACGTGAAGGCGAGCCGTTAAACATGTCAAAGTCATCGGTGGTACGTAACCCATCAGACACGGTTCCGGGTGTATCAAATGCCACATTTGGGGCCTTACGTACCCGTCGCTGTCCGGTGTTATAGGTCCACGCCTGTCTGGGTTCTTTTTCCTGATCCATGGTTTCTTTAACCAACAACGCAGTCCCAGCCAGACGCGCAGGTTGTGTAACAACCTGTTTGAAACTGAAGATCAAGTTATCTTTACGTAACTGCTCCAGGGTTTCTTCCGGGCGGGAATATTCAAAACGAATTTCTTCCTCCATTTCTACCAGTGTGTAGTCACCAGAAGCTGTAGGTGCGGCCTGCCCGCGATGGGTGGCAATATCGACCCCGCGAAACCTAAGAATATGGTTCCATATGGCTTCCAAGCCATTGGCTGGAATAGGAAATGGGATCCCTTTCGCGGCACCGTCAACACCGTTTCCCCCTGCCACTAACACCGCTGATGTAGCATTAGCGCGAGTCGCATCATAGATATATTGGGGCACCGATGCGGTTCTACGGGTCTGATATACGTGCATCTTGAAACTATCGGGATACAGTTCAAACAGTTTCTGCTGTCCAGGACTCAACAACGACTTGTATTGAGCTAAATTGGCGCTGGTGACTGTGTATAATGGCTTGTCATCTGGGAACGGATCCGGATGATGCATACCTTTTTGATAACCTGCTGGCGGTTTGGTAATACCTCCGGTCCAAGCAGGAATCGAGCCGTCTTGATTGCCCGCCATCTGAGCGCCTAACGGCGTTAAATCCTTGCCTAATCTGGCAGCCTCGGTTTCGGACACTTGTGCCTGCACGCTGCTCCCCAGCATCATGATGACAACCGCTGTCAGTTGTGTCATAGCTTTCATCGTTATTGTCCTCTTTACAGCGAGTACTTAATGCTGAACGAAATATAATCGCGATCAGCCATGGCATTGGTGGTTCCCACGCCACCAAAGAAGTTGTTGTAAGACAGATCTGCCCCCCAACGGCTCTGGTAATCAAAACTGATCCCTAATGCCACCGATTTACGCCCTTCGGTAAACAAAAACAGCGGATCTGGTGTTATCCCGTTAACATCGTGCGAAAACACGATTCTAGGCGAAGCGTTGATCCCGGCATACAGGTTGTTCAGATCAGCTTTTGCCACCAAGCGGTAACCCCAAGCAAAGGCTGTAGGGAACGGATTGGTCTCTGGCCCATCTTGCAGCGCCTGAATTATTCCGGGCATATCAGGATTACCACCACTACGACTGGTGCCTGGGCCATTGAGACGTAGCTCATTAAAGCCTGGCATATTACCAATCCAGACACCGCCCACCTCGGCCAACATGGTGAGATTGTCAAAGCCCAGTGTTGGGCCAAATAGATGGGTTAATGTCACCTGCGCCTGAGTGGTATCGCGGCGGATAAAACCATCAACAGTTTCCCCGGGTGCCACAGTGTCCATCTGTGAAATGCCATTGAGATCAGGCCGAAGTCCAGCATTGGCCAACTGCTGTGGCATTCCCGCAAACAACAACTCCACATCGTCAATCTGCAACGGTTCATCTTTGCGATAAGCGATTTCACCTGCTACCGAGGTGTCACCTACCAAGGTATTAAAGCTGAATCCGTAAAGCTTGATATCTTCAGGGTAAACCACCTGTGCTTTAGAGAAACTCTGTAAACTCAGCAGCAACTGACGGTTTATCTGACCAGCATTCTGCCCCAATACAGCTAAATCACTCATCAGTGCCGAAGTGGTAAAATTGGCCGCCGTACCACTGATAAGTGGCCTACGGCTGTGGTAATTCATGAAGTAAAAACCGAATTCGGTTTCACCCAGCTCTGGTGCGTAATAATTGACCTTAATACCATACTGGCCGCTATCACTAGGTTTAGCTTCATCTTGTACCAAGGTGACTTTCGTTGGATAAGCCAGTGCCATCTGTGCCAGTGTTGCTGCCGACACGGGAGCACCACTAGCAATAAGGTTGGCAAGATAGCTATATTCCTGCTCGACGAAATCGAGATTGATATCAGGATTAGCATTAAACCCTAATTGCGCGTTCTGCGAATAACCGCCATAGCCAACAAAATCATTGGTCGCAAAAATCGAACCGGGAGCAGGTACCCAGATCGGCTCCCAATCGTATTGATAAAACGCTTCCAATGATAGATTTTCAGTGACACCTAATGACGCCCAAATCATCCCCTGAGGCCTGAAAGCCTCTTTCAGCTCTGCACCTGGTACATACAAAATATTCAGGTCCACAGGATTTATTTCGGCAATACCGTGCGATATCAGCGTGCTCTCCCCCCAGGAAACCACCTGTTGGCCGATGCGAACTGCCAGTGGATTTTTGCCATCGTTCAGTTCAAAGTTTGCGTACACAAAGGCATCCAGCAGTCGGATATCCTTACACTGCACTTCACTGGCACGATTATCGGCGCAAGGATCATATTCCTTGCCTGTCAGCGGATTGGTGTAACCAAAATCGCCGTTATTGAGTTTACGATCATAAAAATACATACCTCGGGCAAACACCCCATAGTTACGGTATTTCAACTGTAACTCGTGCAAGCCTTTGAAGATCTCTGAGGTAGTGTCTTCCTTGGCATACAGCAGGTTGCTCATGTCATTGTTGCTGGAATATGACCCAGGCTGAGCCCAGATTTCGGCGGCAGTGTAGCGAGTATCGCCAAATGCTGAATATCCGCGCCAATCAAACTGCGGTTGATTCACTTTACCGATCTGGCCATCCCAGTCGCGACCTGCAACCCGCCAACTGGCACCCAAGGTCCAGGTTGAATCAAATGAACCCTCGACTTCGCCCCAATTAAAGGACACGGCTGCTGCTGAAGAGAGTAGCCCTAGGTTCAGTGCCGATATCACCCCCAATGTGACCACCGACTTTTTGAACGTTGTTTTCATCGTCATGTTAGCTTCTCCATCCCTACCGGTTGCGTTGTTTAAGATTGAGAACCAACATCTAGTTAGCCGGCAGGTAACATTAGAGTTACAACAATTAACGGCACCTAGCAAGTCACAAAATATTAGACTTTTTGGGCACTTAAGTGATTTTTATGTGTAAAACAACGAGGGAATTTTTGAAATGACTGAATGTAAATTGGTCTGACAACTTAAAAATACATATAACCGGATGATATTCAAAGGATTAAAAAATGCGCAAACCCACAACAATAATACTGGTACTCATTCAAACGTTTTAAGCTTTTACTCTATATTTTTTAACTTATAAATAAAATTTACCTTTACGTAAGGTAACGCTTAATTATGACTAAAAAATATACGATATTTTATAAAAAATATTGACGTATATAACAGCCGAGTCTCTGTGCAAGTTACACAAAAAAGCCCCGAGATCATCGCTCAGGGCTTAATACACTATAAAACAGTATTATATCCGTGTAATGGATTGAAAATTTCCTTGTCTATCAACAACCAGCTTAAACTGACCGTGGATCCCATTAGCGCTAAGAAATTGCCTAAAATGACGGCCGTTTATCTGCAGGATCTTGCCATGGATATCCCGCACTTGAACAGCTTCTGCCATCCCTTGGTAATATGGCTTAAACTCTTCAAAGCTCAAATTAAGTCGGAAATAGAACTCCATTGTTTATCCCTTCTTACAGGCATTTCAAGCCTGTAGTGCCTTACTGACTTTTTCATAGAGATCACGTGACAACGCAGGCAATTCCAGTAATTGGTGCAAGCATTGCTTAAGCAGTTGCTGCCTACCCGCGTCCAGTTTACCAAACTGGATCAACGGTGTGATTATCCGAGCAGCCACTTGTGGATTGCTGCCGTTGAGTTGCTTGATAATATCCGTCATGAAGCGGTAACCCGCCCCATCTGCACGATGGAATTGGGCGATATTGGCCGCCGCAAATGTGCCCAATAAAGAGCGGACACGGTTGGGATTCCCCATGCTGAATGCCGAATGCTGCTGTAACTTTTGCAACCGTTGCAACACCTCTGGGGCATTGATATTTGCCTGCAAGGAGAACCATTTGTCCATGACTAATGGTGTCTGCTGCCAACGCTGTTCAAAAGCATCAAGTAAAGCGTCGCGGCAATCACTGTTACCTTCAACCGCAGCACTCAGTGCGCCCAGTGCTGCTGTCATGTTATTAGCTTGGGCAAACTGTTGCTGCAGCAGCGCTTCATGGCCATCGGCGCCACGGGCTAACAACACTAATAAAGCGTTGGCAAATGCACGACTGCCTGCGTCATCAACCCCATGCAACACCTGATAACGCGCCAGCGCTTCGTCTTCACAAGCTGTGGCGATAGCATCTATGACATAGTCACGGGCACACAGCAACGCATCCAAATCCACTTGCGTGACTTGTTCCATCAGCGTAGCCACAGAAGGCATCTTCAAGATTTCCGCAGCCAACGCATGATCGAGCTCAGCACTCAAAATAACGCCACGGAACGCATCAATCACTCGATTATCAAGCAGCATGCTCTGCTGCCGCTGTAACCGACTAACGTTGTCCCACACTGCGCGACTAAACAGTGTGACTGACGCGTCCCAGCGTGCCACTTCACTGCTGGCACTGGCCATGAGCACCAGCAGTTGTTCAATGGTGAAGTCATATGACAAACGCACTGGTGCCGAGAAATCCTGCAATAAAGAAGGGATCACTGCGGCGGGAAGTCCCTGAAACTCAAAAGTCTGTTCACTTTCAGTAAAGTCCAGCACTTGATTAGCCAGTGATTGACCCTGAGCATCCAGCAATTCGACACTAAACGGAATATGCAGTGGCAATTTTGCGGCTTCACCTGCCCGCTGTGGCGTATGCTGTCGCAGCGTTAATCGATAACTCCCCGTCTGTGCGTCATAGCTATCGTCCACGTCAACTTGTGGCGTGCCTGCCTGGCTGTACCAACGGCGGAATTGTGTCAGATCTTTACCGCTGGCATCCTGCATCGCCTGCACAAAATCATCACACGTCACCGCTTGTCCATCATGCCGAGCAAAATAGAGTTTCATACCGGCCTGGAATCCAGCTTCACCAAGCAAGGTGTGCATCATACGGATAACTTCTGCGCCTTTGTTGTAAACCGTCACGGTATAGAAGTTATTCATTTCAATCACTTCTTCCGGCCGAATGGGATGCGACATCGGCCCCGCGTCTTCGGCAAATTGCTGGTTTTTAATAACCTTAATCGCATGAATGCGATTTACCGGACGAGAACCTACGTCGGAGCTGAACTCCTGATCACGGAATACAGTCAGCCCTTCTTTCAAGCTCAATTGGAACCAATCGCGGCAAGTGACTCTATCGCCAGTCCAGTTATGGAAATATTCATGACCAATCACTGACTCAATACCGTGGAAGTCATCGTCGGTGGCACTCTCGCGATCCGCCAGAACATATTTGGTATTGAAAATATTCAGGCCTTTGTTTTCCATCGCCCCCATGTTGAAAAAGTCTACGGCAACAATCATGTAGATATCGAGGTCATATTCCAGTCCAAAGCGACGCTCATCCCAAGCCATCGCTTTCTTCAATGACGCCATGGCGTGGTGAGCTTTATGCAGATTGCCTTTATCGACAAATACCTGCAGCTTCACTTCGCGGCCACTTGCTGTGCGAAAACTGTCTTGCAGCAGGTCCATATCTCCGGCAACCAGCGCAAACAGATAACAAGGCTTGGGGAACGGATCTTGCCAGCACGCGAAATGCCAGCCATCGGCCAGTTCCCCGCTGTCAACTTTGTTACCGTTGCTCAATAGATACTTAAAGGACTGCGGCGCTTCAATGCGCACACTGTATTTGGCCAGCACATCTGGGCGGTCGAGAAAGTAAGTAATGCGACGGAAGCCTTCGGCTTCACACTGGGTGCAGTAAGCGCCATCAGACATATAAAGCCCTTCAAGGCTAGAGTTACCCTGGGGGTTGATGCGCGTTACCAGTGTCAGTTCAAACTCATTTAGGTGCGTCTCCAATTGCAGTTTTCCAGGCAATTGTGTCACCGCCACAGGTTCACCGTTTACCTTGACACTCAGTAAATCTAATTCTTCGCCATCCAGCACCAAAGGCTGCTGATGATCACCGTTACGCCGCACTTGGCTGGTAGCCGTCACTATTGTCGCGTCAGGGATTAACCTGAATGATAACGATAATTCTGGGATTAAGAACAAAGGCGGTTGATAATCGGCCAGGCGTTTGCTGGCGGGCTGATTGACATTTTGAGACATAAGAGCAGACCTTGACGACAAAATGAATGAAACAAATGATGTTAGTACTGAGTATTCAGCTTAACGCTGAATGAAGAAAAAACGCGCTATCAGCGCGTTTTTTCTCTAACAGAAATCAATGAAGCCGATTATTGGCGGTTTTATCGTAATCCACCATATCCAGCGTGATATCCACGGCTTCGTTGAGGAAGGCGTCTGGCTCGGCAATCTTTTTCTCTGCCTCACTGACATTATCTTCATCTTCCAGAGATTTCAGCGCTGGTAGGCCATGCACCTGACGCCGTTCATTCAGACGCGCCAGAGCTCTGGCATCTTCGTCTTCACGGTCTTTCAGGCGTACACTTTCTACCAGTGAGACACTCTTTTCTTTGTGATGCTTCTTGAACTCCTTGATGTCATCCATGATATAGCTGAATTCAACACTATTTTTTACACGTTGCTCATGGCGCTGTTCCAAGCTGGCAATCAGCGGCTTAGTAATTTCGTTGAGCGGCTGATAGTTTGCTGGCGGAACCTGATCCCATGGCAAGGCATTATCTTCCTCAGACTCGCCATATTCACCTGCTTCCAAGGCACTCGGGAATAGAATATCCGGTGTTACACCTTTACGTTGCGTACTGCCACCGTTTATACGGTAAAACTTGGCAATAGTGTACTGTACATGGCCGATTGGCTTATCGTACATATCGTAAATCCGGCCTAAGCCCTTGTGTTGCTGCACAGTACCTTTACCAAAAGTGGATTCACCCACAATCAGCGCCCGGCCATAGTCTTGCAATGCGGCAGCAAAAATCTCTGAAGCGGAAGCAGAATATCGGTCAACTAACAGCGTCAGCGGACCAGCATAATATGTCTTACCATCATTATCACTGTTTTCACTGATGCGACCACTGGCATCACGGATCTGTACCACCGGCCCTTGATCAATAAATAATCCGGTCATCAGTGTGGCTTCTGTCAATGCGCCACCACCGTTACCACGTAAGTCGATAACGATACCTTCGACCTTGTCAGCCTGCAGTTTTTGTAACTCATTAGCCACGTCGTTTGACAGGTTCATGTAAAAACCGGGGACCGTTATCACCCCTACTTTACGGTGAGCATAGGGCCCTTGTTCAGGCACAATCACTTTGGAGGTGGCGGCCCGATCTTCTAGACGGATCTTGTCACGGGTCATGGTCACAATGAACGGCTTAGCGTTAGAGCCACCTTTCTTGGGCAATACCTGCAAGGTTACTTTACTGCCCTTGGGGCCTTTAATCAGCTCAACCACATCATCAAGACGCCATCCGATGACATCGACCATTTCACCATTTTCCTGGCCGACGCCCACAATCTTGTCATCAACCGCAAGTTTGCCGCTAAGGGCCGCTGGACCACCTGCGACTAAGCTTTTAATGATAGTGTAATCATCTTCCATCTGTAACACGGCGCCGATACCTTCGAGGCTGAGATTCATCTCCATCTCAAAACGTTCAGCATTACGTGGAGACAAATAGCTGGTGTGCGGCTCAATACTGCGGGCAAACGCATTCATGACGCCCTGAAACACATCTTCGCTATTGGTCTGCTTCATCCGCTTAATCGCGTTGTTGTAGCGCTTTTGCAGAATATCCACTGTCTCTGGCCAGGTTTTACCGGTTAGCTTCAAACTGAGGGCGTCATATTTCACTCGCTGGCGCCATAACTCATTTAATTCGGCTTCCGTTTTCGGCCAAGCAGCATCTTTACGGTCAAATACGTACTTATCACCAGGCACATCGAAATTCATCGGCTTGTCTTTGTCCAACAAACTCAGCGCATAGGCAAAACGCTCGTAGCTGCGTTGCTGCACCAGATGAAACATCTTATATGCAGGTTCCAGTTCACCGGTTTTAATCATATCGTCGAACTGAGTCGCATAGGGCTGAAGGCTATCGACATCACTTTGTAACAGCACATTACGCCGATAATCAAGTTGCTCCAGAAATCGATCAAAGATCTTCTTGGAGAACGCGTCATCCAATTCAATACGGTGATAGTGAGAACGGGTGAACAACCCCGCCACCCGCTTACTGGTAACCTGATGTTGCGGCTCCTGATGGAGATCAGGTAACTCGCTGACCGGAATTGTCGGTGATATAGCAAGCGCCGTGTTTCCCAACAGCATACTGGCCAGTGACGCTGCTATAATAATCTTTCGCATCAGCAAGTTACTCCTTTATCTTTACTTGGATTTCGGCACTAAAGCAGAATATGTTCTGCATGAACCTTAACAGTCAACCCAGAATCCAACTGCACATGAATATCATCTTTATTGATATTCTGGATAATGCCAGCAACCGGATTAACCCCGAGTTTGACATTAACCCGTTGCCCTAGGTTCAACTTGGACAAGGTGGCAGGTGTAAGCTTAACTGTAGGCTGTGGCGCTGGGGTACGAGTGGCCGCCTTAGGAATAGCAACTTTTTTGCTATCGGTATCAACGCGTGGTTTACGGTACGCTTTGGTTTTAGCAGGCTTGGATGGCTTCTCATCAGCAGTGTTCTGGCCTTCCGCTTTAGCCACTTCAGCACGACGAGCTTTCGCTTTTTCCTGACTATCCTTCAGAATGGCACGCGCATGTTCGATATGTTCTTGTTCCAGTTCGCCACAGGGCTTACCGTCCAGATCCACCCGTTGTGCACCTTCCTTGAGTGACTTCAGATAACGCCAGCTATTGGTATAACGCCGCAGAGCGACCCGCAGCTGGGTTTTACTGACTCTGGAATCGTTGGCCAACCGTTCTGCCAAATCCTGGAATAATCCTATTTTTAAGGGTTTGGCTTCACCTTCAGCGATAAAACATAAAGGAAAGGTTTCATATAAATACGCCAGAATGGCATTGGTGTCGGTCAACTTTTCTGTTGATTCCATATTACTTCCACGAATTACAGGGGACACAGACAGCGCTGGCCCGGTCGTTAGTTCTTTTTATCCCGGAGGATAACCTAAAAATTAGCATGCCTTCAGTAATTACCAAAGGATTCGTTAACCTTAACAATTGTGAGACACGATTGCCAAGGCTGCGCGCTCAAGGGGCCTATTATAAGCCGAGCCGCACCGAATGCGACTATCAAATGCACAAAATCGAACGGCTTTTAAGCAAACAGGCAGCTTTCTAAGGTAGCCACCAGCGTTTCCAGCCCGGCTTGATCCTCTGCATCAAAACGTGCCAGTAGTGGACTATCAATATCCAATACCGCTATCACTTTACCATTTTGCCGCACTGGCACCACAATTTCTGAATTACTCGCTGAATCGCAAGCAATATGCCCGTCGAACTGGTGCACGTCTGCCACGCGCTGGGTACTGTTTTGAGCAACTGCGGTGCCACACACACCTTTGCCAACTGGAATGCGGTTACAGGCAACTTTGCCCTGGAATGGCCCCAGTACCAACTGTTCACCTTTTACTAGATAAAAACCGACCCAGTTCAGATGCTGCAGATGTTCATTGAGCAATGCAGAGAAATTCGCCATACCCGCGATCAAGTCTGTTTCGCCATCGAGCAATGCGGCGGCTTGACGATTAAGGGTGTTGTACAACTGAGGTTTCATTTTCGATTCCTGGATTAAGCATCAGCAGATGCTTTCTTTTTAGGCGTTTTTACGATGGGGGCTGCGGTTGCCGGGCTACCTTTCAGCAGCGCGGCCAGCGTATCTTTATTTGACGCCATGTAAAAAGCAAGCTTTTCTGCTGCTCCATCATCTATGCTTGCTTCACTTGCCTGAATAAAGGGTATTAGGTTGTCGGCAATGTCCAGCATTCTGTCATATGCATCGGCTTCCTTCTTGGAGGTAAACGTCATCTTTTCCACCCCTTCTCTGACCACAACAAACTGGGTAATAACCGCCATGATCTTCCTCACACTGTGTAAACATACAGTATTTAGAGTGACATATTTACGCTCGAAGATGCAAGAACTTCGCAGTATCTGCTAACATCGCGTCAGTAAACTTGGTGCTGACAACCGATAACCTTAACTTTATGCGCACAGATACCCGGAGAAGTATGTCTTCTCTGTCTGACTCAAATGATGAACGGCTGAGCCCTGATTGTTCGGTGATTTTATGCCGTGCCTGCGATCTGGCCGTTAGTCGCCGCGCGCTGCCTTCGGGTGTGAGAGCCATTTGCCCCCGTTGTCAGACACCGCTATATGACACTCCTTACTGTGCAGTTGATGGCGTGCTAGCAATGTGTATTGCGGCGCTGATCCTGTATATACCGGCGATGCTACTGCCGGTATTAGAAATGCATTTTATCGGTAGCGTTCGGACTACCACAGTGTGGCAGGGCGCGCTGGCGGTGGCCGAACAAGGCTATTGGGTTGTAGCACTGGCGGTACTTATAGGGGCTGTTGTCGGCCCGGGGTTACTCATCAGCTCAGTGCTGGCTCAAATGGTGATCATCAAGAATCGGCTCTACCGTTTTAATAGTGGCCGAAAATTCTTTGTGCTGTTACTGCGTTATCATCAACTGTTGTCACAGATGTCCATGCTGGAAATTTATGTCATCAGTTTTCTGGTAACCTCGTTCCAACTGTCTGATTTCGCCGATGTCTATTTCGGAATGGGCACCTTCTGCTTTACTATGTTGTTCTTGGTAGTGCTGTTTATGCTAAGAGAATACAAGCTGGAGCATATGTGGAGTTACCTCAATGAAGGCGAATAACAGTGTACAGGGCAAGGATCTGGGGCTGTGTCGCTGCGACGATTGTGGTCAGATTAATAACACTACTGAAAGCTGTTGTCTTCGGTGTGGCGCTAAACTGCAGTTGCGTGATTACAACAGCTTGCAACGTAGTTGGGCACTGTTGATTACAGCCGCTATTTTGTTGGTCCCCGCCAATCTATACCCCATTACAACGTTGACGAAGAGTGGTCGTGTGACTCACGACACCATTTTCTCTGGGATCCTGCGCCTAGTGCATTCCGATATGTTACCCATAGCTGTTATTGTGTTTACGGCAAGTATTCTCGTGCCTTGGCTGAAGATTATCGGTCTGGGTATCTATTTGTCAGCAATCAGTTTCAATCTAAAATTTTCCAAGAAGAAACTGATGCTGGGATTTCACTTGATCGAATGGATCGGCCGCTGGTCGATGCTTGATCTGTTTGTTATTTCGCTTACGGTGGCACTGGTGAATATGGGCCAGTTGCTGGATGCCAAGCCGGCACCAGCAGCAACGGCATTTGCACTGGTGATTTTGTTTACCCAGGTGTCAGCCAAAGTGCTGGACACTCGTCTGCTATGGGATCAGTTGGAACAGCAAGATGACGCAAATTGAACAACCCAAAGTGGTGCGTAAGAAATTATTCTCCCCGGTGTGGCTATTACCAATAGTCGCCCTAGCGCTGGGAGCATGGCTCGGAGTCAAAAGTATTCGAGAATCAGGCATAGATGTCCGAATTCATTTCCCGAGTGCCACTGGGATAGATGTGGGTAAAACATTAGTTCGTTATCAAGGGCTTAATGTCGGCAAGGTTGTGGATGTATCCATTGACGATGAACTCAAGGGCGTGAATGTTGACTTATTGATGGACTACCGCGCCGAGCCGTTACTACGGGCAAACAGCAAGTTTTGGTTAGTAACTCCCAAAGCCAGCATTACCGGGGTGGAAGGCCTAGATGCGCTGTTTTCCGGTAACTACATCGGGCTGTTACCCGGTGACGGTGATTTTCGTGACCATTTTGAGGCAGAGCAAGAAGCCCCGCCTGTGTTACCTGGAAGCGATGGTTTGGTCATCGAACTCAGTGCTGAAAAATTAGGCTCACTAGATGTAGGCTCACCAGTGTTTTATCGGCAAATTCCCGTTGGCGAAGTCGTCAGCTACCGCCTTGACCCACAACACAAGGTGTTATTGAAAGCTTACATTGAGAAACAATATGCGACTTTAGTGCGCAAAGACTCACACTTCTGGAATGTATCCGGGGTACAGATTGATGCTTCGCTCTCCGGCATCAAAGTGAATACCGCCAGTCTCGCCTCATTGATTGCTGGAGGGATTAACTTCAGTTCTCCAGTTTCTTCACCTGCAGCAGAAGCTAACCAAGGCTACAAATTGTATGCCAGCCAGCAGGAAGCCAATGGCGGCGTGCGTTTTGTACTTACTGCAAAAGATGCGGATGGCATTAAACGTGGAACGGATGTGATATATCGCGGTGTCACGATCGGTGAAGTAGAAAATGTCGTAGCAGAGTCTCAATCGGTATCCATTCACACCCGACTGGATGCACCCTATGCCGAACTCCTCGGTAGCGATGCTAAATTCTGGCGTGAAGGCGCGGATATTTCGTTAAATGGATTTAAACATGCTGGTAGGCTGGTGAGCGGCGATGTAATTCAGTTTTTGCCCGGCAACGGTAGTCCGTTAGCGCAATATCCTCTAGCAAATACAGCCCCTAGGCTGGAGCATGAAACACCCATAATGCTTACCTTAACGGCAGCCGAAAACCCTGGGATCAGCAGCGGCGCTGACATTCGCTACCGTCAGGTCAGTATTGGCAAAATTGCCCAAGTTAGGCTGGCGGACGATTTTTCTGCGGTGTTATATCAGGCAGAAATTTTTCCAGAATTTAAGGCACTACTTACTGCAGGTAGTGATTTCATTGCCGAAGCACCACTGGACATTAAAGCGTCTCTGGACGGGGTTGAAGTTAAAAGCGGCGATCTCACTACGCTGACCAAAGGTGTGGTGAGTTTGCGTCATAGCCTGAATAAAAAAGCGCTAAATACCGCTAAACCGATCGCCCTATTCGCTTCCGCAAGCAAAGCCGATGCCTTTTACCAGCAGGGACATAAGATCAAGTGGACGCTGTACAGTGACGATGCAGCATCTGTGACAACGGGCTCCCCGGTGTACTACAAAAAGATGCAGGTTGGCACAGTGACCGACGTGGACTGGCAGGCAACCGCAGACCGGTTTGCTGTCACATTGGCAATTGACAGCACGTTTGCCCCACTTCTGAAAAATAACATTGTGTTTTGGCAAAATCCGGCTTTGGCGGTAGATGCCAGCCTCACCGGCGTGAAATTGCAAATGGCGCCCCTTAACGGCGTCCTAAAAGGCAGCATTGCCTTGGCCAAGCTAGATGGCCATAAAGTCGATAGCCAACGGCTATACCACTCAGAATCGTTGGCACGCAGTCAAGCACAAGCCATCAGCCTCCTATTACCGGCTGATAGTTCACTAAGAACTGGCGCAGCAATCCGTTATCAGGGCACCCAGATTGGTGAAGTTACCCAGGTGGTGCTGAATGCCGATTTAAAGCATCTGGATGCCAAGGCCTATCTTTATGGCAAATATGCCGCGCCATTTCTCAAACGGGATAGCCAGTACCAGCTGCAACAGGCACAGGTAACATTAAAAGGGGTGGAGCATCCTGAAGCATTACTGACCGGCGCGTTCATTGCGGCAACTCCAGGCAATGCCAGCGATAACAGCACTCAATTCACCGTGCCTAGGTTAACCGATGATTACATGGCAAAAGATGCACTGCATCTTTTGCTAAGTCGTAATACGCTCGGGTCGGTGAAAAATGGCACGGGTATTTTCTTCCGTGGCATTCAGATAGGCCAAATAATTGATTATCGACTTAAAGATAATGGCGACGAAGTATTGCTCAATGCCAGTATTGCAGCGCGTTATCGCCATTTACTGAATCAGAGCAGTCGTTTTTACGACCTTTCTGGCATCAAAGTGGATTTGGGACTGTTTTCAGGCGCTCAGATAGAAACAGGGTCACTGGAAACCATTCTGGCAGGTGGTATTGGCGTGGTAACTGAGTTGAATAACCAACAGGCAGCGCCGCTCAATGCCAGTCAAACCTTACCGGTGTACGGTAAAGCCGATGCTGACTGGCTGCAATGGCGACCACAACTAAGTGAATAGTTTATCAGGCAGAGGCATCATGGATGCCTCTGCTCTATTTTAACCATAAAACCAATAACACACCGCAACGGCGCTGATAATGCCGGAAAAATCCGCAAACAGACCACAAGCCAAGGCATGCCGACCATGACGGATCCCTACGGAACCGAAATAAACCGCTAAAACATAAAAAGTTGTTTCAGTGCTTCCTTGGAATATCGCGGCCAAACGGCCGGCAAAGGAATCGACACCGTAATGTGACATGGTTTCCAGCATCATGGCTCGCGCCCCTGAACCGCTGAACGGCTTCATCAACGCTGTCGGTAAAGCATCAACAAAACGGCTATCAAAACCCAACCACTGCACTATCGAGGCGATAACATGCAGCAAGTAATCTAGCGCCCCAGATGCTCGCAGCAACGCAATTACCAATAACATCGCCAGCAGAAAGGGGATCAGCCGAATTGCCTGTTCAAAACCCGATTTGGCGCCTTCAATAAATTCGTCATATACGGCAACTTTGCGGATACTGGCAACCAACACAAACAGAAACACCAAGGACAACAACACGCCATTACCAACCGTGGTGGAAACCGCGCCAATAGTCTCAGCACTTTGATGTAACAACCACCCTACTGCAGCGGAAACCGTCCCTAAAATAACCACACCGTAGGCTGCAACAGTAAGGTTCCATAACGGTAAGCGCTGCACCAAGGCCACCATCAACAACCCCGCCAGCGTAGAGCCTAAAGTCGCCAGTAAAATGGGCAAAAAAATCTCTGCTGGTGCAGCAGCACCTTGTTGGGCCCGGTAAAGAAACACCGTCACAGGTACCAAGGTAACCGAGGAGGTATTGAGCACCAAAAACAGGATTTGAGCATTGCTGGCAGTCTGCTTATCTGAGTTGAGGCTTTGCAGATCCTGCATCGCTTTCAATCCCAGCGGCGTCGCGGCATTATCCAGTCCCAACATGTTGGCGGTAAGATTCATGGTCACACTGCCAAACGCTGGATGGCCTTTGGGAACTTCCGGCATCAACTTATGCAATAACGGTTCCACTACCCAGGCAATCGCCGTCACCACACCTGCTTTTTCGCCAACCCGCATCAGCCCCATCCACAAGGTCAACACGCCGATCAAGCCCAGTGCAATCTGGGCCGCCAGACTGGCGCTGTCGAACATGGCGGTAACGGCTTCGCTAACCACTGCAGTGTGACCTGTAAGGCACTGCAGCACAATAGCCAGCAGCGCTACCACAAAAACAGGCTCCAGACCCGATTCAACACAAATCCACCCCAATTTTAGCCGCACTGCATGCTATAATGCCGCGCCGAAAAGAAAACCGCTTTAAGTGTTATGGTTCAATTAAATCAGAATTTTATCAACTGTATCGCGCAAGAATTACCACCAACGCTATCGTTGCAAGATTTTATTGCCTCCTGCGATAAACCGCTGCGCCCTTCACTGCGAGTCAATACTCTCAAAATCGATAGTGACAGTTTCCTCGCACGGATGCAGAGCAAAGGCTGGCAGTTTGAACCTATTCCTTGGTGTCCCGATGGTTTTTGGTTTACCGTGCCGGAGCCAGTACAACCCGGCAATACCGTGGAACACCTGCAAGGACTATTCTACCTGCAGGAAGCCAGTTCCATGTTGCCACCAATGGCTTTACACTATGACACTGCGATGGCAACGGTATTAGACATGGCGTCTGCGCCCGGCTCAAAGACTACTCAGATTGCCGCCATGATGCATAATCGCGGTTTGCTTGTCAGCAATGAATATTCCTCCAGCCGCATTAAAGCCTTACATGCCAATATCCTGCGCATGGGGGTCAGTAACACGGCCTTGACACATTTTGACGCCAGGATCTTTGGTGAGTTTTTATATGAAACGTTTGACGCAATTTTGCTGGATGCCCCCTGCAGTGGTGAAGGCACCATCCGTAAAGATGCACTAGCACTGAAAAATTGGGATGCAGACGAAATTCAGAGCATTGCCGCCACACAACGCGATCTCATTGAGTCTGCGTTTCTAGCACTAAAGCCGGGGGGAGTATTGGTTTACTCTACCTGTACGCTTAATAGCACCGAAAACCAGAAAGTCTGTCACCACCTCAAACAAACTTTTACCGACGTGGTTGTGTTTGAATCGCTGGCAAATTTATTCGAGGGTGCCGAGCGCACAGCCACAGATGAAGGCTTTCTACATGTCTGGCCACAGGTATATGATAGTGAGGGCTTTTTTGTCGCAAGGATACGTAAAACAGCGTCTATTTCTCGCCGACAAGAACCGCCGAAACTACAGCAGAATTTTCCTTTTGAGCCCATAACTCACAAACAATATCAGCAACTCAGTGATGAAGTAGCGAACATCATTGGCGTAATGCTTCCCAAAGAACGGCTTTGGGTCCGAGATGGCGAGTTCTGGCTGTTTCCTGAAGGTTTTGTCACGCTGATCGGACAGGTACGCTTCCAACGCATCGGCGTTAAAATCGCAACCCTAGAAAAACATGGGATCAAACTGCAGCACGAAGCAGTGATGGCGCTTGATATCGACGCCACACTGGCAATTACGGTAGATGCTGCACAAGCGGAACAATATATGATGGGACGCGATATCACCCTAGCGACCACAACAAAGGCTCAGGGAGAACGAGTCCTGCTATGGCAACAGCAAGTGTTAGGTCTAGCCAAACACCTAGGTAACAAGCTGAAAAATCAACTGCCAAGAGTTCTGGTTCGGGACAATATCAGTAGTACGTAATAAAGTGGCGAGGCTTATTTATTCGTTTTTGGCATTACTTATTACTAAATAAACTAATAAAGCCACAGCATTTTACTGTGGCTTTAACATGATAGTCTAAAATTCAACCAGAGATCGCAATCCTGTCATATCTCAACTTAAGCGCACGGCTCTTAATGAGCCATTCCCCTGGGCCCAAAACAATCGGAATAGTTTTGGGCCTCTTTTTTTCTTAATTACGCTCAGCTAACAGTGCTGCATCGCGGAACAATCGAAAGAAATTATCCGTGGTATAGGCCGCCAGTTCGCTTAGGGGTTCGCCGCGTAAATCGGCAACAAATTGCGCTACATCGCGGACATACGCTGGTTGATTTTCCTTGCCACGATGCGGAACGGGTGCCAGATAGGGAGAATCGGTCTCAACCAGCAGTCGTTCCTTAGGAATTTGTTTAATGACGCTACGCAGTGCATCGGCATTACGAAAAGTCACAATACCAGAAACAGAGATATAAAAACCTAACGCCATTGCCGCTTGTGCCATTTCCAAAGATTCGGTGAAGCAGTGCAACACCCCGCCACATTTTTCCGCATGTCCATTACGCAAAACAGCCAACGTATCATCTTGCGCGTCACGAGTATGGATGATCAGGGGTTTACCGACTTCAGTTGCAACCGCAACCTGTTGCTCAAAACATTGTAACTGCGCCGCTTTGCTTTCCGGCGCATAAAAATAATCCAACCCCGTTTCGCCGATGGCGACGACCCGAGGATCCTGTGCATGCTGCTGCAATTGCGCAATCGACAATCCGGCAGCCACATCCAATGGATGCACCCCGGCAGATAGAAATACTTGTGGGTAGGCAGCCATTCGATCTCGCATGGAGATAAAGTCCTGTTGCCTGACATTGACACAGAGAAACCAGTCCACGCCCCGCATTTTGGCGCCGGCAATGATTTGCGCAAGAGAATCCTGATCCGGCGCGGCTTTTAGACGATCAAGATGACAATGGGAATCTACTAACACAATCAGTCCCATAAGGAGTTACAAAAAGGGAAGCAAGAATATCCCGCTACATAGTGCAGGTCAAATCGCCCGAGGCCAATTCACGGGACAGCAGGTTCTCAATACGTTGTTTATGTTCCTGAGCCTCTGAAAGAATTTTTACCCCGATGCCAGCGGGACGGCCACCGGAGGCTCCCAAGGGATTGATCCAAACCACCACGCCCTGAAATTCGTTAATACCAGTTGCTCCCGGCAAACGATAGCCAATACGCATCTCCTGCCCCAGGAAATGGCTTTCAGTCGTCGTGACAAATAACCCTGCTGGCTGAATAAACGGCATGTAAGCACGGTACAGCTGATGCAGGGTGTCAAAATTTACGATCAGATCAACCATAGGATACTTTTATTTTTTCAGTCTCTTGTATTCTAAGACATAACTTTGGCATAGCGCCAGATAATTGACATTCGCCATTAACATCAGTTGCTGATTATCTCGCATTACCCTCGCCGCCAGTTGTGCGACTTGTGACTGCTGTAATGGGTCAAGTAGTCCTGCGTGCATTTCATCCTGTAGCACCTGATATAACAGTTTAAGTGCGTCAAACAGTTGCTCTGCAGACAAGTTACTGAGCTTTTGACTCAGATGACCACTCTCAAGGCTTTTCTGCCAGGCAGTTTTCAACTTTTTCAGTTCAGCCGCATAGCCATCCGCTACATATTGGGCCAGTTGCAGTGCGCCCCCCGCAATAGGCAAACACCAGGCCAGATCTTCATTAAGTTGCGGATATTGCGAATGCAGCCATTGGTTAAGTTGTACTGCTGATGGCCGTGCCACCTTCACTTGCTGGCAACGGCTGACAACCGTTGGTAATAAGGCTGCTGGTCTGTCACTCTGCAACACCAACAATGTTGCTGCTCCCGGTTCTTCCAGCGTTTTCAATAAGGCATTAGCCGCTGCTACAGTCATCCGTTCGCACCGCAATATCAATGCCACCCGGAAGCCACCCTGTTGTGCAGTATTCATCAACGACTGACATAAGCCCCGCACCTGTTCAACCTTGATCTGATTTCCATCCGCCTGCAACAGGTGGAAATCAGGATGATTGCCAGCATTGACTAATTGGCAACTTTTACAGTGACCACAGGGTTCATCGGCTAACGGAGCGTTACATAAAGCCAGTGCCGCCATATATTGCCCAAGTGCCACACCGCCATCAGCTTCCGCTAACGGCAGTAACATGGCATGTGGTAGCATCCCTTGCCGCCGCTGTGCGGCGAACTGCTGTTGGGCATCGTGCAACCATGGCAGATTGGCGGACATCACTAACTCCCCAACCGTTGCTCAAGCGTTGCCACAATATCATGATGCACCTGTGGCAGCGGCTGACTGGCGTCGATCACCACAATGGTATTATCGGCCGCCGCCAATGAAAGATAAGTAGCGCGTGCACGTTCAAAGAAATCCAGTTCTTGCTGCTCGATACGATCAAGTTCGCCACGACTAGCAGCGCGAGCCATTCCGAGCGCCGGTGGAATATCCAGATAAAGCGTCAATTGTGGTTTAAAATCGCCAAGAGTAGCTGCGCTGATGGTCTGCACCAATGACATTAAGCCGCGACCGCCCCCTTGATAAGCTAGGGAAGAAAGATTGTGGCGATCGCCAAGTACCCATTCTCCCCGAGCTAAAGCGGGTTTAATGACATTGGCGACTAACTGTGCTCTGGCGGCATACATCAGCAAACATTCCGCTTCATCACATAATGGATCACTGGCATCTGTGGTTTTAACCAACGTACGGATTTTTTCCGCCAGAGGGGTGCCACCCGGCTCACGGGTACACACGGGTTCCCGGCCCGTCAACTGACTAATAAAATCGCGTACTAAGGCTATTGCGCTTGACTTACCCGCTCCTTCAAGCCCTTCGATGACAATAAATTTGCCCGGATTTTTCAGCGTAACCTGCATTATTTCTTTCTTCTCTGATAACGGTCTACCGCTCGATTGTGTTCCGCCAGTGTTGCCGAAAAGACATGCGAACCATCGTTGCGCGATACAAAATAAAGATAATTCACTGCCTCAGGATGCGCCGCCGCCATTAATGATTCACGCCCCGGTGCCGCTATGGGCGTTGGTGGCAAACCATGAATGCGGTAGGTGTTGAATGGCGTTTCCTGTAGCAGATCCTTGCGGGTGATATTGCCATTAAAGGCGTCCCCCATTCCATAAATCACAGTGGGATCTGTTTGCAAGCGCATACCTTTACGCAGGCGATTGATAAATACGGCTGAAATCAATCGCCGCTCTTCTGCCTTGCCAGTTTCCTTTTCTATGATGGATGCCAGAATCAGTAGCTCATAGGGCGATTCCAGCGGCAAATCTTGGTCGCGCTCGTCCCAGACGGCCTGTAGCTCTTGCTGCATTTTATGATAGCTCTGGGTGAGCAGCGTCGTCAGTTCGGTACCCGCTCGATATTGGTAAGTATCTGGAAAAAATTTTCCTTCAGCTTTGGCGGAATCATCACCTTGCTGCTGCAATACCTGCAAAAATGGTTGCGGTGACTGTTGCAAATGCGGTAATTGCTGCAGATATTGCCGCCATTCACTAATCGTTTTACCTTCGACCAGCGTCAGGGTAAATCGCTTTTCGTCACCGGCTACCAGCTTTTGCAGTAACGAATCCGGCGTATCCTGAGGTAAAACCTCGTACAACCCAGAACGAATAGCCGTCAATTGCGGCTGTAACTTTCCCAACATTTTCCAACGCCAGTCATACTGTAGCCAGCCGCGCTGTTGCAATTCCTGCCCTAACCGATGAAAAGAGGTACCGTGCCCCAGTTGCAACTCTTGCGGAGACTCCAGCGCTAAGGCCGTGCGACCGAACACTTGCGTCTGCTGGTAAGCCCAAAGGCCAACAGCCAACAGTAATGTCAGCAATGTCAAAAAAGTTGCAGCGGTAATCAGGATCCATTTTTTCATAACTGAATGGCGAGATGCTGCCTCAACTGAGAACTCAATGACCAAGGTTGATAACGATAGCTGTCCACGCCAATGATATCCACTACACCGCATAGACTGTTGCTGATAAACAGATGCGATACGCGACTTAAGCAATCGCGGCGGACAGCTTGTACCTGCACATCAATGTTCATTGCCAGCAATGCCATTATCACCTGCTGGCGCATCACACCCGACACGCCGGCATAATTAATCGCCGGCGTTAATGCCTGCCAGCCGCCGCGGGCATTGTTTGTGATTAAGAATAGATTCGCCATGGAAGTTTCAAGCAGATTAGCCTCAGTGTCATACACCAGCCAATCATCAATTCCTGCGGGCAACGGATAGCTTTTTATCAGCACCTGTTCGAGGCGATTCAAATGCTTGATACCGGCAAGTAAGGGTTGCTTCGCCAGTGTCACCGCGGAAGTTTGCAGTTTGATCCCTTGCTGTCGCCACTTGCTATAGTGTGCTGGCAGCGCACTGACACTCAAAACCTCGGTAACTTGTGGCTCAGCTGGCGGCATATAACCACGTCCACCATTACCGCGGCTCAGTTGCAGTTTCAAACAATGCGAAGGACAGCGACTGGCGGTTTCAGCCAGCAGTGACAATAACAATTCTGAAGGGTGCCAGTGAAACCCCAGCCGAGCAGCACCCTGCTGCAACCGCTGCAGGTGGCAAGACAAAAACTGTATTTTCCCCGCGACGTCCACAGCCATCGTAGCAAACAGTCCATCGCCATAGGTGAACGCCCGGTCATAGACACTGATTTTTTCAGTAGCCTCACCGTTGACCCACACCGTCGCCATCAGCGCTAATCAATCCTGACTAATGCGGCTGGCAACCGCATCTTGTTGATCTTTATACTTGGCGTTTTTACGCGAATTATAAGGTTTAGCAACCGGATGATTAAGTTTGTCGAAATTCAACGCGCCAATGGTCATCATCGGCCGTAAAGCCAGCGGCAATTTACCGCTGTTAAAAAACTCCAGCACTATTTTACCTTTCCAGCCTGGATCAATGCGGTGCGCGGTGACATGCACCATCAACCCAAGTCGTGCTAACGATGAGCGGCCATCAAGCCATCCCACAATATCCGCCGGCAATTGCACACTTTCATAGGTAACGGCTAACGCCAACTCCCCAGGATGCAGGAAAAATGCTTGACCATCGGCAATGTCTATCTGATCGCTCATCACGTTGTCCAATGCAGACTGGACTTCAGCTTTCGGACCTGACAAATCGATATAGGGCGCAGTGTGATCTTTAAACACCCGAAATTGATGCCCCAAACGGACATCCACACTGACGCCGCTAATAGCGTCACTGGCAGGCCGCGGCTCAATTACGATACTGCCATCATCAAGGCATTGTTCAATTTCGATGTCGGTTAATCTCATTGGGCCCTGTTCTCCTGGGTCGTACTATCTCGAAAGTAGGTGCTGAATACGCGTTTTCAGAATATCAGTGGCAATACGGTTTTTACCGCCACGAGGCACGATGATATCGGCGTATTGCTTGGATGGTTCGATAAATTGTAGGTACATGGGGCGCACCGTATTTTGATACTGCGTCAGCACCGATTCCATGGTACGCCCTCGCTCTTCTACATCCCGGCGCAAACGGCGGATCAAGCAGATATCCAACGGCGTATCCATAAAGACACTCGCATCCATCAGATCTCGCAATTTGGGGTCGGTCAGCAACAGAATACCTTCAAGAATAATGACCTTTTTCGGTGTCATCAGCAATGACTCACCAGTGCGGGTGTGTTCCACATAACTGTAACAGGGAATTTCAACCGGCTTGCCATCTTTGAGATTTTCCAGATGGCGCGCCAGCAACTGATGATCTAACGCCTTGGGATGGTCATAGTTGGTCAGCACCCGCTGTTCCATCGGCAAATGGCTCTGATCGCGATAGTAGCTGTCTTCACTGATCACCCCAATTTCGTTGGTGCCGAGATCTCGGCACAACTCCTCGTAGATGGTTCTGGCAATCAGGCTTTTGCCGGAGGCGGAAGCTCCGGCAATGCCAATTATTACACTATGGGCCGCGCTCATTCTGCTTTATTCTTCCTCAGAAATCGCAATAGAAACCGTACTTTGTTGCTGTTGCAATGCTAACGAGGCTGCCACTTTACGCGCGATATCGCGATAGATAGCGGCCACTTCGCCGTCAGCATCGGCCACAACGGTCGGAACACCTTGGTCCATATTTTCCCGAATATTGCCGTTCAGTGGCAGCGCCCCCAACAACGGCACGTTGTAACGCTGAGCAATACGAGCGCCACCGTCACTGCCAAACGGATATTCTTTATGACCACACTCTGGGCACAGGTAGAAACTCATGTTTTCCACTACACCAAGCACCGGAATATTGACCTTTTCAAACATGGAGATGCCCTTTTGCGCATCAGCCAAGGCAATATCTTGCGGAGTAGTCACAATCACGGCACCACTCACTGGCACTTTCTGTGACAATGTCAGTTGGATATCACCGGTGCCTGGTGGCAAATCGATAACCAGATAATCTAGATCTTGCCACAAAGACTCATTCACCAATTGCAACAGGGCACCCGCTGCCATTGGACCACGCCAAACCGCCGCTTGATCATCCGTCAGCAGAAATCCGATACTCTGAGCGCTGATGCCATGAGCATTGGCACAGGTCATATACTTACCATCGGGAGACAACGGCCGAAAATCAGTAACACCTAACATCATGGGGACTGATGGACCGTAAATATCAGCATCCAGAATGCCTACGTTGGCACCTTCTGCCGCCAACGCCAGTGCCAAGTTCACCGCAGTGGTAGACTTACCCACGCCGCCCTTACCAGAAGCCACCGCAATCACTTGTTTCACATTCGGGATAGGCGGAATATTGCCCGTCGCAGAGTAAGACTTCACTTTAAAGTCCATCTCGGCTTCGACTTCATCAATACCGTCAATTTTAGCTAACGCCTGAGTGAGCGCCATGACAGTGTCACGATATTGGGTTTCACAAGGATAGGGATAAACCATTCCGAGCTGCAGTTGCGTACCGTTCATTGCCAGTTTGGTAACACAACCGGCATCGACCAGTCCTTGTTTAAGATAAGGATCCTGATAAGCATTAAGTGTGGCGAGTACTGGACCAAGAAGCGCGTCACTAAGACGATAGTCCTGAGATGCAGAAGACAAAATATAATCCCCTTCAGATAAAGTTGACCAAGTGTACCAGAAATTATCTGCTGATTTGGAATAGATTTACTTCATCCAGCTCACACCATGATGAAAATAGCCGAGGGATCGGTTAGTATCTAGGCCATTATTTTCATGGCTATTTAAGCAGATTAGAAACAAGATGTCAGATTCTAAACGCAAGATCCTCGTTACCAGTGCTTTACCTTACGCCAACGGTTCCATCCATTTGGGGCATATGCTGGAGCATATTCAGACCGATATCTGGTCACGCTTTCAAAAACTGCGTGGTCATGAGTGCTATTACATTTGCGCCGATGATGCGCATGGCACTCCCATCATGCTCAAAGCTCAGCAGATGGGCATGACACCGGAACAGATGATTGCGGAAGTAAGCCAAGAGCATCAGGCGGATTTTGCCGGATTTAATATCCGCTATGACAACTATCACAGCACTCATAGCCCGGAAAATCATGAAATTGCTAATGAAATCTACCTAAAACTGCGCGCCAACGGTTACATCAAGCAGCGCACTATTAGCCAACTTTATGACCCAGAGAAGCAGATGTTTCTGCCTGACCGTTTTGTTAAGGGCACTTGTCCGAAGTGTAAAGCGGAAGGCCAATATGGCGATAACTGCGACAACTGCGGTGCGACCTATAGTCCGACAGAGCTGATTAATCCGCGTTCTGCCGTGTCTGGCGCAACCCCGGTACTGAAGGAATCCGAGCATTTCTTTTTCGATTTGCCCGCCTTTGAGGAGATGTTGAAGAGTTGGACCCGTTCTGGCTCGTTGCAAACCGAGATCGCCAACAAGCTGAATGAGTGGTTTGAACAAGGGTTGCAGCAGTGGGATATCAGCCGCGATGCGCCTTATTTCGGCTTTGAAATTCCCGATGCACCCGGTAAATATTTCTACGTGTGGTTGGATGCGCCTATCGGCTATATGGGTTCATTTAAAAACCTCTGCAACAAGCGTCCAGAGTTGGATTTTAATGAGTTCTGGGGCCAAGACTCCAGCGCGGAAGTGTATCATTTCATCGGCAAAGACATCGTCTACTTCCACAGTTTGTTCTGGCCGGCGATGCTTTATGGCAGTGGTTATCGGCAGCCAAACAGCGTATTCACCCACGGTTATGTGACAGTGAATGGTGCCAAGATGTCCAAGTCCAAAGGGACCTTCATCAAAGCACGTACATACCTGGAACATCTAGATCCTGAATACCTGCGTTATTACTACGCCGCGAAACTCTCTAATGGCATTGACGATCTTGACCTCAACCTAGAAGATTTTGTCAGCCGGGTGAACTCAGATTTGGTCGGCAAGCTAGTCAACTTGGCTAGCCGCACCGCAGGTTTTATCACTAAGCGCTTTGATGGCAAGCTGGCCGCCGTTAGCGATAAGTCACTGCAAAATACCTTCCTTGCAAAAGCCGAAGTGATTGCTGAGTTGTATGAAAATCGGGAGTACAGCAAGGCGATCCGCGAAATTATGGCGCTGGCGGATCTGGCAAATGCCTATGTCGCCGACGAGGCACCTTGGCAACTGGTGAAAGCCGATGAAACTTTGACTCGCGCTCATGAAGTGTGTTCAAACGCCATCAATCTGTTCCGTATTCTCAGCACTTACCTGAAACCGGTGCTGCCACGACTAGCGAGCGATGTGGAAGCATTCTTGGCGTTGGAGCTCACTTGGGACGGTTTAAGTCAGGATCTTGCCGGGCATGTTATCAATCCATTTAAACCTATGATGCAACGCGTAGAAATGGATAAAGTGCAAGCGATGGTCGAAGCCTCCAAGGAGAATCTGCAAACCACAGCAACCGCGCCACAGCCTGAAGCATCACCATTGACAGCAGATCCCATCGGCGCCGAAATTGCCTATGATGATTTTGCCAAAGTCGATTTACGGATTGCCTTGATTAAACAAGCAGAGCTGGTCCCCGAAGCAGACAAGTTGCTGAAGCTACAACTGGATATTGGCGGTGAAACTCGCCAAGTATTTGCCGGTATAAAATCCGCTTATAATCCAGAAGATCTGGTGGGTAAGCTTACCGTTATGGTGGCAAATTTGGCTCCGCGCAAAATGCGGTTTGGCATGTCTGAAGGCATGGTACTGGCGGCGGGCCCTGGCGGTAAGGATCTATGGATTTTAGAACCGCATGCAGGCGCACAACCCGGAATGCGAGTGAAGTAAGTCACTTTGCGTTATCTATTGAAAAGGCCGCGACTGCGGCCTTTATCATTATTCAGTTGTTATTATTCAACTTAGATCATTCAAACATATCGTCCTAAACGGGATTATCAATATCAATAAATTTGTGTTCCAAGCCAAACTGCCGCGCCAAGTGTTCTCCGAGTGCCTGAATGCCATAGCGTTCAGTGGCGTGATGCCCCGCTGCATAGTAATGGACGCCCTGCTCTGCGGCACTATGAAATGTCCGTTCTGAGACTTCACCACTGATAAACGCATCAACACCAAGGGCACTTGCCTGATCGATATAATCCTGTGCGCCACCGGTACACCAAGCCACAGCGCGAATAACCGTATTAGAGGCAGGCAAATGCAATGGTGCCCGTCCAAGTCTCTTGGTTATCCATTCAGTAAGACCTTCAGGAGACATCTCTTGTGACAGTTGTCCTCGCCACAGCAACTCTTGTGGTAAATCACTCACCGGTTGGGTTTTCTGTAACCCCAACTGATGTGCCAACATGACGTTATTGCCCACATCTGGATGTGCATCTAGCGGTAAATGGTAGGCGAACAGATTAATATCGTGCGCTAACAAAGCCTTGATTCGCCGCTGTTTCATACCCACCAGTACCTGCGGTTCACTTTTCCAGAAAAAGCCATGGTGTACCAATACCGCATCCGCCTGCCAGGAGATAGCAGCATCAATGAGTGGCTGACAAGCCGTCACGCCCGTCACAATTCGCTTTATCTGCGATCGGCCTTCCACTTGCAGGCCATTGGGGGCGTAATCCCGAAATTTCTCAACCTGCAAAAATGTTTGTAGATATGTTTCTAGTTCTGCTCGTTGCATATTATTGTCCAGTACGAAGAACTGCTGCTATTGATGGTAACACAGGTAAAGGATGCGGGCTGCAGCCTTTGCTATTGCCTCAGTTATTGGGGAAAACACAATCATTCCAACAATTTCCGCCCATAAATTGGACATTTACAGAATTTGCCCGATAAAATTACAGTTACAAGCTAAAGTCACTAAAGAAATAATATGGATTAACGCTATGACAACACTGACTAAAGAAGAGGTAATCAGCCAGCTGGAAGCTCAGCTCAGTGCCAAAGAAGGCAAAAAAGTCACCATTGAACAAAGCGGCAGTTGGTACAAAATTGATGGTGGAAAGTCTTTACGTTTCAGCGAATTAGAACTGATGCTGACACCAGACACCAAAAAATCTGCATCAAGTCCTAAAACACCAGCAAAATCCGTGACAAAGCAGGTAACAACCGCGACCAGTAACGGCGGGAAAACACCTAAAGAAATCTGGCGCGAGAAACTGGCGGCTAACCCAAGCAACCAGTTACCCCGTGGTTTCTGAGACCCATATTGAATAATAAAAGGCGTCGCTACAGACGCCTTTTATTTTTACATGGCTTTATCAACACGCACGCTGCCTTTTA
This sequence comes from Shewanella fodinae, assembly GCF_014651955.1. Classification (GTDB taxonomy): domain Bacteria; phylum Pseudomonadota; class Gammaproteobacteria; order Enterobacterales; family Shewanellaceae; genus Shewanella; species Shewanella fodinae. The sequence continues at coordinate 44,432 of NZ_BMXW01000002.1, read as the reverse complement.
AGTAGACAACCCGGACTTCATCACCGGGGTTAAATAGCATGCCAGGATCCTTATCCTGAATGATCATCACCTGTGTGTTGTCTTCTTGGCGTATCATCAGCTCAATTAACTGTGTCTGCCGATAATAGCTGCCACGACCACTGTTATTGCCAATGCCAGCACCCACAATTGCGCCTAATACTGTAGTAATGTCACGACCATGACCACTGCCAAATTGATTGCCAATAACGCCACCCAGTAAAGCCCCGCCAAAAGTACGCCAGCCGCTGTTTTTATCTTCCACCAACTGCTGTTGAGTGATATCCCGGACCGACTCCACTTGACCATACAACACTTTTTCAACAGGTACGGCCTGATTACGATCATAACCTGCTTGTGCTGAAGCTATCAGCACTACAGATAACACAAATACACTGAATAATGTTTTCCACATAGCCGGATTTCCGCTAATTTAATAGGTAAGCCCGTTAACCAATAATACGCAATCGTGAACTCGCTGTCTTTTATTAATCATATAACGGATCCATTTCCTTCGCCGGAGCTGGCACTGAAGGATCCCAATGGTTTGCTCGCTATTGGTGGTGATTTACACCCACAACGATTATTGAATGCGTATTACGAAGGTATTTTTCCTTGGTTTAACCAGCATGATCCCATTCTTTGGTGGTCACCAGATCCCCGTGCCATCTTTGTCCCCGGCAGTGTAAATATTGCCAGAAGTTTACGTAAGTATCTGAGAAAAAAAGCATGGCGTATCACCATCAATCATGCTTTTGCCGATGTCGTTGCGGGTTGTGCCATGCCTCGTCCTGGACAAGATGGAACCTGGATTACCAGCGAAATTCGCTTAGCCTATCAAGAGCTACATCGCCTTGGCCGCGCCCATTCCTTTGAAGTCTGGCAAGGTGAACGCTTGATTGGCGGATTGTATGGACTGGATGTGGGCCAGGTATTTTGTGGTGAATCGATGTTCCACCGAGAAACCAATGCCTCAAAGGCGGCGTTTATCGCCTTGCACCAACATGCTCTGGTAAAGGGTTACAAACTGATCGATGCTCAGGTAATGAATCCCTATCTGTTATCTCTTGGAGCCAAAGCAATTGAGCGCAAACAGTTTTTAGCGTTACTTTATCGTTATCGCGATGGTGAAGCGATGCCAGGAAGTTGGAGTGCGAGTGAGGTACATCTTGAACTCTGATCCGCAAACAGTTGCCGTGGGGATTACCCCTGAGTTCAGTTGCAGTTACTTTGCCGAGCGCCAAGAACAATTACTGGTCATCAAGCAAGAACTATTGCAGTTGCCACTTTATGAAAGGCTGTTGGCAATGGGATTTCGTCGCAGTGGTGATGCCGTGTATCGGCCACGTTGTCCTAATTGCGATGCCTGTCAGTCGCTGCGAATACCGTTAACTGATTTTACTCCATCTAAACGTCAGAAACGCACACTGGCACATAACCGCGATATTGAAGTCCGCGTAACCAATAGCTACAGTCCAGTACATTATGCCCTGTATGATCGTTACATTCGGGCGCGGCATCATGACGGCAGTATGTATCCTCCAACGCCGGAACAATATCAACATTTTCTGCAATGCCAGTGGATAACAGCGCACTTTATTGAGCTCTACCTTGATAAACAGCTAGTTGGTGTTGCAGTGACCGATATTCTGCCCGACAGCCTATCGGCGGTTTACAGTTATTTTGAACCCGAAATGGAAAAGCGTTCCCTTGGAGCCTTAATGATCCTCCATCAGTGTCAATTAGGGAAACTCTGGGGGAAGCAGTATCTTTATATGGGATATCAGATAGATAACCATCCGAAGATGGGCTATAAGCGATTGTACCGCCCTTATGAAATTTTGACCGAACTCGGCTGGCAAAAAAATGATTGTCCAGACGCCAACCCTTTACACACTCGGTAATTTGCGGCATGATACGGCGGTTTTTTACCTACCAGGCTAACAGGACAATTTATTAATGGCGAAAGAAGACAGTATTGAGATGCAAGGTACCATTTTGGAAACCTTGCCAAATACGATGTTCCGGGTGGAATTGGAAAATGGTCACGTGGTGACTGCTCATATCTCCGGCAAAATGCGTAAAAACTACATCCGAATTCTGACTGGTGACAAAGTTACAGTTCAATTGACTCCATACGATCTGAGCAAAGGCCGCATCGTATTCCGCGCACGCTAATCATCTTCTTCATCGACAACCTGGCACTTTAGCACTGCTATAAGTGTTTATGGCGGGTATTACCCTGCGATTGCCTGATGTACCGGATTTTCTGCATAAAAAATGGCTGCCTATTGCAGCCATTTGCGTTGAGTTAGTAAACGTTAGGAGACTTTTTCTAGCGTCTCTATCTGAATATCGAGTTCACCGTCTTTGACATCAACACGGGCAATACCACCCGCCTCCAGTTTGCCAAACAGGATCTCGTCAGCCAATGGCCGTTTAAGCAGGTCCTTGACAACCCGAGCCATTGGCCTGGCCCCCATCGACTTATCGTAGCCTTTCTCCGCCAACAGGGTTCTGGCTTCGTCACTGACTTCCAAGGTAACGCCCTTCTGGTCCAACTGCGCCTGCAGTTCTACCAAGAATTTATCCACCACCTTGGCAATAATGGTCATATCCAAACTGTTGAACCAAATAATGGCATCCAAACGGTTACGGAACTCTGGTGAAAAAATACGATTGATTTCAGACATTGCATCTGAGCTATGATCCTGTTGCTTGAAGCCGATAGATTTACGTACAGTTTCCTGAACCCCGGCATTGGTAGTCATGACCAATGTTACATGGCGGAAATCTGCTTTGCGGCCGTTGTTATCGGTCAGCGTGCCGTGGTCCATCACCTGCAGCAACAAGTTATAGATATCTGGGTGTGCCTTTTCGATTTCATCCAATAACACCACGCAATGCGGGTTTTTAATAACCGCATCGGTTAACAAGCCGCCCTGATCAAACCCCACATATCCTGGAGGTGCCCCGATAAGACGCGATACGGTATGACTTTCCATGTATTCCGACATGTCAAAACGTACCAACTGCAAACCAAGACATTGTGCTAACTGGTTAGTCACCTCGGTTTTACCAACACCCGTTGGGCCGGCAAACAAGAAACTGCCCACGGGGCGGTTGTCATTACCTAGACCACTGCGCGCCAGACGAATCGACGCACTCAAGCTTTCAATCGCTTTATCTTGACCAAACACCACCATTTTGAGGTTGCGCTCAAGATTTTTCAGCATCTCTTTCTCGGTAGATGAGACTGATTTTTCTGGAATACGCGCCATTTTGGCGATGACGGCTTCAATTTCTGGCTCACCAATTGTCTTTTTACGGCGACTTTGCGGCATCATGGCCATGCGCGCGCCCGCTTCATCAATGACATCAATCGCCTTATCAGGCAAATGTCGATCATTGATATGGCGGTCAGACAATCTAGCAGCACTGGCCAACGCTGCATGGGTATAACGTACATTGTGATGCTGTTCGTAACGGGACTTCAAACCCTCAAGAATTTTGGTGGTTTCAGCCACGCTCGGCTCGACAATATCCACCTTCTGAAAACGCCGGGCTAATGCCCGATCCTTTTCAAAAATACTTTGGTATTCCTGGAAGGTAGTTGATCCCATACAGCGCAGACTGCCGGATGATAACAGCGGTTTCAATAGATTAGACGCATCCATTACACCACCAGAAGCCGCGCCAGCACCGATAATCGTATGGATTTCATCAATGAATAGGATAGCGTTGTGATCGGAAGTCAGTTCCTTGAGTAGACTCTTAAAGCGCTTTTCAAAATCGCCACGATACTTAGTACCCGCCAGCAATGCGCCCATGTCCAGTGAATAGACGGTAGCATCTTTGATAATTTCAGGTACAGCGTTATTCACTATCCGATAGGCCAAGCCTTCAGCTATCGCCGTTTTACCAACACCCGCTTCACCGACCAGCAATGGATTATTTTTACGTCGACGGCACAGGATCTGAATCGAACGTTCAATTTCATTATCACGCCCAATCAGCGGATCAATTTTGCCTTGCAACGCCAACTCATTCAGATTGCTAGCAAATTGCGACAACATGCTGCGCTCTTCAGCATTTTCACTCTGTTCTTCAACATTCTCTTGAGCAGGGTTGTTATTGCTATCTTCATTTTTAGCAACGCCATGCGAGAGATAGTTCACCACATCTAAGCGAGTGACATCACAGCGTCGCAGCAGATAAACCGCCTGCGATTCCTGCTCACTAAATATCGCCACCAACACATTGGCACCCGTGACTTCATTGCGTCCGGAGGACTGCACATGAAATACAGCACGCTGCAACACCCGCTGAAATCCGAGCGTTGGTTGTGTCTCCCGATCATCGCCTAGATCAGTGATCACTGGCGTTGTCTGAGCGATAAATGCTGCGACGTCCTCTCTTAACTTGTCGATATTGGCACCACAGGCCAACAACGCATCCCGGGCTGCGGGGTTATCGATAAGTGCCAACAACAGATGCTCAACCGTCATATATTCATGCCGGGCATCCCTGGCCTGCTGAAACGCCAGGTTCAAGGTCACTTCTAAATCTTTGTTCAGCATACGCACCCCCTAACCACAGTGATAGCTTATTTACGCTTTCTCTAACGAACACAGTAACGGATGTTGGTTTTGCCTGGCAAACTGATTTACCTGAACCACTTTGGTCTCAGCAATCCCGAACGGATACAGCCCACAGACTGCTTTACCTTGATGGTGTACCATCAACATCAGGTTGGTGGCCTCCTGTTCATTTTTACCAAAAAACAGCTGAAGAACTTCTATGACGAAATCCATAGGCGTGTAATCGTCGTTATTCAAAATGACCTTATACATTGGTGGTGGCTGCAGCTCCTGCTCAATGCCACTCTCCAGTTGTTCAATTTGACCACTTTTGCTCATACTTCAATATTAGCCTCTGTCCTCGACCCACACCAATTGGTTGAGTTAGCGACATGCTGGAAAATAAACTTGATCTCGCTCTCACTATAACGCGCTTCTGACAAAGTTGTCTAAGCCCATTATCAGACAAAATATGGCCTAACATCGCAGCATTCAATCCCTGATATCAATACAATAGCGTATGCAGTAACGTCTGGTTTAAATTTTGGCCAAATGTAGTGTTGATTTTTTGTTAATTTAACACTTGACTTCCAATGTAACTGCTTACATCCTGTACAGCGAGTGGTGAACAGTCGGCCATGTTCAGTGTCGACAGTTTAGTTGGATGCAGACATAAGAAGGAAGTAGATGTATGGCAAGCGGAACTGTTAAGTGGTTCAACAACGCCAAGGGATTCGGGTTTATCTGCCCTGATGAAGGTGGTGAAGACGTATTCGCGCACTATTCAACCATTGATATGGATGGCTATCGTACACTGAAAGCCGGCCAGCCAGTTGAATTTGAGGTTGAGAAAGGTCCAAAAGGCATGCATGCCTCGTCCATTTCTCCCGCTAAGTAAAAACTGAAAATATTGTATAAAGGCGGGTAATTACCCGCCTTTTATTTTGAGCAATAAAAGCTAAGAGGCAGCTATTGTCATAACTGCCAATGCCAAACATTTCAAGCGGTCATCAATGCGTTCAGCGTTGCACTCGGGCGCATAGCGGCAGCTGCCAACTGATGATCTGGGCGATAATAACCACCCATGTCAACAGGGTTCCCTTGTACACCATTTAGCTCGGCCACAATCTGTGCTTCCTTAGCAATCAGCGCTTCAGCTAATGGCGCAAAATGCTGCTGCAAGGCGACATCTTTATCCTGGTCCGCTAACGCTTTGGCCCAATACTGCGCCAAGAAATAGTGACTACCACGGTTATCTATTTCACCGACTTTGCGTGAAGGCGACTTATTTAAGTCGAGGAATTCCCCAATCGCTTTATCCAAACAATCGGCCAAAACCTGGGCTTTGGCGTTACCTGTGGTCTGGCTCAAATGCTCCAGTGAAGCACCGAGTGCCAAGAACTCACCCAGAGAATCCCAACGCAAATGGTTTTCTTCAATAAATTGCTGCACATGTTTAGGCGCACTACCGCCGGCACCGGTTTCAAACAGGCCACCACCATTCATCAACGGCACGATAGATAACATCTTGGCACTGGTTCCCAGTTCCAGAATGGGGAATAGATCGGTAAGGTAATCGCGCAACACGTTACCGGTCACCGAAATGGTGTCCTGACCTGCTTTCATGCGGGTTAACGATAACCGGGCTGCCGCCTTGGGTTCCAGGATCTGGATATCCAAGCCACTGGTATCTTCTTCTGGTAGATACGCTTTGACCTTAGCAATAACCTGCGCATCATGAGCACGATTTTCATCCAACCAAAATACCGCTGGAGTATTTGACAACCGGGCACGACGCACGGCTAATTTAACCCAATCACGGATCGGCGCATCTTTCGCCTGACACATGCGCCAAATATCGCCTTGCTCTACTTCGTGGGCCAGCAACACTTCACCAACAGCATTGAGCACTTTCACCACCCCGGCAGCCGGTATTTCGAAAGTTTTGTCATGGCTGCCGTACTCTTCTGCTTTCTGCGCCATCAATCCCACGTTGGGCACAGTGCCCATCGTCGCCGGGTCAAAAGCCCCATGCTCTTTACAGAAATTGATAGCCTCTTCATAAACGCCAGCATAGCAACGGTCCGGGATCATCGCTTTGATGTCATGCAACTGCCCATCAGGTCCCCACATCTTGCCACCAGCGCGTATAGCGGCGGGCATAGAAGCATCGATAATGACATCACTTGGCACATGCAGGTTAGTGATACCCTTGTCGGAGTTTACCATTGCCAGTGGTGGCTGAGCCGCATAAATCGCCGCAATGTCCGCTTCAATGGCGGCTTTCTGGGTAGATGGCAGCTCGGCGATACGAGCAACCACATCGCCAAAACCGTTATTAACATCGACACCAATCGCTTTAAAAGTATCGGCATGTTTGGCAAACAGCGCCTTGTAATAGGCTTTGACAGCGTATCCGAACAGCACAGGATCAGACACCTTCATCATGGTGGCTTTCAAATGCAGCGACAGCAACACACCTTCTGACTTTGCAGCAGCGATCTGTTGCTCATAAAAAGCACTAAGTTCACGGACACTCATTACCGAGGCGTCGATGATTTCCCCAGCCAGCAACTTAAGCCCCTGTTTCAGCGTGATTTTGTGACCATCGTGCTGCTCCAACACAATGGAGACCGTGTCAGCAGCAGGCAGAGTGACCGATTTTTCGCTGCCATAGAAATCACCGTGGTCCATATGAGCCACATGGGACTTAGAATCTTTACTCCAAGCCCCCATAGAGTGAGGATGTTTGCGAGCATATTGTTTGACCGATAACGGCGCCCGGCGATCGGAGTTACCTTCACGGAGTACCGGGTTCACGGCACTGCCTTTGATTTTATCGTAGCGAGATTTAGCCTCTTTTTCTTCCTCGGTTGCAGGCTCTTCTGGGTAATCCGGCAAGGCATAGCCTTTCGCCTGCAGTTCTTTGATGCAGGCTTTCAACTGTGGAACTGAGGCACTAATATTGGGCAACTTAATGATATTAGCTTCTGGTGTGGTCGCTAGCGCACCGAGTTCCGCAAGGTGGTCACCAATCTGCTGCTCTGCCGTCAAACGCTCCGGGAAAGCCGCGATAACGCGACCCGACAGTGATATATCACGGGTTTCAACATTGATCCCAGCAGTTTTGGTAAAACGTTGAATAATAGGCAGCAGTGACAAGGTCGCCAACGCAGGCGCTTCATCTGTTTCCGTATAGATGATGGTGGGAGTTTTATCGGTCATTTTGGGTCCTACGTTCGTTTGCAAGAAAGAGAGACAACTGCATCCCGTTTTAAACTTTGTCTTAACTATTAATAAAATGCCCTTCTATCAATCGGTTCGACAAGAAAATCCACGCGCTAAAAACGGGCTTCAGATCACATTTTGGCGAACATCATAGAGCATTCCGCCCAAGATTCAAATTCCGGCAGGCGATGGCAGTCCTTAGACGAATGTCGCAGATATGATAAGATCTCCCTTATTTTTATCTGAGATCCCGTCTTCACATCATGACGTCCAGAGTCAAGCACCCGAGGTATAACCAAAATCGGAGCGCTTCCACAATGTCCCGTGCCATGTCACATCAGGCGCGGCCCAGCAGCAAGCCCGTAGTCAGCAAGCAAAATACCAAAGTGATTATATTCAATAAGCCGTTTGACGTTTTGTGCCAGTTTACTGATGAAGCAGGCCGTAAGACGCTCAAAGATTTTATTGATGAACCTCACGTATATGCCGCCGGACGTTTGGACCGTGACAGTGAAGGTCTATTGCTACTAACAAACAATGGCAAATTACAGGCGAAACTGACGGCTCCGACTCGCCACACCTACAAAACCTACTGGGTCCAAGTAGAAGGCGAGATCAGTGACACAGCGCTTGAGCAGTTACGTAACGGAGTAATGCTAAAGGATGGTGTAACGCTGCCCGCGCGAGTGCAGCGGATAGACGCTCCTGACATCTGGCCGCGAGACCCGCCAGTACGTGAACGCAAGTCCGTTCCCGACTGTTGGCTAGAGATACAAATCCGCGAAGGTCGCAACCGACAGGTGCGGCGTATGACTGCTCATGTCGGCTACCCCACCCTGCGTTTAATTCGCTATGCCATTGGTGAATGCTCTCTGGACTGCAGCGGCGAGCGGTTGGACAACGGCGCCTCCCAGTCATTAACAGCGCAACAGATTGAGGCTTTATGGCATGAATGATTTTGCTACAAGAAACAAGGTACGATATCGCCCCAACGTCACCGTTGCCTGTGTTATTGAGGCTGAAAACAGATTTCTGATGGTGGAAGAATGGATTAACGGCGCACAGAAATTTAATCAGCCTGCCGGACATCTTGAAGCCAACGAAAGCCTGCTTATGGCCTGTGCTCGAGAAGTGTATGAAGAGACTGGACTAACGATACAACCGCAGCACCTGCTGCGTATTGATCAATACAGTGCTAATAGCGAATTGGCGTTCCTGCGATTTACCTTTTGCTGCCAACTGCCACATTGTCAGCAAGCCATACCGCAGGACCGTGATATCACTGCAGCACACTGGCTAGATTATGATGAGATTTGCACACTGGGAACCAAGCTGCGTAGTCCGTTGGTTGCCGCCGCTATCGACAGTTATCGCAGTGGACCAAGGTATGACCTAGGGTTGCTCAATTGGCAGTTTCTGACATTAGCCGCGGGCGTCAAGCCGTGATAGAATACGCGACCAATTATCCGGGTTAATTTTTCTCTAATTGCCATCAACTCCTTGAGCGGCAAGTAGCAGTGCATTGCAGCTTTATGCTGGCAAGATACTGGGAGAAACCAATCCTGTCTGTGTTTAACGGTGAATCAGCGTTTATGACATTTATCGACCCTAATCCTTCCGCAAAAAAAGTTATCGTTGGCATGTCCGGCGGCGTCGACTCTTCGGTATCGGCTTATCTGCTCAAACAGCAGGGATACCAAGTAGAGGGGCTGTTTATGAAAAACTGGGAAGAGGATGACGATACCGAGTATTGCTCCGCAGCGGCCGATTTGCAGGATGCTCAGGCTGTTTGTGACAAGCTAGGGATCCCCCTGCATACTGTCAATTTTGCTGCGGAATATTGGGATAATGTATTCGAGTATTTTTTGGAAGAATACAAAGCGGGCCGCACCCCGAATCCCGATATCATGTGCAATAAAGAGATTAAATTTAAAGCGTTTCTTGATTTTGCCGACGACATTCTAGACGCCGATTACATTGCCATGGGCCACTATGTGCGTCGTGGCGAGCTTAACGGTAACACTACATTACTACGTGGTGCTGATAGCAACAAAGACCAGAGTTATTTCCTCTATACCCTCGGGCATGAGCAACTGTCCCGTAGCCTGTTCCCTGTCGGTGATATTGAGAAGCCTCGGGTGCGGGAAATAGCCAAAGAGCTGGGGCTGGTGACGGCAGATAAAAAAGACAGTACCGGCATCTGTTTTATCGGTGAGCGTAAATTCAGCGAATTTCTCAGCCGTTATCTGCCAGCACAACCGGGTAACATTGAAACCGTAGATGGTGAAGTGATCGGTACTCACCAAGGCTTGATGTATCATACACTTGGTCAACGTAAAGGACTGGGTATCGGTGGCACCAAAGAGGGTAGTGAAGAGCCGTGGTACACCGTTGACAAAGACCTCAAGCGCAACGTATTAGTGGTCGCTCAAGGACACAATCACCCGCGGTTGATGTCACAAGGCTTAATCGCCCATCAATTGCATTGGGTCGACCACCAAGGTCCAGTTGACGGACAACGGTTAACCGTCAAAACCCGTTATCGGCAACCCGATATTGATTGTCAGGTTCGTTATAATGGCGAAGATGAGATCAAAGTGATCTTTGACAACCCTGTCGCTGCTGTCACACCAGGACAGTCAGCAGTATTCTATGACGGTGAGATCTGCTTAGGTGGCGGCATCATAGATAGTTTGATAAGAGAGTGATCAGTGAACACACTGCATGACAGAACCATGGCACTGGCAGCAACGCTGCAGGCTGTGGCTCAAGTTCAGTATATCGCCCGTCACGGTGAGACCGATGACGAGCAGTTGGCTGCGGCGCTGAATACCATTATGGTGACAGATCCTGACAGCATTGATGATATTTATCCTGACAAGAAAGTGCTGGCAAATGGCTATCGTTGGGTCATCAATCAGCTTGGCGATAATCATCAGAAAGATGTGGAAATCACCCGCTATCTAGTAGGCCTACTGGCGCTCGAGCGTAAACTCAGCCGCAACCATGCCGCCTTGGCGATGATGTCTGAGCGTATTCAGCAAGTTCGTCGACAGTTACAACACTTTGCCGTCACCGATGAACAGGTGATTGCCAACATTGCTGACATCTACAGCGATATCATCAGCAATCTGGGGCCGAAAATTCAGATTTCCGGCAATCCCCATATCCTGCAACAGAAACAAGTACAAAATAAAATACGCGCCCTGCTGCTGGCAGCGATGCGCAGTGCCGTACTCTGGCGCCAACTGGGAGGAAAACGCCGACAATTGGTATTTTCCCGTAAAGCTATCGTCGATACGGCCAATAACAGCCTCACCCTATACTAAAAGCCAAGTTCATCAAGGAGCTTACAATGGATCTTTCCGCACTGACTGCTATCTCCCCGGTTGACGGGCGCTATGGCAATAAAACTGCCGAACTTCGGGGGATATTCAGCGAGTACGGTCTCAGCAAATATCGAGTTCAAGTTGAAATCAACTGGTTGAAACTATTGTCCAGTTGTCCGGATATTGAAGAAGTGCCGCCGTTCAGTGAACAAGCTCTGGCGCTATTGGACAATATTCGCGATAACTTCAGTGTCGATGACGCCCTGCGGGTAAAAGCCATTGAAGCCACCACCAACCACGATGTAAAAGCGGTGGAATATTTCATCAAAGAAAAAATCGCCGAAAATGCTGAACTGAAAGCCGTCAGTGAGTTTGTGCACTTTGCTTGCACCTCAGAAGACATCAACAATCTATCTCATGGGCTGATGCTGACAGAAGCGCGTGCCCAAGTCCTACTGCCCTACTGTCGCAAAATTGTCGATGCGGTGAAAGCCTTAGCCAAAGCCTACAAAACTGTACCACTGATGTCGCGAACCCACGGGCAGCCCGCCTCGCCTTCCACGTTAGGCAAGGAGATGGCTAACGTGGCGGTACGCCTAGAACGCCAAATGAAACAGATTGAAGCGGTTGAGATCATGGGCAAAATCAACGGCGCGGTAGGTAACTATAATGCGCATTTGTCAGCCTACCCTGAAGTAGACTGGCACACCTTGTCACAGCGCTTTGTCACCAGTCTCGGATTGCACTGGAATCCTTATACTACCCAGATTGAACCGCATGACTACATCGCCGAATTGTTTGATGCTGTGGCCCGCTTCAATACTGTGTTACTGGACTTTGACCGGGATATCTGGGGTTATGTGGCACTGGGGCATTTCAAGCAGAAAACCATTGCGGGTGAAATTGGTTCCTCCACCATGCCCCACAAGGTTAATCCCATCGATTTTGAAAACTCCGAAGGCAATCTCGGTATTGCCAATGCCTTGATGCAGCATCTGGCAGCAAAACTACCAGTATCTCGCTGGCAACGCGATCTGACTGATTCCACCGTGCTGCGTAATCTTGGGGTTGGTTTTGCACACTCGCTTATCGCCTATCAGGCCACCTTGAAAGGCATCAGCAAGCTGGAAGTCAACGAAGCGCATCTGCGTGATGAACTGGATCATAACTGGGAAGTGCTGGCCGAGCCGGTACAAACCGTTATGAGGCGCTATGGGATTGAGAAACCATACGAAAAACTCAAAGAATTGACTCGCGGCAAACGTATTGATGCAACACAGATGGCAGCATTCATCGATAATCTGGCATTACCAGCGGAAGTCAAAGCTGAACTGAAAAAACTAACGCCAGCCACCTATATTGGCCGGGCAGAAGCCTTTGTTGATGAACTGAAATAGTCGGTCAACTAACATATCAGGCGGTGCCACTAGGTACCGCCTTTTTTAAACCACACGAGTGAATTATGTATCAACTCACTATAGATAAAGAGAAATTCCTGACCGAAATTTGGCAAAAAAAGCCGGTAATTTTCCGCCAGGCATTCAAAGAGTTTACCGATCCGATTGCCGCTGATGAACTGGCAGGCTTGGCCTGTGAAGAAGAAGTTGCTGCCCGTGTGGTCGTCACCCAAGAGCAAGGCAACAACTGGCAGGTGATCAACGGCCCATTTGAAGATTACGATCAATATGGCGAAGAAAACTGGCAACTGCTGGTGCAAGCCATCAACCACTGGTACCCAGACTCGCAGCCGTTGGTGGAAGCCTTCCGATTTCTGCCAGACTGGCGCTTTGACGACCTGATGGCGTCATTTGCCACCCCGGGTGGTGGGGTTGGGCCACATATTGATCAATATGATGTTTTTATCATTCAAGGCGAAGGACGTCGTCGCTGGACCGTTGGTGATATTGGTGATTATCAGCAACGTGGTGGCGTTACCACTTCCCCATTGATTGAGAATTTTCAACCGATTATTGACGATATTCTGGAACCTGGCGACATGCTCTACATTCCGCCAGGATTCCCCCACCAAGGTTTCACTCTGACACTGGCGATGTCCTACTCCATCGGTTTTCGTGCACCCAGTCAGCAAGAGTTACTGTCATCGATGGCCGATTATCTGATTGACAGCAATCAAGGGCAGCAACGTTTTACTTCCACAACGGAGCCTGTTGCCCCCGGCTTGGTGCCTAGAGCACAACAACAAGGGTTGATGGATTTGCTGGTATCATTGGCACAACAACCTGCTGCCTACCAGACAATGCTCGGCAAACTGCTGAGTCAGAACCGTTTTGAACTGGATATATGTGAGGCCGATCGCCTTGATGCCGCGGAGCTACAACAGGCGTTACAGGATGGTGCGGTAATCAGCCGGATTGGTGGTCTGAAAGTACTGTTGTTAGAAAACGATAGCGAAAACCGACTGTTTATCAATGGCGACTGTTTTGAGTTTGCCGCCGCCGACCGCGATTATGCCGAAATGCTGGCAAATCAAACCAGTGTCGCGAGTGAACAAGCACTGCTGATGCTGCAACGCGAAAGTATTCAGCAACTGCTGCTGAAATTGATTGAACTAGGTTATTGTTATTTGGCTGATACCGAGTAACTCGTTATCTGATCCGTGCCTACCAATAAAAAAGCTGCCCCATGGCAGCTTTTTTATTATCAATAATGTTTACAGTTTATCCGCATTTTCAGCCAGATATGCAGCAACGCCATCAGGGCTATCTTTCATACCCTTTTCGCCTTTCTGCCAGCCGGCTGGGCAAACTTCACCGTGTTCTTCATGGAACTGCAATGCGTCAATCATACGCAGCATTTCATCTACATTACGGCCTAGAGGTAAATCGTTGACAACCTGGTGACGCACAATACCGTCTTTATCAATCAGGAATGAACCACGGAAAGCCACACCAGCTTCTGGATGTTCTACATCGTAAGCTTTGCAGATGTCATGACGAACATCAGCCACCAGTGTGTATTTCACTGGGCCAATCCCGCCTTGATTCACCGGGGTGTTACGCCAAGCATTGTGAGTAAACTGAGAGTCGATGGATACGCCGATAACTTCAACACCACGTTTTTTGAACTCTTCCAGACGGTGATCAAAAGCAATCAGCTCGGAAGGACATACGAAAGTAAAGTCCATTGGGTAGAAAAACACTACTGCAGGTTTTCCTTTGATTGCGGCGGTCAGGTTGAAACTGTCAACAATTTCACCAGTTCCCAGTACTGCTGCTGCAGTAAAATCAGGGGCCGGACGGCTAACTAATACGCCCATTATATTTCCTCCATCTATGGATTGAGTAGTGACTTGCAAATCCTGTTTAACTAACAGGCATTATAAAACCTGCGGGTTAACTCACAACCTATTTATGATCGATATCACCTTTTTCAAGGGGCAGCACGTCAAGTTGCCTAAATATCGCCCATTTTAGCTTAGTGATTGTCGCCACAACTGCCGTAGTTCAAGATTTTTAAGCATTTTATGATCAGAAGCTTTACAGCACCCTAGCAGTTCCTGAGAATATCCTTTTAACAAAAACGATAAATTCGCTTATGAATGCTGTTGTTATCGCCGTGAGCCTGATGTTGTTGTTAAGTGTCTTGCGGGTCAATGTTGTTATTGCCCTAACCATCAGTGCATTGGTTGCCGGTCTATTAGGGAACTTAGGACTTAATCAAACGATTGCGGCATTTAATACCGGACTCGGGGGAGGCGCGCAGATAGCGCTGAGCTATGCCTTATTAGGAGCGTTTGCGGTAGCCTTGTCGCACTCCGGCCTGACCAGCTTGATTTCTGGCTCAGTGATTAAACTATTGGGGCAGGAACAAAACAGTCGCAATGAAAACGTAGTGAAAGCAACGCTATTGGTGGCACTGCTGGCGATGTCGATCAGCTCGCAGAACCTACTGCCAATCCATATTGCGTTTATCCCCATTCTGATCCCCCCGCTGTTACAGTTGATGACGCGACTACAACTGGATCGTCGACTGGTAGCCTGTGTGCTGACCTTCGGCCTCGTCACCACTTATATGGTGTTACCTATCGGCTTTGGTGGCATCTTTCTTAATGACATTCTGCTAGCGAATCTCAATCATAATGGTCTGGCCGTAAGTGCCGGAGAGATTCCCAGAGCGATGCTGCTCCCGGGAGCAGGAATGCTGCTTGGCTTGCTGGTGGCGGTGTTCATCTCTTATCGCAAACCGCGACATTACCACATGCCCGAGCCCAGCGTTGGCCTAACAGCTGCGGCACCACGTACACGCAATATCTGGATTGCAGCCGTCGCGGTACTGACCACGCTAGTGGTGCAACTCACAACTGAGTCAATGATCTTTGGTGCGTTGGCGGGCTTTATGATTTTCAGCATTACGGGCGTGCTAAAACGCAGTGATACTGAGGATATTTTTAACCGTGGCGTACGCATGATGGCCAATATCGGTTTCATTATGATTGCCGCTTCTGGTTTTGCAGCGGTGGTCAATCAGACCGGTGAAGTGGCGACGCTAGTCAACACTATTGGCGAATTGATTGGCAATAATAAGTCACTGGCGGCGTTTCTAATGCTATTGGTGGGACTGCTGATCACCATGGGGATTGGCTCGTCGTTTTCAACCATTCCGATTATTGCCACCATCTATGTGCCTCTGGCACTGCACTTTGGCTTTTCTCCCCCCGCGGTAATTGCGCTGGTAGGCACGGCCGCAGCACTCGGCGATGCTGGCTCTCCGGCCTCTGACTCAACCTTGGGCCCGACGTCTGGGTTAAATGCGGATGGCCAACATGACCATATCCGTGATAGCGTCATCCCGACCTTTATTCACTACAACATTCCGTTGCTGATATTTGGCTGGATTGCCGCAATGGTGCTGTAATCAACCGTAAAAAAGCCCGCACGAATGCGGGCTTCTTCATCACTTATCACACTTACTTGGTACCGAAGATCTTGTCACCGGCATCCCCGAGTCCTGGCAGAATATAACCATTTTCATTGAGGCAACGATCGATTGACGCACAGTAAAGCTCGACATCTGGATGGGCTTTTTCCAATGCTTTCAGACCTTCTGGTGCGGCCACCAGCACCAATGCCTTGATTGAGGTACATCCTCGTTGTTTCAGCAGGTCAATCGTCGCAATCATTGAACCGCCGGTTGCGAGCATTGGGTCAACCACTAAGGCCAAGCGCTCATTCAGATCGCTGGCGAGCTTTTCAAAGTAAGGTACAGGTTCCAGTGTCTTTTCATCGCGATACATGCCGACAACGGAAATTCGGGCACTGGGAATATTTTCCAGCACCCCGTCCATCATTCCGAGACCAGCGCGCAAAATGGGCACTACAGTAACTTTTTTGCCTTTGATTTGATCCACATCTACTGGACCATTCCAACCTTGAATAGTCACAGTTTCAGTTTCAAAATCGGCTGTTGCTTCGTAGGTTAATAAACTGCCCACCTCGGCGGCCAATTCACGAAAACGCTTGGTGCTGATATCGCCTTCGCGCATCAGACCGATTTTGTGACGGACCAGTGGGTGTTTAACCTCGACAACTTTCATTGTGTTTCTCCTGAGTTTTTGCGGGCGGGTATGCCTGCCAGGGCAGGTTATGCAGGGTCTGCACGAGTCAGGCAAATCGTCGGGATTTTAGTAGATTTACTTGTTGCGGAAAACATAAAGTTTCAGTTTTGCGCCGATTCGTGAACCCTATCGGTACACTCCTGCGCCATCTTTGCCTTTCGACCGTAAGGCCAAACTGATAGAATATTGCCGCATTAAAACCCATAACCACGTACCCGAGAGGATCAAGTGAGTAACCCTACCCCACTGAGTTATAAAGATGCAGGCGTTGATATCGATGCAGGCAACGCTCTGGTCAATAACATTAAAGCTGTCGTTAAACGCACTCGTCGCCCGGAGGTGATGGGCAACCTTGGTGGTTTCGGTGCCTTGTGCGAACTCCCCACCAAATACAAACATCCAGTGCTGGTGTCAGGTACTGATGGTGTTGGCACCAAGTTGCGTCTCGCCATTGACTACAAAAAACACGACAGCGTTGGTATTGATCTGGTGGCTATGTGTGTCAACGACCTGATTGTTCAAGGGGCAGAGCCACTATTTTTCCTCGATTATTACGCAACGGGTAAACTCGATGTTACCGCAGCCACTGCAGTCGTCAGCGGTATTGGCGAAGGCTGTTTTCAGTCGGGTTGTGCTTTGATTGGCGGTGAAACCGCTGAAATGCCCGGCATGTATAAAGGCGCTGATTATGATCTGGCAGGTTTCTGTGTTGGGGTTGTAGAAAAGGAAGCCATTATCGATGGTAGCCAGGTAAAACCTGGTGATGCGTTGATTGCCCTCGGCTCAAGCGGTCCTCATTCAAACGGCTATTCCTTGATCCGTAAAGTGTTGGAAGTCAGCCAGGCAGATCCTGCGCAGTTGCTGCAAGGCAAGCCTCTTATCGAACATTTGCTAGAACCCACCAAAATTTATGTGAAGTCCTGCCTCAAATTACTGGAACAACATACGGTGCATGCAATGGCGCATATTACCGGCGGTGGTTTCTGGGAAAACATTCCGCGAGTGTTACCCGAAGACTGCAAAGCCGTGATCAAGGGTGCTTCCTGGCAATGGCCAGCTATTTTCCACTGGCTACAGGACAACGGTAACATCGACACCCACGAAATGTACCGGACCTTCAACTGCGGTGTCGGTATGGTGATCGCGTTGCCTGTTGCTCAACTCGAGTCAGCGTTAGCGTTACTCAACGCAAATGGTGAAAATGCTTGGCATATTGGTGAAATAGCGGCATTAGGTGATGCTACCGAACAGGTGGAGATCATTTAATGTCGGTGTGTCGCGTCCTGGTACTGATTTCCGGCAACGGCAGTAATTTACAAGCAATTATGGATCAGGCTTTGCCCAAAGCGCCCTATCAGGTAGTTGGGGTGATCAGTAACAAAGCGGATGCCTATGGCTTAGTGAGAGCGCGTGCAGCAGGCATCGCTAGTCATTACGTTATGGTTAATCCTGAAGAATCAAGGGCAGACTACGATTTGCGGCTTAGCGAAGCCATTGAGCAATTGCAGCCGGATCTCATAGTTCTAGCGGGATTTATGCGTATTCTCAGCGATGAGTTGGTCAAGGCGTATCAGGGGCGCATGATAAACATACATCCCTCGTTATTGCCTAAATTTACCGGTCTGCATACGCATCAGCGCGCCATCGAAGCCGGTGAGCAAGAGCATGGTGCTAGCGTGCATTTTGTCACTCCAACGCTGGATGCTGGCCCAGTCATTCTGCAAGCTAAGGTGCCGGTATTTGATGATGATACTGTCGAGCTACTGGCTGAGCGGGTACACGAACAGGAACATGCTATCCTCCCACTGGTGGTGAAATGGTTTGCCGAGGGGCGACTAAAAATGCTCGACGGCAAAGCCTGGCTGGATAATCAGCCACTAGGTGCTGCCGGTTATGCAGCCGACTAATCCAGTGACAGGGAACCTTCGGGTTCCCTGTTTTTCTGTAACTTGTTAAGTTATCAGAACAAGCGGTAATGCTTCGCATGGGATGGCAATGAAAAATATTATCTGTGATATCGACGGCGTGCTTATGCACGACAACAAATTAGTGCCTGGCAGTGACAAATTTATTGGACGAATACTGCAACAAGGCAATCCGCTAGTGGTGCTGACCAACAATCCAGCGCAAACCGGTAAAGATCTGCAAAATCGTCTAGCGGCAGCCGGGATCCCAGAAATTCCCGAGCAGTGTTTTTATACCTCTGCTATGGCTACCGCCAGTTTTCTTAAACAACAGAATGGCGACAACAATGCCAAAGCCTATGTTATTGGGGAAGGCGCGTTAATTCACGAGCTCTACAATGCCGGTTTCACCATCACGGATATCAACCCGGATTTTGTCATCGTTGGTGAAACCCGCACTTACCATTGGGACATGATCCGCAAAGCCGCCGCTTTTATCGCCAAAGGTGCGCGGTTCATTGCCACGAATCCAGATACCCACGGCCCAAGTTACAGTCCCGGCTGTGGAGCCTTATGCGCACCCATTGAAGTGATCTCTGGCCGTAAGCCGTTTTATGTTGGGAAGCCCAGTCCGTTAATCATTCGCTCGGCACTGAATCACATGGGCGCGCATTCCGAGAACACCGTTATCATTGGCGACAATATGCGCACCGATATTCTCGCAGGTTTCCAATCTGGTCTTGAAACCATTCTGGTACTGACCGGCGTCACCCGCCGCGAAGATATAGAGCTGGAACCCTTTCGCCCCAATCACGTGTTTGACAGCGCCATCGATATTGATGTGGTGTAAAAGTCGCGCCAGACCACTGACACATTATGTAACATTAGGCTTACAAATGGAGGTTGTCGAAGCCAAAGTTTTTCCGCCATCATAACGACACACTGAGGTGCGGCAAGCACCAGTATCACAACAACTATTAACAGGTTCCTTTATGCGCTTATTGGTTCCACTCTGTGTGCTGGCGCTCGTCGCTGGCTGCACTCACGACAGTGGCGAAGCCGCTGTCGGTTTTCATTTTGATGAACAGCTGTATCGCAACGATATAAAAACACTCGCTTCTGACGCTTTTGAAGGCCGCGCACCAACCACCCATGGTGAGCAAATGACACTGGATTATCTGGTGCATGCCTTTAAGTCTATCGGTATGCAGCCAGGGCCTGATGGCAGTTACCTGCAAAAGGTGCCGATGGTCAGTTACAGCGCCAGCGAACAGCAGCAGATCACCCTGGCAGGTATACCGCTGCAATACCGTAAAGACATAGTTCTGAACAGCCATCACGATATTAAACGCGTGGATATTGAAAACGCGCCATTGGTTTTTGTGGGGTATGGTATCAATGCGCCAGAATACGGTTGGAACGATTATCAAGGTATAGACATGCACGGCAAAATTGCACTGATCTTGGTAAACGATCCTGGATTCGCCAACCCAGATTCTGGAAAATTTGACGGTAAAGCCATGACTTATTACGGTCGCTGGACATACAAGTATGAAGAGGCCAGTCGTCAGGGAGCCGTTGGCGCCATTATCATTCATCAAACAGAGGCCGCGTCTTATCCTTGGTCGGTAGTGGAACACAGTTGGACCGGGCCACAGCAAGATCTGGTCACTGAAAACGCGCAGCCACGAGTAACAGTAGAAGGCTGGATAACCCTAGATGCCGCCACGGCAGTATTTGCTAAAGCGGGGCAAGCATTAGACGTGGCAATCAACCAAGCAGCCCACAAACCCACGCAGTTACCATTAGGGCAGACGGCGACCATTAGCTTTGCTAACAGTGCTAACTATGGCGAGAGCTACAACGTTGTCGCAAATCTGCCAGGAACGGTTAACGCCGATGAACACATCCTGTTTACCGGTCATTGGGATCATTTAGGTAAAGATGACACCTTGGAAGGCGATAAGATTTTCAACGGTGCGATGGACAATGCGTCAGGCGTTGCTGGCATGTTAGCCATTGCACGTCAGTTTACGGCGGCCGCCAAAGCCGGACATGGGATTAGACGCTCGGTAACATTTGTGGTAACCACAGGCGAAGAACAGGGACTATTAGGTTCTCGTTATTATGCAGAACACCCTTTGTTCCCGCTTGAGCACACCATTGGGGTGTTCAATCTTGATAGTACGAATATTTACGGTAAAACCAAGGATTTTACCATCGTAGGTAAAGGAAAATCTGAACTGGAACTCTATCTCACTGCCGCCGTTAATCAACAGCAGCGCCAGGTAAAAAGTGAGCAACATCCTGAATCTGGTGGCTATTTCCGTTCTGATCATTTCAGTTTTGCCAAATATGGCGTCCCAGCAGTTTTTGCCGGAGGTGGCAATGAGCCCATTGATGAGGCTACCGCCAAATACAAGGAGCAGATGCAACAGCGCATGAAAGGCTGTTATCACAACACCTGCGACGAATATCAGGCCGATTGGGATCTGTCCGGGGCCTTGCAAGATCTGGCAGTTTATTATCGAGCGGCAACAATGCTGGGCAATAGCGATGCGCATCCCGGCTACTATGAAGGTACCGAATTCTACTCGTTGCGTCCCGCCACCCACATAAAACTCTGACTCATAAACAAGCGCCTGCGGGCGCTTGTTTATTGCGATTTACTTCCATTGTTATCCTATCGGTAAAATATGACCAAAGTTGCATATTCATCAGCCAGTTACGCAAGTGTTGTGCTACTCAAAATTCTTCTGCGAGGATGTTGTTTCACTAACAGAGTTCTTGCCTGCGCAACTAAAAATGTAAATTAATCAAAAATTATTACAAAATAATAATTAATATTTATTTTTAAAAGCAAATAACCTAGATCATCAATATATAAAATGGCTTTTATCAGATTTTTCAACAAAAATCATGCTTGGCTTTTATCCTGAATGATGGCACAGTGACCAGCAATGATTTGGGGACTGTGGGGAGTTGTTTTGTATGTGTTCTATTTTTGCCATTCTTGATATCCAGTCCGATGCGTCAGCGTTACGCTCGGTCGCACTGGAGATGTCTAAATTAATGCGCCATCGAGGCCCGGATTGGTCTGGAATTTTCACCTCAGATAACGCGATTCTGGCGCACGAACGCTTAGCCATTGTTGATATTGAACACGGCGCGCAGCCACTTTATAGCGAAGACAATTCACTGGTGTTGGCTGTTAATGGTGAAATCTATAACCACAAAGAGCTGAAAGCTAAATTGGGCGATAAATACCGCTATCAGACTAACTCCGACTGTGAAGTGATCCTGGCGCTATACCAGGAATATGGCTGTGAATTTCTGGACATGCTCAACGGTATCTTCGCCTTTGTGTTGTATGACCAGAAATTGAACCGCTACCTCATCGGTCGGGATCATATCGGCATTATTCCGCTGTACACCGGCCGCGATGCTGCAGGTAACTTCTACGTGGCATCAGAGATGAAAGCACTGATGCCCGTTTGCAAAACCGTTGACGTGTTTGCCCCAGGGCAATATTTACTCAGTGGTGGCGAGCCAGTGAAATATTATCAACGGGAATGGCGTGATTACGATGCGGTAAAAGACAATCCTGCTAGCAAAGAGGAATTAAAAGCAGCGCTGGAAGCCGCAGTTAAACGCCAATTAATGTCAGATGTTCCTTATGGCGTGTTGCTATCGGGTGGCTTAGATTCCTCTGTTGTTTCCGCCATCACCCAAACTTACGCCAAGCGACGCATTGAAGACAATGATGAGTCAGGCGCTTGGTGGCCACAGTTGCATTCTTTTGCCGTGGGCTTGAAAGGTGCACCAGATCTGATTGCCGCCCAAAAAGTGGCCGATGCGATTGGCACTATCCATCATGAGATCAACTTTACCTTCCAGGAAGGTCTGGATGCGATTAAAGACGTGATCTATCACCTTGAAACCTATGATGTTACTACTATCCGCGCTGCCACACCCATGTATCTGATGGCTCGAAAAATTAAAGCCATGGGGATCAAAATGGTGTTATCTGGTGAAGGTTCTGATGAGCTGTTTGGGGGCTATCTGTACTTCCACAAGGCACCTAATGCCCAGGCGTTCCACGAAGAGCTAATTCGCAAATTAGATAAGCTGCACCTATATGACTGCCTGCGCGCTAACAAGGCAATGGCAGCCTGGGGCTTGGAAGCGCGAGTTCCCTTCCTCGACAAGGAGTTTATGGACGTTGCAATGCGCCTCAATCCTAACGCTAAAATGTCGAAAAACGGCCGGATTGAAAAGCACATTCTGCGTGAAGCATTCGAGGATATGCTGCCTGCGGAAGTGGCATGGCGTCAGAAAGAACAATTCAGTGACGGTGTGGGTTATTCATGGATTGACGGTTTGAAGGCGCATGCTGCCGCCGTAGTTGACGATAAGGAACTTGCAAATGCGCATTTCCGCTTCCCTTACAATACGCCCGATACCAAAGAAGCCTATTTCTACCGCTGTTTCTTTGAAGAGAGATTTCCATTGGAATCCGCCGCCAAAACAGTTCCTGGAGGCAAATCTGTCGCCTGCTCTACCCCAGAAGCATTAGCCTGGGATGCCAGCCTGCAAGGGGTCATCGACCCTTCAGGCCGTGCGGTACGTTCGGTACATACTGCAGCCTATTGATGGCTTGCTTGCGCAAAAGCAAGGCACTTCAGCGGGAGTGCCTTGTTGTTTTAACGGTAAGACGTTGACCGTAGCCCTTGCCGTTTCTCGCAGTTTTTTAAGATCTGTTGTTTGAGCGCATCACTGGCGTCGTGCCAAGCTAGAATTTCATCTAAGGTCCGACCACAGCCTAAACACACATCTTGATGATCAAGGCAACAATTACGAACACAGGGCGAAGCCAGTGCCGTTGCCGCCACGCTTGATTTATCCACTACCGATTCACGACTCACACGCATCCTGCCTCGAATATTAACGTTCCTGTTTAAGATAGCTCGGTTGGTGCAATTCAGCCACTTCCAACGAGACACAATCTACATTGTCTACCAGCGCGGCAATGGAATGCCAGACAGCTTGCGTTAGCTGTTGTTTCTGTTCGTCAGTGCGCCCCGGCATAATACTGATGCGGATATGAATGAAGTTGCTTACATGACCGGTTCCCAGTACGTAATTGTCACAGGCATAAGCCCGAGTTTTTACGGCATTGGGATTAAACAACCCACTGTTGATTACCCCCTGATGGGCATTGCGAACCAACGTTTGGATATCTAGCTGCTGTTGTAGCGTTGCAGCATATTCAATGACAAGATGTGGCATCCTAACTCCTTTAGCTTAAGAACAAAGCATTCAACAGGCCAATAAGCCCACCGAAGACCCCACCCCAAACGACCAACCAGCCCAAATGACGACGGATCATCTGTTGCACCATCTCTTTCACGATTTGAGGTGTTAGCTCCTGCAGTCGTTGCTCCACTATCTGCAGGATCTGACCGCGCATATCCGCCACTACGCCTGGCTTTTCCAGTTCCTGCCGCAACAATTCGCTGAACTCTTCGCTGTTGGCAATCTCTTGCAGCGACAGCTGCATTTTCTCAATAAAAGGCTGCTTTAGTGGCATCAAAGCATCAGTGCCACCAAACATCGACAACATACCGCCAAATGACGATTGTGCCACGGTTGCCAGCAACGCATCGAAAGCCGGTGCTAGATCCAGTTTGCCAAGCAAAGCCTTAACATCTAGTAATGGTACATCGCCCTTATGTGACAGGAACTTATCAATATTCACCTCAGTAAAAAATTGCTCCATCATCAGATTCGCAATGGCCTGTTTGATGGCTTCAAACCGCGCCGGAATTACTCCTGAGCCATATAATCCTGGTACTTTTTCAAACAGCATATATACCGCAAGCCAATTAGTAATTGCGCCAGACAAGGCAAACACGCCTATATTCCAAATCACCTTATTACCACTGGTGCCACCTACAACAATCAACAACAATGCCAACAGATTGGTAATAACACTCATGTTCCAAATGGCCGTTTTTGTCAGTGCCTGCTTCAACGTCAACTCTCCTGAATTACTGATGTGGCTAATGTTAGCAACAGCGCGTTACGGATAAAAGTCCCCAACTATTTGATGGGCAGCTTCAATCATCGTGGCACTTTAACGGCCTTTATTTACGGTTACATACCACTATCTCAGTAAACGCAGTACAATGATCAGGTTAACATTTTTTCGTTTTTACTGTGTCGGGAAGCACTCATGATATTATCCAGGCTCAAAGGAATGGTGGCGGCGTATAGAAAGGCACCCAAGCTCTTAAAAATCGCTGGCTGGTTATCAATAATTTACCTCTGCTATGCTTTTTTACTTGGTGTCATCACGCCCGCCGTTGTTCGCGCAGTTGCCCCCGAAAAACTAACGCAGTTGTTAGGGCGTCAAGTGTCTGTACATGACTTGAAGATCAACCCCTTTTTACTACGAGTGCAGCTCGATAATTTAGTCATCGCAGGGAAATCCGCTCCCCCCTTACTGGAACTGACACACGCGGATGCCGAGTTTAACCTGTGGCAATCGCTGTTTAACCGCGCTTGGTGTGTTGATCATCTGCAACTGACGGGGTTAACGGGCCAGGTGATACGCACCACCGATGCCAAAGGTAATATTAGCTTTAACTTTGACGATATTATCGCTCGTTTTCAGAACCCGGCGACCACCCAAACGACGTCTCAGACAGATAATGCTCCCCTGCCCGATTTCCGAATCCAGACACTGGCATTGTCCAACAGTAATTTGCAATTTTCGGATACAACAGCCAAGGCGAACCTTAGTTATCACAATATCAATTTCACTGTGCACAACTTTGGGACACGTAATACGCTGGTCAAGGACAACGTAGAAAACCAGCCAAATCAGTACCGGTTATCATTCAATGGTCAAGATCAAGGAACCCTAACAACTGATGGACAGTTGCTATTACAACCATTACAGATTAAGGGGCAGTTACAACTTAACAACATCACACTGCCGCCATTTTGGGGTTATGTGCAGCCTATGCTGCAAGCACAGTTGGCTGATGGTGCCGTGTCATTAAAAACCCACTATGTCCTCTCTCAAGCACCGGACCAACCGCTGTCTTATCGCCTTGATAATACTTTTGTCACCGTTAGCAATGTGCAATTTACGGATGGAAAAACTCCCGTCGTTAAACTTGCAACACTTCGCCTAGATGACATTGTGTTAACCAGCCAACAACAGCAAGTGAATATTGCAGATGTCACGGTTGATGGTTTATGGATGCAAAGCCGTTTTGATCAACATGGATTGGCGTTGCTACCATTATTTATCCCTAACACCACAGAACCCGCACCTCCTGCAACAACAAGCGTTCAGCACACGTCCACACCTAAATGGCAGGTTAAGCTTGCGGCTTTCAATCTCAAGAATGCAGATATCAATGTGCACGAGCAGCAGCTAAGCGATGGTGTTGATTGGCGCGTATACCCACTGATGCTCCAAACAGGCAACATCGACAGTCAACTGACGACACCATTGAGCTATCAGATGTCGCTGGACATATCGCAGAATAATGCCACAGAGAGTGGCGGCAATTTCAGTAGCGAAGGCAGTATCGATCTATCCGCTAAGCAAGCGACTGGCAAGCTGACATTAAGCAAATTGCAGTTAAATCAATTGCAGCCGTACTTGGTGCATTATCTGAATATTGAGCTGCCTAAAGGTGAAATCAGCAGTAGCGGCGATTTTAGTGCCGATGCGGCTGGTCATGCTAGCTATAAAGGCAATGTTGACCTCAGTGACCTAGAAATTAGAGATTTACAGCAACGTCGACCATTGCTCAAATGGCAGCAACTTGCTATTGATTCTGTGGATTTTGATGCCAACAAGCGGCAACTGGCGCTCGGTAACGTCACACTGGAAAAACCCTATGCCAAAGTCACGATTAATGAAGATCGCTCAACCAATATCGGCAAATTACTAGTCAAACAAGCGCCCGCCACGCCAGATGACACAGAGATAAAAACCACAGCAGAAATAGTCGCCGCAGCACCAACAACAGCTGAGGCTGGGGCTGTGACACCGAAACCACTGCAAATTACAGTTGCCAGCATCAATGTTAACAATGGCTCCGCTTATTTTGCCGATAACTCACTGACACCAAACTTTGCGACAGGCATAGAGCAGTTACATGGGAAAATCAGTAGCTTGTCTTCTGTTCCAGGAACCAAAGCCTCCGTTGATATTGCCGGTAAAATCGACCGGTATGCACCAATGTCACTTAAAGGAGAGATCAATCCATTATTGCAACAACCTTATCTTGACTTAGAGTTACTGTTTAAAAGTGTAGAACTTACCACAGTGAACCCGTATTCAGGCACTTATGCTGGCTACTACATTGATAAGGGGCAGTTGACGCTGTCATTAAATTATCAACTACAAAATAACCAGCTTAAAGGCAATAACCATGTCGTTATTGACCAATTAAAACTTGGGAAACCGACTGACTCGAAATTGGCCACAAGTCTGCCAGTAACCTTAGCTATTGCTTTACTGCAGGACAGACATGGTGTGATTGATCTGGGTTTGCCGGTGTCTGGGGATCTGGATAATCCAGATTTCAGTTTTGGCGGCATTATCCTTTCCGCGTTGACCAATGTCATCACCAAAGTTGTCACCGCGCCTTTTTCATTCCTAGCCAATTTATTAGGCAGTGACGAAGAGTTAAATCTGGTGGCGTTTGATGCTGGTTCAGCAAAACTCACCAAAGCCGAACAGGATAAATTACAAAAACTCGCTAGCGCACTTAATGAACGGCCCAAACTGACATTAAGCATCGATGCATCGGTAAATCCGCAGCAAGACAGCCAAGCACTGGCTGAACGCAAACTACAAAGACAACTGCTGCAACAAAGTGGGCTCGAAAATTTACCTGCTGATTTCAGTGCCAGCCGTATACCGGCATCGGGCAAACTAACGGAAGCGCTACTGGCACTTTATCAAAAGCAATTCAATGTTGATCCAGTAAGCGAAAAAGCCAAAGCCGCAAAGGCGGCGACTGACGATAAAGGCAAAGTTGATAACGACAAACTGACAACCTTGTGGCACATCGGTCTCTATAATCAGCTGCTAAATGCAGAAACGATTACCGATGCTGATTTAGGAAATCTGGCTCAACGTCGCAGCCAGGCAGTAAAAGCCTTTTTGGTAGACACCGTAGCCGTGGCGCCAGAGCGAGTTTTTTTGCTAGATAGCAAGACTAAGTTAAGCAAAACAGCGGCGCAGGCCCAGTTAAATTTAAGTACAAACTGATGTTGGAATGACTATGGCAGCAATAACCGAAAATTATCAGTATGTTGGGTTCTGGGAACGTTTCGCAGCGACCATGCTGGATGTTCTGCTGATTTTGCTGATAACGCTGCCATTAACCTTTTGGTTATATGGCGATAAGCTTGTTAATGACCATTCGCTAATTCATGGCCCGGCCGATCTGGTGATCAACTATCTATTGCCACCGGTATTGGTATTACTGTTTTGGCGCTATCGTTCTGCAACCCCAGGGAAAATGCTGATAAAAGCCGCAATCATTGATGCTAACAGTGGCGGTAGACCTAGTATGCGTCAGTGGCTCATTCGATATCTAGCATATATTCCAGCAACACTACCTTTATGTTTGGGATTACTGTGGGTGGCATTTGATCCCAGAAAACAAGGATGGCATGACAAGCTGGCAGGCACGTTGGTAATAAAACAGAATAAATCTCGAACTAATAACAGCTTACAAGAGTCATAATCCTTATCCAGTTATCAAGGAATATACATTCTATGCGTCTATTATTGCTGCTACCTGTGGCATCCCTGATGTTGTCTGCCTGCTCTAGTACCCCAGATCCAGAGCAATTTGCTGGTAAGGTGACCGACAATTTTCAAGCAGAAATCAAAAGTGATGGTATGAAGCTGTTTACCTACAGCGTTACCGCCGTTAAAACAGACAATCGCCGACAACGGCCACAACCTAATATGGATGCCCCCGAGCATCAGCGTTCACGCTCGCAACCCCAGGAGGATATGCGCCCTCAGCGCATGGGGCGTCGAGATGGGGCTGAGAATAAACAGATGACGCAGGAACTGGAAATCGGCCTACAAAAAACACTCGAATCAAACCAATATTGCCGCAATGGCTACTATGAGCTGGAGCGCTTAGTACTGCGAGATCGGGCCGAATTACGGGGTGAATGCCACGAAGGGGCTAGTGAACAGGATATTAAACGTTTTGGTTATGGAAAATATACAGATCAATCAAAGCCGTATTAATATCGTTGCCGTGTGTTGTCAATCTAGTTGGCTAAAAGCTGATGTTTTTTATTTTGAAATACAGACGTGTAGTGTCTTAAAAAATACCATTGAATGCGGGGAAAAATGGTCATAAAAATACTACTTAGATATAAAAAAACGCGGCGCTAATTGCCGCGTTTTTTTCGAATTTCTTATAAAGAAATTAAATTAGCTGATAATAGTTACATTTTCAGCTTGTGGACCTTTCTGGCCCTGAGTAACGGTGAAAGAAACTTTCTGACCTTCGTCCAGAGTTTTGAAACCTTCAGAGTTGATAGCACGGAAGTGTACGAATACGTCTGGACCTGATTCCTGAGCGATGAAGCCGAAACCTTTGTCAGCGTTAAACCATTTAACAACACCAGTTACTTGAGACATAGTCTTAATCCTGTAACAAAAACAATACTAAGCCTTTACGGCGGTGGAGCTGAAAATGCCGGTATTATTTATGCTTACAGGACGAACAAGTCGTTTTGAACACATAAAAATAAGCCCAACTTTCAAGCCTCCCTGACTATAAATCATTCCATAAATAAGTCAACTTACTTCGCTGAAACAGCTTTAAAATATGCACATTTAGGCAGATTTTAAATTTCTCAATACGACTTTTGTCTTATGCCTGTCGTTGAAACAGTTCAATGAAAAAGTCAAGCTCGCAACTTACACCTTGCTGCGTCAAATTCTGCTTCTGTTCATTGGAAAATTTCCATGCATAAGGCGTCATCTGTAAAAAACTACTGCTGAGTTCACCGGGCGGGGTCTGCAACTGCCACTGTAACCGCTCTTGATGTTGCAAAATAAACCCTTCAAGTTGCCCACTCTGTAGCGGATGCTCTCTCGGTTCAGCGTAGATAATCTGTTTAAGAGCATAATGATGCTTTGGCCCCGCGGTGACACTGAGATAGTAACCACCGGGTCGGCAAATTCTTCGTAACTCAGATTCCGCTACTGGCGCAAAAATTTTCAGCATCAGATCAAAACTGTCTGCTGCAAAGGGCATATCAAAAGCACTGGCGACACAAAACTGTAATTGCGGATAACGTTTTGCCGCGTAACGGACGGCCGTTTTAGAAATATCCATCCCCTGCAGTTTTCCATCAGTTGCCTGTTGTAACCGCTGGCTGTAGTAGCCTTCACCACAGCCGATATCAAGGATATCCGGCTTATCCAAATGAAGCGTCACCGCTAAGGTATTTATCCTATCGCTGAGTGGCTGATAAAACCCAGCTTGCAGAAATAATCTTCTGGCGGCCATCATCTGTTGATTATCGCCCGGGGTTAGCGAATTCTTTTTATTGACGGGCAACAGATTCACATATCCTTCTTTTGCCACATCAAAACAATGGTGCTGCTGACAGCACCATTGCCTTTGTTCCAATACTAATGCCTCTCGACATATTGGGCATTCATAACTCATTTATATTCTCTTTGGTGTGAGTCTAGTGTTCACTCTCATCGCCAGTAAGTGCAGCCACCATTGCCACCAGCTCCGGCGGGGCCAGTGACTCATAACACTCCAGCATCCGCAGCAAGCGCTCGTCAGCTATCTGGTTAGCACTGTAACGATAACTATGGCGGTTTAGCGCCTGATTGTAACAGTGTCCTAACCACTGTTGTTTCTGTTCTAGGTGCTCCAGCAGTTGCAACAATTCGTCAGCAGCCTCTGCGGACAATTCTAGCGCCATCCTTTGCTGATAACGTTTAAGCTGGCGGTTGGTGAGCAAAATTTCAGACAACTGCACAGCCAGCTCCACAGCACCCGCATTATAGTCAGGAACCTGTGCCAGTATATCACGCGCACGATTAAGCACCTGGGGTTGCTGTATCAAGCGCCGATCATGTTCAAGCGGCAGAATTTCAAACACGTGGGAATTTAAGCTAAAACAGATATCAACAGCACAATCGATTTCGATTGTCACGCCCTGGCGCAGGGTACTTATAGCCTTACCACTGCTGATACCCGATGCAATATATAACCTGAATCCCTGCCCCAAACTGCGAGAAATCGGTGCTGACAGCGGCAGGTTGTCAACGGAGTCCAACACATCCAACTGCAAGAAGGGTTGCTTTCGCACTAAATTGTGCATTTTTGGCGTAATTCGTTCGCACACTACCCATTCTAATAATGGATAGCTGGCGAAGTCTAACAGTACAAAATCGCTAAACTGTTGTGGCACCGTCAGCAATAGCTGCTGTCGCCCGGTCATAGTTAATTCTGTTGATAAGGTAAAATATTGGCCTAGCACGCGATAACTCCCTGTATACAACGTCCATCACCGCGGAACACACAAGTCATCATGCATTTTAATGCTAAATATTCTGGAGATCATCCAGTAACACTTGAAGGGGGTTTCAGTTTGTCGCCAATTAATGTCTTAGCACCAGTATAAAAGCAACACTGACTTAGATTATCCAGACAATGCTTTTTTAGTTTTGCCTGTCTTGTGGGAACATGCCAATATCTAGTTCTTAAAACTCATATAGTTATAGAAGTCAGCCCCATTTTCATGGGGCTGACTGATGGACTATTTTTTAGGTGTTACAGTAACGGTAGTGGAGGTATCGGTGTAAACCACCGCCACGTCATACGAGGAACCAGACGCATCCTTGGCACTTATGTTGCCGTCAGCAAATTTGCCTTCCAGATGCGGGCTATTAAGTACCGTATAACTCGTTGCCTTAGCCAATGTTGGAACCTGTAAATTGAGTGACAAACTGTCTCCAGACAGATAAATACCTTGGGTCGCATTGAGCTGTGCATTGCGGTTGAGATCAAGCGTCAATACCCCACCATTCATCACAAAATCGGTAACCGTTAAGCCACCTGCTGAAGCATTTTCAGCCCCATCGGCTATCGACACCCTTACAGTACCGCCATTTTGATAAAGCGTGTTGCTACCGAAAGCAGAAGCTGACGCAGCGGTTAAGGTACCTTGTTCAACAACAGTACCACCGCGATAACTATTATCGCCACCAAGATAAAGTACACCACTGCCACTTTTCTCAAGGCGTCCATCGCCGGAAATGTCATTCATCCAACGGTCAACAGCATTAAAGCCGCCGCGGCTAGCATCCATGTATACCGACACATTGCTGTCAAACGCGGCGTAGCCATCTGCCGCATCAACCAAATTGAGGCGGCCCCAACCACGTGATTTGTTGATAACTGGATAATTCGAAGCAATTTCAGTGCTAGCTAAAATCTGGCGGCGCTGGTTGGCATCCAAATATGGGAAACGCGTTTTTAGAAGCACTTCTGCACCTTTTGGTACTTCGGGTGCTGTACTTTCTTCAGCCAAAGGCGTGAAGCCATAGGTCATACTTTGGCGATAACGCGCTTTCATCGCTTTTTTGTCAGCATATTGGTCGGCTAAGCTACAGGGGTTAGTCTCATCAGTTGTACAGTGGGCATAGTCATAGATGGTGTTGTAACCGGCCGTTTTGGCCTTGGACAAAAAGTATTGCTGTGCTTGTGCCACTGCCGCCTCTGCCGCGGGGGCATTGTTAGTATCGTAGAGCATAGCTGCCGCAATGGCGGTTGCCATAGTACGTCCACCAATAACATCTAATGGCGAGTGCATCCCCGCAATGATACGGTCAGTCCCCAAATCCCCCGCACGCGCCACCATTTCGGCAAAGCGCTCGGGGATGGCATAGGCGTAAATCAATCCACGGTCAAATGCTTCAGCAGTGTGTCCGCTAGGGAATGCGCCATCTTTTGCTCGACTTGAATATAACGCTGGGAGGCTATTTACCGCAGTCTTTGAGTCACCTTCGAATTCACTGTAACTGTTAGGCACACCATCATTGTCAGTGTCTTTCCCATAGTATGTTGTTCGCGCTGCGCACAACAAACCAGTAATGGGTAGCACAATAGGATTGACCGGCCGTTCGTAATATTTGTAAGCATCAACTGATTGACCATCAAGCCCAAGGCATGCGTCTTCTTCTAGCACGTCAAAGTTGGTGATGGTGCTATATATAGTGGCCGAAGGGTCATTAAAGTTAACGGTGCTGTAATCGTCGGCATTAATTCGCCATGGTCGGGGAGACTGGAAATGGTATTTAGGGGCTTCAGTAGATGCACCATAAGCAGCAACCGTTTGCAATAATGTCACGACATCACTCAGTTCCGTCGCGTTACCATTAACTGACGTAGTACCAAAACCAGTCCTAGTTGAATTCGCTAAATGCTCATAGAGATCGCCATTGTACTTGATGTTTTCGATATCAAGTACATTGGCCACACCACTCACAGCGTCAGTCAACACGACATCGCCATTAGCATTCACGCTATAGGACGAAGTCGCATTCGCACCACTACGATAGTCTGCAGTCATTGGGCCCAGCCCAGAAGAGATGCTGAAGCCTTTATCACGTTGATCATCCAAGTAGGCCGCCACTTTTTCAGCCTTGGTTGATTTTTCAACGACCTGTTTTACGTAATTAAAGTTTTCCTTCCAGACACTTTCGTTGCGGATCTGTTCATGACTAAAGTTGAAGGGTATAGCATAAGACGTGCTGTTAGTACCGCCCCCCACAACCCCAGGGTATGACTCATACCCTTCAGCAATCGCCTTGGATTCGGAAGAACCTGCCATTGCCCAGATGTCATCTCCGGCATACCAAATATCGTCAAAACCACTCAAGATTTGAATTAAAGGACTTACAGAAGGCTCAAAAGCGACAATATTGCCATTATTATTAGTAACTGGAAGATTACCATCCACCACTGCAATTGCATTGCCGGATAGAACGGGCTCAGCGACACTTTGTGGTGCCGAGCTCCCCGTTGGCATTCCCGGATTAGTGTATGTGGCGGTCTTGTCTTCGCTAGAAGAGTTACAAGCGGCAAGGGCTAAAGCAACTGCACTGATAACAAATACCTTAGCACACGATTTGGTGACCATAGTTATGAGGCCTCATAATAGAGTAGGTAGGAGGTTATTTGGGTTAAACTAGGTCGGCCAATCTACCGGTACATAATGACAAACAAATTAAAGAAAAATGATGATATGTATATTTTATACTTAACGCTCATTCGAAAATTGGCTTAGAAAACGATAGGGATATGTAGAATGAAACTGATGTGGTGTACCATGTTTGTACTTTCAGTCAAAGCACTATGACATCATATCAGGTGTTTTCTGTATCGATGAACTATCAGTATGAGCCGAACTAAAAGACTTCTTGAATTGCTTGAAATTTTAAGGGCTCATAGATATCCAGTCACTGCATCGACAATTTCTGAGAGATTAAGCGTCAGTGTACGAACGGTTTATCGAGATATATCAGAGCTACAACAACAAGGGGTACGTATAGAAGGTGGAGCTGGCATCGGGTACATCATTAAATCTGACTACCACCTACCACCGTTAATGTTCTCGGCACACGAAATAAACGCGTTAACACTCGGTTTAAATTGGGTCTGTCAGAACACCGATCCAGATTTCAAAAAAATCGCGAAGAACACTATCGCCAAGATACATGCTGTTATTCCCGATAATCTACGTGAACACATTGAATATCAATCTCTTATAACTGGACCTGATAACACAAGAGAAACATTCTTCTGTGACATACGTCGTTCAATCAATACATGTTGCAAAGCCAAACTTAGATACATAGATAAGAAAAGCACTGTTTCTTCACGCACTATATGGCCTATCGCCCTAGCCTATATGGATTCATGTTGGTTACTTGTTGGATGGTGTGAAATGCGGAATGATTTTCGACACTTTAGGACTGACAGGATCATAGATTTTTCGCCAATGGACGCAAGATATAACGAAAGAAGATCGGTGCTACTGAATAGGTGGAGAAAGGCTGAAGGCATGAGTATTGGACAAGAATACTGACAAAAACTGTCACGCCCCACTTATATGCTTCTGTAAACACAGACCAAAATGTTTTTACGGGGACCGATATGAATTTTCAAGGAAAAGTTGCATTAGTTACAGGGAGCACCACTGGAATAGGTGAAGCAATTGCCGAACGGCTACATCAACATGGCGCTAAAGTAATCATTGCGTCTAGGTCATTGCAAAAAGCCCAGCAAAAAGCACGTTCATTGTCAGCTGATGGGCAAACAGCCTTAGGTATCGGGTGTGATGTTTCAAAACCTGAGCAAGTTTGCCAGTTAATACATGGATCAGTAAGTCATTTCGGAAGGCTCGATTATGCGGTTAACAATGCAGGGACTACCGGGGAACACAATAGAAACATAACCGAACAAGCGGAAGACAATTGGGAAAATGTCATAGCTAACTCATTGAGTAGTGTTTTTTACTGTATGAAATATGAGATACCGGAAATGTTAAAGTCCGGTGGTGGCGCCATTGTTAATTTGTCAGCCGTAAATGGGTTGGTGGGGATTGCCGGACTCGCACCTTACACAGCCGCAAAGCATGGCGTTATTGGCTTAACTAGGTCTGCGGCCTTAGAGTTTGCTTGTAAAGGTGTCAGGGTTAACGCAGTGGCACCAGGATATGTGAGCACTTCACGCGTTAATGAACTTCCTGAAGAAATTTTAAGGAATTTCGCCAACAGCCACCCCATGGCAAGGATGGCAAGAATGGATGAAGTAGCCGAATTTGTTATGTTCTTACTGTCAGAAAATGCGTCATTTTGTACAGGTGGAATATACCCTATAGATGGGGGCTACCTCGCGAGATAGTCAGTAATTATCGCGACCGTCAGTTATTGACGGTCTCATAGACACCAGCAAACTAGATGCCTTAAACCGCCCCTATCCAGTCGTTGATGCAGCCCAAATCTGCAATGATCAAATAAAACCGAGGGAAGTCCTTTCAAACGATAACCACCTACTAAAGTAGGTGGTTAAAATGAACATATATCATTACGCTAGTCTTTTATTTTGGCAGCAATATGAGTCTTGTTCAGGCATCAAACATCACTAAATCAAACTCGGCAACATCCGCTAGGCGAATGTAGGTGAGTCCTTCGATTTTAGCTGTCGGTCTACCGCTTTTGAGATGATGCCCATTACTTGAACTGTAAAAAAAACCTTTTTCATCTACAAATCCCTGGGCTGAGCCATGGTTGGATGCACGCTCATAAAAAAAACCATTAAGGAAGTAACCCTGCGGGACTTTGCAACCTTTAGCCATCAAACCGTACTTGATGTTACGCTTCATAATGAATGCTCCCTTTCAATACTTTGCTCCGTTAATAGAGCTTAGTCTGATGCTAATATCATAGGAGATATTTTTTGCGGTTTTGTGAAGTTATTGAGTCTAAGTGGCGTTTTCGCAAGATATTTCACGCAAGTGAACCAATGTGTATACGGCGACCAATAACAAGATTACCAATCTGATTTTATTGAGGTTTTTAGTAGTGAAAATCGGAAACCCAGAAGCGCAACATCTGATTTATTTACCACATTCACCTGTCATCCCAACCCACTGGAGTTGGCAGCAAACTGATGCAGCAGAGGCTCTTATCAGTGCTAATAGCAATCACTGGCGCAAAATTATGGTGATTGCGGCAAAAATTTTTAGCCCTGATGAAAATTGGCGTAGTTATCTACAAGCCAAGTTGTTTTGGGAGTTGTGTTTGTATACGGAGCCAAGTAAACAACTACCTGTCGAAGGTATTCAACTTATCTGTGGTAAAGCCGCAGGAGAAATGCTAAAAATCAATGCTCATGATGCGATTCCACTGCTGTCTGAGCCCAAGCTGCAGCGGCTAAATGAAAAGACCTGGTTGGTCCCCTACCTTGATTATCGCCAGTTTCCTAATCGCATGATCGCTTTATTAAGACTGGCAATTTGAAGCATTTAAAATGAATAAATGCCATCTATTAAGATGGCATTTTCAGAGGAATTAATCATAGATAGTGGGGATAGGACGACGCTTGTGCTGAGTAGCCTTATAGATATTGATAACACGTTCCTCCACTTCAGGGGCAACGTCTTTACCTTCAAGAAAGTCATCAATCTGTTCGTATGTCAGTCCCAAAGCCACTTCGTCTTCCAACCCTGGACGGTTAGACTCCAGATCCGCAGTAGGAGTTTTATTAACTAACGACTCTGGGGCACCCAAAAATGATGCCAACTGCCTCACCTGACGTTTATTCAAGCCAAACAATGGTGCAATGTCACAGGCACCATCACCCCACTTAGTGTAAAAGCCTGTGACATTCTCAGCGCTATGATCGGTGCCAACCACCAACCCGCCCACAATACCCGCGACTTCATATTGCGCAATCATACGCATCCGAGCTTTGACATTGCCTTTAACAAAATCGACTTTGGCATCATCTGGCTCCAAGATAGATGACGCTTCTAAGCCAGAAAGCACTTGGTGATGAATACCTTCAACGCCGTCATGAATATTTACTGTTACCTGATGCGTTGGCTTAATAAATGACAAGGCCAATTGCGCTTCATCTTCATCACGCTGTTCAAGATAAGGCAAACGCATTGCCACAAAACGATATTCTTCACTATTGCTTTCTTGATTAAGCGACTCAACCGCTAACTGACACAATCGTCCGGCAGTGGATGAGTCGACCCCGCCACTAATTCCCAGTACCAGCGCTTTACATTTTGCTTCTTTTAACTTGGCTTTAAGAAACGCCACTCGGCGATCTACTTCGAACCCAGGTTCAATCGTCTTAAGTACCTTCTCTTCTCGAATGATTTGTCCTTTCACAGTGGGCTCCGTCTCAACTTTGTAGCAATTGAATTTTTGGCAGTAACTTGAAGAAGCTGCCTCCTGGACCATTTAATTAATATGTTGTTTTACCTAGGTCCGCAGTCACAACGGGTTACGATACCACAAATTTACTCGTAGAAAAGTCATCAATATGCATGGTTACATGCTGAACTACTGCTACCGAGGCCACAACTGAGAGACTGGATTTACCTGTAGCTATCTGTTTTATAATAGCGGTTTTATCGATGTTCACTGCCAGCATAGGTACCGAGGTTAACAGCTGTAAAACGCTGGGCTCAGTCTTTATGAAATATCCGATTCTGTTTATTGTATCGTACGGCATATCGAATGGCGGTAATTGTGTCAGCCTAGGTTAAGTATTTTTGCAGTACACTTGCAGCCTTGGACAAAATGTAGTGTTGCGCTTAACACTGACAATTAAACCAAATTAAGGATGGACGATATGAGAATTCTGGTAGTTGAAGACGATCCTTTACTGTCTCATCATTTAAAAGTGCAACTGAGTGAATTGGGCAACCAAGTTCAAGTTGCGGGAACGGCTAAAGAAGGCTTCTACCAGGCCACCAATTATCCTATAGATGTTGCGATCATAGACTTAGGCTTACCCGATCAGGACGGCATATCTCTGATTAAGCATCTGCGCGAAGCCGAACTGAAAGCTCCGCTATTAATCCTTACTGCTCGTGTTAATTGGCAAGATAAGGTTGAAGGGCTGAATGCTGGCGCCGATGACTATTTAGTGAAACCATTCCAGAAAGAGGAACTAGTTGCACGTTTGGATGCGCTGGTGCGCCGTAGTGCGGGTTTTGTTAAACCCGTTATCCAAAGTGGGGAACTATCGTTGGATCTGGCCGCCAAGCAAGTCATGATGGGTGAGGAATTGATGGATATTACCGCCTTTGAATATCAAATACTGGAATATCTAATGCGTCATAATCACGAAGTGGTCGCCAAACAACGTTTACTGGATGTCATTTATGGTGACAAAGAGGGGGATCCAAATACCATAGAGGTGATGGTGAGCCGACTTCGTAAAAAACTGACCCGTGATGGTATTGAAAACCCCATTATTACCATTCGTGGTCAGGGCTATAAGTTTAATCTTCCATGCAATTAAGACTCAAACCTAAAAAACGCCTGCTCACTCGTATGTTTTTGACATCGCTGTCAATTATTGCATTAGTGGGCTTTGGTCTGGCATGGATGGTCAATATATTACATGCCCAGAATAGTTATAACGAAGAAACAGCCCAACTAATCGCCGAGATCCCTCAAGTCGCAGCGGAACTGCGCGAGCATGATCTGATCCCAGACACTAGCGCTTGGCTTGAAGAAAACAACAAGCAGGAACGCTATGTCATGGCCTCCTGTGACAGTGAATTCAAGCAAGTGTGGACGTCCTCTCTGGCCGTAGACCGCGGTTTATTCGACATCTGTGAACGTTTTGACACCATTCGTAGTGGGGTCCCTCCCTACTATCTCAACATGGCCGATAAACGAGGTTATTTCGCGTATCTCTTATCGGTAGATATTGCAGGTGTTCACTACAACCTATTAGTGTTGAAAGATGCGGAAAAGATTGAACAAGAAGCCAGTAAATTTGCCAAGCGTACCTATATCCGGTTGGCGTTAGTATTAACGCTGGCCCTGCTGTTACTCATCAGTGCCGCATACTGGGGGATGCAGCCGTTAGTGCGCATGCGCTCAGAATTACAGGCGATTATCAAAGGCAAAAGCAAATCTCTGTCTGCAGGATATCCTGTAGAACTTGAGGGCGTAACTCAAGCCCTCAACCAACTCTTATTGCAATCAAGCTCTCAACAACAGCGTTACCAGAACGCCATGAACGATTTGGCTCACAGTTTGAAAACCCGTCTCGCAGCGGTTCACGCCATTACCGATGATGCCACACTAGATCGCCAAGCCATCTGTGAAAGAATTATGGATCAGGTCAGTCAAATGGACTTACTGGTCAAATACCAGTTAAAGCGAGCCATGTTGGGCAGAAAGGGATTAAAGCAAGTACGGACGCCGGTTAAACCGCTGATAGATCAACTTTCTCAGATGTTATTTAAGGTGTATCAGGATAAAAAAGTACGCTTTTCCGTGAATGTTTCCGATACATTGACATTCCCCGGCGATCACGGCGACTTGATGGAATTGTGCGGTAATTTGATGGAAAACGCATTTCGCCTTTGTATCAGCGAGGTACGGGTAAGTGCCAAAATGGACAAAAGTGGTTTTGAACTGTTAGTCGAAGATGACGGCCCCGGCGTTGAAGACAACTTGAAGCAGAGAATTATTGAGCGAGGTGTTAGAGCCGACACTCAATCACCGGGGCAAGGGATCGGACTAGCCGTGTGTAATGAGATTGTTAATAGCTACGGAGGAACACTGAAGATTGAAGACTCCTCTTTGGAAGGTGCCTGTTTTCGTATTAACATTCCACTCAGTTAACACTCATTATGCGAGATTATTGCTGACCAATACGTTTATTAATGGCTAGTATTAGTTTTTACGTTATGAATGATTGACCCAAATCCAACCACTACAGCTATACCGACATCAGTTTGGTAAAGTAGCATTAAAGATACTTGATCAAGACCGCGACAGATACTCGGCAAAACATGCCATAATTCATTCTTGAGCAGTTGGGAACTTGGGTACACTGACGGATTACAGTTTACCGTTGCCTCTTTAATATACAGGCTATAACGTTAATTTCTTGTAAT
Source organism: Shewanella fodinae (assembly GCF_014651955.1). Classification (GTDB taxonomy): domain Bacteria; phylum Pseudomonadota; class Gammaproteobacteria; order Enterobacterales; family Shewanellaceae; genus Shewanella; species Shewanella fodinae. Next base: position 4,042 of record NZ_BMXW01000002.1, on the reverse strand, counting down.
ATAGCTAACCTCCGAACATTTGACAGGTAACCAAACAGAAGTTGTCTTATGGGTAAAAGCCTCTTTGTGTCAGTCCAACAATTACAAGTTGGCAATTATGTAAGATTACCGGTGTCATGGAAGGATCACCCTTTTTTATTCAGTAGTTTCAAACTCAAACAGCAAGCGCAGATTGAGTTAATCAAGAAACTTGGCATTGACGCAGTATATGTAGATCTTGGACGCAGTGATACTGAACCACTAAATGACCAGCAAGCATCTGATATTCAAGAGCATTCTGCAGAAGATCTTGAACAACTACATGGGCAGATGGAGCAGTATAAAAAAGAACGCATCGAAGTATTACAACGCATGCGCAGGGAGCTGCAAAAAACAGAAGAACACTTCTCTCGTTCTCTCGCACGCATGCGCAACCTGATTGGCAAGTTGCGCAACAGACCGCTGAACGCTGTACATGAAGCAAAAGAATTGGTGGCTGATATCACACAGGAATTACTGGCGTCAGATAATCTGGTACTGCATCTGATGTCTGATCAAGACAAAAGTGACGGTATCTATTTCCACTCATTAAACGTTGCAGTGTTGTCCATGTTGATCGCCAAAGAACTTGGTTGGGAGCGGGCAGATATTGAAGCTGTGGGACTGGGAGCGTTATTCCATGATATTGGCAAATTGAAGTTGCCAAGCCAGCTCATGCGCAAACAAGAGCCGTTGACAACACCGGAACAGAATCTATACAACCAACATCCTATCTTAGGCAACGATCTCCTGAAACTGGCAGAAGATTTTCCCACGGCATCAGCAGAGATTGTGACAAACCATCACGAACATCTCGATGGTAGCGGAACACCGAAAGGCCTAACGGCTGAACAATTAAGTAACCCTACTCAACTTGTTGCCGTGGTTAACTTTTATGATGCGCTTTGCCACCCTAGCCAGCAACAGCAAGCTAGAACACCTTATGCGGCATTAGGTTATCTTTATAAGCATTCCAAGGGCAAATACAATCAAGAATACATTGGAAAAATGATAAAAATGCTGGGCATATATCCGCCAGGCTCAGTGGTGGAGCTATCATCTGGCCAATTTGGTTTGGTGATGTCGGTAAATTTGGACAAGCTCTTATTGCCGAGGATCTTGGTATATGATCCCATGGTTCCTAAAGATCAGGCACCAATTATTGATCTTGAAGCTGAAGGATTAAGCATTGTGCGCTGTCTGCCGCCAGCCGCGCTGGCCGAGAACATCTATAAATACCTGAACCCAAGAGAACGGATCAGTTACTACTTTGGCAGTGAAAGTAAAGGCTAATACATGTTCCTTAAAGTGATGATCTAACCTTTTGCCATAATCTGAACTAATCTTGTCTTAAGAGGATCCGCTAGCACTTAGCGGGTCATTGCCATGGAAGGTATAACTTGGAGAGGCAGGATGACAGAACTACCAGACTTCGATACATTGATGTGGCTGGCACAACACCAGCCGGAAAAACTTGACCGACTGCAACAAACACTCAGCAATGAACTCATTGCGGAATCCGATAGCAATCAAGAACAACTGCGAACAATCAACACCCACTTACGGCAACGATTAGCACGATGCAATAATCCCTACCATCGTTGTATCATCACGATCCGCATGATGCGCAACAAGTTTTCGGCATTAGCCACTGTTCTAGAAAATCCGGAAAGTTACCGAAGCCAAAAAGCTGAAATCATCCCACTCAGACGAAAATCGGTCTGATCACAGCCAACCTTTGCGCCGGAAAAACAGATAAGTACCGGCGGCACTGGCCAACATCATCATAATCGCCATCGGATAGCCCACATACCAGTCCAGCTCTGGCATATGCTTAAAGTTCATTCCGTAACTACTAGCTATAACGGTAGGCGGCAAGAACACCACGGCGGCAACCGAGAAGATTTTAATGATTTTGTTCTGTTGTAAACCACTAAAGCCCATTGCGGCATCCAGCAAGAAATTTAACTTATCGAAAATGAACTGGCTGTGTGGCATCAGGGATTCAATATCCGACAACATTTCGCGCATGTCTTTGAGTTCGTCCTCACTCAGTTCACGGCGATAGTATTTCTGCATGTAGCGTAACGAGCGTTGTGTATCCAGCAAACTCAAACGGATTTTGCCATTAGAATCTTCCTGTAAGGTGATCATCTTGAAGACATCATCCAATTCGGCACTTTCAAACACCTGCTCACTGACATTTTCCAAAACTGTATATACGTCTTCGATAAGGTCAGAAAGATATTCAACTTTAAGATTAAATAGCTCCAGAAAAAGGCTTTGAGGAGTCACAACCTCAATCCGGCCTAACCGCAGGTAGTTGCGCAGTAAACGGATCAGGCCGACATCCTCTTCGCGGATGGTCAGCAGAAAACTATTTCGCAGGTTAAAGGAAACGTTCACACCACGAACATCTTGCCCCACCCTCTGTGGAAATAACGAGTTAATATGCAATCCGTCGCTGTTTTGATAGAAACGCGCAGACGCTTCAATTTCGTTGATGTCTTCCTCGTCAGGGACTTCTTCAACAGAAAAACGTGCTAGCCAATCTCGCTCATCGTCATCTGGTCGAAACAGATCAAGCCAAAGCGTGTCTTCTGGAATACTCTCCTCAGGTGAAAGCTCTACTATTTTTAGCTGTTGATGCTGGTAGATATAGGCGGTGATCATCATGCCCTCCTGAAGAACTTGCCTGCCGAACACACACTTCGGCAAAAAATGCAGCTAGTTTACCTGATAACAAATCAATGAACAGTATCATCTGAGCAGACTGCTTTACTTATCATCAATCACTAAACGCTCATCGCGCGACAAACGGATCCTTAGCCCATCGACTGTAATTAACTCATTGGTAGAAATGTCTTTTTTTCTCACTTGATAAACATCTCTACGGGACTCTGTCGGCGACACCAGCGTCACGTTTACTACAGTGTAACCATCGAACCATTGCCATGCCATGAATCCACCGCCAAGCAATGCTAATGCGATGAGCACAAGTGAAAACAAGTAATTACGGATCTTACTGTCTGAATGCTTATGGTACACCCTTTCATTGACATTTATATGGCGTTTGGCTGCCAGCATCCGCCATGCGAATACGACCACAAGAACCGTTAGCAGAAGTTTGGTCAGCATTTTGAAATCCAGTTATTCCAGTTGTCAACTAAGCCATTTTACAAAATTAATAATGATAACAGTGCGCTATTAAACACAAAAGATAAGGCTCAGGCAAAACAGTTAGCGGTTAAAAGCAAAAAGGCCTNGCGCTTGGCGATGACCTACTCTCACATGGGGAGACCCCACACTACCATCGGCGCGATTGTGTTTCACTTCTGAGTTCGGGATGGAGTCAGGTGGTACCACAATGCTATTGTCACCAAGCAAATTCGTTAATTTGGAAAGCTGTTGCTTTGATAATGGTGGTCGCTACTGGGTTCGAACCAGTGACCCCCTGCTTGTAAGGCAGGTGCTCTCCCAGCTGAGCTAAGCGACCTTATCTTGTCTGCTGTCACGCTAACGGCATTGTTTCCTCGCTCCGGTGCTTGTGTACTCTTGTACACGCCGTGCCTCACTCGTCACAGCTTTGTTAGCCTGACACCAAGCCTACGTTACATTTTTTAGTAGTAGTTCTCTTACTTCAACCAAGTCTTGCAATTCTTTCAAGGGACGACCTCCAAGGATGGAGGAAGTGCTAGAAAATGTGGTGACCTACAAGGATGTAGGAAATACTTTAAATGCTTGGAGCATTTTAAAGTAGAACATTTTCAGTAAAACCCATCTGGGTTGTATGGTTAAGCCTCTCGAGTCATTAGTACAGGTTAGCTCAACGCCTCACAACGCTTACACACCCTGCCTATCTACGTCCTGGTCTCGAACGGCTCTTTAGTGGACTCAAGTCCAAGGGAAGACTCATCTTGGGGCTCGCTTCACGCTTAGATGCTTTCAGCGTTTATCAATTCCGAACATAGCTACCGGGCAATGCCATTGGCATGACAACCCGAACACCAGCGGTTCGTTCACT
>NZ_BMXW01000001.1 GCF_014651955.1 Shewanella fodinae | reverse complement strand
TACTGCGGCAGTGTGATTGCGGCTCACCGAGCCAGCGGAACAAACTAAAACAAGCTAGCTGGAGCGATGACTACCGTGAAAAAGTGTTCTTTGGTTAGAAATTGCTCAAAGTGTGCTCCGACCCTAGAGTAATGAAGCTGTGAAATTGAAAATTGCCGGTTATCCAGGACGAGTCTACTATGGGAAAATAGATCCAGGAAAAACAGATACTATAAGTTTAGACTTTTCTGACCTTTATGAATCAAATGAAGTCCAAGAAATGGAACTTTCAGCTTCTAACTATGCTGAACGGTTATTATCAAAGAGATTTTCTGCATTTGGGGCGGCATTGACCGATTATTTTGATATAACTAACGATACCTCCAAAGAAGAAATGATGAAATTAATGTTTCAAGCATCATTTAATGTGCCAAGAATAATGGGGTATATTCTTCATACATTGTTCTTAGATAAAATATCAAAAGGACAAAAAATAACGTTAGCATCTATTCGTTTAGCATCAAAAAAATATTATGAAAATACAATAGAAAAATATTTTGACCGATTAAATCGTTATGCTTTAGAGCCATTTGAAAATAAATTGGACAGGCACAATCAAAATGAACTATTACGCTGTTTGATTAATGAAGCTAAAGATGTTCGAAAAAAAATAGTAGCAGGTGAAGTCGGGGGCGGTTACTTCAAAGATTTGGTTGGTATTCCTCCCACGAGCCATTTTACAGTTACCCCAGAACTTGAAGATGTATTCTCTTCTTTAGAGTCAAATTTTTTGGTTTCTCGTTATAAAAGTATGCGCGATAAAAATGGTAATGATGTGATTGTTTATGCATTTTTCTTAGGACTATGTGAAAGCGAGAGAATGGCATGGGGTTACCCTCAAGGACGCCCATTTAGACATTATTTTCAACAACGCTGCTTTGAGTTTACGCGTGCGGCGAGGCGTTTTTTATCACAGAATCAAACTATTAGATGCGATACTTGTTTTACTTGCCATCCAATGGATTTAAAACCAAGTCTTGAGCTTTATAAATGGAGATGCCCTGAATGTAATGAAGGAACGTGCTCTATAGTGAATCTTGCCGATGATTTTAAAGAAGAATTCAAAAAATTGGATCAATCTATAATGTTAGAACCTGTTGAACTAGAAATTATTAATGTTCTTAAAGATGAAAATAAGAAGATGAGAGCTGGTGAAATTGGTCTGTTAATAGATGCAACTCATCAACTAGTTGGTCGTAGAACAAGTAAGTTAAGGGATCTTGGTCTCGTTGATAAAGAGGCAGATATTAATGATGGGAAAATGAAAAATGAGCTTACTGATCTCTGCGAACAAACATACTTTTAGTAAGGTTCGCTTTACATCGGCATGACTTGTTAGCAATCCACTGCAATTGACGCAGTTAACACTGGCAGTTGTTGTTCAAAGTAATTTGCACGCTTCACTTCCTGTTAGTGCGCAATTGAGTGGGGCGTTAACCCATAGAAATTTTTATCCGAAAATGTTGAGTTAGAGTTAAGGCTTTAACACGGAAATATGTCCAATAACGTGCGTCGACGTTAAATCCTCACGCACGCTACAATGGCATTGCCGGATTGTTGATCCCACGGCATGATTTTGTCGTAGTCATGTTCAAACATATGCACTTCAAAGTAAGGCTGTAGCAGTGCGATTAAGTCGGCAAAGCAGAATGCCACCATGGGATGTTCGTCATGCCATATCTGGGTTTCGCTGGCGTTAGATTTCTCAATGCTGAGTTTGAGTGACTGCATGTCGCCAGCGCCGCTATAAAACCAACTGGAGCGGAAAGAGAATAAGTCGTCTGCGTGTTTGGTGCTGTGTTTAACAAATAACGCATTGTTTATTTTGTCTTTTGCGACCACATTGAAGCAGAAAATGCCACCGGGGTTTAATGCTTGGTGAACGTGGCTAATACATTGTTGCAGCTTATCGAGGCCGCCGTTGTAGTGGATGGAATAGAGAAAACAAGTAATCAAATCCAGCGGTTTAGCTACTGCAAAACTGCTCATATCCTGCCGGATAAACTCTGCCTCTGGGCAACGCTCTGCCGCAATATCAAGCATTGGCTGGTTAATATCCAGTCCACAACTTTGAAAGCCATAATCGATAAAATGGCGTACGTGCGGGCCGGTACCGCAGGCTAAATCGAGATGGGTATTACCGCCGTTGCCAAAAATTTGGTGGAGCCTGCGAATGCAATGACTTTGGGCTTGATAGTCGATATCGACACACATTAAATCGTAGTAGCCGGAAAGATCGTTATAGAGTGCATTGGCAGACATATTGGCCTAGGTATTTCAGCGGAAATTTTTTGGGGTGGCGCATAGTAGAGCAATCTGCGCGTTTTGCGAAGCAGATATGCAGAACTCACGGTTTAGTTCGCCGAATCGGTGCTATAGCTGGCATAAGATGCCAGCGATTATGTTATTGTCTTGCGCGTGCCAAGTAATGAATGATGCCTGGCATGCTGAAAGCAAAAGAGTGGCCGGCACCACTCTTTTTCGGCACATAAGTGTTAGACAAATCAGCGTATTAACCGGTTAGCCCAGCCAAGCTTTGGCCTGCACATCATCTTTTAAGATAAGTGACACCGTATCTTTGGCGGCGGCTTCGATAGGTAATTCTCCTGTCATCAGCACATCATCGCGGAACCAATGCAGCGTGATGGATGTTCCGGGCTGATAGCGTTGCAATGCTTGCTCAAATTGCGTGCTGACTTGCAGGCCATCGGCCGCAATCAGTAGGTCTTTGGCACTGAGGCCAGCTTTATGAGCAGCGGAGCCATTGCTGATACTGGTCAGGCGGATCCCAATGCTTTCCGCCTTATATTTAGCGCCAAAACCGACGGTGAGTCCGTCGATGTTGCCACCACCTTGATCGCTATTACCACTGCTGGTACGCAGTTTCAGTTCAACGCCAAATTGCGCGAGCAGCGAGGCCAGTGGTAAATCTTCTGTTTGGTGGAGCCAAGCAAATTCTGCAGTAGCATCACGGCCCAACAACTCGCTGTAAAGTTGCTGGTGGCTGTCATCAGCGGTGCCAAGGGCTTTTTGACCAAAACGTTGCCACAGGAGGCGCATCAGGTCATCCAACGATTTTTTGCCATGAGTTTCTAATCTCAGGGTTAAATCGAGGAATAAGGCAAATAACGCGCCTTTGGTGTAGTAGCTAACAATCGCATTGCCCGCATTTTCATCCTGTTTGTAGAACTTAGTCCAAGCATTAAAACTGGAATCACTCAGGCTCTGTAGTAAGCGGCCACTACCGCGATAAACTCGGGTAAAGGTTTGGCTGAGTAGTTCCAGATAGCCTTGTTTGTCAATACAGCCGCTGCGGTAGGTCATCAAGTCATCATAATAGGAGGTGATGCCTTCATAAGCCCATAACTGGCGGGTGTAACTTTCAGCTTGTAACTGATACGGCATAAAAGCCGCAGGTTTAATGCGTTTGACGTTCCAGCTATGGAAATACTCATGACTGCAGAGTGTTAGATAGTTGCGATAGTCCTTATCCACTGGCGCATCCACTGATTGTGGCAGTTCATGGCGGGAGCAATGCAGGGCCGTGGATGCTCGATGTTCCAAGCCTCCAAAGCCGTCTTTTAGCACTTGGGTCATAAACAGGTAACGGTCAAACGGCGCTGGCGTGCCAAACAGTTGGATCTGGCTTTCACAGATGGCCGTTAAATCAGCCAGCAAACGCGGCATACAGCAGTAATGACGCCCGGTGAGAATAACATCATGACGTACGCCGCAGGCATTAAAAGTACCTATAGTAAAGGTGCCCATCTCTACCGGATGATCGATAAGTTCATCGTAATCCGCTGCACGAAAACGGCCAAACTGCCAGTCGTCGCCACTAACACGAGGTAACATGGTGGCTAGTTGCCAGTCTACTATTCCTTTGGGTGGCAGAATTTCAACTTCATGTGTTTGTTGCTCGCGACCAGCCACCGCCAGAAAGACGCTACTGCCGTTGAAAAAACCGTGAGTTTGATCCAGGTGGGCGGTGCGTACCGATAAATCCCAGGCATAAACCCGGTAACGCAGGTGCAGCACCTCGGCGCTAGAACTCACTTGCCAGCGTTGCTTGTCCAGTTGTTGTAGCGGCAATGGCCGATTGATTTCATCAAATGCACGGATATCGATAAGATTTTTGGCAAAGTCACGCACCATATAACTGCCGGGCAACCAAGCGGGCAGCCACAGCTGTTGCACCGGGGCGGGTTTATCAATACGTAACGCGACTTCAAACAGATGGGCCACCGGATCGATGGCGGTAATCTGATAACGGATCATGGGACGAGAATGTATGTGGGCTTAAGATGATGCCATGCTGCCAAAAATGCCCGCCGCCAGCAATCATCATTGCAGATTTTCAATGTCTTATACTGTCCCGCTATGCTGCCAGTGTCGATGCTGTTGCTGCTGGTTTACAGCGTTTATGCGGCAATTAGCAACTTCGAATCGGGTTTGGGCACTCCATCTGCGATTGCTTCGGTTATAATGGCTAAACAGTGAAAAACTGTGATATTAAGGCTTTGAAAACAACACACCGGAGAGTGGACTATGGCCGAAGAAACCCTATTCAGTAAAATTGTACGGCGTGAAATTCCCGCCGATATCGTGTATCAGGATCATCTGGTCACTGCCTTCAGAGACATAGCGCCTAAGGCCCCAGTGCATCTGCTGATTGTTCCTAATCATGTGATCCCTACCATTAATGATGTGAAGGCATCTGACGAACAGGCGCTGGGACGAATGTTTACCGTGGCTGCCAAATTGGCTGAAGAAGCCGGCATTGCTGAAGATGGTTACCGTCTGATTGTTAACTGTAATGAATATGGTGGTCAGGAAGTATTCCATGTGCATATGCATCTGCTGGGCGGTGAGCCGTTAGGACCGATGCTCAGTTGCAAAAGCACCGACAAGAGCGATAAATGAAGACCAATCCAGAATTTTTTCCAATGACCGGCTTGGCGACCCGGTTTGTTAATCAGTTAGCCCAGTGTCGCCGCCTGGGGTTGCAGGTACATGAGGCCAGCGAACATCATGTGCTATTGGAGTTACCCTATAACGAGGCGTTGATTGGCTATCCCGACACCGGCGTGTTACATGGCGGTGTGATCACCACCTTGATGGATACCGCCAGTGGTTGCGCGGTCGTGTGTGCAATCAAGCAAAAATTTGCTTCATTAGAGATCTCCCCCACGCTGGATCTGCGGGTGGACTATATGAAACCTGCGCAACCTCATAAACCCATATTCGGGTTTGCTGAATGCTACCGTTTATCCTCAAGTGTCGCTTTTACCCGCGGTTTCGCCTACCAGGACAGCATCGATGATCCAATCGCGCACGCCGTGGGCAGTTTTATGCGGATTAGCCCTGAAATGATAGGTGACGCGTTCCGACAAGCATTAATGGGGGATGAGCAGTAGCCATGAGCGAGAACAAACCTCAGATAAGCGATGTCAAAAGTCTGGTAGCCAAAGTTGCTGAAACCAACGATTTTAACTATCTGCTGGAACATGTGCCCTATGCCCGATTTATTGGCATGGAGGTCAATCGTTTTGGAGACGAACTGGTGTTTCGGCTGCCAGCAAAAGATGACAACATCGGTAATCCGGTACTGCCTGCACTGCATGGCGGCGTGATTGCAGGCTTTATGGAAATGTCAGCCATCATCCAGTTGATGGTGTTTATGCAGACCAGCAAGGTGCCCAAAGTGGTCGATTTTTCTATCGATTATTTACGTGCGGGGTATCATAAAGACTCTTTTGCTGAGTGCTATATCACTCGCCAAGGACGACGTGTGGCTAACGTGCATATCAACTGCTGGCAGACTAATCGCAAACAGCTGATTGCCACTGCGAGGGCGCATTTTTTGATCGATTGATGAAGGAGTATCTAGAATGAAAACAGCTGTGCTGATGACAGTGGCGTTGCTGACACTTGGTGCCTGCGCAACCAATACTGCCGGGATTTATGCAAATTCACAGGGCGTTAACCGGGTTGATAATGTCAGCATTGGTCGCAAGGTGAGCCTAGAATCGATAAAAGCCTATCCAGATGGTGGTCAGTTGAGTGGCTATGCTACCTTACGCAGTCATACATCTTATAACCTGAATCTACAATATCGTGTGACCTGGTACGATGCCAATAACAACAGCATAGATGCTGAGAATATGAGTTGGGTACCCGTGACATTACATGGATTTCAGCAGGTACAAGTTAAGTCTACCGCACCTAACGGGCGTGCCAGCTGGTTTGATATTCAGATCAGAGAGATTATTCCTAACTGATCGTGACGCCTAACCCAAAAAACGTGGCCATTGAGCCACGTTTTTTATGCGGTTACTGCGTCCAATAGGAGTTATAACACTAATGTTGCCGGGTGTTGTTCTGTCAGCACTAACTGAGCCGTTGGCACGGCGCGGATAGTAACGCCAAAGCTGGTAATCGCCGGTAGCGTGCAATTGTGATGATGGCGGATACAGGCGGCATCGGCATGGGCTTTATCCAGTGTGGTATGGGCATCGGCTACCAAGTCTACTGAATATCCCAGAGCCGCCGCACGGCGTACCGTGGTGTCTACGCAAAACTCTGTGGCAAAACCACAAATGACCAAGTGATCAATGCCGTGTTGATCCAGCAGCGGTTTTAAAATGGTGTTCTGGAACGAATCCGGTGTGCTTTTCTGAACAAATTGATCACCATGACGCACCAATAAATCCAGTTGCAACTGCCAGCCATCGCCGCCAGGCTCCAGCCCCGCACGCTGATGTTGAATAAACACCACCGGGTAACGTTGCGCGCGCGCCCATTCGGTGACTGCATTGATGTTGTTAATGGTTGCCTTAGCGCGATAGGGCAGTGGTTCTTGCTCGAAAAAAGCGCGCTGTACATCTATAACCAATACCGCTGTTTTCATCTGATGATTTCCTTTCGGTCAGCCACAATGACTTGCCATTGATGGCCAACCTGCTTTGCTGGGGAGATTGTCGGTGCGCTGAGTCGCACACGGTTGTCCAAATTACCCGTATGACCACAGAAAATTTGCGCTACTGGTCAAAAAAACAACTTGGTGGCTGCAGTATTTTGCGCGGCGTGAACTGCAGCCGGATTACTGTAAGTAAAATGTTACCTAAATCACAGTGTCACTTATCATAGTGCGCCGTTCTGGCAGCAACCGCAGTAGCAGCGCTAGTGCGGATACCAACGTGGCAAAGGCTATCACGGCCTGCCAACCCCAGTGGCTAAATAGCTGGCTGGCAACCAGACTGCCGCTGGTCATGCCGATAAATACTCCGGCTAGCAGAATGGCATTGGCTCGACTCATCGCATGGGGGGCGGTGTTGTAGATGATGGTCTGATGGGAGATCAGACACATTTGCACCCCCATATCAAAACTCACCGTCAGCACTGCCAATATTGGCAAATACCACGTGGTGTTAATCGCACTTCCCGCAAACAGCATCAGTAAAAATGATACGCCGGTCAGCAGTGCCCCAATCCGTGTCATGCGCTGTGGTCCAAAACGGTCGGCCGCTTTACCAAAAAAAGGTGCGGTTAATGCGCCAACTGCACCGGCAAGACCAAATAGGCCAGCGGCACTACTGCCTAGATGAAAATTCTGATAGAGCATTAATGCCAATGTGGTCCAGAAGGCACTGAAGGCGGCGTTTAGCAGTCCTTGTGCTACGGCGGCTTTCTGCAATTTGGCATGAGTCGCCAGTAAACTAAACATAGAGCGGTATAACTCACCAACACTCAGCGTACTGGCGGGGGTAAACCGCGGCAAGGCGCGCCATAGTAAAATCGTCACCAGTAACATGGCTGCAGCCGCGGCGAGATAAACACTGCGCCAGCCGAACCATTCACCGATAAAACCACTGATCACCCGTGACAGGAGTATCCCCGTCAATAATCCGGTCATCACTTGTCCTACAACTCGACCACGCTGACTACTGTCCGTCATGGCCGCCGCCGCGGGGATTACATCCTGCGCCATGGTGGCGGTGATCCCTACGATAAAGCTGGCCACTAGCACTAGTGCCAAACCTGGGCTAACTGCGGTAAAGGCCAATGCAGTGGCTAACGCTAGACCTTTAACGAGTATCACGCGGCGCCTGTCAAATTTGTCTCCGAGCGGGATCAACAACATTAGCCCAAGTGCATAACCTGCCTGTGTCAGTGTTGGTAATGTGCCAACCGTAGCGCTGTTCAGGTGAAAATTGTTGCCGAGCAATGCCAGTAATGGTTGACAATAATACAGTGAAGCAACGGCCATCCCTGCGGTCAAAGCCAACATGAAGATCAAATAACCGGGAATAGCCGGTTGTTGGGTGTTATGTGTATCGTGCATGGATTTCATCATGGTATACCTATTGATTTCGATGGATGTGATGATAATCCGGTGATATTTGCTGTGTAGATGGCTGACTGGTAATCTTGATATACGTAATGTGTATAAAACTGCTGGCGTGTTGTCTGACAACAAAAGGAAGTGCAATCATGGTCATTGCTAACGTACCCGACCGCATCGAGCTGATGAAAACCTTTATCCGGATTGTAGAGGCGGGTTCAATGTCTGCTGCCGCCAAACAGATGGCAACCACTCAGCCAACTATCAGTCGCCGTCTCCAAACTTTGGAACAACAGTTAGGCCTGAAACTGCTGCACCGCTCCACTCATCAGTTCCGTTTGACGGAAGTGGGGGAGCGTTATTATGCGGGTGCCAAAGAATTGGTGGAACGGTGGGACAGTTTTGACAGCGAGTTGACTGGGGCCATTAAGGCTCCAGAAGGCATGTTGCGAGTAATTGCGCCGCATGCTTTTGGACAGGATGCACTGGTGGCACCCCTAGCAGATTTTATGCGGCAGTATCCTGATGTCTCGGTACAATGGCTGCTGCATGATGACCGTGCCATCAAGGACTTTATTGCTTCGGATATTGATTGTGCCATCCAGGTGGGGGACGTGAGCGATGCGAACATGGTGGCGATTAAACTGGCCGAAGTTCCGCGCATCCTAGTGGCGTCATCTGCGCTCGCGGCAGACTGGGGGACGCTGACGCATCCGCGACAACTGGAGCAGAAGCCTTGGCTGGCGCTGCAGACATTTTACCGCAATGAACTGATACTCAGTCACCAAAGTGGTGAACAGTACACCTTGAAACTCACGCCCAGATTCTACACCGACAGCCTTTATGCCTTGTGCAGCGCGGCCGTCAACGGGTTGGGTATCGGTGTTGGCTCAGAATGGCTAGTCGCAAAAGATGTGCGTGCGGGACGGTTGCAACAGCTATTGCCCGGCTGGCAGGCGCCGCCATTACCGGTTTATATCATCTATCCTTACGCGCGTTTTTATCCGGCGAAGCTTCGGTTGTTTGTGGAGGAGATGAAACGGCGGATGCCGCATATCATCACCGCCCTGACTGCCAGTGAATAAACGGCAAACGGTGTTCATCACTAGCGTTGATAGCGGGCTTTTCGCTCGGCCGTATAGTGCCACCAAGGGGCGGCATCCTCACCATCCACAAAGCGGGTAATGGCAATAAATACGTCAAGCACACAAGGATCTTGACGTTCCCCGGTCAATTCACATAACGCCAGATATAACGCGTAGGGATCGCGTCCATGCAGTTGTTGCGGCGTGCTAATGCCCAATCGTTGCAGATCGCCCGCCATGGCTTTGCCAATATTGGGCAAGTCGGTCAACTGTTTTACCTGTTCACGCACCACTTTTGTTGGATTCATGTTTCATCTTCACCGTGAGCGGATGACCGCGGTGGTTAGCTTTCTCGGCGTTGCGGCCACTTGAAAATAGCGCCCGCGCTGAGTGCTTATTGCCGCGTCAGCGTATCACATGGAAAAACACTGGCGCTATGGTGAGTTAATGGTCATTTGGGTTAACGCCTGCTGATCTGCTTGCCGCAGATAGTCCTGCAAGGCCGTCAGCAACAATTTCAAGGCTAATGGCTGATGCAAGCGACTGCGATAAATACCATAGATCCCCAGTAATTGTGGCGGGTAGTCGCCAAGCAGCGGAATTAGCTGACCACTTTGGATATAAGGCGCGGCATCTAACGTTGGCAACATCGCAATACCTGCATCATTGAGGATGGCATCCAGTAAAATGGAAGACTCATTGACGCACAAATTCCCTCGAATTGCCGCATCAATGGGCTCGCCATTTGGTGCTGTAAACGACCAGTAACCATCAGAAAAGTTACTATAGTGCAAACAGTTATGGTTGATTAACTGTGCGGGTGTTTGCGGCGAGCCATATTCGGCAAGATAGTTGGCACTGGCACATAGCACCGAACGGCAGTCACCCAATTTTCTGGCAATAATATTGGGATCTAGCTCGTTAGTGATGCGTAGCGCCAAATCGATTCGTTCCGCTACCAAGTTAACGTTTTGATTACTGATCTGTATTTCCACTTTCAGGGCGGGATGTTGCTTGAGAAACTGCTGCAACAGCGGATTCAAAATCCGCTGCGCGGTGAAATGGGCGCAGGAAATACGCAAGGTTCCCGCCACCGTTTGTTGCCGTTCCACTTGACTGATCCCTTCGGCGACTTGCAGCAGCGCTTGGGTTTGTAATAGCAGTTGCTCGCCTGCAGGCGTTAAGCTTAATTTGCGCGAGGAGCGATGCAACAAGCGCGTTCCGGCCCAGTCTTCCATTTCTGCTAAATAGCGACTGATCATCGGTCGCGACATCCCCATCGCCCGCGATGCGGCACTTAAACTACCCAATTCACAAATACGATTAAATACCTGCGCAGCGGTGATCCTGTCCATTCATCTGCTCGATTTAAGAAACAAACTATGTCTTATTATGGGGATTTTGTTGCTGAAAATGAAACTTAAAATAGCAGCATTGATTGAACGCAGGAGATTTCATGATGACTACAGCAACACAATTCACTTTGCACTGGATAATTGACCCGCTCTGTGGCTGGAGTTATGGCGCTTTACCGCTGCTACAAGCCACAGCCGCTGCATGGCCGAGCCACAATGTTTTGCACTCAGGCGGCTTGTTTATCGGCTATAGCCGCCGTCGAATCAATGCCGACTGGCATCAGCATGTCAGTGAACACGATGCCCGCATTGCGGAACTGACCGGGGCCGTTTTTGGTGATAATTATCGTGAGCACTTGTGCCGTGATCAGTCGGTGGTATTGGATTCACTGCCCGCCAGTGCGGCGATGCTAACACTGCAACAGCAAGATGATGGCGATGCGTTAGCGTTTCTGGCGGCAGCGCAGCACGCTTGGTATGTGGAAGGCAAAGATATCACTCAGCCTGCGGTATTGAGCGCCTTGGCTGCAGATTTGGCGATAGACACTGGACGGTGGCAACAAGCCAGCAGTGATGCGGCTAAAAAACAGGCCACGCAAGCAATTGAGCAAACGCGGCAACTGATGGCACAGCACGGTGCACAAGGGTTCCCCAGTCTATTGCTGCAACGCGGTGAACAATTTATCAATGTGCCGGTTAGCCGTTTTTATGGTGAGCCAGCAGCCTTAGTTAAGCAACTGCGCCAATGGTTATCGGCGTGAGCACAGCACCATCGAAAGGAGTAGCAAATGAAACATTTAGTTAAACTGTGGTGTGTCGCCGTTGTCGGATTACTGGCGAGTGTTGCCAGCGCCAATGGCGCGACATTGCAATTACAAACGTACAACCCCCAGCAGAATGGGATATTCCCCATCAGCTCGACTTTGATTAGTGGACCGCATGAAGCCATGCTGGTGGATGCGCAGTTCAGCACCCAAGATGGCGCTGCACTGGTAAAGCTCATTAAAGCAAGTGGCAAGCATTTGACCACCATTTTGATCACTTGTGGCGATCCTGATTTCTATTTTGGTTTGCAGCCGATAGTAGCGGCGTTCCCAGAGGCCAAAGTGGTTGCCACTCAAAAAGTCGTTGACCATATCAATGCCACAAAAGCTGCCAAAATTGCGTATTGGGGGCCGCTGTTAAAAGCCGGGGCTCCAAGCAAAATCATTGTGCCGCAAGCAACAGATGAAACGCAGTTTACGGTTGACGGTGTAACGGTAGAGCTGCACAAAGGCAATGATTATGGTGCATTTTTGTGGATACCGCAGAACCGTACAATTTTAGGTGGCGTTGGGGTGGTGTCTGGTCAACATGTGTGGACCGCAGATACTCAAAGTGTGGCTGCAAGACAAAGCTGGCGTGATGATCTTGATGCCATGTTAGCGCTTAACCCCGTAAAGGTGATCCCTGGACATTATATTCACACTATGCCAGCGGGGGTGAAGGCGCTGGAATTTACTAAACAGTACCTGCAAGATTTTGATGCCGCACTAAAAAGTGAACATGGTTCGGCGGCGGTAGTGGCGGTGATGAAAGCCAAATATCCCACTTTGTCTGGTGAGCAATCGTTGGAACTTAGTGCTAAAGTCAACACTGGCGAAATGCAGTGGTAGTTCAGTGTGGTTGACGGTTGAGACCATTGCTGAGTATGTAAGCAGAAAGCGCACTTAAAGTGCGCTTTCTGCTTGATAACCTATCTTAGGACAAGACGACCACTAGTGCTTAGGTGTTCAGCGCTTGATCCAGATCGGCGATGATGTCATCGATATGTTCAATACCAATGGACAGGCGGATCATCTCTGGTTTAACGCCAGCCTGTAATTGCTCATTTGGTGCCATCTGGCGATGAGTGGTTGACGCCGGGTGACAGGCCAACGTCTTGGCATCACCAATGTTCACCAAACGTTTAATCATCTTTAACGCATCATAGAATCGTACCCCGGCCTCGTAGCCATCTTTTAACCCAAACGACAAAATGGCGGACGGGGTGCCGTGCATATATTTTTGCGCCAGCGGATAGTAAGGCGACTCTTGTAATCCGGCGTAGCTTACCCAACTGACTTTAGCGTGATCTTTAAGAAACTGTGCAACTTTGGCGGCGTTGTAGCAATGGCGCTCCATCCGCAGTGGCAGGGTTTCCAATCCTTGCAACAGTAAAAAGGCATTCATGGGCGATAGCGTTGAGCCAGTGTTGCGCAAAGGTACGGTACGGGCGCGGCCAATAAAGGCGGCGGCACCGAACGCTTCAGTATAAATCACTCCATGGTAAGACGGCTCTGGTTGATTGAACACCGGGAAACGGGCTTTGTGTTCCGCCCACGGGAATTTGCCTGAATCGACAATCACGCCACCTAAGGAGGTGCCATGACCGCCAACGTATTTGGTGATGGAATGCACAACGATATCGGCGCCAAATTGGATGGGTTTGCACAGTACCGGGCTGGCAACCGTGTTATCGACTATCACGGGCACGCCTTGTGCGTGCGCCAGTTTGGCAATGTTTTCCAGATCGGCAATATTACCAGCAGGATTACCGATGGATTCACAATACACGGCTTTAGTCTGGTCATCGATAAGCGCCGCGAGGCTCTCAGGCTTATCGTCTTTGGCAAATTTTACCTTGATACCAAGGCTGGGCAGCATATGGGCAAACAGGGTGTAGGTGCCACCGTATAACTGTGGTGTGGAAACAATGTTATCGCCGGCCTGAGCCAAGGTCAGAATGGCATAGTTGATTGCCGCCGCGCCAGCACTAACCACCAGTGCGCCGATACCGCCCTCTAGCGCTGCCAGGCGTTGCTCTAGCACATCATTGGTTGGGTTCATCAAGCGCGTGTAAATATTGCCAGGAACCGCCAGATTGAACAGATCGGCGCCGTGTTGGGCATTATCAAATTCGTAAGCGACAGTTTGGAAAATCGGCACCGCCACCGATTTGGTGGTGGGGTCAGTGTGATAGCCATAATGGATGGCAATGGTTTCATCTTTCATGAGGCAATTCCGTTAGCTATGAAGCTGTTATAAAAGCACATTAGCTGTATGCCGGAAAGAGGCCCATGTGCAAAAATCAGCAGGTTATCCTGAGAGGAAAGATCAAGGCTTAAAATATTGTCCCGGCGTTTTGCCAAACTGCTCGCGAAAAGCTGACACGAAGGCTGATACTGAGTCATAGCCACAATCCAGCGCGACGGTGGTGACTGCTTTGCCTTCCCGCAGCGCTTCTAGTGCTTTAAATAGCCGTAATGCTCGACGCCACTGCCGGAAGGTCATGCCGGTTTCTGCTTTGAACAAGCGACTGACGCTGCGGTCGCTCAGTCCTAGTTGCGATGCCAGTTGCGCCAGAGGAATTTGTTCATCTGCCGTTTGCAATTGCTGACACAGTGCCTGTAAACGGCGATCTTCCGGCATCGGCAGTTGCAATGGCGCTGATGGCAGTTGCGCCAATTGATCCAATAGCACTTGTGCTAAGCGGGCCGCCGGGGTGTCTGGCGCATATTCGGCGGGACTGGCGCTGAATTGAATTATCAGTTCACGCACCAACGGGGTAATTTCACATACCAGCGGTTGCTGCCAGCGCGGTTGTGCCAGTTGGCTGCTGTCAACATAGAGACTGCGCATCACCGCCGCGCCACCTGAGACCACTTCGTGCTGTTCCTGCGCGGGTAACCAAATCGCGTATTGTGGCGGTGCTACATAACGGCCGCGACGGGTATTGACCACTAAAATGCCGGACAAAGCATAAGACAGTTGCCCCCAGGGATGACTGTGCCATTCTGTCTGACTGCCGTTGTCGCTCCAAGATTCGGCTCGTGCATAAATGGGACGCGGCAACTCAGATAAAGTCGGGATCAAACGTTTTTGTCTTATTTTCGACATTCTATTGGTTTTTACCGTTAGCCGGAAAATAACAGCAGTTTACCCTATGGCGAGTGATTGTGCCTCACCCGTGGCATATGCGTTAGACGTTCTGTTTGGACAATGATTATGAAACAGCTTGATGCGTTGTTGAAAACACTAAAGAAAGAATGGTTCCTGTTAGGAATGGTGGTGGCGATTGCCATAGCCGCCATGTTACCTGTGCCTGGTCACTCCGGTGGGGTGTTGCATCTGGAAAAGGTGACGGCTGTGGGCATTGGTATTATCTTTTTCCTGCACGGCATTGGTCTGTCGCCAGCGGCTATTCGCGCCGGGCTTAGTAACTGGCGTCTGCATCTTTTGACTCAAAGCACCACTTTTATCCTGTATCCGGTGCTATGGCTGTGCTTCGCTTGGTTGTTTAACCTGTTGTTACCTGCGGCCTTGGCGTTGGGATTCTGTTATCTGCTG
Organism: Shewanella fodinae; assembly: GCF_014651955.1. Lineage (GTDB taxonomy): Bacteria > Pseudomonadota > Gammaproteobacteria > Enterobacterales > Shewanellaceae > Shewanella > Shewanella fodinae. Next base: position 428,127 of record NZ_BMXW01000001.1, on the reverse strand, counting down.
GTGCTGCCGAGCACTATTTCTTCATCCGTTGCCATGACTAGCGTGGCTCACGGCAATGTGCCAGGAGCGATTTTTAATGCCTCGCTGTCAAATGTTATCGGCATTTTCATTACGCCATTGTTGGTTAGCTGGTTTATGGATGTTGCGGGTGGTTCATTGGATCTGACCCACACCATTATCAGCATCGCCGAAATGCTGCTATTGCCGATGTTGGCTGGGCAACTGTTGCGGCCCAAACTGCTGGGCTGGGTCCAACAACATAAATCCTTTACCGGTAAAGTTGACAAGCTAGTGATCCTGCTGATTATCTACAACGCGTTTTGTGATTCGGTGATGCAAGGCATTTGGCATGATTTCTCCGTGCCGATGCTTGCCACCACTATAGTTTTGTGTGTGCTGATCCTGCTGCTGGTGGTATTTCTGTTACAGCGGCTGACTAAAGGTCTGGGGTTCCCGGTGGAAGATGAAATCGCTGCGCTATTTTGCGGTACTAAGAAGACCTTGGCGGCTGGCGTGCCGATGGCTAAAGTGATTTTTGGTGCCGATCCACGGTTGGGAATGTTGTTATTGCCAATTATGTTATATCACCCGCTGCAGATTTTTTACTGTGCGATTTTGGCCAACCGTTATGCCAAGCGGCCACAGTTGGCAGTCGCATAAAATTGTTGAATATCAGTAGCAACATAGTTGAATAACACTAACTTTGAGGTAAGTATTGGTGCGCTATGCGCCAGTCGCTAGACTGCTCCCGCTTCTTTTAAGAAGGTAATCAACAAAGGATTATTGTATTCATGAAACTTTACTTCGCTCCTGGTGCTTGTTCTCTGGTACCGCATATTCTGCTCGAAGAACTGAATCTAACTCACGAGTTGGAACAGGTGGATTTGAAAGCCAAACTCACTAAAAGTGGGGCAGATTTTTTAGCCATTAACAGTAAGGGATATGTCCCAGCATTAGCGCTGGATAACGGCCATGTGCTGACGGAAGTTTCAGTCCTAGCCCAATACCTATGTGATCAGCGGCCAGAGGCTGGGCTAATTCCGGCCAGTGGTGAAGCGCGTTATCAACTATTGAGTCTGCTGGTGTATATCTCTACCGAAATTCACAAGCCTATGGGTTCTTTATTTAATCCTAATGCCAGTGAGGATGCCAGAAAGGCGACTCAGGCATTGTTGACCCGTCGCCTTAACTGGATTGCTGCCGAACTCGGTGATAAAAACTATCTCACCGGAAGTTATAGTGCTGCCGATGCTTATTTGTTTACCGTGCTCAATTGGGCGCGACTGGTGCACTTTGATATGACGCCATGGCCAACGCTTCAGGCGCTCGGTGCTCGTGTTGCACAGCGTCCCGCGGTACAACGGGCGATGCAAGCGGAAGGTTTGCTGTGAGTTGACGCCGTCACGCGTAATGCCTGACAGTGGTGGCTATGATGAAAGCAGTGGCAGTTTCCACTGCTTTTTCATTATTTATTACACAGTTTTTTGTTGTATGAGAATAATCTAATTGTATGATTCTTGTTACAATTATCTAAAATACGACAGTATGTAATCGTGTTAGCTTAAAGCTTTAGGGTCATTTTAAGCAGGAAGGAACTATGCTGCGCATCCAATCTTTAAGCAAAACCTACAGCAACGGTGTTAAAGCCCTAGACAATGTCACACTGGACATTCCCAAAGGGATGTTTGGCCTGCTGGGCCCCAACGGCGCGGGGAAATCCTCCTTGATGCGCACTATTGCAGCGCTACAGCCCGCCGACAGTGGTAGTGTCTTTTTCGATGATATTGATGTCCTGCATGAGCCGCAGCGGCTGCGGCAAACACTCGGATATCTGCCACAAGACTTTAATGTTTATCCGCGTATCAGCGCCTGGGATTTACTGGAACATCTGGCACTGCTTAAAGGTATCAATCATAAAGCCGAGCGCCGGGAAGTGGTTGCAGGCTTGCTGGCGCATACCAATCTGTATCAACATCGAAATAAAGCCGTGAGTGGTTTTTCCGGTGGTATGCGGCAGCGTTTCGGAATTGCTCAAGCCTTGCTCGGCGATCCTAAACTGCTGATTGTGGATGAGCCCACCGCGGGGCTGGATCCAGAAGAGAGGAACCGCTTTCATAATCTGTTGGTGAGCCTTGGTGAAGATAAAGTGGTGATCCTGTCGACCCATATTGTCGATGATGTCTCGGAGCTATGTGCCAACATGGCGGTGTTGGCTGGGGGGCAGATCCTGCTGCAAGGGGAGCCTCATCAATTGCTGGAATCGTTGCAGAGCCGTATATGGACCAGAACTGTGACCCAGGCCGAAGCAGCTGAGCTGGAACAACATCTGCAAGTTATCTCTAAACGGTTACACGGTGGCCGCACCGTACTCAATGTACTGGCCGAGCAAGCGCCTGCAGGTTTTGCGGCGGCTACTCCCGGGTTGGAAGATCTGTATTTCTCAACACTGCATCGTCATCGCAGTGCTGATAAAGCCGCCTGAGGAGGTACATATGTTGCTCGCTCTGTTACGCTTTGAGTGGCGCTATTACCTGCGTCAGCCTTCTTTCTATGTGGTAGCTCTGCTACTGTTTTTTGTCAGCTTCTTTGCGGTTGTTTCAGAAAATGTTCGTATTGGCGGCGGTGGCGAGGTACTGAAAAACAGCCCGTTTGCCATATCCCAGACACTGCTGATCATGGGCATTATTGGGATGTTCGCGGTAGTGAATTTCGTCGGCACTACCGCCGTGCGCAATCAACAGTATCAGATGGAGGAGATCCTCTACAGTAAACCGCTACGGCCGTTGGCATATCATCTTGGACGCTTTATCGGCAGTTATCTGGTGGTATTGGCCGTCTTCGCCTTTGTGCCATTGGCTATGTGGCTCGGCAGTTATATGCCGTGGGTTGATGTCAGCCGTTTTGGCCCAAACCATTTGCAGTACTATCTGGTGCCGTTTTTGACCTTATCCATGCCGACGCTGTTGCTGCTATCGGCACTGTTTTATGCCATGGCTAGCCGTTTTCGCTCGTTGATGGGGCTGTATCTGACGGCGGTTATCTTGTTTGTGCTGTACAACCTCAGCGGTGAAATGGCCAGCCAACCACAGTATCGCAACATCGCGGCGATTCTTGATCCCTTCGGCTTGCGCGCTTTTTCTGATGTCGCCCGATATTGGACCATGAGTGAAAAAAACACGCTAGTAGCCGGATTACATGGTGTATTGCTGTTAAACCGAGTGCTATGGCTGGTGGTGGCGCTGGCGTTGTTGTTGCTAAGCGGAATTTGGCGCTATCCGCAGTTGGCGCAGAAAAAAGAGCGCAAATCCAAAAAGATGGATACCGTCCCCACACTACAACCTTTGGCGCAATTGCTGCGGCCTACCGCACCTTCGGCGCTCTTACAGTTCAATACCCGCGTTAAGTTTGAGATCCGTCAGGTGTTGCTCAGTGCTTCTTTTATGGTGTTAGGTGCCATAACCGTGTTTACCCTCGGTAGCCAACTGCTGGGTGACTATGGTTGGTACGGCACCTCGGACTGGCCAGTCACCCAGATCATGGTGGATAACATCACCGGCGCAACCAGTATGCTAATGGTGTTGGTGCTCATTTATTACAGCGCTGAAATTGTCTGGCGTGAGCGCAGCTCCGGTATGGGCGATATTATCGACGCGCTGCCGGTGCCTAACTTGGTATTTTGGGGCTCTAAACTGTTGTCCACTTTGCTGGTAATGGTGTTGCTGTACGTGTTGGCAACCGCTACCACCATCGTATTCCAGCTACTTAAAGGACAGTACACGCTGGAATTGGCGCAATATGCTATCCGTCTCGGCTATTTCAACCTGTTGCCGCTGTTTCTGTCGGTAATCTTAGCGTTTTTCCTGCAAGTGGTGAGTCCTAATAAGTACGCGGGAATGGGGCTGTTTATTGCCTATTTTATGACAACTCTGGTGATGGCAAATTGGGGGCTAGGACATTCACTGTATAACTTCGCGCTGTCACCTTTTATGCGCTATTCCGACATGAATGGTTATGGCTGGAGCCTTAAAACTCACACCCTGTACATGATTTATTGGGGCGCATTTAGCCTGATCCTGTTTGTGGTGGGATATGGGTTATACCATCGAGGCCCGCAGCAAAGTCTGCGTTATCGATTGGCAATGTTGGGCCGACAACTGGGAACCACGGGTAAACTGGCTATCGCTACGGCGGCGGTGCTGTTTGTGTTAATGGGCAGCTATCTTTTTTATCAGACCAAAGTTGTCAACGATTACATTACCTCGGAAACGCAGATGGATCTGCAGGCCGACTATGAAAAACACTATAAACAATATGAATCAATGCCAATGCTAACAACTACGGCAGTGAATGCGGCAATTGATATTTTCCCTGAGCAACGGACGATCAAAGCCGATATGTCGATACACTGGCAGAATCGTTCTGATGCGGAAATCTCCCGTATTCTGATAAATTTGCCCTCACACACCAAAGCGACCGATCTGCAAATTGATATTCCAGGTGCCACACTGGGTCAGTTTGACGATAAATACCGGGTCGCCTGGTTAACATTTGCTAAGCCGGTGGCCCCCGCCAGTACTATCGATGGTCATATTCGATTGCTGCGTAAAACGGTGGGGATTGAAGAAAGCGACTTCGATTACGAAGTGGTGCATAACGGTACCTTTATCAATAACTGGAGCTTGCTGCCACGTTTCGGCTACAACGCCGGTTATGAGCTGGATGATCGCCATGAGCGTGAAAAACGCGGGCTACAAGATAGACCGCGAGCACATAAACTGGAAGATAGCCGTTTCTATACCCAGAACTTCTTTGGTGTTGATGGCGGTTTTATCGATTTTCAGGCAACGGTTTCTACCTCCGCCGACCAGTTTGCAATAGTGCCAGGATATCTGCAAAAAGAGTGGCAAGAAGACGGTCGCCGTTACTTCCATTATCAGATGGATAATCCAATGGTGAATTTCTACTCGATTCTGTCAGGGCACTATGCACTGAAAAAACAGGATTACAAAGGGATTGCCATTGAAGTCTATTATCATCCGGCTCATGGGTGGAACGTTGACCGAATGATGGAAGCCGTGCGTGATGCTATCGATTATTACAGCCAGGCATTTGGCCCGTATCAGCATCGGCAACTGCGGATTATTGAGTTTCCGGGGTACCGCTCTTTTGCTCAGAGTTTTGCCAACACCGTGCCTTATTCCGAAAAAATTGGGTTTGTTACCGATTTGCGCGATAAGGAAAAAATTGACCCAGTGTATTATGTGACCGCCCACGAAGTGGCCCATCAATGGTGGGGACATCAACTAGGGGCTGCCGATGTACAGGGCAGTGCGGTATTGTCCGAAAGTCTGTCGCAGTACTCGGCACTGATGGTGCTGCAGCATAAATATGGCGCAGAGATCCTGCGTAAATTCCTCAAATATGAGCTGGATCGATACCTGCGTGGTCGTTCTGCCGAGCAGAAAGAGGAGTTGCCGTTATTGCGCACAGAAGGGCAGGATTACATCCATTACCAGAAAGGCTCGGTGATTATGATGGCGCTGGAAGATCACCTGGGTGAGCAGCATCTTAATGACAATCTAAAGGCATTTTTGGAGCGCTATCGCTATCGTAACGATCCTTATCCGACCACGCTGGATCTGCTGACATATCTGAAACGTGATACCACCGCAGAGCAGTCACAGTTCATCGATGAATCTTTCCGCGATATCACCTTGTATGATCTGCGCTTAACCAAGGCCACTGTTGCGCCGTTGGATAATGGTAAGTTTAAGGTGACTATGAATATTTTTGCTCAACGTAAAGTGGCTGATGGACAGGGTAAAGAGACCGAAAAGCCGCTGAATGAAGCGATTGATATTGGTGCCTTCAGTGCTAATCCAGACAAACTGCAAACACCGCAACAGGTGTTGCTGTTACAGAAATATCCACTGCACAGTGGTGACAATCATCTGGAGATTGTGCTCGATAGCAAGCCAGCGTATGTGGGCGTTGATCCCTATGTGAAGCTGGTGGATCGCGATGCGGCAGACAATATTTACAAGCTCTAACTGCTGAGTGTGGTTACACGTTAAATCCCGGTAACTCAACGGTTACTGGGATTTTTATTGATATGGATAACGCGCAATATCGTGTTGAAGGCGCTTGAGCTACGCGCACAATTTGCCTAAGGTGGTGCATCTGAATTGCCATTAATGGGGATGAAAATGGATAGTCGATTGGCAATGCAACTCAACGCCTGGCTGGAGATGGACCCGGATCCAGAGACTCGTAATGAATTGCAACAGCTAGCGCAGCAGGGCAATAACAACGAACTAGCCGCGCGCTTTGCTGGACGTTTGGCCTTTGGTACCGCCGGACTTAGAGGCGAGGTGGGCGCTGGCCCTAGCAGAATGAATCAGCTAGTGATCCGTCAAACCGCGGCGGGGCTTGGACAGTATCTGTTGCGGCAGGTAGCAGATGCTAAAAGTCGTGGAGTGATTATCGGCTATGATGGTCGCTTGGATTCAGCACGCTTTGCGCAAGATACTGCCATGGTGCTGACTGCCTTAGGTATTTTGGTGCGGCTTACCCGCCATGTTTGCCCAACGCCATTGGTTGCTTATGGCGTTAAACACTTCAATGCGGCGGCTGGCGTGGTGGTGACTGCCAGCCATAACCCGCCACAATACAACGGATTCAAAGTGTACTGGGGCAACGGTGCCCAGATTATTCCGCCGCACGATGCTGGGATCGCGGCGTGTATCGAATACGCTGCTCACCAGCAAGTGACGGTACAATCATTGCTGGATGCCGAACAGAACGGGCAACTGCAATGGCTGGATGGTGATTTTTTCGAGAGTTATCGCGAGGCTATTTTGAACGCGCCATTATTGCAGTCCCAGATGGCGGACCACAATATTGGAATTGCTTACACGGCGATGCATGGCGTGGGGGCTAAGATGGCTAAAACTCTGTTAGCGGATGCGGGGTTCCGTCAGGTATTTTCCGTGGCGGCGCAGGAGCAGCCTGACGGCCATTTTCCCACGGTGAATTTTCCCAACCCAGAAGAACCGGGCGCTATGGATTTGGTGATCACCGAAGCGCATAAACATCAGGCGCTCCTGGCCTGCGCTAATGACCCCGACGCCGACAGGTTTGCTGTGGCCGTGCGCCGAGCCGACAGCTACCAGATGTTATCCGGCGATCAGGTGGGCATATTGCTGGGACATTATCTGCTTAACAAAGCCCCCGCCTATCAACGCTTGGTGGGCACTACCATCGTGTCTTCGGCACTGCTTGAGCAGATTGCTAAGGCAGCCGGTGGCGTTTGTTATACCACGTTGACTGGCTTTAAATGGCTCGCTAATGAAGGCATGAAACAGCAACGCCAAGAGCAGCAATTCCTGTTCGCTTATGAAGAAGCCCTCGGTTATACCGTGGGTAGTCTGGTGTGGGACAAAGATGGATTATCCGCGCTGCTGGCTTTTGTGCAGATGACGGCCGAGCTGACGGCGCAGGGAATGAGCATCTGGCAGCAGTTAGAAGCCATTTATCGTGAACATGGCATGTATCTCAGCCGTCAGGTGAGCATCGCCTTAAAACCAGACACCCCGGATATTGGTGCTTGGTTGCGGCAACATCCACCTGCTTCTGTGGCAGGAATGACTGTATTATCAATAGCCGACTTAAAAAGTCGCCAGCACACTTTTGCCGATGGTCGGGTGGAATCTATCGCGTTACCTGCCAGTGATGTGCTGATTTATCATCTGGAAAATGGTGGCCGAGTGATCGTGCGTCCCTCTGGCACCGAACCCAAAATTAAATGTTATTACCAATTAGTAGAGCAATTGGTGGCACAGGATGATATGACCGCCGCTGAATTGCGTGGCAACGCACGCATGGAGGCTTTTGTGCAGTTGCATCAGGCGTCATTGCCCCAATAAAGGGCGTATTGCGCAAGCACTAAAACGCCGACATAACGTCGGCGTTGGTTAGCAAAGGTCAGATTATTTTTTACAGCTGGAAATACCAAACGGTACATAGAGTGGACACCAGCCAATAGCCGCTGTCATTAAGGGAATGATACCGATAATTCCCCACCAGGATTGGTAATAATAGCCCGCTGCCATAATGGCCAGACCGATAATCACCCGAATGATTTTGTCAGTTGTCCCCACATTACACTGCATAGCGATTCACCTCTTAGCTCATGGCTCATTCTATGAATGGGCAATTGTTGGAAATCTTTGACTAAGAGTCATTATGCGACCTGCAACAGTAAGTTACCATCACTTGATGCAGATAACCTACAGCACTTTCACACAGTTTCGGCCCTGTTCTTTGGCCTGATACAGCGCCTTGTCTGCTGCCTTGATGATCTGTTCTGCTTGCTCTCGGCCTTGGGCTTTTTCTGAGACACCAATGCTGACGGTGATCTGCACTTTTTTCTGTCCAGCGCTTGCACTCTTGCCGCGTTGTTCGGCTGTGGCTGTTTTGCGGCGGGAGCGGTCTCTAACGATAAATGGGGTATTGGCAATTAATTCTCTGATTTCATTCAGGTATTCTGCCGCCTCTTTCTTACCCATACCGTGAAAGATGAAGGTAAATTCTTCGCCGCCATAACGGAACACTTCACCGCCACCACCTACCTGGGCGATTTTGCTGGCCACCATTGCCAGGACATCATCGCCCACATCATGACCGAAGGTGTCATTGAATTTCTTGAAGTGGTCAATATCCAGCATTGCCAGTGAGTAGTGGCGAGACAACCCGGCTAGGCGTTCAAACAGCTTTCGGCGACCATGCAGCCCAGTCAACTGATCTCGATAGGCCAAGTCATGGGAGGTTTTGATGCCGGTCAATAGCGCAATGCTCAGGGCCGCTGTCGCGAAAATACTGGAAATATAGAGAATATCTAGGCAATACAATGGTACGGTGTTAGCCAGCATAACAAAGAATAGGCCGATTTGAATCGTGCCCTTACGCCACAGGCATAATCCTAGGCTTAGTATCAACATCGTCAGTGAAAACAGCAGTCCATTGACGCTGACCACTATTTGCGCATAACTGCGGGGTGCAAAATAGCGATCCAGCCACGCAACGATATTGGCTCCCTCCAGCACGTAAAATGCAGCGGCTAATCCGGCCACCATTAGCGCCAAGCTGCAAAGCACAAAGGTATTGGGATGGGTGAGCCCACGCTCGGTAACCAGTTGATTGCACAGCATCATTAACGGCATGCTGAGCACCAGCAATGTATACACGTAGCGAACCAGCTCAGACGTGATAGGGGCCTGTAGATAGCTGCGGATCAGCAGATAATTGGCTACGGTCAGCAGTATACTCAGTAGTAACTGACGTTTGGAAAACTGCAGTGCAATCAAGGTTCCAATTGCGCCTAGGGCGTAAGGCAACCACAGCAATGCTGTCAGCCATTCACCGGTAATTCTGTCATTAAACAATACCGCAATGGTCGCAGCGACCAAGATAAGCAACGGCGGAAAAAAGCCGTTGATTAGGTGATTCTGTGCCATTGATATGTCATTAATTTGTGCATGAATAATTATCGGAATTTACCGTATGAGCCTCGGCATTGTATCCGACCCAGATGTTTTTACTACTTTTAATCCTTGAAAGCATGGGCTAAATCCGATAAATCACAGGCGGCAGGTCGTTAAACGCTGCCGCCTGAGCTCCGAACATCAGAGAATGAACTTATTGACCTCTCGGTTAATGTCGGTACCAAGCTCCTTGAGGGTAATCGCCGCGGCGGAAGCGGTTTCGCTGCTACGGGACATCTCATCGCCCACTTCGCGAATGGTTTCTGTGTTGCGGTTGATTTCTATAGTCACAGACGCTTGCTCTTCGGCGGCAGAGGCAATTTGTGCCGCCATATCATTAATATGGCTGACGGCTTCATTGATCTGCTGCAGGATATGACTGGCAGCTTTGGCATCATTGACACTTTCCGAGGCCATATCGCCGGCATGGGTCATCGCAGTTACCGCTTTCGCTGTGGTTTGCTGCAGGATTTCAATGGTGGCTTCAATCTCTTTGGTGGAGTCGTGGGTACGTTTTGACAATACCCGTACCTCATCTGCAACCACAGCGAAGCCTCGCCCATGTTCTCCGGCGCGGGCCGCTTCAATCGCTGCATTCAACGCCAACAGATTAGTCTGATCGGCTATGCCTGCAATGGTTGACAGAATCGAACTGATCTCTTGTGAGTGGCGGTGTAATTCATTGATGATACTGCCGGTGTTGCCAAGATCATCCGCTAGCGCTGAAACCGAATGCTGACTTTTATCCACCTGCTGCCGCCCCTGTTCGCTGAGCGAAACGGTATCCATTGCCTGATGCGACGTCGATTCGGCATTGCTGGAAATTTCCTGCGTTGCAGATGCCATCTCGGTGATGGCAGTGGCCACCATGTGTAGTTCAGATTGATGCTTCTGTACCCGCTGGTGCTGCTGGTGGGCAGTAGTGGCGGAGGATTCTGCTTCCTGTTGCAGTGAGGTCGCCGTCTGTCGCAGGTTGGAGATGATACCGTGTAATTGCGCGATGAAGCGGTTAAAACTGCCGGCCAACTGACCGATTTCGTCATTAGCATTGATGGGAAGACGTTTGGTGAGATCACCGTTGCCTTCCGCAATGGCGTTAAGGTTGCTACGGATTTGCTCCAGATCGCGGAACAATACGCGGGTCATCAGCACCATGATGATTATTGCGAGTAACAGCATGCCGATGCCAATAGCCACCTGTGTTATAAACTGCTGGTGCACTGGTGCCAGTATCTCATCCCGATCCATCACCATGACAAACGTCCAGCGAGTCCCCGGAATTTTCACGGCATACAGCAGACTGTCCTGAGCGTTAATGTCAGCGCGGACAATCGCGTGCCCTTGTATTAATGCTTGGATTTTATTCGGAGACAGCTCTGTAGAAAACTCTGAAGCCGGTTTGCGGCGCCACTTAGCGTCAGGGTGGGCAATCAGTTGGTCGCTGTCATCAATAAGTAAGGCGTAACCTTTGCCGGGGATTGCCAACTTGCCGATGGTTTCGGTGAGCGTATCCAATGTCAGATTGCCCCCAATAATACCGATTAACTGATTATCACGGTGTACCGGATAGGCAATCGTCACCACAAATTTGCCGGAGGTCAGGGAGGTGTATGGGTCGCTGATGAATAAATCATTATCTCTCACCGCACCTTCATACCAGCTGCGTTTACGGGGATCGTAGTTTTGCAAGATGACGTTGGGGTCATTTTGTAACATCTGACCATCGGTCGTCCCGAGGTAAGTGATAATAAAACCAAGTGCTTGTTTTGTTTGATGAAGGATAATGTGTGGCGCAATTTCCGGGTGTTCACTCAATGTGGTTGCTGTTTTTTCTATCGCCTGGACTCGGTCATTCATCCAGCTGCTTAGATTGACAGAAACTGACTGTGCAAACCCGTCAATATCGGTGTTGAGCGTATTGTTAATGGTCTGATCGAGTGACGCCATACTTTGCCAAATCAAAGCAAAACTCATGACTGCCAGAAGCAGTGCCGAGGTCAGCGTTATTTTGATCCTTAAAGGCCAGTTATTGATGAAGGACAGCATACAACTCCTTAATCCTGCTGAATGATGGGATGCGACATAAAAAAGATTTCAGTAATGCAAGGAATACCAAGTGATGTTGTAACCGGGTTTCGGTCGGATATTCGAAATCTATGTCATTAAGATAAGGCGACTATCATAGCAGTTAACTTTAGAAAGTTATGATAAATAACTGGTAAGCATTAGCTGATGGCTCTGGAATTGGTTAATTATTCAGCGAAACGTGCCATGTGCTACTAGCATTGGGATGGCGCTGGTTTCCCTCAGCGTCTTTGCTGCTGGCCGCTGATTGCTGGCGGCGGAGGCTTAATTGCTCCGCCACTGATGACCACGGCAATCGCTGGCAACAGCTCGATAACCGCTGGCGTAGCTAGATACTGGTCGCTCAGTTAATCAGCCACCAGTAAGTTGCAGTTGTTGCAGGATCTCTTGTTGTTGTTCCGCCAGTTGCTGTTGTTCTGTCAGCACGTCGCGGAGGATTTGCTCCGTGGTCAACGGGTTCGCCAGTACTACGCGGAAAACTGTTACCGTTTGACGCTGGTAACGCGCAGGCTGCAACCGGGTTCGGGAAACAAAAGATTTCCCCTGTTCACGTTGGTTTTTCTGTACTAATTGTGTCAGATCGTTTAGCAAGTTGTTGAGCAACGCCACTTTATCCCATTCACCCTTGGTTACTGCAGCACTGAGCGCAACTTGTAGCTGTCTTGGTACATAGCGATACGTCAGCAGGCACAATTCCGGGGCACTTATCAATTCAAAATCTGGATGCGCAGTAATTAATCCGGCAAAGAAACGGGCCTTTTCCAGAGAGTTATTGATCAAAATCTCATAGCCGTGGCGGCCGATAATATTCAAGCAGGCGTGCACTAGCATTGCCATACCAGGCCGGGAACCTTCCAACGTTTGTGAGCCAAGATCTTTGGAACCACGGCGCAGGATATATTCGGCATGGTGCACAATGGCACGGGCGAGTCTGGGATCTCGAAATAGCACCATGCCAGCGCCCATTGGCACATACAGCTGCTTGTGCGCATCAATGGTGACTGAGTCCGCGCGCTCAATCCCATCCAGTAAGTATCGATATTTGGACGACATCAAACTGGCGCCGCCCCAAGCCGCATCGACATGAAAGTGGCACTGGTATTCGGCAGCAAGGTCAGCCAACTGGTGCAGCGGGTCGATATTCCCGGTTTCTGTGGTACCGGCAACACCAACAATTGCCATGATGCGCACGCCTTGTGCCGTCAGCCGTTCGGCGGCTGCGCGCATTTGCGCTACATCCACTTTGTTGTCCGCATCGGTTGGGATTGACACAATATTCTGGCGGCCAATGCCCAGCAAGTCAGCGGCTTTGCCGAGGGAGTAGTGACCGCGTTCAGAAACTAGAATGGCCAGATCCTGCCAACCATAATGGCGCAGAGCCGCCATCAGTCCGGCGCTGGTAACCCCGGGAAATTCGCCATCGGCTTGCAGTAATTGGTTACGGGCAATCCATAACGCGGTGATATTGGCAACCGTGCCGCCGGAGCAAAACGCCCCTAGCGCGTGCGTAGCGCTATGCATCCATTGACGGTAAAACGCGGTATTTTCACCATAGACCAAGTGGTGCATCATCCCCAGCACCTGACGTTCTAGGGGGGTAAACGCCTTAGATGTTTCGATTTTGACCAGATTCTGGTTGAGTCCCACCATAACTTTGGACAGTGGCAAGACAAAGTAAGGCATTGCTGACGTCATATGGCCGATAAAGCTAGGTGCGGCAGTATGTACCGAATGTGCCACCAGGTTTTGCATCATCTCTTCGGTATAATCAGACACAAACGTGGGTTCAGTCGGGATGTTGTAAGCCTGAAAATCCTCTTCAATCTCGCTCAGCGGTTTCTCCAGTGCCACAATGCTCTGGGTCAGAAATCCCGCTAAATCCTCAGATAGCGCGTGTTCAATCTTACTTAAAGTCGATTCTGGCGCTTCTGGAACGGTAAAGATGCGCATCATGCTCTGCGCTGAGGCGGTTGCCTTGCGAGGCTTGTCAGTCATGGATGGTCCAGATCTCACATTACAAGAGCCAGCCAACGGCAGGCGATATCTACTTGGGGTGCTCACTTTACTGCAAGCAGCATAAGGCGACAAGTTCTGGCTGTCAGTGCCATAAACACAAGCGCCTCTAGCCGATGCTTACTAAGCCGCCGTTGCCTATGCCGTTTGCCTTCACGAGCTCATTTTTTCGACCAGATAATCCACGAATACACGGATGCGGGCGGGCACATTGTTACCGCCGATAAACACGGCGTGAATCGCCTCTCTGTCCTGCGGGTTGTAGTCTTCAAGCAGTGCAACCAGTTGGCCGCTGGCCAGCGCCTGTTGCACATGAAAGCGGCCAACGCGGGTAATACCGATACCTTGTTGCGCCAGTTCTACTAAGGTTTCGCCGTTGTTTGCAATAACGTTACCTCTGACGGCGAGCATAAAATCCTTACCGTTCTGGCGAAACGGCCAGCCCGGCTCGATCCGGCGAAAGTTAAAATCGAGGCAGTTGTGCTTGGCCAAATCGGCTGGCGTTTGTGGCTCGCCAGCTTTAGCCAGATATTCGGGGGAGGCCAGTACTACGCGGCCGGTATCGCCTAAACGGCGGGCATGTAAACCGCTGTCTGGCAACTGGCCAAAGCGGATAGCCACGTCAACCTGACCGGATGCGACATCCCGGAGTTGGTCTGATACATCAATCTCCAGCGTAATATCGGGATAGCGCTGCAAAAACTCTTTTAACAGTGGCACGATTGTCAGGCGGCTATGTGCGGTCGCTGTGGTGACTTTGATCTTGCCACTGGGGCTGCCACGGTTAGCGATGGTTAGCTCGGTATCATCCAAATCTTTTAAAATCCGCCGCGCAGCTAACGCGTAAGATTCGCCTTCGCTGGTTAAATGCAGGCTGCGGGTGCTGCGCACGATAAGGCGCACGCCAAGGCGTTTTTCTAGCCTCGTCATCATGCGGCTGACGGCTGAGGGCGTAAGCTGCAGTTCACGTGCTGCCGCACTTAAACTGCCTGTACAGGCAACCGATAAAAAGGTTTCCATTTCTGCTGTTCTGTCGGTTTTTATTACGCTCATAAGAAACCCGCTGATAGTGATTAGCCTATTTGTGTACTGCTTATTTGTGATTCAGGCACAAAGCTGAATGTCTCTGACGCTGCTTTTTCTCGGTTTTTAACATGAGTATATTCTGCTGCATCACAAATTAGCGAGATTTAATTCACGAGACACAGTATGAAAATCAATTTTCCTTTATTCGCGCTAGCGCTAGGGGCCTTTGGCATCGGCGTTACCGAGTTTTCCCCTATGGGTATGCTGCCGGTGATTGCTACTGACCTTGGCGTATCTATTCCAACCGCCGGTATGCTGATCAGCGCTTATGCTTTTGGTGTATTGCTGGGAGCCCCTTTAATGACGCTGGCATTTGCCAATATGGCACGGCGTAATCTACTGCTGTTGTCGATGGCGATATTTACCGCTGGTAACCTGATTTCGGCAATGGCCGACAATTATAATGTGCTGCTGTTGGGGCGAATTATTACATCGTTTAACCACGGCGCTTTTTTTGGTGTCGGGGCGATCGTTGCGATGAATGTGGTGCCGCCAGAAAAACGCGCCGGGGCTGTAGCCGCGATGTTTTCTGGTTTGACAATAGCGACCATCGGTGGCGTGCCGTTGGCCTCTTATATTGGTGAAGTGATTGGTTGGCGCCCGGCTTTTTATGGTATGGCTGTTATTGGCCTGATGACCATGTTGGCGCTGCGACTGTCGTTACCGCCTATGGCCAATAAACAAAAAGCCAATGTGCGTAATGAGCTGCGGGTGCTGGGTAAAAAGTCGGTGCTGGTTGCCCTGTTGCTAACCGTAGTTAGCTCCAGTGCGATGTTCACCGTGTTTACTTATATCGTGCCTATTTTGCAGCAGGAGACTCAAGCTTCTACCTTTTTTATGACGGCAATGTTGGTGCTGTACGGTATTGGCTTGGCAGTGGGCAATCTTCTTGGCGGTCGCTTTGCGGATCGTTCAATGGATTTAACGCTTATCGTGTCGTTAGTGGCGGTTATGCTGCTGTTGGTTGTGTTGGCTATCACTGTTGCCGTGCCATTAATGGTTGTGCCGCTGATTTTTCTGTGGGGTATTGCCAGTTTTGCGTTGGTGCCACCACTGCAGGCTATGGTAGTGCAGGAGGCAGCAGAAGCGCCCAGCCTGGCATCCGCGATGAATATAGGTGCATTTAACTTGGGTAACGCATTAGGCGCGGTATTGGGTGCGCTGATGATAAGTGCTGGCTTTGGCTTGAGCGCCGTGCCACTGGCCGGTGCGGCTACCGCAGCGGTGGGGTTGGTAATGGTATTGTGGTTCAGGTATGGCCGGCGACAAGGGCCAGCAGTTGTTACAGCAGAGCAAAGCGCCGCAGGCTAACAATATTGTTTAAAAAGTAAAAAGCCTGAAAAACAGGCTTTTTAGACGTTTGACGTGGCTTAATCTTAATTGCCGCTATGTGCGTGAACTTGAATGGCAAACCTAACGATGATGAACCATCTCTGCCCAACTGGTGTATATCGAAAAGGTAATCTTAGTTTTTGTCTTGTAGGCCAAGCACCCACATAGCAGCAATATTACTGGCGGCCCTATGCAGGTTGGGGCGGGCATTGCGTAATGCATGTTCCAGATCTGTGGCGGCCGGGATGATATCGAAAATGGCTGCCATGCCTTTCTCTAGCACTTTTTCTGCGCCGTCGCCTAGACAACCCGCTATGCCTATCACCGGCAGTTGCCTAGCTTGTGCCAGCCGCAACACACCCATGGGGGTTTTGCCGAAAATTGTCTGGCCGTCAATGCGTCCTTCACCGGTGATCACCAAATTGGCGCCCGCCAGCTTCTCATCCAGTTTGACGGCTTCCATGACGATATCGATGCCTGGGCGCAACTTGCCACCAAGAAACGCCATCACCCCCAGTCCCATACCTCCCGCGGCTCCTGCGCCAGGTTGTTGCCGCAGATCGGCAAAACCGCTGCGAGCCAGAACATCGGCATAATGGCTCAACGCTTGATCCAAAGTGTTTACCATGGCTGGCGTCGCGCCTTTTTGTGGACCAAATACTGCGGAGGCGCCGCGTTCACCACACAGCGGATTATCAACGTCACAGGCGACTTCAACAGTACACTCGGCCAGCAAAGGTTGCAGCTGTGACAAGTCAATGCTGGCAAGCTGCGCCAGTGCACCACCGCCAACGGCTAAGTCGTTGCCTGCTTTATCTAGCAAGCGGACACCCAGCGCCTGAGCCATGCCGGCACCACCATCATTGGTAGCACTGCCTCCCAGCCCCAAAATGATATGACGAATGCCGCGGGCAAGGGCATCGTTGATCAGCTCACCAGTACCATAGGTGGTGGTGATCAGTGGGTTACGGTCGGCAGCTTTCACGTGATGCAAACCCGAAGCCGCAGCCATTTCGATCACGGCAGTCAGCGGTGTTCCCGCAATCTGCCCCAGAATACCGTAGTGGGCACTGACTTTGTTGCCTAGTGGGCCGGTGACTGACAATTCAATGATGCTGCCATTGGTGGCATCCACCATAGACTGCACCGTGCCTTCACCGCCATCGGCAACCGGCACTTTTAGATATTCGGCATGGGGTAAGTGCAGTTTAAACGCCGTTTCAATCTCGGCGGCGACTTCCATAGCACTCAGACTTTCTTTAAAGGAATCCGGAGCGATGACTATTTTCATTGAGTGTTCCTGTTACAGCAGACTGCCGCCCTGATGGACGGCAGCAAATCGGAATATTTACAGCAGTACTAAGCTGAGCAACCAGACAAAAATAATGGTTACAATGCCCTGTACTAAGGTGGCCATGGTCTGAGCCTTGTAGGCTTGTGACACGCTCATGCGACTGAACTGAGTAACCACCCAGAAGAAACTGTCATTAGCATGAGACACTGTCATGGCCCCAGCACCAATGGCCATCACAGTCAGCACATGGCCCATTTGCGAACCTAAGCCAATGGATTCTAGCATTGGCGCAACCATCGCAGAGGTAGTCACCAGCGCCACAGTGGAAGAACCCTGCGCGGATTTCAGTGCCGCCGCCACAATAAATGGCATAAAGATGCCAATCCCCAATGCCGACAGGGTAGTACCCAGATAATCACCAATTGGCGTGGCTTTGATAACAGCACCAAAGGCGCCGCCAGCACCGGTGATCAACAGAATGGGGGCTGCACTGGTAAGACCTTCAGAAATCCGTTGTGAGAACTCTTTCATACGGTTTTCTGGTTTGAGCAGCAACAGCGACAACAGCAGACCTATCATCAAAGCATTCAACGGTTGTCCCAAAAAGTGCAGCAGCGCAAATACATTACCAGTACCAAAAGGCTTGGATGGAAAGGCGGCAATTGAACCGATACAAATCAACAGAATCGGCACAAAAATAGGGGCAAAGGAAGCCAGCGCGCTGGGCAGTTTGCCGTAAGCAGCTTTTACTTTCTCAAACTCTTCTGCCTGATGCACCAGTTCTTCGGCACCTTCGCCCTCTGGTTCATCTTTCATAAACCGGTTAGCCCATAGCAATCCCGCAAGTGCAGCGACAACGGCGACTACTAGGCCAACACCGATAACCAATCCCAAACTGTCTTCCAGTCCTAGGTTTCCCGCTGCTGCGATAGGCCCAGGTGTTGGTGGCACAAAGGTGTGGGTTGCATACAAACCGGTTGCCAGTGCCACGCTCATGGCGACACTGGACACCTTCATGCGACTCGCCATCGATTGTTTAAGACTGTTCAAAATAACGAACCCGGAGTCACAGAATACCGGGATTGACACCATGTAACCAATGATGGACATAGTGAGGGTCGGGAAGCGGTTACCCAGCAATTTGATCACCGAGTCGGCCATAGTGATGGCGGCACCGCTTTTTTCCAGAATAGTGCCGATGATTGTCCCCAATACAATCACCAGACCGATATACCCTAGAATACCGCCGAAACCTGTACCTATGGTTTTGGCAATATCCTTGAGTGGCAGACCGAAGCACAGTGCAGCGATAAACGTTGCCAGCAACAGCGTTAGAAACGGATGAAGCTTAAGTTTGGATGTAGCGATCACAATGAAGATGATCACTCCCAGTAATATCAATACCAGGTTCATGATGGTCCCTTAATTTTTTGTTATTCGGGTTTATCTTTAGGCGTTTATATCCTGGCGGCCAACAGGCACAAGGACTCCGCCATTATGCGGGACTTGGGGCTGACAAGGCTTTGGAAATGATCACGGAAATTATTGTCACAAACGACATTTTTTTGGTCATTTGCACAAAATACTAGGATTGTAGGCGTTCCAGTACTTCGCCAAGATAGAGCTGTAATAGCCCATCCAGTGAGTTGAGATCAATACCGGTAATCTGGGTGATTTTTTCGAGGCGGTAACGCAAAGTATTGCGATGAATATACAGTGCATCGGCACAACGCTGCTGGTCACCAAAATGCTGCAGATAGACTTGCAGTGTCTTGGTCAAAACACCGCGCCGATCGCGTTTTTGCAGCAAGCGGAATGGAGCCGCTAGCTCTTGACCCCGCCAGTCATCGCCCAGTCCAGAGAGCAGCACTGGCAACGCATGATCTTGATAAAGATATTTAGTTTGCTCCGGTGCCCGCCGTTTGCCGAGTGCCAAGGTTTCACAGGCGGTGCGATAGGATCTGACAATACCGCCAGCGCCGGGAAAATAATGCCCCAAGGCAATTTTTAGTCTGCCCTTGGTGTCCGCTGGGAGCCGAGCCAGTAACTTCTCAATACGAATGTCTTCCAGTGACGGGTCCCAACTGCAACCATCGAGAAATGCAGGTTTAAGAATGACTAACTGATCCAATGCCGTCAGCGCCACCAGATTGTTGCGTTGTGGATATTCCAGCAGTAATTGAATATCGCGCAGACTAGTGTGCTGCAGTTCATGTGCTTGCAGCTCAATAACCGCAGCTACCCGTGGCACAGTTAAATCAATCTGCAGCTGTTTGGCCCAGGTTTGCATCTCCTCGGGGTAGCTGCCCTCATGACGGATCAGCTGCAAAATAAACTCTTCGCGCTGGCGTTTACGCCACTGCTCCACTTCCAGGGAGTTGGCTTGTTCCACCATCATCTCCGCGGTCATTTTCAGCAGTTCCCCGAATTGCATTAGTTGCGCTGGTGCGCCGGTAATCCCCACTACGCCAATGATTTGTCCGTGATAATGCAAGGGCAGATTGATACCGGGTTTGACGCCATGAAGACTGTGTACACCGCCATCATCGATAACCACTGTGCGATTCTGGCTGATGGCCAGTAATGCGCCTTCGTGAACGGTATTGATACGGCTGCTGTCACCAGAGCCGAGGATCACTCCCTGACTGTTCATCACATTGATGTTGTGATCAATGATCCGCATGGTGCGATCGACAATCTGTTGCGCGGTTGCAGCATCAAGGAAATACATGGGGCTATCCGTTTATCAGCGCAGCTACCCGCTGCTGCAATAAAGGTAACAGGGTTTGCTCAAACAGTGGATGCTGTTTCAGCCACAAACGATTTCTGGGGCTGGGATGGGGCAGTACCAGCATCTGTGGCCACAACGATTGCCAAGCAGCAACCGCCTGTGACAAGTTAGCTTTTGCTAGCGGATTGCCGGCCAAGTGCCAGGCCATGGCATACTTCCCCAGCAGTAATGTCAGTTGAATATTGGGCAATGACGCGAGTAGTGGCTGCCGCCACGCCGCGGCGCACTCAGGTCGTGGTGGTAAATCACCTTGCCGTCGACCATTTTTTTCTTGGGTACCAGGATAGCAGAAACCCATCGGCACCAGTGCGAACAAGTCGGGATTGTAAAACTGCTCACGCGTGACACCTAACCACTGTCGTAATCTATCACCGCTGACGTCGTCGAACGGCCGTCCCCGCTCATGGGTAATCCGCCCGGGGGCCTGGCCTGCGATGAGAATTCTAGCGGGAGCCGCAGCCTGCAAAATGGGTTTCGGGGGCAGTGGCAGATGTGACTGGCATAAACGACAATCATTAATCTGTTGCAGTAAAATCGCCGATGCGGCTATAACCATTGTGGATTTAGCTTCCTAGCAGCAATTGCCACAAATGATAGAGGTTGTAGAGGCACCAACCTACACTTAGTAGCAACAATATCCAACGCATAACATGAAACAATATTGATGGTTTTGGCTGTTGATTAAGTGAAAACCAACCGATTAACAACGTCAAAATAACTAGCGGCCAGGCGAGCAAAGACAGCAATAACAAAAAGACACTGGCGCTCAGTAACACCCAGCCCGCATGATTACCACTACGACGAGCCGAATTCTGCAACTGTAATGGCAATAAGGCCAATGAGGCCGCAATAATAATTAACCCCAAATTCAGCGTGAGGTAGGCCGTTGAGCTGTTATCTTCTAGGACCATCACCGCGGCCAGTATCGGCATTAGCAATGACAGCGTGGTATGAGTGGTAACAAAACGTCGGCTGCTGTATTGACCATTGAAGTAAAACAGCAACTGCAAAGCCAAATTCACAAGTGTGAATCCGCCAAGCCCCAAGATGACAAAGACACTGGCTAAAACGCCATTGGTGGAGTCTGCAAAAACTGGCAGTGTTATGGTTGCCAGTGAGGCTCCTATTGCCAAGCGTCCACATAAAGAAGAGCTGAAATTCATACCGTAAGGTGTTTGTTATAAATGATCCGCCATACCATGTCGTAAACGGACGCGAGTTGCAAGGGCTGTTTGAAAGTGTCGAACACGAATACCACTAATTAACTAAAAAAATTGGGCGGGTCCCTCCGCCTGAGTATCACAAGGTAAAGTGGCATCGGTATCTGTCGTTGGAACAGATAGTAGATATAATGTTAATAAAATGTAATTTACTTTGGTTGCGGTGGCGAAGCAAGTGAAATCTGCTGTTACTGTGAACTGACAAGTGAAAGGGATAGGTGAGATGCCACCATAGAAAAAGCCCGCATTAAGCGGGCTTCAATCATTGTGGTTGCTTGGGACTAAAGCTTGTAGTTTACGCTCAACATGACTAAATGCGCGGTGTAGTCGTGGCTGAGATCGCCAAAGCTTATCAGATTCCAGATCCCATCAACGGCCAGATCGTTAGCGGCATCGTTGTCTTCATACTTCACCATCTTGTAATCAAGGCGCAGTGCAACTTTCTCAGTGGCTTGATACTGGGCGTAGGCATTGACATCCTGCTCTTTAGCAAAGTAGTCGCCATAATCCCCGGTCACACCCTGACGTACTTTGGTTGTTGAATCAGATTTTGAGTAAGTGTAATCCAATCCCAGGCGCAGTTTTTTCTCTAACAGATTGTCGTAATAGACTCCTGCACCCACAACATCCACCTTGTCTTCAGTATTAGCAAACCAGGTCGCAACAGTGCTGAAGTTGGCGGCACCCGCTTGTTCATTCTTGATGGTCTGATGGTTGTAGAACAGATTCAGATTAAGGTCTTCCAGTATCTGATAGTTCACGCTGGCGTCATAACTGACTTCACGGGATTCTGTCAGCCCGATAACGGTGTCACTGTAATCATCCAATGCATAACGACCACCAAAATCGATAGTCAGGTTATCCAAGGGTGAATGTGTTACCCGCGCTTCCACCATTTTACGGTCACGATTTGCCAGATAATACTTACGCAGTAATGGATTGGTTTCAGAGGATGTCCATTGTGAGGCTTCATAATCGGAGCCATCACGCTTGCCATAGCTGCCTTTGAGCGACATATTCCAGTGTTCCAAGGCACTAACAGCCAAGCGCGCCCACACGCTGTTCTCATCGGTGACTTCACGATCGCTGTAATTGCGTTCGTCACGGCGATAATCATAACCACCGGTCAGTTTTACCCCAGAAATAATCCGGTAATCAGCGGCCAATTTGCCTTTCTGAACAGTAGAGTCATAAGGTGTATTGTAAACGGCGTTACCGGTGACGTTATTAACGCTAATCTGTGTCCATTCATAAACATCAGTCTGATTGTCACGGTCATAATAGTTGTAACTACCGGAAATCCGCAGATCATTGCTGATACGTTTTACCGCACGGATATCCATACCTGTGATGTCCACTTCAGCATCCAGATTTGTCTCAGGTAATGCGTAGTTATAACCAGAAGTAACAAAATCCTGATCCTGAGTCATGCGGCCCATCATCAGCCGTCCACTCACAACACTGCCATCGGCGCTATACTGACCACTTAGCGACACAGTATGGGCATTATTATCGGGATCAAGCGACTTATAACCTGCCGTTGCACCGCCAAAGGTTGGGGTGTAGGCGCTGTCAAAGCCCAAGCTCTGATCATCGTTACGGAAAAACGAGCCGTTGTAGGTTAGGGCGGTAAACCAGTGATCGCCTTTGAGCTTGATACCAGCTTCAACGGTGTCGGTACTGTAATCTACCGGCTCGGGGAGCATGGCTGATTGATTGAAGATAGTGCCGGAGGTAGTTTTTACCCCCGATTTGTCTTCACGCTGATAATGCACAAAAGTGCTCCACAGCTGATCGGCCTGATACTCAAAACCGAGTCCGTAACGTTTGCGTTTCAGTGACAGTTCAAAGGGTGACAAGCTGGATGGTAATGCGGTCATGCTGTCACTCGCACCAGCGGTTACCCAGTTGCTTGGCAGTGACAGATAATCAGTACCAATGCCAGAGTAGGGGGTCAGTGCAGTTTCGCTGCTGTAGGTCGCAATCTGACGATAATTGGCAGAGACTTTGTACTTGCCAATTTTGCCAGAAGTGATTTCAGCTCGGCCGTTTTCCATCCCTAGGTTAGTGGCTTTGATTTCTGCCTGATAGCCATCTTTACCACGGTAACGAATATCTGCATCAACTTTCCCAACAACGTCATTCTCTGCTGCGAGAGCATTGGCAGAATGAATATCATCGCTGTCGTTGTAACCAACACCTACACCAACCTGGCCGCTAGCGCCGGTTTCAATTTTACAGGCGCTGCATTTCCAGTTTTTCATATTGATGCTGCCAGTATTGGCATCGGCGATACCATAACCGTCAGCCGCCATTGCTGCACCAGCGTTTGCCAGTAAAGCAATAGTGATCAAATTAATATTAAATTTCATCTTCCTGCTCCCTTAACGCTGCAGCAACTTGCCGGATGGGTTGTTGGAACCATGTACTTGGCTGTGGCAGTTCAGACAACTTCTTCCGCCAGTAAAGGCACTGCCATTTACAGTAGATCCAAGGCCGGTATTGCCTAAATAGGCGTTACTGGTGTGGCCATCGCTGGCGTGGCACTGTTGACATAATTGTGGTGCACGGGCCTTCAACATGGCTTCATTGACTGAACCGTGAGGGTTATGACATGTCACGCAATTTTCGGTCACTGGCGCATGTTCCCACAACTTAGGTCCACGTTTTTCAGCATGGCAGCTGTAGCAGGTTTCGTTAATGGATGGCTTTACCAGGTCAGATTCTGTGCTGGTACCATGTGGATTGTGGCAATCGGTACAGGTCATCTGGTTCCACTTCAGCGGATGTGCAGAGCGTTTGTTCATGTCTGCTTTTTGCTTGGTGTGGCAACTGGTACACACTTCTACTTCTGTGGCTTTTGATAGCACCGGATCTTTGGCGGCATGGATTGTGTGGCAAGAGGCGCAAGCGACATCCGCATTATCATGATGACTGCCATCCCAGTTCATCCGTTTGTCATCTTTATGGCAACTCAAACACACGCTGTTCTGCTTCTGTGCCGACAGCGTTGAGCCTTTACCAAAGGTGATCATCGGTTCATTACCACCACGGTTATGGTTGCCCAGTGGACCGTGACAAGCTTCACACTGTAAACCAGCCATAGGACTCTTGCTGGAGTCAACAGCACCATGAACTCCTTCAAAAATGTCCATAACATGTTCAGTTTTACGGTGACACATCAGACAGGTGTCAGCACCTTTAGGGGAATATTTGCCTTCGGCAAACTTCTTATCAAGCGTTGCTTCCACTTCGGCGGGTGTCATTTTGGCATCCCATTTTGCTGCATGAGCAGTGTGGGTCAGCCCGAAAGACAACACTGCTGCCATCAGCGTGGTGCTCAGCATTGTCTGTATCTTTTGGTTTGTATTCATTGTTTGCATCCTTGATTTGTCCAAACTTGGCTGAAGGCAGGGAGGCAACGCCTCCCTGCGGGTCCGGGCAAATTACATATTGACCACTGTATGATCTGCTGCTGTTGGTTTGTGGCAGAAGAAACAGGTTTCTGACTGCGCGGCCTGGTTGGCGGCGGTGTAATCACCGTTAACAACTGCACCGTAGCTTTCAAGCGTTGCTTGAGAGTGCAAACCATCAGACCCCAGTGCATGACAGGAAGTACAAACGGCAGTGATTGGTGTGGTGTACTGGCCCGCAGCGGTTGCCAGTGCGCCTTTGTTTTTGAAGGCATCCAGATTCAGGTCATTATGGCACTGGGTACATTGGGTGATCACCCCAACTTCGTTGTGAAGCAGATGGACTTTCATCTCAAATGCGCCTCTCATGGCTCCACCAGTGTAAGTACCATCAGGAGTGTGACAAGCTACGCAGCCGTCCAGTCCTACGGTCATCTTGCCATTGACTTCGCGTCCCAGCTGTTCACTGAGCACAAAACCTGCGTGATGGCCTTTGTGTAACTGGAAGGTTTCACCGTGACAGTTTTGGCAACCTGCGAAGCTCACTGAGTCAGTGTGGCGATGAGTCGGTGCACTGCCTGATTTTGTACCAAAAGCTAACTGCGCTTTCATGCTAGTGGTTTCGCTGTCAGCAGTACAGTTCACCAAGTTTGCGCCACTGGTGCACATTTCCAAGCCGATAAAGCTGAAAGCAGTATCAGCCGCACCACTACCAAATGGCAGAACCTGTGTGGTGTAAACCAGTTTTCCGTCAACAATGCTAACATCACTTTGCAGTGCGTTGTCGGCAATCAGGTCTTTGCTGTCATGGGCCTTGCCTGAGCCAGGGCTAGCGATGTAGCCCATTACTGGGAATTCAGGATCGACGTTAGTAACGGCTTCCAAGCGTTTGATCTTGCTCAGTTCAGTGCTGGCATCCAGCGGCTTTCCTTCACTGTCGAGCAATGTCACACTCAGGGTGGCAGAGTCATCAGTGTTCGCAACCAGTGTCGCTGACATACCTACTTTGGCGATGACAGCTTTTCTGTTCTGATAGTCAGTAGAGTGAACTTGCTCGGTCCATTCACTGTTATGGCAGGCAACACAGTTGGAGTTATCAGACTGTTGGCTATGTCCCTGACCTTTAGCAAAATCGATATTGCTATGGCAACTGCCACATGCTTGGGCTGTTGGTACTTTAGACCAGTTACCCCAGTCTGGTGTCAGCTCACCCTGATCACTATGGCAAGTGCTGCAGGTTTTCAGTGCATCAGTTTCATACACTGGGGCCGGTACACCTTCGTCACCCAAAGTAAAATGTTTGGCATGGATCAACATGCTGAATTGATCGTCTGAGTTACTCAAACGGTTCGGTGTATGACAGCTGGCGCACATGTTAACGTCATTGTATGAACCACTGTGGTGAGCGGTACTGACGTCACCATGACACTTGTTACAGCTGGCGGTGGCCACTATTTTGCGGGAATATCCGGGTTCATTACCTGCAATAGTGTAATCAACAAAAGCATTGCTGTTAGGAACCGCAGTGCCATCTGGCAGAGGCGTATTATACGCACGGATCATAAAGCGCTGGGCCAGTTCTGGATTAAATGTGGTGCGGGTGCCAGCACTATCTAAAAAGTTGGTGGCGAAAGAGTAGGTGTAAACCCCATTTTTCTTATCAACCAAAGTACCTGGACAGCTGCTGCTAAGATCACAGGTCTCATCGACGATATATTGCCACTGACTGGCATTACCGACACCAGTTGCCCCCTGAGGCAACAGCTGCAGGGCGTAAAAACGCATTTTCTGCAAACCAACCACAGCTTTATCGTCCTGGTTGGTCACCTGAAAACGAAGGCTGGCAACTCCATCCTGAACGGTAGTGTCATAAAAAGTAAAATTCAGATTGTTGATGGTCATGGCGGGGCTGCCTCCGGCAGCACCATCAGAACCGCTTGCACCATCTGCGCCGTCGCTGCCGCCACAGCCGCTAAGGGCCATGGATAACGCACCGGCAACCAGCAGTAGCGCATATTTCGATTTACTTGCGTTCATCATTATTTTTTCCCTGCAATGTGGAAGCACTCGGTCAACATTCTGCCGGTTTATTACCGATAGATAGGTGTTGTAATCAGCTTGTTGACCCATGCTGGATAAAGTATCTCCCACGAAAAGGCTAACTCAGAATATCAATAAATGCTTCTAAACAGACGTTAATGTGTGACTTGGATCCTTCTATTTAAAAAGGGTTATTTGTGCTGTTCTAGTTGTACTACAGCTTTTGCTGAATAACCTGTTAAACTATATAACTTACTGTTTACAAAAAATGAAGGAGGCATATTGCCTCCTTCGTTTGTCATGCAGTTAAGTATTAGCTTAATTGCCGTGAACTTTCAGCAACTGTGCTGGTGTGTGGCAAGTATTACAGGTTTCAGCGGCTCGCTGTTTCACATCGTCGGCACTGGTGCCATCAAGGATGCCGCCGTTGGTTTCGATATGAGATTTACCTGAGTCGGTCAGATACTGTTGGTGGCAGCTCAAACAGGCCCCGGCATCGGAAGACACCCATATTTCTGCTCCGCCGTTGGTAGTATCACCGTAGCGCCATACACGCTGTGCATCTCGTCCCAACGCAATGCCATCAGCGGTATGACAGGTCTGACAATCCGTTTTCAGCACGGTGCCTGACCCCAGACCGGCATACTTCAGATAGTGACCTGGCTGTTCATGCACTTTGAAGGCAAAACTGGTTGGCACTTTACCGCCTGGGTAGCTGTTATCTGTTGTCAGCGTTTTATCAGGGGTATGACATGCCTGACAGTTAACACCGTTGTCGTTGTGCACAATTGCCTTACCATGACAGCCCAGACACTTGTTGGCATCAATGATAGGCCGACGGGTTGCGACTGTGCCTGAGTCATCCACTCCGGTATCGCCCCATACAAAACGATAAGGATCCTGTTTGATATATACGGTGCGGACTCCATCGGCACTGCAGGCTGTAAGTTGTACGTCGTCTACCCCGTAACCGCCGTTATTGAAGCAAGCTTGCAGCGTTGACCAGATTTCAAAGGTTTTGCCTTTGGCATCTGTTGGCATGTTCATGTTATTCAATGTCAGTGTGTAGGTCTTGGTAGCCTCATCATAGCTACCTTCGCTCAGACGTGTGCGGCGGTTGCTGTAGGATGCGTCATTGTATGCCGGGAAGTCTTTGTCGATATCCCAACCGACCACCATGCGACTGCTCTGACTGACGAAACTCTGATCTACGGCATTGCCGTTGGCATCCAACACTTGTACTTTGAAGGTCAGTTTGCTGTTGGCGTCTAGCCCAATATCAGTCACCTTGACTCCCATCTGCTGTGCCAGCGTATAGGCTTTTAACACATCGCCATGACGTTTAACCGCGCTGCCAGTGCCAGCATATGGTGACTCGGCATTGTGGCAAGACATACAGTCGGTACTGCTGTGGTGTGCAGAGGGTTTTTCAGAATGACAGGCGATACATGCGGTATTGCTTTTCTCTTGGGTAAACAGTGCCGCATCACTAGGGGCGTTGCTCCCTTGGACATGACATACTGCACAATTTGCTGCGGGGGTTTGCGGGAAGTTGACTTCACCAAAATCCTCTAGAGCACCGTGATATCCCACTATTTTATAAGGATCTGCCACTTCGTTGCCATCTGCGTCATAGGTATGGCGCTCGCTACCGCGGTGAATGGCATGGATCATATAAGTGAAGTCGATACTGTTACCTGATTCAGGATCGCCAGAAGTGGCGGTATGGCAAGCTTCACAGTTTTCAAGATCCAGACGACGACCGCCATGAGCTTTAAGGCTGTCAGGCTGATGGCAGGTATAACAAGCGTTGATTGATACCACGTTGCGGCTTTGGATCCCCGTTGTCATCCCGCTTGAAGGTTGCCAGTCGAAATGGGCATTGACGGCAAGCGATGTCAGTTTGAGTTCAAGCGTGGCACGTTGAGTATCTTCGGCATGGTAGGTAACGGTCAGCGGCGTAGTGACGTTGGCAACATTGGTTTGGTAGGTATAGGTGTAGGTGCCATCACCATTATCCTTCAGACAATCATCGCAACTTTTAGCCACTTCAACATCGGCCTGATACTGCGCAGAAGGATGAAGATTGTCTACGTTGGTTGGTACATCGGTCGGTTGCTTGACCACATTAATATAGGATTGCCATTGGTAACCATGGTCAAAACCGGCACTGGTGTCAGTGGCCGCATCAACCACATGAGTTAACTGGGCGATACCAAAGCGCAGATCGTAATCCTTGGTGAGTCCCACCACTGCAACGCCGTTGGCGTTGGTCAGAGAGAAGGTAACGCTTACGCTGCCATCAGAAATCGAGGCGTCGGTAAAATTGGCATTCAGCGTAGTGGCGTTGTCGATGTTGATTGTGGTTAATCCGGGTTCACCGGGGGCACCGTCCTGACCGTCTTTGCCGTCGCTTCCGCAACCGGCGAGCATTAAAGACAATAGACCGGCTCCCAACAGCGCTTTGCTCGCGGCATTGAAATTAAACCGTTTCATCATTATGTATCCCTGCAAGGTTTGTTGTTCTCACTGTAACGGGCATTGATTTTAGAATTGTCGCTGCAGTGAGTGGAGTGAGATTTCCATACATAAGGCTATCCAAATGTAAGGCAATACGCAGTTATTTTAGCCGGGTTATGTGATTGAGATCTGACTATTTATAAAGGAGTAACTTGGTTTCTGGACAAATGTTTAAAGCCGGTATTCGTGGCTACGGATAAGTTTAAAAAGGACAATCACTAAGATGTTTCTGCCTGCAACCATAGTCAGAGACACTCAGCAACGGCTGCCTAATATCAGTGAGTGGTTTATGTGCACTGTCTAATATTTTTATATTTGGCCGCATGTCTTTCGCTGGAAAAGCAGTACAATCTCTGCAGTACTTGCATGTTAGCAGTTTTGATGTGGGTCATTTTTTGATTATCTGAAATCCGGCTCGTTCCCTGTTTTTCTGACCAAGCACACAAAGTTGCTACAAACAGCAGTTTATTTTCATCTGGCCGTTTATTCCTTCAGGGTTTTGTCACATAATACGGACACAATTGAAAATTATTATCGTTTACAACTGGCGCTAATAATTCACGCGGAAGCAGTCGTGTTAGCGGCTGTAAGGCAGTCAAAGTGGTAGAGGCAATGAAGTTAAGTGAATTGAACCCCGGCGATCGCGCAAAAATCTCCGATATTGGACGTCTGGAGCTTCCATCCGCCGTTAAGCGCAAGCTATTGTCACTGGGTATCACGCCCGATACTCATTTCTCACTTATTCGTCGCGCACCGATGGGATCAGGTCTGGAACTTGAAATCCGTGGTAGTAAATTGTGTGTGCGCCAAGAATTGGCACAGATCATCGAAGTGGAGAAGGCCAATGATTAAGCAGTTTCATTGTGTCACGGTTGGTAATCCCAACGCCGGTAAGTCAACTCTATTTAATGCCCTGACGGGTGCTAATCAGCAAGTGGGCAACTGGGCCGGCGTCACGGTTGAGAAGAAAACCGGTCTGTTCACACTCAACGGTGTTGATGTTTACCTGACGGATCTGCCCGGCATTTACGATATTTTGCCATCAGAAAGTGACTGCGATTGTTCACTAGATGAACAAATAGCCCAGCAGTTTCTGGCAACCCAAAAAATGGATGGCATTATCAACATGGTCGATGCCACCAATATTGAACGTCACCTTTATTTGACCGTTCAGTTGCGGGAGCTCGGTATCCCCATGGTGGTGGTGCTGAATAAGATTGATGCGGCCATTAAACGGGGTATCAAAGTTGATACTGAGGCCATGAGTAAAGAACTCGGGTGTCCGGTGATTGGTGTGACGTCCCGCGAGCCTAAAGATGTTGAAAAAGTGAAGGCTTTGGTGGTGCAGTTTTTCGAAGGCCAGGTATCTTCAGCACCGTTAATCTTGGACTATGGTCAGGAAATTGAAGCAAGTGTAGCGGCGTTGCGTGCTGCCGAACCCAATCTAAGCCGTGGCCGGGCGCTGGCAAAATTGGCTAATGGCAAGGGCTGTAATGCTTGCCATCGCGGTAGCAATGATCAGGAAGTTGAGCAATGCACAGAAAGGTTGGCACGAGAAGGCAAGGACATTGAAGTTCATGCAGCCGCCACCCGATTTAATTTTGTCGAAGCATTATATCAGGCGGCGATTCACACAGAAGATAAACCCACCCTGAGCGACCGTTTGGATCAGGTTGTATTGCATCCGATACTGGGGGTACCGATCTTCCTGCTGGTGATGTATCTGACATTTATGTTCGCCATTAATGTCGGCAGCGCTTTTATCGATTTTTTCGATATTGCTGCGGGTGCCTTGTTTGTGGATCACCTGGGGGCTTGGCTACAGAGCGTTAATTCGCCTGAATGGCTGATCACCCTGTTGGCGGGCGGACTCGGACAGGGGATCCAGACCGTTTGTACCTTCATTCCAGTGATTGCCGCGCTGTTTCTGGCGTTGTCAGTGCTTGAGGGCTCAGGCTACATGGCACGTGCGGCGTTTGTGGTTGATGGCCTGATGCGGCGTATCGGCCTTCCCGGCAAAGCGTTTGTGCCCATGATTGTCGGTTTTGGTTGTTCCGTGCCAGCGATTATGGCGACCCGCACTTTGGGCAGCGAACGTGAACGTATTGTGACCGGCATGATGGCGCCCTTTATGTCCTGCGGTGCGCGGTTACCTGTATATGCACTGTTTGCCGCAGCATTTTTCCCTAACTCTGGTCAGAATTTGGTGTTTTTGCTGTACATCATTGGCATTATTGCTGCCATTGGCACTGGACTGATGTTACGTAAGACATTGCTGCCGGGTAACAGCAGTGCGGTAGTCATGGAGCTGCCAGGGTATGAGTTACCAAAGCCGCGTATGGTGTTAGGTCGTACCGGAAAACGTACCAAGAGCTTTATCCTCGGCGCTGGCAAAACCATTGTACTGGTGGTCACAGTGCTGAACTTCATCAACTCCATCGGGACCGATGGCACCTTTGGTCATGAAGATAGTCAGGAATCTCTGTTGAGTGTTGCCAGCCAGAAAATTACCCCAGTGTTTGCCCCCATGGGCTTGCAACAGGATAACTGGCAGGCGACGGTTGGTATTGTCACCGGTATTTTTGCCAAAGAAGCGGTTGTTGGCACTCTCAATAATTTATACAGCAGTCATGGGCAGGATAAAGGGGAACTGACGCCACTGACCGACAGCTTTAAAGAAGCGTTGGCCACTATTCCGCAGAACCTCTTGGGGATCAATCCGAGTGATCCTTTATCGTTGTCGCTTGGACACGTTGATAATCTGAATGAGGCAGCGGAAGAACAGGGTGTGGCACAAACTACCTTCAGTGCCTTGCAAACCGGGTTCAGTGGTCAGTTGTCGGCGTTCACTTACCTGTTATTCATTCTGTTGTATACCCCATGTGTGGCAGCAATGGGGGCGCTGGTGAATGAATTTGGACCGCGCTGGGCCGGTTTTGCTGCGAGTTGGACCTTAGCGCTGGCCTATGGTACCTCAACAGTGGTTTATCAAGCGGCCACCATTCCCGAGCATCCGTTGCAGTCAGCTGCTTGGATTGCATTTTTCGCTGCGGCATTGGTAGGTTTCTACGCTTGGCTGAAACGCAAAGGGAAACGGACGCAACAACTCATTCCTGGGATAAAAATTATCACCGAGTAATGATTGGACATTTGATTGAAAAAGCAGCGCTATTTGCTGCTTTTTCTTTTTGACAGAACGTTGACGGACGTAACGACAGTTTTTATCCTAGAAGCATTGTCAGCGGGCATGATCTGTAGGATCATGCCCGTTTTATAACGATTGCACGGTTCGCAAAGAGGAATTACATGAGTCAGCTGGACACTGAAGTACGTCCGAGTAACTTCATTCGCAATATCATTGATGAGGATTTGGCCAGTGGCAAGCACACTAGTGTGCACACCCGGTTTCCGCCGGAGCCTAACGGTTTCCTCCATATCGGTCACGCAAAGTCTATTTGCCTGAACTTCGGTATTGCCCGCGACTATCAAGGACAATGCAATCTGCGTTTTGATGATACCAACCCGGAAAAAGAGAATATCGATTACGTCAATTCCATTAAGGAAGACGTGCGGTGGCTCGGTTTTCAGTGGAGTGGTGATATTCATTATTCATCTGACTATTTCGATGCTCTGTACGGCTATGCAGTTGAACTGATCAACAAAGGTTTGGCTTATGTCTGTTTCCTTAATGGTGAACAGATGCGTGAATATCGCGGTACCTTGAAAGAGCCGGGAAAAAACAGTCCTTATCGAGATACGCCGATAGCAGAAAACCTTGCACTGTTTGAAAAAATGCGTGCCGGAGGCTTTAAGGAAGGCGAGTGTAGTCTGCGCGCTAAAATTGATATGGCATCGCCTTTTATGTGCATGCGCGACCCGGTACTTTATCGCATTAAGTTTGCCCATCACCATCAGACTGGCGATAAATGGTGCATCTACCCCATGTATGACTTCACCCATTGTATCTCTGATGCGCTGGAGCATATTACCCACAGTCTGTGTACGCTGGAGTTCCAGGATAACCGTCGACTGTATGACTGGGTTTTGGATCATCTGGACGATTTCAATTATGACGGCCGTACCCGTCAGTATGAGTTTTCACGGCTGAATCTTGAATATACCGTTATGTCCAAGCGTAAACTGAATGAACTGGTTACCCGTAAACTGGTGAATGGCTGGGATGACCCGCGGATGCCAACGATTGCCGGTCTGCGTCGCCGTGGTTTTACACCTTCATCTATTCGTGAATTCTGCGACCGTATTGGTATCACCAAACAGGATAACTTAGTAGAAATCGGTATGCTGGAAGCCTGTATTCGTGAAGAGCTGAACGATAACGCGCCGCGGGCAATGGCAGTGATTAATCCTATCCGCATGGTGATTGAAAATTACCCGCAGGGGCAGACTGAAATCATCAGTGCGCCAGTGCACCCGAATAAACCGGAACTGGGCGAGCGCCAATTACCTTTCAGCCGCGAACTGTACATCGACGCAGAAGATTTCCGCGAAGAGGCCAATAAGCATTATAAACGCTTAGTGCTCGGTAAAGAGGTCCGTTTGCGCAACGCTTACATCGTTAAAGCGGAACGTTGTGATAAAGATGAACAGGGCAATGTGACCACGGTTTATTGCAGCTATGATGCTGACACTAAAGGTACTAATCCCGCTGATGGTCGTAAAGTAAAAGGCGTGATCCACTGGGTAGAACAAGCCAGTGCCTTGCCAGCAGAATTCCGCTTATACGATCGTTTGTTCTGCCTCGCCAATCCCGCTGGCGCTGAGACATTAGATGAGGCATTGAATCCTGATTCGTTGCAGATTCGCCATGGCTTTGTGGAACCAGATCTGAAAGTCGCCGTTGCTGAAAAGGCTTATCAGTTTGAACGTGAAGGATACTTCTGTGCTGACTGTAAGGATTCTTCTGCAGAGCATCTGGTGTTTAACCGTACCGTGGCCTTACGCGACTCTTTCGCGTAATCGCCAATCCAAGAGGAGGCGCCTAATGGCGCCTTTTTTATGCTTATCAGCTGTTGTGTCATTTTATCGCTGTCATGCTGTTGCCAGCCATTCTAGTGTGGCGGACTTCAAGCCGTTGGTTCTCAGTAACCAAACCAATAAAATTGCATCAGTAAGCACTAGATAAGTTTAATCTTCCGCTATATATAGCCTCTACCGTTTCCATAAGTGGCTACGGCTCGCTGAGCCTTGCTGCCGACTGTATACCCGCTTAGCAAGATGTCGACGCCAGTTCAGGCTGTTGTCAGGGTGCGACAATATGCCACGCCAGCTGTGATCCAGCTCTCGTTATAATGCGCGCAATTTTCCCAGATGATTGACATTGAAGGTGATCATTGTGCGCAGAAATACTCAACAACAGGAATACCACTTTTACCGAAAGCCCTCTGCTATCGCGGTTGCTGTTGGCCTGGCATGGTCGATGCCTACGTTGGCTGACGACTATACCAATCAACCCATAGAACGACTACAAGTGCTGGGGCAGCAACCTGAACACCACAGTACTCTGGGGGCGGTCGATACCCTATTAACCCAGCAAGGTGTTGATTTTTCTGCTGCGGGCGGTATGTCAGCGCTGCCTGTGCTTAACGGCATGATGGGCGATCGCGTAAAAGTGCTTATCGATGGCAGTGATGTTACCGCCTCCTGTGCCAACCAGATGAACCCGCCCTTGTCTTATATTTCGGCAAATCAAGTCGCTACTGTTGATGTAGTAGCCGGGGTGTCGCCCGTGAGCGCTGGTGGCGATAATATCGCTGGCGTTATCAAGGTCAGCAGCGTTAATCCCATATTTGCCGATAGTGACACGCTGCAGTGGCAAAGTGGATATGTGTCAGCCGGATACCACAGCGTTAACGATGCTATGTTACTCGGGGCTGGCGTTAAATTGTCCAGCAACAGCGTTAGTGTTGATTATCAGGGCGCGTATGAAGATGCCAATAGTTATCGAGATGGTCATGGTGACAAAGTGCTGGACACCTTGTACCGGGCACAGAATCATGCGCTGACGGCTGCCTGGCGCGATCAAACTCAGCAATTTGCGGTGAAGCTAACACATCAAAACATCCCGTTTCAGGGTTTTGCTAATCAATATATGGATATGACGGACAACCACAGCTATGGGGTCCTGGCTCGCTATCAGCGGCAGTTAGCCGATGATGGTGAATTCAGCGCCCAGGCCAACTGGCATAGTGTCAGCCATAAAATGGGGTTTTTCAGCCCTGAGAAAACCGGCATGATGCCGATGAATACCGACGGCGATGATTACAGCTATCAGTTGCACTGGCGTTTGCCTGTTAGTGCCAAAGATACCTTGTTGTTGGGGCAGGAAACCTATGATTACCGACTGGATGATGAGTGGCCGGCGGTGGTAGGTTCCAGCATGATGGGGCCCAATAACTATATCAATATTAATGATGGTAGGCGCTTACGGGCGGCGGTATTTGGCGAATGGCAACAACAGTCGACTACGCGCTGGTGGTGGTCTGCCGGTGTTCGGTATGAATATGTGACGACCAATGCAGGCGACGTTCAAGCCTACAACACCATGGCGATGATGGGCATGATCAATGCCGATGCTGCGGCGGCCAGTGCGTTTAATGCCACTGATCGTAAACGTAGTGACAATCTGCTGGATGTCACCTTGTTGGCGCGCTACCAACTGACGACCGGGCAGCAACTGCAATTGGGACTCGCCCGCAAGAATCGTGCGCCCAATTTATACGAACGATACAGTTGGGGACGAGGGACCATGGCGGCCACCATGATAGGTTGGTTTGGTGATGGCAACGGTTATGTTGGCGATATTACCCTTAAGCCGGAAACGGCCGACACATTGAGCTTTGCTTACAAAGCCTTTGCCGATGATTGGCAACTGGCAGCAACAGTCTGGTACACCAAGGTAACAGATTACATTGATGCAGATGTGATAGGCAGTTTCAATAAAAGTGGTTTAGCCAATGGCCAGCGTAATTTGCTGCAATTTACTAATCTGGATGCGACGCTCTATGGTGGCAGTGTCAGCAGCGTTTATCGTCTGGCAGATAATTACACGGGACTGTGGCAGCTAAATGCCAGTGTCAGTGCGACACATGGTGAGCGAGATGATGGCGGTCAGCCTTTATATCAGATAAAACCTTGGCAAACAGAACTGGCGCTGCAGCAACAGTTAGGGGACTGGCAAAATAGTATTGCCTGGCAATGGGTTGCTGCTAAAGACCGTGTGGATATTAGTCGATTGGAAAATGCTACGGCCGCCTATTCGCTGCTCAATATCAGCAGTCGTCTGCAATGGCAGGGGGTTACTCTGACATTCGCCGTCAATAATTTGCTTGATCATAACTATGAGTTGCCACTCGGCGGCGTCAGTATTGCGGAATATAAGGCCGACAGCAGTCAGGGCTTCCCACAACTGGCTGGTGCCGGACGCTCTTTGGAGTTTGGCGTCAGCTGCGCTTTTTAATGTATGCTGTTGGCAAATAGATAGTGGAATAAACCGCAATGATGCTGTTGATCGTGATGCTGCTGTGGCGCCGGCCATCACCCAGGCAAATGCTGTTTCTGTTGCTGGCGGAAGTGCTATTGGTGAATACAGTGATAGCCATAAATGGTGCCGCCAGTAATCCATTTA
Source organism: Shewanella fodinae (assembly GCF_014651955.1). Classification (GTDB taxonomy): domain Bacteria; phylum Pseudomonadota; class Gammaproteobacteria; order Enterobacterales; family Shewanellaceae; genus Shewanella; species Shewanella fodinae. The sequence goes on along the minus strand of NZ_BMXW01000001.1, from coordinate 391,146 downwards.
ATGCTGTGTTGTTGCTACCCGTAGTATTGGCTTTTATGTTGTTGTCTTGGCTTAGCGCCGCAATGGTGCTGAGTGTGAGTATTGCCTTTCAAATTGGCCAGTTATGGCTATTGCCTCGACATGGCGACCATGCGGCGATGATGCTCAGCCATTACTACGGTATGGTGGTGGGTTTTGTTTTGACTGCTGTGCTGGTAGCGGCAGTGGTGCGGTATCTGCGGCAGCGGTTAGCGTCACGCGAGGAAGCGATTCATCAGTTGCGGGAGCGGCAACTGCGTAACGAGCAGTTGCTAGCCATCGGAACTGCTGCCGCCCAGCTTACTCACGATGTCGCCACCCCGGTACAGTCTATGCGCTTATTGATCGACGAAATTAAAGAGCAACAAACTACCAGTGTTGCGCTGACAGAACTGGATGTGCAATTGCAGCGTGTTGAACAGCAATTGCGTAATTGGCGTGAGGTTGCTGACGATGTGCGCGAGTCCCGATTGCGACCTTACGCGATTAAACAGTTGTGGCATTCGTTGCAACATTTACTGTTATTAGCCCGACCAGAAACCCCCATCCGCTGGCACTGGCTTATTACCGCCGAGTCGAGACGAATATACGCCGACGGTACGCTATTGCCAGCGTTGAGCAATATTATCATCAACGCCTGTGAAGCTGCGCAGGGACAAGCTGCTGCCTTGGTTCACGTTTCTGCCAATACAACGGACAGCCACTGGCGGCTAAAAATTGAAAACCCTGCCAACGGAGTGTCACCAGACCTTCTGCTACAGCTTGGTTTCCGGTTATTGCCCAGCGATGGTGGTCATGGTGTTGGCGCGGTATTGACCAACGCAACCATTGAAAAATTTCATGGTGAGGTTAATTGGTGTCGTGAAGGCGATATGATAGTTACCCTTGTTGAGCTACCACTGGAGTTTCATGCAGAAAATCATAGTGATTGATGATGACCTTAGCTACTTGCAAGTGTTACAGCGGCGTTTGCAGCAGACGGGGGCCTATGAGGTGGCAATTTATACTTCGATTGCCACTGCCTTGTACCACCCAGCGCAGCGGGTGCACGCCATTTTACTGGATATGATGCTGGAGCAAGAATCAGGCATCGCGGGGATCCCCGCGCTCAAGGAGCATTTTAAGCCAACGCATCTCATTATGTTGACTGGCTATGCCAGTATTGCCACAACTGTCGAAGCGATGCGGCGCGGGGCCACCGATTATTTGGCAAAACCGGTTGGCCTGAACGAAATACTGCAACGGTTGCAGGGATGCGTTGAGGTGGACTCTGTTGGGGATACCCAACCGCTGACACCAGCGCAGGTCGAATGGGAACATATCCAGCGCACATTGCTGACAAATGACGGTAACATTTCTGCGACCGCCAAGGCACTGGGGTTACACCGGCGCACACTACAGCGTAAATTACAGAAACACTCGCCAGTACGCGTACGCCATTCCTGAGTTTTCGCTGATGATGGTGTGGTGCTGTTCCAGCGCATGGGCACCACGCAGGTTTTTGTGGCGGTTGGATTCCGTTGCCGATTAAGCGTTTTTTTGTTCTAAGCTCATCGTTTATCTTACTAAGGTATTACCCGTCTTATAACAATATGATTGCTTAATAATAAGCTGCTGTTTTTATTTAATTTGTTTAAAGGTGTGAACTCCCTCTTTGTTTCAGGTATTACGTTTTTATAGAAAATATTATTAAGTATGACTTTGATCAATTTTCGTAATACTAAAAGTCCTTAAACTTTTCCCTCGCGCTAATTTTCTAACCAAATAACAACTGATGTGAAATTGACTTCAACAGTAATTTACGGGGTGCCCGTGCTGTTTGTCGCGGCACTGGTGCAGGCAGAAGATACCACTCAAACATCTACCTCAGCCTCACAGCCCATTGAACGGGTAGCAGTTTTTGGACGGCAGCTCAATTTGTTAGGGCAGAGTAGTTCCGCATCTGAGGGCATAGTGGGCGAGGGCGAGATTGAAGCTCGGCCATTACTGCGTACGGGAGAGGTGCTGGAGTTTGTGCCGGGAATGATGGTGACTCAGCACAGTGGCTCGGGTAAAGCCAACCAGTACTTTTTACGGGGATTCAACCTAGATCACGGCACCGACTTCGCAACCTCGGTTGATGGTATGCCCATCAATATGCGCAGCCACGGTCATGGTCAGGGCTATACCGATCTCAACTTTCTGATCCCCGAGTTAATCGGGCAGATCCATTACTACAAAGGGGCATATTACCCTGAAGTGGGGGATTTCTCGGGCGCTGGCTCCGCGGCTATTTCACTGACAGACGATTTGCCTTATCGCCAAATGGCGTTAACGCTGGGGGAATATGGCTATCAACGCTTGCTGGCGACCGGGCAACAGCAGTGGCAGGATAACAAGTTTATTTTTGGCGGCGAATTGCAACGTTACGATGGCCCTTGGAGTGATGTAGAAGAAGATGTCCGTAAAGTGAACGCTGTTGGCCGTTATCTGACACACGTAGGTAATGGACAACTGGCCGTCACGGCAATGGCATACAGTAATGACTGGAACTCAGCCGATCAGATCCCTGAACGTGCGGTAACTGCCGGTATTATTGATGAATATGGTTCGCTGGATACGGATTTGGGTGGGGATTCCAGCCGTTACAGTTTGTCGGCCAGTTATGTTGACAGTGACTGGCAAGCCAGTGCTTATGTGATCCGCTCACGCTTGAACTTGTTTTCTAATTTCACCTATTTTCTCGATAATCCAGTAGATGGCGATGAGTTTCAGCAAATGGATAACCGCGAAATTTGGGGCGGCAAGTTGGCGCGTGACTGGCATGTAGCACCATTCGGCATTACGACGGATATCACCTCCGGCATTGATGTTCGCTATGATCATATTGGTAAAGTGGCGCTGTACCACACCAAAGCTAGGCAGCAGATTGGTACCGTGCGAGATGACGCAGTGGATGAGTTTTCCAGCGGTCTGTTTAGCAAGCTGGAAGCCGAGTTGACCAATGACATCAAGTTCCGCCTCGGCGCTCGCTATGACTACTACAACGCTGATGTGGATAGCGATAACACATTAAACAGTGGTAATGCTAACGATGGTATCTGGAGCCTGAAAGGTGGTCTGTCTTACTTGGTAAGTGATGATCTGGAGCTCTATGCCAGTGCCGGGCAGGGCTTTCATTCTAACGATGCGCGAGGGGCTACTATCAAAGTCGATCCGGCCACTGGTGAAGCAGTGAACAAGGTGGATTTGCTGGTACGTTCTACCGGGGCAGAACTGGGTTTTCGCTACTATGATCGGCGATACATCAATCTCTCGGCCGCATTTTGGTATCTGGATCTGGATTCTGAACTGCTGTATGTGGGCGATGCCGGAACGACTGAACCCAGTCGAGCTTCTCGGCGTTATGGACTCGAGATCTCTGCCTATTACTGGCTGAGTGATGCCTTCAGTGTCGATGCGGAACTGGCAGTAACCCGTGCCCGCTTTACCGAGGATGAGACCCTAGAGGGTAAGTATGTCGATGGCACTGTCCCATGGGTTGCCAGTGCCGGTATTAACTATGAGCCAGATGCCTCGGGCATCCACGCTGCGCTGCGACTGCGCTATCTTGGAAAACGGACGCTGGACAGTTTCAAAGAACATGAAGCTGATGCGACAACCCTGGTTAATTTGTCGCTCGGATATGCTTATCAGGATTGGGACGTGAAGGCGGAATTGCTTAACCTGTTTAACAGTGACGACCATGATATTGACTACTGGTACAGCTCTCGTCTGTCCGGTGAAGATGCCGAGGGTGTCGAAGATTTACACTATCATCCGGTAGAACCTCGCATGTTACGGTTGAGCGTCAGCTATCATTATTAAGAGTTTGTGTGTCCAAGCCTGCCGTGGAGGGCTGCCCGGCAGGCTTTTTTTGTGAGCATTATCTGGTATTTGCTAACACTTGCTGCAGTCTGATAAAAAGCTGTTACTGTCTGATTCATAACCATTAATGGTAAAATCAGGCGCGCTGTAATGACGTCAGACATTGATTTAGATGGGCAATGCGATGGGCAATAAAGGCTATCAGATACTGCTATCTCTACTGATACTAATGTCATCGGCAGCGCAGTCTCAGGTGTTGCTCACCGCAGATTTTCGTTTGCGACCGCCGTTGATGACCTATGGCAAAACACCAGGAACATTTTCCGGCGACTTGGTTAATATATTGGAACTTGCCTGTCAACGGGCCGGTTGCGAGCTGCAATGGCAGGAAATGCCATTCCAGCGCTCACTGCATCGGCTACAATCCGGCGAAGTGCATCTGGTGCCGCGGCTAATCCGTAATGATGAACGTGAGCACTATACCGCCTTTATTGGCCCAGTCGCGGTAGAAGACAACCCGATTATCTTCATCAAACATAAATACGCTAAGCTGGATACGGAACAGCAATTGTTTGCCGGTACGCTTGGCGTGAAGTTAGGCACCTATTATTCTGCATTTATCAATGACGATCCCCGGTTAAAAAAGTATCAGGCGGCTGATGACACCAATCTTGCCAAGATGTTTGCTGCCAACCGTTTTGATTATATTGCGGTAATTGATAAAAGCAGTATTGAAGCGGCATTTCAGCGTCTTGGATTCCGTGATTATGATTACGCTGCGCTGCATTATGCCAATCATGTACCCGTCTATTTTGGGTTTTCCAAACATGCTGATCACCAGGAGTTTGTTGGCAAATTGCAACAAGAGCTGCAGCAGATGGTCACGCGCGGCGAAATTGATAGGATGTTTGCTGTAGAGCTGCCTTCTCCGTTAAAACCCTAAGTTTTTGTTCTGACCACGCCTAGTAAATCTCTGCCGAATAGCACTTCATTAGTTAACAAATTTAGGTATACTGACTCGCGCCAAGGGGTGTTTTCCTGTTTTTGCAGGTGAACTGAGATGTCTTATGACGAACCCTTAGAACCTGATCCGGCTAGTACCGGCGTAGGAATGGGCCACAATTTGTGTACTTATCACTTCGCTTATCCCATGCCGGATCTCAAACATGCAAATATTTGAGGTCCAAATGTCTAAATTTTTTTATCCGGGTGTTATTGCCACTGCCGTACAACTGGCATTGAGTGCCCCGGTCATTGCCGCCGATAATCCCAGTAACAGTGATTCGCTCAAAACTGCAGACTCGCCCATTGAGGTGATGGTGGTCAGTGCTGACTTTCGAGGAACATCGGTCGAAAGCACGCCCTCCAGTGTAACAGTGGTTGATCAGCAGCGGATTGATGACCAGGCCGCCGAACACTTTGAAGACATGATCAACAATGTTGCCAACTTCAATTGGTCGGGTGCCACATCGCGGCCGCGTTATTTCCAGATCCGTGGTGTGGGCGAACAGGAAGACTACAAAGGCGCACCCAACTCCTCGGTGGGTTTTATCGTGGACGACATCGACCTTTCTGGTTTGGGAACTGTGTCCAGCCTGTATGACCTGCAGCAGTTTGAAGTGTTGCGTGGTCCACAGGGTACTCGCTATGGTGCCAATGCGCTTGCCGGGCTTATCTATCTCAAAAGTAATGATCCTACCCAAGTGTTTGAGCATGGACTGGAGCTATCGCTCGGGGATGACAATCTGCGTACTCTCAGCGGCTACAGTTCTGGGCCATTAACTGATTCGGGCAAGTTGCTGTACCGTGTGGCACTGCAACAGCATAAGCAGAATGGCTACATGGATAACCAGTATCTGCAGCGTGATGATACCAACCAGCGGGATGAATTCAGCGGACGTTTGAAACTGCGCTGGTACGCTACCGACAATCTGCAAGCGGATCTCACTGTGTTGCACGCCGATTTTGACAATGGCTATGATGCCTGGACGCTGGATAATAATGGCAAACACACGCTAACCGATCAGCCGGGTGTAGACAGTCAGCGCACCACAGGTGCCAGTCTCAAACTCAATTACAGCGGTTTTGAATCATTTGAGCTGATTTCTCTCACCAGTTGGGCGAATAGTCATTTCGATAATGGCTATGACGGAGACTGGGCCAATCCCGAATACTGGGCAGCGCGTGATTGTGACGGCGAGGCTTGTGAGTACAACTACTGGTGGGATAAGCAAGGCAAGCGCCGCACGGTTACGCAGGAATTTCGTATCACCTCTAATGAAGCTGGGCGAATTTTTGCTGGCAGCACTGACTGGCTTGCGGGCATCTATCTAATGGATTTGCATGAAGACAATGACCTGTATTCCGAATACAACGGCTGGCCGGATGAGGTACTGCAATCGGATTATAATGCGGATAACTACGCGATCTTTGGCCAGTTAGATAGCGCTTTAGGCCAGGGTTATCGTTTGTCCACAGGGCTGCGACTTGAGAAGCGTCGTAGTGATTACAGTGACAGCAATGCCGATAATTTCAGTCCATCCGAAAACATGTGGGGTGGTCATATCGCGCTGTCAAAACAGTTGACGACAGGGCAGGAGGCATATGCCCGCGTTGCTCGTGGCTATAAAGCTGGCGGTTTTAACATGACACTGCCACAGTCGCTAGCAGATAAAAAGCAGTTTGATGCCGAAACCCTTTACAACTATGAACTTGGGCTGAAATCACAGTGGCTTGATGGGGCAGCTGATACTCGTTTAGCGCTGTTTTATATGGATCGCCGCCACCAGCAGGTTTCAGCTTCTTTGCAAGATCCCGTCGACCAGCAGCGTTTTATTCTGTTTACCGATAACGCCGGTAGTTCGCGAAATTATGGTGCCGAACTGGAAGCTAACTGGTACCTGTCTGATTCTCTTGAGCTTTACGGCAGTGTTGGTTATTTGCAGACGGCATACGGGACGTACCTCTATCACGATAAATACGGCACTAGCGTCGATCTCAGTGGCCGTGAGCTGGCACATTCTCCACGCTGGGCCTATAGCGTCGGCGGCAGCTGGCATGCTGACAAGGGCTGGTTTGTCAATATCAATGCCAGCGGCAAGGATAAGTTTTACTACTCTGACAGTAACGATTCGCAATCTAAGCCTTACACCATTGTCAGTGCCAAGGTGGGTTACGATGCTCAAAGTTGGGCGTTGTATTTTTGGGGCCGTAATCTGTTTGACAAACAATATGGCGTCCGTGGGTTCTATTTTGGTAATGAACCGGATCAGGACTGGGCGGACAAGCAATACATCCGTTATGGCGACCCGCGTCAGTTAGGTGTCACCTTTAAGCTGAAATTCATCTAATACAGTATGTCCCTGCTGTCGGCCGGGACTCGTTGGAGGAAAATGTATGCAACTCACCGTTGATATCAGCATGTATCCATTGCATGACAACTATAAAGACCCCATCCGCTGGCTGATAAAGCGTCTGGACAGCTACCAAGGCATTGAACGGGTGACTAATTCGCTATCGACCCAGGTGACTGGTGATTATGATGCCGTGATGCAGATGTTGTCTGTGGAGATGAAAGCCGCGTATGAACAGTTTGGTACTGCGGTTTTTGTCTGCAAGTTTCTGCAAGGTGAATTTGACTTGCGGCGTAGGACCTGAACATGGCGCAACTGTGGCAGATGTTCAGCCAAGCAGTGACTGAAGCGCAGGGCATGGATCTGTGGGAAGGTCTCGCCGTTATACTGGCACTAGCGTATCTGTTGTTAGCGATGAGGGCCAGTGTTTGGTGTTGGGGCGCGGCGCTGGCTAGTACTGCCATCTATACCGTCTTGTTCTGGAAAGTGTCACTGTTGATGGAGTCGGTCCTCAATGTTTACTACATGGCGATGGCGCTTTATGGCTACTGGTTGTGGCGCCGTGATGGTGAGCAGCAACAGGGCATTACCATTAGCACTTGGTCGTGGCAACGTCATGCCGTTTTGAGCATTATCACCGCAGTATTGTCATTGCCGCTGGGCTGGTTTATGGCCAATCATACCCATGCGTCATTTCCCTATCTGGATGCTACCACCACCTGTTTTGCGGTGATGACCACCTGGTTGGTGGCGCAGAAAGTTTTGGAGAACTGGCTTTATTGGGTCGTGATTGATTTGGTGTCTATCTATTTGTACCTCAGTAAAGGGCTAATGCTGACCTCGTTATTGTTTGTGTTATATGTAGCGTTGGCAGTTGGTGGCTATTTCCTGTGGCGCGCTGACTGGCGAGCACACCAGCTATCGCTGAGTGAACGTTAATGGAACTTGTGAGCATCGTAGGTGAGCTTGCTGAGGCTGTACAACAGGCATTGCAGCAGTTAGATCTTCCCATGCCTAGAGCGATTGAGCGGCAGAGCCTGGGGCTAAGTAACCAGAGTTTTCGCTTGGATTTTCAACAAACTTCGCTGCTGCTGCGGCTGAATTCGCCAGTAACCGACCGTATCTGCAATCGCGAAAACGAGGTGACTTGCTGGCGTGTGGCCCAAGCTGCTGGGCTAGCACCACAGTTGCATTGGGTTGACAGTGCTAAACGTTTTTATCTGAGTGAATGGTTGACTGAATCTGCCAGCGGTGACGCTGCCGGATGTGTGCCTTGGCGTCAGCTCGCAGCCTCTCAGCCTCACAAACTGTCCACCGAGTCATTCGTCAGCTCGCGGCCAGTTGCGGCGTCATCAGCACCGGCCCAGCAGCTATTGCAATTGCTGCTGGGATTACGCGAGTTGCCACCACCTGCATTAGATATCAGCCTCCAATTACAGTGGCAGATTTATCTGGCGCGATTACAACAGATGGCCGCTGACGGTGATTATGCCGGAGCCAATACCCGTGACGCTGCGCAATGGTTACAACGGTTGCAATGGCTGCAACGGCTGTCATTGAATACAAGATTTGCAGTGCTGGATGCTTGCTTGTTGTCGCACCAATATTGCCATCGAGATCTCAGTGCCCACAACTTGTTGCTGCACCAAGATCGCTTGTATTGTATCGACTTTGAATACTGTTGCAGTTCGCATCCGTTGTTCGAACTGGCAGGCGTTATCGCCTGTCATCGATTATCTCCCTCCACCAGACAATGGTTGATACAACAGTACCTGGACAATCATCCACACCTGACGTCAAACAGCGTGCAGGCGTTAGGCGCCGCATTAGACATTTTCTGGTTATATTCCTGTGCCTGGGCGCTGCAAATGGCTGATAGACATTGCAATGACCACCATGAATTTTTCAGTTGGTTTGACAACTACCGGCAACTTATACGAGAGTGATTAGCATTCCGGTAAACAGAATGCCGATGATTATCAGGGATAGGTCAACGGATGAAACGATTCTTGCTACTGCTGACAGCACTGCTAATGCTCAGTGCCTGCTCTACCAAAATGAGCTATCACTTTCTCGATTGGGCGATTGCTTGGCAACTCGATGACTATGTGTCGTTAAATAAAGCGCAAGAGCAACAGTTTGAGCAGGCGTTGCAAGCTTTCATGCAGTGGCATCGGCAACAGGAACTGCCGCGTTACAGTCATGATCTGCGACAGTTACGCAGTGCCTTACAACAACATTCTTTAACACCTGAATTTCTCAGCCGTTTTACTGATAACGCTAGGCAGCATTGGTTGCGGATCTTTTCTCACACGTTTGATAACATCGTGCCGCTGGTGGCGTCGTTCGACGATGCTCAAGTGGCACAGATAAAAAAGCAGTTGGCAAAAGATCAGCAATCTTTGCAGCAAGAGTATCAGGATAAAACTGCCGAACAGCTGCTAACCCAAGCCGATGAACGCTTGCAGGAGCAGTTACAGGATTGGATTGGCCGCTTAACCCCTCCACAAAAGCAACTGATACACCAATATAATCAGCAGCGGCTCGATATCACCAAATTGTGGCTGGATTACCGTCACGAGTGGTATCAACAGTTAGTGATGGCACTGGAGCAGCGCCACGATCCCATCCTATTACGGCAGCGATTACAATTACTATTAACCACACCGGAACAATTGCGCTCGGTGGAATATCAACAACAGCTGGATACTAACCGTCAACGTTTGGGGTTGATGCTGGTACAGGTGGCGCAGCATATGAACGCCAAGCAGCAACGGCATATTCAACGTAAACTGGATGATCTTATCAGTGATTTGGACGACCTGAGCGGAGTGAATGGTTGAGTTCGCAGCAGTTGTTACTGCAAGCATTTTCATTCAGCGGCAATTTGTTATGCTAAAGCCACAAGGGTATCTGTTTTAAAGGACATTATTTTGGATGCTTTAACACTTCTTCTGACCCGTCAATCCTGCCCGCGCCTAGTAGCGCCAGCGCCGGATGATGCGCAACTGAAAGTCATTCTGGATGCGGCCGCCAGAGTGCCTGATCATGGTGGTCTAGCGCCTTGGGAGTTTATTATCGCGACAGGTGAGGGACTGAATCGACTGGCAGATGTGTTTGTTGCCGCGGCCACTGAGGCCGGCGAAGACGATGATTTTATTGCCAAGGCGGCCAACATGCCATTGCGGGCACCTATGGTTATTACCGTGGTCGCCAAGACCCGAAGTGATATTAAAAAAGTCCCAGAGCTGGAGCAACAGTTGTCGGCCGGGTGTGCAGTGATGGCAATGCAGCAAGCGGCCTTTGCACAGGGTCTGGGGGGGATCTGGCGTACCGGCAGTTTTGCTTTTGATGAAACGGTGAATAAAGCGTTAGGGTTGGACGACACCGATCAGATAGTAGGTTTTTTATACCTTGGAACTCCTGCCATTGAAATGCCGCTAAAACCGCAGAAAGATGGTAGCACGTTTGCTCGTTATCTGTGAGTGCTATTAACCGCGTAAAAATGCCGACAGTTATGTCGGCATTTTTGTTTCACTGGCAGTGATCCTTTGTTAAGCCATCCCATGTATGTTCTGAGTTACTGGTCTATGGCCATTGCTTATATATCTAATGATTAGATTTGTAACTATTTGATTTGAAATCGTAATTTGTTGCTAAGTCAGTGATTTCAGATTAGCTTCATGCTCCTTTTCTTGGTGTCTGATACAGTGGAGCAGCAGATGGCCGATATGAGCAATGAGGCTTTTTTTGATCGGGTAGCTGCGGCATTGGAACAACCTGGTTATTTGGTATTGCCACAACTGGTTGATCCGGCACTGGTTGCGCAATTGCAACAGCGTTTGACACAACAACATAGCGCTGAATTTCGTGATGCGGCCATTGGCCGTGGCAGCCAGCAACAGCAAAATCAGACAATTCGTGGTGATCGTATTCGCTGGCTTAGTCATGATGTACAACCAGATGCTCAGTGGCTGGTGCTCATGGAGCAGTTGCGGGTGGGACTGAATCAACGGCTATTCATGGGGTTGTTTGACTATGAAAGTCACTATGCTTGGTATCGCCCCGGCGCGTTTTATCGTAAACATGTGGATGCCTTACCCGGCAGTCGTAATCGCATTCTCACCACGGTGTTGTTTCTCAATGAACAATGGGGCGCAACTGACGGTGGTGAATTGCAGATCTTTGATACGGAAAACAATCTGTTGCAACAGGTGGTGCCGGAGGCCGGAACTCTGGTGATTTTTCTGAGTGAGCGTTTCCCACATGAAGTTCTGACCACTCACCGGGGCCGTGGCAGTATTGCCGGGTGGTTTCGCTTGAGCAATAGTCACTACGGTTTCTGATAGTGCTAAGTCCCTGAATTTGTATCTCAACAGCTTGTCCTTTTGTCTGAGTTTCATGCTAGTCTGATAACAAAAGGCCTGCCGCTTATGAACACTGCGGCAGGCTACCAAGAAAGATGACGCGAGAAGGAGAAACATTGTGGGACAGGACGGTTATTTATCTGGCGAGTATGTCATTCTTGAACCTCTGAGTATGGATCATTTACCAGCGCTATCACTGGCGGTTGCTGACGGTGAGTTATGGAATCTGTGGTACACCAGCGTACCTCATCCTGACGAGATGAAAGCCTATATTAAGGCCGCTCTGGAAGCTGAAAAGCGGGGCGAAGCCTTGGCCTTTGCGGTGCGTTGTCGTGATAGCGGGACGATAGTGGGCTGCACACGGCTGTGTCATTGGGATCAACCCAATCGCCATATCGAAATTGGTTACACCTGGTATTGCAAGAGTGTGCAGCGCACCGCCGTGAATACCGAAAGTAAATTACTGTTGCTCAGTTACGCATTCGAGACACTGGATGTGATAGCCGTGGAATTTCGCACCCATTTTCACAATGAAGCCAGTCGCCAAGCGATTGCAAGGCTGGGAGCCAAGCAAGATGGCATCTTGCGCAATCACAGAATATTGAAGGATGGCACCGTGCGCGATACTGTGGTGTATTCCATCATTGATAGCGAGTGGCCAGAGATAAAACAACACCTGAAAATCATGCTGCAACATCATAATCATAGTGAAGTGTGATTTAAGGACGATGTTGATGTCCTCTATCTAACCACTGCTGCAACATCGCTTGGCACATAGAAAAAGTGATCCAGATCAACTTGAAATTCATTTTTGACTAAAGTAGTTTTTGATCATCCAACCGAAAAGGAAGATCAGGATGACAGTCAAAAATATCGTGTGGGCAGCATTGGTACTCGCTAGCAGTTCGTCGGCTTGGGCGGGTGAGGCCGAGCAGGCATTTACTGGTGAATTGCACCAGTGTGCAGCCTATTATCAGCTAGGTTCGCAGATGGTGGCGGCAATGAATGCACCCCAAATGGCCGCTGTGGGTGAGCGTTTGAAAAACAATGCTAAGGAAGCGGAACAGCTGGCGGCAAAGTATGAAGCCGTTGATGCCACGCAACAAGCCGTAGCCAAAGCCACCGAGCAGATGATGCAGTCTACTGGCGGCAAAGGCATGGGGGCACTGATGCAGCAGTATAAAGATAAGTGTCAGGAAATACTCAATGATCCGCAAAAACGGCTGGATTACTGGGTGATGGCAAAAATGTAAGCATTTGGGGCCCGCGATTGCGGGCTCGACTTTTTACTAAGCTCCTTAATCTCTAATCAATTGTTGCTGTTTACCGATTATTCCTTGATTTTATTTATAATTAGCCTTCAAACTAGAGCCAGTTTCAGCCACTGGATACTCGGTTATGGATCAACGCATGAGGCATAAGTCGCTGCTGTATCATTGGTATCAGCAAGGGGCGCTCTCTGAAGAGACGATGCCGCAAGCACTGGCAATGACAAAAGCGCAACCGCAGCAATGGCAGTCTTTTATCAGCCAGTTGTTGCTGGGAGGTGTGGTGCTATGTTTAGGCTCAGCGCTGATCTGCTTTATTGCCTACAACTGGCAACATTTCGGCCGTCTGGGCAAATTGGCACTGCTAGAAGGTATCTGGCTGCTGTTAATGGTTGCGCCCCTGTTACTGCAGCAGTATTCCGCGCGTTTTGCCATCTGCAACATTGCGCTGCCTTGGGTCTGTTTGTTAACCGCGATAGTGACAGGTGGCGTGTTGGCGTACGTTGGTCAGGCTTACCAGCAAGGCGCGGACGACTGGCAACTGTTTGCTTTCTGGTCTCTGTTGGCGCTGCCGTGGCTTTGGCTTGGCCGTCGCGATTGGCACTGGGGACTACTGGCTGTTTTGTTGAATCTGACGTTGTCACTATGGTTTCAGATACATGGTTGGCCAGCGTTCCAACGTTGGTTTCCCGGTGAACAATCCACTTGTTTACTGTGGTGGCAGGTGCTGTTAAATCTAGCGTTGCACCTGACTTTATTTCGCCTTAACCGCCTGTCCATTGCTCAGTGGCCAACGGCTAAAGTGGCTGAAGCCTTATGTGGTGCCGCGCTATGGCTGTTGATGTTGGTAGCGATTGCTAATGCGATTTTCTCCGGTGATTTGTTGTTCGACGGCGGTGCCAGTCCAACATTCTGGTCTTGGTCACAAGCTTGCTGGTGGTTAATCTCAGCAATGATGCTGATGATTTATTGGCGGGCTCACTGTCTGTATGGGCTGGCTTTGCTGATGTTTGCCCAATTGTTTTATTTACATATGTGGTTGCTGCGTGTGCTTGGCGAATATCACCTTGAATCTTCCGGCTATCTGCTGATGTCGGCGTCGGCGGTGGGCTTGTCGGTGACGATAAGTTTATGGTTGATGAAGCTACAACGGCAATTCGGAGAAACGCCATGAGCCGACAGATATTGTGGCAGCAGTTAGTCGAGCAACATATAGTGCAAGGTGAAATGCCTGTGTTGCCCCCAGTACCTTGGTATGTGGTGCTGCTACAAACAATGGCTGCATGGGTAGCTAGCGGCTTTATGTTGGGGTTCCTCGGCAGCCTGATGTTGCTTTTACCAATCCGTGAAAGCGATGGTTTTGGGATTGGGGGAGTCACCAGTTTTGCAATTGCTATTTTTATTGTGACGCAGCAGCGACGTCGCGATAGCGGCTTGTTTGTGTCGCAGTTAGGTTTCTGTTTTGCTATGGCCGCCATTGCAGGAATCGCTATCTGGTTGGTGGAGCGCCTGCATCTGAACAGTAGTGACATCTACTTGATGCTACTGTTGTTGGGATTGCTGCATTGGTTGACACTAGCGCTTTTCAGTATTCGTTTTTGTTCAGCGTTACTGATGTTGGGTGCGGCTATCCTGTGGTTACTGGAGCAGGGCCTTGGCATGCTGTTATCGCCGATGCTACTGGTCAGCAGCTTTTGGCTATGGCGACAGGAACATGATTTTGGCTCTTGGCGGCAATTGCTGCGGCCATTGGCATATGCCTGCGCTGTATGGTTACCCTGGGTGCAACTTCCTTTGCTGGAGTATACCAGCCGGGCATTTCATCAAACCCAATGGTTGTTATCATCACCTTGGTCAGCGTTACTGAATCTATTGCTATTAGCTGCCATGTTTCATGTCATCTTAGCGTGGCGACCACGGACAACCGGACAAAAATGGATGACGGTGACACTGTTGCTGTTGTTGGGCTGGTGGTTATATTGGATCCCTGGGTTGATGGCCGGATTTGCCTTATGCGTGTTGGGTTTTGCTGTCGCTGAATGGCTGTTGTTAGCAACGGGCGTATTGTCAGTGTTGGGATTTAGCAGTTGGTTTTATTATTCTCTGAGTTATACCTTGCTGTTTAAATCCCTGCTGTTGTTGGGCCTTGGTTTAACCTTGCTGCTGTTGCTTGGGTTTATGAATACTCAGTGGTTTAAGAGAAAGCAGTGGCTAACGTTCACTATGCCTCAGGAGGCAGATTAATGGCTGCTACTTGCTATCAGCCACCGCGGAAGACCGTATTGTGGGCATTCATGCTGGGATTGTGCAGTTTGTTGCTGGTGAATTTTTCCGTGTGGCACAAAGAGCAGTTATGGCGCAATGGTGAGCCAATCATATTGGCGCTAGCACCCAAAGATCCTCGCTCGCTGATGCAAGGCGATTATATGGCGTTGGATTATGTGGTTGCCAGAGAGCTACGGCAGGCGTTGCAGGATGATGGTAACTGGCAGCCCAATTTGCAGGGCTGGCTGCTACTGACACTACAGCTGCAGGGGCCAGCGCTTTATCGTGGTTATCGTTTCAGCAATGCTGATACTGATATGACCGGACAACAGCGATTACTACCTTTTAAAGTGCGTAACAATCGGGTGCGTATTGCTAGCAATGCCTGGTTTTTTGAGGAAGGCCAGGCAGCACATTTTGATGCGGCCCGCTATGGTGAGTTTCGCTTAGCAAATGATGGCGAACTACTGTTGGTCGGTTTGCTGGATGAAAATCTACAACCGCTGTGAATTGCCGTCATTGTTAGCGCCCTCTGAGCAAATCATTTGTCATTAAAACAGGTCTGCCAGTGCCTGTTCCAGTTTCGGAAATTTAAAGTGAAATCCCGCTTGCATGGCTCTACTTGGGATCACATATTGACCTTCTATCAATAGCTCGGCCATTTCCCCAAACAGCAGTTTTAGCATAAAGGCTGGTGCGGGCAGAATTGCCGGTCGCTGCAATGCTTTCCCCAACGCGTGGGCAAATTCCGCATTGCTAACAGGATAGGGCGCTGTCGCGTTATAGACCCCTTGAGCAGTGGTGTGTTCCAGTAAAAACAGGATCAATTCAACCATATCCGCTAAATGGATCCAGCTCATCCCCTGTCGACCATTGGCAATGGGACCGCCCAGTCCGACCCGAAAGGCTGGCAGCATTTTGGCGAGTGCACCGCCTTTCGCTGCCAATACGATGCCCGTCCGCAAAATACACACGCGGGTAGCATTTGATTGCGCCGCCAAGGCACGGCGTTCCCATTCGGCACAGATATAGTGGCTGAATTCTTCTTGTGGCGTTGCGTCCTCGTCCAGCAGCGTATCATCTTGTCCACCGTAATAGCCGATGGCCGAACCACTAATAAAACAGCTAGGTGGATTACTTGAGGATTTTATCAATTGACTTAGTCTGGAAGTGATATCCCAGCGGCTGCGGCAAATCAGTTGTTTTTGGGATTCGCTCCAGCGTTTCCCCACAATAGGTTCTCCTGCCAAATTGATAACCGCGTCAATGTCGTTGAGATGTTGTAAGCCATCTAAAGACGGCAGGTATTGATGGTGAAACCCCAGTTTTTGTCTGGCAAGTAAGGGATTACGACTGACGATTAACAGCTGATGATCAGTTTCAAGGTTTGCCACCAGTGCAGTTCCAACTAACCCTGTGGCGCCGGTAATCAGTATCTTCATCACACTTCTCCCCGAGATATCACTGTCTATGCTGATGATAGGATTGGGCTGCAAAACTGCATGTAAATCATTCTGGTCGTTGCCAACTCAGTTGTAATGATACGGAATCGGCAAAACGCAGCGCATGTGGCTTGTCTACTTCCACCGTAGCGTATTCTACCCAGGGATGTTCACTGGCTATTTCCAGAATTTTGCCGGTAAGATGCTCCAGCAGTGAAAACCGGTTATCTTCTACCAATGTAATAATGGCTTTGGTGATTGTCCGGTAATTAAGCGCATGCTCCATGTCATCTGTTTTTCGTGCTTTTTCGGCGTAGTAATGCATGGTGACATTGATGATCACGTCCTGTCGGTTGTTGATCTCTTCATCTTTGATCCCGATAAAAGTGCGCAATCTGAGATTTTTAATGCGTATAATAGCCAATTCTGGATTCGTCATGTGATTACTTGTTGTTTGATTTGCAGTTTTATCTAAAAGATTAGCAACTTTATCTGGGAACAAGAAGGATTTTAGCAATGTCACAATCGTACAGTCCGTCAATGACGTTACGCACTTTTGCCTTGATGGCGTGTATGGTGGTGGTGCTGGCTGGCATCAAAGCTGCTGGCAGTATTGTCGTGCCGTTTGTGTTGTCGGTTTTTATTGCGGTGATCTGTACGCCAGCGATTGCGGCCATGACGCGTTATCGCCTACCGCGCTGGCTGGCAGTATTGTTGTTAATGGCACTGATTGTGCTCGCTGGTTTATGGCTCGCATCTGTAGTGGGTGGATCAATCAATGAGTTTTCCAAACAACTGCCGGTATACCGAGCGCAATTGGTTGAGCAGTTTTCCTGGGTGCTGGATAAACTGCAGCAGTTCAACATCCAGATCTCTAAAGAAAAAGTCCTAGCATATTTTGATCCCGGGATGGCCTTGTCGCTGACCACCAATACGCTATCCAGTGTCGGCAATGTAATGGCTAACTTGTTGCTGATTGTCCTGACAATTGTGTTCATGCTGTTTGAAGCGGAGTCGTTGCCGCGTAAGTTGCATATGGCGTTAGATGACCCTGATATGCGTTTATCACAAATAGACCGCTTCTTGCATTCTGTGAACCAATATATGGTGATTAAAACTCTGGTGAGTTTGGCAACTGGTGCCATCGTTGGTATCGGTTTGTGGCTGATGGGAGTGGACTATCCACTGCTATGGGCCGTGGTTGCATTTCTATTTAATTACATCCCCAATATTGGTTCCATTATTGCCGCGCTACCCGCGGTGTTGCTGGCATTTGTGCAGTTAGGACCGACAGGCGCTGGTGGCGTGGTACTGTTGTATGTGGCGGTGAACATGGTGATGGGAAATTTTGTAGAACCTCGTTTCATGGGGCGAGGCTTAGGCTTATCTACGCTGGTGGTCTTTTTGTCGTTAATTTTTTGGGGTTGGTTGCTGGGCTCTGTAGGTATGTTGCTTTCGGTACCTCTTACCATGATAGTAAAAATTGCACTGGAGTCAGGTGAGGGTAGCCGTAAGTTGGCGGTGTTGTTAGCTGACGACGCCAGCGCCTTTGCCTTGAATAGTGGAGAAAATGGCGCTGATGCTGCTACTGCTAAAGATAAAAAGGAAATTTGACCAATATGCAGTTGTTACTGGATGCTATCAAACAGCTGGCGTTACCCAGCGATGCTGGGCGTTTATTTCATGGGCGCGGCGGCCTTTATCCAGGGTGTGAACACCTGAATCTGGACTGGTATGCGCCGGTGTTGTTACTGACTTCCTTTAAACTGCTCGCAGAGACTGAATTACAAACGCTAGAGCAGGCGGTGTGTCAGCGATTAGGTGTGTTGCAGTATCCATGCAATTTGGTCTATCAGTATCGTGCTAGCTACCAGACCGAAACCCGATTGCTGTGTGGTGAAGTCCCTGAACCACACGTGGTTACCGAGAATGGCTGCCGTTTTCAGGTGCATTTGTTAAGAGGGCAGAACCACGGATTATTTCTGGATATGGCCAATGGTCGCGCATGGGTGAAAGCGCATGCTGCGCAGTGTAAGGTACTGAACTTATTTGCTTATACCTGTGGTTTTTCCGTTGCCGCTATAGCGGGTGGCGCGGATGAAGTGGTTAATATCGACATGAGCAAAGGCGCATTGGCTATTGGTAAGCAAAATCATCTGCTAAATAATATGCCTGCTGGTGTACGGTTCTTGGGCCATGACATCTTTAAATCTTGGGGTAAGTTAAAAAAACTCGGGCCTTATCAATTGTTGATAGCCGATCCCCCAAGTAATCAGAAGGGCAGCTTCGTTGCCACTAAGGACTATTTGCGGTTATTAAGGCGTTTGCCGGAATTATTGAGTCCAGGTGCAAAAGTGTTGTTGTGTCTCAATGCCCCGGAACTGGATCGTGCGTTTCTGCAGGCACAAGTGGCTGAGGCTGCGCCGCAGTTGTCGCTGTTATACCAGTTGGAAAATCCGCCAGTATTTGCCGATAGCAACCCAGAACGAGCCCTAAAGGCGTTGGTGTATTGTTATGAGGCGTGTTAGTAACGCAAATGATCGGGCACAATGCTCTGGCTGTCACTTTCTAATATAGATGCAATGCTAGCGGCGTCGGCATGGGTCATAGCGGCAAATTGAAATAACAACCGATCTTGTACATCCAACGGCAGATGAATGCGTTCCATAAACATCCTCATCCCGAGAATGTCGCCATTATCTATCAGACCAGCCAGTGTCCGTGCTTCCATGTCCAACAGATGATTCATGATGCAGATCTCCAAAACAAATTTAGCCATATATAAGCAATAGCAGATATATGCGGAAGGTGATGGAATAAATTGCTTTAAAAACATCTGCAGTCAGATCTTAAAAGCATTATTTTTGATTATAATTCTCAATTAATTTTGAAAGTATTACGAAATTTATTACTAAAATTGCGCAACATTGCGGCTTTAAATAGCATTTTTCATTTAAAATGCTGTTCAAAATTGAAACAAAACTGTAAGTCTAGCAACTTTGGCGCTATAATTTTCCTGCCAGTGCGTTAACAGACGTGCTGAATTATGCACTGTCATTGCCACTGGTAATAACTGCGAGGTGGCGTTGATGCTGATTGATTCACAACTGCCAGATGACACCGGAGATTTTATGGACTTGCACGAATATCAAGATGCTTACTATCAGATCCAGGACGAAGTGATTGATTCTTTACCAGTAGATGCTGATGAAGAATCATTTCTTGATTAATGTGCAACGGCTGCATTACTCCTGAAAGTAAACCCTCCACCGCTGGAGGGTTTACTTTTTCTATGCGTGTTGTTGGGTAATAACGACCAATGAATTATCACGTTACATGCGTTAAATCACGTTATAAAAACAACAATGCAAATGATAATAAATATCATTTGAAATAATTTTTGGATGTGTTATCGTCCCCCGAAATTTTGATGCTTCTACTGTTGAAACCAAAAAGACGCTGGATTTCAGCAGGATATTTTTGTCCGTAGATGTGGAATTAGGGGACTGAACATGCAAAAAGGTGTAACTGCACAGGTATTGAGCGTTCTGGCATTAGCGGTCAGCAGCCAACTATGGGCTGATGATGGGGAGATGGAGCGCATGGTGATTACCGCCAGTGCCAAGGATCAACAGTTGAGTACTGCCCCGGCGTCAATTTCTGTGATTGACGCTGATGAAATAAAACTGCTGCCGGTGAAAGACTTAGGGGATGTCTTGCGTTCAAGTGTTGGCGTCAGCGTTAATACCGGTACCGGCGGACGTAACGATATCTACATCCGTGGTATGGGGCAGGGTTATGTGCTAATGCTGATTAACGGCAAGCGCGTCTCGTCCTCCAATGGCTTGTGGCGTGGAGGTAACTTCGATATCACTGCCATTCCCGTTGATGCCATTGCCCGTGTTGAAGTGGTTCGTGGTCCAATGTCAGCACTTTATGGTTCAGATGCCGTTGGTGGCGTTATTAACGTCATTACTAAGCAACCGGATGAAAACTGGGATCTGACTTTGGATACAGAATATAGTGCGATGACTGACGGTGATGGTGGTGATCGTACTCGCTCAAACCTGTTTGGCACTGGAAAATTAACCGACACCCTCGGCATGATGTTCACCGCAGAGAAAGCGGATCAAGACACCTGGAATAATGATGAACTGACCCCAGGTTATGATTCCATAGAGGAGCGTAATACCAAAAAACTGTATACCGCCTTCAACTGGCAGGTGGCTGACAACCAGACCTTGGATCTCGATTATCAATATGATAATGACAAAGTCCCTCTGACAAGTTATTCCGCGACCGCCAACCGTGAGCAAAAAATTGAACGTAATACTTTCAGCCTGACCCATAAAGGTGAATGGGGCTGGGGTGGCAGTGAGTTGATGGCTTATCGCGAAAAATCACAGATGTATGACTATAACACTCAGTACCGTCTACAACCGCCTTTGGGTCGCAATATAGATGAGACTAATACGATTTTCCGCGGTACGGCATTTTTCTCGGCGCTGGCCCAAGACTGGACCGTCGGGGGTGAATACCATAAGACTGAGGTCGATGACATAGTGCAATATCCTGTCACTGGTGGTGATAGCACAGAGCAACATTCGCTATTTATTCAGGATCAATTGGATTTTCTGGAGCAGTTTAGTTTAACGTGGGGCGGCCGCTACGACGATAACCAGGATTACGGTTCACGTTTTAGCCCTCGAGCATATCTGGTTTTCAATGCTGAAAATGGCTTGGTACTTAAAGGTGGCGTCGGCACCGCGTTTCGTGCGCCATCCCTATTTGAGTCTTCGCCAACCTTTGCCTCGGTCAGCTGTGGGGGCGCCTGTAACCTTACCGGTAATCCAGATCTGGATCCAGAAACCAGTGTCAACTATGAGCTCTCAGCCATGTGGAGCCAACCTCGTTATGAACTGTCCGCTACCGTTTACCATAATCGGGTGAAAGATTTAATCACCGTAGGCGCTTGGGATCGCGTCAGCCCGACACGCACATACTATAACGAAGACAAGGTCACATTGCAGGGGATTGAGCTGACCGGCAGTGTTGACTTGACCGAAGATCTTAGCCTTAAAGGCAACTACAGCTATTTGGATACCGAGACTGGTACCGGTGAAGAACTCACTGGTCGGCCGCGGCAGACCGCTAACCTCAAGCTCGACTGGCATGTGACTGATGCCTTGATGTTGTATGCCGCGGGTAACTACTATGGGTCTCATCTTAACAGCAGTGCTGAACGCAAGAGTGGTTATACGTTGCTGGATTTAGGGAGTAGTTATCAGTTTAATGAGCACGTGAAATTCCGTGCCGGTGTCACCAATGTGACCAACGAAGAACCCGCTAAGGATGACGAGGACTCAGAAATCATTCTACCTGGGCGCGCGGTATTTGTCGGGCTAAGCCTCAGTCTGTAATCCGTTAAAACACGGTAAGCGGCCAACTGCAGTTATGCTGTAGATGGCCGCTTTTGTTTACGGCAATTCTGCATCATTGTGGTGTTTGCTGAATTAAAGTTCCTGTCTAACCCGGCATTGTTGGTTATATTCATCAGTAGATGAATTAAAGGAGCCCTCGATGCCAATCAAACCGGGAAGACCTAAAGGTGATCCGCAAACCCGTGCAGCACTGGTTGATGCCGCTAGGGCTTGTTTCTTACACAATGCCTATGAGCGCGTGTCTATTCGCGAACTCGCCAGACGGGCCAATGTTGACGCCGCCATGATCCGCTATTATTTCGGCTCCAAGGCAGGATTGTTTGAAACCATGGTGCGAGAAACGATAGCGCCAGTGGCACAAATACTTAAACACAACCTCAGTTGCGAACTACATTCTCCAGAAGAGCTGATGCAAGCGTACTACCAGATGATGGCAGCCAATCCGGCTTTACCACGACTGATTTTTCAGGTGCTGAATAATCAGAATGATAACGAAGCGTTTGCTGTTCTCTCAGGTGTATTTCGTGAAATGCTGGGCAACGCTTCTGGTTGGGTACAGCAATTGGCCGCTCGACGGCAACTTAATGTCAATCTGGACCCACAACTCATTCGTCTCAGTTTTATCAGCCTGATGGTGTTCCCTCTGATAGCCCCCAAGGTATTAATGCAGGAATTTGGTCTTGAGTTGACCGATAACTGGTTAACTAAGTTGCTTAATCATAACCGTATTGTAATGCGTGAAGGATTGTTTAACCCGGATAACTTGCCGCCTACCGGGCCAGGAGTATACAAATGAATTACCAACATTATTGCGGGGTGCTGCTGTTGTTATTGAGTGGCTGTTCAGGGGGAGATGGTAGCCGCGCTATGGGGACGCTGGAGCGAGACCGGATGATATTGTCGGCCCCGGTCGCGGAGCAGATCAGCGCTATTGATGTCACTGAAGGGCAGCAGGTACACGCGGGTGAGCTATTGCTGCAACTGGACAGTCGTAGTGCCAGTGCCGTTGTAGAACAGCGCCGCGCCAGTCTGGAGCAGGCCAGAGCGAAGCTGCTGGAGTTACAAACTGGTGCCAGAAATGAACAAGTTGCGGCGGCTGAAGCTGCTATGCAAGCGGCCAAGGCGCAGGCAGAGGATGCTGCCAAGCAATATCGCCGGGCACAAGAGTTGTATCATGCGCAAATGATAGGTAAAGCCGAATTGGACTCAGCTACTGCTCTGAAAAACCAGACTCAAGCACTTACCGAACAGGCGCAGCAGCAGTGGCTAGAATTGAAAAACGGAACCCGCAGCGAGCAACTGGCTCAGGCTCAGGCGCAAGTGGATGAAGCGGCTGCCGCCTTGGCTGCAGCCGAGAAATCGTTGGTCGATCTTAGCCTTAAGGCGCCGAGGGATGGCGAAGTAGACATTCTTCCATGGAAAACCGGCGATCGGGTTGCTGCCGGGGCACAATTGGTGACCCTCCTAGCATCCGATCGCGCCTATGCGCGGGTATATTTGCCGCAAACCGCGTTAGCCCAAGTGCATCGAGGCGATAAAGTGCAAGTGTGGGTAGATGGTCACTCACAACCGTTTGACGGCACTATCAGCAATATTCGCAGCCAGCCAGCGTTCACCCCCTATTTCGCTCTGAATGAACGGGATAGAGCGCGGCTGATGTATCTCACCGATATTGATTTACCCGGCGCTGCTAGCCTACCGGTAGGGATTGCACTGGAGGTGCGATTACCATGACCGAAGCCGCAACTTCCCCCGAACCTACCGTGGCCATTAGCGCCAGCGGATTAACGCGGCGTTTTGGGGATCTGGTCGCCGTCAATCAGCTGGACCTGACCGTTCCTAGGGGCACTATCTACGGTTTTCTTGGCCCCAACGGTTGTGGCAAGTCTACCGCGATTCGGTTGCTGACCGGGTTACTGGAACCCAGTGCTGGCGAGGTAACCGTTCTTGGGCAATTGCTGAGGGGGCATGAGGAAGCGCTTAAAAGCCGCATCGGCTATATGACGCAGAAGTTCTCGCTGTATGACAACTTATCAGTGTTGGAAAACCTGCGATTTGTCGCCGCTATTTATGGCGTCAGAGGCCAAAAAGGCCGTGACCGAATTGATGAATTGTTGCAGCAGTATGGGCTTGAGCACAGGTGCCAGCAGTTGGCAGGCACGATGAGCGGTGGTCAGAAGCAACGACTGGCGCTTGCCTGTGCCACGTTACATCAACCGGAGTTGCTGTTTCTTGACGAACCGACTTCGGCGGTCGATCCGCAAAATCGCCGTGATTTCTGGGAGCAATTGTTTGATCTCAGCGCCGCGGGAACCACCATTTTGGTGTCCACCCATTACATGGATGAAGCGGAGCGCTGCCACCGTCTGGCAATTATGGAACACGGCTTCAAACGCGCCGACGGTACACCTAGAGAGCTAATGCAATCAATGGGGGCAACGGTCATTGAAGTCAGTGGTGATGGTCTTCGGCAACTGAAACAGCAGTTGACCGTGCAAACCGCAGTAATTTCGGCATCCCAGGCGGGTAGTCGTTTGCGGGTGTTGGTGAAAGATGAACAACGGGATCCGCTTGGCCTGCTGCAACCCTTCTGTGGCGCACACCAGTTAGAGATCGTACGGCCCAGTCTGGAAGATGTGTTTGTAACATGTACCGGAGGCCGCCATGTGGGCTAGATTACTGGCTATCATCACCAAAGAGTTGAAACAGCTGGCGCGTGACCGCATGACCTTTGGCATGATTGTCATGATCCCGCTGTTGCAGTTGATGCTCTTTGGTTATGCCATCAATACCGATGTGCGGCATGTGCCTGCGGGTGTTGTTGATTTGAGTCAGAGTAGCTACAGCCGGGCGTTATTGCAGGCACTATCCGCGTCGCAGGTGGTGGATTTTACCCACAACTACAGCTCCGCAACAGCGGCAGAACGGGCGATTACTAATGGCGAAGTGAAGGCCGTATTATATCTGCCAGCGGATTTTGGCGAGCGATTAGTGAATCATCCCGCATTTGACAGTCACCGAGAACGTTCGGCGCTGACCCGCCCCGTTGCCCAATGGTTGGTGGATGGCTCAGACACCATGGTCGCAGCAACCATTCGGGCGCTTCGTACTATGCCTTTAGATGAGTTGGCTGACCGCAGTGTCAACGCAGTGGTGCCAACATTTGAGGTGGTGGAGTACTTTAATCCCGAGCAGCGTTCCGTGGTGAATATCGTGCCTGGCTTGCTGGCGGTGATACTGACCATGACCATGATTATGTTTACCTCTGCCGCCATCGTTCGCGAGCGGGAGCACGGCAACATGGAGTTTTTGATTGCCACGCCAGTAAAGCCGCTGGAACTGATGCTGGGCAAAATCATTCCCTATGTATTGGTGGGTTTGATCCAGGTAACCATCATTCTCTGTGTGGGTCATTGGGTTTTTGCCGTTCCTGTACGCGGAGGCCTGGATTCTTTACTATTGGCGTCACTGCTGTTTATCTGTGCCAGTCTAACGTTAGGGCTGGTGATAAGCACTATTGCACAGACCCAGTTGCAAGCGATGCAGATGACTGTCTTTGTGCTGATGCCATCGATTCTATTGTCCGGTTTTATGTTCCCTTATGAGGCGATGCCTTCAGCGGCGCAGTGGATAGCCGAAGCGCTGCCAGCCACCCATTTTATGCGGATGGTGCGGGGCGTAGTGTTGCGCCAAGCAGAGGTTATGTCATTGGGGGAAGATGCATTGTGGTTATTGGGTTTTACCTGTATCGGGGTGCTTATCGCCTCAAAACGCTTCCATAAGCGGCTAGGATGAGGCGTTTGTTAAGATTTAGTCGTGGTCAATGGGTTTTTAGGGCGGCGCGTTGGGGGAGTAGCACAATAAGCAATACAATGGTTGTTAATAGTGCCGCTGTGGCGGAATAACGGCTCAGATCCAACCCGCCTTGCGCCACCGGTTTATCCAGAAAATCCCCAACAACCGCCCCTAATGGGCGCGTTAGCACAAATGCTGCCCAGAACAATGCGGTACGTGATATATGACTGAAATAGGTGAGCAATACAATAAGTAACAGCAAACTACCGAAGACTCCAGCGGCAAACAGATACCCCAAATCAGCACTGTCTGCGGTCCAATCGCCGAGCGCCGTCCCCAGTGTTTGCGAAAACATGATAGTCAACCAGTAGAAAAACTGTGCTTTAACGCTGCTGACCGATGTAATGTCAATACTGCCAAGCTGTCGGTGCCAGAAAACTAACGTAAGCGCTAACAGCGTGAGTAACAGCAAAGTGCCACCACCATAACCAATGCCCAGTGAGCGGGTGGCAAAGTCGGCTAAGGTGGTGCCCACGGTGGTTGATGCCAGAATGGTGGCCCAGTAGCGCAGCGGCTGAAAATCCGTAGCACG
This sequence comes from Shewanella fodinae, assembly GCF_014651955.1. Classification (GTDB taxonomy): domain Bacteria; phylum Pseudomonadota; class Gammaproteobacteria; order Enterobacterales; family Shewanellaceae; genus Shewanella; species Shewanella fodinae. Next base: position 364,759 of record NZ_BMXW01000001.1, on the reverse strand, counting down.
GATCTGCCATAGCACCATAGCGACAAACAGCAGCATAAATAGAGCACTGCTGATGAGATAGCCCAGATCCATCGACATGGAAACGGCATCACCCCCGGTTTCGCCGAGCGTCGTTGCCAGAATCTTAATGATCCAGAACCCCAAGGTCACCGCGGGTACTTTGATTAATGTTGCTTGGGTAGTGCTATTCATCACAAGGTCTCTCCGTTAAGTCTGCGTTGTTCTGCTCACTGGCAGGCTCGGCCGTGTGGCGCTTCCATCATAAAATGCGATGGGGAAGCAATTTACTATTAAAAACGGAACGCCAAATTGACACCAAAGTAATGCCCTGTTTCACCGTCTTTGTGGACAGTGGGTGTCAGCAGATAGTGATCCGTGCTGTAACTGCCAATGAGCGCGCCAACCGCAAAACAACTGGCATCGAGCAAGGCTTCACCGGCGGTGTTATCGCCAACGGCAAATTCACGAAACTCTTCTAGTGTGCTAATTGTTGTTGGCAGCCAAAAACCATTCCAGGCTCTATCTTGTTGCGGTAGATAATAATTACTCAGTGCCGTGACGGCACCGGAGGTAAACAATCCCCCAGCAAAATGCCCAAGTTCGCTGTTCAAACTTGAATTACCGTTGGCATGTGCCTGAGTGCAGCACAACAGTAATCCGGCAATAACTAACCCTGTTTTCATGATGATGCCTTCCTAGTGAGCGCATTTGCTCTTTCATTACCCGCTTATCGCGTGATATCCACGGCGCAGCGTATGCTCGATAAACTACAATCTGCTTGTGCGTTATAGTGAATCTAGCCTTGGTATTCTTAACAGAGAGTTAAGGGAAACATTTGTTTGACACCGAGCGTGCCACCAGAGATTTGTGCTATTACAAGCCTTGCCGTTAATATGTTGCAACAATGAGCCTACTTAACTAATGGAGATTGCCGTGGCTCAACACCCCGTTGAACAACAGATTGCTATGGCTGATAAGGCGATAATGGCCGAAGATTTTGATACCTTAATGCAGTTTTATGCAGCAGATGCGTTACTGGTGATTAAACCCGGAATGAATGCCAGCGGTAAGGCCCAGATCCGTAAAGCCTTTGAAGCCATCGCCGGCTATTTTGAGCATTCATTGCAAGTCACACAGGCCGGAATGGTGTTACTGCCTGCGGGAGATACCGTGCTGGCGTTAGCGCGAACAATGGTGAGTGCTAATAATCTGCCAGCCACTGAGCGACAGGCGACTTATGTGTTTCGACTGATTGACGGACAATGGCTGTGTGTGATTGATAACTCCTATGGGCATGCGTTGTTAACGGAAACTGCCTAAAAGAACGCCGGCAAATGCCGGCGTAATCATTTATTTAAGATGACCTGCGTTATGCAGTTGCCGCTGATCTTTTGGCGGTGGATTCCATTGATACAGCCAGGTTTCTGATAATGGTTGTCCATCGGCCTCCAGATACAGGCGAATATTGATTGGGTCTGTGCTGTCGTCTGACGGTACCAGATCAAACATGGCGCGATAGCCATCGATAGCATGCAGTGGACGGGCAGATTCTATTTCTGTGCGACCACGAGACACTGAAATGACGGCTTTCACGTCAGTGTCTTTACTGAGCATTGGCAGTGAGCCACCGGCAAAATCCACGACGAAGCGTTTGCTGTAATAAGGGCGTTTTTTGCCGATTACGCCACCGATACCAGTGAAGGTGTCCACCACTCGTGCTTTGGGCGATTGTTCTGGTGGGATCCCCCCCCAATACATGTTGTAACTGAACAACAGCTCCTGACCTGCAGCTACCGGTTGTGCCGGATTCCAAAAAGCCACTATGTTATCGAACGTTTCATCTAAGGTCGGAATTTCCACTAGTTGCACTGAGCCTTTGCCCCAGTTGCTGGTGGGTTCAATCCATAGACTTGGACGTTTTTCATAGAAGACGCCATCATCCTGATAGTGATCAAAGTTACGGTCACGCTGTAGCAGACCAAACCCCTTGGGATTGTCATCGCTGTAAGCATTAAAGCGTAATTCTGCGGGGTTATTTAACGGCCGCCAGATCCACTCACCATTGCCGGTGTGCATCGCCAGACCATCCGAGTCATGGATCTCTGGGCGCCAGTCATAGTCGGTACGGCGATCGTTTTCGCCAACCATATACATGCTGGTTAATGGGGCAACGCCAAGCCGTTCGATGGTTTTACGAGGATAAATAGCTGCGTCAACTTTTATCTTTAATTTGGCCCCAGGCTGGATATCAAATCGATAAGCACCAGTGACACTGGGCGAGTCCATTAGTGCGTAGACAGTGGTCACATCGGAATTGTTTTGCGGATGTTCCAGCCAGAAGTCGGTGAACATCGGGAACTCTTCTGGATGATCCATCGCGGTATCCACGGCTAAGCCTCGGGCAGAAAGCCCGTATTGCATCTCCTGACCGACAGCGCGGAAATAACTGGCACCGAGGAAGGCAATAACATCACGTTCCCAGTCGGTGTGAAACTGCATTCTGAAACCGGCAAAGCCAAGATCTTTCGGCAGTGCTTTACCATCGACTTTGGATTTACCGTAATCAAACATTGCTGATGAATACTTGATAGGAGAGGCTTTGCCGTCCCGCAGTTCATACATCTGTACTGGCGTATCAAAATATAATCCGAGGTGAAACAGTTCCACCCGAAAATTCACATCATCATTACGCCACAGCGCCGCCTTTTTCTTAAAATGCAGCTGTTGATAATCGTCCCAATCCAGATGTTTAAGGTTGTCAGGTAATTCACCTTTGTGGCTGACATAAGCTTGCGTTGCCAGATTGCGGGCGTAGCCTTTAAGCCAGGCATAGCTAAAATTTTCTCCCTCTGCTGGTGACGCCTGCAAGCCAACCGCGCAGGCCGATAAACTCAGCAGCACACCACAGGAAATCAATATGCTGCGGGTAAATTTCAGCGCCCGCCGCCGTCGTCCCGGCATCTCCCTGTATTGACTCACAGGGCCCGTTACCAGTGAATTTTTCATAATTTCTTTTGCAGACAATAAGTTGAATTGCATAAGCAGACTCTGAGTTAGGTGACTTTCCGGTATCTCCCGCCTGAGCGGGTTCCTTAACGCTATATGTTACAGGTAATGATGAAACCTGTGGAGGTGCAGCGAGGGCAACTTTTGCCACAATCTGCATAAAAATCAGTACGCCAGAATCTAGCACATTTTTGTCACAATGGAATGCTGTCGCCGGATTAGGTTCAGGAAAAAGTGGTTTGCTATCAGCATTGTGAATAGTTGTGCTTAAATATTATGAGGTTGTAATAACTAGCTGAATTTAATTGTAAAAAAAGCCACCTCCGAAGAGGTGGCGACGGGTTGGAAAGTGCTAAATCTAGTGGATATCAATCTGATGTTTACTATCGACTTTCACCGCAGTTTTCGGCAATGTCAGATACAACATGCCATTGTCGAATTTCGCATCAATGGCATTTTCATCCACGTTTTCAGGTAACTGAAAACGACGGACAAACTGGCCGTAATAACGTTCGGTCAGATGCTGTTTGTCATCTGTATGTTCATGTTTACGTTCGCCACTAAGCACCAGACAGCCATCTTCTATATTAAGGCTGATATCTTCTTTCTTCATTTCTGGTAACTCTACTTTCAACAGATAGTTGTCAGCGTTTTCGCTGATGTCTGTTGCTGGCAACCAATGGCGATCACCCGCCATAAATGGCGTGGGCCAATTCACCAAAGATCCGAAACGGCTGAACAGGTTGTCGAATTCTTCTGCAGGATTCCAAGGACGTAATTTCATATGACCTCCTTATGAGTTGTTATCCCAAGTTGATTCAACATCTCGGTAATTCTCGATTACCTGTTTTGTAATATGGTAGCGCTAGGCGTTTTTTCAAGGATTAACCCACAATTTTTTTATGGTATTTTGTGCATAAAAGGTGGGTGCTTATGGCAAATATAAAGGCAGGTTCATTCCTGCCTTTTGCTATTGTTATTTAACGCTGGCTTTTTAGGCGGCAGCTTTCATCGCTTTAACAAATGTCCCCAGTTTTTCCAGCATCACTTTAGGGTTATCTAGGTTGGCCGCAATAATCTTGACTACTGCTGAACCAGAGATCGCGCCAGCGGCTCCGGCTTCAATAGCCGCGGTGATCTGTTGGGGTTCAGCGATACCAAAGCCCAGTAATGGTGGTGGTGCGTTAAATTGTTTCAACATATCCAGAATCTCATGGACCGGCATACCTGCGGCGTTGTCAGCCCCGGTAACCCCTGCCCGTGATACCAGATAAGTGTATCCTTCCCCGCTGTTCGCAACTTTTGCCAGCGTATCGGCATCGGCATTCGGTGGTGCGATAAAAATCGGTGCTATGCCAACGCTTTTGGCCGCCGTAACAAAGGGGACAGATTCTTCAACGGGCACATCGGCAACCAATACTGAATCGACCCCAGCTGCTTTGGCGCGCTGATAAAAATTCAGTACACCATTGGCATACACCAGATTGGCATAAAGCAACAGACCAATGGGCGTGTTTGGGTGCTTAGCGCGGATTTTGCTGATCATTTCAAAACAGCGACTAGGAGTGGTGCCACTGTGGAGTGCGCGCAGGTTTGCGCCTTGGATCACCGGGCCATCGGCTAGGGGATCTGAAAATGGAAAGCCTAGTTCCAGACAATCGGCACCGTTGGCAATTAGGGTATCGACAATTGCCAGCGACAGTTCAGGATTAGGATCTCCCAGGGTAACGAAAGGCACAAAGGCGCCGCGTTTTTCTTTCGCGAGCCGGGCAAAACAGTGTTGATAACGTTCGCTCATTTTAATCCTCCTGGCTGGCTTCGCGGGCGGCCAGTATGTCTGAAACGGTAAAGATATCTTTGTCGCCACGACCGGAAAGATTCACCACCAAGATGGTGTCATCGCTGCATTCGCGGGCATAACGCAGCGCGTAAGCGACTGCATGTGCTGACTCCAGCGCCGGAATAATACCTTCATGACGCGCTAACAGCTGGAACGCTTCCAGTGCTTCTTCATCGGTAGCCGATTCATAATTGGCGCGGCCAGAAGCATAAAGATAGGCGTGTTGAGGGCCCACGGATGGGAAATCGAGACCAGCAGAGATGGAATAGGATTCTTCAATCTGCCCCTCTTTATCTTGCATTATCGGTGATTTCATGCCGAAGAAAATCCCAGTCTTACCGTGGCGCAGCGGGGCCCCATGCATATGGGTTTCGATGCCTTTGCCTGCAGGTTCCACGCCTATCAGTTTAACGGATGGCTCATCGATAAAATCAGCAAACATACCGATAGCGTTGGAACCGCCCCCTACACAGGCGATTACTGCATCTGGCAACCGGCCTTCTCTTTCCAGCATTTGGCGTTTGGTTTCTTCGCCGATCATTTTTTGGAACTCTCTGACAATGGTCGGGAATGGATGCGGTCCGGCGGCGGTTCCCAACAGGTAATGGGCTCGTTCATAACTGCCTGACCAATCACGCATGGCTTCGTTACAGGCGTCTTTCAGTGTGGATGAGCCTGCGTGTACCGGGATCACTTCGGCGCCCATTAAGCGCATGCGGAACACATTAGGACTTTGACGTTCGACGTCTTTGGCACCCATATAAATACGGCATTTGAGCCCTAGCAATGCACAGGCGAGGGCGGTCGCTACACCATGTTGTCCGGCACCGGTTTCAGCGATGATCTCATTTTTACCCATACGTTTGGCCAGCAACGCCTGTCCAAGCACCTGATTGGTCTTATGGGCACCGCCATGCAGCAGATCTTCACGCTTTAGGTAGATTTTCACCTTAGGGTTGGGTGACAGATTGCGCGTCAACGTTAGGGCTGTTGGGCGCCCGGCATAGTTCTTCAGCAGATCGTGAAATTCCGCTAAAAAAGCTTTATCTTCCCGCGCTTCGACAAATGCCCGCTCCAGCTGTGTAAGCGCTGGCATCAATATTTGCGGCACATACATACCGCCATATTCCCCAAAATAAGGGTTGAGTAACATTTCGCTCATGCTATTTCCTTGAAGCGGCTTAGCCGCAGTCAAACAGGTGATTACGCTCTGACGGCAGCCAGTACGTCGTAAATTTTATCGCTGTCTTTGATCCCCGGTGCGACTTCAACCCCAGAGTTAAAATCCAGTCCGTAAAAGCCTTGCATCGCAGCCGCGGCCGCATTCTCTGGCCTTAAGCCACCCGCCAGCATTGCCTCGTGCTTACGGGGCAGTGGTTGTTGCCAATCAAAAACTTGGCCGGTACCGCCGAAGCTGGCACCACTTTTACTGTCATAAAGGATGCGGTCAGCAAATTGTGGCAAAGAGGTAATGGCGGTTTGTTGTTCAGTACTGACGGCGATGGCTTTCCAGATCTCTGTTGCCGTCATCCCAGCGTTATCAAGTGCTTGCCGCAGTTTTTCCAGTGTGGTGTCATCTTCGTTGCCATGCAGTTGCACGGCGCTTAACTGCAGTTCGGCAGCAATAGCCGCGATTTCGGCAACTGGGGCATCCACAAACACACCGACTAACTGTAATCGTTGTGCTTGCTGCTGATTGTTTTCGGCGAGTTGACGTGCTTGCGCTAAACTGACTTTGCGAGACGATTGCGGTGCAAAAATCAGTCCGCCGTATACAGCGCCCGCATCGGCAGCGGCGTGAATATCGCTGTTGCGGGTGAGCCCACAGATCTTGTGATGACCAAAAATCAATTTGCGGCAGGCCAGATCCAGATCTGTCTCGGCCATCAGTGAACTGCCCACCAGAAATCCATTCACCAGCGGTGCTAACTGTCTGACATCGGCATGGGTATAAATGCCGGATTCGCTGATGACCAGCATTTCCGGCGGCAGTTTCGGTGCCAGTCTTTCGGTGGTGGCGATGTCCGTGGTTAAATCGCGCAGATTGCGGTTATTGATCCCTACCAGCGGTGCATTCAGGGCGATCGCCCGATTCAATTCCTCTTCATTAGAGACCTCAGTGAGGACATCCAATTTGTATTTGGCCGCTTCTGCTGCCAATTGCCGGTACTGCACGTTATCTAAAACCGACAGCATTAGCAGAATGGCATCTGCCCCCTGATGCGCAGCGAGCTTCACCTGATAGGGAGAAATAAAAAAATCTTTGCACAGAATTGGCTGGTCTACCTGACTGCGAACCTGCGGGATAAAATCGAAATCCCCTTGGAAAAATTGCTCGTCTGTCAACACGGATACAGCACTGGCGTAATGACGATACACAGTGGCGATGGCTTGCGGGTCAAAATCGTTACGGATTAAGCCTTTTGAGGGGCTGGCCTTTTTGCATTCCAGAATAAAACTGGCTTTGGGGCCGCTAAGTGCCCGATACAGACTCCGGTGTGAAATCTGCGGCTGCAGGCTCGCTTCAGGAAAGCGTTGTTGCAGTTTGGCAATATGGTCTTTTTTGCTGTCGACAATCCGAGTTAACACATTACTCATTAGCCGTCTCCAGTTGACTGCCCACCGCCAGTTGCTGGACTAACGCAGCACCACGGCCGGCATCGAGTGTTTGCAGCGCCAGTGCGGTGGCACTGCGCAGATCATCCGCCAAACCACAAAGATAAAGGGCACAGGCGGCATTCACGGCAACGGCATTGCGCTGGGCAAGAGTGCCTTGACCGTTGAGCACCGCTTGGGTGATAGCGGCGTTATCAGCAGGTGAGCCACCTTCCAGATCTTTGATGGTGGCAGGTGCCACACCAAAATCTGAGGGCATGAGTCGGTATTCTTCAATATCTCCCTGCTTGAGCTCAGCGACAAGCGTTTCGCCGTGCAGCGCAACTTCATCCAGTCCCGCACCGTGTACCACCATCGCCCGTTTAACCCCTAGTGCCTGTAGAACTCCGGCAATCGGGCGGACCAGTTGCGGGCTGTATACTCCCAGCAACATATAATCGGGGCGCGAAGGATTGATCAACGGCCCCAGTACATTAAACAGGGTGCGGGTTTTTAATGCTTGGCGTACCGGTACCGCATGACGCACACCACCATGATAATGGGGCGCAAATAGAAAGCAGATCCCCAGTTCTTCTAGACAGCGGGCGGCCGTTGCCGGAGACATAGTGAGCTTTATTCCCAGCGCTGACAATAGATCAGACGCGCCAGATTTGCTGGAGACGCCGCGGTTACCATGTTTGGCGACTTTGGCGCCCGCCGCTGCGGCAACAAAGCAAGCAGTGGTGGAAATATTGATAGTGTTATAACCATCACCGCCTGTGCCAACAATGTCGATAACGCCGTGGCCGCTAACCGGAAACGGTTTAGCGGCGGCTAGCAGTGCGTCTGCAGCGCCGCTTATCTCATCGACCGTCTCCCCCTTAATCTTTAACGCAACCAATAGCGCCGATATAGCCGCTTCGCTGAGTTCTCCCGCTATCAGTGGTGTAAACAATGCCTGAGTCTGACTACGGCTCAGCGATTTACCCGCGTAAAGCTGTTCCATTAACGGTTGTATATCAGACATTGGTGGTCTCCCTGCTGGCAGATGTTAAATACTGCAGGGTTTGCACCAACAGTGTACTGCCCTGGGTGCTGAGAATAGATTCAGGATGGAATTGGAAACCTACCGATGCATGTTCGCGATGCTCTATGGCCATTGGCATGTCTTCAAAGCTGGCAATAACCTCAAGACAATCTGGCACCTTGGTTGCCACTAACGAGTGGTAACGGGCAACCGACAACGGCGATGGCAGGCCGGAAAACATACCTTGACCATTGTGGCTGACTGGGCTGGCTTTACCGTGCACTATCTGCCCCGCACGGCCAACGGTGCCACCGTAGTATTCGACCAATGCTTGGTGACCAAGGCAGATGCCCAAAATCGGCAGTTTGCCAGCGACTTTGCCTATCAGCGACAGCATACAGCCAGCTTCGGCAGGGGCACCTGGCCCAGGAGATAATACCAATGCTGTGGGCGCCGGTTCTGCCAGCATAAGTGCTGACAGATAATCGGCGCTGATGTCGTTGCGGTAGATGACCACTTCAAAGCCGAGGCTGCGGAACTGATCTACCAAGTTGTAGGTAAAAGAATCAAAATTATCCAGCAGGTAGATTTTCATAGTGCGCCTCCCATTTTGATTGCGCTGATAACGGCTTGCGCTTTCTGGCGTGTCTCTTCGGCTTCTGCCAACGGCTCGGAGTCATACACTACACCGGCGCCGGCCTGGATATAGGCGATGTCATTACTGACAAACGCTGAACGGATAACAATACAGGTATCCATATCACCCAGACCGTTGATATACCCCACTGCTCCGCCATAGCTGCCACGGCGTTTTTGTTCCACTTCGCGAACCAGTTGCGCGGCGCGTACCTTGGGTGCGCCTACTAACGTCCCCATGTTCATACAGGCTTGATAGGCATGAAGTGCGTCCAGATCCTGGCGTAATTGGCCAGTGACGCGGCTAACCAGATGCATCACATGTGAATAACGGTCCACTTTGAGTAAATCGGCCACTTTGCGGCTGCCACTCTCGCTGATACGAGCAATATCATTGCGCGCCAGATCAACCAGCATGATGTGTTCGGCTAACTCCTTTTTATCGAGCCTGAGTTCCAGCTCGATTCGACCATCCAGATCGGCATCAATATTACCGTCAATATCTTTGCCGCGTTTGCGGGTGCCAGCAATGGGATACATTTCCACTTGATTGCTATGGGTTTCATATTTCACGGCGCTTTCCGGTGATGCGCCAAACAGGGTGAAATCGGCGGCACGTAGATAAAACATGTAGGGGCTGGGGTTGGTCAGCCGCAGTGCCCGATAAGCGCCCAGCGTATTGGGGCAGGGCAGACTGAAGCAGCGAGATGGCACTACCTGGAAAATATCGCCAGCACGAATATGTTCTTTGAGTTGCGCCACTTGGGCACCATATTGCGCATCGCTGATGTTGGCCTCAACCTCAGCATGCACCCCTTTAAGCTGGGGAATTTCCTGTTGCTGTTGGCAGCGTTCGCTGATCTCAGCAACTCGTTGTTGTAGCTGTTTGTTGACTCGGCTGTCTGCGGTAAACGCATGACTGATCACTTCAGCATTTTGGCGCTGGTGATCAACGATAATCAGCGTTTCTGCCAAATAGAACAGGTAATCCGGGCAATGGTTGTTGCCACTTGCGACGTCTTGTAATGGTTCAACAGTGGCAATCAGGTCATAGCCTAGTACACCGCCAAGGAACAAGCCTTCAAAACAACTACCGCCGTCCATTGCTATGCCTTGTTGCAACAGTCGCAGACCTTCAAGCGGTGACAGGGCTTTAAGCCTAGCGTCTTCGTCCAACGCTTCGGTTACCTTGGTAAAGCTGACGATTAATAATCGGTTACTTTCACTCACTTGCGCTAATGGTTTGAAGTAGCTGGCAATCGCGGGTAACAGCGTGGCGCCATTTTCAGAAAGGGCGTTAAAGCTGACGGTTTGCCCCATGCAGGTGACGCTCAGCGCTGCATGGGTAAGAATGATGCTTTTAAGATGATCTTTACTGTCAATTTCGGCGGATTCCAGCAGCATGGTGTGCGGCCGGTTGTCGGTCAGTTGCTGATACAGTCGTAGCGGGTCGTCTTGATAGGGCAAAGGGTGATGGTTGTAATTGACTGTCGCGATTGGCTTAAGTCTGTTCATATATAGGTCCTGTGTTGCCTAACGTTTACCTGCTGCGGATCTTCTTGCTTCAGAAACGCAAGAAGCCCGCATTTCGCGGGCTTCTTCGTTGAATCTTACTGTTTTCGTTTAGATACAGCGCTTCACACCACCCGCGTTTAAGGGAAGTGCCACCACCATACGATGCTAAGAGAAGCGATGTTAAACATAACGAAAGATTCCTGTTCAGTGATTGGCTTATAGAAAACCGCAGTCGGCTGCTAAAGTCAACGAATTATTCGCAAGTTTTTCGAAATAATCTTGAGCCTTAATAAGATAAATCGCTTTTACCGGGCAAACTCAAGTACAATAAGCAGATGATTACCGAACAAACCTGTATTGATCTGCACTGTCACAGCAGCGCCTCTGACGGAGCTTTGGCACCATCTGAAGTGGTCGCCAGAGCCCTCAACAATGGCGTTGATGTCTTGGCGATTACTGATCACGACACCATTGCGGGGCTGGCCGCAGCTCAGCAGTTTAACCAGCAACAGCCTCAGCCTCTGCAACTGGTGACCGGTGTGGAGATCTCTACTCGTTGGCACGCGTATGATATCCATATCGTTGGCTTGGCATTTGACTGTGAGCATCCACCTCTGCTGGCTTTTTTGGCACAACAATGTCAGCTAAGAGAATTGCGGGCGCAGGAAATTGGCCAACGGCTGGAGAAAGCTGGTATTGAAGGCGCTTACCAAGGGGCCAAACTGCTGGCTGGCGATGCAGCATTGAGCCGTGGGCATTATGCTCGCTATTTGGTTGAAACTGGCGTGGTCGACGATATTAGCAAGGTATTTAAACGTTATCTGGCGCGTGGTAAGACTGGCTATGTACCCAATACCTGGGGCGATATGCAGACAGCGATTGCGGCGATCCACGCAGCGGGTGGTATCGCGGTATTGGCACACCCCAGTGGTTATCAGCTGAAAGGCAAATGGTTGAAGAAGTTGGTGCGAGAATTCAAAGACGCCGGTGGCGAAGCTATGGAAGTGGTGTTGGGACAACAGTCGCCTGACGACTTAGTGCAATTAGCGCAGTTAGCCAATCTCAATGGCTTGATGGCCTCGGTGGGCAGCGATTTTCATTTCCCCGGACGCTGGCTGGATCTCGGTAAAAATTTACGTCGGCCCAAAGGGTTGAATTGGGTCTGGCAAACAGAGCAATGGACAGTTGAGTAATGAGTCAGTTTTTTTATGTACATGAGGTCAATCCTCAACCGCGTTTGATCAATCAGGCGGTGAATATCCTCAAAAATGGCGGTGTTATCGTTTATCCCACCGACTCTGGTTATGCCTTGGGTTGCACGATAGGTAATAAAGACGCAATGACTCGCATTGCTCGCATCCGCCAGTTAGGAGACAACCACGAGTTTACTCTGGTATGTCGTGACCTGTCTGAATTGTCCACCTATGCCCGAGTGGATAATCAGGCATTTCGATTACTGAAAAATAATACCCCAGGCCCTTATACGTTTATTTTTAAGGCAACTAAAGAGGTGCCACGGCGGTTACAGAATGAGAAAAAACGCACTATTGGCATTCGGGTGCCAGACAATGTGATTGCGGCGGCGTTGTTGGAAGCGCTGGGCGAGCCATTGATGTCTACGACACTGGTGCTTCCAGGAAATGATGTGGCTGAATCGGATCCTGAAATGATCCGCGATGAACTGGAACACCAAGTTGATGCCATTGTGGCTGGTGGTTATCTCGGTGAAAAGCCCACCACAGTGATTGATATGTCAGAAGACAGCATTGAAATTGTCCGTGAAGGCGCTGGTGACATAACGGCGTTTCTTTAACCGATATTAGTCGTTATAATCGCGCGTTTGCTGGAAATGGCGTAGCAGCAAGGAGAAACGGATGGCCGAAGGCGTTCAGCAGAGTTTACCGCTTGCCATTGTGCGTGGTGAAGTGCTGCAGGAGTTGCCGTCCGATCTGTTCATTCCCCCTGAAGCGTTGGCGGTGTTTTTGGAAGCCTTCGAAGGGCCGCTGGATCTGTTGCTTTACCTGATCCGTAAACAGAAGTTGGATGTGGTCGATCTGCCGCTAACACAGATAACCGCACAATACTTGGAATATATTGAGATGCTGCAGGGCGCCAGAGTGGAACTGGCAGCCGACTATCTGGTGATGGCAGCAACACTGGCAGAGATTAAATCGCGGTTATTGCTACCAAAGCCGGAGCTGGAAACGGACGAAGAGGAAGATCCTCGTGCGCAATTGATCCGTCAGTTGAAGGCTTATGAGAGTATCAAGGATGCGGCCATGCAGTTGGATCAACTGCCACGGTTGCAGCGAGATGTGTTTCAGGCAGGGGCTGCGCCCTCGCCAGCAATTCGGCCGACATTGGTGCCACCGGATGTCAGCTTGTTGGAATTGGCAAGAGCCTTTGCTGATGTGCTAAAGCGGGTGGAAGCCTATGGCGATCATCAGGTACGCAAAGAGCAGTTATCAACCCGGGAACGCATGAGTCAGATCTTGGCGCAGCTTTCCAGTGAGCGATACACCTCTTTTAGCGAGCTGTTTTCCATCAGCGAAGGACGTGCTGGGGTAGTAGTGAGTTTTCTGGCGTTGATGGAATTGGTCAAAGGGCTGCTGGTGGAATTAGTGCAAAGCGAACCGTTTGCACCCATTTATCTGAAAGCATTTTAATCAGAACGGAGAGTTGAGTGCCTCAAATCAATGACTTGCAACTGAAACAATTGGTTGAAGCCACACTGTTTGTGTTGGCAAAACCGGTGTCAGTCAAAGCATTGCGAGACACGGTGCTGGCGGATTTCACTGTGTCATTGCCACGCTTGAAGGCAGTGCTGGATGAACTGGTTGTGGATTACCAAGAACGCGGCGTACAACTGGTGAATGTCGCAGGAGGCTACCGCTTTCAAACCCGTGATAGTCTAAGCGAGATACTGCAGACGTTGTGGCAGGAGCAAGCGCCTAAATATTCGCGGGCGACGCTAGAAACACTCGCGGTAATTGCTTATCAGCAACCGGTAACCCGCGGCGAGATTGAAGCGGTGCGGGGCGTGGCTGTCAGCAGCCAAATCATCAAGAATTTAACGGATCGCGGCTGGGTGCGCGTAGTGGGACACAAAGAGGTGCCGGGACGGCCTGCGTTGTTTGCCACTACTGCGGAGTTCCTAGCCTATTTTGGCCTCGATAAGCTGGCGGATTTGCCGCCGTTAACCGATGCTGAATCATTAGCGGCAGTGTTTTCAGGAATGAAGACCATGCCGGAAACCATAGAAGAGTCAATTAATGAGTGAAAAATTGCAGAAAATCTTGGCCCGTGCTGGCCATGGCTCCCGTCGTGAGATGGAGGCATGGATAGCTGCAGGCCGGGTGAGTGTCGATGGCGAAATTGCTAGTCTTGGTGACCGCATTGAAGCGGATGCCAAGGTCCGTATCGATGGTCGCCAGGTATCGCTCAAGTCAGCCGACGAAGTGATCTGTCGCGTGCTGGCTTATCACAAACCTGAAGGCGAGATTTGCTCTCGCAAAGATCCCGAGGGGCGTCCAACCGTGTTTGACCGACTGCCACGTACCCGTGATAGTCGTTGGGTTGCCGTCGGGCGTCTGGATATCAATACCTCGGGGTTGCTGCTGTTTACCTCTGATGGTGAACTGGCGAATCGCTTGATGCATCCCTCTAACGAAGTAGAGCGTGAATATGCGGTGCGCACCTTTGGTGAAGTCAGCGATCTGGTGGTGCAAAAGCTACGCACTGGCGTCATGCTGGAAGATGGCCCAGCACAGTTTGATCAAATCAAATCAGCCGGTGGTGAAGGTATCAACCAGTGGTGGCATGTAGCATTACATGAAGGCCGTAACCGCGAAGTTCGGCGCTTGTGGGAAGCGGTAGAAGTGCAGGTCAGTCGTTTGATCCGTGTGCGTTACGGCATGATTGAATTGCCTAAAACCTTGCCGCGTGGTGGTTGGATGGAATTACCGTTGGAGCAGGTGAATTATCTGCGGCAGCTTGCCGGACTGGAACCGGAAACCCGCTCTATGCTGGGTATGGATAAGCACAGTGTGGCACGGGCCAAAGTGCGTAGCGCTAAAGTGCGCCGAGCGGTGCGCAAACAGAAAACCACCCAAGGTAAACCAACCCAGCAATAGTCTGAAAATAACACAAAAGGCCACGGTGCAAGTGGCCTTTTCGTGAATTAAGCAGAAGGTTAACGGTTGTACCGCAGGAAATCGAGCGCGCCACAAACCGCAGCCACTTGTGCCTGATTGCAGATATCAGCCGTGGCTTTAGGGCTGTCTGGATACACTTCGGTGGTACAGGTGTAGGGAGCACCGCTGACACTGGCACATAAGCCCAATGCTTTGAGGGCATATTCGATAACCCCAGGTTGCACCACTGTTGAGCCAATGATATTGCCGTCCTTATCCGCCGGGGCGATGTGTGTCACTTTCGCAACTGCATCGATGATGGCTTTTTGAAATGCAGGTTGAGGGTGCGCGCTGTCATCAACCACATAAAAACCATCGGGAATTTCACCGGGCTCATAATCTTTGCCATCTCTGGCAGACAGTGCTGGCCGAAACTCGCTTTCATCGGTGTCAGTGGTTTCATGCAGATCGATATGCGCTAAAAATTCGCAGTTCTGCGCAGCAACCAATGCCATCAATGCGGCAGATTCCTCGGCAGGGCTATCAGCATAAAAGGAACGGTTAGGATCAATTGCCAGCGGATTCCAGCGGTTGATCACCTCATAGCCCCAGGGGCTGACGCAAGGAGCGATAAGTAAGTTAAAGTCGTTGATGTACTGCTTAGCTTGCGTTTGGGCAAACAGTAATGCCCCCTGAACCCCCGACGTTTCGTAGCCATGGACACCGCCGGTGATCAATACGCAGGGTTTTGCTGCATCCCAATCCTTTGATTTCAGTGCCAGCAACGGATAACGGGCGGGGTCATAGCTGAGCGCACCATATTGTAGTAGCTCAAATTGATCACCAAGTGCGTTGATTTTCTCGACCACTTGTTGCTGATAGCTACGCTTGATAACTTGGGATTGACGCCACTGTTGTTTTTCATTATCACCCCAGGGAATACCTGGTGTTCCGATGGGATAGCTTGATTCTTGACTCATCATCGATGCCTTGTTGTTGTGTTTCTTGTGAAATCATTGGGTGTTTAGGGCTTGGGCTGCGCGCTGAATTGCTGACCATTTTCGTGGCGACTGTCATCACCCATAAGGTACAAATATAACGGCATGAGTTGTTCAGCGGTT
This sequence comes from Shewanella fodinae, assembly GCF_014651955.1. Taxonomy (GTDB): domain Bacteria; phylum Pseudomonadota; class Gammaproteobacteria; order Enterobacterales; family Shewanellaceae; genus Shewanella; species Shewanella fodinae. Next base: position 348,886 of record NZ_BMXW01000001.1, on the reverse strand, counting down.
TTAAGTGTCAGCGGATCTTCAGCCGGGTAAGCGCTGGCGCGCATGGCCGTGCGAGTCGCACCTGGATTGATGCTATTGCTGCGCACCGTGCTGCCATCACATTCATCTGCCAGCACCTGCATCATGCCTTCAGTGGCAAATTTGGAGATAGCATAGGCGCCCCAATAAGCACGCCCCTTGCGCCCGACACTACTGCTGGTAAACAAAATGGAGGCCGCTGGAGCGCGTCGTAGCAGCGGCAGTAGCGGTTGGGTCAGTGCTAATTGGGCCACCACATTGACCTTTAACAGCTGTTCTAACGTTGTCATGGGAAGCTGTTCCAGCGGAGTTAGTGTTCCTAACAGACTGGCATTGTGCAATAAACCATCGAGTTGGCCGAATTGAACCGCAATCAGGTCTGCTAGGTGTTGGTAGTCATCAGGCGTTGCGGTGGCAAGATCCAGCGGCATGATAACCGGTTCAGGGCTGCCTTGAGCCATAATGTCATCATACACCAGCTCCAGCTTATGTTGTGTCCGTCCGAGTAGAATGACGGTAGCACCATATGCCGCGAAGGTGGTTGCCGCCGTACGGCCGATGCCATCGCCTGCGCCTGTTACCAAAATAATTTTATGCTGCAATAAATCTTTTTTGGCCTGATAGTCCAACATCCGTCTACTTCCCGTTTTTCCAATAACCCGCTACCAGATTGGTGTTGGCGGGGATTGTTTGGTTTGTTTAAAACAAATGACCGATTAATGGTGTAAAACCTTGGTTTCATTTGTTTCTGTTTGGTAGCTAAACTGATAATTTTGCATTAACTTGTTAAGGATTGAGACTTAGGTCTCATCTCTGTGGTCGCTGTATTTGGGGTATTGTGACCAATTTGTCAGGGAAACAAAACTACTACAACAAGACTTGGGGTTACAAACATGAACAGACGGATAGTAGTTGCTGCGGTGATGGCAGCATTCGGACTCACAGCCTGCGGCGGTGACAGCTATGACGAGCTGAAAGATAACACAGAACCATTGGTGCCAGAAACGCATCTGGTATTTGATCCCGCGAATTCAGCGGTACCGATACCGAATGATCTGCTGCTCAGTGGTACGCTCGACGGTACGCTGAACATGCCGGGTGAAAGTTCGGGCGATTATACCGACCCGCAACTGGCGTTGGGCGCATTGGACGGTTGGTCGACTACGCAACCTATCACGATAGGGTTTGCACCAGCAAAGGACGGTAGTGGCAATCCAGTAGGTTTATTAGCATCTTCCGTTGCCCAGCCTGGGGCGGTGCGGTTATTCGAGGCAACCAGTGGTGGCCCACTGTCAACCGACAGCAGTTGTCAGTCGGCACCAGCGGTCAGCGCTTGTGCTGTGGGCGATGAATTGACCTGGGGAGAGGATTTTGTTACGCAGGTTTCAGGTAACAATATTGTCGTGGTACCGTTGAAGCCGCTTAAACCTGCCCACTCTTACCTTTATGCTGCAACTACCTTAATCAAGGACACAGAAGGCCGCAGCGTCGCGCCTTCCACAACCTATGCTTTGCTGAAAATGGATATTGCAACCCATCCACTGGAAACGCCCGATCAGCTGATGTTACAGACACTGGTCAACAGTTACGAAAAAGGGTTGAGCAGCAGCCACAGTGTTGACAGCGACACTATTATATACGCTGGCTTGTTTACTACGCAGTCAGTCAGTGATGTTTATGAAACCGTCAAACTGCTGATGTTGCAAACTGGTTCACCCTATGCGCCAACTTGGGTACAAGCGCCTATGCCCGCTGGCTATACAGCCGCGACGGCAGCAGGACTGACAGCCGCCGATGGCACTGCGTACGTACTCGCGGATATGGCCGATATTTATACGGCAGCGATAAAATTGCCCATATACGGTGACTGTTCATCTGCCAGTTGCGATGGCATTGATGGCCACTGGCAAGCATTAGGTGACAGCCCGGTGGCAGTCTTACAAGCGTTGCAGAATGGCACTATGAGCCAAAGCCATTTCGCAACTCAGGCGACAAATTATGGCATAGATCCCAGTGCAACTCTGGCTAATCCCTCTTTGCTTGCGGGAAAAACTTGGACCTTGGACGATGGTAGTAATGCTGATGTGAATCGGCATCTGACACGTTTCAATCCTATTCCAGCTATTAAGGGCTATGAGACGGTTCCATTACTTATCAGCGTGCCTAACGCCACAAAACTCGCGTTATTTTATGCCAGTCAGGGCAAAACCTTCAGCGCGCCTGCCAGCGGATGGCCAACTACACTTGCTATGCACGGCCTCGGTGGTGGCAAGGAAATGGCGCTGGCTTATGCCGGCAGTTATGCCGCTGCAGGTGTAGCGCTGGTAGCGATGGATATGCCACTACATGGTGCTCGATCATATGATGCAAATAATGATGGTGTTTATGAGGTCTCTGCCTCCGACCCGTCATTTGGTGCTGTGATCGGCAAGCCTCACGCTTTTGATAATGGCAATGCGTTGGTATTTGTTAACATCGCTAGTACCTTATCTGTACGTGATAACTTCCGACAGGCGACAGTGGATCATTTGGCGTTGCGGCTAGCCATTGGCGGACTGAGTGCTTCTCAAGCCGCGGGTGGCGCCACACCGCTGTTTGATGTGAATAAGATCACCGCGCAAGGGTTAAGCCTCGGTGCTATTGTCGGTACTGATTTTGCGACTTATGCCAGCAGTGGATTGGTGGATCCCAGCAGTGGCAGTGCCTTGCCAAATTATTACGGGATAAAAGGCGTATCGCTGGTAGCACCAAGTGGTGGACTTGCTGGCAGTTTTGCTGGCTCCGCCACCTTCTCGCCGGTGTTGTTTGCCAATATCACAGCATCTAATACGTTTAAGGCGTTAGTCACTGCGGCTAATACTGCCGGTTACGCTGAGGATTCTGCTGAGTATGCCGCATTGGTGCAAACCGTGTATCAAAGCTTTATTCCAACCTTTGCTTTCGCGGTGCAGACAGCCATAGACAGCAGCGACCCCATCAGTCAGGCGGCAATGTTGCAGGCTTCTGGCTTGCCAGTGCATTTGATAGAGGTGGTCGGTGATGGTGCTGGTAATAAACCTGATCAGGTATTGCCAAATAGTGTGAGTGGATTTCCATTGTCGGGAACCGAGCCTTTAATTGCTAACCTTGGGTTGAGTTGTGTCGATAGCAGTGGTAGCAATGGGGCGGTACGTTTTACCAAGGGGCACCACAGCTCTATTGTCAGCCCATCTGAGATTAGTGGAGTGACTGATGGTATGGCGGCGGCAGCAACCGCAGAGATGCAGTCACAAGTCGCAACGTTTGCAGCGTCAGCGGCGGCTGGAGCACCCGCAATTGTGGTTACTAATCCGCAGGTGATCCAGAGTTGCGGCAGCTAAATTAAGCGAGTCACAAGGAAACGCCCGGCTTTAGCTGGGCGTTTTGTCATGTAGGGTCTTAGCCAGAAAGCTACGCTCTGCAGTCAAACGTGCTCCATATTGGCGCATGATCTGACGGTTTTTCCATGGCTCGCAATTCATAGTCAACGTCCGCTTCTTTCAAACGTTCCGCTAATGGTGGCGTTGCCAAAATGGTGTCTATACGCAATCCGCGATTCTCGTCAAAGCCTTTACTTCGATAATCAAACCATGAATAACGTTGTTCTCGCTCTGGGTGTAATTGCCTGAACGTATCGACTAGCCCCCAGTCCAGCAGCGTTGAGAACCATTGACGTTCTTCGGGTTGGAAACTGCATTTGCCAGTTTGTAACCAGCGGCGGGCATTTGCAGCGCCTATCCCAATATCCAGATCGATTGGCGAAATGTTCATGTCACCAATGATGGCAATATCTTGCTGCGGGCTAAAGCTGGTGTTAAGCCAATGCATCAAATCTGCATAAAACTTACGTTTGGCAGGGTATTTCACTTCATGATCAATGTTTTCGCCCTGAGGGAAATAGCCGTTGATAACGGTGAGTATCCGGCCATTAGGCTGCATAAATTCGCCCGCTATTAGGCGGCGCTGGGCATCTTCTGAATCGGTGGGGAACCCTTTCTGGATCTGCAATGGTGCAATTTTTGACAGCAGCGCTACGCCGTAGTGAGCTTTACCGCCGTGGTAATGTACTTGATAGCCCATGGCCGTGACTTCATCATGCGGGAAGGCTTCGTCGTGAACCTTGGTTTCCTGCAGGCCAATAATGTCGGGCTGATGGCTGTCAATTAAAGCTTGCAGTTGATGCAGGCGCGCACGCAGGCCATTGATATTGAATGAAACAATCTTCATTTATGGTAAAACCGGTTTGAAGGGTTTGACGACCACATTGGCATACACGCCAGCGGCGACATACGGATCGGCATCGGCCCAAGCCTTGGCTGCTTCCAACGATTCAAATTCAGCCACTACTAGTGACCCCGTGAAACCAGCAGCGCCAGGATTGTCACTGTCTACTGCCGGGTGCGGCCCCGCAACCATCAATCGACCATCATCGGCAAGCAACTGCAGGCGTGCCAAGTGTGCAGGTCTTACTGATAAACGGTTTTCTAAGCTATTTTCAACGTCTTGTGCTGAGATCATGTACCACATTATTTGAGTTCCTTCCGTTGCTCTTCCGGTATATGTTTAAACAGATATAACACTGTCGCGACAGTGTTTAGCAGCGTGACTGCTGTAAGGCCAAACACCTTAAAGTTCACCCAGGTGGCCTGGCTTAAGTGAAAAGCGACATAAATATTGGCGAGGCTACACAACATAAAAAATGCTGCCCAATACCACGTAACTCTAGCCCAGATATGGTCGGCAACTTTTAGCTCATTGCCTAACATGGATCTCAGTACTGGGCGTTTAAGCCACAGGCTGACAACTAATGCCAGAGCCATCAGCGCGTAGACGATAGTCACTTTCCATTTTATGAAAACATCGTTATGCAGAAACAGTGTCAGCGAACCAAAAATAGCGACCACCACAAATGTGATGATATGCAGCTTTTCTAACTTGCGGTATATCGCGTAGGTGATGACTAATTGCAGTGCGGTTGCCGCCACCAATACCCCACTGGCGACGTAGATGTCATATAGCTTATAGACAGCGAAAAAAATGATGAGCGGGAGAAAATCCAGTAACTGCTTCATGATTGACCAGGGAATTCCAAAACTTGCTCGAGTGTAGCACGCTCTGTGAGGAAGGATAACCCTAGACTAGAAGGCTCCGACGTTGGTTTTGCCTGTTTCTGGCACAATCTCAACAATTATCCAGCTGTTACCTCTTTTTTTTAGTTTAAGCGAACGGTCATCTATCCATTTTTCTCCTGCCTTTTTCCCTACCAGTTTTACGACTACGGTAACTTCGTCGGAGAACTTACGGAAAAAATCGATATCGATGTCTTCAATTGACAGTGTTACGTCAGTCATGGACAAGTTGAGCATATAACGCTGTACCGATGGCGCAATGTAATAGCTGCGCAGCACCTCTTTAATGGGCGCATCAACATATTGCATAGCTTCTTGGACATCACGATCCACATAGATCGCCTGAAAAAAGCCGAGTGCAACTTGTTCCGGTGATGCCTCGCCATCTTTGGTCGCATCGCTACAGCCAAACAGGCATATCATAAGGAGAAATATTACGTATCTCATGGCTTTACCGATGTAGACGGGTGTGGTCAGTATCCGGTTTTTTGTGGCGGACCGCAAGTCGCTGTAGAAAGTCGATGACCAATACTGAATTGCGGCTGAATAAACCTGATGGTTATCCACAAAATCTGTGGACAACTTTGTTGAATACTCACAGCGTCTTGTCTAACTTTTTGAAATAACGTTTAAATTACTGATGGTCAATTTTTGTCGCGCACGGAAAAACAGTTGCAATGTCACACTGCGGACTGACTCAAATAAAAAAGGCGCCACAAGGGCGCCTTTACTTATGCTCATTTAGTTCTGGGTCGCCTGGATGGCTGTTAACGCGATGGTATACACAATATCGTCTACCAATGCGCCACGGGACAAATCGTTAACCGGTTTACGCATTCCTTGTAGCATTGGGCCGATACTGATCAGATCAGCGCTGCGCTGTACCGCTTTATAGGTGGTATTACCTGTGTTTAGGTCAGGGAAGACAAACACTGTTGCTTTACCAGCAACTGGGCTATCAGGCGCTTTGGAGCGGGCTACGTTTGGCATTACCGCAGCGTCATACTGCAACGGGCCATCAATCACCAGATCAGGACGTTTCTCTTTCGCGATCCGCGTAGCTTCACGTACTTTATCGACATCAGAGCCGCTGCCTGAGTTACCGGTAGAGTAACTGATCATCGCGACTCTTGGCTCAATCCCAAAAGCCTTCGCGGATTCGGCAGACTGGATAGCGATGTCCGCTAACTGCTCCGCATCTGGATCTGGGTTGATAGCGCAATCACCGTAAACCAGCACCTGATCCGGCATCAACATGAAGAAGATTGAAGAAACCAGATTGGATCCTGGCGCCGTTTTAATCAGCTGTAGCGGTGGGCGGATGGTGTTGGCGGTGGTATGCACTGCGCCAGACACGATGCCGTCCACTTCGTCCTGTGCCAGCATCATGGTGCCGAGCACCATGTTGTCTTCTAACTGTTCGCGGGCAACAACTTCGGTCATACCTTTGCCGCGGCGCAATTCCACCATCGGCTGAACATAACGTTCGCGAACTTCATCAGGATCCACAATATCTATGCCGTCACCGAGCGTTACGCCTTGCAGGTTGGCAATACGCATGATTTCATCGCGTTTACCCAGTAATACGCAGTGGGCGATACCGCGCTCGGCGCAAATAGCAGCGGCTTTAATTGTGCGTGGTTCATCACCTTCTGGCAGCACCACGGTTTTATGGGCGGCTCTTGCCAGTTCTGTCAGTTTGTAACGGAATGCGGGTGGAGACAGTCTGTGCTCGCGAGGCGAGTTTTCGGTAACACTTTCAATCCAGTTCTGATCGATATGACTTGCGACATATTCCTGAACCAGATCAATACGAACGGCGTCATCGACAGGAACTTCATGGTCAAAGCGCTGGATGTTGAGCGATGTCTGCCAGGTATTGCTGTCAATCAGGAATACTGGAAGGCCGGTTTCGAAGGCTTGTTCACACAGTTCCATAATGGCTGGTTCCGGCTCGTAACCGCCACTGAGCAATAAGGCGCCGATTTTTACGCCATTCATGGCGGCGAGACAAGCAGACACTATCACATCTGAACGGTCACCCGAGGTGACTAGCAGCGAATCCGTTTTGATGTGTGTGACCATATTCGGTAAGGAACGAGCACAAAACGTGACTTTTCGCAGGCGACGAGTGTGCATCTCGCCAGCGTTGAGAATTCTGGCACTCAGATGTTTGGCTAAGTCGGATGCTCGTGGTGACACCAAGGCAAGGTTATAGGGCACGCTGCCTAAAATACGGAGCGGGCTCTTGCCGGGGAGTTGGAACATGCCAGCAGTATCAATATGCTGACTAGGATCATGGTCAAACATTTCAGACAGATCTGGACGCATCCGTCCTTCTTCATCTACCGGAGCGCCTATCTTGTTGACGATAGCACCGATCAGGCGACGATTCTGGGCACCGCCCCAGGAGTGATAGGCGATTTCTAAGCGGTTCATCAGTCCGATAGGGGTATCATTGCCTGGTGTTGCGACAAAAATGATATCGGCATCTAATGCTTTGGCAACGGCATAATTGATGTCATCGGCAAAGTGATGGCTACGGGTATGCACCAGACCTTCTACAATCAAGGTCTCAGTGGCACCAACCGACTCTGATACTCTGGCGATTATCTGTTCCATCAGCACATCTGTCTGATCGGCACGGATCAGTGATTCTGCATGCGCCATGTCAAATGGCTCGAGCGGATTAACTGTAGGTGATTTGCTGAGAATAGTGGTGGAACGCTCCGGCCCTTTATCGTCGGGGCGCAGTTGCGCAATGGGTTTGAAAAAGCGAACTTTGACGCCATGACGTTCAAGCGCACGTACCATCCCCAGACTAATTGAGGTAAGGCCGACGCCTGTACCTATGGGGATCAACATAATGTTACGGGACATAAAAACCTCTTCTGAAAACCGTTGCTGCGATAACTACTTGCCCGCAAGGTTTTGTTGTTTGTCCAGACACCGCGCCCCGCAAAGGTGAGCAGTTGACGCGGTATAACTGTTGATTACTCAATGAGTTTTAATGCATCTGCCGCAATAACCCATTCTTCATTTGTCGGGATCACCATGGCAACAGGGCTGGTATCAGCGGTAATAATGCCGCTGTTACCAAAGCGGGCCGCTTTGTTACGCTCATCGTCAACCTGGAATTTAAATATAGCCAAGTTTTCTAGCACCTTACGGCGTACCAAATCAGAATTTTCACCAATGCCACCAGTAAACACTACTGCATCCAGTTTTCCGAGCGGTACTGTGTATGATGCAATATATTTGGCGAGACGATAGCAGAAGATCTCTAGTGCTAATGTGGCACCTTTATGGCCTTCAGCATAACCCTCTTCGATCCCGCGACAATCGCTGGTTAACTCCGAGATCCCCAGCAGTCCACTCTGTTTATTGAGCATGGAGTTGACTTCATCTACTGTGTATCCCAACTGATGCACTAGGTGGTAGACAATGGACGGGTCCATATCGCCGCAACGCGTGCCCATCACCAGGCCTTCCAGTGGTGTCAGTCCCATAGAGGTGTCCACACTTTTGCCACCTTTGATAGCAGTAACTGACGCGCCGTTGCCTAAATGAGCTGAAATCAGACACAGCTCTTCGACAGGTTTTTCGAGCATTTGCGCGGCTTGGCGGCTGACAAACAGATGGCTGGTACCGTGCATGCCATAGCGACGGATACTGTGCTCGCGGTAAAGTTTATAGGGTAGGGCGTAGATATAAGCTCTTTCCGGCATAGATTGGTGAAAGGCGGTGTCAAACACAGTCACCTGGGGTAAGTCAGGAAAAGATGCGATAGCTGCGCGGATACCAATAAGATGCGCCGGGTTGTGCAGTGGTGCCAGTGATGCACACTCTTCAATACCATCAATGACCGTATCATCAACAATCATCGAATGGGTGAACTTTTCCCCGCCGTGCACAATGCGATGCCCGACGGCCAGAATTTTGGATAATAATTCCGGTAATGGCCCTAATATATTTTCAACAATAAATTCAACTGCTTCGCGATGAGCCGTATAAGCACCAAGTGACATTTCATGTTTTTCGCCATTGTATTTCCACTTGATGCGCGAGTCTTTTAGACCAAAACACTCTGCCAGCCCAGAAATTTCTGCATCGCCAGTGATGGCGTCGATGACCGCAAATTTCAGCGACGAGCTGCCACAGTTTAAAACCAATACCAGTTTATTTGACATCTTAATAAACCTTATGCCGTTTTAATAACTGATCCGGGAAAGCCAGCTTCCGAACCTGTGTTCATTTAGCATTTCCTTACCCAGTTCTATATTGGGTCAGTTTTTGGAAATGTGCTAAGGTAAAAGCATTCACTTCATTGCAGGGGCGTTCCTTGAATTCCGGCATCCTAAAGACCCTGAGCGACGGTCAGCACTATATGAAGACCTGGCCCATGGTGCGCCAACTGGGATATCACTTTCCCGAGTTTCGCGTGATCCGCGCAACCCGCTTAGCGACTACCCTTATGCCGGGCTTAGCCCTGCTTGCTGGTGGTAGCCAGCTGTATTTATACGGATGGGCTTATCTGCCGCAGGCACTTGCCACCATCCTGTTTTTTATTAGCATGCCGCTCCAAGGAATGTTCTGGTTGGGATGGCGAGCCCGTCATCCGTTACCCTTATCACTGCTGGAGTGGGGCAATCAACTCAACGCCAGGCTGGTAGAGCAGGGCGCAGGTTCGCGTCCACTTGGCGCAAAGGCCTGTTACATGGACATGGCGGTTATTCTGAAACTGGCATTTGAACGTCTTGAAGCCAGTTTCTGGGACGAAATCTAGCCTTAGTAACTGGCATTGATCCCGCGTTTTGTGAATACCGCTTTAATTTTTTCCATCGTATCGTGGCTGGGTGGGGATACTCCTTCTAACTCGTAGGTTTCTCCCATTGCCTGCCACTTATGTTTTCCCAGCTCGTGGTAGGGCAGCAACTCCACTTTTTCCACATTACTCATGGGCTGGATGAACTCAGCCAGCATCTCCGCTGACGCTTCATCTTCGGTGTAACCACCAACCACTACATAACGGATCCAGGTTTTTTGTCCCCGTTTGGCAAGGTATTGCGCAAACTGCAGCGTCCGTTGATTACTCACTTTGGTCAGATCGATGTGTTTGGCATCATCCATCTGTTTTATATCGAGCATCACCAGATCCGTGTTATCCAGTAATTCATCAATCACAGGTGTGTACTTACGTACAAAACCATTGGTATCGAGACAGGTGTGGATCCCATGTTGTTTGCAGGCTTTAAACCAGGCTGCCACAAATTCAGCCTGTAGCACGGCTTCACCACCGCTGGCCGTCACACCACCATTACTGGCTTCATAAAACGGTCGATAACTGAGGATCTGTTCCATCAATTCGTCGACCGTTACATCTTTGCCGTCGTCCAAATCCCAAGTATCACGATTATGACAGTATTTACAGCGCATCAGACAACCTTGCATAAACGCGATAAAGCGTATGCCGGGGCCATCAACTGTGCCGAAAGACTCTATTGAATGGATTCTTCCTGTAACTGTCATCAATACTCCTGAAAAGGCTGCAATGTTACCATTGCAGCCAATCTTATCAGACGGATTTGGTGAAAGTACGGGTAATTACATCTTGCTGCTGTTCAGGCGTCAGTGAATTAAACCGTACCGCATAGCCAGACACACGGATGGTGAGCTGAGGATATTTCTCAGGGTGCACCATGGCATCTTCCAGCATTTCGCGGTTCATCACGTTGACGTTCAGGTGTTGACCACCTTCGTGACCAGGTCTATGGGCAAAGTAGCCGTCCATCAGCGCCGCTAGGTTTGCACGGCGAGCACTATCTTCTTTACCTAACGCATTGGGTACGATAGAGAAGGTGTAAGAGATACCGTCTTGCGCATGGGCAAAAGGCAGTTTAGCAACAGAAGTCAGCGAGGCGACAGCACCTTTTTCATCGCGACCATGCATTGGGTTGGCCCCTGGCGCAAATGGCGCTCCGGCACGACGACCATCAGGTGTGTTACCGGTTTTCTTACCATAAACCACGTTAGAGGTAATCGTCAGAATTGACTGGGTTGGGATAGCGTTACGATACATCTGTTTGTGGCGGATTTTATCCATGAAACGATGTACCAGATCGCAGGCGATGTCATCTACACGGGCATCGTTGTTACCGAATTTCGGATAGTCACCTTCGATTTCAAAGTCAACGGCAATGCCGTTTTCATCACGTACTGGTTTTACCTTGGCATACTTGATGGCAGACAATGAGTCGGCAGCAATAGACAGACCCGCAATACCGCAAGCCATAGTACGACGTACGTCGCGGTCATGCAGTGCCATCAGCGCCGCTTCATAGCTGTACTTATCGTGCATGTAGTGGATGGTATTCAGTGCTGTGACATACTGAGTTGCCAACCATTCCATCATGTTGTCCAGACGGCCCATGACTTCGTCAAATTCCAGCACATCGGCTGTGATTGGGGCACTTTTTGGACCAATCTGCTTTTTCAGTTTTTCATCAACACCACCGTTGATGGAGTACAGCAGGGTTTTTGCCAAGTTGGCACGAGCACCGAAGAACTGCATTTGCTTACCAATAACCATCGGACTAACACAGCAAGCAATGCCGTAATCGTCAGATTCAAAATCGGGGCGCATCAGATCATCGTTTTCGTACTGGATAGAGCTGGTATCAATAGAGACTTTGGCACAGTACTTCTTGAATGCTTCTGGGAGATTTTCAGACCACAGCACCGTAATGTTCGGTTCAGGGCTGGGGCCCATGTTGTACAGGGTATGCAGGAAACGGAAGCTGGTTTTGCTCACCAGTGTTCGGCCATCTAAGCCCATACCACCAATGGATTCTGTTGCCCAGATAGGATCGCCAGAGAACAGTTCATCATATTCAGGAGTACGCAGGAAACGCACCATACGCAGTTTCATCACGAAATGGTCAATCATTTCCTGAGCCTGTTCTTCAGTCAGCAGGCCTTTCTTCAGATCACGTTCAATGTAGATATCAATGAAGGTAGAGGTACGGCCCAGTGACATGGCGGCACCGTTCTGGCTCTTCACTGCTGCCAGATAACCGAAATATGTCCACTGAATCGCTTCTTTGGCGTTAGTCGCGGGGCCAGAAATATCAATACCGTACTTAGCCGCCATGTTCTTCATCTGTGCCAAGGCACGATGTTGTTCAGCGATTTCTTCACGTAACTGGATAACGTCACTCAGGTTTTCACCTGCTTCCATCTGTGCTTGCAGCGAGGTGAATTGGGCAAATTTGTCCTTCATCAGGTAGTCGATACCATAAAGCGCAACACGGCGATAGTCACCGATAATACGACCACGGCCATAAGCGTCAGGCAAACCGGTCAGTACGCCTGACTTGCGGCAAGCGAGAATTTCTGGGGTATAAACGTCAAACACACCCTGGTTATGGGTCTTGCGCAGCTCACTATAAATATATTGCAACTGAGCATCTAATTCACGACCGTAAGCTTGGCATGAACTTTCTACCATACGGATACCACCGTTTGGCAACAGTGCACGTTTCAGTGGGGCATCGGTTTGCAACCCCACAACTGTTTCCAGTTCGCGGTCAATATAACCGGCATCATGCGAATCAATAGTGGAGACTTTATCGGTGTCAAAATCGACGGGGGCGTGAGTGCGGTTTTCCAGCTTGATGCCTTCCATCACTTTTTCCCACAAAGTGTTGGTGGCCGCAGTTGGACCTGCTAAGAAGGATTCATCGCCTTCATAAGGAGTGTAGTTGTTTTGGATAAAATCACGCAGGTTAACTTCAGATTTCCAGTCACCAGGTACAAACCCTTCCCAGGCTTTTTGGAACAGATCAGTTGTATCGGTCATCGTACTTCACCTTTTGTTTGATAAAGTGGGCGGGATTGCTGTCCTGTCTGTTTCCTCGGGACGTTAACCCCTGTTCAGTCTCGCTGCCTGGTTCTCTGGTCGGAGTGCCAAGCTTGCAGGTACAAAATCAACCAGTCTTTTACCGATTGAAGAATATCTGTAAATGCCCTTAACCATAAATTGGTAAGACCAATTGTCCAAAAAGATATTAACATAAGATTGCCAGTGGTCACACCACTAAACGAACTCTCGGCTTAAGTTAATGCTAAATTTGCTACTGAGTTATCAATTTTTGAACAATTAAGATCTGTATCTGCCAGTGATATTCACTATTAAAACGCAAAAATGTAGAGGATTCACATGGCAAATGTATGAGTAATTGCTCTAATCAGTTAATAACCAGCTGTTTACATTAATCTTTGAACAACTCCACAGACAAACAACTGATGGGGTTGAATAGCCTCAATTGCATTGCTCATTCAGTATCAACTCCCCTTGTAACATAAAAAATATGCACTGAATCACGGAACCGCCATGAATTTGTGTTATGACGGCGACAGTTATTTCAGTTGTAGCTAAATAATGGTGTTAGCGGCTAGCGATTTAAGTATGATGTATGGCGCACTTGATGGTTAATTATTGGTCAGCGTTTGTGAGTGGTAAAGCCTGATTGATATAGCGGAAGATGGTGCCAGATATGCTAGTTATGGGGCAAATTTTGAACTGTTAGTCAATATTAAACTGAACTGAGAGGCGGCTAGCATCTTTCGCAGTATTAATTGATTTCCGCTGGTAAAAAGGGGGATAAATACTTCGACGATGATGTAGTTTTGCAATATTTGTTTCTAAATCAAAAGTTTCTAATTTTTGGTAACTTTGCGGTCGAAAATTAATTAATGTTTCGGCAGACCGAAGTATTTATGGCCTGTTCGCTGAGTATGTGCCTGGCTAGGGCTTCGGTTACTGCCCAACAAGGTGGTAAAAAATGAAACTGTTTTCTGAACATTTGCAAACCGTCATCGCCAGTGGTGAAGGAAAAGTTAACAAGCCGTCCCTTTATCGCTTCATTCAGGCGATCTATGCCGGATTTTTTATCGGTCTGGCTTTCGTTTTTTATGTCACCGTGACTACTGGTAGTCCAGACGCACATTGGGGGACAGTCCACCTGATGGGCGGTGTTGTCTTCAGTCTGGGATTGATCCTAGTAGTGCTATTCGGTATGGAGCTTTTTACCAGTACAGTGTTGTCGGCCGTGGCTTGCGCGCAAGGGCGCGTCAGTTGTGCCCGGATGCTGTCTTGCTGGATTGAAGTGTATGTTGGTAATGCAGTTGGTGCGTTGATCTTGGTGGGATTGGTATGTGGCGGTGGCTTGTATATGACAGATGGTGGTATGTGGGGCCTGAATGTCATAGGAATAGCGTTGCACAAAGTACATCACACGTGGGGTCAGGCATTTGTACTGGGGATGATGTGTAACATCATGGTGTGTCTGGCGGTATGGTTTGCTTATATGAGCAAAGATATTGGTACCAAAGCACTATTGATGGTGATGCCTGTCGCCTTGTTTGTGGCAACCGGGTTTGAACATAGTATTGCTAATATGTTCATGCTACCTGTTGGTATTGCGTTTAAATATCTGTTACCGACAGAGCTGCTGTTGAGTCATGGTTACACTGAACAAGCACTTGAGGCGTTAAGCTTCAGCCATATTTTCACTGCCAATCTGATCCCAGTAACGTTGGGAAATATTGTGGGTGGCGCGGGCTTTATTGGCTTGGGCATATGGGCAACTGAAAAAGCCTCTGGGGCACAGGATCCTAAAGTGGTTGAAAATAGCAAATCCGCATCCGAGTTCCATAGCTAAAGCAGCGCTATTAAAAATTGCTTAGATTAAAAATGTATGGTCCGCCTCGTTGTTGCAAAAATAAAATTCAATAACGAGGTGGGTCTGCGCTAGTACCGCTAATGTATTCAGCGTCTCTGCTGTAGGTGCTTGCCTCCCATCCCACGATGAATTCCGCGCCGGAATATCCTCAAAGCCCAACGCATTTTTCTGCTGTTTTTTGTCAGGTTTTACGCCAGTGGCCATACCGTTTTCGTCGTCTTCTCTCTATTCATGGAACTCGGGTTAAAGCTTCACTGCATCAATGAAGTCGTTCGTGTTGCCTTTGACGTAGGGTTTTATATATTGCGGTGCGATAAGTTTGGCTTGCCTAAATTGATCCCGAGTACTTGAGTAAATATGGTGGTCTACCTCCTGTCTAAGCCTAATCTCGGTATAGTTGCTGAGAAAGGGGGCCGACGACCATATTAAGCCGATGATATGAGGTCATTGGATGTTGATCTTTTCAGCAAGAGTGTCACGTGTTCGCTCTTAACAGATCAACATTAGGCCATAGCCGATTTTGGTGTCAGATAGGTGCTAGAGACCGGATAATTCCAATCTTTGTGCCATTGCTTCCAGTCCTTTCAGCCCTTCAATATCGGTAGGCTGCAGCAGCAACCTGAACAGCGGCAATTGCTTGAAACGTTGTTCAATTTCTAGCAGATGTTTGTGCTCCTGCTCGCGTCTTTGTGCGAGAAAATGACCATCAGCAGTTTCAGGTAAAATCCGGTTGATCACTAAGCCTGCTAATGGGAGTTTTTCTGCCAGCAGACTGTCCACCGCCCGGCTAGTTTCAAGAATTGGTAGTTTTTCCGGTGTCAGCACAAACAATAACGCGGTGCGCTTGCTGTCTTGCAGAATTTCCCTGGTCCTTTGTAACAAACGTTGCCGCGCCAGTAATGTTTCGGCAATCGCTTTGTTGCGCGGATCCATGCCTGCGGTGGCATGTTCAGCGGGATCGTCAAACGGATTATCAATATCGCGGCCAGCTTTCGGCGTCAGATGATCCAGTACCGCGCCGAGTTTTTCTGAGCGCTCATTGGCTTTCAACAATCCTTGTGTCCAGGCTGCCATTGCTTCCGGCAGACTCAGCAGGCGCAGTGTATGCCCCGTTGGCGCAGTATCAAAAATAACCAAGTCATATTGTTGCTGCCCCAACTCAATAGTGTGGGCAATACGTTCCAATAACGCAGCTTCCTGGGCCCCCGGTGATTGACGGGTAAGCCGCATCTGCCGTTCAATTTCGCCATACATCTCTGGCCGGGTAAAACGTTTCAGTTGGCTGGTGACTTGCGCTAGATGCTGCTGCACTTCATGATCAGGATCGATTTCAAGGGCATCCAAATTAGGTGCCATGCGGGTGATATTATCGCCAATTTGTTTGGCAAACGCATCGGAGAGGCTGTGTGCCGGATCGGTGGAAACCAGCAGCACTTTCTTATTACGGTTAGCTGCCAGCAACGCCAAGGCCGAAGACACGGTAGTTTTGCCCACGCCACCTTTACCACCCACCCAAATAACTCGTTTATTGGTTAGAACGTCCATTTAACGGTACCACCGTTCTGTTTAACAACATTTGAACTGGTCAAGTGGCGAATGAGGCAGACCCATTCGCAGATGCCAGTCGTGAAACTTCTCCAGCATGATGGGCTGCAGCTCCAGCGTGTAATAGCTGGCTGGATTTGGCACACCCATCATTTCGGAGAAAATCAGTAGCATGAAAAGATCGTCCTGCTCCCGACGTGCGCGAGCCACTGCTGCGCGAAATGGCGCATTATAGGCTTCTTCAGCTATCAGGCTGACGTCACGGAGCAGTCGACGGATCTTTTCCAGTTTCATCATTCACCTTCGGTAGTGGCAGCGTTACGCTCTTTAATAGTTTTGCTGAGGGTAGCAACACATTCAAGCGTAATAATAATGGCGGCAATCAATACAATCAGATCCAGGGTAAACAGGAACCAATCGGCTTTGACGTAGAAGCCTTTGAGCTGGATAACCAGACCAGAAATGGTCATCACTAGCAGGAACACTAAAGGTGCTAGCGTATAAATCATTGGACGACCTAATTTCACCAGCATCACAGTAATCACCAACAGTGTCAGACCACCAAGCAGTTGGTTAGTCGTACCAAACAATGGCCAAATCAGCAAACCACCAGCACCATCGCCACCAGCACCAAACGCCAACAGCAGACAGGAACCGACCGCCAAGAACGTCGCAATGGAACCTTTGTTCATCCAGTTGATGTTATAAATGGCCCCCCATTCCTGGAAGATGTAACGCTGCAAGCGTAGACCGGTATCCATGGTGGTACCCGCGAACAGCACTACCATAACGGTTAACAGCGTTTGTGCCATGGTTTCATCTAGGCCTAGACCAGATTCAAGGATATTGGCGCCACCGCGAATAAAGGCGCCAACTCCACCTTGGCCGAAAGAGTGGTAGATATTCTGCCAATCGGCGAGGGTGGCAAATCCAGCAGTGGAAGCAATGATGGCGGCTAGCGCCAGCGAACCTTCACCGATTGCGCCGAAGTAGCCGACGAAACGCAGGTCGGGCTCTTTATCCAGCTGTTTGGAGGTGGTACCACTAGCGACCAGTCCATGGAAACCGGAAATAGCACCACAGGCAATGGTGACAAATAGCAGTGGCACAATCGATGGTGTTCCTTCTGGCACATTGGTATTAAATGCGGGGGCGACGATGTCAGGACCTGAGATAATCACGGCGCCATACAGTAGACCTAAACCGATGAACAGCTGAATACCGTTGATGTAATCACGTGGTTGCAACAGCATCCATACCGGTAGCAATGATGCGATAGCTGCATAGACAAACAGCAGGATAATCCAGGTTTCGTTATCGGTCAGCGGTCCTACCATTTCGGGTAAGGAGATCGGCATCATTGGTCCAACATAGATCATGGCGTACAAAGCAATTACACCGACAATCGATACCACCAGCAAATTGATAAGCTTGCGATAGATTAACTGGCCTACTACCAAGGCTACGGCAATGGCGCCCCAAACCGGGATGGTGGCACTGGGGAAGTTAATGAGCTGCTTGGCAATCACTACGGCAAATACAGCATTCACCATCAGCAATACTAAGAAAATAACCACCATGAAAATAGAACGTGCGCGGGAACCGATGACATCTCCGGTAACTGCGCCAATGGACTTGGCTTTATTGCGGTTACTGGCCCAGATAGCACCGGCATCATGAACCCCTGCGAAGAAAATGGTACCAAGTGTGACCCATAAAAATGCGGGTACCCACCCCCAGATCACCGCAATGGCAGGACCAATAATCGGTGCAGCCCCGGCAACAGAGGTAAAATGATGCCCCCACAACACGTACTTGTTGGTAGGTACATAATCCACACCATCCTGCATCGCATGGGCTGGCGTGACGAAGTTAGGATCAACCTTAAAGATTTTTTCGCAGATGAACTTGGAATATACGAAGTAGCCTACGGCCATCGCCCCCAACCCCATTAACATCAAAAAGATAGCATTCATGCATCACCTCTGGTGTGTAATTGTAAATGTAACTCATTGATGTTAATGGATACCACTTTTGGCTAATATCCGACCAATGTCTAAGTTGAAACGCCTTGGCAACAATTCAGAAACATTAATCAATAGCAAGGATAGCCATTAGCGCACAGTGTCTTTGATTTGCGATCCAATTGACAGGCGCCGTGTTAGCAGTGGACAGCAACCTCATAGCCAGTGAATTTACGGATATTGATAACACCGGTATCAAATAACAGATATTGGCCCTTGATGCCCTGCAAAGTGCCGGTAACGGTGGCAGTTTTATCAAAATTTAGAGAGTTCACTTTGGTGGGATACTGAAGCACGGGGTAATGAATGTGCGTGGTTGCCGCTGTCAGCGGCTCAATCATAAACTGCTTGGTACTATCTAGTTCATGTAATCGGTCGTGGATTTGTGGTAACAGCGATGCGGCTTCTGCCGCGAGATCCAGCGCATCGTTATCGCCTTTTAGCATGGCTTGCCAGTTGGTTTTGTCGGCAATTAATTGGGCCAACGTTATTTCAATCAGCCCTGACAGGTAGCGGGAATTGACACGAAACAGCGGCATTCCTTGAGTTGCTCCTTGATCCAGCCAACGGGTGGGTAACTGCGTATGACGGGTAATCCCGACTTTGATCCCAGAGGTGTTTGCCAGATATACAAAATGTGGCACAAAGCAGTGTTCGAGTCCCCATTGCGGTTCGCGACAGGTTCCTTGGGAAAAATGGCAGGTTTCCGGTTTCATGATACACATGTCGCAACTGGCCAGTTTCTGCATGCACACAAAACAGTGGCCCTGGGCATAACTTTTTTTGGTGGGTTTGCCGCAATGGCAACAGAGAATACGGCCAGTGAACTGTAACGTGAGAGTCTTTCCTAGCCGTGGGTTTAGCGGCAGTTGCTGTTGTCCTACTCGCAAAGCATATTGCGCCAGGCCGGAGTCATCCAGACTCACGGCCATTTTATCCAGCGTTCCTAACATCGTGTTTTAGCTTATTAAGTGATTTTTAGCAGTGTATCAGGTTAGTTGGACTTGCACTGACCGAAATTTTCGATTGGCAACACACAGTTAACGGCTGCGTACTTTATCAATCACCACGTCATCACCGATGGCATAGAGCGCCTCAGTCAACAGTTCTTCCTGATGCGGGTCACTCAGTCCCAAACTAATGGTGGCACGAAACAGCGCAATTCCGGTATGGCTGGCGCTTTCATATTTACTGCTGAAGCGTTCAATGTTGATCCCGAGGCTACTGAGCTTATTGGAAATCTCTTTCACCAATCCTGGACGATCATAAGCCACCAGATTGTAGGTGAGTCGTCGCCGTGGCGGGTTGAATTGCGCCGCCAAGGATGATGTCATGGTCAGACCATCAATGCATTCCAGAGAGTCTTGCAATTCGTCCCAATGCTGCTCGTCGATTTCCAGCAACAGAATCGCGGCAAAGATGCCATCGATGTGTCGCAGTTCAGAATCGAGCCAGTTACCTCCGTGATGACTGACGGCATTAGCAATCTGTTCGACCAAGCCTTTGCGGTCAGGAACCTGCAATGTAATGAGATATCGGCGCATATTGGGACGGCTCCTGTATGCTGTTAAAAACAGACGGTGTAACATTACTGTCATTTTTGCGTCATATAATCCGGAAAATGCCACCTGTGCGGAAGCAAACCGGTTTTGCTGGTCGCATTTGCAGATGATTGCGACCGGGCTGACACTAATAGTGACACGCCTTATAGATTAAATAATAGAGGTTTTCGATGGAAAGTCAGGTCTCTAAGCCTGCTTCAGCATCCCATGATTTTTTGATGGAAAAACGCGGCAATCGCCGGGCGTTGAAAGATCTGTTGGCCAAGATAGGTGTCACTGTAGGTGGCATCATGGTATTCGTGGCGTTGTTGCTGATATTTTTCTATCTATTATATGTCATTAAACCAGTATTTGATGCTGCAAAAGTAACACCTTTGAGCAGTATCCCGGTCGTGGCAGACAGTAAAACACTGATGGTCGGTACCGATGAACAGAATGAAATTATCTATCGGGCCAGCGAGCAAGGCTCCGTGGATTTTTATCGGATTGCCAATACCTCTAAACAGACTATGCAATTGCCAATCCCTGCTGGTGCCAAAGTGGTGAGCAGTGCGGCATCGGTGCCTAATCAGCAGTTATTTGCTTTGGGGCTAGATAATGGTCAGGCGTTGCTTGCCGGGGTTAATTTCAGTGTCAGTTATCCAGATAATAAACGACTGATTACGCCTGGGCTGCGTTATCCGATGGGTGAGCCCTTGATTGCGGTGGCGGAAGACGGTGCGCCGTTACAGCAATTAGTATTCGCTTACAGCAGTAGCAAAGTCAGCTTTGCCTATCGTGGCAATCAGCAGCAGTGGTTTCTTACGCGGCTTGATGGTGAACAAAATATGCTGACGGAAGAAACGGAATGGCAGCATCATAGTAAGCTGCTACCCAATACCCCTGCGTTAGTGGAGCATCAGTTGCTGACACCCGATCAACGCCAGTTGATGCTGCAGTCTGGCAATAAAGTCTTCATCTATGACATTAGTGATATTGACGATGTCAGCTTAATGCAAGTGCTGGACTTGGAAAGGAACAAGGCCAAGGTTAGTAATATCAGTCTGTTGGCGGGTGCCAGTTCCTTACTTGTCAGTTATAACACCGGTGTGGTCGCACAGTATTTTCAGGTGGCAGGTGAGCACGGCCGCTTGTATCAGTTCATTCGTGAATTTAAAGGCCTGGGCAATATAGAGGTGCTGGCCAGTGAATATTACCGTAAGAGTTTTGCCACTGTCAGCGAAGATGGTCGTTTAGAGCTGTTATATACCACCAGTGAACGCGAGTTATTCTCCAAGAAATTTGATTTAACTAAGCCGGTCGCTATGGGATTTAGCCCCCGAGCCAACGCGCTGGTAGTCCTGGCGGATGACAAGTTGCAACTGTTAGGTGTGAGCAACGCCCATCCAGAAGTGTCTTGGAGCGCGCTGTGGAATAAGGTTTGGTATGAAGGTTATCCAGAGCCGCAGTATGTCTGGCAATCGACTTCTGGCTCGGATGATTTTGAAGCCAAACTCAGTTTGATGCCACTGGCATTCGGCACCATTAAAGCGGCATTTTATGCCATGATTTTTGCGGTACCTTTGGCGATAGCAGGGGCTATTTACACCGCCTATTTTATGTCAGCAAAGGTCCGCTCATTAGTAAAACCGACCATCGAGATTATGGAAGCGTTGCCTACAGTGATCCTCGGTTTTCTCGCTGGCCTATGGTTGGCGCCTTTGATAGAAGACCATCTGCCGGGTTTGCTGATATTGCTGATCTTGCTACCGGTGACCATATTGCTCACTGCATTTATCTGGTCGAAACTCCCGGTGCGGATCAAACTGCTACTGCCAGAAACCTATCAAGAGTTATTGCTGATCCCGGTGATTTGTTTTTTCGGTTGGCTGTCATTTGCCATCAGCCCATCTATCGAATTGTGGCTGTTCCACGGCGACACCCGTCAGTTCATTACCAATACACTGGGAATGAGTTTTGACCAGCGCAATGCCTTGGTTGTCGGTATCGCCATGGGATTTGCGGTCATTCCCACCATCTTTTCAATTGCCGAAGATGCCATTTTTTCGGTGCCACGCCATCTTTCTAACGGCAGTTTGGCCTTGGGTGCTACCCGTTGGCAGACGCTTACCCGTGTGGTGCTGTTGACTGCCAGTCCCGGTATTTTTTCTGCCGTGATGATGGGGCTTGGGCGTGCAGTAGGCGAAACCATGATTGTGCTGATGGCAACGGGCAATACGGCAATTATGGATTGGAGTATTTTCCAGGGCATGCGCACACTTGCAGCTAATATTGCGGTAGAAATGCCCGAGTCAGCTATCGGCAGTTCGCATTATCGGGTGCTGTTTTTGGCCGCCTTTGTACTGTTTGTTTTCACCTTCTTTTTCAACACGATTGCCGAAGTGGTGCGCCAACGGCTGCGTGAACGATACAGCTCGCTGTAAGGGTATTGAGCAGATGACGCGTTTATATAAGCAAGGGGCTGTGTGATGGGGAAATGGTTTAAATCCGGTGCACCTTGGATTTGGATGACTGGCGGCGCCGTCAGCATTAGCCTGATTGCCGTATTAGGCTTGCTGTTGTTAATCGCTTGGCGCGGACTCAGTTATTTCTGGCCAGCGACTATTTATCAATGGCAGATGCAGGATGAGAACGGTAAACCCTATACGCTGATTGGGGAAATTCACGACCGCGAACAGGTGCCTACTGAGCGTTTAGTCGCCGCGGGGCATCACTTCGCCGCTAATCCCGGTGAGTTTGTGAATCGTTTCCTTGTCAAAACGGGTAATCGCGAATTTGTCAGTCTAGATTTTCGCTGGATCCTGCAAACCGACATTGTTAGCCGCAGCGCGCCAGTTGGCGTGGCAATGATCGAGCGCAGCCAAAACGGTAATTTTTATGGCTATCCCGTAGCGATTGTTGAAGCGGGGCAGCGCTTGCCGGCACAGGGCGACATTGCCGATACGTTGCAGCAGTATATTCAGCGGGCGGTTGGGCTGAATAAACAAGCAGAGCAGTTGCAGAAGCAGGACATCGGCTCAGTCAATTATGATCTGGAGCGGTTACGCCTTAAAGGTCGTAAATATGAACTGGATAATGCATTGACAGCAGAACGTCAGGCAGAACTGGCGCAGCAGCGTCAACAGTTGCAGCAAAAGTATCAGGTGTTGGAAAAACAGCTATTTTCTCTGCGTGAACAGGCCGGACGCGACGCCGTAATTGTTAAAGATATGCGCGGCCAGGAAGTGACTTTACCGCTGGATACGGTACTAGATGTCAGTTATGTCAATGGCATGGGCTTCTGGCAGAAATTGACCACATGGTGCGTGCGCATCGGCCATTTTGTCAGTGACGATCCCCGCGAAGCCAACACTGAAGGTGGAGTGTTCCCGGCTATTTTCGGTACCGTATTTATGGTGTTGTTAATGGCCATTATCGTGACACCTTTTGGCGTGATTGCTGCAATTTATCTGCATGAATACGCTCGCAAAGGGATTTTGACCAAAATTATCCGGATTGCGGTGATTAATCTTGCTGGCGTTCCTTCGATTGTGTACGGGGTATTCGGGCTGGGCTTTTTTGTCTATATGGTGGGCGGCTCTATCGACAAATTGTTTTATCCAGAAGCGCTGCCATCCCCCACATTTGGTTCGCCGGGCGTGATCTGGTCAGCATTGACTTTAGCTATTCTGACGTTACCCGTGGTGATTGTCTCTACTGAGGAAGGGCTGTCACGTATCCCGAGTGCTATTCGTCAGGGCAGTCTGGCGTTAGGCGCGACCAAGGCGGAAACCTTGTGGCGGATAGTGATCCCAATGGCAAGCCCAGCCATTATGACCGGCTTGATTTTGGCCGTAGCACGTGCTGCTGGCGAAGTCGCGCCGCTGATGTTGGTGGGAGTGGTGAAATTGGCGCCCAACCTGCCGGTAGACATGAATTTCCCCTTTGTGCATTTGGAACGTAAGTTTATGCATCTCGGGTTTCATATTTATGATGTGGGCTTTCAGAGCCCCAATGTAGAGGCCGCGCGGCCATTGGTGTACGCCACTTCGTTCCTGTTGGTAACCGTGATAGTGGCGCTCAACCTGACGGCTATTAGCGTGCGTAACCATCTGCGTGAAAAATATCGTTCGCTGGAAAACTGATAACCGCCAGTGCAAGAGACAGGACAGAAACAACCTATGATTTCGATTGATGCCTCATTAATGACCGCTGTAGCCAAGGTTGATCTAAAAAATCTGCCGCCGGAACAGACGGCGCTGGAGATCCGTGACCTTAATCTGCACTACGGTGACAAACAGGCGCTGTTTGATGTGTCGATGAAAATTCCCAAGAAGAAAGTTACCGCCTTTATCGGTCCAAGTGGTTGTGGTAAATCCACCTTGTTGCGCTGTATTAACCGCATGAACGACCTAGTAGATAACTGCCGTATCGATGGCGAAATTCTGCTTAATGGCCACAATATTTATGATAAGAAAGTGGATGTTGCCAAACTGCGGCGCAATGTGGGCATGGTATTTCAGCGCCCAAATCCGTTTCCCAAATCGATTTATGAAAACGTGGTCTATGGCTTGAGACTGCAGGGCATTAATAATCGGCGCGAGCTGGATGAAGCCTGTGAGCGCTCACTGCGTGGTGCCGCGATTTGGGATGAGGTCAAAGATCGTTTACACGATAACGCTTTTGGCTTATCAGGCGGTCAGCAGCAACGTCTGGTGATTGCCCGTGCGATTGCCATTGAACCAGAAGTGTTATTGCTGGACGAACCAACATCCGCGTTGGACCCGATCTCGACACTGACAATTGAAGAGTTGATCACCGAACTGAAAACCCGCTTTACCGTGGTGATCGTCACCCACAACATGCAACAGGCGGCGCGAGTGTCGGACCAAACTGCTTTTATGTATATGGGTGAACTGGTGGAATATGGTGATACCAACACCATTTTTACCACGCCACGGCAAAGCAAAACTGAAGACTATATTACCGGTCGTTATGGTTAACGGCTCACACTGAACCAAGGCAGATTTTATGGAAAATAAAAATCTTAATAAGCATATTTCCGGTCAGTTCAGTGCCGAACTGGAAGATATTCGCAATAAAGTGTTGGCGATGGGCGGTTTGGTTGAACGCCAGTTAGAGCAGGCACTGGATGCACTGGGCGCGCTGGATGCTGAGTTGGCACAACAAGTAATTGACGGCGACCATCGTGTGAATGGCATGGAAGTGGACATTGATGAAGAATGCACACGTATTATTGCCAAGCGTCAACCGGCTGCCAGCGATTTACGTTTGGTTATCGCCATCTCTAAAACCATCGCTGACTTGGAACGTATAGGCGATGCCTGTGTGCGGATTGCCAAAGCCGCTTTGGAAAAACGCAATAATAATCAGCAACCTTTGCTGGTGAGTATCGAAAGTATGGGCCGTCATGCCACTCGTTTATTGCACTCAACGTTGGACTCATTGGCACGCATGGATGCTGAATCTGCCATTGAGTTACATAAAGAAGACGCCAAGCTGGATAAAGAGTACGAGGGTATCATTCGCCAGTTAATGACCTACATGATGGAAGATCCCCGTTCTATTCCCGGTATTCTCGATGTGCTATGGGCTGCAAGGGCTGTTGAGCGAGTAGGGGATCGTTGTAAGAATATTTGCGAATACGTGATTTATTACGTTAAAGGCCGCGATGTCCGGCATGTCTCCTATGAAGAGATGGAAAAGGACTGATAGTGAAATCAGTCTGTGAACGCCAGCCATTGCTGGCGTTTTTTATGGCGGCGGCTTTTTGGACAAATGCCAGCCAATGTTCAGCATGATGCTGCTGAAATGACTGACAGAAGCGTTGTTGGCATAGAGGTCTATAGGGCGGCGGTGTTAAGATAAGCGCCGCAGCGTCATGTCGACGTTGTTGATGTGAGGGAAACATGAAACAAACCCTAATCCGTGGTCTGCTCAATCTGTTGCCGATGGCGCTCAGTCTGTGGCTGTTCTGGTCGTTGTTCGCATCATTGGATGAGCTGGGGAAATTATTGCTGACGCTGGTACATGCGCCCTCGTTATTTCTTGGCGCGGGTTTCCTGTTAGTGGTGGCCTTGGTATTCATTGCGGGATTGCTGTTTTCGGTAAGTCCTGTGGTGTGGTTATGGGGATGGATTGAGCGGCAACTGATGCGTTTCCCGCTGTTTAAATCCGTTTATGGCAGTATCCGCGATATCGCTTCATTGATGAATCGCGATCCCTCCAAGCCGAAGTCACAGCAAACCGTGTTAGTGCGCCAAGCTAATGGCGGTTATGTGGTGGGGTTTATTATGACAGATACGCCACCGCAGCCGCTGATAGATGCTTTACCTGAAGGCGATTGGGTGCCAGTTTTGTTTCAGTTGTCCTATCAGATGGCCGGGGTTACTAGCTTGGTCAAACGGGAAGATCTCATCAAAGTTGACTGGTCATTTGAAGAAGCCATGCGTTTTAACCTTACAGCGGGGATCTCGCAATCACCCGTGGCAGATCATGAACCTCACCACAAACTGGGCGATTAACCGTATAAACGGTTATAAACGTTCCCCCATCTAGGCAAAATTTGTGTATAATCGCTGCGAATTGTTGCCAAAACAGTAGTAATCTCAGTGGTTGATCGGTTCTGTACCCCGATAGCCAAAATTCCCGCCCCATAAGCCGGCGGGAGTGTTGCTCCATTTTCAAAGGTTGTCCTAGCCTTGCCGCGGAGCAGCGTAGTAGCTGAATTTCTTTTGCTGTTGCCCATTGGCAATGTTTTGGTTGCTGCAGTAAATAACAACATATCGGTAAAGGGTTGAACAAGCAGCAACCTGTCATCTGATGGGAGCATTTATGTCTAAAAAATCGAGTATCAATCCACCTGTGTTCTTTTCGTCCGTTATTTGTCTGGTGGCTTTAGTATTGACGGCGGCAATCTGGCCGCAACAATCACAGCTATTGTTCAGTAACGTGCAGACCTGGTTACAGCTAAAGGCTGGTTGGCTCTATGTATTGGCCGTTGCCATATTTTTGCTGTTTGTGGTGTTCATCATGCTGAGTCGTTACGGCGATATTAAGCTGGGACCCGATCATTCAGAGCCTGATTTCAGTTATAAAACCTGGATATCCATGCTGTTCTCTGCTGGCATGGGGATCGGGCTGATGTTCTTTGGCATTGGGGAGCCTGTGATGCACTTCCTCGCGCCTCCTGATGCGGATCCGCAAACGATGGCCGCTGCGAAAGAAGCATTAAAAATTACCTTTTTTCACTGGGGACTTCATGCCTGGGCCATCTATGCCATCGTGGCGCTGAGTTTGGCTTATTTTAGCTATCGCCATAAATTGCCTTTGCTGCCTCGTAGTGCGCTTTATCCACTGATCGGCAACCGGATATATGGGCCAATAGGCCACTGTGTTGATACTTTAGCGGTACTTGGCACCGTGTTAGGGGTTGCGACCTCTCTTGGGTTTGGGGTGGCGCAGGTTAACTCTGGTCTACATTTTTTGTTAGGCGATCGTTTTCCAATATCGGCGGCAGTGCAGGTAGGACTTATCTGTGTCATCACGCTGATGGCGACGGCTTCAGTGGTATCTGGGGTCAATAAGGGCATCAAGATTCTTAGCGAACTCAATATGGGGTTAGCATTTTTATTGATGATGTTTGTGCTATTAGTGGGGCCTACGGTGGACCTATTACAGCATTTTGTTCAGAACACTGGTGCATACCTCAGCGATATTGTTAATAAGACTTTCAATTTATATGCTTATCAGCAGAAAAATGATTGGCTTGGAGGATGGACGCTGTTTTATTGGGGCTGGTGGATCTCTTGGTCGCCTTTTGTGGGGACATTCATCGCCAGAGTTTCTCGTGGTCGCACTATCCGCGAATTTTTGGTCGGAGTGATGTTTGTACCAACCGGTTTTACCTTTTTATGGATGACGGTATTTGGTAATTCGGCCATTGACGCCATTATGAATCATGGTGCTCAATATCTCGCCGATGCAGTGTCTTCAGATGTTTCAGTGGCGCTATTTACCTTTTTCCAGCATTTGCCTTGGTCTGGATTTTTGAACATCTTAGGGGTGTGTTTGGTGGTAACCTTTTTTGTCACATCGTCAGACTCTGGCTCTCTGGTGGTGGATAACCTCACCTCAGGTGGTGATGAGAATGCGCCGGTCTGGCAACGGATCTTTTGGGCGTTGCTGGAAGGTGTAGTGGCATCGGTACTATTGCTCGCAGGAGGGCTGAAAGCGTTGCAAACCGCTTCAATCGCCAGTGCGATGCCGTTTCTCGTGGTGATGCTGCTGATGTGTATTGGCTTGTTTAAAGCACTGAAGGACGACAGACTGAAGCTGATGAGCGTGCGCTTACATAACACCAGCGTGCAGTATTCTCAGACCAGTGTCCCTTGGCAGAAGCATCTGGAGGTACTGGTTTCACACCCGAGTTATGCTGAAGCCAGAAGCTATTTGAACGAGGTCGCGGAGCCGGCGCTGAGCAACGTTGAGCGCGAATTCACGCAGCGTGGCATCGATGTCAAGTTACAGCATGAACAGGATCGTGTGCGACTGATGATCGATGATCCAGAGCTGCAAACCTTTGTATACGCCTTGCGAATTCGCAGTTTTATCCTGCCAGGATTGCCTGAAACCGAGGATAGACACTATTATCGCGTCGAAGTATTTCTCGAACATGGTGGTCAGTATTATGATGTCATGGGGTATACGCCTGAGCAGCTACAGGCTGATGTGGTGACCCAGTATGAGAAATACCTGCATTACCTGCATCTTTCCAATGCAGAGTATGTCAGTAATTAAGGTTGCAAACGTCGTAAAATGCAGGAATAGGTGGCATGACAACTCAGAGCAAACTGGATCGAGTTCTGGCTGAAGCCAGAGAGTACCGGGCTAATCGGGAAAAGGGATACCGAGAGCAGGCACTAAAGCTATATCCTTGGGTATGTGGTCGCTGTGCCCGTGAATTTACTCATAAAAATCTGAGTGAACTCACGGTGCATCATCGTGATCACAATCATGATAACAATCCAGCGGATGGCTCTAACTGGGAGCTGTTGTGCTTGTATTGTCATGACAACGAGCATGCCCGTTTTGAGGAGTTGGTGTCATACGGCGATACGTCTGAAACCAAGCAGGCTCCCGCAACTTTTAGTCCATTTGCCGATCTCAAGGCAATGATGGCCAAAAAGGATCAGAAATGACCAAGACGCACCTTATTTCGGGTGCGTTTTTTAGTGCGGTTGGTAAATGTCGGACAGTGGATGTGACCCACGCCATAATAAGCACTTTTTTGGTATAAAAAACACTCAGGGCTTTTGTAACAAAGTCTGTTTTGCCGATTTACAGCATTGGTTTACATCGGCGCTCGACTTATACTCTTGGCCTTAAACATTACTACAACAATGATGGAAGCAAGCAATATGACTCTTGGCGCAGCTAAGGTAAGCAAGACACACTCGTTTATGACTGTGTCCCTTATTGAACTATGGGAACGCTTTGGTTATTACGGCATGCAGGCGCTGATTGTGTACTTCATGGTACAGCGTCTCGGCTTTGATGACAGCCGTGCAAACTTGGTATGGAGTGCCTGCGCGGCATTGATATACGTTTCTCCCGCCATCGGTGGATGGGTTGGGGATAAAATCCTTGGTACTAAACGTACTATGTTGTTGGGTGCCGGTGTGTTGTCCGTTGGTTATGCACTGATGACGGTACCAACAGAGAATACTTGGTTCTTGTTTGGTGCCCTTGGCGTTATCGTGGTGGGTAATGGTTTGTTTAAACCTAACGCCGGTAACTTAGTCCGCAAAATCTATGAAGGCGACGATTCAAAAATCGATTCTGCTTTCACTATCTATTACATGGCGGTTAACGTCGGCTCTACCTTCTCCATGTTGTTGACCCCATGGATTAAGGATTACGTTAATGCAACCTATGGCAATGAGTTTGGCTGGCATGCGGCGTTTGCTGTTTGCTGCGTGGGCTTACTGGTTGGGTTAGGTAACTACGCTATTATGCGTAAGACCGTTAGTGAATATGGTTCAGAGCCAGATTCTCGCCCGGTGGACAAATCCAAGCTGGCTATTGTGCTGGCAGTTGCTGCAGCCTCTGTAGTGTTGTCTGCGGTAATTTTAGAATATCAGACAGTTGCGCGTATCTTTGTTTATGCTGCTGGTATTGCTGTGCTCGCGATCTTTGCTCATCTGATCCGCAGCAGTGAAGTTAGTGAACGCGCTGGATTGATTGCGGCCTTGGTACTGACTGTGCAAACGGTATTCTTCTTCGTGTTCTACCAACAGATGTCTACATCACTGGCATTGTTTGCGTTGCGTAACGTCGACTGGGAATTTAATGTGCTGGGCATGCACCTTTGGACTTGGTCTCCCGCACAGTTCCAGGCGCTGAACCCTATCTGGATTATGGTGCTGAGCCCTGTGTTGGCATGGACCTATTCTTGGGCAGGACGCAATAACAAGGATTTTTCGATCGCCGGTAAGTTCGCCCTTGGTTTTGCGGTAGTGGCCGTTGGCTTCTTTATCTATGGCTTTGCCGGGCAGTTTGCTGTTGACGGTAAAACTTCATCTTGGATCATGATTTGGGGCTATGGTTCCTATTCTTTGGGTGAGCTATTGGTGAGTGGGCTCGGTTTGGCAATGATCGCCCGCTATGTACCAGCTCGCATGGGCGGCTTTATGATGGGGGCTTACTTTGTGGCCTCCGGCATTTCTCAATATCTTGGCGGGGTAGTGGCAAACTTTGCCAGTGTGCCAGAAGATATTAAGGATCCGTTACAGACCTTGCCGATTTATACCAGCTTGTTCAATAAACTGGGGATTGCTGCTGTCGTTTGTACTTTGATCGCGCTTGCCGTATTGCCGCTAATGCGCCGTCTGACAGAAACTCACCATTCTCACAATGGTAATGGTCATGACGATAGCGCTGCTGCAGCATTATCAGATGTGAAAACCGAGCAATAAAATAGCACTGTCATTTTAGTCAAAAACCGGAGGCAATATGCTTCCGGTTTTTTTATGTAAGCATCAACATCCACTAGCTGCGTAGTTTTGGTTGGGTTTACCAAGGTTTAAAGAACGACAAGAATTGTCTGCTGATATAAGTTGGCCATGCAGCCTTCGACGTAAATCAGTTCTGCAGTCACATATCCAAACGAGGCATAGGCAGATTGCTTAAATAAAGCCGTTTGACGCTTAGTGTAAGTATATGCGTCGGAGTGAGAAGGTCGATATGCAGGTTTAGCATTAAAACGCTGTGTTGTTCCTACACTGGGGCAATGATGAATAGCCTAGAACTGCTTTTGATGCGCGGCATCAGGGAAAGAAAAACGGTGGCAGGAGAGGAGCCACCGTTTTGTCAATTAGCAATCGTAGATTAGAGTTTGAAGCTCACGGTAGTGTAGTAGTAACGCCCAACGTTATCGTACATGGCAGAACCTGTGCCGGTGCCGATTGTGCCGAATGGCAAATCACGGTCAAACACGTTGTCGATACCAAATTTCAGTCCTAGACCGTTATCGAACTGGTAGCCAACAGACATATCACTGATGAAATAGGAGCCGTAATCCATCAGACTATTGGGGTTGGCATTGCGTTCCAGATCCTGAGGTGTATACAGGTCTACGCTGTCAATATAGCGGGTGCGCCATTTTGCTTGCCAGTTGTCCAAGGTATATCTCAGGTCAACGTTAGCCTGCCATTCAGGGGTCCCAGAAGTTCCAGCGTAATCCTGATAATTAGTCGGGTCATCTTGGAAGTCATAGCTGCGATTGCGAATGAGCTTAGTGGCGATCAGGCTAGAAGACAAAGTGCCCTTACCTAGATCCATGTCGTATCCAAGGTCAAAGTCTACCCCGGAGGCCTCCAATTTTGCCAAGTTCAAAGAATGGCTCTGGATCAGAGTGATTTCGTGAGTATCTGGATCACGAGTGATCAACGCACAATACTGGTTGTTGATACCATTTTCTGAGTCAAGACATTTGTTAATAATGTCTTGAGCACCGATATTGCTAATGGCGTCATCAATCTTGATATTCCAGTAGTCAACCGATAAAGACAAACCAGATATTGCCGTAGGTTGGAAGACCGCACCCAACGTATAACTGGTGGACTTCTCAGGATCCAATTCATGATTACCACTTAGCTCACCTTTGATGGACGCTGCGTCGTAATTTGAGTTGAAGTCACCAGGAATACCCAATGCAGCACAGTTTTTACGACGTGTACTGGAGTTGGCCAAGTTATTCAGATTGTCGAGTTTACAAGAATCATCAACTCCGAAATAGGTCTCGCTGGAGGCGCCATAGAGTTCGCTGATATTCGGCGCACGAATAGCTTTGGAATAAGTACCGCGCATACGCAACTCATCAGAGATTTCCCAGTTTAAACCGGTCTTCCAAGTAGTTGCAGAGCCTATAGAGCTATAGTCGGCATAGCGTGCGGCTAGATCCAGATCCAGTTGACGAATTAATGGCAAGTCCGCCAGTAATGGGATAGAAAGTTCTGCGTAAACCTCTTTTACATTAAATGAGCCATGATCTTCACCTAAAGAGTTAAAGAATGTCTCTTTTGGATAATCTGGTTCGTGAATGGCACTTTCTTCCTTGCGATATTCAACACCAGTAGAAAATCCGACATAACCAGCTGGCAGCTCATATAAGCCAGAATTAGTGATGTTACCACCAACAACTGTCTGTTTGATGACGGAAGTTCCTGTCAGGTTAACATTGATATAATCAATAGCAGCTTGGCTAGGGGCACCTTCACCGAAAATGTTAATAGGTACACAACCATCAGCTTGAGCAGCTTCACTGCGACAAACGATGTTTCCATTTTCGTCCGTCACAGCATCCAGTGCATTAATATAGTTGTCGTATATCAGGTTGTTTTCGTTCTCACGTTTCAGGTCGGTCTGACCGTAAACGGCGTAAACATCGTAATTCCATTCGGAGGCAATTGTGCCTTCCATGCCCAATACATACCGCTGTGTCTCACGGGTATCGTTTTCAACACGTAAACCTGTATCTGTCATGAAGCGGTTAATGGTCAGCGATGTTTTCCCTGCATCTTGCATCATTTTGCGTAGCGCAGGATCCATAAACGCATTATCTATCGAGACTGTGTTAACGGGATCAAAGAAGAAGAATGCGGGCTGGAAGTTATTGGTTGCATCGCTACGTAC
The DNA here is from genome assembly GCF_014651955.1 of Shewanella fodinae. GTDB lineage: Bacteria > Pseudomonadota > Gammaproteobacteria > Enterobacterales > Shewanellaceae > Shewanella > Shewanella fodinae. The sequence goes on along the minus strand of NZ_BMXW01000001.1, from coordinate 315,653 downwards.
ATATTTCGTCTCAAAGTATACTGAATCGCTCTCAGTGATATCGTAGTTGCCTTTGAAGTTGAAGTTATAGCGTTTGAATTCTGGTTGTAGTTCGTTGAATTGATTCAAGTTAATGGAATCACAATCAGTACAGTAGTAGTTGTAAACATTACTACCTAGATTTACATCGCTGATGCTGCCATCGGAATTGAATTTTTTCCAACCATTCAGATTAAAGCGCCCATCGTTAGCGATGGCGTAGTAACCAGAATTTGCAGTATAGATTTTGTCTGGGTTGTTAGGATTGTTATCATCAATTCGCCCCGGAGTATTGTTAGCCATTGAGGCATAAGCAATGCTGGTTTGATTGCGATCCATTGCTGAAAGATTATTCTGGCCTGAATATTCAGCTGAGAATGCAATATTACCACGGCCATTATCTATATCTGTACCGTATGAGAAGGATGCACGTTTTTTACTAAAATCGCTATCGTCAGCTGTGCCAATGGAGGCATTAAAATCAAGACCGGTGATATTTTTCTTTAGGATGAAGTTCACCACCCCAGTCACAGCATCTGCGCCATATATTGCTGAGGCGCCCCCAGTAATAATCTCAACTTTATCGACCCATGCGCTGGGGATAGTGTTAACATCGACAGCCGCGGTGCCTGCCTCGCTAGATACATGACGTTTACCGTTTACCAGCACCAATGTTCTGGATGTTCCAAGATTACGAAGATCCAGAATGTTTAAACCCGCAGTACCAATAGAACTACCGCCCGAGTTTGCTAGTGAATAAGTACTTCCGAGAGCAGGTAGTTGGTTCAGCGCTTCACCTATGTTGGTGACACCAGTACCTAGTAGTTCTTCGCCAGTGACTACAGTTACCGGTGTCGGTGCATATGCACTTTCTCTGACGATGTGAGATCCTGTCACTTCAATATGTTCATACTTTTGTGAATCTGCATCTTTCTTATCGTTCTCGGCGGCTTGAACTGAGATGGATATTGCAGCGCTGCCCAACAGCGATATAGCAATCCATTCTGCCAATTTAGTTTTGGTTGGCATAGGTCTCCCTTTTTTATGTTGTTATATATTTGTTAATATAAATTAAATTTACAGTTAGTGAGTTAACTATACATTTATTGACAATAAGAAAGGAAATATATCATTCATCGTTAAAATCACAACGTTGCTATTACAAATGTTAGCTATATCTTAGGTGGCGGCTATCCGATATGTTGACAAAATATATATTTCGAGTTAACGCCTGTTATTTTGATAATCCATTCAATTTTTTTGCATATTCATTTTTAAATGTAAATTTATAGCAATTAAAAGATCATGTAATTGTTAAATTAAATATTGATATTTGTTAATAATTGTATGATTAATAATGGTTATAATAGAACTATTTGTATGGAATGAGATCTACAGCTTGTTTTCATCATTGTGTCTAATTGTGTTAAATGCCTTTTATTATTGTTGGACAGTTAATTTATTTATTTAAAATTAATATGTTATGTAATGGCTATTGTTTTTTTTGATAAACAAATGCGTCATTAACTATGGATGGTTAATAATGCAAATTTTTTATGATGAAAAAATATTTGAGCTATCAGTCTGGGATTTTTAACTGTTCACCGATTTTTTGTCGTGGCAGTTGCAATCTTATCGCTACGTTAACGACATATGCTGACGAGTATTCGTATTTCATCAAAGTCAGCAAATGTTATTGTTTAGTTATTAATTGATTAGAATGAAATCGATAAGTGAGTGGTATACTTAGCTTATTTGGATTCTGGATTTACTTTTGTAATACATAAAGTACTTGGTACTAATACTTGGTTTAATAAATAATTGGAAATACTATTGCTTGTTTATTGAACAACCCCTTCGGTTAGCATCATTAATAATAATGAACAATCTTCATTAGGAATAGTTGACGTAACTGTTCTTAAACGCGAAAATTTTTGCAGATGAACTCCTGCAGATACCAATATGTATACCCAATTGCTTGTTCCCATAGAGCGCTTTTTAGGCTGTAACACGCCGGACTCATGGATTGTTGAAGCGAGAAAGCCGGAAAATCTAGCAACGTTATTGATTGACCATTGTAATTGCGAATGGAAGGCAGCAGCGACTGCGGGCAAATTGCTGCGAAAATATGCCGTATCATCACAGGATGTAGTGGTGAATATGTTGAAACCTTACGAGTTTTTTCTGTTCCGCTTCGACAAGTGGTCCATTGATGAATTTCAGCATTGGTTTTTCCCCGAGAGTGCTGCAAATGCCAGCAGTAGTGATATTAAAGCCGCCAAACAGGCGTTATATCTGTTAGACAAACATGGGGCTGACTTGGATTCTGCATCAACGGTATTGCAATGGGCGAGGACTCAACCGAATTTACAGGTGCAACAGTCAACTGATACCAAGGAAATTGAGACGTTTTACAATCCATTGCAGGCGCGTACTGATTTTGCGCAAAGTGATGATCTCATTGCCAAGATGGTGCGATTAATTAAGGAAGAATTACATCATTTTGACCAGGTGTTAGAGATCATGCAGGCACGGAATATTCCGTATAGCAATCTGCTCGCAGGACGTTATGCCAAAGGTCTGTTAACACAAGTGATTACTCATGAGCCGCAAACCTTAATTGATAAATTAATTGTGGGGGCGCTAATTGAAGCGCGTTCCTGTGAGCGCTTTGCCAGACTTGCGCCCCATCTGGATGAAGATATTGGCCGTTTTTATATCTCCCTGTTGCGCTCAGAAGCCCGCCATTATCAGGATTACCTGACGTTAGCCCAATCAGTTGCTGGACAAGATATCAGTGGCAGAATTGCAGAGTTAGTTGCGTTGGAAGCGAGCCTTATCCAAGCCAAAGACACTGTGTTTCGTTTCCACAGCGGTATCCCAGCTTAGTCGACTCATTATCTAATTATGCGAAGGGCAGAGTGTTTAGTTCTATGGCATCGGCACTGACTTTCAACACACTGCCTTGCTGATACCAGTCGCCTACTACCGCACGTTGCTGCCCATGACCTAGTTCATGAATGGCGGGGCGGTGGGTGTGTCCATGGATCAGCAATGATGCGTTGGATTGGGCCAATAAGTTGGACACCTCATCAGCGGTGACATCCATTATTTGCTCAGGTTTCATCCGATTCTGCTGCTGACTATTGCGACGTAGTTTTGCCGCAATATTCAAGCGCAGTGGCTTCGGTAGATGACGATAACACCATTGTACAAACAGACGATTACGAAAGCGGCGAAAACGCTGATAATCGTCATCCAAAGTACATAGGCTGTCACCATGCAGAATCACGGTTTCTCGCCCATATAAGGATAGCTTTTGAATTTCAGGTAACAGTGTTAAACCTGCTTGCTCGGCATAACACTGGCCCAACAGAAAGTCGCGATTACCGTGGATAAAGTAGATGGGTAACTGATGACTGAGTGCTTTAAGATGTTGCGCAATGTCCATAGCAAATGGTTCTGCCAGATCATCACCCACCCAAACTTCAAACAGGTCGCCGAGAATATAAAGCGCTTCAGTCTCTTTGAGCTGAGTCTCGAGAAAATTGATGAATGCCTGCGTGATATCTGGGCGATCTGCGCTCAAGTGCAGATCGCCGATAAAGAGAGTGTGCATGCGCGCTTATTCGCTGATAGTCACTTTTTCAATGACCACAGCTTCTAAGGGCACGTCCTGATGCATGCCGCGATTGCCGGTGCTAACTTCTTTGATTTTGTTGACAACATCCATGCCTTCAATCACTTCCCCAAATACGCAATAACCCCAACCTTGGGTGGATTCACTTTTGAAGTCTAGGAAGGTGTTGTCGTTAACATTGATAAAGAACTGCGCGGTAGCAGAATGAGGATCGGAGGTCCGTGCCATTGCAATAGTGCCAGTCTTGTTTGATAGACCGTTGTTAGCTTCGTTTTTAATGGGAGCGTTGGTAGGCTTCTGCTGCATGTCAGCAGTAAAACCGCCGCCTTGGATCATAAAACCATCAATCACGCGGTGAAAAATAGTGCCATCAAAAAAGCCTTCACTGGCATATTGGGCAAAGTTGGCTGCTGTTTGCGGAGCTTTCTCTTCATTCAGGGCCAGTTTGATGTCGCCATGATTAGTGTGCAGTGTGATCATAATTTTACCTTTGAACAATTTTCGTGGGCGGATTCTAACTTATCCGGGAATGCCATTAAAGGGCGGTATTCAACTGCTTGCGCCAATGCTAAACTCTTGGGCCAGTTTACCCTTTTCGCTATTTTTGTTTAAGAGAACGTCAATGTTGAAGATCTACAACAGTCTGAGTCGCCAGAAAGAGGAATTCAAACCGATTATCCCCGGCAAGGTGGGAATGTATGTGTGTGGCGTGACCATTTACGATCTGTGTCATATCGGCCATGGCCGGACTTTTGTCTCTTTCGACATGATAGTACGTTATTTGCGATATGCTGGCTATGACGTTAACTTTTTGCGGAACATCACCGATGTTGATGACAAGATCATCAAGCGTGCTAATGAAAATGGCGAGAGCTGTGAGTCACTCACCGAACGCTTGATTGGTGATATGCATGCGGATTTTGATGCGCTTAATATGCTACGCCCGGATTTAGAGCCGCGAGCAACGTTGCACATTGCCGACATCATCAAAATGGTGCAACAGTTAATAGACCGTGGTCACGCCTATGTGGCGGCTGATGGCGATGTGTTATTCAGCGTGGAATCCTTCCCTGAATATGGTCGATTGTCTGGTCAGGATCTGGATCAATTGCAAGCAGGGGCTCGAGTAGAAGTCGACCAAAACAAGCGCAATCCGATGGATTTTGTGTTGTGGAAGATGTCCAAACCGGGCGAACCAACCTGGGATTCACCTTGGGGGGCCGGCCGTCCTGGCTGGCATATCGAATGTTCCGCAATGAACAGTAAGCATTTGGGTGCCCATTTTGATATTCATGGTGGTGGCTCTGATTTGATGTTCCCCCATCATGAAAATGAAATTGCTCAGTCCTGCTGTGCCCATGATACCAAGTATGTCAACTACTGGATGCACACCGGTATGGTGATGGTAGACAAAGAAAAAATGTCTAAATCATTGGGCAATTTCTTCACTATTCGTGATGTGCTGGCGCACTATGATGCCGAGACCGTGCGCTACTTTTTACTATCTGGCCACTATCGCAGCCAGTTAAATTACTCTGAGGATAATCTCAAGCAGGCGCGAGCCTCACTGGAACGTATGTACACTGCGCTGAAAGATCTGGATCTCACGGTTGTCCCGGCGGCGGCAACTGAATATGTCGAACGTTTCAAGGCGGCCATGGATGATGATTTCAATACTCCGGAAGCTTACTCCGTCCTGTTTGATATGGTGCGTGAAATCAACCGCCTGAAGGCCAATGATATGGCGGCGGCCGCAGCTTTAGCGGTGGCCATGAAGCAACTTGCGGATGTACTCGGTATTCTCAGCTCATCTCCTGAAGCTTTCTTGCAAGGAGAGGGTAGCGATGAAGAGGTTGCCGAAATTGAAGCGCTTATCGTTGAGCGTAATCGCGCCCGTAAAGAAAAGGACTGGCCCGCTGCCGATAAAGCCCGGGATCGCTTGAATGAACTCGGGGTTATTCTCGAAGATGGGCCAAGCGGAACCACCTGGCGCAAAAAGTGAGAGTGTTTGAAATGAACAAGGCCAGCAAATTGTTGGCCTTAATTTTAATCTATAGATTGCACCTCAGTCGTGATAGCGCTCTGCCGCGTATAACGTGTTTTCTAGCAGACTAGCAATCGTCATCGGGCCTACGCCGCCGGGCACTGGTGTAATAAATGAGGCACGTTCAGCGGCAACATCAAACTGTACATCGCCCACTAGGTGACCATCTTCTAAGCGGTTTATCCCCACATCAATCACAATGGCACCAGGCTTAACCCAGTCACCAGGTATAAAACCGGGTTTACCAACGGCTACGACCAACAGATCGGCGCGGCTGACTTTTTCCTGTAAATCGTGTGTAAAACGGTGACAAGTTGTGGTGGTACAGCCCGCCAGTAACAATTCCAGCGTCATGGGACGGCCAACAATGTTGGAGGCCCCAACCACCACCGCATCCAACCCATGAAGATCTACACCAGTAGATTTAATTAATGTCATAATCCCCATTGGAGTGCAGGCGCGCAGTTGCGGAATACGTTGGGCTAAACGGCCTACATTATAAGGATGGAAACCATCGACATCTTTATCTGGGCGGATACGTTCGATGACTTTGGCATCTTCAATCTGCTCTGGCAGCGGCAGTTGCACTAAGATGCCATCGATAGCTTTGTCATTATTGAGTGTTTCAATCAGCGCTAGTAATTCAGCTTCTGAAGTCGATTCTGGCATGTCGTAAGAGCGCGACACATAGCCTACTTCTTCACAGGCTTTACGTTTGTTGCCAACATAAACTTGAGAGGCCGGATCGTCACCTACCAGAATTACTGCAAGTCCAGGAAGACGCTTCCCGGCGGCTCGGCGATCGGCCACTTTTTGTTTCAGTTCTTTTCTTATGGATTGTGCTATCGCTTTGCCATCAATTAATTGGGCAGTCATGAGTGTAGGGTATCCTTTTTATATGGCGCGACGTGGAAATTTAAAACGCTAGTATTTTAACAGTGGGACTGCACAGTGTCATGATGAAACGCGACTACGAACACAGAATTTCGTTTTGTGGCGCATTAAAAAACAGCAGCTGGTAAGCACCACCAAAAAAATGATTGACGCTCTTAGGGTGAGTCGCTAAGATGCGCTCCGTTCTTGAGACACGCGGTAAATAATAGGTGTTTAGCCTCAGTTTTTGCTGCTGTAAAGATGATCAGAACAGTTCTCGGTGATTAGCGCAGTCCGGTAGCGCATCTGGTTTGGGACCAGAGGGTCAGAGGTTCGAATCCTCTATCACCGACCAAATTTTAGATAGCGTCAATGCGTTGTCTGGCCTGGTTAGGATGCAGGCATAGCCTGCAGACCCTGCGCCCGTAGCTCAGTTGGATAGAGCATCCGCCTTCTAAGCGGATGGTCGCAGGTTCGAATCCTGCCGGGCGTACCAATTTCAATGGTGACTGTAGCTCAGTTGGTAGAGTCCCGGATTGTGATTCCGGTTGTCGTGGGTTCGAGCCCCATCAGTCACCCCATTATTGATTTAAAAAAAGCGACCTAGGGTCGCTTTTTTTATGCCTTTCTCGGGCCAATGTGGCTCGACTCAATAGATAACCATCGATATAATGCTGCGTCTTGATAACTACGAACATTGTGCGACCGGAGCCGCAATTCAGTTGTGATGGGCATTCCAGTCAAATACAAGATCAAGAGACGAATACCTGAATAGTTGAATGAGTTCGGCTATTAAAAGGACGTTAGACACATTTCGAGGTAAAACAATGCAAGTTTCTGTTGAAACAACCCAAGGCCTGGAGCGTCGCCTGACCATTTCTGTTCCCGCCGAGCAGATCGAGAAATTGGTTAAAGACAGTCTGCAACGTGAAGCCAAGCGTGCCCGTATTCCCGGTTTCCGCCCAGGTAAAGTTCCTGCAAGTGTGATTGAAAAACGTTATGGCAAGGCCATTCGCCAAGACATCACTGGTGAAGTGATGCAACGTAACTTTGTCGAAGCCATTATCGCTGAGAAACTGAATCCCGCTGGCGCACCAACACTGGTGCCAGGTGCTAACAACGCAGAGAATTTTGAATTTACTGCCACTTTTGAAGTGTATCCAGACGTTGAACTGAAAGGCCTGGATATCATCGAAGTTGAACAGCCAGTGGCCGAAGTACTGGACGCCGACGTTGACAACATGATTGAAACCCTGCGCAAGCAGAACGCAACTTATGCTGCGGTAGAACGCGCAGCCGAAGACGGCGATAAAGTGGTTATCAATTTTGTGGGTAGCATCGACGGTGAGGAATTTGAAGGTGGTAAAGCCGAAGATTTCGAACTGCAGCTCGGTAGTGGCCGCATGATCCCTGGCTTTGAAGAAGGCATTAAAGGCCATAAAGCAGGTGAAGAATTCGACATTGACGTGAACTTCCCAGAAGAATATCACGCTGAAAATCTCAAAGGTAAAGCCGCCAAATTTGCGATCACTCTGAAAGAAGTGAAAGGCGCTGAACTGCCAGAAATCAACGATGAATTTGCTAGCCGTTTTGGCATTACTGAAGGCGGTATCGATGCGCTGAAAGCGGAAATCCGCAAGAATATGGAACGCGAGCTGCAACAGGCATTGAAGGGTAATGTTAAAGAGCAAGTGCTTAACGGTCTGCTGGCGGGTAATGAAGTTGAACTGCCGAAAGCCTTAGTGGATGGTGAAGTTGATGCGTTGCGCCGTCAGGCTCTGCAGCGTTTTGGCGGTAATAATGCGCAGATGCCAGAATTGCCAGCCGAGCTGTTCACTGAACAAGCCGAACGTCGTGTAAAAATCGGGCTGTTGCTGGGTGAAGTGATCAGAACTAACGAACTGCAACCAGAAGATGAACGGGTGCAAACACTGATTGCTTCTATGGCTTCTGCATACGAAGATCCGAAAGAAGTCATTGCATATTACAACAGCAATAAAGAGCTGATGCAGAGTATGCGTAATTTGGCGCTGGAAGAACAAGCTGTTGAAGTTATTTTGAAATCTGCCAAAGTGACCGAAAAGACTGTTGCTTTTGAAGATTTTATGAACAAGGCTGCCGGTCGTGCCTAAGCTGCGCTTGACTTGTTAAGCCGTTAGCCATTTATAATGGCCCGTATGAGGTCCCTCATGCGGGCCATTTTTTATCAGGGAATATCAGGAATGCACAAAGCACCGGAATCCATTATGAATGCGTTGATCCCTATGGTGGTGGAACAAACTGCTAAAGGTGAACGTTCTTACGATATTTATTCTCGTTTGTTGAAAGAGCGAGTGATTTTTCTGGTTGGTCAGGTTGAAGAACATATGGCTAATCTGATCGTTGCCCAGTTGCTGTTTCTCGAATCGGAAAATCCTGATAAAGAGATCTCCCTCTATATCAATTCTCCTGGTGGTTCGGTAACTGCAGGTATGGCCATCTATGACACCATGCAGTTCATTAAGCCAGATGTCAGCACGGTTTGTATTGGTCAGGCGGCCAGTATGGGCGCGTTTTTGTTAGCGGGCGGCGCTAAAGGTAAACGCCACTGTTTACCTAATGCTCGGGTGATGATCCATCAGCCCTTAGGTGGTTTTCAGGGGCAAGCTTCTGATATCGCCATCCATGCTCAAGAAATCCTTGGGATTAAAAACAAATTGAACCAAATCCTGTCTGAGCACACAGGTCAACCGCTGGAAGTGATCGAACGGGACACTGATCGCGATAATTTTATGAGTGCCATTCAAGCGATGGAATATGGTTTAGTGGACTCAGTTATCAGCAAGCGCGACTGATAAATATAGCTAAAGGCTGAATTTTGCTGTTTGCTGGGCTATGCTCAGAGAGTAGCGATAAGCGGTGCCAAGATGTTGCACTGCAGATGAGGAATAGTAATGGGTGACAATAAAGGCAACGGTGATAACGGTAAACTGCTGTACTGCTCTTTCTGCGGCAAGAGTCAGCATGAAGTACGTAAACTTATTGCCGGCCCTTCTGTATACGTATGTGATGAGTGTGTTGAGTTATGCAACGACATCATTCGTGAAGAAATCAAGGATATCTCGCCAAAGAGAGATCACGATAAATTGCCTACACCGCATGAACTGCGGGCACATCTGGACGATTATGTTATTGGTCAGGAACAGGCAAAAAAAGTGCTATCTGTTGCAGTCTACAACCACTATAAACGTCTAAAACACGCGGTACCCAAAGATGGGGTCGAGCTTAGCAAGAGCAATATTCTGTTAATAGGCCCCACTGGTAGTGGAAAAACCTTACTGGCTGAAACGTTGGCGCGCTTTCTCGATGTCCCCTTTACCATGGCGGATGCCACGACGTTGACTGAAGCTGGTTATGTGGGGGAAGACGTTGAAAACATTATCCAGAAACTGCTGCAGAAGTGCGACTATGATGTGGAAAAGGCGCAGCGCGGTATCGTGTATATTGATGAAATAGACAAGATCAGTCGCAAGTCTGACAACCCGTCTATTACCCGTGACGTTTCCGGTGAGGGCGTACAGCAGGCGCTGTTAAAGTTGATAGAAGGCACGGTTGCGGCCGTACCACCACAAGGCGGGCGCAAACATCCGCAGCAGGAATTCCTACAAGTGGATACCTCGCGTATTCTGTTTATCTGCGGTGGGGCGTTTGCTGGCTTAGAAAAGGTCATCGAACAGCGTTCCCATGTTGGCAGTGGTATTGGCTTTGGCGCCCAGGTGAAAGGCCAGGCAGACAAGAAAAATATCAGCGATACCTTGTTAGATGTTGAACCTGAAGATTTGGTCAAGTACGGGCTTATCCCTGAATTTATTGGCCGTTTGCCAGTAGTTGCTACCTTATCAGAGCTGGATGAAGCCGCTTTGGTGCAAATTTTATCAGAGCCTAAGAATGCCATTACTAAACAGTTTGCCACCTTATTTGAGATGGAAAATGTTGAGCTGGAATTCCGTGAAGATGCGCTGAAAGCCATTGCCCAAAAAGCAATGGCAAGGAAGACTGGTGCCCGTGGACTGCGTTCTATTGTGGAGGCCATTTTGCTGAATACCATGTACGATCTGCCATCGTTAAAGAATGTAGCAAAAGTCGTGGTAGATGAATCTGTGGTAAAAGGTGAGTCTGCACCTATCCTGATTTATGAAAGTAATGAGTCTCAGGCGGCCTCTGGCGAACACTAAATAAGCATGTGTTTATCTTCATAAAATAAAGGGAGTCCTCGTGGCTCCTTTTTTTATATTTGCCATTGAAAGCCATAAACACGCCCCAATATACTCACAGTAATATAGTTAACTAAAAACGGAATCGAACTATGACCATAGAGCGTGAAGCGCGAATCGAATTACCCGTGCTGCCACTGAGAGATGTGGTGGTATATCCCCATATGGTAATTCCGTTATTCGTCGGACGAGAAAAGTCCATCCGTTGTCTAGAATCGGCAATGGCCCAGGATAAGCAGATTATTCTGGTGGCTCAGCGTGATGCTGATCTTGATGAACCAACTGCCGATGATATCTTTGATGTAGGCACCGTCGCCTCTATTCTGCAGTTGTTAAAGTTGCCGGATGGTACGGTTAAGGTGCTGGTTGAAGGTGGTCGTCGTGCCAAGCTAGAGCGTTACATCCAAGAAGATGAGTTCTTTATTGCAACGGCACATTATCTGGAATCGGAACCGCTGGAAGAGCGCGAAGAAGAAGTGCTGGTGCGCAGTGCTATCGGTCAGTTTGAAGGCTATATCAAACTCAACAAGAAAATACCGCCAGAAGTGCTGACGTCTCTTAGCGGTATCGAAGAGGCAGATCGGCTTGCTGACACCATGGCAGCACATATGCCTTTGAAACTGCAAGATAAACAAGCAGTTCTTGAGATGGTAAACGTCGGTGAACGGCTGGAATATCTGATGGCCACCATGGAAGCGGAAATCGACCTGTTGCAGGTGGAAAAACGCATCCGCTCTCGTGTCAAGAAACAGATGGAAAAAAGTCAGCGCGAGTACTATCTGAATGAGCAGATGAAGGCGATTCAGAAAGAGCTCGGCGATCTTGATGAAGGGCATGACGAATTTGAAGTTCTCAGTCGCAAGATTGAAGAAGCAGGCATGCCAGAAGAAGCCAAAGAGAAGGCAACTGCTGAGTTAAACAAGCTGCGCATGATGTCCCCCATGTCTGCTGAAGCCACCGTAGTGCGCAGTTATGTGGATTGGATGACCTCAGTCCCTTGGAAACAGCGCTCCAAGATAAAGCGTGATCTCTCCAAAGCTGAGGTGGTGTTAGATACTGACCACTATGGCTTGGAAAAGGTTAAAGAACGTATTTTGGAATATCTGGCGGTACAGAGCCGGGTAAAACAACTTAAAGGCCCCATTTTGTGTTTGGTTGGCCCGCCAGGGGTGGGTAAGACTTCGCTGGGACAATCCATCGCCAAGGCCACCGGACGTAAATATGTGCGCGTGGCGTTAGGCGGGGTGCGCGACGAAGCGGAAATCCGTGGGCATCGTCGTACTTATATCGGTTCTATGCCCGGCAAGATTATCCAGAAAATGTCTAAAGTTGGGGTGAAGAACCCGCTATTCTTGCTTGATGAAATCGACAAGATGAGTTCAGACATGCGCGGTGATCCAGCTTCCGCCTTGCTTGAAGTATTGGATCCTGAACAGAATTCAACCTTTAACGATCATTATCTGGAAGTTGATTATGACCTGTCAGATGTGATGTTTGTAGCAACGTCGAATTCGATGAATATTCCGGGGCCGTTGCTGGATCGTATGGAAGTTATTCGGTTATCCGGTTATACCGAAGACGAAAAACTCAACATTGCCAAACAACATCTATTGCCGAAACAGATAGAGCGTAACGGTCTGAAGCCACATGAGATCAATGTTGAAGACAGCGCCATTGTCGGCATTATCCGTTATTACACCCGTGAAGCTGGGGTGCGTGCATTAGAACGTGAGTTGTCCAAGATCTGCCGTAAAGTAGTGAAGCAGATTTTGCTCGATAAGAGCGTTAAGCATGTGGATGTGAACCAGGAGAACCTTAAGTCTTTCCTTGGCGTGCAGCGCTTCGATTATGGTAAGGCCGAATCTCGTAATCAGGTAGGACAAGTGACTGGATTGGCCTGGACCGAAGTTGGTGGTGACTTGCTAACGATTGAAGCCACTTCCGTGCCAGGTAAAGGCAAACTGACATATACCGGCTCCCTTGGGGACGTGATGCAGGAATCCATCCAGGCGGCGTTGACAGTGGTGAGAGCGCGTTCTGAGCAATTGGGTATCAATGCGGATTTTTATGAAAAACGCGATATCCATGTGCATGTGCCGGAAGGTGCTACGCCTAAAGACGGCCCATCTGCTGGAGCTGCAATGTGTACGGCCTTGGTCTCAAGTCTGACCGGTAACCCGGTGCGAGCGGATGTCGCTATGACTGGTGAAATTACCTTGCGAGGGGAAGTATTGCCAATTGGTGGACTCAAAGAGAAACTGCTAGCCGCACATCGTGGTGGTATTAAATTGGTACTGATCCCCAAAGAGAACGAACGCGACTTGGAAGAAATTCCGGCAAATGTAATCGCAGATTTGGCGATAAAACCGGTACGCTGGATTGACGAAGTGCTTAAATTTGCGCTGGAAAGACCTGTCGAAGGCTTTGAAGTTGTAAAAAGTATGGGCTGACGCAAAAAATTGTCCAGCCAGCTGAAAAAAAATGAAAAAAGGTGCTTAACAAAGTCCCGAGCTGTGGTAGCCTAGGTTCGTGGAGAGCCAGTCGCTCCAATCCCTTGGAGTGACTGGCTTTGAGCTGTATCCGATTTCATAATTTTGGTTTTCCTACGGGGCTTGAACTTTCAAATCAAGCTTGTTATAAAAGCCTCCGCAGACCGCTCTAGATAAGGACTTGGTTGCGGCGCATAAAATTACATTCAAGGGGATGACATGAACAAATCTGAACTAATCGAGAAAATCGCTTCTGGTGCTGATATTTCCAAAGCCGCTGCTGGCCGTGCACTGGATTCCTTTATCGCTGCTGTGACCGAAGGTCTGAAAGACGGCGAAAAGATTTCTCTTGTTGGTTTCGGTACTTTTGAAGTACGTGAGCGCGCTGAGCGTACTGGTCGCAACCCACAGACTGGGAAAGAGATCAAAATTGCAGCCGCTAAAATTCCTGCTTTTAAAGCAGGCAAGGCTCTGAAGGACGCAGTAAACTAATTCGTCATAGCAGCCTTTGTAAGGCTTCTGTAATAGCACTGCCAATTGCAGTGCTTTTTACGGACTGAAGGACAGCGAGTTACATCCTGTCTGGAGTGTTTTATGAAGCTGGTGCAGCGTCTCTTGATACACTCCACTAATCATTACAGATAGGCGCATCCCTTCAGTGATGCGTCTTTTTTTTAGAATTTATCGCATAAGCGAGACCACTGATGTTAGATAAAATCCGCGACGGAGCACAAAGCGCCATTGCCAAAATCATTTTGGTACTGGTGATCCTATCTTTTGCGTTTGCCGGTGTCAGCAGCTACTTGGGTCGTTCTTCGCAGTCGGCTGCGGCGACGGTGAATGGCGAAGATATATCCCAGGCCGAGCTGGAAAAAGCATACCAGAACGAGAAAAATCGTCTTCAGCAACAGTTAGGTGACATGTTCGATGCGCTGTCCGGCAACGACGCCTACCTAGCCAATGTTAAACAGGGCGTATTGCAGCGTCTCATTGCGCAGCGGCTGTTAGATCAGGCGGCAAAAGATCTGGGGCTGCGCGTCTCTGACGAACAGATTAAAGAGTCAATTCGCAATGAACCTGCATTTCAGGTAGATGGGCAGTTTAATAACGATCGATATCTGGCTCTGCTGCAGCAGTTAGGTTTCACGCCCTCCAGTTTCCGCGAAACTATGCGCGCAGATATGAGCCGTAGTCAGCTGATTAATGCACTTATCGGCAGTGAGTTTGTGCTGAAAGGGGAGGCCAGTCAGTTAGCTAAACTGCAGGCTCAGACCCGTGATATTCGTTTACTGAAAGTGGATTCAGATCCATTTATTGGCGATGTAAAAGTCACTGATGATGAACTGAAACAATTCTATGATGCTAATCCAGATCAGTTCCAACGGCCGGAAATGGTGAGTCTGGAATATGTCGAGTTAAGTGCTAAGGCATTAGCAGACAAGATCAACGTCAGCGATGCCGATGCACAGGCATACTATGACGAACATAAAGCAGAGTACAAAACGGTCGAGAAACGTCTGGCGGCTCACATCCTGATTACCGGTGATGATGCAGCAGCAAAAGCCAAGGCTGAAGCTATCTATAAACAACTGCAAGATGGGGCCGACTTTGCAGCGCTGGCTAAGCAGGATTCTAAAGATACGCTGAGCGCTGAAAAGGGTGGTGAGCTAGGTTGGTTTGAACCTGGTGTTATGGATCCGGAATTTGACAAGGCGCTATTTGCACTTAAGAAAGGTGAATATTCTGACGTGGTGCAAACCTCCTACGGCTTTCACATCATTAAAGTGTTGGATATTCAGCCAAGTGTTATTGCCGCCTTTGCAGATGTCAAAGACAAGATTTTAGATAAACTGAAGATGGATAAGGCGGTTAACCAGTTCTATGGTTTGCAGCAGAAATTGTCCGATACCAGTTATGAAGTGCCAGACACGCTCGCTGAAGCCGCGAAAGCAGTTGATGCAACCGTGAAGTCCACAGAGCTGTTTAGCCGTGACTCTGCACCTGCGCCATTTAACGAGCCTGCTATTTTGAAGGCTGCGTTCTCCAGCGACGTGCTGTCAGGTATGAACAGTAATATGCTGGAAGTTGGCAGCAATGATGTCATGGTGATTCGCCTTAAGAAACATCAGCCAGCAGGGCTGATGGGGTTCGATGAAGTGAAAGCTGATATCGAAAAACGCCTGAAACAGCAGAAAGCGAATGAGTTGGCTAAGGCTAAAGCAGACGAGCTGAAAGGCAAGTTACAACAAGGCGCAAGCGATTTGGCGCTGGAAAGCCACTCAGCAGTCACTCGTACTGCACGTGATATTGACCCAGCGGTTGTGTCCAAAGCGTTTGAAATGGCTAAAAAAGCAGATGCTTTGAGTGTTGATACCGTAGCGCTGGCGAAAGGCTATGCGGTGGTGGTGCTGGATCAGATCCACAATGTGGATAGCGTTCCTGCTGATCAGTTGACTGCAGTACAACAGCGATTGTCTAGTCAATATAGTGAAGCGGATTACCGCGCATTGGTTGAGTTACTGAAAGCCAAAGCCGATATAAGTTATCATACCGCTAACTAAGATCTGATACTGAGAAAAGCCGACAGTTGTCGGCTTTTTTTATGGCGGTAATTTATTAGATTTGCCAGTTAATGGGTGTTTTTCCCTGTGATTGCAGATATTGGTTTGCCAAATTGAAGTGATTACAGCCGAAGAACCCCTTACTGGCCGATAATGGCGAGGGATGGGCGGCTTTAAGTACCAAATGTTTACGAGTATTCACGCGTTGTGCTTTTTCGCCCGCATGACGTCCCCATAAAAGAAAAGCTACGCCTTGCTGGTAGTTATCTACCGCTTCAACGACTTTATCGGTAAACTGCTCCCAACCTAAATGGGCATGAGAATGTGCTTTCCCTTCCTCAACACTGAGCACAGTGTTAAGTAGCAATACGCCCTGTCTAGCCCAGGCGCTAAGTTCACCATGTGTCGGATAGCTAAATCCCGGAATGGTATGGCACAACTCCTGAAAGATATTCTGTAGTGATGGTGGTGGCGCTACGCCTTCTTTGACAGAAAAACACAGTCCATGCGCTTGCCCAGGTCCATGGTAGGGGTCTTGCCCTAAAATCACCACTTTGACATGTGCCAGCGGTGTATAGCGCAAGGCGTTGAATGTGTCCGCTTTAGGGGGGTAAATGTGTTTATTTTGGGCGCGTTCTGCATCAATGAAATTCAACGTGCGAACAAAGTATTCTTGGGTTTTCTCAGGCCCCAGTATATCGGCCCAGGTCGGGATTTGCGTCATCAGTGGATTTGGTGGCGCAAAACGCCACCACCTTGTTTAATCTTCTACACCTACCATAACACTGGTCGCTTTGATCAGGGCATAGGCACTGCTGCCCACGGTTAATCCGAGCCGTTCAGCAGAGGCTTTAGTCACGACTGCGGTAATCTCGACTCCCGGTGCCAGTTCTATGACAACTTCGTTGTTAACCATACCGACTTCAATCGATTTAATGGTGCCACTTAAACAGTTACGTGCACTGACTTTCATCTTGTGGTTTCCTCTCGTTGACAGTAAGCCATTACAGTATAGAAACACCTATGTAGAATTTGGAAATAAAAACGCCACCTAGCGGTGGCGTTAGTCGTTACAGTTCGATAACGTCAAATTCTACTAACGGATTAACGTCCTGCTCATAATCAATTCCTTCGATACCGAAACCAAACAAGCGCAGAAATTCAGCTTTATATTCACGATAATCGGTCAGCTCACTGAGGTTCTCTGTGGTAATTCGCGGCCACAAATCACGGCAGTGCTGCTGAATATCTGCTCGTAATTCCCAATCATCCAAGCGTAAGCGGTTTTCATCGTCTGTCGCAGGTTTTTGTCCATCAGCACGATACAAGCGTTCACTGAACAGCCGGTATATTTGCTCCATGCAGCCTTCATGGAGGCCTTGTTCGCGCATCTTCTTGAACACCATAGCAATATATAGCGGCATCACCGGTATAGCAGAACTGGCCTGAGTGACTACGCTTTTTAACACGGCAACATTGGCACTACCACCTTTTACGGCCAGCTCACTGTCCAGTGCATGTGCCGCTCTGTCCAAGTCCATTTTGGCTTTACCAAGTGCACCATGCCAGTAGATAGGCCAAGTCAGCTCTGTTCCTATGTAACTGTATGCTACGGTCTTGCAGCCATCGGCCAATACCCCGGCCTTTTCCAGTGCATGCAACCACAATTCCCAGTCCTGACCGCCCATCACGGTCACCGTATCCTGAATTTCCTGTTCAGTTGCGGGTTCTACGGTTGCTTCAATGATAGTGTCTTTGTTGGTATCGACAGCTGTAGAGGTGTAGGGCTTACCAATCGGTTTGAGTGCGGAGCGCACCAGTTCGCCACTATCGGGCATTTTACGCACGGGAGAGGCGAGCGAATAAACCACTAAGTCTATCTGGCCTAAATCCTGTTTGATCAGCTCAACAACTTTGGCTTTCGCTTCATGGCTGAACGCATCACAGTTAAGGCTCTTAGCGTAAAGACCTTCAGCTTTGGCGAATTTGTCGAATGCTGCAGAGTTATACCAGCCAGCGGTGCCAGGTTTGCCTTCAGTGCCAGGTTTTTCAAAAAATACCCCGATAGTGGCGGCCCCTGAACCAAAGGCAGCAGCAATTCTTGAGGACAAACCATAACCACTGGAAGCGCCTACTACCAGAACCCGTTTGGGGCCGTTAGCAAGCTGTCCCTTAGTTTTGGTGTAGTTAATCTGTTCCAGAACATTGGCTTCACAGCCAAGTGGGTGAGTGGTGGTACAAATGAAACCACGAATTTTGGGTTTAATAATCATCTTGTTAACTTCTTCCAGCAAAATTGACACTAGGATAAGTATTTCCGCTGCAATTGGTACTTTTTTTTGCGTAAATAGCTGTCAGCGGACAGTGGTTGGAGCAGTTTGTTTAACCCCTGCGGCGGTTCAACTGCGCCTGTTCCTGCAGCAGTCTTTGAGTGTATTCATGCTGCGGATTATCAAATAGTTCCTCGGTGGTAGCAGACTCAACGATCATGCCTTTGTGTAACACGAGGACTTTATCGCTGACATGACGTACCACGTTTAAGTTATGGCTGACAAAAATATAAGCCAGTCCCAGCTCTCGCTGCAACTTCAGTAGTAGATTAAGAATCTGTGCCCGGACAGACAAATCCAGCGCACTCAAGGCTTCATCAGCGATGATAATTTTAGGATCAAGCATTAGTGCCCTGGCCACCGCAACTCGTTGTTTCTGACCTTCGGAGATCATATTGGGATAAAAGTCGCCATGCTCTGGTAACAATCCCACTTTACGCAACGTTTCTGCCACTAAATCATGACGCTCCTGGCGGGATAGTTTAGTGTTAAAACGCAATGGCTCATTTAGCAGTTCGCCGATGGTGAGTCTGGGGTTCATTGAGGTGTTAGGATCCTGAAAAATCATCCGAATTAAGCGGCAGCGCTGCTTGAGATTTTTCTTATCCCATT
The DNA here is from genome assembly GCF_014651955.1 of Shewanella fodinae. Lineage (GTDB taxonomy): Bacteria > Pseudomonadota > Gammaproteobacteria > Enterobacterales > Shewanellaceae > Shewanella > Shewanella fodinae. The sequence continues at coordinate 296,833 of NZ_BMXW01000001.1, read as the reverse complement.
CTTGCCCTTGATAAAAAATCTCGCCTCCACTGCGATACTCAGCCCCCACCAGTATTCTCGCTAGGGTACTTTTTCCGGAACCCGCTTCTCCGACAATCGCCAGCGTTTCACCAGCGTTGAGTTCAAAGGAGACAGGTTTGAGCACTTCAGCATACTGGCGCTTGAAGCCACGATAACCCGTGAAATAGGTTTTGCTGAGGTCTTTGACTTTAAGCAAGGGGGTCATCTTCTATCGGCTCGCTCTGATACGGGAAATGACAGGCAAAATACCGGTCTTTGTAGTGTGAAAGCAGTGGCTGTGTGACACATTTCCTGCGTGCTTCTGGACATCGTGGTCCAAGACGACAACCGATGGGCAGATGCTGCAGCGCTGGCACTGACCCCGGTAAGGTCGGCATCAGGATCTTATGGATTTTAGGGTTAGTATAATCCGGCATGTTATCCAGTAGCGCCTTGGTATAAGGATGGTTTGGCTGTTCCAGCAGGTCGGCGGTTGGCCCTGATTCCATCACTTGACCACAGTACAACACTGTCATGCGATTACACCAGTTTGATAGGGTGTCCAGTTCATGGCTTATCAGCAAAATCGTGACATTCTGTAGCTGATTAAGCTGTGTCAGCAGCCGATAGATTTGTGCTTGTGTGCTTGGCTCCATCGACGCGGTAGGTTCGTCAGCAATCAGTAATCGTGGCTGTTTTGCCAGTGCCATGGCTATCATGACTTTTTGGCATTCGCCTTCTGATAACTCCCATGGGTAACTTGACAGCACTTTACGCGGGTGTTTTATCCCAACTTTATGCAACCACTTCTGTGCCAGATACATCCGCTCCTGTGGGCGGCGCCAGAATGGCAACTTACGATTTGGCGGAATAGCCTCTAGCAGCTGTTGACCTACGGTGAACGCCGGATCAAAACTTCCTGACGGGTCTTGAAAGATCATCGAAATATCTTCACCCATCAGGCTGCGGCGTTGCTGCCGATTCATATCCATCAGATTCTGAGCATCCCACATCATACGGTCAGCGGTGATGGTCCAGTTTGGTTCATAAAGCCCCAGAATCGCCCTTGCTAACATGCTGCGACCTGAGCCTGACTCACCGATCAACCCATGCACTTCGCCAGCATTGACGGTAAGACTGACTCGTTCTAACGCTCTGACCGGCCCATGCGGGGTGGCAAGTTCAATGGTGAGATTGCGAATATCAAGTAGTGGCATCGTCAGTTTCTCATTGGTGTCAGCGCAGATCTCAGCCCATCGCCGACGAGGTTAACGGACAATACACTGAGCAAAATGGCCAAACCTGGAATGGTGACAGTCCAAGGGGCGGTTAGGAAGCTATCTAGCCCCTGGAGCACCATTGTGCCCCATTCTGGTTGTGGCGCCTGAGCGCCCAGATTCAGGAACCCTAACGCTGCAATATCCAATATGGCCGCGGAAACTGCCAGTGTTGTTTGGATAATCACAGTTTCCCAAACGTTTGGCATAATGACGTACCAGAAAATCTGTAAGGCATTGGCACCATCAAGCCGCGCCGCCGTGACATATTCTTTCTGTAGTTCTTCGTGAACCGTCTGATGAATTGCGCGTACAAACTGAGGCGTCAGCGAGATCCCCACCGCCCAGAACACATTACTGAGCCCTGGGCCTGTGACTGCAACCACTAATATTGCCATTAGTAGCGATGGAATAGACAGCAGCGCATCCAGCAAATGTCCGAGAATACTGGATTTAAGTCCACTCATCATGCCCGAAATTGAGCCAATAATCACACCCACGACTAAGGCCGAACTGACGATAGCAACCGCAGTACCAAATGTGAGTTGGACACCATACAGCAGGCGGCTGAAAATATCGCGACCCAGATCATCGGTACCCAGAAAATGTTCCACCGTGCCGTTGCTGTTCCAAGAGGGCGGTAACAGCAGCGCATCGGGATCCTGGAACTCTGCGGCGAAAGGTGCAAGATAATGACCGACCAATGTCAGTAATAACAGCATGCCCACGCCCCATAAACCTGCCAATGCCTGCGGTTTAGATGCGAAAACCCGCCAGACTTTCATCGCTGGAGAGGGAATGGCATCATCCAGATAAATTTTAGTTTGAGCCATAAAATTCCTTGCGGCTTAGCGGGTTGGCTAAGGTGTACAACACTTCTATCAGAATACTGGAAAACACAATAAGCAATGCCACCGCCAGGATACCGCTTTGAATAACGGTGTAATCACGCTGATAGATACCGGAAACCAACCACGAACCTATTCCAGGCCAGGAAAATATCACTTCTACCACAATGGCGTAACTGGCAAAAGGGCCGAGCATCAGACCTATGTGCTTCAGTAGCGGGATCAGCGCATTGGGAAGCGCATGGCGTAGTACGATTTTAGAGTAGGGCAACCCACGAGCTTCTGCTGCGCGAATATAGGTTTGCCCCATCACGTTGACCATGGCAGCGCGGGTGATACGCACCACCACAGTAAACGGTAAAACGGCTAACGTAACAGCAGGCAATATAATGTGTAGCAGGGCATCACGAAAAGCGGCAATACGGTAAGGCGAGTCCGATAGCAAGGTATCCAGCAACATAAAACCTGTGACTGGACGGATCTCATAAAGCAGATTAATTTGACCGGAAATCGGCAGCCAGCCAAGTTTTACGCCAAACCATAAAGCGAGCGTCAGTCCGAGCCAAAATACTGGGATGGAATAACCGGTAAGCGTGCCCGCCATAATAAATTTTTTCAGCGCTGAGTGGTGCGTTAGCGCCGCAATAACGCCCAAGGGAACACCGAACACCAACGCAATGAGGCCAGCGACAAATGCCAGCTCAAAGGACGCAGGTAAGGCGAGTAGCAACTCTTCTGAAATTGGTCGTTTTGAAGTAACCGAAACGCCTAGGTTGCCACTCAGGCGTTCGCCCGTATAGGCAAGAAACTGGCGCACACTGCCTTTGTCCAGACGGTAATCCTCAATTATCTGGGCTTCTTGGGCATCGGTTGGATATTGAATACCACTGAGGGCGTACCCCAGATCCACCGGAAATAGATGGGTGGCATAAAATAGAATCCCTATCAGTAGCAACGAAGTCGCAATAAACAGGTTAAGGCGTCTTATTAGATAATTAGCCATTACTGCTGCCCCTTATTGCCCATATCATTAAAACCTATGCCGCCAAATGGCATCAGCAGAATGGGCGGCGCATCTGTGTGTTTGAGTAACATACGTTTTGCATACGCTAAAGGTACTAATGGTACCTCCGCATCGATGACTTCTTCTGCCTGTCGATATAATTCGGTACGCTCGCCCTTATCGGTAATCACTTTGGCACGGTTTATCAGCTTATCGTACTGGGCATTACACCAGTTTGACCGATTACTTTTTGAGGCCACTGAGCCACAACTGAGCAACGGGGTATAAAAATTGTCTGGGTCGCTATTATCAGCACTCCAGCCGATCAACACTGAATCATAGTTACTGCTGGATAATTTACGGGTAAATACGCTCCAGTCATAACTTACAATATTGGCCCTGACGCCTACGGCGGCCAAATCTGCTTGAATAAGCTCGGCCGTTTTTTGAGAATTAGGGTTATAAATACGTGCCACTGGCATGGCCCAGATATCAATGCTGAGATTACGTATTCCCGCTTGTTTTAGTAGATCACGTGCTTTTTGCGGATTGTATTGATAATCCAAAGCGGTTCCCGTATACGCCCAAGATGAAGGCGGGAGAATACCTGAAGCTTCAACGGCGGTATCCTGATATACGGCGCGCAGCAAGTTTTGTTTATCAATGGCATAAGCCAACGCTTGGCGTACTTTGATATTATCTAACGGCGGCTTGCGGGTGTTGAACGCCCAATAAGCCACATTCATCCCTGGCTGACTTTCAAGTGTCAGATTCTCATGAGCGGCCACCACTGGCAATTCTCCCGCTTTGGGGAGCGCGGAAATACTGCAGTCACCCACAATCAGTTTCGATAGGCGAATGGTGCTGCGAGGGGTGATATCAAACACCAATTGATCAGCGGATGGAATGGTGCCCCAATAACCTGGATGGCGGCGGAAACGGATATATTCGTTCTTAACGTAATCCACTAACATAAATGGGCCGGTGCCTACCGCCTTGCTGTCAATGTCTGACATATGTCCAGATGCCTGCAACTGGTCGGCATATTCCTTTGACAGGATCACGGCAAAATCAGTCGCCATGTTGGCCATAAATGATGCGTCAGGATAATTGAGCTCAAAGCGCACTTTGTCACTGTCGAGCTTAACAACCCGCTTGATTAGTTTTTCGAACCCAATGCTTTCAAAAAAAGGATAGCCGGTGCGTGATACAAAATGGAATGGGTTGTTCTTGTCGATGATCCGTTCAAACGAAAATACAACATCATCGGCATTAAACTGGCGGGTAGGATGGAAATAAGGACGATCCTGGAAATTGACGCCGTGGCGTAGCTCGAAATCGTAATTCAACCCATCTTTACTGACATGCCAGGATGTCGCCAGCGCGGGGATGAACTCGCCAGTGTAGGGGTTATCATCAATGAGGCGGTTATATATTTGATGTGAGGTGGCATCAATGGTGGTCCCAGAGGTCACTGTTTGTGGATTAAAAGACTCAGGGTTACCTTCGGAACAATAAACCAAGCCCGAAGGCACCGGCAGAGGGCCACAACCAACCAGTGCCAACCCCAGCAGTGTGCAGCTTGACAGTCGCAGTCTTAACTTGCCTGTGAACCTGAGCATTCTCAATCGTAGCCTTTTAACCAGTGAAATACCCGTAACGGCAAGCGTTGTCGGCCTGGTGTTGAACATCCGCAGATTCATTGCACATTGCTAATTATCGGTACATTGACCCGCAATTCTAACAGTGTCAGGTTGCCTTGGGCAATTCCCTCAGTTTTTGTCCAGCAAATTGTATTTTTTGAGGATCCCGCGTAGTTGATGATAGCTGAGTTGTAATAGGTCGGCGGTTTTTTTCTGATTGAACTGACTGGCGACCAGCGCTTTCTGGATCAATTCCACCTCAAATGCTTCGCAGCTTTGCTTAAAATCCACTGGGAATTCAAATGAACTGGGTTCACTTATGGTTCTGAGTTCATCATTAAGCGGTAATACTGGCTCTGATGGGCTAGCTGCAGTGGTGTCTGTGGCAATGACTGGTTGTCTCGACAAGGTACGGATCCGCTGTTGTGGCCGATAGGGCGAGTCAAACGGATCCAGCACAATTTCGCGGATCGGTTTTTCTTCATTGCCGTGGCGGTAGACACTGCGTTCAACCGTATTTTTTAACTCACGAATATTACCCGGCCATTCATAATTCAATAATGTATGCACCGCGCTGTTAGTAAATCCAGGAAAGAGCTTCAGCTTGAGCTGTTTAGCCATGCCAAGCGCGAAATGTTCTGCCAACGGCAAGATATCTTCCTGGCGGTAGCGCAGCGGTGGCAGGGTGATCACGTCAAATGCCAAGCGGTCCAACAAATCAGCTCGAAATTCCCCTGCCTCGGCTAAAGACGGCAAATCTTCGTTTGCTGCACAGATAAGCCGCACATCAGCAGTGAGCGTTTTACTGCCGCCAACCCGTTCATATTCGCCATATTCAATGACCCGTAGCAGTTTTTCTTGGATCAGCCCGGAAGTGTTGGCCAGTTCATCCAGAAATAAAGTGCCACCATCAGCCCGTTCGAAGCGGCCTTCATGGCGTGCACGGGCGCCGGTAAAGGCGCCAGCTTCATGACCAAATAGTTCACTTTCGAGTAAATTTTCACTGAGCGAAGAGCAGTTAAGTTTGATAAAGTTCTGTTCCCAGCGCTGTGAAAGAAAATGCAAACGCTCGGCGATAAGCTCTTTGCCGGTGCCGCGCTCGCCAATGATCAATACGGGTTTGGATAACGGCGCCAGCTGAGAGACGTGCTCCAGCACTTCCAGAAATGCGTTGGACTGTCCGATAAGATTATCTTGCTGATAGGATCTGCTCACGATAACTGTTGGTCTTTAACGCTAATAAGTGGTGAAATTCATAATATGTGGCTGGTAAAAATAAATAAAGAAAAACTTTATTTTAATCTAACATTATGAAAAATAATAACATATACAACTTGGCACGGTATCTGTATTACAATGTCCGCAACCCACAATAATTTTTGAGGACAGGATTATGGGAATTTTTACGCGTTTCGCTGACATCATTAACTCCAATATCAGTGCTTTGTTAGACAAAGCAGAAGATCCGGAAAAAATGGTGCGCCTGATCATTCAGGAGATGGAAGACACTCTGGTGGAAGTCCGTTCTACTTCGGCCAAAGTGTTAGCCGAGAAAAAAGAACTGCTGCGCCGCATTGCCAAAATGCAGACTCAGGTGCAGGACTGGCAGGAAAAGGCCGAACTGGCGCTAACTAAAGAGCGTGAAGACTTAGCAAAGGCGGCTTTGGTGGAAAAACAGAAAGTCGCAGCAACAGTACAAAACCTTGAAAAAGAGTTGGAAGTTGTTGAAGAACATATTGTCCGCCTGAAAGAGGAAGTAGGACAATTGCAGGAAAAACTGGCAGATGCCAAGGCTCGGCAGAAGACTATTATTATCCGTAAGCAGTCAGCATCTTCGCGCTTGGAAGTAAAAAAACAGCTGGACTCCAGCAAAATTGATAATGCTATGCTGAAGTTTGAACAGTATGAGCGGCGCATTGAAGGGCTGGAAGCCGAAGTGGAATCCTATGAACTGGGCGGGAAAAAGAACAGTTTGGATGCTGAATTTGCAGCCTTAAAAGCCGACGATGAAGTCAGCGAAGAGCTGGCGGCACTGAAAGCCAAAATGAAAGGCAAAGTCGCCAAGTCTGAAAAATAACAATTAGATAGAGCTGAGGTGAATTATGGATATGGATCTGTTGATGGCACCACTGATTTTGTTCATGATCTTTGTGGCACCCATCTGGCTGATTCTTCATTATCGCAGCAAGCGGCAGGTGGGCAAGGGGCTGACCGATGAAGAGTTCAAACAACTCAATGAGTTGGTTGATAAAGCTGAAAAAATGAGCCAACGTATTACCACGTTAGAGTCTATTTTGGATGCTGAGTCACCAGAGTGGAGGCAACGCCATGACAGATAAAAGAAAAACCTTATATCGCAATAAGCGTAACGGTAAAATTGCTGGGGTATGTGCCGGGATTGCCGACTACTTTAATCTCGAAACCTGGTTGGTCAGAGTGGCGGTTGTCTCTATCTTCCTGCTGGGAGGCTCCGCAGTCATGGTGGTAGCTTATGTGGCACTATGGATGATCCTAGATGAGACACCACGCGACTTTGATTCGGAATATCGCGAGCTAGGGATTAAGAAAAAAGTGTGGCAAGCGGGTGAACCTGCTACCCAAGCGCTCAGAGATCTGAACCAACGTTTTGCCGGGTTGGAACGCAAATTGCGGGATATGGAAACTTACGTCACCTCAGAACAGTATGAGTTGAAGCGCCAAATTAATAACCTGTAATCCTCATTGAGGGCGGTATAACCGCCCTTTTGTTTTTGGGAGCGCTATGAGCCACTGGCAGCAACTAAAGAACAAAGCCCTTGAACTTACCTATAGAACGGCTGATCAGCATGTACGTTTAGCGGTAACCGGGCTGGCGGGGGCCGGTAAAACCGCATTTATTACCGCCATTATTAACAAACTGATCAATGCCTCCCCTGAACATGCCAGTCAATTGCCATTATTTACGGTGTGTCTGGAACACCGTTTGCTGGAAACCAAGCGGGTACTACAACCCGATCTGCAACTGGCTAGCTTTGCTTATGATGCGGCGTTGGCGCAACTGACCGGGGAGCAAGCACAATGGCCTGCCTCTACAACGAATATCAGCGAGTTACGACTTGCCATAAAATATCGCCCGAAGCAGGGATTTCGAGGTCGTCTGCTCAATGGTGCCAGTGCGACATTACTCTTGGATATTGTCGATTACCCTGGTGAGTGGTTACTGGATTTACCCATGCTCGAACAGGATTATCAGCAGTGGTGTCGTACTATTTGGGCAACGGCAACTAACTTAAATCGTTCACCATTTTATGATGAATTCAAGGCCAGTGTGATGGCGCTACAGCCAGCGGCTGATGCCAGTGATGAGTTGCTCGCAGCGATAGCTAATCATTATCAACGATTGTTGCAAGATATGGTGCAACAACAGGGATTTTATCTGGCTCAGCCGGGACGAATGCTATTACCTGGCGACCTCGCTGGGGCGCCTATTTTGAGTTTTTTCCCGTTGCTTCCGGAACAGTTGACCGCAGCAGATGCTTTTGGTCGCAATAGTATCTACCAGATTTTGGAACATCGTTATCAGGAATATGTAGCCAAGGTTGTCCAGCCGTTTTACCACGACTATTTTGCCGGATTTGATCGGCAACTGGTGTTAGTTGATTGTTTCACAGCACTCAATCGTGGTAAGGCGCAGTTTGACGACATGACCAAAGCGTTAAACGCCATCACCCAGAGCTTTCGTTTTGGTCGCCGCAGCTTATTGCGACGCTTGTTTGCCCCAAAAATCGACCGTTTGTTGTTTGCCGCTAGTAAAGTGGACCAGATTACCCGAGATCAACAAGGTAATGTGCTGGCGCTGTTAAATGCCATTCTGGCTCCTGGACGTAATTTTGCCGACAGTGCAGGCTGTGCCGTGGAAACGATGGCCGTCAGCGCCATTCGAGCCACTAAACCCGGAATGGTCCGAGACAGTGAGTACGGTGAACAAGAGGTGGTTGTTGGTAATCGCCTTAGTGACCGACAACCGGTTACACTTTATCCAGGACAAGTGCCACGGCAATTGCCGGATGCTGCTTTTTGGCAGCAACAGGGCTTTCGCTTTTGTGACTTCGCGCCGCCGCAATTGCAGCCAGGGCAGACTTTTGAGCATATTCGCCTCGACTATCTATTGAACTTCCTGCTGGGAGATAAACTGCAATGACTCGCAAAATTGTCACCTCTGCAGAGGTCGCGGAATCTCAACCACCTGAGCACAGTAGCACCGATAACCTGCGACCTTTTCGTGAGTATCAACGTGATAAGGTTCAGTTTGAAGACCGCGAAACTTCGTTACTGTCGGTGACAGAAGATGCTGATATAGAAGCAATATTGGAGGGAGACTCAACTACCAAACAAGCGTCACTGCGGGCGTTACTTCAGCCCAAAAAACTCTCAGTACTGGCAAAGTTGGCATTAACAGGCTTGTTGGCCGCGGTGCTGGTGCAGACAGGACTCGGGTTAGCCGATGCCTGGCAACAGAGTCCATGGCTATTTGCATTTTACAGTGCTGTTATCTCTTTTGTGCTGGCATGGGCTGGCCACACAACTGTTGTCGAGTGGCAACAATTGCGGCGGCTACGGCAAGTAGAAGACGCCCGCGTACAAGGGGAGCGCTTACTTGGCAGCATGCAGATGGGCGAAGCTGTGCCTTTTATTCGCCACATCACCACCGCCATGCCGACGTCAGCAGCTGCATCTATTCGGCAGTTGGAGAAATTGTTGTCAGCGGAGCAGAACGATGCCGAGCAGGTGATGTTATTCGAGTCAATTGTGCTGCGTCAACGCGATAGCGCTGCGCGGAAAATTGTCCGACATTTTGCCGCAGAGTCAGCTTTATTACTGGCCATCAGCCCGTTTGCCATGCTTGATATGGCGCTGGTGCTATGGCGTAACCAGAAAATGATCAGTCGCATAGCAGAATGTTATGGCATAAAGCTGGGGTATTGGAGCCGCATTCGATTGTTTCGCGGCATTCTGCTCAATATCTTGTATGCAGGAACAACTGAACTGGCGATGGATATTGGCAATCAACTGTTGTCAGTGGAGTTGACTGGAAAATTATCGGCGCGCTTAGGGCAGGGTCTAGGGGCGGGTTTGTTAACGGCCAGATTAGGCTATCAGGCAATGGCGTTGTGCCGTCCGTTGGCGTTTGATGAAAAATCCCGTCCTCGGTTATCTGGCATTCATAAAGAGCTGTTATTGGAGTTACAACAACTAAGACACAAGGCAAAACAGTCTGCGGATGAGACGCAATGAGGTGATTAAGCTACTTCATGTTTGGCTAATTTTTAAGCATTAACTACACTTTCTTAGGGCCAGGGATTTGGAGATTTAGGCCCATTATGAATATGGATGATAAAAAGGAGAGAGTGATGAACCCATACCTGAAGACGTTTGTAATTGTCACCGCATTACTGACACCTACTCTTGCCGCTCCACTGTTAGCTGAAACCCCCAAAGCTGATATGGCGATGCAAAAGGTTAATCCTCAGAAAATCAGTATTAATACTGCCACTGCCGCCGAGTTGCAGATGCTTAAAGGAATTGGCGAAGCGAAAGCTAAGGCGATAGTGGAATATCGTGAGGCCAATGGCAAATTTTCGTCGCTGGAAGAACTGACCAAGGTGAAAGGAATTGGGGCTAAATTCCTTGAAAAGAACGCTGAATTGCTAACGCTATAAGCAATACTGCGATTATCAAAAAGTCTGCTTTGTCGGACTTTTTGCTTATCTAATGTGCAGTTACACCTATCTTTTTGAGGAATAGGGTATTTATCCTTGATCCTCTCGAGGCCTTCAGGGATAATCGGCGCCGTTGCAGTGGTTCTGCAAATCTGTGGCGACCCCAGGGTCCCCCCGCAATGATAACTTGTGAACCCGGCCAGGCCCGGAAGGGAGCAACCGTAGCAAGCGACTCATGTGCCGGGGTGTTGGCTCTGGGGGAGCCTCCAATTTTCCGCTCGTTTATTTATTCGTTCAGACCGCGGTCTTATCATCTTTAATGAGTTTTGATTTCAAAAATGCTCGTGATTTTTCCAGCGCATGGTAGATTTCCCGGCGCATCTGCTCTTGTTCATTGAGATCTTCATAAAAATAGGTATCCACCAGATGATGAATATAGCGCACCGGTAACTGATTTAGCGTTATGCAGGCTAAATCCGCCAGATAGCTTTCCGGCAGTTCATCAAGCAGTCCCTCATCAGATAAAATTTCCATCAACAGCACTTCATAATAGTTGCGGATATCCAATTGCATTCACTATTCTCCTTCAGTTAGCAAAACACTCGGTGGCGCCAAAGTATAACTGACTGTGTCCGGACACTAATTGTAGAATGTCCCGGCAATATCCGCCGCCACTAACGCAGACAATTGGGATCTCCATTGTAGTGGCAAGATGTAGTATCCACTTATATCTCTGATAAATATCCTGAACTGTCAGCGCCAATAGACCGAGTTCATTATCTTGGCGTACATCAACTCCAGCATCATAGAAAATTAGTTGTGGCTGGTGCCTTTGTAATATTAAAGGCAAGGTGTGCTGTAATGACACCAAATAGTGGCTCCCATCGGCACCAGGTGACAGCTCTAAATCGTAGTGTGAATGTGGTTTATGTGCTGGGAAGCTTTTGCTGCAGTGCCTGGTATTTCTGGTGCAGTGCTTGGTATTTCTAGATGGAAAAGCGAAGATGCGGAGGTAACGCCAGCTTTAAATAGCTGGCGTGGTAGATGACCGGGATCACAGCGTTAGCTTATTACAGCTGTTTAATCGCCCAACTCATAAACTCTTTGCGAGTGGCCGCATCAGCGTGTAACCACCAATACTGCAGCATCTGTCCGGCATGGGCCGCACTATCTGCTTTTGTGGCGGGAGAATTGGCTTCTGTCGTGGACATCGGTGCCGTCATAGCTTCTACCGCCGTTGGCTGTCGCATTGTCGCCACCGGGACCTCTTTGCCTGCAGTCACTGCCGCTGATGCAGAATCGATATCCACCCCAGTATCGGTGCCCAGCAACTTGCTTACGAAAGAATCTTCTTTCAACTGTGTTTGTACAATACTGTAATCTACCGTGCCGCCATCCTTACGGGTAATGACCACGTTCGGCGCTTTTGCATAGTCTTTGGGACTGACCACTTTGTTTTTGGGGGCGAGCAGATATTGATAATCACCATTAACGTTCAAGGTGACTATAAAAGGTGACGATTTCACGAAGTTAGGGCTATCACTAATGCCATCTTCATACACATCACTGTAACGTATCGCAATTTTATGCTCGCCTTCGCTTAACGTCAGCTCGCTCTTGTGGGTGAAATGGTTGGTTTCGACCTCTTGTCCATCCAGTGCCAGATATTCGAAAGACATAGGAATATTGAGATTGGCCGCAAATACAGAGGATGAACTAAGAAGCGCAAGCAGCGCTGAAGCGGTCAAAGTGAATTTCATTGTTGCTCCTTAACGATGGTTATTTTGCTGCGGACGTTCGAACACTTGAATGCGATCTTCAATGTAACTGATGGCCTGCCTGCATTTGCCCAAACGGCGGTGCATTAAAAGCAGGTCATTTTGAAGTGCAATTTTTGCAGTACTATGACAGGTGTCTAGTTGCGATTGCAATTGTTCGATTTTGAATAAAATTTTTTTCTCCCAATTCAGATGTTTATTTAGCTCCTCGTAGAGTCTGTGACTACTATGCATCACTTGATTGGCAATCCAGTCGAAGCCACTTGATTGATGCTGTTGCGATTGCTTGTTCTGGAAATAGCGTTGTTTGCTGTTTTTTTGTTGCTGCTGCTCTTTGACATCAATAGCAGTCGTTGCCATGGCTCGTTTCAGTGCCGAGAAGCGATCTTGGATCCTCTCACAGGTTCTGGCGACTGTGGCAGCAGACATCTGTAACTGCAGTTGTTTTTCCAGTTGATTAATATTGTCCCGGATCTGCTGCACACAAGGTGTGAGTTTGGCTCCATGCTGGTGGAATAACTCATCATTAAACCGTTCCAAATGTTCCAGCAGTTTATAATCATGTGCAGGCAATGAGGCATCATATTGGAGTACCTGCTGTTCCAGTTGTTGCAACTGTACTCTCAACTTGGCAATCAGTTGTGACTGGTTCATAGCCAAGCGCTCCAGGTCAGATGCAGCGCCATCGCTATTACCACAGTAATAAACAATGGTCGGATAAACGGCAGACCAAAGCGAATGGCTGAATGTGCTCCGACGAATGATCCAAGCATCATGCTTAGTCCCAATAACAACCCAATCGCAATATCGACCTTTCCCAGTAATAAGAATACCGTCAGTGCGGTAGTGTTACTGGCAAAGGTCATCGCGCGCGACAAGGCGCAGCTTTTCAGAAATGACAGTTTATGTAGTGCTTTGGAGCTTACTATCCAGATGGCACCAATACCAGGACCGGCGAATCCATCATAGCCACCCAATATTAACCCTTGCAGAATCTTACGGCTACGCTTGGGATATTTTTCATTGTCGCTGGTGGGACTTTCCTCAAGAATTTTTCGGCTCAAGAGACTGTATAGCGCAATCACCATTATCAACACTGGCAATAATTTTTCCAGCCAAGAGGTATCGACCAGATACACCAGAATGCTGCCACACAACGCACCGGTAGTTGTTGCCGCAAAGCTGGAACGCCACAATCCGGGCTGCAACAATTGCTGTCGATAATAGGTATAAGCCGCCATGGATGAACCAAAGCTTGCCGCGAGTTTATTGGTGCCAAGTGCCATATGTGGTGGCATGCCAATGGTCAATAATGCCGGTATTGACAGCAATCCGCCACCGCCGACGACGGCATCAATAAAACCGGCGATAACCCCAACTATGCTAAGCAACAGCCAATTGCCAGAATGAGTAACTAGTTCCACGAATTTCCCGGCTTATTCGATGACTCGGCGGTAGGGGGGCAGTGCATCCAACAGCGCTTTACCATAACGCTTGCTGACCAGACGGCGATCAAGAATGGTAATGCGGCCATAATCTTCCTCTTTCCGTAGTAACCGCCCACAACTTTGAATTAGCTTGCGACTAGCATCGGGAATCGTCAATTGTAAAAAAGGATTACCTCCTTTTAGCTTGATATATTCTGAATGTGCCTGTTCTACCGGGGAGGTGGGAACTGCAAATGGGAGTTTGGTGACAATAAGATTCGTCAGGTAATCGCCTGGTAAATCCAACCCTTCAGAAAAGCTGCCGGTGCCGAATAAAATACTAGGCTGCCCACTATCACAACGCTGCTTATGGGTTTCCAGTAGCAGTTGTCGCGGAGCATTGCCCTGAATAAGCGGCTCGGCTGGTAATTTGTCTTTAAGTAACTCTGTCACTTTCTCCATTTGCCAGTAGGACGCAAACAGCACTAATGTTGCTTGTTCTTCTTCGACCAACGCTTTGATCTGCTGTGCCAGTTCATCGGTATAAGCGTCATCAGCAGGCTCCGTTTGCATTTGCGGTAAAAACAACGTCGCGTTATTCGCAAAATCAAATGGTGACTGCAGTGCCAGATAGCGACTGCCATCATTGAGTGATAATCCCACTTGGTATGTAAAGTGTTCAAAGCTGTTAAGCGCTCGCAGCGTGGCACTGCATAACACGACGCCAGCGGCTTTCTCCCAAAGCATTTTTTCCAGCATGAATCCCACTTCAATTGGCGATGCACTGCACAGATAGTCAGGCTGCTTGCCAGAAATCACCTCAATCCAACGTGCCAGTGGGGCGCCTTTGGGATTATCTTCCCGAGCCATCATTTTCCAGAGCTTTTGCAGATTTTCTAGCCGCTGCAGCATAAAACCGCATTCAGTCAGTAAGGCTTCTGCCTGATGCTTAGGGAGTTCGCCGTCTTTAAAACTCTCATTGAGCAGCAACTGCATCTTGTTAAATTGTTTGACGGCATCACTGCTTGCCGTGGACAGGTTTTCCGCCAGGATTAATAAGGCCCCAGGCAATTTGCCGTGCTCAAAACGCCAGCGTTGATCTTCATTAGCAAATAACTTGGGTTGGGTTTCGCAAAAATGCGCCACCTTATTGAGTAATGATGTGAGCTCTGCAACGCGATCCAGCATGGCTTGGGCCGGAGCAATGATATTGTTGCTTTTTATCTGTGCTTGCAGCTTTCCTGCAAGTTTACCGACCTTTTCTAACCAGTCTGTTGCTCCCCGCACCGTGGCTTGCGCACTAGAGAAATCTCGCGCAACAATCGGCAGATGATGAGCCTCATCAATGACATAAAACAGATTTTCCGGTTCTGGCAGGATCACGCCGCCTCCCAACTCCAGATCGGCGAGAAGCAAACTGTGGTTGGCAATCAGTACATCCCATTCATCGAGATCTTCTCTCGCTTTGTGAAATGGACAGTTTGCATGGTTTGCCAATTGTTTATGACAACTGTGCTTATCTGAAGCTATCTGTTGCCACAAGTGATCAGGTAGCGGTGTTTCCAGCGTATCCCACTCACCATTCCAGCGTCCGGCGCGATAATCCTGTAACAGCTGTTGTAGCGATTGTATCTGCGACTGGTCTGGCTTGGTTTGCCACATCGCCATCTGTCCTGTACTGCTCTCGCCAATCAGCATCTCCAGCTTCGCTAGACAAACATAGCGTTGTCGGCCTTTTACTAGTCCGAATTTAAAATCGATACCCGAGTGCTGTAAAAAGAAGGGGAGGTCCTTGTGCAGCAACTGCTCTTGCAATGCTACAGTTGCCGTGGAGATGCAGACTTTTTTCTTAGACGCCAGTGCCAGCGGAATGGTACCGAGAATGTATGCCAAAGATTTACCGATACCAGTGCCAGCCTCGATAACGATGATACGCCGCTGCTTGTCATATTCCCCTGCCAACGTCTTTGAGATTTCTGCCACCATGTAATTCTGTTCCCGACGGGAACGAAAATTAGGCAGGGCGCTAGAGATTGCCTTATAAATCTCGCGGATCTGGTTTTTTACATTGGCAGCAAGCATTGAATGGATCCTGGAAAATAATCCTGTATATATTAACAGTAATTTCTTATCCTAATAAACCTTTAATGTCAGCGGATGTGTTTTATGCCCGCCAGTGGTTTTACAACAGTCAAAGGCCGCATTCTTACCCGGCAGACGTTATATTCTGCGGAGGGTATGAGTCTGCGTTACTGTTTGAAAACCGATTCAGGACCGTTGACCGTGGACGTCCCAGACCAGGCACAAGTGGCCTTTGTTCCACAATTTGCGGTCGCTGCGGTAACTCACAGATTTCCCACTATCTCCTGTCGCTCTTTGTCGCTCAAGGATTTTCAGCAGCAGCCTATGGCAGCGGTATATTGCCATAACCGTAAATTGTTTCGTGATCTGCAACGTTGGAGTCGGGAACATAATATCGCATTGCATGAAGCAGAAATTCGCCCTCATCAACGGTATCTGATTGAACGCTTTATCGCCTTGGATGCCGAATTTTTTGGACGATTTGCTGACGATGATGCAACCCATTTCATTGCTAGTAAAGCGCGCCCCGTGACCTTGGGCGATGATATCAAACTGAGAGTTGTGTCACTTGATGTGGAATGCAGTTTTACTGGAGAGCTGTATTCCATCGGCTTGTATGGCGAGGATGAGCAGAAGCAACCTTTACGCAAAGTTATTATGGTCGGGCCAAAGCAAACGGCCGAAGAGTGGATAGACTGGGTGGCGGATGAGCGACAACTGTTAGCGGCTTCGGTCGCTTGGTTTGCTGCGTGGCAGCCGGACGTGATACTTGGATGGTCGGTGGTGACCTTCGACTTGGCGCTGTTATGGCGGCGTTTCACCTTTCATAGCATACTCCCTGCTCTTGGCCGTGATGGTGCTGTGCTTGAATGGCTGGTAGAAGACAAATTTCGCCCTGAAACACTGCAATTGCCTGGAATCGTTGTCCTTGATGGTATTGATTGGCTCAAAGCCGCATTTTACAAATTTGACCGTTATTCATTGGAATATGTATCGCGACAACTGTTAGGTGAAGGTAAGCAGATCCATGATGTCGGTAATCGTGGACAGGAAATTACTCGACTTTTTCAGCAAGACAAATTGGCACTAGCCCGTTACAACCTTAGTGATTGTCGATTGGTCTGGGAGATTTTTGGCAAAACGCATTTACTGCCATTTGCCATTGCCAGAGCGCAATTAACCGGACTAGGGTTTGGTCGGGTAGGTGCTTCTGTTGCGGCGTTTAACAACCTATATTTACCGCATCTGCACCGCGCCGGGTACGTTGCCCCAGCGAGTCCGCTGAGTGACGGACTGGAAAGCCCTGGCGGCTATGTGATGGACTCCATACCAGGGTTATATCGCGATATTCTGGTGCTAGATTTTAAAAGTCTGTATCCCTCTATCATCCGAACCTTCTTGATTGATCCGTTAGGTATGATCCTTGGACTGCAGCAGCCAGCCAGTGAAACCGTAGAAGGTTATCGCGGTGCCCGATTTGCCAGACAACAGCATATTCTACCGCAGCTAGTGGAAAAGCTAGCACAGGCTCGAGAACAGGCGAAGCTAAATCAAGATGCGCCATTATCCCAGGCCATCAAGATCATCATGAACTCGTTGTATGGAGTGTTGGGTTCCCGCGGCTGCGTATTTCACGATGCGCGGCTTGCCAGTTCCATCACCATGCGCGGCCACTGGATCATGCAGACCACTAAGGCTTGGATTGAGCAGCAAGGCTATCAGGTCATCTACGGTGACACCGACTCCACATTTGTCTGGCTTGGTGAACATCACGGAATAGAAGACCCCGTGGCTTTTGGGCACCAACTTGCCGCGAACATCACGCAGAAGTGGCGAGAGCACATCAAACAGGCTTTTGCGCTGGATAGCTCGCTGGAGTTGGAATTTGACAGTCATTATCAGCGTTTTTTGATGCCGACGTTGCGAGGTTCCTCTGAAGGCTCAAAAAAACGTTACGTCGGTGCAGTTCGCAGTAGTGACGGAGAACTCGAACTGGTGTTTAAAGGGATGGAACAAGTGCGCAGTGACTGGAGCCCACTCGCTAAGCGTATTCAATATGAACTTTATCATCGCTTATTTAACGATTGCGATGTAACAGAGTATTTAGCAGCACAAGCGGAATTGTTACAACAAGGTAAATTGGATGAAGAGCTGGTGTTCAGCAAACAGTTGAGACGTTCACTCGATGCGTATCAATCCAATGTCCCGCATGTGAAAGCTGCTCAAATGCAGGTCGATGCTTTGAATGACCCGTCATATGGCAAAAAGGGCCAACGCATCGATTATGTCATCACCGTCAATGGCCCGGAACCTCAAGCGCTAAGGCGCTCTGCTATTGATTACTCCTACTATCTGGATAAACAGATAAAACCCATTGCGGAGCCAGTGCTTTCGCTTCTGCAGCTGTCCTTCGAGCAGCTAGTTCTCAGGCAGATGACATTGATCTGAGATCTGAAGCAGGTTTCCCTTCATTTTTCATTATTTAACTGATTTTCAATAATTAACATTCGTCGGGAGATATTGTAAGTAACTGTTAATTTGCCTATTTTTCAATTAAATTGCTCATTTGGTGTTTAGGTCTAATTTGAGTTGATAAATCAGAGTAAAAATCTATAAAATTCATAAAATTTACAAAAAAATATCGAAAATATTTATATTTTCAACATTTAATGCTTTTATGTGTTTCTTCCGGATTATTCTGGAGTGTTCTTCTGTGTTTATCAATAGTTTTATTTGCGTTGATAAAATGTTTTTTATGTGATTTTATTTGTGTTGGAATTTACATGATGTTCTTAAATGTGAGCATTGTGTTTACATAAATTGCGGCCAAAACGCTGACAATTATAAAATTGAAAAGTCCAAGGGAGAATAGTATGAACAACAAAGGTTTCCTTGCAAAATCGATAAGATATGCATTATTGGGAAGTGTGGTAACGGGTGTTTTTGCAAGTGGCTTTGCTATCGCTGCAGAAGAAGAAAAAAAAACTGATAAGGACGAAAATGCCAAGGTTGAACGCATTGAGGTTACAGGTTCTCGCATTAAACAAGTCGATATGGAGTCAGCTTCTCCTGTAACGGTTATCACTGCTGCTGACATTAAAGTTACAGGCGAAACTTCGGTGGCTGACGTACTGAATAACACTAGCGCCAACAGTTTTGGTTCTTGGCGCGGGATGTCTGGCTATGGCGCAGGCGCGAGCGCTACCAGTGATATCAATTTGCGTGGATTAGGGGCTCAAGCGACTCTAGTGCTTTTGGATGGGCGTCGTATGCCTGGTACCTCTTCCAGCTCTGGCACAGTGGCTGATACTTCCACTATCCCTATGGCCATTGTAGAACGCATCGAAATTTTGCGTGATGGAGCATCAGCTGTTTATGGCTCGGATGCAGTTGCAGGGGTAATTAATATTATCACTAAAAAAGATTTTGATGGTGTTGAGCTTAACTACGATGGTGAAGTTCCTAAAGTTGAAGGTGGTAACTCTAACCGTTTTTCCATTGCAACTGGTTTTACAACTGATCGTGGTAACATCAATGTGACTTTTGAGCACTATGATACTCAAGCGGTGATGGATCGTGATATATGGAAAGTTAATGACCCAGATTATTATGGGTTTAGTTCTTTCAGTTCTGTACCAAATGGTTATTACAATACCGGAAACTTAGATGAAGATGGTGACCCAATATACTCATATTACGGCAATTCTGATTTATGTAGTCAAACAGAAAATGTTGTAGATAGTACAGATGGCGTAAATAATGGCCGTTGTTTATATAACTATGGTCAAGTTACCAAGCTATTCGGTGATGTTAATAAAAACAACCTGCTTTCTAACTTTAATTATAAGTTAGGGGATGATTTAACTATGCGCGGTCGCTTGATGGCAAGCACATCTGAAACCCAGGCCCGTTATGCAGGTACTCCTGTCTCCACGAATTATCCAGTGATGGCAGCAGATAATCCAAACAATCCAACTGGTAAAGATATGACGTTGTATATGCGTTCTGTACAGATCGGTGAACGTGATTCAAGTATTGAAAATACGTCAATCGATGCTCTACTAGGATTGCAAGGTTATATTGATATTGGTAATGGCATTGACTGGGAAGTTAATGCACAACATACACGCTCGAAAACCAATGAATTTAGTTACAATCTGATCAACGACAATATTATTCAGTCGCTGATTGATACTGGTGATTACGATATCTTCAATACTACGGGCATGAGTTACACTGATTGGAATGCGCAGATGGAAGATCTGTATTACCAAGCGTCTCATACTGGTGCATATGAAGGTAAGTTTATCAGCTCACAAATTGATGGGCTTGTATCCACAACACTTGCCACTTCTGGTGATTTCTCCCTGGCTGGTGTACTTGGTTCTGAGTATGAAAAAATCAAGTATGTGCAGAAGAGTGATCCAGAATCGGCGCAGGGCATTATTTCTGGAGGATCTGGTGGTGATGACGTAGATGCCACGCGTGACCGCACCTCCGTGTATGTTGAGTTACAAGCTAACCTTCCATATAACATAGATCTGTCAGCAGCTGCGCGTTATGAAAAGTATGAGCAGGAAGGGAATATCGCCTCTGGTCATGCATCTTCGACCTTTGATGACTTAGTACCTAAATTGTCTGCCAGCTGGCGGCCAATAGATGATTTGCTAGTTCGAGCTAGCTGGGGTAAATCTTTCCGTGCCCCTAATATGGGTGAAATGTTTTCCGGTGAAGCGCTGAGTTTTGAAAGCACTTATGATACGGTTTATTGTTCCGACAATACAGATGCCAACTATTGTCGTTCTGGTCAACAGCATAAAACTCTCTACGGTGGTAACCCAGATCTGAAAGCAGAAGAAGGTGAATCAGCAACAGTAGGTTTTGTATGGAACATTCTGGACAACCTGAGTTTAGAAACATCTTATTACCACATTACATATGACAACAAAATTGAGGTTGTTGATGTAGCTGATTTGGTTCGCGAAGAAGTTGAAAACGGCGGGTCTCCATATATTGTTCGTGGTGACGATGGAAAGATTGAGACCATTCACTCTCAGTACCGTAACCTGTCAGGTGTGAAGACCAGTGGTATCGATTTAGTCTCACGTTACAAACTCGAAACAGGCGTGGGCGACTTCGGTTTCAAACTGGAAGCTTCGAAGATCTTTGAATACAAGCAACAGAATGAAGCCGGTGCCGAATACTTCGATTATTCTGGGCTGCAAGATTACCCAGAACTTCGTGGTAATATATCGGTAGACTGGAATTATGATAACTGGAGTGCTGCGTGGACAACTTATTATATTAGTTCACAGAATTCTGGTAATGAAGAATATGGCGTTGACTATCTGAAGGATATCCCTTCATATGTTAAGCATAACGTGCAGGTCAGTTATACACATCCATGGAATGGTAGCATTACACTTGGTGTTAATAACTTGTTTGATAAAGAAGCACCAAACTGGTACAACGATGGGTATGATTTCCGTGATGCTAATACTGGACTATATGACGTACTTGGCAGGACTCTTTATGTAACTGTTAATCAGAAGTTCTAGTCATTTTATTGGTTGTTTTAAGGTTAAGTCCTCGGCTTTGCCGGGGACTGTTTCTGAGCTTGATAAACATCCACTGTAGATAAAACATGCAATTAGTGATCTATGTCAGGAATAGAGCCTCGTACGGACATTTGTATTTTTAAGGGTTCTATAGGAGTATTTATGGTAGGTAAAATATTAATGGGGACTTGTGCTGCGGTTATACTGAGCGCTTGCACTTCGACAACAAAAGCTACAAAAGATGAACAAGCAAAAAGTGCGGCTAATGGATATCGTTGCGAAACCGTTACTGTTACTGGGTCAAGAATGCCCCAAAGGCGTTGCACCACTGAACAAGAACGTGAACAAGAGAAACGTGAAGCTGAAGCATTGATGCGTCAAAATAGGGTTCTTACGAAAGAGAATTAAGATTAGGAAGGATGTTTTCTAGCATGCATGCGAGGGCGTTCAAAAGTCTGTGTCAGCTAATTAGAGCTAGATAAGACGGAGGGGGTTCAATATTCCGTGTCAGATATAGTCAGAACTAATACACCAATCACAGTTCGATATGAGCGTCTAAGCGCCCCTCGAAGTGTATCGACAACTGTGACATTGTTAGATTACTGTCCGGTGAATAACTCATTGCCCAGCCTATTGGCTTGCGGGCAAACAGGTCGAGTACCACAGCCAGATAAGCCCAGCGGTTGCCCGTCCAGATGAAACTGACATCACCACACCAGACCTGATCCGGCGTTGTAACGGCGAACTGCCTGTCGAGCAAGTTTGGAATAGCAACGTGCTCCTGCGTTGCTTTCCTGTAAGTATGTTTTGGCAACTGACAGCTGAATAAACTCAGCGCTTTCATCAATTTTCCTGCACGGTATCGGCTCAGCGTAATGTCGTGGGACTCATCGTTCGTGATAATGTCTGAGAGGGTTCTGGCCCCGGCAGAACCGCCACTCTGTCGATACGCTTCACGTACTAAGCTACGCAGCCGGATAGCTTCCGTCGATGGTCGCTTATCGCGCTGCTGCCAGTATTTAAAGGTGCTACGGTGGACATCCAGTACCGCACACAGATGATTAACCGAATAACGGTGCTTATTTATTGCTCTGACTCAGCTTCTCGATTAACGAGAGTGTTTCATGGAGTCCGACATCAACAGAGCAGAAGCCTTTTTTAAAATTTCCTTTTCTAATTCAAGGCGTTCAATTTGCTTTTTCAGTTCACGAATTTCGCGTTGCTCAGGCGTCATGGGTGAGGCCTGAGGTGTTTTCCCCGCACGCTCTTCTCGCAATTGTTTAACCCATTTACCCAGCGTTGAATAACCAACGCCCATCGCTTCAGCGGCTACTCTATTCGTATAACCTTGGTCAACTACCAGTTGTGCTGTTTCCAGTCTGAATTCAGGGCTGAAATTCGGGCCACTCCATTAAATTTAGGGTTAAATTTTTACTGTTTTTTCGCCTCTCCATTAGTTGACACCGGTCAACATTTTATGAAATGATTCCTGCGGGTCTATGCCTTATATAAGGTATAGAAAGGGAAGAAAAATCTAACAATCACAAGAGAAAGATGTACTTATGGGCGGTAAAAGCTGAGTAAAAAGCAAAAAACGTCGATAAGTTGACCTGTTTATTCACTTCAAATTGGTTGGGAACTATGTCCAAGGTAAGCAATAGAACCAAAATCGCTTCTGCGCTTGTTGGCGCGCTGGCATTAGCCAGCAGCAACTTAGTTGTTGCCGATCCTCTTGCTGATGCCCAAAAAGCAGCTAGTCAGATCCATGCTGATGCTGCGGCGTCTCAGAAGAAGATCGATAAGTACTTTGATCAGGCTCAGGATATGCTTTTTGAATATTCTAACGTAGCAGATCAAAGAGAATCGCTGAAAGCCTATAATGATTATTTGGCAACGCTGGTTGCCGATCAGGATAGAACCATGAAGGGCATTCAGGACGACATCAACGGCGTAGATAAGCTGCGTCAGGGTGTTGTGCCTTTGATGTTCAAGATGGTAACTGCACTGGAAAAATTCGTAGCGCTGGATCTTCCTTTCAGAAGTGAAGATCGTCATGAGCGTGTAGAAAATCTCAAAAACCTGCTGAATAGCGCCGATGTTACTCTCGCAGAAAAATTCCGTATGATCTTGGATGCGTATAGCATCGAGCGTGATTATGGCAATTTTGTTGACGTTGAAACCGGTAAGCTAAATCTGGATGGCAAAGAAGTGCTGGTTGACTTCTTCCGCTTGGGTCGCGTTGCTCTGTATGCACAGAGTTTGGACCAGAAGACTGCCTGGATGTACAACACTGAAACTAAGGGTTGGGATAAGCTGGACGACGGCTATCTGCGTGACATCACCAAAGGCATTCGTATTGCCCGTAAGCAAGGGGCAATGGATCTGTTCGCGTTACCTATTCCAGCTGCGGAGGCTGCTAAATAATGAAGAAGTTAATCACTACAGCGCTAGTTGCTGCAAGTTTCTCTTTGGTCTCTGGAATGGTTAGCGCTGCTGACGCTCCAAAAACCATTGATCAGTTATTGCAACAAATCAAAACTGAACGTGCCGATCAGGGTAAGATTAACGCGAAACGCGAAGCTGAGTTTCAGGCTGAACGCGGTGACAAAGCTGCTTTGTTACAGCGTGAAAAGAACGCTTTAGCTGCCGAAAAGAAACGTGGCGAAGATCTGAATAAACAATTCAGCGACAACGAACACAAAATCGCCCAGTTAGAAGACGACCTGAAAACTGCTCAGGGTGACCTTGGTGAAATGTTTGGGGTGGTTAAAGGTGAAGCTGGTGATTTTGCCGGTAAGCTGATCAACTCTAACGTCAGTGCTCAATATCCAGGCCGTGACAAGTTCATCGCTGATTTAGGTGCTCGTAAACAGCTGCCGAAAATTGAAGAGCTGGAAAAGTTCTGGGAAGAAGAACTGTTTGAAATGAACCAGAGCGGTAAAGTGGTGAAGTTTGATGGTTCTGTGACTGATATTGATGGTAACGTTCAGACAACCTCTATCACGCGTATTGGTGCGTTCAACTTACTGGCTAACGGCAAGTATGTGGTATGGAACCCTAACCTGAACCTGATTCAGGAACTGTCTCAGCAGCCTGAAGGTTATATGGTTAGCGCTGCCGCTGACTTTGAAAAGGCGACTTCTGGCACTGCAAAGGTCTATATTGATCCGGGTCGTGGTGCTCTGTTGAACATCTTCACTCAGAAAGCCAGCCTTGAAGACCGCATTGAGTCTGCAGGTATTATCGGTTACATCATCATGGCAGTATTGGCCTTAGGTCTGGTGATCGCGATTGAACGTATGATTACTCTGTCAGTTGTTGCTGCCAAAGTTAAATCTCAGGCTAAGCACATTGACAAACCTGGTAATAACCCACTGGGTCGTGTCCTGAAAGTTTACTTCGATAATAAAGATATCGATGTTGAAACTCTGGAGTTGAAACTTGACGAAGCAATTCTGAAAGAAACTCCGGCGTTAGAAGCGCGTATCTCTATCCTGAAAGTGATGGCAGCGATTGCACCAATGTTAGGTCTGCTGGGTACCGTAACCGGTATGATTGCTACCTTCCAGTCAATCCAGCTGTTCGGTACTGGCGATCCAAAACTGATGGCGGGTGGTATCTCTATGGCTCTGGTAACGACAGTTCAGGGTCTGATTGCTGCGTTGCCGCTGATGCTGGCTCATGCTTTGTGCGTAACTCGTAGTAAATCCGTTGTTCAGATTATTGAAGAACAGAGTGCTGGTCTGATCGCGATGCATGCTGAGAAGAGGGCTGACTAATGATGCTATACCTGATGGACGTTTGGGCAACCGTCAGGGGCTTCATGGCCGCCGGGGGAAATATCCTTTGGCTGGTAGCGCTTGTGCTGTTCCTTATGTGGGCATTGATGCTTGAACGTTATTGGTACGTCAATTGGGTCGCACCGAAAGTTCATAAGCAGATCATAGCCTCATGGAATGCCAGAGAGGACAGACATTCTTGGTATGCACACCGCATCCGTGAGGCCTGGGTGTCCCAGGCAACTCAAGAGATTAGAGCTCGTATGCTGATCATTAATACCCTAGTAGCTATCTGCCCGATGATCGGGTTGTTAGGTACGGTAACAGGGATGGTGTCAGTGTTCGATGTGATGGCAGTTCAAGGGACGAGTAATGCTCGTCTAATGGCTGCGGGTATTTCATTAGCAACCATGCCAACTATGGCGGGAATGGTGGCAGCATTGTCAGGTGTGTTTTTTAGCACGCGTCTCGATGCCAAGATGAAGATCCGCATGGAAAAGTTAAAAGACAGACTGCCTCAGCACTAGAGAGAGATTTAACATGGCACGTAAGAAGCATTCCAGTATAGACGAGGAAGCGCAGATCGATATGACCCCGATGCTCGACATCGTGTTCATTATGTTGATCTTCTTCATCGTAACTACGTCGTTTGTGAAGCCATCAGGTTTGGACTACAACAAACCTCAGGCGGCACATGCGACTTCTAAACCATCGGCTAACATCTTTATCGGCGTCAGTAAAACTGGTGTGATTATGATGGAAAACCGTCAGGTTGATATTGAACGGGTGTCAGCAAACGTTGAACGTATGCTGGCTGAGGCTCCTGAAGCCGCAGTGCTGATCCAAGCTGACAAAGAAGCCAAACATGGTTTGGTGGTTCGTGTTATGGATCAGGTTAAAGCTGCTGGTGTAGACAAGATCTCGGTATCTGCGGGGAAAGACTGATATGTTTAGAGCACTAGTATCTATCATTATTGGTGCTGCTGTTACATTTGGTCTGTTTTGGTTTATGGCTACTCTGGTTGGTGGCGGCGCGAAACGTGCCGACACCTCCGCTGACTCGCCGGTCATTGAGATCACAATGGATAAGCAGGACTCCCAGGCGCAGAAGAAGGTCAGAGAAACCCCTAAACCACCACCACCACCAGAGCAACCGCCTCAGATGGATGAAACTCCACCTGATGACTCCTCCAATATTGATACTTCTATGAGTTTCAGTTTTGGCGCTGTTGCATCAGGTCCGGCTAGCACCGGATTTAAGCTGGGCAATATGATGACTCGTGATGGCGATGCGACTCCTATCGTTCGTATCGAACCACAGTATCCGATTGCTGCAGCACGTGACGGTAAAGAAGGTTGGGTGCAGCTGAGTTTCACGATTACTGAAACCGGTAGCGTTGATGACGTAGAAGTTATTGACGCCGATCCTAAGCGTATCTTCGATCGTGAAGCGATCCGGGCGCTGAGGAAGTGGAAATACAAACCAAAGATTGTTGACGGCAAGCCCCAGAGACAGCCTGGTCAGAAAGTTCAATTGGACTTTAAGCTGAATAAGGGAGGCAACTAAGATGCATAAAGTGACAAAACTTGCTGCAGCTTTAGTGTTGACTTTTTCAGGCAGCATAGTGATGAATACCGCAGTTGCGGCTGAGAAGTGTCCTATTGACCTTCGTCAGTCAAAAGCTGTGGGGGAATCATCTGCGCGTAAGGTTCAGAAGGCTTTTGAAGCATACCAGGCTGGTAAGTTGGATGATGCTATTGCAACATTGCTGGAAGCTGACCCACGTGGCGAGTTTGATAAAGCTTATGTCGACCGTATGCTGGGTAACTTCTACGCAGAGAAGGGTCAGATGGATAAAGCCATCAAGTACCTGAAAGTTGCAGTAGATGCTGATGTGTTGGGCGGTGTAGACCACGCTGCGACCTTGCGGCTTTATTCTGACCTGTTGTTGCAGGAGAAAAAGTACAAGGAAGCCATCACCTACTATCGTAAGTGGATGAATTTCACCTGTAAGAAAGATGCGATTGTCTATCGTCGTATGGCGATTGCTTACACAGAAATGCAGCAATGGGATAATGCGTTAAAGACCGTAAATGAAGGGATATCTGTTATGGATAAACCGGATAAAGGTCTGTATCAGCTGAAATTCCAATCACTGTTCAACCTGAAAAAATACAAAGATGCTGTTGGTGTGTTAGAGGTGATGGTACCGCTGTTCCCTGACGATAAACGTCTGTGGGTACAGTTGGCGCAGCTCTATCTGTTGACAGAAGACTATGACCGTTCTCTGGCTACCTATGAAATCGCCTATGAAGGTGGTTTCTTAGAAAAATCAGACAACATCGTTCGTTTATGTCAGCTGTTGGCTTCTAAAGGGTCACCATATCGTGGTGCAACAATCCTTGAGAAGCATATCAAGAGTGGCGTAGTGCCTAAAGATGAGAAAAACCTTAGCATGCTGGCAGGTTTCTTCCATCAGGCTAAAGATCTGAAGGATGCGGCTAGCTATTATGGTCAAGCTGCATCTATGAGCACAGGTGGAACCCTTTATCTGAAACAGGGACGTTTGTTGTCTCTGGATCAGAAATATAAAGAGTCTATCCCAGTGTTTGAACAGGCTCTGAAGGCCGGCTTGGATAATCCAGGTGAAGCTCAGTATGAATTGATGTTGGCGTATTTGAATCTGAAGCAATACAAGGAAGCATATCGTTATGCGGAATTGGCTGCCAAAGATAAGAAGACCGCAAAAAGTGCAACCAACTATATCTCCTATATCAAAGATAAGGCGCGTATTCATAAGGTTTCGCTGTAAATTGAAAAGCCCCGTAAGGGGCTTTTTTATGCGCATTAATTACCTGTGATATGCAACACATCGTTGTTGGTTCTATCATTTTTCATGCAGCGGCTTTCCGCTTCAATAAATAACAACTCCGGCTTTATGTCAGTATTTGGCAGACATAGACAAGCGGCAATTCTGTAGTCCAATCCAATACCATGATGTTGTTTGTATTCGGCTGAAAACTCTCGCAGCTGGAGGTTTATTCTTTCGAGAACGGTGCGAGTACCTGCCTCATCGGTATTAAATAGGCCAACGGCAAAAAGTTGTTGATTCAGCCTGGCGAGTAAGTCGGTGGCTCTTAATAAAGATGCTTGAACTCTGCCAGTGAAAAAATCGAGTAAATGCGGTTGATTAATCATCCCGGGCAATAACGGCGACAAATATAGCAACGCCAAGCTTTGCTGTTCACGTAAATGTCGATACCATTCGCGATGAAAAACTTCCATGAAATAGGTTTGGTTATATACGCCGGTTTCAGGATCACGAAAGCCTGAATTGCTAAATGAATAGATCATGGAGCCCCGCCCATAGTTTGGTGTTTTCAAAGTATAGTGGAGCTTTTGCGACGAAGTGTCGTCTTGGAGAATTATCATAATGAACAAAGGGTTTAAGTTGGCTGTGGTAGGTTTTGCGGCGTTAGTCAGCACAGCATGTAACGAGCGGACAAATGCGGCAGCGGTTGCTCCATTGGCAACAGCAATACAAGCTCAAACGGTAGACAAGCAATATCTGGATATTGTCGATCAATATTTCAAAGCGTACCTGAAGCTGGAACCTCTTTACGCAACTTTTGCTGGTGTTAACGACTATAACGCTGAGTTTGGCGGTGATCTTACCGAACAATATTTGCAGGACAGTCATCAGCTTAATAGTCGGTATTTGGCGCTAGTGACGGCGTTGGATAGAAACAAATTATCGCCACAGTTGCAACTCAGTTATGACATGTTCATCTATGATCGGCAGATGGCTTTAGCAGGAGAAACGTTTCCCAGTTATCTGATGCCTATTAGCCAATTTTACAGCACTGTTATCACTATGGTGCAGCTCGGCAGTGGTGAGAGCGCTCAACCATTTAAAACTTCGACAGATTATGCAAATTGGCATCATCGGGTCACCGGGTTTGTACATTGGATGACATTGGCGCAACAGCGAATGAACGAGGGCATTAGCGCCCGGGTGGTGCTGCCCAAAGTGTTGGTGGAACGCATTATTCCACAATTGGACGCCCAACTTGTCGCTGCACCGGAAGATAGTATCTTCTTTGCTCCCGTAAAACATCTGCCAGCGCAGTTGTCAGATGTAGAGCGTACTAAAATCACGGCAGAATACCGTAATATGATTGTCGCCGAGTTATTGCCGGCATTTAAATCACTGCGTGATTACTTTCAGAACACCTATTTACCAGCCGCCAGAGACTCAGCTGGATTTTGGGATCTGCCCGATGGCAAAGCCTGGTATCAATACTTAGCCAATTTTCACACCACGACCACCATGCCCGTTGAGCAGATCCATGCAATAGGTCTGCAAGAAGTGGCGCGTATCCGCCAAGAAATGGATAAAGTACGTCAGCAAGTAGGGTTCCAGGGTGATTTACCCGCGTTTTTTGCCTCGCTGTCTTCTGAACCGCAATATTTTTTCAGCACTCCTGACGAGCTAATTCGTGGTTATGACGTGATTAAACAGCGAATTAATGCAGTATTGCCGCATTACTTTAATGTGATGCCAAAAGCGGATTATGTGGTCAAGCCAGTAGAAGCGTTCCGACAACAGTCTGCGGCGGGTGCATCTTATGATGCGCCTGCGGTAGATGGCAGTCGCCCGGGAATATTCTACATCAACACCTATAATCTCAAGGCGCAACCCAAATGGGGGATGACTACTTTGTCACTGCATGAGGCATCACCTGGGCACCATTTCCAAATCTCTATCAAGCAGGAACTGACCGGTGTCCCCGAATTTCAGCGTTTTGGCAGTTATACTGCCTTTGAAGAGGGCTGGGCACTCTATGCGGAATATTTAGGGATTGAAATGGGGATGTTTAACGATCCGTACCAGTATTTTGGCAAGTTATCAGATGAAATGCTGCGGGCCATGCGCTTAGTGGTCGACACCGGGATGCATGCTAACGGTTGGACTCGTGAACAGGCGATTCAATACATGAAAGACAATTCCCCTATGGCCGAGAGTGACATTATTGCCGAGGTGGAGCGTTACATGGCAATCCCAGGGCAAGCGTTGTCTTACAAAGTCGGACAGTTGAAAATCCTTGAGCTACGGCATAAGGCGGAGCAGACCTTGGGGGATAAATTTGATTTGAAAGCATTTCATGATCAAATGCTGACCTCGGGATCACTGCCACTGGCAGTGATGGAAGCCAAGATAAACAGCTGGATAGCGAGTCAGCAGCAATCCTGAGTTATTGCTCGCCTTCTGGCGGCATTTTGTGGACATTTACCGCTGTTGCAATTAATGATAATTGTCAGAAATTGCAGCTTGGCTGGAGAGTTTACGATTGTCTTCCTACATCGCACTGAGTGAGCGTATTTGTCTGCGGTTGATGGCCGCGCAGGATTGGCCGATTTTTTTACGCCTCAATCAGGATCAACAGCTTAACCAATATATCCGGGAAGTCGATACGGCGGATGTTCTACTAGAACGCTTTAAGCAACGTTGCAAAGGTCTGGACATCGATTGTGGTGAGTGGATTTCATTGGTGGTGGAGTCCGTCAGCGGTGATTTTATCGGACTCATGGGAATTTGCCTGATTGATGAAGCGCTGCAGCAATGGGAAGTAGGTTATCTAATCGCTCAGGACCAGCAAGGAAAGGGTTACGCCACTGAGGCGTTACAACTGTTGCTGCCATGGGCTATAGCGCATTTTGCTGTTCATAAGGTCGTTGCTCGTTGTGTTGCAACTAATCTGGGCTCTGCAAGAGTGTTGCAAAAGTGCGGCTTTAAACAGGAGGGGCTGTTACGACACAACCATCGGATTTTTGGTGAGTGGTTGGATGAATGTTATTTTGGTTTACTGGCGGAAGATGAGGTGATTGCCGAGCAATCGAGGTGACGGTTCATATCTGTCATTGTTATAATCAGCCACAGTTTTTCTGATAAGGCAAACCGAGTGTCACAAATATCTGAATTTTCCCTGAGAGCAGACGAAGCGTTTATTGAGCTTTATAAACTGTTGAAGGCGGAAGGTCTAAGCGCTGATGGCGCTGAAGCCAAACATGTCATTGCCGAAGGCATGGTAACTGTTAACGGCGAAGTTGAAACCCGAAAGCGCAAAAAACTGCAGGCAGGCGATCTGGTGTCATACCAGGGCAAGCAGGTTAAAGTTGTGGCTGCGGCCTAAACGAGGATTAATGATGCAATTTCCTGATGATGATAACGGCCAGATGCTGCAGGCAATGAGCGATTCCGGTATGGATTTGAGCCGTGCGATGGCGGTGGATTTTTTTCTAGTGTTTGCTGACCAGCGTGATGCTGAATCGGCGCTGGAAGACTTAACCGCAACCGGTCACGGTGATGATATAGAACTTAATTTCAATGACGAAATTGAGAAATGGGAAGTGATCGTTTCGGTAGAGATGGTGCCAGAGTATGACGCCATTGTCGCCAAAGAAACGGAATTAAATGATTTCGCAGCAGAATTTGATGGTATGACCGATGGCTGGGGCGTGATGCAGCATCAGGACGGCGATGAATTTGCCGACGATGATGATGAGCATGAATGCGACGAACACTGTCACCATTAGTCACTGTTCCATCTGAAAAAACCACCTTCATCGGTGGTTTTTTTATCGTTGGTTCCTTTGCCTTTTACTACGAAACACCGTCTAATAACGGTCTTGCCTGAATATGCTGACAACAACTCAAGATGGAAATCGAATTTACCCTGCAATTAGCGTTAATTTTATTTTTGGTGGCATTAGTCGCCGGTTTTATTGATTCAATTGCAGGCGGCGGTGGGCTGTTGACCATCCCGGCGCTGATGTGGGCCGGCTTACCGCCTGCAGCCGCTCTGGCAACCAATAAGTTACAAGCTTGCGGTGGCAGTTTTTTTGCCAGCGTGTATTTCGTGCGTAAAGGCACGGTTAAGCTCAGCGACATGAAGCTTGCCATCGGCTGTGCGCTGGTTGGGGCCGCCATCGGTACCACCTTGGTACAGATGATCGATGCCAACATATTGAAGACGATACTGCCATTCCTGATCTTGGCGATTGGCGGCTATTTCTTGTTTTCCAAAAAAGTATCCGACGGTGATCGGGCTCGAGTACTCACTCCCACCGCATTTGCTTTTACTGTAGCGTTGGGGGTGGGGGTATATGATGGCTTCTTTGGCCCTGGAACCGGCAGTTTTTTTGCGTTGGGATTTGTGACGTTGGCTGGCTTTGGCTTGGCGAAAGCTACTGCGCATGCCAAGGTGCTGAATTTTGCTACCAATATCTCATCACTATTATTTTTTGCGCTGGGCGGTAAAGTAGTGTGGCTACTTGGCCTTATCATGCTCGCGGGACAAGCGCTAGGCGCTACACTTGGCTCACGTTTGGTGCTGACACAAGGTACTAAAATCATTCGCCCGCTGGTGGTGACAATGTCACTGGCGATGAGCATCAAATTGCTCGCAGAACAGTACCATTGGCAGCTGTTTTGACCTCAGCGGCATTGTCTTAATTAGCAGGGATAGTCGATGAAATTTATCCATACTTCTGACTGGCATCTTGGACGGCAATTGCATGGTGAATCTCTGCTAGAGCAGCAGCGCCTTGCGCTGGCGCAAATCGGCGCATTGGCCGTTGAACATCAAGTGGATGCACTGATTATTGCGGGGGACATTTATGATCGCGCGATTCCACCTGCTAGTGCAGTGATCTTGCTGTCAGAATTTCTGGATGAGCTGATTGAAAAGCATAAAATCCAAGTAGTTATCACTTCCGGTAACCACGATAGTGCCGAGCGTCTAGGCTTCGCCGCCAAGCAGATGCGCAGCAGTGGCCTGCATATGGTGGGCAGTCTGAGCTTGCCACTAACGCCGATAAAACTGCACGGCAAACAATCCGATGCATGGTTTTATCCCATCTCTTATGCGGAACCTGCGGTGGTGCGTCATGCGCTAGCAGATGACACTATCAACAGCCATGAGCTGGCGATGCAAGCGGTGCTAGAACAAGTGACGCAACATGATAGCGAAAACCTCCCCAAAGTGGTGGTGGCGCATTGTTTTTTGGACGGTAGCACTGAATCAGAATCAGAGCGGCCGCTGAGTGTGGGCGGTGCTGACCGTATTGCTCCAGCGTTATTTGCGCCGTTTGATTATGTTGCACTCGGGCACCTGCACGGGCCGCAATATCGCGGTGTTGAACATGTGCGTTACAGCGGCTCACCACTGAAATACTCTTTTAGCGAAGCCACCCAGAAAAAATCTGTCACCTTAGTAGAATTAAGCACCGGTAAGGCACCAACCATCAAACTACTGCCAATCAATACTGGCCGCGATGTGCGCATTATTGAGGGCAACTTGGCCGACCTGCTAGTGCGGGCTAAAGATGATACGCACGCCGATGATTACCTGATGGTACGCCTCAGCGACACCCATGCCTTGCTCGATCCTATGGGTAAACTGCGCAGTGCCTATCCCAACGTGTTGCACCTTGAGCGTACTGGTTTGATGGCGCAGCAGCAACAGCGCGACATCGGCCGTGACCGCATTAAAAAAGGTGAACTGGAGATGTTCAGCGACTTCTTTGAGCAAGTGGCGGGTGAGCCATTATCCGCTGCGCAGCAGCAACATCTACACCATTTGCTGGATGAACTGCATCAGGGAGAAGACGCATGAAACCGCTAGTATTGACCATAAGCGCCTTTGGCCCGTTTGCTGATCGCCAAACTATCGATTTTCGGCGCTTGGGTGATAACCCGCTGTTTTTGATTAACGGCCCAACAGGTGCCGGTAAAACCAGTATCTTAGACGCCATCTGTTTTGCGCTCTACGGCAAAACCACCGGCAATGAACGTGAAGCACCGCAAATGCGCTGCGATTACGCCGATGATAACTTGCTAACAGAAGTAAGCCTTGAATTTACACTAGGCGAACGACGTTACCTGATAAAACGGTTACCGGATCAGCAGCGGCCGAAGGCTCGTGGTGATGGTTTTACCAACCAAAGTGGCGAGGCAGAGCTACAGCGGCTGTATGACGACGGTCGCAGCGAAATTCTGGTCGCCAGTAAAGTGACCGAAGCTACCCAGATGATCGAGTCATTAACCGGGTTGGATGTCGATCAATTCCGCCAAGTGATGGTGTTGCCGCAAGGTAAGTTTCGTGAGTTATTGCTGGCAGATTCCAAAGCGCGCGAGAAGATTTTTAGTCAGTTATTTCAAACCAATATCTATAGCCGTATGGAAGAGCGCTTAAAGCTGCAAGCGGCAACCATTCGTAAAGATGCGCACGATTTGGAGCAAAAACGCCTTGGCATTTTAGAAGCGGCAGGCGTGGCATCAATCGAAGCACTGGCACTAGCTATCAGCGAACTAACACCACAATTCGAACAAGCCAAAGCCCAAAAACAGCAAGCCAACATAGCACTCGAACAAGCAAATAAACAGCTAGAGCAGGGCAAGCAACTCAGCGCTGAACTAGCAGAAAAAACGCGGCTTGCCGCCAGCCTGGCTGAGCAACAAGCACGTAAAGTAGAAATGGATGGCCTAAAGCAACAGTTGTCGTTGGCGCAATTAGCCCAGCAAGTGCTACCGGTGTATCGGCAGCAACAGCAACGTAGCCAAGAACTCATTAGTCAGCAGCAAGCTCTGCAAGCGGCAGAGCAGCAACTCACCCACACCACCACGCAAAAGCAGCAGGCAGATAAGCAAGCTGCCAACATTACTGAGTTAGATCAACAGCTACAACACAGCCGCAGTGAGTTGCAGCAAGCTGAGCAACTGCAACCATTGCTGCAGAGCTATTACCAACAGCAACAGCAGCTTAATCAGGCCAATCAGCAACAGCAGCAAGCGGCTAACGCCCACCAAGCGGCGGAACAACAACTGCAGCAATTGCAAACACAAAAGACACAACTGGCGCAAACCATTGCCGAATTACAGCAGCAAGCGAACCGCCAAGCCGAACTGCAAACCCGGCAATATCAGTTAGAGCGGCAGTGCGACCAAGGACGACAAATACTGGAACTACAGCGCCAACAGCAAACCTTGCAGCAACAACTGGAGCACAAGGCGCAGCATGGAAAACAGGCCAAGGCACAGTTTGATGCCGCCGAGCAGCAACTCACTACGTTACGCCTGCAATGGCATCAGGGCCAAGCAGCACTGCTGGCGCAACAGTTGGGGCCGAATACGCCATGCCCGGTGTGCGGCAGCGCCGAGCACCCCAATCCGGCCCACAGTGAAGTGGCAATTCCGTCAGAGCAGCAGCTAGAAGACGTACAGCAACTGCTTGAGAGTGAGCGCCGTCACTGCGAGCAGTTACGTAGTGACTATCGCAGTCTGCGTGAGCAAATTGCCGCGATTGATAAGCAGCTTACGCCGTTATTTACTGCCCTAAATGCTGATAGCAGCGTGGCGCTGCCAGTGACGGAATGGCAGCAGGCGTTGACGCAAACGCAGCAACAGTTGGCCAGCGCGCAGCAGGCCGCGCAACAACTTAAAAACCAGCAACAGCAACTGACGAACTTAGAGCAACAGCTTGAGGTGCAGCGACAACAGCTCAATGACGCCCAGCAGCAATTAGCTGCGCAGCAAAGTCGTAGCAGCAGTTTGCAAGGCGCGTTGCTGGAGATCCAACAGCGCTTGCCGACAGAGCTACAGAATTTGACCGCTGAGGTGGCGCTGGCGCAGTTAACCCAGCAACGAAAAGCGTTACAGCAACAGCAAGCAGCGTTGCAGCAGCAGATACAACAGCTACAGCAGGCGCAGCAAACAGCGGCGTCACAGTTGGCACAAGCACAAAGCGCGTTGAGCGAACGTCAGCAGCAGTTGCGCCAAGCAACACAATACCGTGAGCAGGCGCAGCAAGAGCTAGATACCGCGCTGCAACAGGCAGGTTTTACTGATGTGCAAGCGTTAACAGCGGCACAACGCGAGCCGCAGTTGCAGCAACAGTTAACTCAGCAAATTGAACAATGGCAGCAGCAATGCCATGCGTTAGCGGGGCAACTTGAAGCGCTAACACAAAAACTCCAAGGTGTGGTGGCACCAGATATTACCGCGTTAACGGCGCAATTGGCGCAACAACAACAATTGCTACAAGCCGCCGATGAGCAATATCAACAACTCAGTAGCCGCTTGAGTAACCTGAACAACTGCCAGCAAAAGCTCACCACGGATGCCAAGACATTAGCTGCATTAGAGCAGCAGTTCGCGGTGATTGGCACCTTGGCCGATATCGCCAACGGTAACAACCAAAGTAAACTCAGTTTGCAGCGCTTTGTCTTGAGTGTGTTACTGGATGATGTGTTGCTAGAAGCTTCTGAACGGTTGGCGCACATGAGCAAAGGCCGTTATCGCTTGCTGCGTAAAGAGGAACGAGCCAAGGGTAACCGCGCGTCAGGGTTAGATTTAGAAGTTGAAGATGCCTACAGCGGCAAAGTCCGCCCCGTGGCGACCTTAAGTGGTGGCGAGAGCTTTATGGCGGCCTTGTCATTAGCGCTGGGGTTAAGCAATGTGGTGCAAGCATACGCCGGTGGCATCAAGCTCGATACGCTGTTTATTGACGAAGGCTTCGGTAGTTTAGATCAGGATTCGCTAGAGCTAGCGATTCGAACCTTGACCGATCTGCAGTCGGCAGGCCGCATGATTGGGGTTATCTCCCATGTCACCGAAATGAAAGAGCAAATACTGACGCGAGTCGATGTGCATAAGCAGGCACGCGGCAGTCATATTCAGGTGGTTACACCGTGAGATAGTGTACAAAATTGGCGAAATTTGTATCTAATGTGACATAGGTAGCATGTAGCGCTTGTATCTCGACCTTTTTTTGATATAACTTTGGCGTTTCCCCCTATTTCTGAGGGGGTTTTATTGATGTCAGTGCAGGAGAGAAGTGTTGCAAGCAGAGAAAATCTCATGGTTGAATTTTAACCCGGTGATGCGTTTGCAGGCGCTTCCTTCTATTCATAAAACCTTATTGTTGGCTAGCGGCTTGTTAATCGGTGCCGCTATCTTGTGGCCCACGAGTCAGGACGTCAGCCCTCAGCGTGTACCGTTGCAGCTAGATGTTGAATCCATTCTGACCCAGCCCGCACCGATAACTGCCCCTTTAATCAAACATCCTTCCTTTGTGCATACTATTGAGCCTGGTGATACTTTGAGCGCTTTGTTTGCCAAGGCCGGGGTCGATCAGCAAACTATGTATAAAGTGCTAGAAGCGGATCTGGATGTGCTGGCATTAGACACCTTGATGCCGGGTAACCGCATCAGTTTCTGGCAGGATGAGCAGGGCAACCTCAGTAAGTTGGAATTGTACTTTAACGCCGCGCGGCAAGTGGTGTTCAACCGCTATCCCGAAGGTGGTTACGAAGTTAATGAAATCAACATCCCCGGGGATTGGCAGGATCGTATTATCAGTGGTGGCATCCAAGGGTCTTTCTATCGTTCCGCTGAAAAAGTTGGTTTGAGTGCGGCAGAAATTCAGCGTATTGAAATGCTG
The DNA here is from genome assembly GCF_014651955.1 of Shewanella fodinae. Classification (GTDB taxonomy): domain Bacteria; phylum Pseudomonadota; class Gammaproteobacteria; order Enterobacterales; family Shewanellaceae; genus Shewanella; species Shewanella fodinae. The sequence goes on along the minus strand of NZ_BMXW01000001.1, from coordinate 259,235 downwards.
CTGAAAGATAAACTAAATTTTGCCAGAGATTTACGTGCAGGCGACAGTTTTTCAGTCTTGCTCAATGATCAGTATGTGGCAGGAGAATCTACCGGGGTTAGCCGTATTCTTGGTGTCAGCATCAATATGGGCCGGAGCCATGTCACGGCGTTTCAGAACAGTGATGGCAACTTTTATGACGAGAATGGCCAGAGTCTGGTTAGAGCGTTCCAGCGTTTTCCATTATTGAAGCAGTATCGCGTCAGCTCGGCATTTAACCCCCATCGGCACCATCCGGTCACCGGACGCATTGCACCGCATAACGGCACTGATTTCGCGACACCAGTGGGCACCAAAGTGGTTGCGACCGGTGATGGCGTGGTAACGCTGGTGACAAATCACCCTTATGCCGGTAAATACATAGTGATTGAACATGACAGTAAATACACCACCCGTTACTTGCACCTGTCAAAAGCGCTGGTACATAAGGGGCAGCGCGTTAGTCGTGGCGATGTGATTGCCTTATCTGGTGCTACTGGGCGTATTACCGGGCCACATCTGCACTATGAATTCCATATTAATGGTCATCCGGTGAATCCGATGACAGCTCAAATCCCAATGGCAGGGCATTTGGCTGGTCATGATAAACAGTCATTCGAACAGTTAGTTGCTTCCCGTAAACATATGATGAATCTTGGCTGATGCCATGTGAATGAGATAAAACAAGGCTGCCATCAGGCAGCCTTGTTATTTCTAGCATTGTCAATGCGTACCTGCGTGGTGGGCCGCGGGTTACGACTGATATGGGTCGCTGTCTGTATCTGCCAGCATCAGGTACAGCCGTAATTCAAATTCCAATTGATGGTAATCCGGCTGCATATGGCAGCAAAGCTGATAAAAAGCTTTGTTGTGTTCTTTCTCTTTCAGATGCGCCAGTTCATGTACGACCAACATCCGCAGAAACGCCTCAGGTACCCGTTTCAGGCGTGACGAGATACGGATTTCATTTTTGGTTTTTACCTTATTACCTTGCCGCCTAGCGGCGTAGGTATGCAGGCCTAATGCTTGGTGACTAAGGGTGATTCTGTCGTCAAAACATACTTTTGCTAATGGCGCTGCTTGCCGCAAATAGCGGTTTTTTAGGGCTATGGTGAAGTCATAAAGCGCACGATCGGAGCGGATTTGATGCACATCTGGATGGCGCTGTAACAAAAATGGCGCTAGCTGACCCTGCTGCTGTAATGCGGCGATTTTAGCGCGCACCTCTTCACTGTAATGGGCCAGATAGTCAATTACCATCAGTCTTCTTTGGCAAAACGTTTTTGGGTGAGGTAGGCGTAAGCGGCTTCAAAGGCCGGTTGCTGGAACTTACGCAACTCCAATGCTGCAAAATCTACCAGTGGTGGATTCCGTTTGTTCTGTTCGCGGATGGCTTGGGGGGTCAGCATCGCGACTGGTGTCTTTCCGAGCTGGATAGCACTCTCTAGCTTGTAGCTGACGGCACTACCAACAAACTTACCTTTGTACTCGCGGGCAATCACGACCACTTCGTCAACCTGATAGTCTTCCAGCAATTTATGAAACGCGAAATGAAATTCGCGAATGGCTTCCAAATCAGCCGGGTCTGTCAGGGTAAAAGAGTGGCGGCGGCATTCTGGGACGTTATAGCTGTCACCTTTATAGCTCACCAAACAGATAACAGCTTCGCTGCCTTTTAATTCAACACCACAAACGCGCATAAATATCCTTGCATTGGTTGTTGGCTTATCGCCATTATTCTTCTGATTCATCAGTATTTACCGTCTGCGCCGGTTTACGGCGCATCGGCATATCCCCAGCATCTACGGCCGTGAGGAAACGCTTGTCGCGAGCCTGTGATTTACGAGGTTTATCAACAGTCGCGCCTAGCTTAGCGGTAGACTTACTCGCAACTCGACGCTTGGCCTGTGGCTGTTTGGGTGCCAGTCCGTTAAATGTCGGTTCCAGGCCTGCTATCACCGCTGTTTCCGGCGCTTGTGCCAAGAAGGCAACCACGCGGGTATAGGCCGCCCAGTCCTTTGGGCCCACTAATGATATAGCATCACCTTTTGCACCTGCTCGTCCCGTCCGTCCGATGCGATGCACATACTCTTCGGCAAACTTCGGCATATCGAAGTTTATCACCAGCGACACGTTGAGCAGATCCAAGCCTCGGGAGGCAACATCGGTTGTCACTAGGATCTGCTGCTGACCACGACTGAACTGATCCATAATCTGGTTACGGCTAGCTTGTTTCAGTTCACCACTGAGCGCGATGGCCGAGTAACCTTGCTGATCCAGTTTAGTCGCCAGTCTTTCAGTATCATCTCGGGTAGCGGTAAAAATCATTATCTGCTTGTGTATCCCCGCTTTTAGTAGTGCCAGCAGCAAGGATTCTTTATGATCTAGATGGTCGCACAGATAGACCCGCTGATGAATGTCCTGATGGGTTTCATGACTGGAACCAATGGCCACATGCTCAGGCGAGTTCAGTAACTCTGCCGCCAGTTCGTGAATATCATCATGAGCCAGTGTGGCAGAAAACATCAAGGTCTGCCGTCGCCGATGATCAGCAGCCTGATGAATAGCGCGCAATTGCGTGGCAAATCCCAGATCCAGCATACGGTCTGCTTCGTCGAGGATCAGCAATTCCAATCCGTTAAGGTAAAGATGACGTTGCGCCAGATGATCAGCGATACGCCCTGGCGTTGCCACAATAATATGGGGATTCCTTGCCAGCGCCTTGGCTTGATCGTTGAAATTCTCGCCACCAAGAATGCTTACGGCTTTGAACTGAGTATTGGCCACTAACAGCCGTAATTGACTGTATACCTGATTGGCCAACTCACGGGTAGGCAGCAGGATCAACGCGCGCGGGTCTTGTTTACTGAGGGCGCGGGTCGCCATCAGCCTTTGCAATGCTGGCAACAAAAATGCCAGGGTTTTACCCGAGCCAGTTTGGGATGACGCCATCAAATCGTGTCCTGCCAGCGCTATCGGGATAGCACTAGCTTGGATCTCGGTTGGCTGATCAATACCCAAATGTTTAAGGGATTGCAGCAGGCGTTTATCCAACGAAAAATCGGAAAATTGCAAAGATTGTCTCCATAAAATTCAGCGGCGCGTATTATAGCGGTTTTTACAGCGTTAGGCAGTTTTCATGTTAGTTCTGTTGGAATTTTCTGCCAGTCAGCATTTGATATGCTTGAGTTTGATTTTGTCACCCCGATAGAATGGGGGCGCTATAACCTTGCATGAGTTATTGCCAACGAGGAGAAACACACAGATGGAAAACGCTTCACCCATCATAGGTATTGCCTTGGGCAGTGGCGCCGCCAAGGGCTGGGCACACATTGGTGTGCTTAAAGGGTTGGCGGATATGGGGATCCATCCGCAAAAGATTGCCGGTTGTTCCGTTGGTGCTTTGGTCGGGGCTGCCTATGCTAATGACCGACTGGAAGAGTTGGAAGAATGGGTCTGCAGTTTTTCCAGCTGGGATGTGCTTGGCCTAATGGATATTAGTTGGCGCCGAGGTGGACTTATCAGCGGCGATAAGGTTTTCGATGCGATCCAGAGCCGGATTGGTGACTTGTTAATTGAAGATCTGAAAAAACCGTTTATCGCGGTTGCCACAGATCTGTATTCAGGGCAAGAAGTCTGGTTTCGTAATGGCGATTTACGGCAGGCGGTGCGCGCTTCTTGTTCGATGCCGGGCTTCATGTCGCCAGTACGGCAGGGCAAACGGTGGCTGGTGGATGGTGCGGTGGTGAATCCTATTCCGGTATCTGTGGCGCGAGCGATGGGCTGTCAGGTGGTGATTGGGGTGGATTTACATGGCTACCGACGTGAAAAGCTGCAAGTGTTGCCCGTGAATGTGCAAGGTAAAAATACCCGCCAGGAAGTCGTGACAGCGACTGCAAAATCAGGCAACCACAATGACTCTGGCTTTATGGATCTGTTGGCAAAAGGGAAAGACTACATTGCCGGCCTCACCAACAAGTTCTCCTTGGGGAATAAAACTGAGCCCGGTATGCTGGCGGTGATGTCGCAATCGATGGATATTTTGGAACAGCGTCATAAACGTGCGCGATTGGTGGGCGATCCACCAGACTTCTGCTTGCTGCCCAAAGTATCGGAAATTGGGACTATGGAATTTCATCGCGCAGTAGAAGCCATTGCCGCTGGAGAAAATGCGGTCAAGCAATCAGCGCATTTAATTGATGCGGTATTGGGTGAGTTATAACACGCGATCCAGTTATACACAGCCGCCGGTTCGTATGACCGGCGCTTGTGTTTGGAGTCAGATATTTTCCGCAGCATTTGCGTTACTATCGCTGACTGGCCATTGGGTCAAGTAGCAAATGGTCACAATTAGCTGACCGCAACAACAATTTCTGCCAAGTTACGACAGCCGTCCTTTTACATGATCCAGATCAATATATCCCTAGTGGTTTTGTAGCCTAATCTTACCACATATAGTGTTTAGCTAAAAAATGAGCACTATATATGGTGATAACAATGACAAAACGGAGTGAAGATCATGCCAGTAGTGATAAAGAGGGATGGGTGCCGTACCCAATTCGATGAAAACAGAATCCGGGATGCGGTGCTGGCAGCCTCGACGCACTGTGGTATTAACGATGTCGACTATGCTGCAACTGTCGCTGCTGTTGTCTCTGCGGCAGTGAGAGAAAAACCAGAGGTTGCTATCCAAGAATTGCAGGACCGAGTAGAAAACCTGCTGATGGATGGCCCCTATAAAACTGTTGCTCGAGCTTATATCGAATACCGTCACGATCGTGACATCTGCCGGGAAACCGGTAGTAAACTGAGCCTAGAAATCCGTGGCTTAGTGGAGCAGACCAATACTTCACTACTGAACGAAAATGCTAACAAAGACGCCAAAGTCATTCCAACTCAACGCGACTTGTTGGCCGGAATTGTGGCAAAACACTATGCCAAGCACCATATCCTGCCCAAAGACGTGGTGGATGCCCATGAACGTGGCGAAATCCATTATCACGACCTGGATTATGCACCTTTCTTTCCGATGTTCAATTGTATGTTGATCGATCTGGGTGGCATGCTGAACCATGGTTTCAAAATGGGTAATGCGGAAATTGAAACCCCTAAATCTATCTCTACCGCCACAGCGGTGACAGCACAGATTATTGCGCAGGTAGCCAGCCATATTTATGGCGGTACTACCATCAACCGTATCGATGAAGTATTGGCACCTTTTGTGACCAAAAGTTATGAAAAACATATGGAAGTGGCGCAAAAGTGGGGTATCGAAAACGCGGCAGCTTACGCTGAAGAACGCACTGAAAAAGAGTGCCACGATGCCTTCCAGTCGCTGGAATATGAAGTCAATACGCTGCACACTGCCAATGGCCAGACTCCCTTCGTTACCTTGGGGTTTGGATTGGGCACTAGCTGGCAGTCGCGTCTGATCCAGCAGTCAATCCTGAAAATCCGCATGGAAGGCTTGGGGAAAAATCATAAGACTGCGGTATTCCCGAAACTGGTATTTGCCATTCGCGATGGCGTTAACCATAAGCCCGGTGATTGCAATTATGATGTGAAACAGCTAGCGCTGAAATGCTCTACCATGCGCATGTACCCAGATATCCTGAACTACGACGAAGTGGTACGGGTAACCGGCTCCTTCAAAACGCCTATGGGATGCCGTAGCTTCCTCGGTGCCTACGAGCAAGATGGCCAGTTACAGCACGAAGGTCGCAATAACCTAGGGGTGGTTAGTCTTAACCTGCCACGGATTGCACTTGAAGCAAAAGGCGATGAAAAAGCTTTTTACCGGATACTGGATGAACGTCTGGCGATTGCCCGCAAAGCGCTGGATACCCGCATTGATCGCCTGAAAAATGTCAAAGCTCGGGTGGCTCCAATCCTGTATATGGAAGGCGCCTGTGGCGTGCGTTTGCAAGCGGATGACTGCATTGCGGATATCTTCAAAAACGGCCGCGCTTCTATTTCACTCGGTTACATTGGTGTGCACGAAGCGATCAATGCCCTGTATGGCACTGCAACCCATGTTTATGACAGTGAACAACTACGGCAAAAGGCGGTAGATATAGTGGCCTACCTAAAAGCGGCTACCGTGCGCTGGAAAGAGGAAACCGGCTATGGTTTCAGCCTGTACGCTACACCTAGCGAAAACCTCTGTAACCGCTTTGCTAAACTCGATGCAAAAGCATTTGGTTTAGTGCCGGGGGTAACTGATAAGGGCTACTATACCAACAGTTTCCATCTGGACGTGGAAAAGTCCGTTAATCCTTACGATAAAATCGACTTTGAACAACCTTATCCAGAAGTATCGAACGGTGGCTTCATTTGCTACGGTGAATATCCGAATATGCAGCACAATAAGGAAGCGCTGGAAAATGTTTGGGACTACAGTTACAGCCGTGTTCCGTACTATGGTACCAATACACCGATAGATGAATGTTATGACTGCGGCTTTACCGGTGAATTCAGTTGTACCAGTAAAGGCTTTGTCTGCCCGAAATGTGGTAACCATGATCCCGCTCGCGTCTCGGTTATCCGCCGTGTGTGTGGTTATTTGGGAAGCCCTGATGCTCGTCCGTTTAACCAGGGTAAACAGGAAGAAGTCAAACGCCGCGTTAAACATCTCTGAGCTGACACAGGTGCGCCCATCGGGGCGCACTGGAGGGCAAGTACCATGAATTATCATCGTTATTATCAGGTCGATGTTGTTAATGGCCCCGGAACGCGGTGCACGTTGTTTGTTGCTGGCTGTGAACACCAGTGTCGCGGTTGTTATAACCAGTCCACATGGGATCCGCGCTCAGGTCATCTATTTGATCAGCCAATGGAAGATCAGATTATCCATGACTTAAACGATAACCGTATTCATCGGCGAGGATTGTCTTTATCGGGCGGCGATCCATTATTTCCTGGCAACGTTCCGGCGGTGTTGCAGTTAGTGAAACGGGTTCGGCAAGAGTGCGAAGGCAAGGATATCTGGTTATGGACCGGTTACAAACTCAATGAATTAACTGCCGCGCAACGCGCGATACTGCCTTATATTGACGTATTGATTGACGGTAAATTTGAGCAGTCGCTGGCAGACCCTTCACTACTGTATCGCGGTTCCAGTAACCAGATAGTGCATCATCTGCACGAACATCAGTAATGACGTGAGGTTTAATCGGTTATATCGAACAATAAACTTCATTTTTTGCGTCTGCAAAACACTGTCGCGGTGGTTGGAAGTTGCTATACTGCCGAACCAGCAGATTCAGCTAACGGTAAACACCCGGCAGTGTTATCTGGGTAATCCCAAGCCAATGCCTTCGGGTATTCCTATCCGTTGTGAAACAGCCTAAAATGGCCCGCTTGAATCAATGTATATGTAAAGTCTCTTCAACGAGAGACATTAACCGTCTCATGATCTGAGAGCAGTAGTTAAGGTTAATTCATGTCAATTAAATATATCGCCACCGCCAAGTTGCCCACTCCCTGGGGTATTTTCTCTATGCACGGTTTTGAAGACAGCGAGACCGGCAAGGAACACGTGGCGTTAACCTTTGGTGAACTGAGTGCCGATGAGCCTATGCTTGGACGTATTCACTCTGAATGTTTGACCGGAGATGCGTTATTCAGTCTGCGTTGTGACTGTGGCTTTCAGTTGCAAACCGCGATGCAGAATATTGCGGCTGAAGGTCGTGGATTTATTCTGTATTTGCGTCAAGAAGGACGCGGTATTGGTTTGTTGAACAAAATTCGCGCGTACGCGTTGCAGGATCAAGGTGCCAATACCGTTGAGGCTAACGAGCAGCTCGGATTTCCGGCGGATATGCGTAAATACGATATGATCGCGCCGATGCTGGAAAAAATTGGAGTGCACAAGGTGCGTCTGATGACCAACAATCCGCGTAAAATGAAAGCGATGAAAGATTTCGGGATGGAAGTGGTAGAACGTGTGCCGCTGCAGGTCGGTAAGAACCGCTATAACGAGTTTTATCTTAAAACCAAGTCACACGAATTAGGCCATTTGATCCCCGATTCCTATTTTGAGGAACACCAGGATTAACTGTTGCTCAATTGTCAACTTTAAGGCCGGGATCCCGGCCTTTGTTGTTTTTGCGCCCCATCAATCAACTGTGCGCAGAGAACACCTAATAATCGAGATACCCACTTTTGACGCCAATGCTTCCTGACCGACAACCATGTCATGTTTGGCTCACGCCGGACAAGTGGTAACTATTCCGCTGTCGATAGCAATATCCAGTGTTGCTATCTGTGGGAAAAATAATGTTGCTTGCTAGGCCTGATGTCAGCATCTGTGTGTATAACTGCGCTTGGTGCGAACGAGGTGTGAACCTTTACACTTGCAATCTTTTCTTGGTCGTTATAGATCATGAAAAGCCATGTGCCGAGGACTGTTGCATAACGCAATATCGTTTAGAAAAAAGGAACATAATTGCAAGAATCAATATGGAAATGCCAATTTATTGAGGATATATCCAAGGTTCCTGCCACCGCATGGGATGCCTGTATGGCCTCGACTAATCCATTTACCCATCACGCGTTTCTGCTAGCGTTGGAACTGAGTGGCAGTGTGGGAGGGGACAGCGGCTGGCGCCCATATCATCTGTTGTTATACCGTCATCAGCAATTAGTGGCCGTGATGCCGCTATATCAAAAGTCAGATTCTTGGGGCGAATATGTGTTTGACTGGGCTTGGGCGGATGCTTATCAGCGCTATGGTGTGGCCTATTACCCTAAACTGGTGGCGGCCATCCCATTCACCCCCATCAGCGGTAAGCGCCTAGGCATTCATCCTCAGGCAGCGGCTTATGCTACAGAGATATATCAACAGGTAAATCATATTATTGCGCAACAGTTGTCGCAGTTTTCCTCTTGGCATGGCTTGTTTTTAGCGCCGGTTTCCTGTGAACAATGGCAAGGTGCCGGTGGTTTAAAATTGCTGCGCCGTGAAGGGTGTCAGTTTCATTGGTTCAACCGTAACTATAGTGATTTTTCAGATTTTTTGGCGGCTCTTACGTCGCGTAAGCGTAAGAGTATTCTCAAAGAGCGCGCTAAGGTGCAGCATCTGCATTATCACTGGTTTGACGGCGCGGCGGTCTCTGCTGAACTGTGGCAGCGTTTCTATTACTGCTATCAGATGACGTACCTGAAGCGTGCCGGTCATGGCGGCTATCTGTCCGGCGATTTCTTTGTGAAATTAGGGCGCTTGCTGGCTGAGAACGTACGTTTGTTGTTGGTGTGTCGCGATAATGAACTGCCAGAACAAGCAGTTGCTGCTGCGCTGTATCTCACCGACGATCGACAACAAGTACTCTACGGCCGATACTGGGGCACTTTACAGGATGTGGATGGGCTGCATTTTGAAGCCTGCTATTATCAGGGAATTGATTACGCCATCCGTCATGGTTTTAGCTGTTTTAACGCGGGGGCTCAGGGCGAACATAAGCTAATTCGGGGTTTTGAGCCGGTGATAACGCTGTCACTGCACGCGATTGCGGACGAGGCTTTTTGCCAAGCTATTGAGCGTTTTTGTGAACAAGAACGGCAACATAATCAACAATACTTCAGTGCTATGCAGGCGGCGTTGCCGTTCAAGCAGCAAGTGGCTGACTAATCAGCGACGATCAGCACTTGCCGATAATCCAGATGATGCATGATTTCCCGTAGGATCAACAGTGCCGCATAAGCCTGTTTGCTGGTTTGCAAATTGTCGGTCGTGGTTGCGCGTCCCATCGATAACCACGCATAGCGAGTGAACAACTGCTCTACCTGTTCGCGGCTGAACTCCGCCATTCCCTTATCCACGTCAAATAATGCCGCATGCAGCTTGTCGGCACTGATCAGTTTTCGGCCACCACTAGTTAGCACCAAATTGCGCATCAGTTCATCTTCAATACAGTTGATTGCATGGTCCAGTTCCGGTTCACCAGGAATATCGTGCTGAAAATAGTCATTAGCAAGCTGTTCGACGCCGATGTGAATGTCATGGGATAAAATGCCGAACTCGATTTCTTTCGATTGTGGCTGGGGCAGTGGCACAAAGGTGGTGCTGTTTCGCCCCAGATGCACCAACACGCTTTCGTTTTGCGGTAGCCGATGTTGTATTGCGGCAAGTTGCGTATCCAGATTCTGCTCTTCAACAGTATACATAGGTTTCATCTTATGCGGGTGACGTGAGCGCTTTGTGTAAATCATGGCGCGGATACCGGGATCATGAAACCTGTGACCGCCAAAATCCAGTACAAAAACGGTTTTTAGTGGCTTGCTTGCGAGCCATATTTGCTGAAATCCGGTCTGAACCGCTGATAATCGCTAGATTAGAGTAATCGTTTACACTTTATAAATTTATTAAAAACAATAATATATATTTTCTGTTACCTGATTTTAGACTTTTGTATAGTAAACGTTTACCTTATGCTGCGGTAGATTTGTCTTCGGTGTGGACCTCTGCACATATATTTACAAGTAAAAGCACCGTGCCTGGCGTGATTGGGGATTTTTCGCCAAGTATCTGAATTTCCAGAAAACAAGAACTATTGCCTGCCTAAGAAAGGGGTAAAAATGAAACGACAATTCAAATTGAGTCTGACTGCATTTGCAATCGCTCAATGCTTGTCTCTGGCATCTGCACAAGCACAGGAAACAGTACAAGAACAACAAGCCACCACAACCAATAACGCTCAGAAGGTTAAACCTAAAGACACGGACAAACAGCAGAATATAGAAGTACTGACGGTCCAAGGCTTTGGTGCCACCTTACAGCGTTCCTTACAGAACAAAAAACTGGCGGACTCTACCGTAGAAGTGATTTCCGTAGACGATATCGGCCAGTTACCAGATGTGACTATCACGGATGCACTGGCGCGGCTACCGGGGATTGCCGCTGAACGTGACCGCGGTAATGCCAGTACCATCTCTATTCGTGGTTTGGGGGAACGGCTGAACTTAGCCACCATGAATGGCCGTGAAATCGTGAGTGGCGAACCGAGTCGCAGCGTGCGTTTTGAACAGTTCCCCGCTGAACTGATCAATTCGGTAGAAGTATATAAAAGTCCACTGGCCAGCAATATCGAAGGGGGTATTGCTGGATTGGTGAACATGAATTTTGTCAATCCGCTGGATAAAGACAAACGCCAGGTGAATGTCAGTGGCCATGTTATGGATTATCCGATGGCCGATGATATCCCAACGGCTGATAGCAAGGGTTATCGCACCAGTTTCAGCTACGTGGACCCGATTGCTGACAATTTCGGTGTGGCATTTGGTGTCGCTTATCAGGATCAGCCATCGATTCAACGCGATGTGACTTCTTGGTCTTATAACAAGCAGACTGCGGAGCAAGGTGATGTCAATGGTGACGGTATCACCGAAGCGGCCCCCTGGGGCGCGCAAACCGCGACTAAAGGTGGTACTAACAAGCGCCTTGGCGCGATGACCGTTTTACAGTGGCTGCCAACCGACCGCCTGCAACTGAAATATGACCTGTTTTACTCCAAGTTTGATATTAAAGAACGTGAAGATCAGATGTGGTTTGACGGCTGGGGTAACTGGGGAGGCGGAAGTAACTGGGGATATCAAAACTCCTCTCATCCCACGCAGATAGTGACCAAAGCGGATGGCTCGGAGCAGATCACCGCTGGTGGTGTTAAGCTTTGGCGAGGTGATGATAGTAGCCCGATTAGTGCTAATAACTCGACTTGGTTCCAGAAAAATGAGTTAGTGAGTACCGGTCTGAATGCGGAATGGCAGGGCGATGACTGGACCGTGGTTGCTGATGTCGGATATTCCGAAGCGTCTATCAAATCCCGTTGGGTTAACATCTCATCGCTATTTTGGAACGATAGTCTGGGGACTCCTGGAATTGATGTTGGTTGGGATGCCACCGGCGATAAGCTAGGAATTACTACCGATTATGCTTTGGACAACAGCAGCGATTACGGACTCAACTACTTGCAGGTAGATAACGACCGTATTCTAAAAGACGATATGATCAATGCGCGGCTGGATTTCTCGCGGATGGTGGAGTGGGGCATCATTGACAAAGTCAGCTTTGGTGGGCGCTGGGCTGATCGTGAGAAAGATAATGATGTGGTGAGTTGGAAGCAGACCAACCCTAGTGCTGCCAATGTAAACTCATCTTTTTATGGCCTGGGTAGTGGTTACAATGTGCCGGTGATGTACACCATCAATAATTGGTCTGAAGTAGTCGACAGCGCTTTTGGCGGTATCGACAGTCGTAACGATCATGCCAAGCTCACCAGTGATTATTTGGATAACTGGAATGTGCAGGAAACCAATAAGGCCCTGTATGTGATGTTTGATCTCAGGGGCGAGCTTGGTCGTATCCCTTACACCGGTAATATTGGTGTGCGTTATGTGCGTACCAACTCTACCTCCAGTGGTTTCGATCAGGTGCCGAATACCGGCACAGTCACTCCGGTGTCTTTTGACCATGATTATGATGAAATTCTGCCCGCGTTGAACCTGCGTTTCAGCGTTACGGAAGATTCACAGGTTCGCTTGGGACTATCTCGCGCCATGTCTCGACCACCGCTGGTGGAGATGCGTTCTGGATTGGGGTTGAATAAGTCTTCTACGGTAAATAGCGCTTCCAGCGGTAATCCTAATCTGAATCCGTTTATCGCCAATCAGGCGGATCTGGGTTACGAGTACTATTTTGCTGAAGATGCCGCCTTTACAGTGCAATTGTTCTTCAAGGATCTGAAGAAACATATCGGCGAGTCCACCAGTACCATTACCGTGGACGGTGAACAGTATCAACTGAATGCACCGGTCAACGGCGATGGTGGACAAATCCGTGGCTTTGAAGTGCTCTATCAACAGGCCTTTAGCATGCTGCCTGAGCCTTTTGATGGCTTAGGTGTATATGCCAACTATAGCTATACCAACAGCAACGTTAAGGAATTCCAACCCGTAGATAATCCGCTGCCTTTGGCGGGACTGTCAAAAAATGTGGGTAATCTGACACTGTGGTATTACAAAGCTGGTGTCGATGCCAAGGTGTCTTACAACTACCGCAGTGAATACACTCGCGTGGGGAGTTGGGATCCAACCGAGATTTACACCATTGGGTCAGAAGCGACGGTAGATGCCAGCATCTCCTATCAGCTGACTGACAATTTCAAAGTGATGCTGCAAGGGCAGAATCTGACCAACGAAGCATCCACTTCCTACTTTGATAACGATCCATCCCGCCCTCGTGGTTACGTGGAATGGGGCCGCCGTTACCTGCTCGGCTTCCAGTTCAACATGTAATGACACGGCAAGCTGTTCCGGTTGATTGCCGGAACAGCTTCAACCCAACTGCTGTCGGCAGATGGGCGCAAATTTTATCCGGAGGATGTTTCAGGGTGCGAATGACCAAGCAGTTAACGGCCATATTACTGGGCTTATGTCTTCTCAGTGGGTGTCAGGTAGAAACCACCGACACTGATATTTCGACCACCAAGGCGACAGCAGCGAGCAGCAGTCAGAACTTGGCGTTCAATCAACACTGGCAGTTTAAGAAATCTGCTCAGGCGCTACCGTTGGCACAGCTGACCGTTCCGTGGCAATCCGTGAGCTTGCCGCATACCCCACGACTAGAACCCGAAGTTGTTAATCAGCAGTGGCAGGGGATTGCCTGGTATCAGAAGCAGTTTGATGTACCTGACGCTTGGTTGCAAAAAGTGGTGTTAATCCGTTTTGAAGCGGCAATGAATCAGGCCGATGTCTGGCTCAACGGCCAGAAAGTGGGTAGCCATTTGGGTGGCTACCTGCCGTTTACCTTAGATCTCAGTCATGCATTAAAGCCTGGTAGCAATACGCTACTGGTGAGATTGGATAACCGCGATAACCCCATAACTGGCCCTAAACCTTTGCATCTGTTGGATTTTAACACTTATGGTGGTCTGTATCGTAGCGTCTCTGTGCAGATCAAAGATAAGCTCATGATCACCGATGAAATGTTGGCTAACAGTGTGGCGGGCGGTGGTGTGTTTGTCACCTATCCTGAAGTGAGCGACCAGCGCGCCACGATTGCGATCAAAACGCAACTACAGAATCAGTATACCGAGAATAAAACGCTGCAATTGACACAAACCTTATTGTGGCAAGGGCAGACGATTGCCAGCACCACCCAGCCGTATCAATTGGCTGCAGGCGAAGTAGCGGATGTCAATCAGCAGATAACAGTGACAACACCTAAACTGTGGAGCCCGCAGTCACCCAATTTATATACCCTGCAAACAGAGTTGTTCAGTGGTGAGCAACTGATTGAACAGCAACAACGGCAGATAGGCATTCGCAGTTTTACCTTCAACGCCAAGCATCAATTGTTGATCAATGGCAAACAAACGTTTTTGCGCGGGGTGAACCGCCATCAGGAATACCCGTTTGTCGGCTATGCGTTGTCTGCTCAAGCAGATTATCGTGATGCGGTCAAAATCAAGCAAGCCGGTTTTGATTATGTGCGACTGTCACATTATCCCCATTCTCCGGCCTTTATGCAGGCGGCCGATAAGCTGGGGCTGGTGGTGTTGGACGCAGTACTTGGCTGGCAGTATTACAATCCTGATCCTGCTTTTGCCAATCATGTGGTAGACAGTTGTCGCGATCTCATCCGGCGCGATCGTAACCATCCGAGTGTGCTGGCGTGGGAATGCTCGTTAAATGAAACCGAGATGCCAGCGACACTGATCAAGCGTCTCAATGATGCGGTACATCAGGAATTTCCCGGCAGTTTTTCCGCTGGCTGGCAAGCTGGCTATGACATTTTTGTACAGGCACGCCAGCATCGGCTGCAGCATTATCAAACGCCGCAGCAGCCCTATATTGTGTCCGAATATGGCGATTGGGAATATTACGCGCAGAATGCGGGTTTTAACCAGGATAGCTGGGGCAACTTGAAAGAAGAGCAACGCAGTAGTCGGCAGTTGCTGAACAGTGGCGAAAAACGGCTACTACAGCAAGCGCTGAATATTGAAGAAGCCCACAATGACAATTTCACCGTACCAGCGTTTGCTGACGGTTATTGGGTGATGTTTGATTACAACCGTGGTTATACCGATGATATAGAAGCGTCCGGTATTATGAGCCTCTACCGTCAACCCAAGTACAGCTATTACTTTTTTGCCAGTCAGCGTGATGCCGCAGAAGTCAGCCCGCTTTCCCAAAGTGGGCCGATGGTGCATATTGCTAGCGAATGGCAAGCGGACTCCAGTACCGATGTACGGGTGTTCAGTAACGCCGATGCGGTGGCGCTGTATCTCAACGGGCAGTTAATTGCTCGGCAAGCCGCAACGCGGGATCACTACTCGCAACATCTGGCGCACCCACCTTTTATCTTTCATCTAGGAAAGTTCACCGCCGGAACATTGCGCGCTGAGGCCATTATTGACAATAAAGTTGTCGCCACCCATGAAGTGTCTACACCCGGTAAAGCGGCTTCCATCCGCTTGCAACTGGATACCAGTGGGGTTGCACCTGTGCCGGGCGTCAACGACATACTGTTTGTTTATGCGCAGTTACAGGATAAAGATGGCCACCCTCTGTGGCGCAACGATATCCCGCTGCAGGCCAAAGCCAGTGGCGATATCGAAATTCTTAACCAAACTCCGATAGTGACTTCTATGGGACAAGGGGCGCTGTTGATCCGTATTGGTAATAGTCTCAAACATGCGCAAGTTACGGTTACGGCAGCAGGCCTGCCGCCCGCTACCTTAATGTTAGCGCCGGAGGCACACTGATGCAGATCCTTGTTACCGGTGGTGCCGGTTATATTGGGACTCATACTTGCGTTGCGTTGTTGCAAGCGGGGCATCAAGTTGTGGTGCTGGATAACTTCAGCAACAGCCAGCCACAGGCGTTAGTGCGGGTGCAGCAGATTTGCGGCCAGCCGTTGCCTTTATATCGAGGAGACGTCGGCGATGCGGCACTATTACAACAGATTTTTGCGGAATGGCAGATTGATGCAGTAATGCATTTTGCGGGGGCTAAAGCGGTTGGTGAGTCGGTGGCGCAACCCTTGGTTTACTACCGTAATAATGTCACTGCGAGCCAAACGTTAATCGAGACGATGACCGCAGCCGGAGTTAAGACATTGGTTTTCAGTTCGTCGGCCACGGTTTATGGCGATCCACATAGTGTACCAATTCTTGAGGATTTTCCGTTGGCACCAACCAATCCTTATGGCCGCAGTAAGTTGATGGTGGAGCAGATTATCCGCGATCACTGTACCGCAACCCGTGCAGACCTTGGATTTAATGGTATTATCCTGCGTTATTTTAATCCGGTGGGCGCGCATCCCAGCGGTTTGATTGGCGAAGATCCTCGCGGTATCCCCAATAATCTGATGCCGTTTATTGCCCAGGTCGCCGTGGGGCGACGTCGAGAACTATCGGTGTTTGGCAACGATTATCCAACCGTTGATGGCACCGGTGTGCGCGATTATATCCATGTGTGTGATGTGGCTGAATGTCATGTGCGGGCGCTAACGCAACTGCACGGGCAGCCGGGCTGCCATGTGTTTAATCTCGGTACTGGCAGTGGCGTCTCGGTGTTGCAACTGCTGCAGGCCTACGCCAAAGCCAGTAGTTGTGACATACCCTATCGGATTGTGGCGCGGCGTGCTGGTGATGTGGCGCAGTGTTTTGCCGATGCCAGCCTCGCCCGAGAGGTGCTGGGCTGGCAGGCAACTCGAAATTTAACCGATATGGTGGCTTCCAGCCGGCATTGGCAGTCAATGAATCCAGACGGTTATTGCAGTACAACAGTTTGACAGAAATTGAGGTTTGTATGTCAGAGTTTGACGTAAAAGATCATCCCCATCGCCGTTATAATCCGCTAACGGGTGATTGGGTGCTGGTATCACCACACCGGGCAAAGCGGCCATGGCAGGGGCAGGTAGAAGCCCCGGCAACGGATGATATTCCGCATTACGACAGCAGTTGTTTCCTGTGCCCGGGAAACAAACGTATCACCGGTGATATCAACCCGGTTTATAGCAAGCCTTATGTATTTACCAACGATTTTGCCGCGTTGCATCAGGATACGCCAGTGGCCAGTCGCAATGATGATGGGCTGTTTGTGTTGGCATCTGAGCGCGGTACCAGTCGGGTGGTGTGTTACTCGCCGGATCACAGCCTGACCATGCCGGAGTTGTCGAACGAACAGCTTGTTGCGCTGATCCATGAATGGATCCAACAGTATCGAGAGCTGTCACAGCACTATGCTTGGGTTCAGGTGTTTGAAAACAAAGGCGCGATTAACGGTTGCTCGAATCCGCATCCACACGGACAGATCTGGGCCTGCTCTTCGATACCCACCTTGCCAGCCAGAACCGATGCGGCGCAACAACAATATTTGGCGCAGCACGGTAAAAATCTGCTGCTAACCTATGTGGAACGTGAACTTGCCGATGGCGCACGTACTGTGGTGCAAAATGAGCATTGGTTGGTGGTTGTGCCTTATTGGGCATCTTGGCCGTTTGAAACGCTACTGCTGCCTAAAACCCACGTAACGCGGATGGAGGAGTTGTCAGCACCACAACAAGCGGCACTGGCTGATATCCTTAAACAAATCACTATCCGTTATGACAACCTGTTCCAGTGTGCATTCCCGTATTCAATGGGATGGCATGTTGCGCCTTATACTCAACAATTTCAGGAAGCTGCAGCTCGGGCGCACTGGTTACTGCACTGCCATTTCTATCCGCCACTATTGCGTTCTGCTACGGTGAAAAAATTCATGGTGGGTTACGAAATGATGGCGGAAATCCAGCGTGACATGACCCCCGAGCAAGCGGCAGAACGTTTACGCCAACAATCACCCATACATTATAAATCTGCACAAAAAGGTGACGCATGAGTCTGACAGTCGCTGAGCTACATCAGCTATTTTCATCACATTTTTCGGCGACTGCCGATTACCATTTTCGCGCCCCAGGCCGAGTTAACCTGATTGGTGAGCATACCGACTATAACGATGGTTTTGTGCTGCCCTGCGCAATCAACTTTGATACCCATGTGCTGGCGCGCAAGAACGGTCTAAACCTTATCCGTGTCGTGGCGGCAGATTATGCTAACCAGATGGATGAAATCCCGCTGGATCAGGTGATTGCGCATCATCTTGACTATCAATGGGCTAACTATGTCCGCGGAGTAGTGCAGAGCTTGAAGCGTCAGGGCATCAGCTTAGTGGGCTGTGATCTTGCTATCAGCGGCAATGTGCCGCAAGGCGCCGGTCTTAGTTCATCGGCGGCGTTGGAAGTGGCCTTGGGACTGACCTTTACCACGCTAGCCGAACAGGCGATGAGCTTGAGTCAGATCGCGCTCACTGGGCAGCAAGCTGAGAACCATTTTGTGGGCTGTAACAGTGGCATCATGGATCAGTTGATCTCCGCGCAAGGGCAGGCGGGTAACGCGGTGTTGATTGATTGTCGTTCGCTTGAATGCCATGCCGTTGCTATGCCACAGGAACTGTCGGTCGTCATCATCAACTCCAATGTTAAACGAGGACTGGTGGGCAGCGAATACAACACTCGCCGCGCACAATGTGAAGCAGGTGCGGCCCACTATGGTGTGAAGGCGCTGCGGGATCTGGATACTGCGGCTATCGGCAATATCTTCAATGAACTGGATGATGTGACTGCACGCCGTGTCCGTCATGTGGTGACTGAAAACGCCCGGACACTGGCGGCCGCCAAGGCGCTGGCCAACGATGATATTCGTACCCTTAGCCAGTTGATGGCACAATCTCATGCCTCGATGCGTGACGATTTTGAAATCACCGTCGCGCCTATCGACTATCTGGTGTCTTTGGTCGACAGCATTATCGGTAATCGTGGCGGTGTACGTATGACCGGCGGCGGATTTGGCGGTTGTGTGGTGGCATTGGTGCCACACGATTTAGTTGCCGACGTCAAAGCGCAGATTGCGGCCAACTATCCTGAACACTTTGGTTTGATGGCCGATGTGTTTGTCTGTCAGCCGTCGGCCGGTGCCGAGATCGTCACCCAACCTTAAAGACGCCAAGGAGAAAGCTGTATGTTGTTAGCCCCATTGGATTTTGCCATTTTGGCGGCCTACGTGGTCATTCTGCTTGGACTGGCCTGGTGGGTGTCGCGGGATAAACCCGGGCACGATAAAAATACCAGCGATTACTTTCTGGCCAGTAACAGTCTGCCATGGTGGGCCATCGGTGCGTCGTTGGTGGCCTCCAATATTTCCGCCGAGCAAGTTATCGGTATGTCCGGTTCTGGCTATGCGATAGGTTTGGCGATTGCCTCTTATGAGTGGATGGCGGCCATCACTCTGATCATCGTTGGTGCCTGGTTTTTGCCGATTTTCTTGAAACGCAAGATTTACACCATGCCGCAGTTTTTGTTGCACCGTTATGACAATCGGGTGCGGCTGACGATGGCGCTGTTCTGGATGGCGGTGTATGTGTTTGTGAATCTGACGGCGGTACTATGGCTTGGCGCCTTGGCAATCAATACCCTGACCGGACTGAATATTACTGCGAGTCTGGTACTGCTGGCGGCATTATCACTGGCTTATTCGCTTTATGGTGGCCTCAAGGTTGTGGCGCTGACCGACATTATCCAGGTGCTGCTGCTGGTGGCCGGTGGCCTGTTTCTGTCCTATGTGTCGCTGCAGATGGTCAGTGACGGGCAAGGCGTGATCGCTGGTTTTGATATTCTGATGACCCGATTACCGGAAAAATTCGACATGATCCTCACGCCGGATAATCCCAATTACGCCAGCTTGCCGGGGATTTCGGTATTGATTGGCGGGCTGTGGGTCATGAATCTGTCTTACTGGGGCTTTAACCAATACATCATTCAACGAGCGTTGGCAGCCAAGGATTTGAAAGAAGCCCGCAAAGGGATTGCTTTTGCCGCTTTCCTCAAGCTATTGATGCCGGTGTTGGTGGTATTGCCGGGGATTGCCGCGGTGCTGTTGTTACCGCCGCTTGACCGACCGGATCAAGCATATCCACAGTTGATGGGGTTGATGCCTGTAGGCCTGAAAGGGCTCATTTTCGCCGCGCTGGTGGCGGCAATCCTGTCCAGCTTAGCCTCTATGACTAACAGTATTTCCACGATTTTTACCATGGATTTGTATGCGCAGGTGCGCCGCCACCAAAGCCAGCATCATTATGTCAAAGTTGGCCGTATTGCCAGTGTTACTGCACTGGTAATCGCGTTGGTGACCGCGCAACCACTGCTGGGTAAATCGGAGCAGGCATTCCAGTTTATCCAAGAATTTACTGGGTTCTTCACTCCGGGAATTGTGGTGTTGTTTGTGCTCGGCATGTTTTGGAAAAAGGCGACGGCTAACGGGGCCTTGGCGGCGGCTATCGGTTCGGCGGTGTTATCGGCAGCGGCTAAATTCTGGTTGCCACAAGTGCCATTTATGGATCGGGTTGGCTATGTGTTCCTCTGCTGTTTGCTGCTGGCGGTAGTGATTTCGCTGCTGGAAGGCAAAGGTAAAGACCATGAGCACAGTATTCCGCTACATGATATCGACTTCACGACTGACGGCAGTTATCGCGTTTGTGCTGTGGTGATCAGTCTGATCCTTATTGGTTTCTATACAACTTGGTGGTGAACATGATGCTGACAGTGACCGTCCGACAATCGCTGGTGGCTATCACCGCCACCATACTGACTGCCGTAACCTCGCCACTGTTGGCGCAACCAACGCCGATGAGCGTTAGCGTTAAAGACGGTGTGATGCAATGGCAAGACGGCTCGCAGGTAGCGCTATTTGGCGTAAACTATGCCATGCCGTTTGCCTATGGTTATCGCTCAGTGAAACAATTGGGACTGGACCCTCAAGCGGTTATTGATATGGACGTTGCCCATATTGCGCGTATGGGATTGGATGCTTATCGGGTGCATGTGTGGGACCGGCTTATCAGCGATAAGCAGGGTAACCTGCTGGATAACGAACAATTACGTTTGTTTGATTATCTGCAACAGCAATTGGCACTGCATGGTATCAAAACCATTATCACGCCCATTGCTTGGTGGGGTTCAGGTTATCCGGCGCCCGATCCCCAAGAGCCAGGTTTTGCGACCGATTACAGCAAAGCGCAGATGAATCAGGATCCGCAAGCCATTGCCGCCACCCAAAATTACTTACGGCAGTTGCTGACTCACAAGAATCCCTATACTGGGAAAACCTTGGCAACCGATGACAATGTTATCGCTTTTGAACTGTTCAATGAGCCGAAACATACGCAATCGGCCGCACAAAGTGCCGCCTATGTGGAACAACTGCTGGCAACCGTACGTGATTTAGGTGTGACTAAACCGCTGTTTTACAATATCAGCGAACAAGGTAATGATCAGGCATTCGCCAGCGCCTTATGTAACAGTTCTGTCGATGGTGTGGCGTATCAGTGGTATCCCACGGGCCTAGTGAAAAACTCGTCACTGCACAGCAATATGTTGCCAGCCGTGGCGCACTACACCGATCCGTTTAAGCAGATCGCCGCCTGTCAGCATAAAGCCAAAATGGTGTACGAATTCGATGCGGCCGATGTGACCCGCAGCGTAATGTATCCGGCGATGGCTCGCAGTTTCCGTGAGGCCGGCTTTCAGTGGGCGACTCAGTTTGCTTATGATTCAGCAGCACTCGCTCAGACCAATTCTGAATACAACACTCATTATCTAAACCTGCTGTACACGCCTGCTAAAGCTATTAGCTTTATGATTGCTGCCGAGGAGTTCCGGCGGCTGCCTTTGGGGTATCAGGCTAAGGAGTATCCTGCCAGCAATCGCTTTGATTATACTTTGCTGGATTATCAGGCAGATCTCAGTCTGTACGATGATGGCCGTCACTATTACTATTCCAACAACACTCAGCAGGCACCAGCGGATACGGCTCAGTTACAGCATATTGCTGGGGTTGGCAGTTCGCCACTCGTGACTTACCGTGGTAATGGTGCGTATTTCCTTGATAAACAGCAAGATGGCGTATGGCGACTGGAAGTTTATCCTGATTTATTGCCGTTGCAGGACCCGCATCAGCCACCTAGTTTGCAGCGCGAAGTCGGCAGGCTGTATCTGCATCAACGGCCAATGACACTCACATTAGCCGATTTGGGGCCAACCTTCGCGATTAAAGGGATCAACGCCGGTAATCACTATGTTGCTAACGCCGAGCACGGTCAGATAACCGTGCAGCCGGGCGTTTACCTGCTAGGGCGTACGGCAGCACTGGTCAATAATGCCAAGCAAGCCACGGCTCCTTATTACTTGCCAACCATTCCAGCGCCTGAACTCGCTTTGGTTCATCAGCCGCAACGTCAGCGCAATTTGGGGGATAAACTCAGTTTTACTGCACAAATTGCGGGAAAGTTGCCTCAGTATCAAGTGACGCTATATCTGCGCTATCAGGGGTATAAAGACTTTACGGCTTTACCCATGACAGTGGTTAATGGTGACACCTATCAACTGACGTTACCCAATACAGCTGAATGGCAACATCCTGGCGTGCTGGAATATGCCATTAGTGTCAGTGACGGCCAGCAACAGGTCACTTGGCCGGGGGCCAAAGCGGGCACTCCCGCTGATTGGGATTACGTTGACGCCGGTTATTGGCATACCTTGCTGACACCTGAAGGCACACCGGTAACTTTATTGGCACCGACCACCGATCGCGGCGGTTATTACACACCGAAGAACACGGTTTCTTGGCCCGCGACGTCAGCCACAGTTGAAGGTGCCACCTTAAAATTATCAGTGGAACCACAGGCAATCAGCACCGGCGGCACATTATTGCGGTTGGATCTTGCTAACGACAATCAACTCATAGGCCGTGATTTGCATGGCTACAATGCTTTGGCATTGCGGCTCCGCTCTCTTGGTAAAGATGATCGCTTACAGCTGGGTATTATCGCCAACGATGGCCTAGCTTGGGGCACAGATTTCCTCGTGGCTAATGATTGGAAGACCTTGTTGTTACCACTGGATAAGCTTAAACCGATGGGCATCATGCTTGGTCAGGCTTACCCGACTTTTATGCCGGTTGCCGTGGGGCCATTTGCGTCACAAAAGGCATTTTCACTGAACGCCATTGAGGGCATGCAACTGCTATTGCCAGCGTTGGGGCCGCACCAGACTATGCAACAGCGTGGTATTGAGATTGCAGAGGTGGCGCTGGTACAGATGTAACGTAAGATAACCCTAGGCTAAACCAAAGGCGGACTGGCACCATCGCCCACGCAAGGTATAATCCTGCCAGTACTGATATTTTTCAGGGAGAGGGTGGTTGGTTGACAGTGTTTTCAAAGGGTTAACCCAGCAAAAACTGGCACTGGGTGCCGGCTTTTTTGCCATGCTGTTTGCCAATCAGAGTGTTCAGGTACTAGCGATCCCGTTTTACCAGATGCAGTTAGGCGTGGATCCATTCCTGCTGAGTCTGGCGCTAGCAGTGCCAGTGGTTGTTGGCACGCTGATAACGCCTTGGATCGGTTATGTCAGTGATCATTGGCAAGGGGGAACGGCTAAGCGACAGCCGCTGATCATTGCGGGTAGCTTGTTGAGCGCAGTGTTATTTGGTTGTATTTGGATGGTGCCTGCACATTGGCCAATGTTATGGCAGCTTTGTTATTTTGCGTGGTTTTATTTGCTGTTTTCGTTAGCGGCGGCGTTGGTGGCAGTGCCGACGACCAGTCTCAGTTATGAGATCACTCACGATGAGCGACAGCGCGCCGCTATCATGGCGGTGAACACCTATTTTATTAAGCTGGCCTCAGTGTTGTATCAGTGGTTATTTCCGTTAGCGAGTTTAGCGCTGTTCGGCTCAGTGGTAATAGGGATCCGCTGGGTTGGTTGGGGGGTTGGGCTGTTGTTAATCGGGGGGCTGGGTCTGCTACCGGCATTGTTTTGTCGAAGTCGCGCTATCACTATCAGTCACGCGGCCACGCCAGGATTCGCAACAAGTTTACGGCAGCTGGTGCGCCATAAATCGCTGATGTTGCTGATGGCTATCTGTTTATTACAGCTTGGTGGTAGCGTGTTTGCCGCCAGCATGGATTATTACCTGTTGGTGTATTACGTCTGTCATGGCGATATTGCTCAGGGAGCTTATCTAAAAGGCGTGCTGTCCAGCGCTTATGCATTGGCAGGTTTTGCCAGTGTACCCTTGGTGAATTGGCTGCGTAGTCGCTGGGGCACTGTTGCGGCGCTGCGATGGGTGTTGCTGCTGTCGCTGCTGGGGGGCATAGCCAAGTGGTTTTTGTTTGTGCCAGGCATAGGCTTGTGGATTGCGTTGGATGCTGTGTTATGCACCAGTATTTGGACCGCCATGACCATCATCATTCCGTTATTAAATGCCGGATTGAGCGATGCTGAAAGTCAGCGTCAGCGTCATCCCACTGCTGGAATATTTGCCTCCATACATAATGCCGCTACTTCACTAGCGAGCATTCTGGCATTACTGGCTTCTGGTTTAGCGTTGAATTTTATCGGTTTTGATGCCACCGCAGGCGGAGCGCAGAGCAACAGTAGTATCACCGCTATGCGCTTGATCCTCGCCGGTGGTACGGTGTTATTCGGATTTTTATCCTTGTGGTGTTTACACAAGTATCATATTGGTTCACAAGATAAACTTGCTTCATCTGGAGCAAAGGACTGACGAGAGAGAAGTTATGGTAACCATCAAAGATGTTGCTCGGATCGCCGGAGTTTCGACCGCTACAGTATCGCGTGTCATCCATAATGGTAGTCAGGTGGGCGATGCTTGCCGAGCCAGAGTGAAGAAGGTAATTGCTGAGCTGGGTTATCAGCCGAATGCTAATGCGCAAGCGTTAGTGAGTAAGACGACTAATACCATAGGCGTAGTGACACCGCGTCTGTCTATGTCCTTTTTTGGTACCTTGGCCAGCGGCGTTGAAAATGCGGTCAGAGAAAATGGTTATAAGCTGCTGATGGCCAACTCCTTGTATGAGACACAATCCGAGCTTGATGCCATTCAGTCGCTGCGACAACACAACTGTCAGGCGATTATTCTGCACAGCGAATATTCTGACGAAGCCACACTGATCCGTTTGGCGGCGGAAATTCCTGGATTAGTGCTGGTCAATCGTTATATTCCACAAATCGCTAATCGCTGTGTGTGGTTGGATAACATCCGTGGCGGGCAGTGGGTAACTGAGTATCTGTTGTCCAAAGGCCACAGGCAATTTGCCGCCATTACCAGTATCTATCAAAACCGCGATCCAGCGGAGCGCTTAAAGGGCAGTCGTCAAGCGTTGCTGGAGCAAGGTTTGTCATTACCGCAAGAACTGGTGGCGGAAGGGACCGCTAATATGGCAGGTGGCGAACAGGCGGTGAAGGAATTATTAGCGCGTGGACAGCGGTTCACGGCATTGCTGGCCTATAACGATTTAATGGCGATAGGTGCCATTCATGCACTGTTTGCGGCGGGCATTCGGGTGCCTGAAGATGTGTCGGTGGTTGGTTTTGACGATTTGCCAGTAGCCCGCGCCTGTCGCCCAAGGTTGACGACCATGCATTATCCCATTGAAGAGATGGCCGCCTATGCTGTGAACCTGGCCATTAAACTCAGTAATGCTGACAATAAAGCGGTGGGGCAAACCCATCTGTTTATGCCTCAGTTAGTGGCGCGCGATTCCGTATGTGGCATTGCGACAGTCGCTCATGGCTTGTAGTGACATATTGTGTTTAAAGATAGTGCGGTGTAGCACTCAATTGGAGAGCGTATCAGCTAATGCAAGGCGTTTCCGCCTGTGTTTAACCAATGCCAGAGCTGAATGTAGGTGAATAGCGCATTTCGGCTGCTATCGATACGCGGCTTTATCCTCGTGGGCACTGAGGTGGTGGAGTTTTGCAAGATTATTGTATGGCGACTCTTGGTGTTCGGTGTTCCCAAGTTATCGTGCTTATAGCAGTAATTCTTCATCAATCTCCATAAAACGGCTGGCGGCATTCACCAATGAAATAGCGCTTAGCTGTGGCACGCCGTACACCTCTACGGTTTTACCATGATTCTGCCGTAAGGTATCGACCAGTAAACTGAAATCGCCATCGCCTGTCACCAGAATGACCACGTCTGCTGCTGCGGTCTGCTCTAAAGCATCAATCGTAATGCCAACATCCCAGTCACCTTTCGCCGAGCCGTCAGATCGTTGAATAAAGGGTTTTAATTTCACCTCAAAACCAATGGCGCGCAAAATATTCTGAAATTCACGTTGTTTTATATCACCACGATCAATCGCATAAGCATAAGCCGCTACCACTTCACGCCCGTCACTTATCTGGGCCCAGAAGCGGTTATAGTTGAAGTGACGACCATAAGCCTGCCGCGTGGTGTAATAGACATTTTGTACATCCACAAACAGGGCAACTTTATCCATCAAAATGCTTCCAACAATGCTATATCGGCCAGTACCTTAACACGTTATAGAGTGGTTCACACAGTAATCGTTGGCCGCGATTCACTTGCCTGAATTGAGCGCTTAACGGGTCTAAGGTAGATACGGTAACCAAGCCCCATACGTTGCGCGACAGAATGGGATGCTGTTGCTAACACGATGCAGTCAGTGCTGATGTCTGAAAATATCCAGAGACAAAAATAGCGGTTAACAGTTTTATTTGGTGAGCTTTGTGTGTTTTATGAGCATTGTGAAGCGTTGCCGGATTTCCCGACAACGCCTAAAGCATTAAAGTGCTATATCGGCCATATTGCTGGGCGGCAGCATAAAGCTGTTATCAGGCTCTGGCACTTTGGTGATCGTGGCTCGTGCCTGACGGCGTAATTGTAACACCTGACTGGTGTAAGCCAGTTCCTGCTCAGTGGCTTCTGCATTACCATCCAGACGTATGCCATAAGATGGAATGATCTGCTGCAACTTGCTACGCCAAGCGTTGCTAGCAACTTTCTCAGGGAAAACTTTCTCCAGCAACTGCAACATGATGGGGGCTGCTGTTGACGCGCCGGGAGAGGCTCCTAGCAACGCGGCAATGGTGCCAAGTTCATCACTGACAACTTCGGTTCCCAGTCGCAACACGCCACCCTTGTGAGGGTCTCGCTTGATTATTTGAACCCGTTGTCCGGCCGTCCACAATTTCCAGTCGGTTTTAGTCGCATCGGGATAATATTGTTTCAGCGCGTTATAGCGATCATTTTCCGATAAACGAACCTGGCTGATGAGGTATTTCACCAAGTCGAAGTTATCTAGGCCAACGCGAACCATGGGCATCAGATTCGACGTATTCGTGGATTTTAGCAAATCCAGCAATGAGCCATTCTTCAGAAAACGGGTTGAGAAAGTGGCAAAAGGGCCAAATAGCAGAACTTTTTTACCGTCGAGTATCCGTGTATCGAGATGGGGCACTGACATTGGTGGTGCACCCACTTCGGCACGGCCATAGACTTTGGCTGAGTGCAGCTTGACGACATCTTCGTTTTCGGTGACGAGAAACTGGCCGCCTACAGGGAAGCCCGCGTAATCTTTGGCTTGAGGAATACCCGATTTTTGCAGCAATCGTAACGCAGCACCGCCAGCACCAATAAACACAAAACGTGCCCGGATCTTGCGTTTGTTGCTGCGATCTTTGGTATCGGCAACGGTCACCGTCCAGCTGTTATCGCTGTTACGCTCCAGATCGCGCACTTCGGTATTGAGCTGCAGTTTGAAATCCGGCTTTTTCTGTAATGATGCCACCAACTGCCGAGTGATTTCGCCAAAGTTAACGTCGGTGCCATTATCTGTGCGCGTAGCGGCAACTTTCTGTGCGGGATCTCTTCCTTCCATGACCAGTGGCGCCCACTGACGGATCTGTTCATGGTCTTCGGAATACTCCATTCCGGAAAACAGGGTGCTGGCCTGCAACGCTTGGTAGCGAGCCCGCAGAAAATTTACATTAGCATCACCCCAGACAAAGCTGATGTGAGGTTCACTATTGATGAACTTATGAGGCTCTTGCAGCACATTCTGGCTGACCTGATAAGCCCAGAACTGGCGTGATACCTGGAAAGCTTCATTGATGTCGACCGCTTTTTGGATATCGACACTGCCATCAGGTTGTTGCGGTGTGTAATTCAGTTCCATTAGCGCGGAGTGTCCGGTACCCGCATTATTCCAGCCATTGGAACTCTCTTTCGCTACGCCATCAAGGCGCTCGATCATGGTCATTGACCAATTTGGTTCCAGAGTTTGCAAGAAGGTACCCAAGGTGGCACTCATGATGCCGCCGCCGATAAGTAATACATCGACGGGGGGCTCCTCACGGGCATTTGCCTTGGAGGGGGCTCCGGAACTTACCAAAGGAGTAAGCAGCATTACGGCAGTCTATCTCATACGTCCAAGAATAGGTGGCCGGATTTTTTACCTTTCCCAAGTTCCTGTCAAGATGCTGAAAAATGGAATAACTCTCTAGAGTTACACAAAAAAATCAGCTTTTACTGGGCTAAATCAAGTCATCTTTTACAGGCTTTTGCGAGCGAAAAAGCAAACTCGTAACGCGAGATAGCCAAGTCATTTTTATGCCTGACAACTACATCTTAATTAGCGTAAATACACTAACTTAATAAGTGATTCAGATCACTTTTTTACTGGTTTTTTGGCGTTATGTCGATACTATCGATTGATGCTTTTAGCTCTTTCGTAAGGGATATTGGCAAACGATCTTGATCGTTTGTTTTTTGGTCTATTGGTCTGACCAAAAAATTTACAAACTTTTACAAATTTAATGAAAAGAACTTGGCGTTTTGGTTTTTGCATGTTCCTATTTTATCTAGGATGAATATAACTGGTCTTTAAGACCAACAGGGAAGTTGTGCTATGCAATGGTTCGCAAGATTTATAGTCGCTGGAGCGCTGGTTGTAGCTTTGCTGCTTTTCATGCGCGTATCTGAGGCGCCACATTCCACACATCATCAAACGGATCCTCAGTTGTTGTCGGCACTGCAAAGGCAGCGAGCGCTCTATATACAATTGATGGGGATGTATCGGCAGGATGCCCCGTTATTTTCAATAAATTCGCAGTTTATGGATCCTGAACACGCCGTCGACGAAGGGCGCTGGCAACAGTATCAACAGTTGTTTTCGCTACTGTCCCTAGACGGTGGCATGCGTGGCTGGGGCCAAGGCGGTATTATGTTCATCCGCTCTATACTTCCCGTTGCCGAAGGCAATAGTACTAAGGGGTACGTGTATCACCCACAAAATCCTCTGCCAATATATGCTGACTTGGATAAGGCTGCGGCACAGATCCCTATAAATACGGTGGCGTACCGCAAAATAGATGATGACTGGTATCTGTTTTATCTAAAAAGCCACTGAATTCTGAAACATCCTATTGATTGTTTGGTGCGGTTAAATTGCTAATGGTAAAAAGAACAGACCATTTTTGTAGAATTTTGTGGTTGTCAACATTGGAGAATCATCTTGAAAGTATCAACGACAGAGAACATTGCCGGTTATCGGGTCATCCAAACCGTGGGAGTCGTTACCGGTAATGTGGTGCGGAGTAAGCATATTGGTCGGGATATCATGGCTGGTCTAAAGACTATCATTGGCGGTGAGATAGTCGGTTACACCGAAATGCTAGCGGAAGCGCGTGAAGTTGCTACGCAGCGAATGCTGGCGCAGGCGGAACAGCTGGGAGCCGATGCCGTAGTGAACGTTCGTTATACGACCAGCGCCATTGCGCAAGGTATGTCGGAAATGCTGGCGTACGGGACGGCAGTAAAGCTTGGCATTGAAGCCTGAGAGATGCTGCTTTTGATTGCTGGTGCTCGCTACCCGTATCGAGGTGGCTGAGCGCCAGCCGAGCTTGAGCAGCGCTAATTACCTGCTTCTGTCAGTTTGGCTAACTCGGTGGGGGATAGTTGCAGTTCCATCGCTTTGGCAAAACTGTTGATATGACTGA
Source organism: Shewanella fodinae (assembly GCF_014651955.1). Classification (GTDB taxonomy): domain Bacteria; phylum Pseudomonadota; class Gammaproteobacteria; order Enterobacterales; family Shewanellaceae; genus Shewanella; species Shewanella fodinae. The sequence continues at coordinate 229,294 of NZ_BMXW01000001.1, read as the reverse complement.
CTTGGGTGGCACTGGCGATTGGGGCTGTTACACCTTTAGCGGCAATCAACCATGCAAGGGCCACTTCGGCTGGTTTTACATGGTGTTGCGCTGACACTTCATCCAGTGCCGCCAGAATACGCATACCTTTGGCATTTAGATACTTGCTAACACGGCTGCCGCCGGCACTTTTACTTAAGTCGGTGTCACCGCGGTATTTGCCAGATAGAAAACCGGATGCCAAGCTGAAATAAGTCACTACACCAATATGTTCTCGTACACATAGTTCCTGTAGCGCGCCTTCAAAACTGCCGCGGTCGTACAAGTTATATTCGGGTTGTAACACTTGGTAAGCGGGCAACTGTTGGGCTTTTGCAACATCCAATGATGTTTGTAACTGCTCGGCATTAAGGTTGGAAGCGCCAATGGCGCGAATTTTCCCGGCGTTAAGTAGCTTATCGTATGTGCCTAAAGTTTCAGCATAATCAACTTCTGGATCGGGCCAGTGGGAAAAATAGAGGTCGATATAGTCTGTTTGTAAGCGTTTAAGCGAATCTTCAACCGCCTGTGCAATCCACCTGGCAGATAGCCCCTTATGACCCGGTTGCCCCATATCGGAACCAACTTTAGTGAAAAGTTTCAGCTTATCTCGTCTACCTGGACGCGCTTTTAGCCAACGACCGATGATCGTTTCTGATTCGCCACCTTTGTTATTGGGTGCCCAAGCGGAATATACATCGGCTGTATCTATGGCATTAAAGCCAGCATCAACGAAAGCATCAAGAATGGCGAAGCTGGTCTTTTCGTCTATGGTCCAACCAAACACATTGCCACCAAATACTAGCGGCACGATGTTGAATCCTGTCTTGCCTAATGCTGTTGTTTGCATATTCATTCTCCTTTCTAGCCATTGTTGCGAGTGTTGATGCGTGCTGTATGCTATGTATCAACAAGCGGATAACCTCATTAAAAGATCGCCACTAAAATATTGCGGGAGTCTTGAAGTCATTGGCGGTTGCCTTACAGAATAACATCACGCTATGTCCTGGATGCGAGTTACTGACGGGGGTAAGCGACAGCCGCTGCGTTGCGGTCAACATCGCCGCTGCTGTTTGTCGCAACGCTGAAGCGTACAACGAGTGCTTAACTAGCCGTAATAATGTTGTATGCTCATTGCTACACAATATCATCGACCACGCCACCATCTACTCGTAATGCCGCACCGCTGGTGGCGGACGCCTGAGTCGAACAAACATAAACCACCATATTGGCCACTTCTTCAACAGTTGCCGCCCGTTGAATAACCGAGCTGGGACGGTTTCCCATCACAAACTCCTTGGCGAGTGTGTCTATAGATTTGCCTGTTCTGGCCATTTCTTCAGCCATCATCGACTCAAAACCGTCAGAGATGGTCGGGCCAGGAAGCACACTGTTAACGGTAACGCCGCTGCCCGCCAACCGTTTTGCCAATCCGCGAGCTAATGCAAGCTGCGCGGTTTTTGATACGCCGTAATGCACCATATCGGCTGGGATATTGAGGGCTGACTCTGAGGAGATAAATACCACTCGTCCCCAGCCTTGCTGCTGCATGGCGGGCAGATATGCACGTGCCAAGCGCACGCCCGACATGACGTTGGTTTGCCAGTAACGTTCCCAAGTATCATCACTGGTTTCAAAGAAATCTTCTGGTCCGTATATGCCGGCATTATTGACCAGAATATCGACGGTTGGCACCTGCGTGCACAAAATGTCGCAGCCATTCGCATTGGAAAGATCTGCTACCGCGGCGATAATACTGGCGTTGGGATAGTCTCGCAGTAGGCGTTCTTTGGCGGCATTGACGGTCTTTTCGCTGCGGCCGTTAAGCACAATTTCGGCACCGCTGGCTGCCAACTCTTTTGCTATCGCAAAACCAATACCACCACTAGATGCGGTAACTAATGCTCTCTTCCCGTCTAATCTGATATCCATTTTCCCCTCCATTTGTTGTTGATATCGCAGTATTTCGCGAATCAATTACTGCTAAGCAGGTGGTGCTTATTGTAGAAGTGCTGCTGACTTGATTAAATGGACATAATCTGAATTCATACTTTCCCAAAGGTTAACAATGAGTGGCTTGGATGATTTACCTGCGTTAAGGGTATTTGAAAGGGTGGTTAGCCTTGGCAGTTTGACGGCGGCAGCGGCAGAACTTGGCCTGTCGCTAGCGGCAACATCAAAACGTCTGGCCAATCTTGAACGGCGCAACGGCATACAGTTGCTGCACCGCAGCACCCGCAAGTTATCTATAACGCCTGAGGGACAAACACTTTATTTGCATGCGCAGCGGATCCTATCTGAAGTCCGGCATGCTCAGGATGCCTTATTGCAACAGCAACAGTTATTATCTGGAAGTCTGCGGATCACCTCTCCTAACAGTTTTGGTTATCGCCATCTGCTACCATTAGTAAGCGAATTTAGCCAGCGCTACCCGCATATTCAGTTGCAACTGCTAATGAGTGATGATGTGAAGGATATGCTGGCGGAACGGCTGGATTTAGCGATCCGTTACGGCTCCTTACCCGACTCTCGGCTGGTGGGCCGACATCTACTCCCCAACAAGCGGGTGTTATGCGCAGCTCCTAACTATTTACAGCAATACAGGGCACCGATGTCTCTGACTGAGTTAGCTCGACATCGCTGTATTGTTATTGGCACACGTAATGAAACTGAATGGCGTTTTCGTGATAGTAGTATCCATGTGAAGGCATTCATCCTGTGCAACGATGGTGAAGCGTGTCATCGATTGGCGTTGCAGGGATTAGGGGTGGTGATGAAGTCCTATTGGGATGTCGCCGAAGATCTGCAAAAGGGGAATTTGGTACAGTTGCTGGCGGACGAAGCTGTTGCTGATGCTCCTATCAATCTGATATACCCTCGTAGCCAGGATTTGGCACCTCGGGTTAAAGTGTTTATGCGTTTTTTGCAGGAAAAGATGGCGCAACTCGCGCAACAGATGGGCTGAATTCAGGTTTAGCCGAGTAGTGCATTTCACTTTAATAATTGGCATACAAATATGTATCACTCTCTGTTTCTATCCATGTAGCGTTATTTGAACATCACGGACCGTAGCGGCGCAGCTATCAACGGTTGCAAGAGACTATTAGCCTGTAAAAAGCTGGTATATTATTTCGATTTCTAGCATATGATAGAAACTATTGATTTGCATGATATTTTTCTAATGTTTAATGATGAACTATGCAATGATTAATATAAAATTAATTAAATAAAATCAATATTTATATATTTAATGCTGTTACCATTTTCTTATAGTTTTACGTTTAATAATTAGCTTATCTAGTGATGGAATAAAATAAATATACTACTGTAAGTAGATAACGGTTATGGAATGTTTTTATTATTAATAATTTACAGCATGCTATATATGAAGTTAATGTTTTATTTCAATAAATTATAAAAATTAAATTCACTACGTTGACTTTTTGTACATGCGTTATTGTAGCGCTGTGTAACGGCTAACATATAACCTTTCGCTTTAATGAAACAATAAGTATCACTATTTGAGATAAATAAAAATTTATCTCGCTATTCACTAAATAGCTGGATCTGATAAATATTCAGGAGTAAGGTTAAACCCGATAGTAATGATGATGGAAATATCATCATTATTTTCCGTGTAATACGGATAATAGATCAGGAGGTCTTATTTATGAGTTATGCAACCGTTAACCCTTACACCGGTGAGCTGGTAAAGAAATTCCCAGATGCAACAGATGAACAGGTTGAGCAGGCGATCACTGATGCTCACGCCGCATTCTTGAAATGGCGTGAAACCTCTTTTGCTCATCGCGCTGAGATTTTGCAACGTGCCGCTAACATTCTGCGTGACAACAAGCGTAAATATGCTGAAGTACTGACCCTAGAAATGGGGAAGGTGATTGCTGAAGCCGAAGCTGAAGTTGAATTATCAGCACAGATCCTTGAATATTATGTGAAATACGCTGAAAAACTGTTGGCCCCAGAAAAACTCGCCGTTGCCGATCCTGCAGAAGGTCAGGCCACATTGGTGCATGAACCTCTGGGTATCATTCTGGCGATTGAACCTTGGAACTTCCCCTATTATCAGATTGCTCGTATTTTGGCACCGCAGTTGTCAGCCGGAAATACCGTCATACTGAAACACGCATCCAATGTACCTCAAGCCGCCGCAGCATTTGAAAGCCTGATGCGCGATGCGGGCTTGCCTCATGGCGCGTTCCAGAATCTGTATGCGACCCGTTCCCAGATTGAAAAGATTATCAACGATCCTCGGGTACACGGTGTGGCCTTGACTGGTTCTGAAGGTGCGGGTGCCGTGGTTGCCGCCCAAGCCGGTAAAGCCATGAAAAAATCCACACTGGAACTTGGTGGCGCCGATGCTTTTGTGGTGCTGGAAGATGCCGATATGCCAAAAACCGTTAAATGGGCGGTATTTGGTCGACATTGGAACGGTGGTCAAGTGTGTGTATCGTCTAAGCGCATGATTATTGTTGATAAGGTATATAACCAGTTCCTGAGTCAATATACAGAAGGTGTCGCTGGCCTGAAAGCAGGTGATCCAATGGATCCAACCACCACCTTGGCGCCTTTGTCATCTCAATCTGCCGCAGATGAAGTGAAAGAGAAAATTCGGCAAGCGGTTGCTCACGGTGCAACTGCGACTGAAGTCGGGCCTAAAGTGCCGCAAACCGGTGCTTTTGTGCAGCCAACTATTCTCACCAATGTAACGTCTGATAACCCAGCATTCTATTGGGAATTTTTTGGTCCGGTATCGATGATTTTACGGGCTAAAGATGAAGATGATGCCGTACGTATTGCCAATGATTCCCCGTTTGGCCTTGGGGGCTCGGTATTTACTTCTGATCTGAAACGCGGTGAAAAGGTAGCGCATCGGATCTCTACCGGAATGGTGTTTGTAAACCATCCAACCATGGTGAAAGCCGATTTACCGTTTGGCGGTATCCGTAATTCCGGTTATGGCCGTGAGTTGCTGGGACTGGGTTTGAAAGAGTTTGTGAACCACAAACTGGTTGATGTAGTCGATATTGACGCACCGTTCTAGGCGCGCTGATAGGGCAAGAGGGTGGCATGATGCCACCCTTTTTTATGATGACTTGTTGTTGCAAAAGCGATTATCGGCGGTGGTTATCGTTTTAGCATGTTCAAACCACCCAAATCTAGCTCCCTGGCGATGATCAAATTCACCCACATAAGGTTTGATATCAAGCACGGGAGTCCCATCCAGCAGATCCAAATTCTGGATGTGCAGCAGATTGTTTTCGATTGATAATAATTCGACAACAGAGAGACCTATTGGGTTAGGGCGACGTGGCGAGCGAGTTGCAAAGAGTCCCCGTTGATTGTCGTCCAGATAAGGGGTCACCTTCATCTGAAAACCACTGCATTGGTGCAGATGACATAGCAGTACAATATGGGAAAAACCTTGCAGATCGGCTAAACCTTCAACATATTGGGGCAATAATTCAATATGCCCCTGTACATTATTAGCCCTGGATGGCTGCACTGGTGTCCCCGCTTGTTGCTGAAATGGGCTATGAACAATACCAATAGGAGAGTACTCAATTTTCATCCGAAATCATTCCTGTTAAAGCAGTTACGGCCTAATTGCATCTTCGGCGCAATTATCCTCGTGAACAAGCGACCACATCACAACTTGCCTGATACTATCAATCAAATGCCAACCACAGCCCCACAGTTATCATTAATACTGCGGAAATCCTATTCATCCAGCGTACATTGTTGCCTCTGCTTAAAAACAGTCGCAGACCTTTTCCACCACTGGCATAAGTCAACAGACAACTAAATTCTGTCACCAAGATGATACCAACTAACGCCGTCAATTGCGGGGCCATTGCCATATCACGGTCAATAAAGGGCGGTAACAGTGAGATCATAAACGCCCATCCTTTAGGATTGGCGATAGCGGTAACAAACCCTTGGGATATTAAGGTATAAGGGCGAACATCTGCTAACGGTAACGCCGCACCTATATCGGTATGGGTGCGCCACATATTGATACCTACCCAGATGAGATATGCGCCACCTAAATATTTCAGTCCCTGAAATAGCTGTGGATGTTGCAGCATCAACGCCGCAACCCCCATTGCCGAGGCTACTGCGACAAGCGCAACGCCAGTCAGTTCGCCTAACATCATCCATAGGGTGCGACGAACGCCTATGCTCATCCCCAGCGTCATCGCCAGTGTCATACACATGCCAGGCGTAGCAGAAACCAGTAGAAATGTTGGAATAAATGCTGCTAACAGAGAGTAGTTTTGCATCTGTCGTTAGGAATTAAATCAAAATGAAGCCTAGTCTAAACTGGTTGGTGCTGGAAACAAGTATCGAGAGCCTTCGGCTACAAGCATCTGAAGTCTTAGTAACAACTATACGTAGTAATTTTTTCTGCATCAGCCAAATCATAATTGCCACCTATGACATTTTATGTCATAACAACAGCACAATCGATTAGGCTACTGAGGGCAGGGCTGCCTGCCAAAACGTGAGGGATGGTAAATGAGCAAACGTTGTCATGAAGTGGATTACGAAATCATTGGTGAAAGCATGCAACTGGTTGAGGTAGAGCTGGATCCTGGCGAAACCGTAATTGCCGAAGCTGGCGCGATGACATACATGGAAGAAGGGATCAGCTTTGAGGCGCGTATGGGCGATGGCTCGGAACCTGAATCCGGTTTCTTCGGTAAGCTGATGGGCGCCGGTAAACGAGTGCTTACCGGCGAAAGTCTATTTATGACTCATTTTACGAATGCGGGTTATGGTAAGCGGCGAGTATCGTTTGCGGCCCCCTATCCAGGGACAATTCTGGCGATAGACCTCGAACAAGTGGGCGGCGAGTTAATCCTGCAAAAAGACAGTTTCCTCGCGGCAGCGCTAGGGACCAATGTCAGTATGAAATTTAATCGTAAACTCGGTGCGGGTTTTTTTGGCGGCGAAGGTTTTATTTTACAGAGCCTTAAAGGTGATGGGATGGCCTTTATTCATGCTGGTGGCACCTTGATCCGTAAAGAACTGCAAGGGGAAACGCTACGGGTGGATACTGGCTGCCTGGTAGGGTTTACGCCTGGAATTGACTATGACATTCAGCGTGCTGGCTCATTAAAATCGATGTTATTTGGTGGTGAAGGGTTGTTCTTGGCAACATTACAGGGGCATGGCACCGTTTGGTTACAGAGCTTGCCGTTCTCACGTATGGCCGACCGGATTATTGCCCACGCACCGTCAATGGGGGGCTCTGATCGGGGTGAGGGGTCTGTGCTGGGCGGCATTGGCCGTATGCTCGATGGTCGTTAGTCTATTGTGTTGGCATATTTAAAAAGCACCGCTGACTGTGGTGCTTTTTTGCTGAAAAACGGTTGTCGTCAGTGGGTAAGAATCTCAACAATTTGCCGGGTTTTCTCGTGTAAACGAAACAGGGTTCCTTCAATGCTTACTGTGATAAGTCCATCACTATCAAGTGGTATCACCACTTTGGCCCGACCATAGATATCATTATCGAGAATATCTCCCTTGTGATAACGTTTTTGCCACCCTGGTGGTAACGGTTTACCTTGCTGCACCTTTTTTTGCAGTCCTGGTGGTAAATCCTGATGTGGGTTAGCACTGGCGGCTAACGGAGTTATCAATAGCGTCAACGATATTACTGCTAACGCTGACATGATTACGGTAGATTTCATTTTTCACCTCCCATTGCCATTATATGTTGCCATTCTTGAGCGCTAACGGGCTAAATGCTCAGATAACCACACTTGCTGACTAACCCCATATCCGCAAATGCGGGATCTGCTTATAATTGTTTCAGTGTCAGGGGTGTTTTAAATTGGCTACTAAAACGCAGATAAACCATCAGCCAGCAATTCAAGCTTGCATCGCCTCGGTTGTTATATGGCACCTTTGCCAATTGATAAAGATCTATTCATTAGGATGTTTTGAAGCATAGATTTTGCCATCACCGGTGACAAATCATTCTTGTTTAATTGTTATAAAAATGTATTAAACATTGTCAAGGTGTTTTCAATCTAGCCGGATAACCTAATGAGCAAATGGCTGTGATTTAGCTGTTGCAGTCGTGGAAAGGGGCCGAATCGGTAGGACGATTTGCGGCAGCTCAGCTGTCACTGTTTTCAAACAGGCAACAAGCTAGGCTGTTTCTTCAGCGGCTCGTGTCTATTGCAATTGCGAATATGGCCTCCGTGTTTATGAGAGGCCTCAGGAACGTTAATGTGAAGACACTACTGTTTTACCAATAGGTGTCAGACTTAACAATGCCAGTTTCAGATGCTGGATACCAAAAGGGATTCCTATGATGGTAATAAAGCACCCCAATGCATGGACGATGTGACCTATTGCCAGCCAGATACCAAACAGAACGAACCAGACAAGGTTGCCAATGAATCCCAAAGGGCCAGTACCTATATCTTCACGACCATAAAGCTGATCACGGCTGACGTGTTCTTGACCGAATGGCCAGAATGTCATCTCTCCTATAACAAAGCAGGCGCGGCCAAAGGGGATGCCGATGATGCTGATAAAGCAGATCAGTCCCGCCAGCCACCAAGCTAAGCCCATCACAAAGCCACCCAGTACAAACCAAGCGATATTAAAGAGAAGACGCAAAACGCCCATGTCATAGCTCCTGTTATCATAATTAGGATTTATCACTTATCTAAGTGTGACATTAGCTATATTTGTGCCAAAGTTTAACTATTTGAATATAAATGAATTATTATTTTATGTGGAATCTCATTGGTAGATTTGACCAGTTAGTGGTTGTTTTAACTTGGCGCTGTGACGGCGGGTATTTTACAATCGCAAGTACTGAAAAACCGTTGTTGCATCTATGCTGATAGCCCCATTTTTACTGGCACAAACCCCAGTGCAGTCTTTTGAATTTCGTGGACAGCAGTTTTATCTAAAACGCGATGATCTGTTGCATCCGCAATTTAGTGGGAATAAAGCCCGCAAATTTCGTTATTTCCTAGATCAGGATTTTTCAGAAGTTCGTCTATTGATAGGCCATGGTTCAGCTCAGGCCAACTCCTTGTACTCTATGGCGGCGTTAGCGGCACTAAAAGGTTGGCAATTAAAATTTTATGTTGATCACCTGCCACAGTGGTTACAACAAACTCCGTCAGGTAACTATAAAGCAGCACTGGCTCTGGGGGCGGAAATTGTTCCAGTGGCTGCGAAGGAACTATATGGCCTAACGGTTGGTGAATATCTGCGTGAGTCCATTTTACCAACATTGTCAGCGGCATTGTTTGTACCCGAGGGGGGGCGTTGCCAAGCGGCAGAATATGGCGTTAGGCAATTAGCACAGGAAATCCATGACTGGGCTGTTGGTGAGAATATTACCGGACTTAAATTATTTCTGCCGTCGGGAACTGGCACTACCGCATTATATTTAAGCAAATATTTTTATGACAATAAAATTAATATTGAAGTCATCACCTGTGCTGTGGTGGGCGGAGACAATTATCTGCGACAACAGTTTGCAACGCTTTGCCCAGATGACCGTTGTCATCCCAGGATAATAAGTTCCCCCAAAAAATATCATTTCGGCAAGCTCTACCCTGAGTTTTATCAAATATGGCAGCAGTTGGCTCAGGCAGGGGTGATGTTTGAATTATTATACGATCCATTAGCGTGGTTATTGATGCTGAATTACAAACAACAGCATCCTCAACAGCCCATAATGTATATTCATCAAGGGGGATTATTGGGCAACGAATCCATGTTGCCAAGATATATGCGAAAGTTTGATAAAAAGTAAATTTATACCAATTTGTTACGTTGCAATATTTTGAAAGTTCGCTGCGCCAGTTGTTGCAGGTTTTTTAAATCTGCCAATGAGGGTTGCTGCCATTCAATAACAGATTCCCAATAACCTACTTCGGTATCCAGTAACTCCAGCATTTTCTTAGAGCAGCCGCGACAATCACCACCGCAAATTGTGGTTTCAGGTAGATCAAAAGGGATCTTTGTCCTGATTTCATGCAGCATCAGTAACATCGCATCGTGACAATTAGGTTTAGTCAAGGGCATTTCCTAACAACTATCGCTAGTACTTAGCGCATTATAACGCTTTCGATGGGTAATTTAGATGATGATTATAGAACTTGCAGAATATTCCCATTTGGTCAGGCAGTCATCCGTGAACGGATCCAGCCTGAACCAAATGTGATATTGCCCGATTGCTGATCTGTTACATCAGTCCCATCTGCACAAGGCATTCGGTAGTTTGAGAGGATTATTTACCGAACCGGCGATAAAGCAGGTTTACTTGTTAGCGCTTACCAGCCATTTCATAAAAGAGATGACATCGCTGCGTTTTGAGAAGGTTTGTTTTTTCTTGCCTTTCCTGTCGGTGAAGGCGATTGAATTTTTATTTATGGAAATAGAATCTACAGGGAAATTAACTGTAATTTCATGTCCGTCTACTTTGTATGACATAGGCCACACTCCTTTTTTACTTGAAGCCACGCTGGCTTTTTAAATTTAACTATAGAATATCCTTAGCTTTTTTAGCGAAAGAACTCATTGCCTGACAAAACACTGTAATCGCCTTTTTAAAAAAATTCAAGCACCTGCATACCAATCTTGTGCTTAATGATTTTACCGCAACATTTCAGGTTTGCTAAAACAACCCATACTCCATCATATCTTTATGACAGCCATATGATAACTATGCCCTGATAAGCGATTTCCACTTGATATTATCGACAAAAAACTTACTTTCTTTAATTGAGATGTCACGGCAGCGTAGGATATATAAGGATTGGGGCAAATAAATTCAAGTATGGCTATCAGAGGAAGTTTATGAAACTTAATAAGCTGGAACGTTATATCGTCCGTCATCCTGCAAGGTTATGGTTGCAAAAGCAGCTGGAGCAGCCTCTGTTGTTGGGATTGTTTAACCATAATCTACCCTCAGTAGAACATGCGTTGGAGATTGGTTGCGGCTTTGGTCAGGGGATTTCACTGATCCGTGAGGGTTTTGGTGCGGGGACGGTTACTGCAGTTGATCTGGATGACGAAATGCTCAAATACTGTGGGGCTCGTTATCAGCAGAAGTCCTGGTTAAGCTTGTTTCAAGCCGATGCCACACGCTTGCCTTTTGCCGCTAATAGTTTTGAACTGGTGTGTGATTTTGCGGTGTTTCATCATGTCCCAGACTGGCAGGCTGCAGTGGCAGAAGTCTTCAGAGTGCTGCGCCCTGGTGGTGCATTTGTCATCGAAGAGTTGTACCGCGCCGCTATCTGTAACCCGCTGAGTCGCCGTTTATTTGAACACCCGCAGCAAAATCGCTTCAATCATGCAGAATTGCATGACTGCTTGCGTGCTAACGGGTTTGATATCATGAACAGTCGCCATTTGTGGGGGCTTGCTGGCGTTACACTGGCAATCAAGCCCAGTGGCATCTGTCAGCTGGATTATTCTGCCGGTGTCAGCGCCGGTGTCTGAGCTACCCAAATAAGCTGTTGAGGGTTAACGCCTAAAGCCGCCGCTTGTTCAACAAAGGTTTGTTTGACATCGTCGCTGACTTGCCGCTGGCGTGACAATAGCCACAAATAACTGTTGTTAGGTCCCATGATAATTGCATTTTGGTACTGACCATTTTGTGGCTGAGATGGTAACAATGCGTGTATCTGGTAGGCTCCGTAGAAGGGACGGAAAAAGCTGACTCTTAGCAGTCCTTTATCGCGTTCGTCAATGAAGTAGGCGATACCATTGGCACTTTGCCACTTTTCGGTTTGTGGATCATAGCCCTGATTCAGTACCAGCAGCGCATCTCCCTGTTCGCGATAGCTTGCTTGTACATGAGTTAATCCTCGTTCAAAGCCGTGATCAAGTCGGGCGATTTCATACCAGGTGCCTAGATAGGCATTTGCTTGAAAATGACTGACAACAGGGATCTGTCGATCGATAACGGTGCAGGCTATGATTAGCAAGGGCGTCAGTAACAGCAGCAACAATGTACGTTTGGTCATATGCAAATGGCTCCAGCGTGGTTATGCTCTTTTTATCGTGTACCTACAACATTATGTTGCATAAGAAAATTTGCTCTGGCTCATGCAGAGCATTTCATTATGTCGTTATAATAGTCGCCTATTCTGTACATTCAATGCAGTCGAGTGGGAAACTTCAGTTATGGCAAATATTTTGGAATCAGTGGACCAACATACGCAACTGGTGGGTGAAAACCGTCTAGAGCTGCTGTTATTCCGTATCAATTCAACCCAGCTTTTTGCCATTAACGTGTTTAAAGTTAAAGAAGTGGTGAAATTACCGCGATTGTCGCAGATGCCAGGCAGTCATCCCTGTATTTGTGGGGTGGCCAATATCCGGGGGACTTCTATTCCGGTTATCAACTTGCGTCAAGCGATTGGTTTTAAGCCGATGCCGCTGGATGCTGATACCAATCTGATCATCACTGAATATAACCGCAGCGTGCAGGGATTTCTGGTGGGGAAAGTCGAGCATATCGTTAACATGAACTGGAACGAGGTGATGCCACCACCACAGAATGCCGGTCACAACCATTATCTGACCGCTATTACCAAAGTGCAGCATCAGGAACGTACCGAACTGGTGTCGATTATTGATGTCGAGAAAGTGCTGGCGGAAATTATCCACTATAACGTGCGCTTGGACGAATCAACGCTGGATGAAGCGCTGTTGCAGCAGATGCTCGGGCGTAAAGTGCTGATAGTGGATGATTCGCCCACTGCGCGGCATCAGGTTCGTGACACTTTGGGACAGATAGGATTGGAGGTCATAGAGGCGTGTGATGGGCAGCAAGCGTTGGATATGCTGCAAGGCTGGTGTGATAAAGGACTGAAGCCGACGGACGAAATCCTGATGATGATCACCGATGCAGAGATGCCGAAGATGGACGGTTATCGCCTTACCCATGAGATCCGTTCCGATAAACGAATGGCTGGATTATTTATTGTCCTCAATACGTCATTAAGCGGCAGTTTTAATCATGCAATGGTGGAGAAGGTGGGATGTGACCGCTTTATCTCTAAGTTCCAGCCAGATTTGTTAGTGGAAACGGTACAGGAACGCATGCGTCAGCTTGCGGTTGACTGATCCTGCAACAACTCTCTGATAACTTGACGTTTTGTGGCAGCATCGGACACAAGATGCAAGCGTGCTAAACGAATAGCGTAACCAAATCGTTGTTTGCCGATGATAGCCACAATACCGCTGAGAAAACTCTTATCCAGCGCCATGGCTTTACCGTAATGCTCAATGGCGGCAAAAACGGAACTAAAGTTTATGCCATCGAAGCTAAAACGTGTATCAGGCAACGTCTGTGCTAACGGAACGCCATCAAGTACCAGCGGCCATCCTGCAAAGTTAATCCGGTCTTTTGCAATCTCGTACATGAACCAAGCGCTACGCTGAAAACTCTGCAGGGTTTTACAGGTGAAGTCAGCCTGTTCTAACTCCTCTTTGGTCCAATTAAGGCCAATAGCTAAATGTTTAACATAGCGGCGCATCAGGGCATCTTTTACCGCAGTGCGGCATTCATAGAGGGAGGTCAGTGGCTGAATCTTTGCCAGATCACGGCATTCTTTACAGGCAGGAACGGACAGCGATGGATGGCCGGCATGCGTGGGCGCATGATAATCAAACTGCAAATTACAAGGTTCGCCACAGAACCAGCAGTGGTGACGAACCTCAAAGGGGATATCGACAAGCGGCAGAGACATCAGTCTTCGTCGGCTTCTACATCCGCCAACAGTTGCCCAAGGTCAAATGCTTCTATTTCTTCGCAGTCGTCATCGCTGCGCCAGTCAATACCAACCAGCACATCATCCTGGTTCAGATCTTCAACCCAAAACTCCAAGAAATCATCGACACTGATAGCAACTGGCACAAATCCACTCCAGTCTTCCGTACAATGAGTCTGCGCCAGCGTCGCTTCCGACCACAAGGGCATCACATCAGCATCTTCGTATTCGCCGGAATCGCACACTAACCACTCTTCATTGGTGGGATCTTGCAATCCCCAGAGCTGTTGAGATTCACTAATGGTAGCGATAAAGCGTTGTACAACCGGACTTACATCATTCATGGTTAAGGTTCCCTAAAAGGTTATCGTGCCATTATACGTTATCGACAGCGCCAACCAAGGAGTTCTTGGTGTTGATGCGCAATCGTTCAAAATTCAGCTGATTGGTACGGGATTTGTGTCGTGGGGCTTAAAAAACACCGAACAAGGAGTTCTTGGGATTGATGCGCAATCGTTCAAAATTCAGCTGATTAGTACGGGATTTGTGTCGTGGGGCTTAAAAAACACCGAACCTGTGGGTAGGATGTGTAGCAGTACCCAACGGCAGCAAGGAGTCTGTTTGTGGTGAAAGTGATTACATGGTTACCCTTGGTGTGGGTCGTGCAGGCCTGTGCCAGCTCTTCCGCTGCAGATATTGATTCGGCCGCCGCCAAGGTCGAGGCGGATTTTCCCCAATGTATCGTGACATTTGCCGATAAGGCCCGTAGTGAGGGGATTTCTGAAGAGACCATCAAAACGCATCTGCAGAATCTGCAGTTTGTTCGGCGGGTTATCGAACTTGATCGTCAGCAACCTGAATTTACCCAAACCTTCGCAGGTTACTTCAATCAGCGAGTAACGGATTGGCGAGTGATGAAGGGGCGGCAATTACTGACAGAACATCGACAGTTTTTGCAGGAACTGCTGCAAAAATATGGTGTTCCACCGCAGTATCTGCTGGCGTTCTGGGGGATGGAAACCAATTTCGGGGGTTACAAAGGCAAGATGCCCGTGCTGGATTCATTGGCCACACTGGCCTGCGATCATCGCCGCAGTGAATTTTTTACCCAAGAACTGATCACCGCCTTAAAACTCAGTCAGCGTTATGGTTTCCCCGCATCAGAGATGCAGGGCTCTTGGGCGGGCGCCATGGGGCATACCCAGTTTATGCCTAGTGCTTATGCCAGTTATGCAGTGGATGCCGATGGTGACGGCAAAGCTGATTTGTGGAATAGCGTTGAGGATGCGTTGGCATCCGCGGCGAATTTCTTACATCATCTCGGCTGGCAACGTAACGAGCGCTGGGGCCGAGAAGTTCGGCTACCTGCCGGGTTTGATTATCGGCTATTGGGTGACAAACAATCGTTAGCTCAATGGCAACAACTGGGCGTGACGGATGCAAATGGACAGCCGTTGCCGCAGACAGAGATGTTGGCGACCTTGTATCTGCCAGCCGGCCACTCTGGTCCGGCATTTCTGGGTTATGACAATTTTGATGTCATTAAACGTTGGAATCGTTCTGATTTTTACGCGATCAGTGTCGGTCATCTGGCGGATCGTATTGTCGGTGCCAGCAAACTGGTCAAGGCGCCACCTCAACAACCGCGTTTGAGCCATCAGCAGATTAAGGCGTTGCAGCAACGCCTTAATGAACTGGGGTTCGATACCGGGAAACCCGACGGTATTCTCGGCAGTAATTCGCGCAACAGTTTGCAGGCGTTTCAAGTAAGCAAAGGGTTGGTGGCCGATGGCTTTCCCGATAAGCAGACTTTTAAGGCGCTGGGGCTTAATTAATTGCTAATCAAAATGATTGCTTGAAAGTTGTCTTTTGGTTAACGTGGTGTTTATCTTTAGGTTCGCAAAGAGAACATCATGGAGCCATTACAAGCGTTGAATCATGGTCAGCGCCAACGGCTGGCCTTTATAGACTTCTGCCTGCAGTATTTCGGACAGATTAGCCGTCAGGATTTGATAGGTAAATTTGCGACAGGACTGGCGGCGGCTACCCGCGACTTCAGTCTTTATCGAGAATTGGCTCCAGAGAATATGAGACTGGTGCATCCTTCGCGCCATTATCAACGGCAACCCGGATTTAAAGCGCTATTTCAACACGATGCCGAAGCTGTATTGAGCGGCCTAGCGCGTGGTTTTGGCGATGGTCTATCTCAGCCGCTGGTGCCAAGTCAGGTGTGTATCGATGCGGTGCGTTTAATTCACCCAGATACTGAGATCATCGCAGCATTGATGCGGGCAATTCAGCAGGGCGAAGCGCTGGATATGCAGTATGTCTCAACGTCTTCGGGGGAAAGCCAAAGGCAGATTGTGCCCCATGCCTTGGTGAATAACGGCCAGCGTTGGCATGTGCGGGCATATGATCGGCAGTCTCGGCAGTTTACCGATTTTGTCGTGACCCGTATCAAAGCGTTGCAGCCTTGTGCTGAATCGCCGAAAACAGCCGAGCAACCCGCAGCTGATAGCGCCTGGTTACAGCCGATAACATTAGTGTTAATCCCCCATCCAGGATTAAAACATCCTGAAGCGATCATGTTGGATTATCGGATGCAAGACGGTGAACTACATCTTAACAGTAACGCCGCCTTGGCCGGATACTTGCTGCGCGCTTGGAGTGTTGATTGTTCGGCCAGACATCAACTTAGTTCCGGGGTGTGTCAATTGGCGCTGAAAAATTTGGACGTATTGTCCAGCATTGAACATCTGGCGATTGTGCCCGGAGCCGGACACTAAGCTGCCGCAAAGACACTAAGCTGCCGCCAAGTAGTGGTGAAGGCGGGTAGCTTCTGCTAAGCTGCGGCGAAATTTTTTGCGGTCTTGAGGATGATTTATGAGTATTACCAAGGACAAAGTTGTGCAGTTAAATTACACCCTGAAGGATGAACAGGGTAACGTGATTGAAAGCAATGAAGGGCTGGCACCAATTGCTTATTTGCACGGGCACAAGAATATGATGCCAGGGGTGGAAAAAGCCTTAGAAGGCAAAGATACCGGTGATAAATTTACCGTGACACTGCCCGCGGCCGAAACTTATGGTGAACGGCTTGCTGATGCTGAGCAGCGGGTTGCCGTCAAACACCTACAAGGTGCTAAAGTATGGAAGCCAGGTATGATTGCGGTGATTAACACCGATCACGGACAACGGCAAGTAACCGTACTCAAGGTTGGCAAATTCATGGTAACCGTTGATACTAACCACCCGCTGGCTGGCCGTGAATTGACATTCGATCTGGAAGTGATCGATGTGCGTGACGCGAGCGCCGAAGAAGTAGCACATGGTCACGCGCATGGGGATGGTGGTCATCACCATTAAATCCTGCGGTTTTACCGATAACAAAACGGCCTCAACATGGAGGCCGTAACCACATCAGCGGAATTATCAAGTACTTCAAGAAGCGTTTTGAGGATTAAGCGTCCTAGGTCGGGTAAACAACTGACAGACTCCAACCAGCATGATGGCTGCCAACATGATGGCCGCAAAGGGAACCGCCGTTCCGGTATAAAAGAAGGCCAGAATTGGGCCCGCCATTGCGCCAATGCCAAAACGCAGCGTGCCGATAACAGCCGTTGCGGTACCGGTTTCCTGCTTGAATTTCATCAACACAATGGCATCGGAATTGACGGACATAATCCCAAGCGACCCCATCAGCGGTGCCAGGGTAATCACGGTCCAGTAATATTCGAGTCCCAGCAGATTAACCAATACTAAGGCGCTGGCGGAGATAGTTCCTGTGAGCGTTGCCACCGCCAGCATACGTTTGGGGCCATAACGACCGACCACCCGTGAGTTAATAATGTTGGCCAGCGCCAGCGCTCCCACATTGCAGCTGAATAAAATCGCAAACAGCGACTTATCCAGATGAAACACCTCCATATAGACAAATGGCGATGCTGTGAGATAACAGAAAAATGCCAAGGCACACAACAGACCGCTGCCAAGGTAGGGTTTTACCCCGGCGCGGGTCAGCACCACTGCATAGTTGCCAAAAAATGAGCGAGTACTGTGCGGCGCGCCTTTTGCGTCTGACGGCAGTCTAAGTTTAAGGCTGACCAATAGCAGTAGCAGTCCGGCATAAACCGCTAGGATGAAAAATATTAAAGGCCATTGACCAAATCCCAGAATAAAACTGCCGATGCCGGGTGCCAGCAACGGCGCCAGCATCATGATCAGACTGACATAAGACATGCCTTTGGCGGTGTTGTCACCGTACAGTTCTTTGATATAACCGGGAACCACAACCGTAGCGGCTGCACCGATAAATGCCTGCACGAAACGCAGCACCATGAACAGCTTGAGTGACGGTGACAGCGCTAACCCAATACAGCACAACAAAAAACCGCTGAGGCCAACGATCACCAGTGGGCGACGACCAATGCGATCTGCCAGCGGGCCAAAGGTCAACATACCGATGGAATATCCCGCCAGATAAACACTCAGTGATTGTTGTACCGTTGTGACATCCGAATGAAAACTTGCCGCAATAATTGACATTGCTGGCAGGTACATATCAATGGTAAGCGGCGTGATGGCCATAATCGCCGCCAGCATTGGCAAAATTAACATCAGCGGCAAGCCGGGTGTTGTTGACGGTGTCGAAACTGTTGCGCTCAAGGAAACCTCAGGAATAACTCTCAACCCGATGCGGGTTTTGCGGGACCGACATAGTAAAGCGTCTGTATGGGTCTGCCAACCAGTAAGAGTGTTACAAACTACGTCTCTGAGCACTGCCATCAGCCTTGTCATCGCCCGTTAATATTTCTGCCTTCTGACTGTCATCAAAGCCCTTTAGCGTGTTGCTGATTTGTAATAAACATGGATGACAAAATGAAACTGCAACGCTCTGTGATTTGCTTATCATTGACACTTGCACTGACGGCCTGTGGCAGTGGTGATGACGGTAAAGATGGTAATAATGGTGCCAATGGCAGTAATGGTCTGAACAGTTTGGTGAACGTCACCGAACTTACTGCTGGTAATGTCGCCTGTCCTTATGGCGGACAGCAGATTGACACTGGGCTGGATAGCAATGGCAATGGCACCTTAGAAACCGATGAAATTACGGCTACCCAGCAGTTATGCAAAAATAGTGGCGACACCTTGAAAATGGAGCTGATGGCACGTCATGTCAGCGGTGTTTACGGGTTGAGTGCAGCCGAAATTGTTGATTATGACTCCGTGGCTGCCAAGGTTTTGGTGGTAAATGCTCGCAGTGGCAAAGTCGATATTCTAGAGGCTTCTGGACTAGCGAACACCACCGCCGTTAGCGGTGACGCGGCTTTGGCACTGAATAACATGCCATTGCTGAATGAATTGGATGTGGCTGCTGATATAGGACTGGAACGCTTAGGCGGAGTTAACAGTCTGGCACTGCATGGCGATTTGTTAGCGGTTGCTATTGAGCGTGCGGATATCAACGGCAATAAAACACAGGATAAAGGCTTTATCGCCTTTTATCGTCGCGGCGACAGTGGCTACAGTTACCTTAGCGCTGTAGAAGTTGGGGCGTTACCTGATAACGTGGTCTTCAGCCCTGATGGCAATTGGGTATTGGTTGCCGATGAAGGTGAGCCTGCTACCGATTACAGCGTCGATCCAGAAGGTTCGGTCGCCATTATCAAGATCACCGGTGGCGTTCCGGCAAGCAGTGCCACATTAGTTTCCTTTACTGATTTTAACGTAGGCGGCAGCCGCGCGGCAGAAGTCAGCCCAGAGATTAAAATCAACGGTCCTGGTGCGTCTGTTGCACAAGATCTGGAGCCGGAATATATCACCGTCAGTGCCGATTCAAAAACCGCTTGGGTAAGCCTACAGGAAAACAATGCGTTAGCTCGAATAGATATTGCATCTGCAACCGTCGAGAAACTGATTGCACTGGGAGCCAAAGATTATGGGCTCGCGGGAAATGCCCTTGACGCTAGCGATAAAGACGACGGCGTTAATATTCGCAGTTATGCCGGGGTTTATGGCCTGTATCAACCCGACACCGTTGCCAGCTATCAATGGCACGGCGCCAATTTTGTGGTGATGGCTAACGAAGGTGATGCTCGTGATTATACGGCGTTCTCGGAAGAAGCTCGCGCCGCTGATCTCGTGCTCGACCCGAATAATCCTGAAGTGGCCGCTGCTGCTGACAAAACCTTGTTGGGGCGTCTGAAAGTGACTACCTCAATGGGGGATGAAGACGGTGATGGTGATTACGACAAGCTCTATTCATTTGGTGGTCGTTCATTCTCTATTCGCGATGCAGACGGGCGTATGGTGTTTGATTCTGCCAGCGACTTTGAGCGCATTACGGCCGCAGTGCTGGGGAATGACTTCAACAACAATAATGATGAAAACAAGGGCGACAGCCGCAGTGACGATAAAGGCCCAGAGCCAGAAGCGCTGGCAGTTGGTCAGGTTGGCGATAAAATGTATGCATTCGTCGGGCTGGAGCGTACCGGTGGCATCATGATTTATGACATCACCAATCCATTTGATGTTAGCTTTGTCGATTACGTTGTAAACCGTGACTTCAGTACCGACTTTTCAGTCGATACCGACACTGGTGAATATCAGGGGAATATTCAACTGGCTGGCGACCTGGGGCCTGAAGGCATGAAGTTTGTGCCTGCCGACAAGAGTCCATTTGGTACACCTATGCTGGTGATTGGTAATGAAGTCAGCGGTACTACAGTGGTTTACCGTTTTCGCTAAAGGCGTGCGCATATGATGTGCACGCGACATGTAATAATCATCAGGGCTGGCATTGCTGGCCCTGTTTGTTTTAAATCGTTGTAATTTTCATCAAATACATTCAAGGGGCTCGCAACTGCACAATTTCCATGTCATAACTTGTGAAAAGACAGTTTTCCATATTTGTTGACGGGAGCAACATGGATAGCAAAGTCACCTTTTCCGCCATCACTCAAAATTCCAGATTTTCCCAGTGGTTTCCCGGCCTGGCTGGATTACTGCAGTATCAGCGTGACTGGCTGAAAGATGACTTGCGCGCTGCACTGTCGGTAACCGCAGTCGCCTTGCCAGTGGCTATCGCTTATGCCCAACTGACCGGTGTCAATGCGGTAGCTGGGCTATACGCCTGTATTTTGCCTATGCTCGCCTATGCGATATTTGGCACCTCAAAACAGTTGATCGTCGGCCCCGATGCCGCTACCTGCGCCGTGATTGCGGCGGTCGTCACGCCGCTTGCGGGTGGCGATGCTGTACGGCAATGGCAGTTGGTGATGACCATGACGTTATTGACCGGATTTTGGTGTTTGCTGGCGTCACGTTTCAGCTTTGGGGTATTAGCGGAATTTCTTTCAAAACCAATTCTTATCGGGCTGCTCAACGGGGTGGCAATTACCATCATTGTTGGGCAGGTGGCGAATATTTGTGGTTTTACCTATACCGACCGTTACTTGTTGGAACGTTTGTATCACAGCGTTGAATATTTGCAGTTAACCCACTTGCCAACGCTAGGCGTCGCCTTGGTGACGTTAGGGATTTTTTTGCTCTGTCGCTGGCTAAGTCCACAATGGCCTGCCGCCATGGTTGCCATCGCAGGCGCAACCTTGTTGTCGTGGTTGTTGAATGTGGCGCACTATGGTGTTGATGTGGTGGGTGAAACCAAAAGTGGTATTCCAGAGTTTCAAAGTCCGGTGTTTGATTTGGGACTCATTCGTGAATTAGTTATGCCAGCGCTTAACTTAGCCATGGTTAGCTTTATTAGCATGATGCTGACCGCTCGCAGTTTTGCAGCTAAAAACGGCTATGATATTGATGCGGATAAAGAATTTAGGGCGCTTGGTATTGCCAATATTGCAGCCGCTATCTCGCAAGGATTTGCGATCAGTGGTGCCGATTCGCGTACCGCAGTGAACGATGCCAACGGCGGCAAAAGTCAGTTGGTATCGGTATTCAGCGCCTTAATGATCTTGCTGGTGGTGCTGTTTTTTACCGCCCCGTTGCAATTTATTCCCGCACCAGCCTTGGGGATTGTGTTGGTGATAGCATCGTTGTCGCTGATTGACTTTCATGCGGTTTGGAGCCTCCGAAAACGGGATAATGGCGCTTTTACGCTGGCCACGATAACCTTGTTCGCGGTGCTGTTTATCGGGATCATTCCCGGCATTACGCTGGCAGTTTTGCTCGGACTATTTCAGTTTATTCGGTTGGTGATGCGTCCTTCCGACCAACTGCTGGGTATCAGCCAGAAGGGGATCCTGCGCAGCCTAGACAAAACGGACAAAGCTAAACCTATCCCCGGGATCCTGATCTATCGTTTTAACTCACCCTTGACCTATTTCAACGCGGTCTACTTCAAGCGCCAGCTATTACACCGTATTACCGAACAGGAAACTCCAGTGGAATGTGTGGTCGTAGATGCCGTGAGCTGTTTCAGTCATATGGATATCAGCGTGATGTCAATGATTGATGAACTGCAAAAACAGTTGCGCAAACAAGGTGTTAATTTGATTCTTGCCGGCCGCAAACGTGAGTTAATCAAATGGTGCGAAATGGCTGGCATTAAAACGGGCGGGGAAGGGCGGTTAACTATCCGCTCAGATCTCACGATGGCAGTGCGTATGCACCAGAACTATAAACAGGCATTGCAGCAGGGGATTGCACCGCAATTGCGGAGGTCTGAAGACCCAGATCAGGCACTTACTCATGCCATCCTATAGTTATTCCTCGCAAAACAGTTCACTGGGGAGAAATCCTTGCACAGTATAATAGCCAATCGGGCCGAATATCAGGCTGGCCATCAGCCAGTGATAACGCCGACTGAAACTCAACCGCAGGCGGCTAGTGTACGCGCGCCAGGCAAATAGAAGATTGAGTGCTACCAGTATTGCGGCTCCCACTAAAATGGCGATATCCATAAATGCGTTCCTTTTTATTAAACGCAGACGAGAGAACTCCCGTTACAACAGCGCTCCATTTACAACTTCCTTGGTATCGGTACAACTTGTACTGATAACGACAATCTAGGTTTTGCCACACTTTAGAAAAGATGAATTTGATTTAAAACAAATTTGTCAATTTTTCGTCTCAGACTGTGACACAGGTTTCCCTTATATATCAATATGTCGAAGTGGATGTGACGACTCCTTGGCCGCAGTATTCATTAAGGTGTTGCCTTCCATAAAACGTAGACCGTGAGCTTTTTATCGGCTACGTCAGCGAAAGTATGGAATGGCTCCTAATTACAACAATGAACGGGCTCATCAGGGGAAAATGGGTAACTGTCAGATCAGGTCTGAGCTAGTACATATAAGTCACTTTAGCGATGCCAAATATATGAGTTCTTGAACTACATTCCTTATATCTGCCATGACGTTGTCTATGTCCCTTCGCTGAGCGATAAATCTTCTACTGTGGGCTGATTTATCGCCAATATCTTTAAGTGCTTTGAGCGATTTTTTTGCATTCCGCCCAATATTCCATGAACTCTCAGACAAAGTAGCTGAAATTAGGTCACTTAAATAAATAAAATCTCCGGTTGTATTTTGTATCTTGTGCGCGATACCTTTCGATTCAAAACACTCAATGATAAGAGTTTCTATTAATCTGCGAATCATTACCGCGCAGCCATCATACCAACCGTTTTCATAGGTGCCATTAATTTGATGAGACAACTTTTCTATGTATCCACGTGTACCTTGGACTAGAGACATATAGATTATTGGCTGCTCAGTACTATGCCCGGTATCTTCAGGAGGGAGATTATTAGCCCTTAATTCATCGTTCAGTACTTTTACCTTAGCTAGTACATTCGAGATATTATCTTCCAACATTAGCTCTTGAAGTCCTTGAGGTGCTTAGCCATAGATTCAAATATCTTATCAATTTGCTCAGGCGAACTTTCTGGAGAGATATGCACTTGAACGTCGATATGCAAACGAGGGGAAAACCCATGTGCTTTTCCAGCATCTGCTGGATTCGAATTTGGTGCATCAGAAGGCTTAGGTTTACTCTCTGGCTCTTTTTTCTTTGTTGTCGCTGCCTTTTTGGGACTGTCGGCCTTTGGTTTAGCTGCCTTGGGCTTGGTGACATCTTTAGCAGCTTGAGGCGTTTTCTGAAGAAGCATAATGTAGGTGGTCGCGAACATTTTTGCTGCCGGCTCCCCAACTTTTGCATCTCTCATAAACCAAGAAGTCACATCTGATAGCTGGGCATCTGGAGTGTGAAAAAGATCCTGCAATTCTTGCGGATAAATTGATTCAATTATCTTTTCGCACACTTCTGGATATTTGGAATCATCACGCCAATCGTAAGCGAGTTCGGTTGGCTTAGAATCCTCACTAACTATTCCAAGTGCCTTCAGCGGGGAAACCACATTAGCTCTGGCCGATCCCTCTGCCATTCCCATTGCACTGGCGACATAAGATGCACTCATTTCTCCAGGGACTCTTTGCTTCAATTTGTCCCGTAGTCCAAACCAGTTCGCTTGCGCAATTTTTGGATATCCCTTTTTCTTTTCTTCTGCCATCTTGTGATTTCCTACATTGTTTCGATTGACTTATAACGTCGCAAATCACCAGCGCTGAGCGAAAGCGAAGCGTCCGAGTGGATTTGCCTTGTTATGCCTAGCATACAGAAGAGACCCATTGCTCCTGCTTCTCTGAAAGAGGGTATTCCAGGCGCGAAAGATATTTCCGTTCCATTTCAAATAATTTTACTCTCTTCGTCTGGTTGCCATCGTACGAGATACGTGACAAATGGCATTCCCGCCCCCTATCTATCCAAAGGTCTTCATAATTTTCCACCTCGGTTTCGTAGAAGAAGCAGAACTTCAATTTTCGTTGCTTATTACGGCTTTTGCTAGGAAGAAAATTGATTAGCGTCACGTACACATAAGGAAGAAGCGCCGGATCCAAATCCACATACCCATAGACGTTAATTCGCCTGCCCTCCTCTAGAATTGAAACAAACTCCCTCAGATCTAGGTAGGGAACCATTTCATTTAACCTACTCCATATAGCGTTGATATTGCTCCTTGCAAACTCGCGGTTCCGTGCGGCGGCAGCTGGATCTGCGTTAGCAGGGGTTTTACCAAGATACGGTCGTGACGCAGGATCTTTAGTTGGACAGAACAAGCTGTCATTGTGATAAAAATGCCCGTCATCTTTTTTGTGACCAGCCCTTACCTTCATTCGCCTTTTGCAGACGGGGCAACGGCCACCCACATATTCATTGGGCAATTGGAAACCATTCTTAGCAGCAAGCTGAATATATTCCGGATGAGTAATTAGTTCGTTTTTGTGCGGGTGAAGTACTTCAAACATAGTTTAGCTTCCTTGTTTACAAGGCATAACGCTTTGCTAAGGGGCCGGAGCAGCGAAGCTGCGTAGGTCCCACGGAGGGCCAAAGGCCCGGAGTAAACTTGAGGAACTTGTTAGCCGTCGCGCGTTCTTTGCAAGATGAACTCAACCCTTTCCTCAACCGAAGCCTTGGGAACTTCTATTAGCTCATAACCAAAATATTCGTAAGCCCTCACCATTTCATCATACGTTGCAACAGCCTCATTAAAGTCCTGTTTACGCTCCTTATCATTCTCGTAAATCAGCTCCCATGGAGGAAAAATAAAAACCTTTAGGTTATAGGCCAATTCATGGCAACTCTTTAGCAAGCAATCGGATATTGGTATTTCCTCAAGCTTACTGTACCCGTATGAGTCAATTATGCTTCGGT
This sequence comes from Shewanella fodinae, assembly GCF_014651955.1. Lineage (GTDB taxonomy): Bacteria > Pseudomonadota > Gammaproteobacteria > Enterobacterales > Shewanellaceae > Shewanella > Shewanella fodinae. The sequence goes on along the minus strand of NZ_BMXW01000001.1, from coordinate 203,762 downwards.
CAAAAAAGGTAAGAATAGAACTACCATAGTTTTTGTAATTGCTAATTTCTTCAGAAACCATCTCGTCTCTAAACGCTTTCTTATCCATCCAAGGTAACGCAACACCTTGAGAGTTAACTTGTGACTGGATGACTTTCCGCCCCACCTCTGGCGCACTCTGATAACCAAGACGACATAGAAAGTCAATGACGGCGGTTTTCCCTGAGCCAGGTCCACCAGTAAAAACTACTCGATAATTCAAGCATACCTCTCTAGACGGCTAACGCCTGAATTAAGCCGACCCGAGAAGCGGGTTCGGCTTGAATGAATTGTTAGGGGATAGACGACGCACTGTACGAGCAAGCCACCAGACGATTGCAGCAGCGAACAAATTGAATCCAATAGACCAAGTTTGCTCGGGTTGCATAAGCGAGTAGTTAAATTCGCTGCCAATCATGAAATTGCCATTGAGCTTAAGAGGCGCTACTTGCAGCGATTCACCGTTACGTGGAAGCCGCTTGATAAGAAGTAACCAATAATTGGTGAGCTGAAGGACGGGACCTGCACGAACCAATACTTAAGCGTGGCGCGCTCCGCGCCCTTTGCCGCCTCCAATAGACGCATCCCGCAGAAGACGGCCATAAATGCGATACAAAACAACCACTCGAGTGGATTGCTGCGAGATATGAGCAGCGTCAATCCCGCCGCGAAGCCAATGGCACCGCCACCAAGAGTAAGAATTCCAATTGTCCGACGCAGCCAAAGCTTCATCCTGTCCCCTAGACATAATGATTCCCTGAGCAGGTGTCGGCCTCCGTGTTTTCTCGTGGATTAGTTAAACCAGAACCACACTGTTTGTTGATCCAATAGGCAAACAATCACAGGAGGCCGACATGTCTAAAGCTAACACACTTTTTATCGGGTTGGACGTACACAAGGAGACCACTGACGTGGCCTGGGTTTCTGATAAGTCTGCTGAGACTGTGCATTACCATGGCACAATCCCAACCAACCTGCGTTCATTCGATAAACTCATTAAGAATCAAATAGCCAAGACCAGCAAGCTCTGTGTTATCTATGAGGCCGGGCCCTGCGGCTTCTGGCTCTATCGTCATCTGTTGCGCCGTGGCATTGAATGCTGGGTGGTAGCACCGGCACTCATCCCCAAAGCTCCGGGCGACCGGGTCAAAACCGATAAACGCGATGCCATGACATTGGCCAGGTTAGCGCGTAGCGGCGATTTGCACTCTATTTATGTTCCGGATGAGCGGGATGAAGCTATCCGCGACCTTATCCGCTGCCGGGAAGATGCCATGCTCGATTTGCGCCAGGCACGGCAACGGCTGAAATCCTTTCTGCTGCGTCATGGTCATCCCTGCACAGGTCGGCAAAACTGGACCGAGGCCTATCGACGCCACCTGGCTGATATCAACTTTCCGCAAAGTGCTACTAAAATCACCTTTCAGCATTACATTCATATCGTTACCGAGCGCTATGAGCGCTTGCAACGGCTGGAATTGGAACTGCAAAGCCTGGCCGAAAGCTGGCGTTGGTACCCACTGGTGCAACGTCTGACGGTACTGCGTGGAGTACGTTTCTTATCCGCTATGACCCTATTGGCGGAACTGGGTGACCTCAGACGCTTTGCTTCTCCGCGTTCACTGATGAACTTTGTCGGTTTGACACCCAGCGAACACTCCAGTGGTCAGCGGGAACGGCGTGGTGGCATCACTAAGTGCGGCAATAGCCACGCCAGACGCATCCTTATTGAATCGGCCTGGGCCTATCGTTTCCCTGCTCGGGTCTCAAGGGAATTGGAAAGTCGCCAACAAGAGCACTCTATCAAACTGCAAACTCGCTCATGGGAAATCCAGCAGCGCCTATGTCGACGTTTTCATACCTTAAAAGCAAGAGGCAAAGAATACAATAAAGTCGTTACCGCTGTGGCTCGCGAACTGACAGGTTACATTTGGGATTTAGCCCAAGGTTTTGATGCCGATATGCCACAACAAGCGTACTGAATTACATTTAAAAATCACTCTGGCAGCGCCGGACGGCGGCAGCGGTGCGAGCAACCCTCGAGGGCGTTAAGCGGTCACATCCGCGCTCCTAGACTGAGGCAAGGCTCCTGCGGCGAACACAAGTAATGCGAATAACCAAACTCGCGGATATCAGCAAGGTCAACCGCCGACACTTACTCGCCAAAGTCCGACTGTCAGAGTGTCCTTACCGGAGATTTTTGGGTCTCCGGTAAGGACACTCTTATCTATTTGACAATGGGAATCATATCAACGCCCGCCTAAACGGCGAGCAACTTGTTGCGAGTCCAGCGGCCGCAGGCCGTGTTGTTTAAGGCGCTTGTTATATTTTTCTTTCAATGACGAACTCTGATTCGTCGCCGTTATGAATGAATATTTCGCCTTCGCCTTTAAAAGGAGTTGTGAACTCGATTTTTCCACGACCACACAGATCATCGCCTTCACATTCACCTTGCCATGAAAACTCCATATAGGGTAAGCGTGTAGATACACGGGCATCAACCCAGCCTTTTACCGCACCGAAAACAAATTCCCCTAAGCCGTCATCAGTAAATTCAAAGTAACCGGGTTCAACTAAATCTACATAGTCTTGACCCCAGTTTGACATCCAAGTGATACACCACTTACCAACGAAATCGTGCACTTAAACTCTCCGAAAAATATAACGTTTGAGTTCAGCGGATGGCAAAAGCGGAGCTTTTGACAGTCCGCTGGAACGCATTGTTAGCCTAGAGTGCGTTGTTCATGTCAACAACATATCCAGAATTTAACATTTCTTTGGCTACAGCAAAGCGCCATCCACCGTTGCCGTCAAGCTGGACATAGACAACGCCGCTGATGTCGTTTGGAGTTTCAACATCACCTTTTACTAAAGCGCAAACGTTCGAGCGACCTAATTTTCCGATCAGGTAGCCATGCTCGAATACAACATTTTGTCGGGCTCGTGGCTTGGTACTGCTCTCCCCAGCAATGCATCCAATATCGCAGGGCGTATACAATACAATGGCAAAGCCGACGTTTGTATGGGCCTCAATTTTCTCAATTATTGTTTTTCCGGAACTCGCCTGCTCATGGAGAATAATTGCACTAAAACCTAGTTTTTCAACAAAGCGCGCCACCTCTGTTTTTGCATGATCATCCCTGCCATGCACAATAAAAACCTTGTTTTTATCTGCTCGGATTGATTTTTCAGACGAGGTGCTTGGCTTTAAGATTTCACCTACGGATCTAAGAGCTTCTTTTGTGATGTCATGGACGTATCTATCGTTATTCACAACAGTTATCGCTGTGTGCACATAAAATACGTTCGGGCTTACTTGGCTCTGGGCGATGTCGCGCAACTCTGCTAATGACCTGTCAGATGACTTTATTTTTAGTGACCTAATATTCTGGCGGTTTATGTGCCTGCCGTTGACGTAAATTTGTTCGCTTTGTGAATACGGTCGAACAATAAGATCAATAATATCGTCAAGATTTTCGCAATCCAGTTCATAACAGCGTTCGTAATCACCCTTTTTGTTCTTGTCTGTGGTTTCTACTATTGCGTGGTAATACATATTGTCTCGCTTTAATTTAGCTAGTTTCGACGGCGGCTAACTTCTGTGGATTATGGCTAACGTTAGCCGTAACCGGCGCATTTGTAGTGAGCGCAGCGAACGAAAAATGCGTCCGAGTTTACGGCATTGTTAGCTTGCTGCGCACCATGCGTTAACCCCCATTTTCCCAACTAGGTGCAGCAACACAGCTACAGCAGGCGCAAGTAACGTGGCTGTATAGCCTAGCGTAGCGCCAAGTGCAGTTGATATAACGCTCACATAGATTGTTTTAACAACAGGCGACTCTGCGCCAAGTTGTTTACGAAAATCTTCATAAGCCTCATCACCACAGATAAACTTGCGAAATTCCTCCATGAAACGGTCGAAGAATGGTTCGGGATTAGACACACCGCCAAATCCTACTGTAGAGCTTGGCCCTTGTGCAGAAAGCCATTTTTTCGCTGTTTCTTCTTCGCTGCACTGATTGGTAAGCGCTCTGATTGTAGATTTCTGATACGGCTTAAGAGTGTCAATCCATTCATCAAGAGGAGAGTCTTCGATGTTCATTAGATCATCTCCTTTATGTATTCAGCTGATATACATTGGGTCGTTTGATGCAACTCTCTTGGATTAATTCCACCAAGAGAAATTCCAGCTCCCTCTGGAGCGTATGCACCATTAAGCATTCCAACGATTTTTTGCAGTTTAGGGGAGAAAATTAGAGAGCCAGACTGTCCTGGGCGTGCTTGAGTATTAATAACAGCATATTTACTTTTAATGCCAGTAGATTCAAGTAACACCTTTGAGCCTATCTCGGCTCTTTGGAAGGTCAATACGCGACGTCCCTCAACGCAATGCGGAAAACCAAAAATACCCACGGATTCCGAAACCTCTACCTCATCAAAACTTCCTATTGTTGGTAGCTGCCCATTAAATTGAGCGTCAACTTTTAGGATTGCGAGATCCTTGACCGGATCAATTTCTTGTATTTTTACTGGCATAGCCTGACAGCTTGTGTCAGAGGTATCTTGAAACGCATTAATATCGTTGATGTGGGGCGCCAGAATTACTAGACCTTGCTCTGAGTCTCCAACCACATGTCTAGTAGTAGCTATCAATCCATTATTCTTTACAAAGAATCCTGTACCAAGCATAGATATGCCATTTGTTCCGACTCGTCCTATCACTACTACTATTTGTGTGAAAATCTGCATGCGTTCTCCATGGTTTGATTTTGCAAGCTAACGTTGCCAACAGCGGCCGAAAAACCGCGTAGCGGGTTTGAGGTCCAGCGACCAAAGGGAGCGATGCTGCTTGGCCTTGTTAAGCACTGAACCTCTCCGACAGTGATTTACATTGAGCCAACGAGAATTCCTTTGCCCATTTTATTGATTCTTGAATTTCTGGTTCATCGCGTTCAAGAGCCTCTTTTGACCAATATTGCCTAGGTGCACCTATTGGCAGATGATCAATTTCAGAAGCGACAGCTGTGAATGCTAAAAAATCTTGATCGTCTTCTGATACCTCAACTTCGAATCGAAGTGAGGCTAATTCAACTACTCCTTCAAGATAATGAATAGACCCATCAAGCATGCCCGAGGCAAGCTCGTGAACTCTTGCCCTCTTTTTCTCGACGTATTCTTCGTGGCTCATTTTCATAGGGTGCTTAACGCCCAAAGCACAGGCGCGAACGCAGTGAGCGTCCAGCCGCGCTTTTTGCGGGCGATTGTGCCTTTGTTTGTTAGGCATTGACGGTTGCAGTTTGACCAATATGAACAGCGATACGCCAAAAATAGAAAGCCGTAATAACAGTAGTAATCAGTACATCCCACATAGTAGTTCCTTCAGGAATGTCAAAGCCAACGCTCGTCATCACAATTCCAGTAACTACGGCCAAAGGAAGAATAACAACCAGAAGCCTAACAGTGACGACCCACCCAATAGCAAAATACTTGGCGAGGAAATTAGTTCCTGAGTCACCGCCATTGCTGGAATATGCGTATAGAAGACCTATCACCGAAACAGGAATAAGAAGTAATGCTGAAAATAAATCAAATTCATTCGTCTCACTGAAGGGAATCATGGCCAAACCTACAAATATTGTGTAGGCGACTAAGTATTTGAGCATGCTTTTCTCAGATACATTCCCAGCAATAAAGTCCTCTTTTAGTTTATTAATTTTCCAAAAGTACATCGTTTCTCCTTGGTTTAGTTTTAATATTACCTAACGCCGCCAACACGGGCCGAGCGAAGCTAGGTCCAGCCCAATGCGTTTTTTTGCATTGGGCGCCTGTGCTTGGCCTTGTTAAGCTTTTTTAGAATTCTGGTAAATTCTCTAGATTATCTTCTTCCTTGCCGTTATCCACCGTTTTTAAATAGCCAACCCCTTTTACAGTTATGACGTAAACTTTTTGCCCTTTGTCATAATTTCCTGAACTATTTTTGTAGATCGTAACGAATGTGGTTCCATTTTTTATTGCGTCGACGATTGTTTGGCGAGCGTACACTTTGCCCTCACCAACTGAGTCTCCTGTATCTTCATGAGCTCTAACCTGATCAATATGGGTATGATCTGAGTTATACCGTACAGCTGAAATAAGATAATCTGCCCACTTTGCCATGTACCTTTCTCCTTGGTTGTATTCGGTTTGAAGCTTAACAGTGTATTAGACGACAAAATGTCGTGTTTAATTCCGACATTTTGTCCAAATTCGTGAATTTACATAAATAAGATCTTACTGACATTCTTTTGATATATAAAAATATTTTCATTTTTTGAACAATCTTTCGTACGTCAAAATACCCCGAAGTGTCTAAAATTTGCCCATTTTGCGACATATGGGTAATACTGTTTATAAATACAGTGTCGAAGGTTGCTATGACATCACCATTTTTACAGGCATTTGCCGAACATATGACCACGCGCCGATATGCCAAACGAACAGTACAAGGCTACCAGTATTGGGTCGCGGTCTTTATTCGATATCACCAGATGCGGCATCCTAGTGGGTTACATAATGCGGAAGTCGAACAATTTCTATCCTACTTAGCCAATGAGCGAAATATGGCGGTTAAATCTCAGGCCACCGCGCTGAATGCATTGGTGTATCTGTACCGAGATTTTTTAAATAAGCCATTGTCATTGCAACTCGCATTTGTCAAAAGTACTCGCCAGATGAAATTACCCACTGTATTGACGAAATCTGAGATTAGCCTTGTGTTGCAGCAGGTTGCACTCCAACACAAGTTATGTATTTCGCTGCTGTATGGCAGTGGTCTGCGGCTGATGGAGGCCGTAAGACTACGTGTAAAGGATATCGATCTGGATTATCAATGTATCCGCATTTGGAACAGTAAAGGTGGTAAACATCGCACGGTAACCTTGCCACAAAGCCAGTTATCTTCCTTAAAGCAACAGATTGAAACTGTGGTTCAATATCTACAACATGACATCATTCATCGAGATTGGGCCGGCGTATGGATGCCACACCGTTTGCGTGATAAATACCAAAGTCAGAGTCGCTCACTTGCTTGGCAGTATCTATTCCCCTCAGCAAAATTAGCGGTAGATCCAGAGTCTGGACTCGTTCGACGCCATCATATTAATGAAAAACAGATACAACGCACCATATCCGCCACGGCTAAACGAGTGGGCATTCAGAAACATGTTTCGCCACACACATTGCGGCACTCTTTTGCCACACATTTACTGGAGTCGGGAGCAGACATCCGTACTGTACAAGAACAGCTCGGTCATGCCGATATTCGAACTACGCAGATTTACACCCATGTTTTATCGCGAGGAGCTAACAGTGTGAAAAGTCCGCTAGACGGGCTAGAACTTAATTTCTAACAAACTGTTATGTATAGCTACCGCACGGGTGAGATATTGCAATATCCATCCTTGATAATTGTAATTGTTGGCGTCCTTTACTTATTGATAACAATTTACTGCAGATAATGGCCATGAACAAGTGGCATTTATGGGAATGCGGAATGTCGATGATGCACATACGATAGCTGTGAATGTTAGCCTCATGATGAGCTATCCCATACTAAGTCAGTGAGCGGCGAGAGCCCCACGAACGGATGCGTTATAACTTGAGCGATCCCATTGCAGTTACTCATCAAGCATACCTCTGGCGCGTAGGATCGCAGTTTTAAAGTCCTCCACATAGTCTTTCTGCAATCCGGGGATTGGCTGATTTTTATCGGTTTCACGCATTTTGAGGTGATAAATCAATACATCATCGGATAAATCCTGAAGCTCGCCTTTATAACCCGCTTCTTGCGCCAGCTGTGCCAATAATTGCAGTAAACTCAGGTCTGGCGATTTTTGCCAGACTGGGGTCAGCAGTTCCAATAATTCGTTGATACGATGGCAATTCATTACATTATCCTTGGTGGCGGCATGACCATCAACATAGCAGTGATAGTCGCCTCTGCAAAGCGGAATGGGTGAGTGTGGAGTGATGTGACTCAGAATTAAGGATTAAGCCAATAAGGTTTAGCGCTAATAACCAATGAGCAACACGAAGGGGTACCCATTGGTTAATTCTACTGTGTATTTATAAGATGATTGCGCTCATGCGCCCAGCGCTGCGTGATAGCGAGTAAACGCGGCTTGTAGATCAGCAATCAGATCCTCGGTGTCTTCCAGACCAATATGTAGCCGGAACATCGGTTTACTGCTGTCCCACTGGGTCACTGTGCGAATTTTATCGATGCCAAATTCAGCAACAATTAGGCTTTCATAGCCGCCCCAAGAAAAGCCCATCTTGAAATGTTCCATGCCTTCGACAAAAGCCTTCATCGCTTGGCGATCGCCGGTTTTCAATACAAACGAAAACAGGCCGTTACTGCCGAGATAGTCACGTTTGAAAAACTCATGACCGGGGCAGGAGGGAAAAGCGGGGTGGCGGATATGATCTACTTCTGGACGAGTTTCTAGCCAATGGGCAATCGTTAACGCATTTTTCTCTTGCTGCGCCATGCGTACGCCCAATGTCCGTAGACCGCGCAGTGCTAGGTAGGCATCGTCGGCTGAAACACACTGGCCAAGCAGATAGCTGTTTTCCCGTAGCTGTTCCCAATGCTGTTCATTAGCGGTGGCGGTCCCCATCATTACATCGGAATGGCCAACAATATATTTGGTGGCAGCTTGAATCGAGATATCAACGCCTAATTCAAATGGACGGCAATTGATGGGCGATGACCACGTGTTGTCCAGCATTGCAACCAGCCCATGTTGATGGGCTATTTGGCATAGTGTTGGCACATCCTGAACTTCCATGGTGATAGAACCGGGAGATTCCAAATACAGCACTTTAGTGTTCGGCTGTATCAGCTCAGCAATGCCAGCGCCTATCATCGGGTCGTAGTAGGTGGTCGTAATGCCCAGCCCGGCCAGCAGTTTGTCACAGAGGTCGCGGGTAGGTTCATAGACGCTGTCAACCATCAGCAGATGGTCACCACTTTTTAGAAAAGATAACAGCGCGCCGCTAATGGCGGCAGCACCGGAAGGGTAGAGCGCGGTACCCACACCGCCTTCAAGTTCAGCGATTGCGGCTTGCAGGGCGAAGTGGGTGTCGGTGCCTCGACGGCCATAAAACAGTTCACCTTTGCCACGACCCTCGGCGGCTTTGGCGAGATGTTCCAGACTTTCAAACACAACGGTTGAGGCGCGGACGACCGGCGGATTAATAACACCTTTGGTCCATTTTTTATCCCGTCCGAGGGAAACAATTTTTGTCGCTCTTTTCATTATTGGGCTCTTGCACGGCTTGGCATTCTGAATGGTCAACAGTTTCCCCAATATTTAGGGAAGTAGGCATCTTAACACTGAAATCGCTGTTGAGAAGCACTGCGTGGCTGAGAGTTGTTCATGTTAGCCCGGTAAGGGCAGGGTCAGGGTAAACATTACGCCGGAACCATCGCCCAAGTTGGCGGCTTTTATGGTGCCACCATGAAACGCCGCAATCAGCCGCGCAATATACAATCCCAGCCCCAGATGGGGTTTTTCCTGAGCCCCGGCTGGCCGCACGGATACCATGGACTCGAAAATCTGCTCACTCATGTTTTCTGGTAGCAGTGGTCCTTTGTTTTCCACGGTGAGAATGGCCTGTTTTGCCTGAGTACGCAGCACCAGATTGATAGGCGTTTCTGGGCTATGAAATTCCAGTGCGTTACTGATAAGTTTATCCAGTAACTGAGCAATGTATTCTGGCACGCCGAGCATCATCAGCGGTTCATCTGGTTGTTTTAAAGTGAAATGTTGCTGCGGATAGGTCATTTGATAACCCGCCACACAGCCACTGACCACTTTAGTCAACGGAAATTGGTCGGCGTCGCTATTGTTAAGTGATTCTTCCAGGCGCGTGGCTTCACTCATATTGGCAAGGATCAACGACAACCGTTTTACCCCTTCCTGTGCCCGGTCAACATATTTCATGGCATCGTTGTCGATGGGTTGCAGGCTGAGATGCTCCAGCGAGCTACGTACCACGGCAACCGGCGTGCGCAGCTCATGGGATAACCGCGACGACATGTTTTCTAAGTAATGCGTATATTGTCCGAGCCGTGACACGATATTGGCAAAGCTGCGTGACAGATCGCCAATTTCATCGCGAACCGCTGAAGACGGAATGGTATCGCGCACGCGCCCCTGGCTATCAATGGCCTTTTCGGCCTGATCCCTAAGTTTACGGATGCGGCTGGAGATGCTAGAGGCAAAAAAGAACAATGACAGAGTGCCGACACTCATCACGATCAGAATGATATTGAACAGTTTTTCCAGTGCCCGGTTACGCAAGGTACGAATGCCGTGGGTGGTTTCTTCAGCCACTACCGCGCCCATTACCTTGTTGTCTATCCAGATTGGGCTGGCGGCGGATAACACCACCGCTTTGCTGTCGGGCGTCAAACGCCAAGTGGAGGCTAATTTGCCCGCCAACGCTTGCTGAATTTGACTGCCTTGCAGTTCGGTTGAGTCCTGCAAGGCGTCAATGAAATCGTTGGGTGGGCGGGTCAATATTTTGTAGTAGATGGGGTTGAGATACTGTTTTTGTAGACGGCTCCAAAAGGTTTCGGGTTCGTCGTCTACTTCGCCCCAAACACCATTACTATTGCGAATGTCGCCAGATTTTGCCAACACCCGCCCATGGGTATCAACGACCCAGATGCGTGAACTGTTATGGCTCATGCCTTTAATGATGTTTTCAATTTCAGGTGACGGAACTAACACAGTACCGAGCCGATCGACGCTATCGGTGGCGGACGTGCCAACAATCGCTTCTAGCTTGCGAGTCTTGCTGTCATTGACATCGTGAATGGCAAATCCCAATTTACTGCCCACCATCTCCAGCGGCATACGCAGTTCAATGTTGTAACCTTGTTCGGTCTTGCGCCATTGTCCCTGGATACGATTTTCTGGCGTGGCGGGAGAACTGAGGCTGGCATCGGCAGGCAGTTCATAACTGCTGAGCCAGCCGTCTTTCATGTTGGCCACCACATAGCGGTGAAAGCTGCCATCCTGGGCTTGGGTGGCAATATCCAGATAATCATTACGATCAACGGCTAAGCTATTACGGCCGCGGTAAACTACATGCGGATCGGTGACTTCAAAAAAGCCATAAAGATAGCCGCTGTATTTACCGACCATATGACGGAAAGACAGCTTGGAGTCGCTGTTCTGTGCCAGAAATAGGCGGTAACCATCGCCATATTCCATAGACTTACTGCGGTATTGCTCCCAGTCATCCAGCTTGCCGTCCAGTTGAATGGGGCCTTGCAGCGGATACGCGTAAAGATCGCGACCTTTTTCCACTTGTTTGAGAAAACTTGCTTGGGAATCAAACAGCTTTGGCCGTTCGTGTAATGCGGTAGCTAATGCCTGTGTGGTGCCTTCGAGGGTCTTTTCTTGGCCGTGGCGCAAGTACTTTTCCATCTCCCAGACGTACTGATAACCGAGCCAAGGCAAGCCTAACAGAAATAGCGACAGCACCAGAGTTTTGCTGCGTAGCCCAATGGGCGGATGATAAACCGGTATCTTCACGCGTGACTATCCCAACGATAACCCATGCCATATACCGTATCGATGCAGTCAAATTCTGGGTCCAGCGCCAGAAACTTTTTGCGGATACGTTTAACGTGAGAGGTGATGGTACTGTCATCTACATAGATCTTGGCTTCCTGCATTAGATCGCCACGACTGCGTACATGGCCGGGATGTTTGGCTAAGGCATGCACCATCCAGAATTCGGTAACCGTGAGTTCAATCGGCGTGTTTTTCCAACACACCTGAATGCGGTTGGCATCAATGGACAGATGCCCACGTTCCATTAATGATTCGCTGGAATTGCTGTTGTCAGCCAAATCGCTACGGCGGAATAGCGCTGCTAACCGTGCTAGCAAGTGGGGAAAACTCACATCTTTGCTGAGGTAGTCATCGGCTCCGAGTCGCAGCCCACATACCGTATCAAAATCGCTGTCGCGCGCCGTCAGGAAGATAATTGGCAGAGTCCCGGACATGGCCCGCAACGCCTGACACAGGGTAAAACCACCATCAATTTCATGCTCCAGCCCAATATCAATAATGGCCAGATCTGGCAACCGAGTATTGAACGCTAACATCGCCTCAGCGCGGTTCGCATAACCTTGCACGTTATAGCCCTGATTCTGTAATACGTCCTTATAGTTCTCACGAATGGCGGCTTCATCCTCCACGATAGCGATGCGTTTCATATGCGCGGAAATCTCTTGTTCTGAGTGATTAGCCGTGACTATACAACAAATTGCCTGATAAAAAAGCGCCTGTAGGCAAATGCCATTTTGTTGCCACAATTGATCGCCGAACTGCCACTTTTGCTCCCTTTCACTGCCATTTCACTCCGGTTTAATGACTCCATCGACACCTCAACACATTAACGTTTACAACAAGGAAACCGTGAAATGAAACAGCACATTATCTCTGCTTTAGTGATCTCTTCACTCATGACGCTGCCCGCGATGGCTCAGGAACGTCAGGACAATCAAACCGAAGCCGCCGTTGGTTTTGGCGGCGGTATGGTTTTGGGCGCGGTGATTGGTGGACCAGTGGGCGCGATAGTTGGTGCGTTCAGTGGCAGTTTGGTGGGAAAAAGTGTTGGCGATGACAAATACATCCAAGCGCAGCAACAAACGTTAGAGACTCAGGCAATACAAATCACCGCGCTTACTCAAAAACAACAGTCACTGGAACAGTTACAAGCACAATACACCGAAGCACAGCGGCAACTGAAAACATTGCAGGCGGCAAGGGTCTCCAAACTGGAAGAGTTGACCGTTGGTATGAACGTGCAGTTTCGCACTGGCACCGCAGAAATTGAACCACATTTTGCCGCGCAGTTGAAAGACATTGCTTATGCCATGAGCCTGGCACCGGAACTGACATTGGATCTTTCTGGCTATGCGGATCGCCGAGGTTCTGCAGAATTCAACCAACAGTTATCGGAACAGCGAGTACAAGCGGTACGTGATTTTCTTATTCAGCAAGGTGTAGATGGTGAGCGTCTAACCGCGAGTGCTTATGGTGCCAGTGCCCCACTGAGTCAAAAAGAAAGTCTGGAAGGCGATTTCTTTGACCGTCGGGTGACACTGCGCCTGCAAAATCCCGATGCGGCATTAGCTGCCAATAATCAGCAATAAGCCGAGGATGCGCCAATGAAAAAGGAATTTTCCGCCTCTTTGGCGGCAACGACCACGGGCGATGATTGTGCGGTGGCATTAGCGCCCAATCATCAGTGGTGGCCTGATTGGCTATTCGACCTGCTGCAAGGCTGCGGTCTGTTGCTGTTAGCGGTGTTGCTGTTTAATTTGTTGACATCGGTATCTGCTATTGCATCTACACAGAGCCCTGAAGATATGGTGCTTAACCCCGAATGGCCGGGGGCGGGGACGCTGGAGTGGCAAGGGGATAACACCAACAATAATATTGCGCCGGGTTTGAAAACCGATGTGAATATGCAGGTGTCTGGGCTGACCAACAGGGTTACCGTTACCCAGCATTACACCAATCATAGTGAGCAGTGGCTCAATGGCCGCTATCTATTCCCATTGCCCGAAAATGCGGCGGTGGACAGCTTGCAGATGAAAATAGGCGAGCGGCTGATAGCAGGGCAGATCAAACCCAGAAAAGAGGCGCGGCAGCTCTATGAACAGGCGAAAGCTGACGGCAAGCGCGCTAGCTTGCTGAGTCAGCAGCGGCCAAATCTGTTTACCGCCGAAGTAGCAAATCTGGGACCGGGACAAACGCTGGAGATCCGTTTTAGTTATCAGCAGGCGCTGGATTATCGGGATGGTCAGTTTAACCTGCGATTCCCGATGACGCTGACGCCACGCTATATTCCGGCAGCTATGCTGACATCCGCAGCAAAATTGCCAGAGGTGTTATCGCTGCAAACACTCATGGTGGATAACACGGCATTGCGACAAGAACAGGCCAGTGCCAACCGTACCAGCATTAACATCGTACTGGATGCCGGTCTGCCGTTGGCTTCGGTGAGTTCTGCCAGCCATCAGATCCAACAGCAGCCTCAGGATGATGGCAGCATGGTCATTACACTGTCGAACGCTTTGCCAGATCGGGACTTTGTACTGGACTGGCAACCGCAGGCCGCTAATGCCCCCACCGCGGCGCTATACAGCCAGTTAGGGCAGACCTACAACCACAGCTCTGACAATCATGATGCGCCTGACACCAGCCGCTACAGCCTGCTTATGATGATGCCTCCGGCCGTCAAACCGCAGACAGACAACCCCAGAGAACTGATTTTAGTGATCGACACTTCGGGTTCGATGGCTGGCGACGCGATGGCTCAAGCCAAAAGTGCCGTGCTTTATGCGCTGTCAGGTCTTAAGCCTCAGGACAGTTTCAACATTCTGGCATTTAGCTCAGATGTGCAGCCATTAGCCCCCCAGGCGTTACCGGTGACCGCACACAATATTGGCCTAGCGCAGCAGTTTGTGCGCAGTTTGGAGGCTAATGGCGGTACCGAGATGGCCAAAGCACTGCAACTGGCGTTGCCATTCACAGGTGATACCGTGGCGAATGAGTCTGATGCGGCATTGCGACAAGTGATCTTCATGACCGATGGCGCGGTGGGTAATGAAGATCAGCTGTTTACGCTGATCCGTGACCGCTTGGGAAATAATCGACTGTTTACCATCGGTATTGGCAGCGCTCCCAACAGTCATTTTATGCGACGCGCGGCGGAATTGGGGCGGGGCACTTTCACCTATATCGGCAACATGCAGCAAGTGGAACAGCAGACGGTATCGTTACTCAACAAAATTGCTGCGCCAGTGCTCACCGATGTGCAGTTGCATTATGCCGATGGTACGGTGCCAGACTATTGGCCGGCGCATATTCCCGATCTGTATATGGGCGAGCCGATGTTACTCAGTTTGCGTGAGCGCAGTGCCGAGCAAAAGGCGTTGATTGTTTCGGGCAATTTGCAAGGCCAGTTTTGGCAGCAACAGGTGTTGTTGCAAGCTGACACTGAAAAACGCGGACTGGATCTATTGTGGGCAAGGCAACAGATAGCTTCGCTGGAATTAGCCCGCAGCAGTGACAATGCTGAGCGCACCGCTAAACAAGTCACAGCATTGGCACTGACCTACCATCTGGTGAGTAGTTATACCAGCTTGGTGGCGGTGGACATCACGCCAGTCAATACCGATCCTCAGCACAATGCTGTAGGCGAAGTAGCCAATATGAATCCCGCCGGTTGGCAAGCGCCGGGCAACATGCCACAAACCGCCACCAACAGCCGTCTACGGCTACTGATGGGAACATTGTTGCTTATTGTCGCAATGTTGCTGGGGATCTGGAAACGGCAGTTTGCAGCGACAAGGAGTTGCTGATGTCATTTACCAATATTTGTCGCCCATTATTTGTGTGTGATTGGTCAGCCGAGATTAAGCCGTTGTGCGTCAGTCTGGCAATGATACTGCTGTTATTGTCGGGACTGGTGTTGGTAGCAAAAGGAGGATATATGCAGGCTAAGGCAATGTTTGCCCAGTACCTGATTGAGGATGCCTGGAATAAAAGTTTGCAGGATGGGCAATCACACAAACCCTGGTTCTGGGCTGATACTCACCCTGTGGCCAAATTATGGATTGGTGACAATCCGCCGTTATATGTATTGGCGGGGGCCAGTGGTCGCAATCTGGCTTTTGGCCCAGCGCAGATGATGGGCGGCGCGAAGCCTGGGGAACTGGGAAATACCGTGATTGCTGGGCATCGAGATACCCATTTTGCGGTGTTAGCTTATGCTCGGCGCGGACAGATAGTGCGGTTGCAGACGATGAACGGTGACACACATTTTTACCGAATCCGAGCTACCCGTATCGTCCATGAGTCACAAACCCAGTGGTTGGCCAATGGCGACGAATCGCTGTTGACGTTGGTGACCTGTTACCCCTTTAATGCCTTAACGGGCGGTGCGGAATTACGTTTTTTAGTGGAAGCGGAAGAATTCATACCTTTGCAGCATTCTGCCTGACATAGCGTTTTGTCGGGAAAATCAAAAAGAGTCGCTGTAGCTGTTGATGCTACGGGCGTGTTCCTTGTCGTGGTGAATCTCAATATACCAGCGGCTAAAACGTTAACGCTCTGGCTGATGATAGCCACCTAAATAGCTGTTCCTAATTGCGTGTCACCCGAGGAATAGAGGTTATTCCGATAAGTCTACCCTCCGCGTCAGGGATGACGCGGTGGAGCCTCATGGATGGGGTTATGCGTGTCGACGCTACTTATTTAGTTGCAAGAGCTTTGGAATACCAATATAGCTGCAGTGAGCTCATAGGTGACCGTTCGTTCCTAATGCTTTGTGGCCGGTGATATAGAATTTGAAGATACTTTCCGGTATCTTGGCGGTTTTATTCTGGTCGCCACTGTTTTGGCATTACCTTCACGAACAAAGGCTTAGGCGTAACTTCTGCAATGACTGACAACTGCTGCTTTGATGACATTCGCCCGTACCATGATGGCGAGGTGTCTGAGGTTCTGGCGCGAATCATGGACAGTCCCGATCTGAGCCTAGTTCTGGCTCGTTGGCGTTTCCCTCGATTGTCCCGCTGGCTACCCGCTGTAATGGCTTGGGCGGTGCGCCGCCATCTGCGGCGGCAGCTAGGACAATTAACCTCTGTGACAGAGGTGCAATTGGTGGTTGCCCGCTACATGCAGCGAATGATGGATGCCACTGTCACTGAACTATCGGTTTCAGGGTTTGACCGATTACCAACCGATAAGGCGTACCTTTTTATCAGCAATCATCGAGATATTGCGCTAGATCCGGCATTCGTGAATATGGCGTTGTATCAGTACGGCCAACAAACCGTGCGGATTGCTATTGGGGATAATCTGCTCACCAAGCCGTATGTGGCGGATTTGATGCGCTTGAACAAGAGCTTTATTGTGAAACGTTCAGCAACTAGCCCAAGGGAAAAACTCAAAGCATCAAAGCAATTATCGGCTTTTATTCAGCATTCGTTGCAGCAGGAGCATAGCCATGTGTGGTTAGCGCAACGAGAAGGGCGGGCAAAAGATGGTAACGACTGCACTAATGCCGCGATTATCTCGATGTTGACGTTAAATCGCCCTAAAACACAGGAATATGCCGACTATATCCGCGAGCTTAACATTGTGCCGGTGGCTATCTCCTATGAGTGGGATCCTTGTGATGCCGCTAAAACCCAAGAGTTGTTCAGCTTGTGTCAGACGGGGGAATATCGCAAACAGGCCCATGAGGATATTGCCAGCATCGCCGCCGGGATTGCTGGTTTCAAAGGGCATGTACATCTGGCTTTTGGCGAGCCTTTACAGGGCGATTACGCCAACGCTGAGGCGGTAGCGGCCGAGATAGACCGCCAGATCTGGCAAAATTACCGCTTGTATCCCAGTAATCTGCTGGCGTATCAGCAAATGACAGGCAAAGACTATACGGCAAAGGATATGGTTGCTTTAACGGATTGCCAGCAACAGACCGCGCAATTTCAGCGGCGGCTGCAGTCGATTGCCAGTGACCAACAACAAATTTTTCTGGCGATGTATGCTAACCCGGTTTTGAACAAACAACGTGAAGTGCCACAGGCCATACCGAGTGAACAGGAAGCGCCATTGTCATCGGCCAATGCAGTAAATTAAACTTGGGACTTGCGTCAGGTCAGCCGTTTATGGGCATCACCCGGTTACGTCCCAGACGTTTGGCTTCATACAAAAGTTGATCAGTACGTTCAATCAGACTGGCAGTTGAATCTTTGGGCTGCCACTCACTGACACCGAAACTGGCACTGATATTACCCACACTGGCGTGTTGCTTTCTATCCCGCACGGTTACTTTTTCCAGAGAGCGTCGCATCGATTCAGCGAGCTGTCTGGCAATGCGCTGCCGACTTTTTGGCACAATAATGGCAAATTCCTCACCGCCAAAACGGTACAGTTTGATACCGTCACGACAACTATCTTGCATTCGCTTGGATACCGCTTTTAATACTTGATCGCCCAACACATGGCCGTAGGTATCGTTAAACTCTTTGAAATGATCGATATCGCTGAGGATTAAACAGGTGCCTTCCGGCGATTGTTGCAGCAGCGCGTTCAGATCCAGATTAAAGGCGCGACGGTTAAAACAACCGGTTAGGGCATCATACATGACATCGTGTTCTGCCGCTGACAGCCGTTGCCGCAATGCTTCGATTTCTTGCTGGGCTTTATCCAACTGGTGGGTAAAGTAGGCGGTACTGTTGATAATGTCATCCGAGTCTTGTACCAGATTCCGCACCATGTCCATCACCTGCTCCAGACTGATGGCCTCTTGCTCTAACAGACTCAGCTTACCAAAGTTTGCTTCCAGTTTGTTGCGGAACGAATCAGTATCGATACTGGTATCACGCAGCGATTGCGACAGTTCCGTGGTCATCGCTTCCATATTCTGTCGTAGATTATGTACGTCAAGGTCCTTCGGATCGCCGATATGCTGCTGGTACAGCACTTCTGCGGTGGTGGGCGGACAGGTTTGGTATTGCGCTATCACTTCATCAAGCTGTGAATTGAGTTGCGAGTTCTGTTCGCTGACATAGGTGTACCACAACGTATAGTTGGTGGGCGTAGTCGGTATCTGATATTTAAGCATCAACGGTAGTGCTTTTTTCAGATATTTTGCCGCTTGCTGCAGTAGTGACTGGGTCATTGAGGTTGCCGCCGATGGTTATGCCGACATGTTAACACGTTGCGAGCAACTTATTACAATTTTACAGTAGGTTGCCCGAGGTTAAGATTGTCGGCAGCTTATTCGCTGTTACAATGAAAATCCAACGGAAAAATATCGAAAGTAAGGAATAAGTAGTGAAACCCTCACATCTGGTCGGTTTGCTGGGCATCTTATGCTTGCCAGCTGTCAATGCCGCCACTTTTCACTTTGATGCACCCACCTATCGGCAGGATGTTAAAACGCTTGCCAGTGATAAGTTTGAAGGGCGTGGCCCCTTGTCTGAAGGCGAAAAGCTCACCATCAGTTATCTGGAAAAATCGTTTCGCGAAATAGGGTTGAAGCCCGGATTCGGTGACAGTTACGTACAGGATGTGCCGATGGCCAAAATCACGGCGGATCAGCAGATGCAATTGCGGGTCGGTGGTCTGACGTTTACCAATGGTCGTGATTTTACCGCACGTACTGAGCAGGTAGTGCCGCAGGTGCAGTTGGCTAATAGCGATGTGGTCTTCGTCGGCTATGGGATTAACGCGCCGGAATACGGCTGGAATGACTATGCCGGTGTTGATGTCAAAGGCAAAACCGTTATTGTGCTGGTGAATGACCCTGGCTTTGCTACTCAAGACCCGCAGGTGTTTAAAGGCAACGCCATGACCTATTATGGCCGCTGGACATATAAATATGAGGAAGCCGCGCGGCAGGGGGCTAAGGCGGTGTTTATCGTGCATGAAACTGCGCCTGCCGCCTATGGCTGGAACGTGGTAGAGAGCAGCAACACCAACAGCAAATACACCTTGGTCGATGACCAGAAAAATCTCTCGCATATCGGCGTCATGGGCTGGATCCAGCACAATGTGGCGCAGCAGATTTTTAAGGCGGCAGGATTGGACTACGACCAGTTAAAGCTGACTGCCGTAAAAAAGGGTTTTAAAGCGGTTACGTTGCCGTTGCAGGCTAATCTGACTATCAACAATCACATCGAATTGGCCACTTCCCATAACGTTGCTGGATTATTGCCAGGCACAACGCAGCCAGATGAATGGCTGGTGATGCATGCTCATTGGGATCATCTGGGCAAGGCTATAGTTGATGGCAAAGAAGCCATCTACCACGGTGCGGTTGATAACGCTTCTGGAGTCGCTGGTGTGTTGGCGTTAGCGCGTCACTTTAAAGGCTTACAAGGTAAGGCTGCGCCTAAACGCTCCATTCTATTTGCCAGTTTTACTGCAGAGGAAAACGGTTTATTGGGCGCGCAGTATTTTGCTGAGCATCCACCAGTTCCTACTAAACAATTGGTGGCCTTTCTCAATATTGATGGCATGAATGTTGGCAAGCCCACCCACTACGTGTTGCGCTACGGCGAGGGCGTTTCTGAGTTGGAAGGTTATCTTGCCGATGCCGCCAAAGCGCAGGGGCGTGAAGTCAAAGCTGATCCCAGACCGCAGAATGGTCTGATGTTCCGCTCAGATCATTTTGCATTAGCAAAAGAAGGGGTGCCGGGATTGCTGTTTCTCAGTCTTGGTGATACTGACCCAGATTATATTGCCCATAAATATCACCAGCCCGCAGACCGTTACGATCCTAACTGGAACTTAGGCGGTGTAGCGCAGGATCTGGATTTAATGAGTGATATCCTCGACAAACTGGCCAATAGCGATGACTGGCCTAGATGGCTAGAAGCGTCAGATTTTAAAAAGCGTCGCGCGCAGGATGGGCTGTAACGCTTGCGGTAATAACATAAGGGAGGCGTAACGCCTCCCTTATTCTGAGTCAGCTAAGCGAAAGATCAGGCCTTTTCTTCCGCTTGGGGTTCCTCATCTTCGTCAGCAACATCGGAATCGGTGTCCAACAAATCCAGATATACGTCGGCTTCAGATGGCCGAACCAGATTGGTGCCAACAACCGCATAAAACGGCCGTCCTTGCGCCAACGTGGTGTATTTTATCCAGAGTTTTTCCATCGGGCTGGATGCTGCCTGCAATCCCTTGACGACATCAACAAAACGTTGTTCATCAATGGTGCGGGGCAATAGACTGCCATCTGCCAGTGATTTCATGGCAACGCCATGTGCCTCAAGCAGCTCGGCTTCTTTTTGGGTAAAATCCCCACAACGACGGAAACCTTTGGGAAAGTTAGCATCATCATAGAAACGGCGTGTCGAGGAAAAGCTCACGGCATTGTTCTGTGGCACTGACGATGATGAAGAAGTCGTAGTTAACATGGTCATATCCTTGCAAAATTACCGGTGACAGAGATTTGCAAGCAGAGTATTGGCTAGTATGATTGATTTATAAATCAAAAAAATTTGTCTTGTTTGATAAAGAATTTTTATGGATACCGATCTGCTTAAGACTTTTCTGGAAGTCTCACACACGCGTCATTTTGGCAAAGCCGCTGAAAATCTCTACCTGACTCGGAGTGCTGTTTCCTTTCGCGTTAAACAACTGGAGATGATTCTGGGGGTGGAGCTGTTTGAACGGCAGCGGAATAACATTCAGCCCACACCTGCCGGTGAACGTATGCTGGTGCATGCAGAAGCGGTGTTGCTGGCGTGGGAGCGCGCCAAGCAAGATGTGTCGTTGAGCCAGGTACAATCTGTACAACTGGCAATTGGTGCGGCCCCTAATATTTGGGACGCTTACCTGCAAGACTATCTGCAAGGGCTGCATAAGGGACTTTCCGGGGTAGCATTACGCACCGAAGTGCAAAATCAGTCGGTGATGACTCGGCAACTGATGGAACGCACCTTAGATCTGGCGATTTCATTTGATCCCCCCAAACTGGAAGAGTTTGAGTTACTGCAGGTGGGCGAAGTGGTGTTGGGGCTGGTGAGTAATATTGCCATCAACTCATTAGCGGAAGTGCTGCAACAGCAATACATCAAAGTTGACTGGGGCACCGCCTTTAATATTCAACATGCGCGTGATTTTACTGAGCTGCCGTTGCCAGTGCTGCATACCGGCTCAGCTAGAATTGCACTGGACTTCCTATTGAATAATGGCGGCAGTGCTTTTCTGCCTCAGAAAATGGTGCAACCTTATATTGATAAAGGACAACTGCATTGGGTGCCAGCTACTGACACTATCCGTCGTAATGTTTATGTCTCTTATCTGACCGGCAACGATCGTCTGCCGCAGATTATACAGGCAGTCAATTATTTGAAAGCGCAGATATGATGCGGAACGCCTTTACATTGCGGCCTTTAGCAAAGGCCACAAGATAACCAACCAAGTGACACCACATAGGCACAGACTCATAAAGACCGCGGCTGAGGCAATGTCTTTGGCTTGGCCGCTGAGCGGATGATATTCATCGCCGATGCGATCCACCACCGCTTCCACGGCGGAGTTCAGCAATTCGACGATCAGCACAATAAATACTGTTAGGATCAGCCAAAGCTTTTCAACAGTAGGTACGTTTACCCATAAGGCAAATGGCAGCATGAGCAGCGCCAGGATTGCTTCCTGACGGAATGCGGCTTCATGCACCCAAGCTGATTTAAGTCCCTGCATGGAAAAACCGGTTGCACGAAAAATTCGCTTAATCCCGTGGTTATTGGCTGGTTTCATAATCTCGATATGGGCCCAAACTAGAGGAAATACCCCACAATCACAGTCATTTACTGGGTTGCGGCGAAAAAACCGCGACAGTATACCATCTGTTGCCGCTAGGGAAAGTGTCAGCGATGATTTACCTCTCTGCGGGGTGATACGCTAGACTGTCACAATACCCATTCAGGCATGGAGGCCGACAATGCGCTTAATTATCTCAGCAACAAAATTCGCAATACTGCTTGGCATAATAGCCGGATGGCTAGTGATACCTCTGGTTGTGGCCGCCACTATGCCTGCGCCGGAACTTGCTAAAGTCTGGCAGTCGCAGGACGATATCCGTGCTTTTTTAGTCAGTGAAAAATTGGATGGCGTCAGGGCGCGCTGGGACGGCTCGCGGCTGCTGAGTCGTTCGGGATTGGTGATTAATGCACCAGAATGGTTTACCCAAGGATTTCCACCACAGCCGTTAGAAGGCGAATTATGGGGTGGTTACGGCAGTTTTGAGGCGGTCTCTGCCGCCGCTAGAAGCAAGGGCAACGATGAAGCTTGGCGTGCCATCAAACTGTATCTGTTTGATGCGCCCACCATTGCTGGCGGTTTTTCAGAGCGTTACCAGCAGTTTGTCGCATTTTCTGAGTTTACACCTTACCTTACGGTGATCCCGCAGCGTGACATTGCGGATAATGCTGAGTTACAGCGTTGGTTGAAAGAGGTTCTGGCCCGCGGTGGCGAAGGTTTGATGCTGCATCGCCGCAATGCGCTGTATACCAGTGGTCGCAGTGATAATCTGTTTAAACTCAAAGCGGTGCTGGATGATGAGGCGCAGGTGCTGGCGGTGCTGCCAGGTAAGGGCAAATACCAAGGCATGATGGGGGCATTACTGGTGGAGACAGCAACTGGTGTGCAATTTCGTCTCGGCAGCGGCTTTAGCGATGCTGAACGCGCTAATCCTCCGGCTATCGGTAGTTGGGTCACTTTTGCGTACTCGGGGTTAACCAGTAAAGGTAAACCCAGGTTTGCCAGATTCCTTCGACTGAGATCTGACTATCAATTAACCCATGAAACAGCGACTGTTCCCGCGGCCAATACTGGTACACCGCCAACCAATCCAACCACTGAAACGGAACCTTGGTGAAAGATATACTCTTTGGCCAACGCTTGGCGCGGCAAGGTAAATACAGACAACCGCCATTGCAGGAAGCATGAGCACTCGACGTGTCATCGAAAATCGCGTTATGCAAAAAAGTGGCAATGATCATCTGCATTTAGCCACTCTTTGACTTGGTCGCGAGTTAAAATATGGCGAGGCTAGTGTGTGATGATGTGAAGGATGTATGGCACATTTTAGGCCGGCTGGCTGACGAGCTTTAGTTTGAGATTGCCTCAGTGACCGCCAGATAGCCCCGCGTCTTGTGGGGAGCCTCTGGCGCGACCTAGAGTTGCTGTGAGCAATGACGCTACTACTGACACCATCACAGAAAATCCGTTAATTGATAGAGACAAACTGCTGAACATCAACCCAAGGGAAGTGCTTTTGCAGAATATGCAGCTCGCTGTCTACTATTTCTTCAGAAAGGGTGATCTCGATAGCATGAGCCTCGGCGTTATGCTCATATTCATGCCAGTCATTCAGGTAAGAAAACAGTGCTTCCAAGCGTTCCGGTGCATCCTGCGGATATCTCAACTGTAATTCATAAGTCATCGTTGGATCCAAGCACGCAGTAAACGTTAATATGAGTATAGATCAGGTGAGGTCACTGGTTATCTCATTCGACCAGTGGCCAAAACTGTGCTGGGACGCCGGACTTACTGATTAGCGACCAACCACCTGCCGTGGCAGGTGGTGATTTATTGGGATGATTGGGAAATAGTGTTGATTAATGGCGTTTACCGGAATGCTTACGTTTTAGTTCAGCGCGGCGAGCTTCTTTTTCAGCTTCTTTCAGCGCCAGCATTTCAGCAACTTCGACCTTCTCTTTTTCGGCCATGGCTGGCGTTTCCAGCGACAGTAAGCCAATTTTCCCGGCGCGGTATTCGTGCAATAACAATTCTGATGCTTTATGCAGATCCAGATAACCACCAGAGCGCAATGCGCCACGGCGGCGACCAATCTCTTCTAGCAGTTCAATATCGGTTTGCGGCAGTTCATCCAGCTTATAACGTTCTTTGATCTGTTCTGGATAGGCTGCCAGGAAATAACCAGCGGCAAACATGGCAACATCGTCATATTCAATCGCAGTATCTTTGATGGCACCAGTCACTGCCAAACGATAACCTGATGCCTCGTTATCCACTTTGGGCCACAGGATGCCTGGGGTATCAGACAGTACAATGCCGTTTTTCAGATTGATACGTTGCTGGCCTTTAGTCACCGCCGGTTCATTACCGGTTTTTGCCACGACCCGACCCGCCAGCGTATTGATGATGGTGGATTTGCCTACATTGGGAATGCCCATGATCATGGTGCGGATGTCGCGTACATTACCTTCGGCTTGTGGCACTAGTTTACGGCACAGATCTGGTAGCGCCTTTAAGGCCCCTGGCTGCAAGGTGGTTGAGATGGCTTGAGCTTTAACCCCTTGTTCTCGCTCTAAATATTCAATCCATTGGGCGGTCACTTGCGGATCGGCCAAATCGGCTTTATTCAGCAATTTTATACAAGGTCGGTCACCACGCAGCTTGGCCACCATAGGGTTTTCGCTGCTGTAGGGAATGCGGGCATCCAGCACCTCGATCACTAGATCGATTTGTGGCATTGCCTCTTCAATCTCTTTGCGGGCCTTGTGCATATGCCCCGGATACCATTGAACCGCCATCGCTTGTTCCTGCTGAATCTGAAAAGTCGCGTATTGTACCATCCCATTTAGCAAAAAGCGCCCGCAGGCGCTAAGCGTAGTCTCAGATAACGCCAAGCTCTCGGAGGCGTTCTAGCAGGTAGCTGTCTGCTGTATACCGTTCCGATAACACAACTTCTGGCCGAGGGTGCAGAAACAATGGCAGCGAAATCCGCGATTTGGCCATGTCAGCACCTTTAGGATTTATCACTCTATGAGTGGTAGACGGAAAATAACCGCCGGACGCTTCCTGTAACATATCGCCGATATTGATGATGATATTGCCAAAATCACTGGGCACATCCAGCCATTCGCCTTCCAGCGATTTAACCTGTAATCCCGGCTCATTTGCGGCGGGCAGTACGGTGAGCAGGTTGATGTCTTCATGGGCCGCAGCGCGGATAGCGCCCGGCGTTTCATTACCCGTCATTGGCGGGTAATGCAGCACTCGTAGCAGCGTTTTCTGGCTGTCTTTAATCATCTGCGACAGTGGTTCACTGTAGTTGGCGGCAACTGCTGTCGGAGAGTAACGTTCGACCCAATCTAATAACTGTGCGGCAAAGGCATTGGCTTGCTGGTAGTAATCCAGAATCTTGGTTTTTAGCTCTGGCGGGATCTGTCCCCAAGGATAAACATGGAAGTACTCTTTGATATCTTTAACACTATAACCCTTGGCGGTTTCCGAAACGCGTGACGGGAAAAATCCATCTTGGGTGCTAGGATTAAACAGATATTGCTCTTTGGCTTCCGAAAGGAAAAAAGCCTGCCATTCTTGATAAATTTCTTGTACCAGTTGTTGTGCAATAGGATGGTTGCTCAACACGCCAAAACCGGTGTGGTGCAGCGACTCAACAAAACGTTGTGGTGCATCTGCCGCACGAAAGTCTATGGTTTCTAATTTCATGTTTACCCTGCGTTTGTCAGATAAAATGGCTGCCGGTGTACCTGAAGAGACTGCGGTACTAAAGATTATTGTAGAAGTTTTAGTCCGGCGTTGGTTCGGTCGCAAGTCTACCTTGATGTTGTAACAGCGGCAACGTAAAGTGATCACGATCACAAGTGTAACGCCGTCACTTAGGCGGCAGCAGTGCGGTATTGAGAATAGCGCTGATCAATGCAGGAGTAATCCCATGAAAACCATGCCACCACTAGATGACTTGGAACGTTATGTCATTGAAGGGAAGGGCACCGAGCGACCCTTTAGCGGCAAGTACTATCGCCATACGGCGAACGGGCGTTATTTGTGTCGTAAGTGTGGGGCACCTTTGTATCTCTCTGAACACAAGTTTGAGGCACACTGTGGCTGGCCAGCTTTTGATGACGAAATTCCAGGGGCGGTCACCAGAAAAACGGACGCCGATGGCCAACGCACCGAAATCCTGTGCGCTCACTGTGGCGGTCATCTTGGTCATGTGTTTGCCGGTGAATATCTGACGCCGAAAAATCTGCGACACTGCGTCAATTCGGTATCGATGGTGTTTGAAGCGGCAGACGCTGCCGAGTCCGCAGAGTCCTCCACTGCATTGGCAACCTTTGGCGGTGGTTGCTTCTGGTGTACGGAAGCGGTATTCAAATCGTTGCACGGTGTTTTGCAAGTGACTCCTGGTTATGCCGGAGGCGAGCAGAGTACCGCCCATTATCGCCAAGTGTGTAGCGGAGATACCGGTCATGCTGAAGTGGTGCAACTGGTATTTGATCCCACACAGATCAGCTATGAGCAATTACTGGAAGTATTTTTTGCCGCCCATGATCCGACCACGCTGAATCGTCAAGGTAACGATGTGGGCACGCAGTACCGCTCGGTGATTTTTGCCCATGATGCGCAGCAGCTTGCGATTGCAGATGCCTATATTAAAGCGTTGGCGCAAAGCGGTGAATATCGCGCGGGTATTGTAACTGAACTCAGTGCCTATCAAGGTTTTTTTCCGGCAGAAGCCGAACACCTGGACTATTATGCCGGTCATCAGCAACAACCTTACTGCTCGTTGGTGATCGGCCCCAAACTGGTGAAAATTCGTCACTATTTTGCTGATTGGCAAAAAAAGGATGAGCAAAAATAGCCGGACCGTTGGTTTCTAAGCGGGGATGATTGTTCCCAGTTTTGCAAGATGGTTGGTTGTTGCAGGTATGTGGTCCAACGTGCGTTGGTATTTCTTCAGCTGGTTAAAAATAAGCGGTAATGGCTGACAGAGAAGCGGTAACGGAAACTATGCGGTACATCCAAAAGAAAAGCCATGCACTAAGGCATGGCTTTTACTCAGTTTCGAGAATTACTCAGGCTTTGCCATATCCGACGTCGCAGCATTGCCTGCATTGTGCTTAGGTGTTACTGGCATATCTTCGGCTTGATATTCGTGGCCGTGAGGTACCTCCACCTTAGCTCTGACTTCAACCTGCGGTTTGGACATGCTGGCTCCCACCATCGCGCTGAAGCGACTCACTGTCGCCACAGGCTCTGTTATCTGAGCCGGAGTTGCTAGCTGTGCCTCCTCTGCGGCTGCTGGCATCGCAACTTTTACGGATTTAGGCGCCGCAGCACTTGGTTTTGCCATTGGGGCTGATGCCGCACTGCTGGCGTGAACCACAGCGGCAGCCTCAGCAAGCTGAGTCTCTTCAACTGTGACAGTGTCTTCCGCCTCTGCCGAGCTGTCCGTTACCGTTGTTACCGTTGGTGTTTCCACGGTGACTGCCACTTCTTCAACTTTCGCCTCTGCAGTGACATCACTCTTGGGCTCGGCCTGTGGTGTCGTTGTTGGGGGCGTTGCTTCTTTTTGAACTTCTGGCGACTCAGTCTTAGCAACTACTGCGGGTGTTTCGACAACTTCAGCAGGGGCTGCAGATGCAGTATTTTCAGGTTCGGCAACGTTGCTCACAGTTGTTTCTGTGCCTGCGACTGGCGAGTCTTGCGCCGCAGAAACCTGCGGTTGTACATCATCAGCTACCGGGGCGGGCTCCGCTTCAACCTTGCGGGTAGCACCCTCATCGGCAGCTGTGACTTCCGCTATCGTTGACGCCGTTTGCTCGCTACCCAGTTCCAACGCAATCTGTTGTTGTACAGGTGCAGTTGCGGCGGCAGACTCTTCGGCTTCAGTGTTTACTGTAGTTTCGGTATTTGCGGTGTCTTTCTGCTCATCACGACGGCGGCGCTGTCCGGCAGCTCGCAAGTGACGCGGACTGCGACGATTGCGGCGCTGACCTTCACGCTTGCTATTATTGTCTTGAGCGTCAGTATCACTAGCACCTTCGGTTTCGGTAACAGTCATGTCAGCGTCAGCTTCCGGCGTAGCGACTTGCACTTCAGCAACTTCTGCTACTTCGGATTCTACGATTACTGAATCCGTGGTTTCTATAACAGGCTCTGCTGTTTCAGTACGGTTTGCTGTCTTATCTACTTCAACACTATCTACAAGTTCATTAGTGACAGCTTTTGCTTCGGGCTTGCGGCTGCGACGTGCGGGTTTTTCTTCAACCGCAGCGCTTGCTTGAGCGGTGTTTGCTACCACTTCAGCATCTGGCTGTGCAATTGCAACGTCTTCCGTTGGTTGTTTCTCAATACGCACTTTGCGGCGCAGATCCCGGCGCTGACGCCGCTCACGAACAACTTCTTGGATCGGCTCTTCGACGATGTCTGCTTTAGCCGATTTGTTGCGAGTATTATCTTCTTTGTCCTTGGTTTCTTTGGCTTTACCTGCATCAACTTTGTCGGTGTTGCGGCTGTTTTTTGCCGGACGTTTGCGTGCTGGTTTGTCGGTTGTTTTATTATCTTCCACCACTGCCGAGGTAACCGCGCTGACTTCTTCCGTCTCTTTGTCTTTAATCTGTGCAGGTCGGCGACGGCGATTGTTACGGTCATTGCGATCATTGCCACGAGATTGACGACGTTTATTGTCACCATCAGGTCGTTTTTCGCTGGTCGTTTTTTCACTTGTTTGACGGGGTTCTGCTTCAGAGGATGCAAACATGGCCGCCAGTGTTTTGAATAAACGGCTCAGTAAACCAGGTTTGACTTGTTCCACTGTCGTTTTGCTAGCTTTAACCGGTGCTGCTTTAGGCGCTGGGGTTGTTACCACCGGGGCGGCAGGTGTCGCAAAACCACTAAGGACGGGTTGTGGGGTTGCGGCTCGTTCCAGCTTGCGTGGTTCATATAACTGAGACTGCGGCGTTTCAACGCGTTTATAGCTGGCCTCATCAATTTCATCATCGTCACGATGACGTACCACCCGGTAATCTGGTGTGGTCATGTTAGGATCTGGGATGATATAGACTTCAACATCGTGACGTTCTTCTGTGATACGAATAGCTTTACGCTTTTCGTTCAGTAAGAAGGCGGCTACATCGACCGGCACAATGGCTTCAATCTGAGTGGTGTTGTCCTTAATCGCTTCTTCTTCAATCAGGCGCAGAATGGACAATGCCAATGACTCGGTGCCGCGGATAGTGCCCTGTCCATGACAACGAGGACAGATATGGGCCGCAGATTCTTCCAATGATGGACGCAGACGCTGGCGGGACATTTCCATCAGGCCAAAACGACTGATGCGCCCCAACTGAATGCGTGCACGATCATGCTGTACGGCGTCACGTAGGCGATTTTCTACTTCGCGCTGATGGCGTACCGGTGTCATATCGATAAAGTCGATAACGATCAGGCCACCTAGGTCACGCAACCGTAATTGCCGGGCAATTTCATCGGCCGCTTCTAGGTTGGTGTTCAGTGCCGTTTCTTCAATATCTCCCCCTTTGGTAGCGCGGGCAGAGTTGATATCAATAGAGGTTAAGGCTTCAGTTGGGTCGATAACGATAGACCCGCCGGAGGGCAGTCGCACTTCACGTTGGAATGCGGATTCAATCTGTGACTCAATCTGGTAGTGAGTGAACAGTGGCACTTCTGCTTTGTAGAGTTTGACTCGTTCAACAAAGTCGGGACGTACCAGTGCGACATGCTCTTTCGCACGTTCAAACACTTTAGGATGATCAATCAGAATTTCACCGACTTCGCGCCGCAGATAATCACGGATAGCGCGTACAATGACGTTACTTTCCTGGTGAATAAGAAACGGTGCTGGGCGACTGGCAGCGGCATCTTGAATGGCGGCCCAGTGCTGCAACAGGATTTTTAAATCCCACTGCAACTCTGCCGCGGCTTTGCCAACACCCGCCGTACGAATAATAAGGCCCATGCCATTGGGGACTTCCAGTTCTGACATGGCTTCTTTCAGTTCGGTGCGCTCATCACCTTCTATGCGACGAGAGATACCGCCAGCACGAGGATTGTTGGGCATCAATACCAGATAAGAACCGGCCAAGCTGATAAAGGTCGTAAGCGCGGCACCTTTGTTGCCACGTTCTTCTTTATCAATTTGAACAATCACTTCTTGGCCTTCACTGACCACTTCTTTAATGCTAGGGCGGCCCTGGAATGAATAACCTTTGGGGAAATATTCGCGGGCAATCTCTTTCAATGGCAGAAAGCCATGACGCTCAGCACCGTAATCGACAAATGCGGCTTCGAGAGAGGGTTCTACGCGGGTAATTTTGCCTTTGTAAATATTGGCTTTTTTCTGTTCGTGACCGGGGCTTTCAATATCCAGATCGTACAACTGCTGCCCATCTACGAGGGCAACACGCAACTCTTCAGATTGAGTTGCATTAATTAGCATCCTTTTCATGATGACGTCATTCTTCTCAATGGGTCATCAAACATCTCAGTGTCGCTGCATTACGGGCCTCGGGTATTATTACTAGTGCCTCACGGCAGCGTCCCAGGCGAAGGTGCGCATTAGCTGTTAGACGCAGTCACTGCGTGTCGCATCCTATTTATGGCTTATTTTTCAATGATTACAAAAACAAGGAATTCGTTGTAAAACATCAACCAACCCCATAAATTCTTTACATTCTGTCCAGTAATGCCAATTTCGCACGTAGTCGTTTGATAACTGGTTAATAATAAAATTCTTTTAAATGGCCTGGTTTTTGTGTGAAGAGAACCCAAAATACTTGTTCTTTGTTGGTTTGACTGTAAAAGCGCCATTTATCTTATAAGCTTTTAACAACAGCCTGCAAATCAATGAGATGCTACCAAAATTTGTAAGGTTAACTTCTATCTGACCAGAAAGTGAACAGTGGAATTACTAACTTCTAGGCTAGGCTAAGCCAATGTTCGCTGCTGAAATATAGCCGAAATGAAAAATTAGAGCAATCAAATAGCGGTACATCATGTACAATGAGGCGCTTTCTTTTTTTCGCGCATGAGTTATGAATAACCAAGAATCTACCGCCAGACAGGTACAATTGCTGACTATTGACGAAGACAATGTCGGTCAGCGCATTGATAATTTTCTGCTATCAAAATTAAAAGGTGTACCCAAAAGTATGATTTACCGCATTGTTCGCAAAGGCGAAGTGCGGGTCAATAAAAAACGTATCAAGCCGGAATTCAAATTAGCGATTGGCGATGAAGTGCGCATTCCGCCAGTTAGAGTCAGCGAGGATAACCCGCGCCAGGCGCCCTCTGCGAATTTGCATCGGGTATCGCAATTAGAACCCAGAATACTGTATGAAGATAAGCATATTCTGGTGCTGAATAAACCTGCTGGGATTGCCGTGCATGGCGGTAGTGGAGTCGACTACGGTGTGATTGAAGCCTTGCGCGCTTTACGTCCGCAACAGAAGTTTCTGGAGTTGGTACACCGGATAGATAAAGAAACCTCAGGTGTGTTATTGGTGGCTAAAAAGCGCAGCGCCTTAAGGCATTTGCACGACCAGTTACGCAATAAGCAGATGCAAAAGGACTATCTGGCATTAGTTCGTGGTGAGTGGCAAAGCCATGACCGAGTGATAAAAGCACCTTTATTGAAAATTACGCTACCCTCCGGCGAACGTATCGTACGGGTGAATAGTGAAGGCAAACCGTCGGAAACCCATTTTCGTATCATGCAGCGTTACGAGGGAGCAACGCTCATTAAAGCCAGTCCTGTCACCGGCCGTACCCATCAGATCCGCGTTCATTGTCAGTATGTTGGGCACCCGATTGCTTGTGATGAAAAATACAGCGAGCAGAAATTTGATGACAGTATGCGAGCTCTGGGGCTGAGTCGCCTGTTTCTACATGCGGCACAACTGCGTTTCATTCATCCGGAAACCGACGTGGTAACCGAAGTCCAGGCGCCTCTGGACGATGAATTGCAACAGCTGCTGAATAAACTCACGCGGGTGTAGCCAGTGGTGCGTTTTAGCGATTTTTGAGCGGTATTGATGAAACATTACGATCTGATCATTTTTGACTGGGACGGCACCTTGATGGATTCCATCGGCCGTATTCTTACCTGCCTGCGCAACGTGGCTCGTGATATGGGGTTTATCGAGCCGCCAGAAGCCGCGCAGCGGGACATTATCGGCATGTCACTGGCGCAAGCGATGCAGACGCTATTTCCTGGGAGACCTTCCCAGGAATATCCGTTAATGCAGCAGAGTTACCGAGATAATTACCAGCGCCAAGCGCATGTTGCCACGCCGCTTTATCACGGTATCACGGAACTATTAACGCAGTTACAACAGCAGCAATACCAATTGGCGGTTGCCACCGGTAAATCACGTCCAGGACTGGATCGTTCTTTGCGACAGACAGGATTGGATCAGTTTTTTCACCTCAGCCGCTGTGCCGATGAAGCCCACAGCAAGCCGCATCCGGATATGTTGCAGCAACTGCTGGCCCATACCGGAGTGCCAGCATCACGGGCGTTGATGGTGGGCGATTCTATATTGGATCTGCAGATGGCAAATGCCGCAGGTGTGGCTGCGGTTGGTGTTAGTTACGGCGCCCATAGTTGCGAAAAATTGCAGTTACAAAATCCCAAAGCCATTATCAGTGAGCCATTAGCACTGTTATCGGTGTTAACCGCCTGAGCGGCTAGCCGAGTACATCTATACCTTTATTGGCTAGCAACCGAGTGAGGGCAATCAAGGGCAAGCCAATTAAACTATTGGGATCGTCTCCCTGTAAGCGTTCAAACAAGGCTATCCCTAGGCCTTCACACATAAAACTGCCCGCGCAAGATAGGGGTTGTTCGCGCTTAACATAGTTGGCAATTTGCTGTGTCGTCAATTGGCGAAAGTGTACGGTAAAGGGATCGAGTATCACTTCGGCATCGCCTGTTCGATCATCATATAGCGCCAGCCCGGTATAAAAGGTGATAGCTTTGCCTGATGCCAGTGCCAATTGCTCGCAGGCTTTCGCCTCTGTATGTGGTTTGCCGATAATTTTCCCGTCAATGACGGCGACCTGATCAGAACCTATGCAGAGCGCCCCTGGGTGCAGTTTGCCACCGGCAGTTGCTTTAGCCAGCGCGAGACGTTGCACCAGCATTGGCGCAGATTCCTCTGCTAATGGCGTTTCATCGACTAATGGTGCACAGCTAATGAACTCCAGTCCCAGTTTTTGTAACAGTGTTTTACGAAAACTAGAGGTAGACGCTAACACCAATGGTCTTGCGGGAGATATTACGCTAGTGGTTGACACATTTTCTCCAGTCGTTAGTTATATTGTGTTGGTACTTAATACGTCGGCGGTATTGTCGGTATTTCTGTGCGAGCTTAGCAAGTAAAGATTTAGCGGTTTCTTACCTTGTTTGCTTCTATTTTATGCGTGTGCTGCTTGTACAGCTGCGGCTGCTTGAGTAAAATTTGCCTCCGTCAATTTCGAGTAAGCGGAAGCCAAGCCCCGTTAGCGTGTATTTTATTCGCGTTAACACTATATTTTCTTTGACTCCGTAGGCTCCAAACTATAAGATGCGCGCCTGCTTATGCAAACAGTAAAAATACCGGTTTCAATTGATCCTATTCGCGCTGCCAGCAGTCGTCTGAGTTATCAGGGGATTGTTTCTGGGAAAGTGTTAAAAAGATTAAACGAATTATGTGCCGGCGACTGTTCCGATGTGGCAGTGTCGCTTGAGTGTGGTGTAGATTTACAGGGGATAGTCTACCTGAAAGGGAAGGCTGTGACGGAGCTCACTCTGTTATGTCAACGTTGCATGACGCTGTTTACCACGGAGGTTACGGTCGAATTTTGCTTTAGTCCGTGTCGGACACAGGCAGAAGTCGATGAGCTCCCGGAAACGTACGATCCTATTGAGTGTGATGAAATTGGCGAAGTTCGTCTTCATTCACTGATTGAAGATGAGTTAATCCTGGCTGTGCCATTGGTACCGTCCCATGATGTGGCAACATGTCATGCGGGTTCCAACGATATGGCCGTTGGCGAGATTGCAGACGCTCAACAAGAACGTCCGAATCCATTTGCAGTGTTAGAAAAACTGAAGAGCAAGTAATCCAGGAGACAGATCAATGGCTGTTCAACAGAATAAAAAATCCCGTTCAAAACGTGGTATGCGTCGTTCACATGACGCTCTGAGCACTGCTCAGCTGGCAGTAGATGCAACCACTGGCGAAGTTCATCTTCGTCATAATGTCA
Organism: Shewanella fodinae; assembly: GCF_014651955.1. Lineage (GTDB taxonomy): Bacteria > Pseudomonadota > Gammaproteobacteria > Enterobacterales > Shewanellaceae > Shewanella > Shewanella fodinae. The sequence goes on along the minus strand of NZ_BMXW01000001.1, from coordinate 169,101 downwards.
CTGCTGACGGTTTTTACCGTGGCAAAAAGGTAATCAACAAATAATTTGTTGATTGTCCTATGACAGATCTGACGCTTGCGTTGGATGCGATGGGTGGCGATCATGGCCCCCGTATCACGGTGCCTGCAGCTGTGCAGGCACTTAGAATATATCCACATCTCAAGTTGATTCTGGTTGGCGATGAAAACCAGATAACCCCCTTGTTGTCTCAAGTCGAGACAAGCATCACATCAAGAATTGATATCCGCCATGCACCAGAAGAAGTGGAAATGGGGGATAAGCCAGCGTTTGCTTTGCGTTGTCGTAAGCAGAGTTCGATGCGCTATGCGCTTGACTTAGTCAAAGAGCATCAAGCGGATGCCTGTGTCAGCGCTGGTAATACTGGGGCATTGATGGCCATGGCAAAAGTGGTGCTAAAAACCTTGCCTGGAATCGATCGTCCCGCGTTAGTTAGTTGTTTACCGACCATTAATCATCAGCCCGTTTATCTGCTTGATCTGGGTGCCAATGTTTCCTGTGATGCCGAAACCTTGTTTCAGTTTGCGGTAATGGGGTCTGTATTGTGTGAGGCTGTGACCAAAAAGCAGCATCCCTCTGTTGCCTTGCTCAATGTGGGCAGTGAAGAAATAAAAGGTAATGGCCAGGTACAACAGACAGCGCAATTGCTGACGCATACACCACAAATCAATTACCAAGGTTTTATTGAAGGCAATGAAATCTACTGTGGCAATGTTGATGTCATTGTTTGTGATGGTTTCGTGGGAAATATCACCCTAAAAACGTCAGAAGGTATTGCCCGTTTGCTATTGCATCAACTGAGGCAGGGGTTGACTCAAGGGTTTTTCGTTCGACTGCTGGCCAAAATGTTGGCACCAAGTATCCAATCGGTGCTACGCCAAATGAACCCCGACCACTATAATGGTGCAAGTCTGATAGGATTACGCGGAATAGTGGTTAAGAGCCATGGCAATGCGGATGAAACAGCCTTTCTTCAAGCGATTTGCCTGGCAGTAACCGAAGCTACGCGTCGACTCCCTGAGATGATTGAACAACGTCTCGAGTCGATACTTTTAGACATCAATAGCTGATTTCTCCTATGCATACAAAAATTCTTGGGACTGGCAGTTATCTGCCGGCGCAGGTGCGTAGCAATCAAGATCTGGAAAAAATGGTGGAAACCAGTGACCAGTGGATTGTTGAACGCACAGGTATTTCAGAGCGCCGTATAGCTGCCGGTGACGAAACCGTGGCGACCATGGGCTATAACGCTGCGGTCATGGCCATTGACATGGCTGGTATTGACGCCAGTGAAATCGATTTGATTATTTGTGGCACTACCAGTGCCTCTAATGCTTTTCCTGCTGCCGCCTGTGAAATTCAGGCCATGCTGGGTATAGCGCCGGTGCCGGCTTTTGACGTTGCCGCTGCTTGCTCTGGTTTTATCTACGCTTTATCGATTGCTGATCAATTCATCAAAGCCGGTACTGCACGCAAGGTGTTGGTCATTGGCTCAGACGTGCTATCACGCTTATGTCAACCGGAAGATCGTAGTACGATTATCCTGTTTGGTGATGGCGCTGGAGCAGTGGTGGTTGGTGCCAGCGAGCAACCGGGGGTGATTGCTACGCATTTGTTTGCTGATGGTAGTCAGGGCGATTTGCTTAAATGCTCATTTCCTCCTCGTGCCGGTGAATCGTCGGAAGCTGTTGGCTTTATGACCATGAAAGGCAACGATGTATTTAAAGTGGCTGTGACTCAGTTATCGCATGTCGTGACCGAGACCTTACGTCTTAACAACGTCGATAAATCAGAAATTGACTGGTTAGTGCCGCATCAGGCTAACCTGCGCATCATTACCGCTACTGCCCGTAAGTTAGATATGGCGATGGATAAAGTAGTGATAACCCTTAACAAACACGGCAATACTTCTGCAGCTTCGGTGCCTATAGCCTTGGATGAGGCGGTGCGGGATGGCCGTATTCAACCTGGTCAGTTGTTGCTGTTGGAAGCCTTCGGTGCCGGTTTCGCATGGGGCAGTGCGCTGATCCGTTTTTAGTTGCAGGTATCAATACCGCAATAGGGCAATCTGCTTACATTGGCGGTTGCCATCTATAATCAACCTGTTTTCAATTCAAAAGGTCAATAAATATGAACAGCGTTGCCTTTGTTTTCCCCGGTCAAGGTTCTCAAACCGTGGGAATGCTGGCCGATTTGCCAGAGCAATACCCAGTAGTGGCAGACACCTTTGCCGAAGCCAGCGAAGTGCTGGGTTATGATTTATGGCAGCTGGTACAGCAAGGTCCAGCTGAAACACTGAACGAGACTGATAAAACTCAGCCAGCACTGCTGACCGCTTCCGTGGCGTTGTATCGTGTCTATCTGGCGAGTGGTAAAGCGCTGCCACAAGTGATGGCGGGCCACAGTCTTGGTGAATATTCTGCACTGGTTTGTGCTGGTGTCATCCCGTTTAAGGATGCGGTAAAACTGGTAGAGTTACGCGGCCAATTAATGCAACAGGCGGTGCCTGCCGGAACTGGTGCCATGTATGCCATCATTGGTTTAGCTAATGATTCCATCGCCAGTATTTGTGCTGATTGTGCACAAGGTGCCGTGGTCAGTCCGGTCAACTTTAATAGCCCTGGTCAAGTGGTGATTGCAGGTGAAAAGGCAGCTGTTGAACGTGCCGCTGCAGCTTGTAAAGAAGCAGGGGCTAAAATGGCAGTTGCTTTGCCCGTGAGTGTGCCGTCTCATTGTGCACTAATGAAACCTGCGGCCGAGAAACTCGCTGACGCACTAGCCAACGTGACCTTTTCGCTACCCACCGTTAAGGTCATCAATAACGTTGATGTGGCTTGTCCACACGATGCCAGTGCCATCAAAGATGCCTTGGTTCGCCAATTGTATAATCCGGTACGCTGGACTGAAACGGTTGAGAAAATGGCGGCTGACGGTATTTCTGAACTGGTGGAAATGGGACCGGGAAAAGTGTTGACGGGTCTTACCAAGCGTATCAATAAGTCATTGGCAGCGCAGGCGGTTAATACTGCAGCGTCAATTGCCGCCCTGACGGAATAAGGAGTCGTTCATGAGTATTGCCATTGATTTATCTGGAAAAGTCGCATTGGTTACCGGTGCTAGTCGCGGTATCGGCAAGGCGATAGCCACAACATTGGCGCAAGCTGGTGCCACTGTCATCGGCACTGCCACCAGTGAGGGTGGCGCGGCAGCTATTAGTGCTTATCTTGGCGATAGTGGCTTTGGATTAGTGCTGAATGTCACAGATCCGCAATCTATTGAAGATTTATTTGCATCGATCAAAGAAAAAGTGGGTGATATTGATATTCTGGTGAACAACGCCGGTATCACTCGCGACAACTTGTTGATGCGGATGAAAGATGAAGAGTGGCAGTCTATTATTGATACCAACCTGACATCACTTTTCCGGTTATCTAAGCCTGTTTTGCGGGCAATGATGAAAAAACGCCATGGGCGCATTATCAGTATTGGTTCTGTGGTTGGGACAATGGGTAACGCTGGTCAGGTAAATTACGCTGCAGCGAAAGCCGGTTTGATCGGGTTTACCAAATCTCTTGCGAAAGAGGTTGCGTCCCGTCAAATTACCGTTAATGCTATTGCTCCTGGTTTTATCCAGACTGACATGACGGATGAACTGACAGAAGAACAGCAAAAAGCCATCATGTCCCAAGTTCCGATGGAGCGTTTGGGGCAGGCCCAAGAAATTGCCAATGCCGTATTATTCTTGGCCTCTGATGCTGCTGCTTACATTACTGGGGAAACCTTGCATGTAAATGGCGGGATGTATATGGTTTAATGGCGATTGCAAGGAACTGTCGCAAATTGGGTGGTGATCTGCAGTAATTGGGGCCTTAAATCGTGGTTAGACCACGAAAACGGGGCTTGCAATGTTGGTCAAATCTAATAAACTACTCGCAATCTTACGCAAGTGCGTAATTTGAATAGGAAAGAAAACTAATGAGCAACATCGAAGAACGTGTAAAGAAAATCATTGTAGAGCAACTGGGCGTTAAAGAAGAAGACGTTAAGCCAGCAGCTTCTTTTGTTGACGATCTCGGTGCAGATTCTCTGGACACCGTCGAATTGGTTATGGCTCTGGAAGAAGAGTTTGATACCGAAATTCCTGATGAGGAAGCTGAGAAAATCACCACTGTTCAGGCAGCGATTGATTACGTTTCCAAGAATCAGTAATACTGAATTCCTGAAAACAGGCGGCTAATATGCCGCCTGTTTTTGTTTATAGCTTTATCCCGTGAACTTGTCCTATGACAAAACAGGGCTTTTTCTGTAAAACCCGGTTCTAAGGGGTAAAATTACACCTCTTTCTCCAATTCGTTCACTAAAGAAAGGTGACTACCGTGACAAAACGTCGAGTCGTCATTACCGGCCTAGGGCTGGTTACACCTGTGGGTAATACTGTAGAAAGCAGTTGGCAGGCATTGCTGGCCGGAAAAAGCGGCATCGCCCCCATCACCAAGTTCGATGCAAGCGCATTTGCAACCCGCATCAGTGGTTCCGTCAAAGATTTTGATGTCGAACAGTATGTCTCCAAAAAAGACGCCCGTAAGATGGATCTGTTCATACAGTATGGCATGGCTGCCGGTATCCAGGCGGTTGAAGATGCTGGTTTGGATATGGAAAAAGAAGATCCAACCCGTGTCGGTACGGCGATTGGTGCTGGTATGGGCGGGATGTGGCTCATTGAACAGAACCACACTGCCTTGATGGAAGGTGGTCCGCGAAAGATCTCACCATTTTTTGTGCCCAGTACCATCATCAACATGATTGCGGGTCATCTGTCCATTCGATACGGTATGACCGGACCTAATTTTGCCATCACTACGGCCTGTACTACGGGAGTGCACAATATTGGTTTTGCGGCACGTACCATTGCTTACGGTGATGCTGATGTGATGGTGGCTGGCGGGGCTGAAGATGTGACGAGTCCTCTGGGAGTCGGTGGTTTTTCGGCAGCTAAAGCACTCTCTACTCGGAATGATGATCCTACAGCGGCTAGTCGTCCTTGGGATAAAGACCGCGATGGCTTTGTCATTGGCGATGGTGCTGGCATTATGGTGCTGGAAGAGTATGAACATGCTAAGGCTCGAGGCGCAAAAATATACGCGGAAATCAATGGTTTTGGTATGAGTGGTGATGCGTTCCACATGACTTCTCCTCCAGCTGATGGTGCAGGGGCGGCGCTGGCAATGGTCAATGCCATTAAAGATGCGGGTGTTGCTCTAGATGTGATCGGCTATATCAATGCTCACGGTACTTCGACGCCTGCGGGTGATAAGGCCGAGGCTGCGGCGGTTAAGTCGGTATTTGGCGCGTCGGCCTACAATGTTATGGTCAGTTCTACCAAGTCAATGACGGGCCATTTGCTCGGTGCTGCGGGTGCAGTAGAAGCGATTTTCACTGCGTTAGCGCTCAAAGATCAAGTTGTGCCACCCACCATCAATCTGGATAACCCAGATGAAGGTTGTGATTTAGACTTTGTACCGCACACAGCGCGCCAAACGAAATTGGAATATGCGTTGTGTAACTCTTTTGGTTTCGGTGGTACCAACGGCTCGTTGCTACTGAAACGAATATGATAAGTTTTGAAAGGAAGCGCCTGAGTGGCGCTTTTTTTATCACATTCTTATTAATTTGATGTTTGCTAATGCAATAAACCAGCTTGTTGGCGCTAACAATTTTCTAAAATGTATTTTTCGAATACACTCAGTTGCAGATGTTAATCGGAAGCTGTGATAACCGTGAGAGGATCATAATGGCGGGTTTAGATAGAGAGATTACCCTGCGATTTCTGGCAGAGCCAACAGATGTGAATTTTGGTGGAAAGGTGCACGGTGGGGCCGTGATGAAGTGGATTGACCTTGCCGCTTATGCCTGTGCCGCCGGGTGGAGCGGTAAATACTGTATTACGGCTTATGCGGGCGGTATTCGTTTTGTGCGGCCAATTCTGGTGGGCAACATGGTCGAAGTCTGCGCTAAGGTCATTTATACCGGTCGCACCTCGATGCATATTGGTTTGGAAGTCAAAGCCTGTGATCCCAAATTCTGCCAGCGTGAGACCACCACGCATTGTATCGTTATCATGGTTGCCGTCGATGAGGATGGACAGCCGACGCCTGTTCCTGAATGGGTGCCAGTAACACAGCGGGATATTGAATTACGCGATTCTGCGATGAAACTGATGGAGATGCGTAAAAAGATTGGTGCGGAGATGGAAGCGCATATCCACCCCTGAATCTGTGGACCTGTGCCTTTAACTACTTAGATGACCATGGCACAATGCCAGTCAGTCACTAAAAAACTCATTTCGGACAATAAGCCTGTTATTGTCCATTTATTGCTTATCATTCATTTAGTTAAGGAAGTCTAATGGCCAAGGTTGCATTTTTAGGTATGGGCGTTATGGGATATCCCATGGCGGGTCATCTGCTCAAGCATGGACATGAGGTCACTGTTTACAACAGAACAATGACTAAGGCTCAGGCTTGGGTGAGTGAATATGGCGGACGTTGTTGTGCAACACCAAAAGCAGCGGCAGAAGGGCAAGATATTGTCTTTGCCTGTGTGGGTAATGACGATGATTTACGGCAGGTCGTTGCCGGTGAAGATGGGGCGATTCACGGCATGGCTGCTGGTGCGGTGTTTGTTGATCATACCACTGCATCAGCCGATGTTGCTCGGGAGTTGGCAGCATTGTTGGCGGCAAAAGGTATCGCGTTTCTGGATGCACCGGTTTCTGGTGGGCAGGCTGGTGCAGAGAAAGGTGTGCTAACGGTGATGGTTGGTGGTGATGCTAACGTTTTTGCCGCAGTGAAACCTGTGATGACCGCATACGCTCGCAGTGCAGAGTTGCTCGGCGATACTGGTTCGGGGCAGTTAGCTAAAATGGTAAACCAAATCTGTATCGCTGGAGTCGTGCAAGGTTTGGCTGAGGCGTTGAGCTTTGCCAAGAATGCGGGGCTGGATGGTGAGAAAGTGGTTGAGGTGATCAGTAAAGGCGCTGCTCAAAGTTGGCAAATGGAGAACCGCTACAAAACCATGCTCAAAGGTGAGTATGACTTTGGTTTTGCGGTTGATTGGATGCGTAAAGATCTTGGCATTGCCCTTAATGAGGCTCGTCGCAACGGTTCGACGCTGCCACTGACGGCTCTAGTTGATCAGTTTTACGCAGAAGTACAGGCCATGGGCGGTAGCCGCTGGGATACTTCTAGCTTGATGGCTCGTTTGCAGAAATGCCAAGATAAATAAATGGTTACTGTAACCTAATTGGGATGACACTGGGCTACGTTACTGTAGCCCATTTGTATTTACAGCGGTGATACCACCACGTGCTCTAGTTCAACATTGGCTACCGCATGTAATGCATCCATACTCATATCCACCAAGGACAGCTTGCCTGCCGATGATTCCAGCAACATCGCCCGCTTGATATCGGCAAAATCGCGATTGTGGCGGATCAAATTAGCAAGAGCCATCTGCATTGGCATCATGGAAGGGTTAAATGCGGCATTTTCGGCATAACGACCGCAAAAAGTCACCCCATCGGTCATTTCTAGGACAACCGCACTGTGACTGAGACTGTAGGGCGCATAACTCAAGCTGGCATGATCCAAAGCTTCAATCACCATCGGATCACTACTCTCGAAAGCCAATTCTATTTGTTGTTTGGTCAGTAGGGGGAAGTTGATCCCTAAGTCTTTAGGCCCAAAACCGTAAGGTAAGTAATGCGCCAATGGCGCAGTTTGTTGTTCCGGTAAATGAATGCGAATGCTGGCACCGGCGACCAACTCGTTCATGAACTGGCGACAGTGGCCGCAAGGGCTGGCATTGACCCAAATATCGGTGATTTGGGTTTCACCACTTAACCACGCGTGGCTGATGGCATTCTGCTCGGCATGAACTGAGTGGCATAAAGCTTCCCCTGCCAACTCCAGATTAGCGCCCATGTATACTGCGCCACTCTGGCCTTTAGCAATTGCTCCCACATAAAAGTCACTGATAGGCGCGACTGACATGGCTGCTGCAATGGGAAGCAAAGCATTAAGCAACTGGGATTCATTCAGACCGCTGGCGTGTTGTAGATGGGCTAGCTGCTGCGCATCAAAATGACCAGCAAACGCTTCTCCCAGCATAGGTACCAGCACGCTGCTCAAAGATTGCGGCAAACGGTTTATGCCGCGGATAAATCTGTTTTGCATCCGTCTTTCCTATAGGTGAGCGGATATCGAATCATGCAGCTAAAGTGCCTGCAGGTAAAGTACCAAGGCCTTTAGTAACTGCTGTTTGCTTTCATTTGCAGCAGTTTCTTCCATTAGATTTTCTAGCCTGAGCACATAGTCAGGATCGCTCAGTCGCTGTTTACAAAATTCCCGCCAACGCAAACTCTCCTGATAGTTCAACAGTGCAGGGTAGTTACGTGCCCGATATCGGAATAGCATTTCCGGTAATCTTGCATCGTCGAATTGTAGGTCAAGTGCCGATAAATTCTGCGGTGCGGTATTGCGAATTATCTCCATCTTATTGCGGTCTGCATCGGAGAAAAATCCGCCGCTATATAACATGCGATCAGGGTCGGTGATGGACGCCTCATGTTCAATTTCATATAGCGCCACCAGTTTTTGGCGTAATTCTGATGATTGCCGCAGCTTGCGGAACTGTTCACGGGCAAAGGCTTTATCGATACCCAATGTTGCTGCACGGTCATCGTTGAGGGTTTTGGTGGGCGCAATAAAAGGGCACTTATTTAGGTGGACTAGCTTAACCGGAATGGGCAATTCATCTTCGCTCAGATCTTCTCTGGCAGTGTACATGCGCCGATGAATATCGTTAACCTCAAGCTCCAGCAGTGGACTGATATCCATATTGAGGTTAACGCAGATCACCGCATTTCGGTTGACCGGATGGTAAGTTACCGGCGCTATTAGCGTAGTACAGCCCTGAGTGGCGGGGATTTTGGAGCTGACATGTACGAGTGGCGTCATATTCAGCACATCTAGCTGATCTGCTACCGCAGTTTTTTTTCGTAGACCGAAATAGTAATCAAACAGTCGGGGCTGATGTTCGCGGATTAATCTCGCTAGGGCGATGGTGGCGTACACATCTGACATGGCATCATGGGCTTTTTCGTGTCCCAGACCATTAGCTAGTGTCAGATGCTCCAGTTTGAAACTGGGACTACCATCTTCTCGCTCTGGCCAGTTGATACCCTCAGGCCGCAATGCGTAGCAGGCACGAACTAAGTCAATGATATCCCAACGAGAGTTACCGTTACGCCATTCACGGGCATAGGGATCGATAAAGTTGCGATAAAAGCCATAGCGGGTAACTTCGTCATCAAACCGTAAGGAGTTGTAGCCAGCAACACAAGTATTCGCAACGCTAAAAATATTATTGATGCGTGCCATAAACTCGGTTTCTAACAACCCTTTACTGTTAACAAGTTGCGGCGTTATACCGGTAATAAGAATAGCTTCTGGTGCGGGTAAATAATCTTCGGCCAGACGACAATAAAATGTATCTGGCTCTCCCACAATATTGAGTTCCAGATCGGTACGGATGCCGGCAAATTGTGCAGGTCTGTCACGAGAAGGATTGGCCCCGAATGTTTCATAATCGTGCCAGTAAATAAAGTGCGATTCATTGTTTTTCATTATGATTCATTTCTCATTATTTTTTGTTTTAAAACCATGAAATAACTGATTATTTTTTACTATTACTAACCAAAACAATTCAATATCATTTAGTTTGCTACACATCGTTCTGTGTACATATCTGTGTACATCTTTCTATCTTGGCGCTATGCTTTGGTAAAATATGTACACAGGTTCTTTAAAATGTCCTTATCTGACACACAGTTACGCGCAATTTTTGGGAAACCATATTCAGGAAAACCAGAATTGGCCGATCGCGATGGCTTGAGTGTCAGGGTTACCCCAGCCGGAACAATCATTTGGCAATATCGGTTTAGATATGATGGACGCCCGGCGCGTTTAACGCTTGGCCGCTATCCAGATCTGAAACTGGCAGATGCTAGAAAGTTGGTGCCAGAGTTAAGGAATGCATTAGCCAATGGTATAGACCCGCGTGTTCACTGGCAACAGCGTAACTTCCAAACTGGTGCAACAGTGCGTGAATGTTGCGAGCAGTTCATGAAGGTCAGGGCCGCAGGACTTAAGCCAGGCACACAGGCAACTTACCTTTCTGCATTTAACGCCCACTTGTATGAAGCCTTTGAGAATAGAAGGGTAGAAAGCATCCGGCTTGGCGAGTGGATAGACTTCTTTGACAAAAAGGCCGTAATCAGCCCAGTTACAGCAGGCGCGATACTCAAGCAGTTAAAAACGGTACTCAACTGGTGTGTGCGCCGGCAAATGATCACCTCTGTCGATGTATTGCAACTGCGAGTTACCGACATTGGTGAAACGTCAGCCGTTGGCAACAGGGTTCTCACACTGATTGAGTGCGGTAAAATCTGGCGAGAGCTGGATAAGTCACGCGCGACTCCAACTATTACCAATGCTATTAAATGCTGTCAGCTTACTGGGGCCAGGATATCAGAATTACTCAAATCGAAGCGTACTGACTTTGATTTAGAGTCGATGATCTGGACTGTACCTATCGAGAACAGCAAAACCAACTTACCTATTCGGCGGCCAATCAGTGATGCTTTACTTTCGATACTAAAAGTGCAGTGGCGTTTGTATAGTTCTGAATGGACATTCCCAGCGCCTAACGACTTTACAAAGCATTTGGGTATTCAGTCAGTGAACAAGCTGGTGAGAGAGATTAAACCGCGGGTAGGTATCCCTGATTGGCGTATTCACGATTTTCGCCGCACAGTTTCGACCAGGCTATCTGAAGCTGGAGTATTGCCGCACGTTACCGAAAAAATGCTGGGGCACGTTCTCGGCGGCGTGATGGCAGTGTATAACAAACATGATTGGCTGGAAGAGCAGAGCAAGGCTTATCAGCTATGGTCAGAGAAAGTCTTATTGGCTGTAGATGGGGACAGCAAAATTGCTTTTTTGCATAGAGCCTAAGCGGCTCTTTGCTTCTGGTCCCATTCATCTAATTGCCTGCGGTCGTAATGGCGTCCGTTGTGGATCGGTTTTGGGAATCCCAATGTTTGGCGCCAGTTCCATAGCGTGGCAGCAGAGTTGATCCCATAACGGGCCAGTACTTGCTTGGTGTTCAAAAACATCGGTTCGTTTAAAGGTAATTGGTCTTGATTGACACCTGCCATAACTCACTCCAAGATTGAATTAAATTTTTGGTGAAACCTTTCGCGATCGGCTTTTGCTTCTTGAAGAAAAGGTTGAAACGCTTGCATAACAACGCTGAACAAAGTCCCTTCGTTATCAAATTCACCATGTTTATCTGATAATCCATATAAGCGCCATTTCCTGAATCCGATGCATTCAAGCTCTATTTTGGTGTCATTTTCGCTCATGAAATTCAGCATTGCCTGAACATCAAAACCACAATATAAACCCATCATCAGCTCCTATAACTCAATCCAAATTCGGTAATAGCGGCGGTAGTGAACCGCTGCTGATTGCGTGGTCAATGCCTGGTAACAACTGCTGTCCAATCGTGCGGCCGCCGGTGAGTACGATATCAGCCATAAATTCTTCATCGAATGTGCGGATTCCTACTTCAATCGCCTCCAATTTTGCTTTTATGATAAGAGACAGTGAACGGTACCGCTGGCGGCATGCTTGCTCCCATTCTTTGATTGCGGCTGATTCTACCCGGGCACGGCCAGTTTCTGTTTGCCGGAATTGCGGATCGTCTTTATTCGGCAGCGGAACGGCTATCCTGATTTGACGGTTTGCCATAGTGAAACAGACGGCAGCAGCATCATGCTGCCAGCCGTACATGAAACCGCTGGCGCCATATCGCATGAGTGTTCGTTCAATCTCGCTGATGCTGCCCATCTGCGAAACTTTGGTGTTTTCTCCGTAGGCCATTAGTCACCTCTTGAAATTAGAAAGGCGGTTGATTATTGAAAGTGCATTCTTTCCCGTCTTTATCGAATCCGGTGCCGCTGCAGTTCCAACAAATAGGCGAGACACATTTTCTTCCAGGAATGACAACCCACTCGTAATTCCAAGGTTTATTATTCTTAATCAATCCACGCCGCTGCATTTCATCTAGCGTATAGCATGCTTGGTTGTATCCAATGCGCAGGATTCTTTGAATATGTGTTGGACCAATGGCACCAACTCTTTCAGATATTTTTATCTTCGACAAAATAGCTTCTATGTTTCTGTCGATGCATTGCTCTGGTGTTAGTGACATCACTCACCATCCTTAAGAAACTGTTCTGGCGCTGCCGATAACATCGCATTCCATTGATGATCTGGTGACCACCCTCTACCATTCTCATATTCTTCATTAGCAATATGGAACGCTTCACGCATTTCTTCTGTTGGTTAAATCGGCACCAGCTTCCATCCATCAGGAACATTTCCAGCTATCAGTTGCTCGATTGTTTTCTGCATATCGGCTAACTTAACCGCAGCATCACGTACGCACTGGGCCTGAACTGTGCCTTCCATCGCTTGAAGCTCGTCAGCGATGACGTTAAGTGCCGTAACCATGGTTTTTGTGTCTGTCATAGGTTATTTCTCCGTTCTCTGGCCTTAATTCTTGTTTTGGCAATCAGTTGCACTGTTGTTTTATCTTGCGGAGCTGCTCGCCCAAGGCCGAATTTATTCGTTACGGCATTTTCTCCTTGGGTTACCAACATCAGATTCTCAATACTGCAATTTGTACGGTCGTTATCTATAAACCAAATCACATGACCATCTGGAAGCTTGCCGTTATGCTGCTCCCAGACAACAATGTGTTTAAGTCGCCATGTGCGTGGCTCTGCCACCTTTACCATCACATATCCATCCTTGGTGTCGATTCGCTCTGAACCAATAGGTTTATGATTAGCTGGGATATGTCCTTTCTTGAATCTGGTTTTCGCAGCGTTCCCGCCGGCACAGAAGTTGGTCCCTTTATTCCATGTCTCATGACCAGATTCAAAGCGGCCAGTTCTTCCTGATTTGATACTATGATTACGGGTGAAGGCACGTATTTGCTTTTCTGTTTTCGATGCGCAAAATTGAAAGTTAAATTCGGCGGTTAATGCACTAATCGACATCACACGATATTGTTTTTCAATCCACGCTTTTTGCTCATTAGTGAAACTTCTGAGCTTTCCTTTATTTATTTCGCCATGAGTGCGACCGCACTTGATAGAGTGATTTTTTAATGCTGACTTGATTTGTGCTTCAGATTTTCTGGTGCCAAAAGTGAAATTAAATAAACTGGTTGTATGTTCTAGGTCGTATTCAGTCCATGTCGCTCTTAGAAAACTCAGCATCGCTTGGGTATACTTAAACCTTGGCATCTTTGTTCTCCAGCATTTTAGGGAGTTGGCCTTCTCTCAGAGTGCTACCAATTGCCATTTGAGCATCGAGTGCTAAGCGGCCGTTAGATACTATCTGAGACGCTACCGAAGTAACGGCCTTGGTACGTTCGATTTCCTGCTTAAGCGCATCACCAGTTAGATTTTCGTCACCTAAACGTTCAATCTGAGCAAAAAGGTGATTATTCAGGTCCATCAATGTGTTTTTCATACTAACTCCTAAGCCGCTTTTAGCGACTGCAAACTGATATCACCAAAGCGCTGCATGATGTGGCGCTGGCAGGATGATTTAAGCGCGTTGAGATAGGGCACTGTTGCTGTTCGCATGCAGCGGTTGTCAGCGTCATATCCCTCTGGTATCCCAGAGCGGAAGTAGAATTCCCATGCGCAGCGCACGGCCTCACGCGCAGTATGGGAGTCGATGTAAAAAGACCGCCGGTAGCGGTCGATTACAATGCGTTGCTGTCTGGCTAGTTCGTGCAGCCTGTAGAGCAGTTGCTGGTCACCAATCTGTGCATGCAGTTTATGGCGCTCATTGAGCAGCAAATACATGGCTTTGTGCATCCAGAAATAGTCATCGATATTGACTAATCCGACACGCTCACCCACGTACTCACAAAGCACCGCTTCGGTTGCTAGCATCAATTGGTTGTGCCAAATGATCCGCAGCAGTTCTTCATCAGAAATTTTCATCATTACTCCTTAGGCGGCATCGCTATAGATGCTCTTGATGCGTGACGGCATCAGCTCGGCATATTCATTATTGAGTTCGCATAGGATGGCGTTGCGGCCATTTGCAAGCGCAACACCGGCGGTGGTGCCGCTTCCGCCAAATGGGTCAAGCACGGTTCCACCCACTGGACTGCCAGCCAGAATACACGGCTCGATTAGTGCCGGTGGGAAAGTAGCAAAGTGCGCCTCTTTATAGCCGCGTGTTGCCACATTCCAGACGCTGCGCTTATTACGAGTTGATAAATCCCATGCAGATTCTTCACGCTCATTGCGATGCGTCCCATAGTTCTGCCCAGGGATTTGTTGTTCTCGCTTGCTGCCTTCACGCTTGAACGAGTCTCGGCGAGAGCGGGTTCTATCCGCACGATTATCACGATGATCATTTTTGCTTGTTGTATTCCAGCCAACTCCGGTACCAATTGTTCTATTACTGGCAGCAGGCTCTTTGATGGCTTCATGATCGAAGTAATAGCGCTTTGATTTCGACAGCAAGAACATGTACTCATGCGCTTTTGTGCAGCGGTCACGAACACTTTCAGGCATTGCATTTGGCTTGTTCCAGATAATGTCCTGCCGTAGATACCAGCCATCTTCTCGGAGGGCGAAAGCGAGCATCCACGGAATACCAAGCAGGTCTTTTTCTTTGGTTCCTGCCGGCGGCTGTTGTTTTCTATCTGGAAGATGGTCAAGAGTCTTTAAGGTGTTACCTACCTTACCTGTGCTGCTGATGTTCTTGTCAGTACCTCCTCTACGGGCATAACTATCCCCAATATTCACCCAAAGTGTCCCATCATCACGTAGAACGCGACGAACCTCGCGGAATACTGCAACCAGCTTTTGAATGAACTCTTCCGGCGTTGGCTCCAGCCCAATCTGACCATCTACGCCGTAATCACGCAGGCCATAATATGGCGGGCTAGTAACGCAGCAATGGACAGACTGAGCCGGTAACTGCCGCATTTGCTCGATACAGTCACCAATCAGCACACGGCAGCCATCAACTGGATAATAGCCAAGTGGTAATTGATCTTGTCTTTCATAAATTTTCATATATGTACCTTAATAAATCGCAAGCATCGACACCAACAGCCACCAATCCGCAATAACCAAGTATCAAAATTGCTGATAGCAAGATTGCTGTTAGCGACCACTCGATTTTTCCGTCATCGTCTTGTTGCATGGCGTGTCCCTGTGCGTGATAAAGTTTGTCAAAAGCAATCATCGAGTCGGGTCCATGAGAAAGACCAAACCAATACAGGCGGAACTAATTGAGTTTCTGTGCGATGAATGCAAGCGCGGTTATATGCGGGTAGTGCAGGGTGGCCGGGTTATTCACAGCAACCCAAAGCAGTGGCAGCACCAATGCTCTAGTTGCGGTGAAGATGCGTATCTAACGTTTGCGTACCCGGTGATTAACTACAAAGGTGAAGATTTCATGCTGGCAAAGCATGTGCGGTTTCAAACAGAGATAATGCCTATGCAGATGAAAGATGATTAGGCCGCTTCCTTATTCATTAACCGCATCATCGTTTCACCATCCGCTTTCAACTGTTCGCGGCTGATATAGCAGTAGCTATTTTTAATCATTTAACATGACTCCAATTTATCCCTGCTCTTGCAAGTTCAATGGCTGACTTTGAAACACCCAATTCTCTTGCAATGCGGGTTGCTGGTTTTTTGCTTTCCCTGATGGCGATAACATCTTCTTCAGTAAGCTTTGATTTCCAGTGACGTTCACCTATCTGCATAGTTCCGTGAGCATACTTATCGTGGATATTTTCTTTTTGCGTGGAGTATTCAATATTTTCAGGTTTGTTATTCAACTTGTTACCATCAAGGTGGCGCACCACCATACCTTCAGGTCTATCACCTATAAATGCCAAGGCAACAGCGCTTGATATCCTTATGTAGGTTCTATTCCCTTGGTTACATAGAATGGCTTTTCTGTAACCATCCTTATCCAAACCGCCAATTAGATAGCGCTTTTTACCTCTCTTGAAGCTGATTAGGTTTCCATCACTATCAACAGCGTATGCTCCCTCAAAGCTAGGTATCCAACGTTCTGAATCATCTAATTCAGCAATTTTAGTGGCATACTCGCTCATGAATACTCCATGAAAGTTATCTGTTAAATGATTTATGCGTCCTGAGATTTAAATTTTACAAGTCAATTCAGGTGTGTTTACTCACCTGTTGCGCATGGTGATTTATATCCCCAGCGCGCCCACTCGATTTCTTTGTAGCGTTCGAGCTTTACGGCCACGGCTTCTAGCGATTTAACGGTTTTGCGAAAGTTGGCATCGTCCAGGCTGCGGGATTCGGCTGCGGTGGTTATCGGCCAGCCGTTAACGTAGTGGCGGTGTAGGGCAATCTTGTTGTCCTCGCTGGTGATATCAGTCAGCCCAATCAGAATGTCGATTTTCTCGGCGGGTTCCATGCCTTGGATAAGGGCTTTTTGTAACTCGCTCATAGTCCACCAACTTGTTCGATCATGTCGTCAAAAAAGTCAGCTAGTTTTTTTAGTTTGTCTCGTTTATCTATCCACAGTTGTAAATTGTCAGTTTCACCGTTGTATATATCTCGCTTTGCTATCTGCTGAAATGTTTCAGCTTCATCTCTGCAATGCTGTGCAAGTCCTTCAAACTCTGTGGCATCGACTAACGGCATATCAACGTTGATGCAGCCAATTGGTGTAATTCCAAGTGGTGTAGTTCTGGCTTTCATGCATCCTCCTTTTCCTTAAACTGGCTTAATATTTCATTGCAGGTAGCTGCAAAAGACTCTGCCTCGCGTGTTAATCGAGCTAGACGACCGTGGGTGCTTAGTACCCCTGTTGCTACGACTAGGTTAACAGCTTTAGCTGTTTCCTCAGCTAATCCAAATTTACTGATAGATAAGCCACTTACATCCTCAAATGTCTTAACTTTTTCTAGCAAATTTTCATATTTGGATTTAGCAGCTTGTATTGCACTTTCTATACGTTTGGCATCACCAGCACGGATTTTCTCTATTTGCTGAACAACTTTTGCCGATATTTCATCTTCATCTACGCCACCTGCTCTGCGTAGCATTGCAGCCATGAATTGACGAGTTACAGCAACAGATGCCAATAATGGTGCTGCCGTGATCTGCCGAATCGTTCCTGATTCGCTTACCTCGTACAACCCCCACGTAGGCGGTAGTTCTTCTGGTTTTACGATTCCCTTTGGTGTGATGATCCACCAACGGTCGCAATACTGCTGGACCTTGGCTGATTTCTCCGGGTTCTTGAGCTCGCGTGTCCAATCTGATCTGCTGACTTTTATCTCGAAGCCGTGAATTTCTAAACCGCGAGAAGGCCACATGTTCATTGCCACTGCATCAGCCCACCGGCGTTGATTTGTTCCAGTACCATCGCCAACTTCAAAAAATACAGCCCATTCAGGTGCACAGAAGCGGGAACGTAATGCTGCTTTTATCTCAGCTGTTCTCATGCTACCTCCTTCTTCTGATCTACATCTTGATGACCTGAGTGATTAACAAATTCTGGTAGTGAACGATCTGTATCATCCATGCGAATAGGCATCACCATGGCAACGATTTCATTGTCAAAGCCGGATACCATCACTGCTGCGCCATCGCTTTCACGAAACTGCATCACAGAAGCTGGTAATTTTGGATTGTTGGACAGTAGTTTTAGATCTGCAATGTACTGAGGATGGAACCCTGCAAGCGATACTTGACCAAACTTCAGGTTTTTAAATAGTGCCGCCACGTTAGGGTATGTACCATCGATAGGCGTTACAAACTCCATGAACTTGATAGGTGGAGTAATGCCGCCATTTAGCCAATCTTTCTGCACAAACCAGTCATCTAATCCGGTTATTCTCAGTGTGGTGCCTACAATCTCAATGCGTTCGCACTGAATGCCATAACTTCTTCCAGCAGACTTGGCAGCGGCATTTAGCTGAGTGCTGATAGGGTAGATGTACTCGCCGTTTGATTTACCTTCTTTATCGTGGATTGTCACTAACCGATGTCCGTCAGTGGCGGTTAGTACCACGCCCACCTGAGGATGCGGTTTAATGTGGAATCCGTTGAGGTAATATCGAATGTCTTGTTTGGCACAAAAGGTTGCAAGCATTGGCAAATACTTGCGTTGAAAAAATAAGCGTGGCTGCTTCATTGCTGGTACTCCTTCCACTCCATCTTTGGCTTGCCTGACTTTAAAAACTCGCCAGTTTCAGCGCGGTACATGATGGTCCACTGGCCTAAGTCTTTTACCAGCGCCGCAAAGTCATAGCAGATACTCGGCGTACTAAGGTCATGACTGAGCATCTTTGGCTTGCCGCAAGTCATTAGGCGTTTTACTTCGGCATCTAGTGCTTTTTGATACTCGATATCGCTCAGTTTTCTTTTATTTTTTCCATCTTTAACTAAGCGTTTAACAATGCGTCTGGCCCGTGCTTCTGCCATTGATTTGGTAATGCCAAATACTCTGAACATGTTTCACCTCACTTGCACCGATGCGGCCTGAACTTCCGCATGGTGCTGGTATGTTTGCGCTTTGACTGCTTGTGCGCTGGGGTTTGTCCGGGGAACTTACGGCGCTTCTGGTACGGACTGTAAGCATTGCGCTTTCGGAGACGAGAACGGCCAGTTTGTGGCTGGCCGTTGATGATGACGCTATGTCCTCCTAGCGCTAATGCACTAGCGAGGAATGAAATTATGCTTCGGCGCATTTTGCTGCCTCATTAGGTATTACACCGTTGGTGGTTAACACTTTGAACTCGATTACCCATACCCAGGGATTTGCATCCCAAGAGTCCTGGCCGTAAAGAGATTTCCACAGGCGGCGAAATCCCTCATGAAAGGAGTAGGCGGCCAACTCTGACGGAGTGTCTAGGTGTTCCTCTTGGCCTACGCCTTCAGCACACGCATCGTACTCGCCGATATCCTGTAGCCGCTCCACCCGAACATTAGTGATTTCAAGGATGATGCGGCATGCCCAGCGTGGCATGTGGATTGATGGCTTCCATCTGATTCCACCATCAGACCTGCACCAATCAGCCTTATAAATAGATGCACTGTCTTTATCTATTGGGCTTTTTATTTGAGTTACACCATCGCTGTGTGCATATGCTGTTTTTGGAACTATCGCAAAAGTCTCACGCACCCACAGATGATCACCAATGATGCCGTATTTACTGTTAGTGAGGTCGCCATTGTTAATTTCACCTGCTAGTTCGCATGGAGCCAGTTCTATCAACCAATCTTTGTCAATAACTGGTAGATTTACTGGTCTCCGTGTTTGCGTTTTTTCACCTGCTAGAATGGCGCGGATCATGTCGCCGTTGAAGATGATTGGACGTTCTTTCATGCTAACCTCACAGCTTAAACATGCGCTCTAACTCGAGCTGCTGGCGTTTATCTTCAATCTGGCGCCTGACTTCGGCGCGGCGCTTCATTTCGTCGGTGACTTTGGTATCTCGCTGGCGGTAACCGTCAGCGAACCGGTGTGGGTTGAAGGTGTTTGAGTCGATCATCGCCGTAACCTCAGTAATTCATTTGCAGAGCACCAAGATTTCCCTTGGCTGCCTTAATGATGATTAGCCGTGCGGTATCTTCATCGATACCGATTTCAGCCATCAGCTTTTGCAGAACGTCATTGTTAACAGCTTTGCGATGTTCAACATCGGCAGCGCGAGCAGTTTCAATTTCCTGCTGCTTCCGTTGTTCTTCGATAATGCGTTGACGTTCAGCTTCTGCGGCTGCAGCTTCGCGTTGTTTAGCTTGTTCTGCGGCCAGTGCTTTGGCTTCTTCTGCGCGGCGGTTGGCAGCTTCAATTTCTGCTTGCGCATCGGCTTTAGCCTTCGCTTCTGCCTGCGCCTTGGCTTGCTCAATTTCTTGCTGTCGCTTTTGCTCCGCTTCTTCAGCAAGGCGTTTCTGTTCTTGAATTTCTGCCTTAGTTCCGGCAATGCGCAGTTCGATTTTATCCAACGTTTCAGCCTTGGCGGCGGCACCAGCTTCCTGATATTGCTCATAGCTGGCATCAATTTTTTCAGCGGTCAGCGCAGCGTGAACACGCTCGAAGAACTGCAAACGCTCGGTGAGATTGTCCGGGGCGTTCTCCATCATTCCGGCGTACTCTTCAGCGAAATACGACACCTTGGCTTGCAGCATTTCCTGATGGGCTTTCTGTTCGTTTTCCCAGTCGGTAAGTGGCTTACGCACCATGTCGCGCAATTCATCACAGTCATCAACGAACTTTTTCAGGTTCTGCTCGATGGGTTTAACCACGGCCTTAACGTGTTTCAGGTAGGCGCGTCCTGGCTTTTCAATCGCCGTTTTGCTGCGGCTAACACTTGCGGCAAGTGACGCGATGCGGTCACGTCCTTTTACTGTGGTTAAATCAGGAACTTCGTTAACGCTGGCCTTGATGTGGTCAAAGTACGGCGTTAACTGTCCAGCATCTGTATATAGAACAGGCCCGAGCGTTACCGCCTTTTCTTCGGTGATTTCCTCAAATGGGACTGGCAGGGTATTGGTGACGGTATCAACTGATTGCTGTGCATTAGTCATAATGGTTTTCCTAGGCAAAAAGAAACCAACAGCGCACAGATATTGCTGGCGCCGGAGGTGTTGGGAAGGGTTAGTTAGGCGTGAATTTCGCCAGTACGGAGGTTTACTTTGACTTTATTTTTAGTGAAAAAATCTTCACATAAAGTACGCGCTTTCTCGCACATGTTTTCATCAAATAAACCGAAGTGGCATTTCGTTTTATCAATATCTAGCTTATTAGCTAACCAGATATAGGCTTCGTCACGACTCATAAAACCAAGTTGCCATATTTTGTTGAATGGTGGTTTACAAGATTTTCTAGCGTCACGTAGACATTTATCAGCTAGAGTGCCAAGCGGAATATCAGTATTAGGATGAAGTCCAACATACCGATCACAACACGTACAGTGGTAAACAAATGGCCAGTCACCATACTCTTTACCGTTATAGATGACGGAGTTCTTGCTCAGTATTACTTTCCCACCGCATTCGCATTTAGTTGGTATTGGCAACGCATCATCACCAACTCGCTTTAAAGCTTTACGGCTTATATATGGCAACGGACTCTGAGGAATTAATTTTTCCTTTGAAAAGGCTCTTGTATCAGTCATTGCCGCTCCTTATGCGGTTACTTCGCCAGTTTCGGTATCAACCTGCGGCTCTAACTTGGCCTTTCGGTTGTTGTAGATGGAACCCAAGTGCTTGCGCTCTGAGTCGTTCACCTTGCCAACCTTGACCGCTTCACCGATTGATGCGGCCACTTCGTTGAGTTCTTCAAGCGTGGTGCAGTCGTTGAGTGACAAGCTCAGAGTTTCGAATGGTGTTGGCAAAGCTTTCTGCTGTTCTGCGGGGTTAGCTTCGGCCTTATCCAATACCTGCTGGAGTTTTTCACCTGGCTGGTGCTTTGGATTAATTTCTTTCTCTGGTGGCATGTCTTGTGCCTCAGCATCAATCCAGATACCACGTAGACGGTCTGCATAAGCATCGCGCCCAGCGAACCCTAATGCTCGCCACTGTTGCTGTCTGCGTGGATACTGTGTCCAAGGACCTTGCTTACCCCATAATCCAGCGGTTTTCGCATCTTGGATACTAAAAGAGTTAGTAAACTCAACTACAGCACCAGATACAAGACGGCGCTGAATCATACAATGTGCCGTTTCAGTTTTTTCATCATACCATTCCTTAAAATCCATAAGGTCTGGGCTTCCTATAATCAAAGCCCTGAAAGCATCACCCCAAACAGAAGGACGGCCATTGATAACTGCGATATTTTGCAGCGATTGAAGCGGTTGAAATCCAAGTTCGGCACCCATAGCCATCGCAATAGCAATATCAAAAGGTTTGCGTTGGTAGTTCTTAGGCACCATCTCAGATTGAGCGAGCATTTCGGCAATCTGCATTGCTTCCTGAAAGTTGCTTGGTACCAGAAAACGTGCTGGCTGTTCTAGCTCAGATTTACGCATCTGAGTAACGTTTGAAATTTGGCTGTTCATGCTGCATTCCCATAGGCGGCGTTGCCACCGTCAAATTGTGCTTCCAGATCCTCAAGTTCTGACTGTTCCCAGCCGTTCAACTCGACATAAACCGGATCTGCTGTGTACGCTGTCCAGATACCTGAATCCATGCACTGTTTAATATCGTGCAGTGCTTTGCGGTACTTCAGATAACCAAGGCGCTTAACTGGTTGCTTCATAATGACCGGAGCGGTGATAACGAATGGCCGTTCTGACTCGATGACGAAAAAGCAGAATTCCTCTGCCTGTGCGATATCGGAGTACATGGCATCCTGGATGTGGTAACCGAGCTTTTTAGCTTTAGCACCGAAGAAGCGCGGATCTGCCGTGTCGCTAGTTTTTAGATCAACGATGATATTGCCGATGGTGTAATCCGGGCGGCATTTGATGATTAGGCCAGTTTCAACGTCGCGCATGAAAATACTGCGCTCCTGAACTCCGCCAGTCGATAGCGCCAGTGCAGTGCTGTTGGCTTCCAGCGACTGGCGCAACAGCGGAATATCTTCCCACTGTTGTGGTGTTAGAACTACTTTACCAGCAGTATCAGCGGCAGACTTAACCGAATCCCAAGCATTGCCACGGCGAACCTTGATATCATCAGGCTGTCTGCAATAGCGATCATCAAATGCCCACGGTTCCAACACCATGCAGTGCGCAGCTTTGCCAAAATCAAAGTAGGCCTTTTCTGCATTGGGTATCAAGCCATCAATGTACTTGGCCTTGTACTTCTGTGGGCACTCTAAGAACAGCTTCAACTTGCTGCAACTGATGCCATTTGAGCCGTGGTAAACATCATCAGGCAGCCCATCGATAATCAACCGCTCACCAGGTGCTAAGTGCTCTAGTCGCGCATTGAGGCTTTCGATAGTCCACGTTACAACGAACTGTGCGAATGGGTCATCGTCATTAGCTGCCGGTTCATCTGGCACAAATTCAGCATCAACTGGAATAGACTCACCGAAAATATCATATCTGGATTCAGCTACCATTGGCGGCTCTGGGTCTGGTTCCTGTTCTGGTTCAGGCGCTGGTTTTGGCTTGAACTCAATCACCTGCGCAGTTTTCTTAAACCACTTGCGACTATATCCATCAGCCTCCAGCAGTGATTCAGCTGCGCGTTCTGCGGCGGCTTTGGTGTCTGCTTCAACGGGGTAGGTGATGGTGATAGTGCCGGATGGCGCACTGGCCATCGGCGTGAAGGTTACTTTGAATTGCATTGTGAAAACCTCCCATTAGTCCGTATAGGCTATAAATTTGAAACGACCACCTTCGAAAAATTCAAATCTTCCACCAAACGTCCCGTTTACCTCTTTCCTAACTTCTTCCATCGTGGCACCTTCTGGGTAAACACCTTCTTTTATCATCGATGAACTTGAATGCATCTTGCATCGATAATCAATTTTTGTGTTGTCTAGAGGTTTTGGTTTATGTACAAGCATTGACAGACCAGGCGCAACAGGTACATAAGATTCATCGTTTACATCATCATCAAACCAACCACACTCGTCACAGTGAAGAACTTGACCAGTGCAATAACTGCATGGTGGTGATATGTGGCATGAGCATCCTCTATCCCGTATTTCTTTATCGGGATTTTTCCAATCAAGAATCCCTTTTTTGCATTCTGGACACTTGTCACCTTCTTCTAGATATCCGTAATACATCACACACCTCCAAACCGTTCTAACTCAGCATCCACCATTCCCGGGGCCAGCGTTTCAGCAATGCGGTTAATCTCTTTGTTAACCAGCGCCTTGAATGGCTCAAAATTGTTTGTGCGATACCCGGATATCAGCGCTGTTTCAGTGTCTTTTCTCACTAAAATGGCATCCATCACATCGCGCATGTTGAAGTGGCCGATTTCACCGCCTTCGCTGATGGTTTTGATAATCAGCTCTTGCTTGGCATCAACCGCTTCGTTGTAGGGGATTACGGCATCATTTGAAGCGGCGAGTTTTGCGGCCAAGTAGTCGCCGGCCGCGTTTGCATTAAGCAGCATCTTGCACCTCCACTATTTGAAAGTTTTCGATGGCTCGGTTTAGCTTCTCCATTTTCCAAGATCCGCGCCTGTCTACAATCTTGATTTCTGGAGGCTTACGGTCATTTGGCAAACAGTGAATACGGGCCATGCCGTTGACTATTTCCAGCATCGCCAGGCTTTGTTCATCGTGCTGACGTATCCCGGCGATAAATCCGAAATAACGGCTCATAAAGTCCTGCGACAACATCCCGAGCAATGCCATTTGCTCAATCATCACAAGCTGCTTTCTGACTCGCAGATTGCGATTAACATTTTCATCCGCTGACACCATCAAAATGGCAATAGCCAGCCGATGGAGCCGTGCGCGTTCTCCAGTAGTCATGATGTGTTTTCCTTGTTTTAAAGGGATGGATTTGCTTATTGAAAGGGGACCGCTTTGTCGCCACTGGCGCGGTTACCAGCAATGCCCGTGAACCCAAACGGCGGCTTGCACATTGTCCAGTGTCCAGAAGTCCTCGCGCCGAAGGAATAGCGCTCAAGCGGTACTCTGCTGCTTGCATGTGCCATACAGGTGGTGGTGAGTGGAAATTGCATTTGAATGGGTGCCGGTTACGTCATCCGGCGGCCTGAACCCGTTCGCGTCGCCGCAGCCGCTAATAACTGGTGCTGAACTTTCAGGCGTTTCAGCTGCTTTACCAGTGGGCCCTTTATTCATTAACCCTTACCAGATCCAAAGCTGGCTCAAGAACAATGCTCGACTCGGGGCGCGATCATGACACGCGCTTATAAGGGGCCGCTTCTAACGGCTTGTTAGTCACATTGGAATATCCTCGTTGTGGTTTCTGGCTGGATGCTGCCAGTAGCGTATCTGGTAATGCGATTGATGGTGCTGTCTTCTCTTGAACCAGCGCGTCACCTGCGCGTGTTTCCACCTCGGAATTTGTTAGCACGCGATTTCGTCCATCATCTGTTCTCGATGTAATCGCATTGGTGAAGTTGACTGGCAGGTCTCTACTCCTGCGGCTCCGATAACACGTCCATATCACGTTGGCCTAACATGACAGTCAATCACCTTCCCAATGCGCCCTGTGTCAACAGGGTGCAAATAAGCTATGCAGATTTATTTTCTTCGTAATATGCGTTTTCAACTTCTTCGTCATATTCAAAGTTTTCGTTATAGCCGTATTCGCGAGGGTCAACATTTGGATGTCTAAGGCGGAAGGCAAACTCTCTAAAGAAACGCTTTTGCTCATCAGTCTGTTCAGACCACGATGGGGCGATATTTTGCTCAACTATTTCGCCATTCTTTATTGAGTAAGTACCACAATTTGAACCAGTATCTTCATCTGCGTACTTGACGCTGATTACTTCATCAGGAAACTTCTTAGAAAGAGCTTCGATTACTGGATAAGGATGTGACCATGCAGTATCGAAGCGTACCATTGTCTCTGAATTTTCTTCAGATATCTGGTTGTAGGCATTCCACTTTGTTCCCCAAGCTTTTCTGGCATATTCCATTTCGTGGTAAAAACCGTGATTGCGTTTATTGCGCATCATCTTAACGAACTGCTCAAACTCATGATCATTCATTTTTATGGCATTAATGCGAGAACGGTTAAGTAGCTGCAATTGACTAATTATGTCGTTTTCACTCACTGGCTCATTACACATCATTTCGGCAGCAGATTCTGCTGCTGCTGAAATTCCCATTGTGTTATCTAACGTTAAATCTTCATGGCATGGAATGATAATGCAAAAATCAACAAGCTTATCTTCGTTCAGCATTGAAGCAATAACGTTATTGTTGGCTTCGATAATATTAGTTACATGGTTAGGCATATCTAGTTCCTATCAGTTGGCTTTATCGCTGACTCTCGCGAAGTAGGTGCGAAAGAGCCAGCTGTAAAACCTGTTCCTACCTAACCGCCGGAACTGGGCGGGGCCAATGGCAAAACGGGTCATTCACACGGTTAAGGCATCCACCACATATCAGCCGCCACAGTTCTCTGTAAC
The DNA here is from genome assembly GCF_014651955.1 of Shewanella fodinae. Taxonomy (GTDB): domain Bacteria; phylum Pseudomonadota; class Gammaproteobacteria; order Enterobacterales; family Shewanellaceae; genus Shewanella; species Shewanella fodinae. Next base: position 142,847 of record NZ_BMXW01000001.1, on the reverse strand, counting down.
GTTGTTTACCGCCAAGGCAATCTGATACCCGGTCGCCGTTTGAAGCCATTGGGTCTATTTACGCAGATTTCTGTCCTCCGCTGCGTGTTCCTCGGAGTGACCTAGTTTGGCGCCCTCATTGGTGAGGGTGCCAAAGTTAGTCGTTTATGGGCCTGTTTGTTAAAGAGCGTGGCGTGTGCCTATGGATTTAAATGTACGTTATGTATATTTGGGTGTCAATACAAAATGTACATTAATTTTTATGGGGGTAAAAAATCCGGCAATGTCCGGGCGGTATGGCGGGTGGAAGTGGTGGATTAGGCAATAAAAAACCCGCCGAAGCGGGTTTGTTGGATGGGGGTGTTACTTAGGTAGTGCGTGTAAAATAGGTGATAGGTATTGCTGCACAATCCACCATCCTGCACTAAACACAGCAATAACAGCAACAAGTGCATAAGCTGCAGCCATGCCTTTGGTAAACATGTTTTTCTCAATATAGTCGAGACGAGTTTCTATCTTACCAACAGAGACTTTTATGTCGGTTACATTTTCCTCAAGCCTGGCTACTCTTGATTCCATATTGCCTCCCCCTCCACCAGTACTATTGGTACTAATAGTATCAGATATTTTATGAACTTTACCATGTTCACGACCACCTGAAACTAGAGTCAATACGGCATTATGATGATTGGTATATAGTTCAGTCATTTTTATCTGTAGCTCTCAGCAATAGATTTGCCAAGTTTTTAGCCTGACTTCTTGTCATAGTAAAGCTGGCTAAAACTGTTTGAACTACTTCAAATGCGCTTTCATCTGTTTGCCTTTCGGCATCCTTAGGCCAAACCTGATCAACAGAAAACGATATTCCAATATCATTTCCTGTTTTTGTATCAATATTAGAAACAATTGCTGTATCTATATATCCTGATATGAAATTTTCAGACTTTAATAATTTATCTGCCATAATTCTTCCTTGAATAGTTAGTTAATACTTTGAAAGTATTGATTCTTTTTCTGACTTTAATCTATCAATATTTTTATCAATATCATTTAGTCTATTTTTATCTTCTACAGTTATTTTCTTTTTGTTTTTATAATAATCACATGCTGATAATGTATCCTTTGAAAAATTTGTGAAATTTTTCAAATCTACTTTATAATCAATAACTTCAGATGAATCCTTGTTCTTTACTTTTATTACAACAAAGTTGCCAGAAATCATTTGCTTTATTAATTTAGTAATATATTTACTATTGTAATCATCTGATCTAACATAACCAGAATCATATGAGTTTGAATATAGTTTTGACTCTAGATATATAACATCATTTTCATCAACCTTTAGATAGAAATCTACTTCAGAATTAGGTACATTTATTACTTTTTCAAGTGAATAAGTAACCATTAATCTCTTAACATTCCCACTGATATCACATCTTAAACCTACAGAATTATTCTGATAATAATCAGTTCCAGTAACACTTAATGTATGGACATTAGTTATAGTATCTGTGTTATTTGTTTTATCCCAATCTGCATATGAAACACATGGGTAAATGAATAATAATAAAGAAAAAGCGAATCCCTTCATAAAGTTAACTCCTAAAAAATCTTTATCTTCGCATCTACCACCACACCAATGATCCGGCAGTTGCCGTTGATAGGCAGAGTTGGATATGAGTTATTTAGTGGCTTCAAGAACTTCTGCCCAGCGTCAACTACCAGCTTTTTAAATGTGGCCTCATTAACATCGGTTAGCTTTGCAACCACAAATGATCCGCTTTGGTGATCACGCTCGGTATCTACCAGAATTAGAGTTCCCTCTGGGAAGCTGATGCCAGTAGGAGCCGTCATTGAGTCACCATTCACCCGCAGCCAGAAACAGTTTTTGCTGGTGCGTTCTGTGGTTTCATACCATTCGTCAGAGGCAATTGCTGGAACTGGCTCAACGGCTTCTGTCCACATGCCAGCCTGCACCGCACTAATCACTGGGAACGTTCTCTGGTAACTTATGCTGTTTTCAACAGGCTCCACGTTTTCCAAAGCTCCTTTTGGATACTCAAGCATTCCATCCGAATGCAGGGTCAATGTATCTAATCCCACAATTTTAAGAATACTAGCGATCTGTGATAGAGAAGGCTCCCTTCTCTTATTTAGCCAATGGCCCATTCCTCCCGGCGTCACACTTGCGCGCTCAGCAAGAGTTTCTTGGGTCATACCAAGTTCTTTCATTCTGGTTTTAACCAGATCTGTCCAATTCATTTTCATTCCATAAATGTACGGTTTGTACAAATTCAATCAACAAACAAAATGTACATTTATTTTCTGTTATGATATACATTACGTACATTTGTCTATTTCGTATTTTGCAGAGGTGTTAATGCAGCAAATTCGACAGGAAAGAGAGAAGGCCGGCATCTCAGTAAAATCACTGGCTGAAGTTATCAATACTGAGGTTTCAACCGTTTATCACTATGAAACTGGCCGACGAACACCGGACTTCAACCAGTGCTGGAAAATCGTCAATGCACTGAATCAACTTGGTGCCAACTGTACCTTTGATGATGTTTTCCCAAATCCTTTGAATCATCAATCTACCGATACACAGGATACCCAATGCCATGCTTAAAACTACATTAAAACATCGCCATACCGCATGTATTGAGCCGGAAGACGCGGCCCATGTGGTCGGTTTAGAACACGGTACAAGAGAACTGGCTGAGCAGATGAATATCAGGCCGGCGGTATTGGCCAACAAACTAAACCCGGACAACGAAACCAATCAGCTCTATCTGCGTGATGCTGTTTTTATGACGGAGCTGACCAACGACAACCGCATATTGGAAGCCTGGTGCGCCAAACGCGGCGGCGTGTTTGTCCAACTGCCAGAAGGCATTCAGAGCGACGAAGAATTTAGCGACCAACTGCTGGACGTCATGGCGGTTGTCGGTGACGCAATGGCAACTATCAAAGAGTCGCGGGCTGATGGGATCGTGACGCCACAGGAACGGCAGCAGATTGGCTTACACCTGCGTAAAGCAGTTACTGAATTGCTGAAGCTTGACTCTGCTGTTGATGGGCAAGTAAGGCATTTGCCAAGCAGAGGTTGATATGGCTCGCATTAGAACGGTTAAACCCGACCTTTTCAGGCATGAAGATTTATATGAGGCTGAAGTTGAAACAGAGTTGCCGCTTCGACTGGCATTTATTGGCCTGTTTACCTGTTGCGATCGTGAAGGGCGTTTTGTATGGAAGCCTCGCCAACTGAAACTCGATGTTTTGCCATGGGATAACACTGACTTTTCACGCGTGCTTGACGCGTTAATGACGCGTGGTTTTATTCGTAAGTATTCAGTTGGTGGCGTGAATTACGGTTGCATACCTTCATTTACGCGTCATCAAGTAGTTAATAACCGGGAAAAAGCAAGTGATATCCCTGAACCACCAGAATATATCGAAGAATTGCCAGCAAACACTGATTCTATCGCATTAGACAACGATGAAGATTCACGCGTCAACCACGCGTCAACCACGCGTCACGGTAATTACTCAGGGGAAGGGAATGGGAAGGGAAGGGAAAAGGAAGGGAATAAAGGATCTTGCGCCGAGTTAAAAAACTCGCCGCCACCTACTGAAGAAAAAACCGTGATTGTTTTGCCGCTAACGGCGAAAGACGGTGAATACCACGTTCCAGAGTCTGACCTTAAAAAATATCGTGAGTGTTTCCCAGCGCTGGACGTCATGCAGGAACTACGGCAGATGCTGGCATGGCTGGATGCAAACCCCACTAACCGCAAAACACGCACTGGCATCAAGTCGTTTATCACGCGCTGGCTTAGCAAATCTCAAAACAAGGCACCTGCACAGCATAACGGCGGATCCGGCGGATACCGACCGCCAGACATCGACTGGGACGACACCAGTTGGGCTGACGGCCTTGTCATCGAAATTCCAACTGGAGGACAGCACCAATGACTGTGAAATCACTGAGTCAAATCTCCGGAACAGCGATGCAGCAGATTGGCGCTGCGGAGGTATCACGCGTTGAACTGGCACAGGATAACCCTGTAGTAAAAATTATCAGCGACACGCTGGAACGCCTGAAAGCCTGCAAGCCTGCGTGGCGAAACAGCCTGAGCAGCAGCCGCGAGGTTGTTGCTTGGAAGCGCGAATGGACGCAGGCCATTGCCAGAGCTGGCGTTGTTGAGAGGTCGCAGCTTGACCGTGGCATTGCCGCTGCCCAGCAAGATCCTAAACCGTTCATGCCGTCAGTAGGGCAGTTCATCCAGTGGTGCCTTGGCACTGAATCCAACGACGACCAGATCCGCGCTGCTTTCGACCGCTGCCGCAACAAGCAACCCTATGCCGACGATGTTGAGTATGCCACTTGGCTTGACGTTGGTTTCGAGTGCCGCAGGCTGCCAATTGGCAAGGACTTCGACCTGTTCAAGACCGTGTATCTGCGCAAGCTGGCAATGGACAAGCGGGGTGAACGTTTGCCGAGTCGTGACGTGAAGATGATCGCCAACGAAGCCCCCAGCGCCAGAGATTACGTCGAGGACGAAATTAACAAGCGCCTGGCCGATGGTAATCGTCAACTGACGAGTATTGAACAACGCATGGCAGCACTGCGGCAGCAGAATCGAACACGCGGTAAGTCCGAATCGTTCAAGTACCGGAGGTCCGCAAATGCTCGCTAAACGTTTGCCAGCCGATGCGCCGGACGGATTTGAGTTTTTGCAGGCCGCAAACAGCCCAATTGGTGCCGCCAACGATGACGCTACCATCGAGGTTTTCCCGCTGCCGTCATACGTGGGAACACTATCACCGCTGAAAACAATGCCGATCATGTATTTCTGCCGTGGTGGAGTATCGGACAGACATTGGATAGCCAAGCGGATGCGTTGCATTCCTGAGCACTTGAAACACTTTGCAGCAGAGCAGTACGAGCGGATTTATTGGGATGGCAGTGGCCGCGAGCAGGCTAACAGATGGTTGGATGCCGTAGCGCGTAAGTATCGGGGTGGGTTATGAGTAAATCCAGTAAGCCACACAAAACCCTAGCTAAACGGTATTACAACGTTGCTCGGGCATTACTGCGTGATTTAGTCGTTGTGTTTGTTGCCGGGAAGAATGACAGCAAAGTGCAGGTGTGGAATCGCAAGCGAGGAAAAATAGAGTTCATTGGTAAGCCTACTGCGTTGGCGATTTCTGATACGCCGATGCCTTGGAGCGTTCTCTGTGCGGTAACCTGCCGCCGACAGGACGGGCAGCAGTACATGCGTACTGAAGAGCTTGCTGCGCCTCACCCAATCACCCAAGCGCAGATAGCCAAACACTGCAACGAGCTGCACATGCAGTTGCTAAAAGCATGCAATCCAATGCACCGGTTAACCGCCGCATGGATAGCCGTTCCGACAGGCGAAGAACTGCCTATGGAGGAAGTGGACCGCATTATCACCGTATTGGGCGCCTATGAGTTTTTAGCACAATGGGAAGCTGACGAGGTGGCCGCATGAACTACGTGATCGGCATTGACCCGGATGCTAGCAAGCCTGGTTTCGCGTTAGTCCACGGAAAAAAAATTATTGAGATGCGCAGCATGCCGCAGCCAGAACTGATTGAGTACATCGTGGGCTTGGCCGCTGCGCACGAAATCATCGTAAAAATCGAGGATGTAGAGGCTTCAAAACCAACGTATGTAAGACCGGGTGCCGGTAGCGCTGAAATGCTGAAAATTGCTCAGAACGTTGGGCAGGTTAAGCAGTCTTGCAGGGATGTTGTCGCGCAACTAAAAAGCAAAGGTATTACTCCAGTCATGGTTAAACCGCTACGTGGGCCAGTAAAAAAACAGGCTAAAGAAAACCACGCATATTTCTGCAAGTTGACAGGTTGGAATGGCGGTCCAAAAAGCACGAACCAAGACAAACGCGATGCCGCGATGATAGCTCTCTGGGGTAATGCTGAGGTGAAGTCATGGCGGAGTTAGCACTAATCAAAACCGCTAACGGCCAACTGGCGCCACTGGCGGCCAATGATGCCGAACTGATTCAGCAGAAGCTGAAAACCGGTGATGTTGTGCGCGCTGACTTCAAGAAAGCGCGTAACGGGAAATTCCACCGCAAGTACATGGCGCTGCTCACAATGGCATTTGACTATTTCGAGCCGCAACCAGTGCAGTATCGCGGCCAACAGTTAACTCCAGCGAAAAACTTTGACGAGTTCCGCCGCTGGGTAGCCGTTCAGGCCGGATTTTATGACGTAGTGGGGTACCCAGACGGCAGTGTGCGCGTCCGGGCCAAATCAATCAGCTTTGCGAGCATGGACGACATTGAATTTGATGCACTCTACAGCGCCAGCATCGATGTGCTGTTGCTAAACGTGCTGTACGGAAAATTCAAGTCTGCGCAGGAAGTTGATAGCGCAGTTGAACAGATATTGAGGTTTGCATGATGAAGCAGGAAAAGAAATACATGCCTAAGGGAAGTATGTGCATGAGTTGCGTAAAGCGTCCGGATAATTGCGCAAATCTAAACTTCAGGTCCATGCGTCCACACTCTGAAGTCGATGGCATTGTTTATGTGATTTGTCGGGAGTTTGTCAGCTATGACCGCGCGTAGCAAACACATTACCGATAGCGCTAAAGGCCAGTCATGCACCGTGCGGCTTCCTGGTATCTGCAATGGCAACAATGAAACCGTGGTATTTGCGCATATTGGTCATCGGCGCGGGATGGGGATTAAGTGTGCTGATTACTTTGGCGTGTATGCCTGTGAAGCATGCCACTCAGAAGTGGATCGCAGAACTCGACACATGAGCGTTGAAGATTTGCAGCCTGAACTACTACGGGCATTGGAAGAAACACAGGAACGGCTGTTTGATGCCGGATTATTGATAGTTGAGTGAGGTTGGTATGGCTAACGATTTAAATCAGTGCAATTTTATCGGGCGACTGGGTAATGACCCTGAGGTGCGGTATCAGCCATCTGGTGATGCAGTAGCTAATATATCGCTGGCAGTTGGCAGCAAGTGGAAGGATAAACAAGGCCAGCCGCAAGAGAACACTGAATGGGTACGGCTGGTGGCATTTGGCAAGCTGGCAGAAATTATCGGTGAATACTTGCGCAAAGGTTCGCAAATCTTTGTCACCGCAAAATGTCGCACTCGCAAGTGGAAAGACCAGCAAGGCGTAGACAGATACACAACAGAGTTTGTTATTGAAAATATGCAAATGCTTGGTGGTCATCAGTCAAGTGACGCTCAATCAAATAACGGTTACCAAGCCCAGGCGCACCAAGGACAACATCGGGTACCGCAACAACAGCGACTGGCACAGAATCAACCTGCGCTGACACAGCAAAACCAACCAGCGCAATATCAAGCGCCACAAAACTACACGCCAGATTTGGACGATGACTGGCAGGATGATATCCCGTTCTGAAATACACCAATTTTACTTTTTTTGCTAATGGAGTAAGCCATGAAAGAAACATACAAACACGAGTTTAACTGGTGGCAGCGGATATTGGCTAAGGTAACAACTATGTGGCGCATTAATAGTGACTCTATAGATTTTAAGTGGGGCTATTTTGCTCCGCGTTTTGGATTGGAGTTAAGAGTCAATCAAGGTGGATATTTCGATCCAAGATACTCGTTTAGCTTCTGTTTTATATGGGGCGTGGTTCACATAGTTTTGCCATTAAAAACGAAAAGAGAACTATCTTGCGAATGTCCAACTTACGGATTTTACGTTTTTGAAAATAGCATTATATGGAGATGGAATTGGATTTATAAATCTTGGGATGCACCATTTGTGAGTTACGTGTTTGAGTTTTATAAAGTTCTAAATAAAGATGGGAAATGGGAGGACGGTAGCGGCTCTTTGGATAATGAAAATATAGATCGCCAAGAGTTTGATTACACATATCAGCTCAATTCTGGTGATATTCAAAATAGAAAAGCCACGTGCTTCATCGAAAAGCGCCAATGGCATAGAAAGTGGCTACCTTTTATAAAAATGACATGCACACAACTCAGTGTTGAGTTTGACGGAGAGGTCGGAGAGAAAACAGGAACATGGAAAGGTGGCTGTATAGGTTGTAACTATGACATGCTGCCAAAAGAAAGCGTTGAGCAATGCCTCAGACGTATGGAAAAAGAGCGTGAGTTTTAACTCTTGGGGGTAACGATGATTTCTATAGCCAACTTGTTTTTGCTAACAGCTCCGCGCGGAATGCCGTTGCAAGTTATCAGCGGTCGCGGTGTGTTTACCAAGGATGATGCGCTAAACCTTATCGCTCAGGCCCAGGGTAAGTTTCCAGTTGGGATAAAGGTGCTAGAGGCAAGGATTGGTGGAATCGAACCGGCCGCTTTCACTCTGAGAGAAACGTTGACCTCTGCTCTGCTTCAAGATGATGTAGAAACGCAGGAAGCCAAAGCGCTAGCACGAATGGCCGTTGATGAAGTTTGCGGTACTCGCATCTGTCAGAAGTGCAAAGGCCGCGGGTACAACATCAGCAACTGGAATGGCTCGGCAAAGCAAGTGTTGTGTAAGCGGTGCTATGGAGTAGGTCACATACTGAAAACGTCACTTGAGCTTGCTCAGACGATATCTGTATTACTCAAGCGTGAAGTCACAGAGGATGTATTCACTCAGATGTACTATGACCAGTACATGGACTGCGTTAACCAGCTATGGCAGGAGTCAGGAGAAGCAGAACGCGAGTGCAAACGGTTGATGCGACTATGGCGTGAGGTAGCATAATGCAGCAGTACATAAAAACCATTATCAGAATAGGACTAACGGTAAATGTAGGCGTTTTCTCAGCTCTAGGCATATGGTTTCACCAAGTTGAATGTGTGTACTTGGCTTTCTTGTGTTGCGCCATGTTGATTTACTTTGAATATCAAATTTAATTTGATGCCCATCACATAACAGACGGCTAGACTGCCATTGACTTATTAAAATCAGTTGTTGACACAAAACCTCTACAGTGATTGAATATTTCTAGGGTGGGAAAGTACCACCAAATACATATAAACCGCCTTAATTGAGCGGTTTTTTCGTTTTCAGGCCTCAGCACTCGCTGGGGCTTTTCCGTTTCAGGGGATAGCAAATGCGCAGACTAGCAATCGGCGGAATCAGTCTGTCAGCTGCAGGGTTCATCGCACTGGTTGTTTCTGAGGGTTGGATTGATGTTGCTAGTCCCCCAGTTCAGGGCGACAGGCCAACGGCCGGGTTTGGCTCAACGTATCACATCGACGGAACGCCGGTTAAAGCCGGGGACAAACTGACCCCGGTTCAGGCATTGCAAACCGCGCAGTCCCATATCTCAAAAGACGAACAGCGCTTCCGCGACTCGCTTCCCGGTGTCGAAATGACACAGGCAGAATACGACAACTACATCGACTGGGTGTACCAGTACGGCATTGGCAGGTGGCTTGACTCACCTATGCGATTCAGTTTGATAAACGGTAATCACGCTATCGCATGTGATGCGCTGCTGCTGCCGCAGTATCAGACTGTCGCAGGATATGACTGCTCAACACCTGGTAACAAGCGCTGTTATGGCGTTTATACCCGCAACTTGAAACGCCACAAAACGTGCCTTGATGCACAGGAGAAAACCGATGATTGAATTTTTAAAAGGGAAGGCCACGGCGCTGCTAGGTATTGCGCTGCTTGTAATGCTTGGAATGTTCCTGATGGTCAAAGCTGACCTGTCAACCACTACCACAGCATTGACTAACGCTAACGCTGCAAAACAGGTTTTACAGGACGACTCCAACAAGCTGTCTGCTGAGCTTAAAGCCGCAGTGACTGAAACTCAGGACGCTATCGCCGAGCGTGACGCGCTGGCCGCAGCCATCAAAAATAACGAACAGTCGAAATCACAGCTCACCGCAGCAAACACGCAGTTGCAGCAGCGCATCGACAAACTATTGCGGGATTCAAACGATGATCACACTAAAAGCTGGGCCGCTGATTACGTGCCTGATGATGCTGTGCGGCTGCTCGTCAACGCCGCCAATTGTGCGCAACATCCCGACACCGCAGATTGTTTACGTACTGACGCCGGAAGCATTGATAACGCGGTGCCACGTAACCATTCTGGATCCGCAAGTAATCCAGTGCCTACAGCAAAGCTCAGGCCGCTGTCTTTCAAACCCAGCAATGCTGTCGCTGATATCGAATCTGTATGCGGATCTTGGCAGATGTAATCTGGGCTGGCATGCATTAGAGCAGTGGCAGTCGGGAAAGAAAGCTGAGTTAAAGCAACATTGAACACTGGCCACCACCGGAGGCCGCAACTATGAGAATAGTCGAGAGAATTATGGATAAATCAACGCCTTTTTGGACGTATGTGGCATCGCTATCAACAGCAATCGGCGGTTGGTTATCAGTAAATAATGTAGCGGTGCTAATCGGCATCGCTGTTACGCTGATTCTCGGAGTTGTTCAGTTCCGCCGCTGGCTTACTGCGATCAAGTTGGACAAAGAGCGGCTACGGATGGATCAGGAGTTTCATGCTGCGCGGATGAAGCAGCTAAACACTGGAAGTTAACCGCCGGGGCCGCGCTGTGAAGCGCCGCTGCTGGATGCACCCGGCACCAATTTTTATCAGCAGGTAATCAGATGAATCGACCAACGCCACCACAATCACTGTTGGATGCCGAGGCCATTCTATTCCCTGTTGTTGCGCCAGCACCAGAGCTTAAGGCGTGGGCCCACGAAACATTCCTCGCCGAAACTGGCGAGCTGCACAATCCACAGCATGCACACCTTATTGATTCTGATATCGAGTTCATGTGGGCGTCAACGGCGTTTGAAAAGAAAGGTCGTGTAGTTTTAGGTCAATGCGAACAGGTGATGCTACGCGCCGGCGGATGGCATAAGGTAAGACTCGAACAGCAATATCGCGAATGGTTTGGTCGCGTTCCGAAATTCTTAATCACTGTAGCAGCAGATTACAGCGCCGAGTGCTCAGATACTGACTTTTGCGCGTTGGTTGAACATGAGCTGTATCACATCGCTCAGGCCGTTGATATCGATGGTGAGCCGAAATTCAATGATGAAGGCATGCCAGTGCTGACGATGCGCGGACACGATGTTGAGGAATTTACCGACATTGTGCGCCGCTATGGTGCCAGCGCAGGCGTTGCAGAAATGGTCGCAGCTGCAAATAAGCAGCCGACAGTGGCTAAATCAAATATCGCGCGAGCGTGTGGAACCTGCATCCGCGCTGTAGCGTAGGAAAGGCAGGACGATGAAAAGAGCGCTACCGGCAGAAGTTAAAGTGTTCATCGTCCAGTGCGTGGCATGTTATGACACCCCCGCTATCGTTGCCAGAAAGGTCAAGGAAGAGTTTGGACTCGACATGATACGTCAGCATGTAGAGCAGTACGATCCCACTAAAAAGATGGGTAAAAACCTATCTAAGCGGCTGTGCGACTTGTTCTACGCGACCCGCAAGCGCTTCAACGACGATATCACCGATATTGCCATTGCCAACAAAGCATATCGGCTGCGCGTTCTTGACAGAATGGCGGCTGACACAGAGGGCCGCAAGAACTACAAAATGACGGCCGCATTCTTGGAGCAGGCTGCGAAGGAAGTTGGTGATGCTTACAGGCGTAAGGTGGTAGATGACGAAGAAGAGTCGCTGCCAAAGCCCGTGAAAGTAGAAATCAGCGTTAAGGATGCGCGGATCCGTGACGACGATTAATCCAAGTCTTAATATGCCGCAAGCACAATTCCTAGCGTTGCCGCACAAGTTCAGAGCTTTCGTCGCTGGATTCGGCAGCGGAAAAACTTGGGTTGGATGCGGATCGTTATTCAAACACTCTTGGGAGTGGCCTGGTGTTAACGCTGGATATTTTGCGCCGACATACCCACAGATCCGCGATATTTTTTATCCCACAGTCGAGGAAGCGGCTTTCGACTGGGGGCTGAATACAAAAATTAATGAGGGTAACAAAGAGGTTCACCTTTACAGCGGACGCAAGTACCGCAACACGATTATTTGCCGTTCGATGGAAAAGCCAGCCTCAATTGTTGGTTTCAAGATAGGGCAGGCGTTAGTTGACGAACTCGATGTTATGGCCGCGCATAAAGCCGAAATGGCGTGGCGAAAGATTATCGCCCGTATGCGTTACAAGGTTGATGGGCTCAAGAACGGTATTGATGTAACGACAACCCCTGAAGGGTTTAAGTTCGTTTATCAGCAGTTTGTTAAGCAGCTACGCGACAAGCCAGATTTAGCAAAACTATATGGCCTTATTCATGCAAGCACGTATGACAACGAAGCCAATTTACCAGATGACTATATTGATTCGTTGATGGCGTCTTATCCGCCTCAACTGATTAAAGCCTATCTGAAAGGCTTGTTCACTAACTTGGTGAGCGGGTCTGTATACCCTGAGTTCAGCCGATCGCTAAATCACACTAACGAGACTATCAAACAGAATGAAGTGCTTCATATAGGCATGGATTTTAACGTGTTGAATATGACCGCTGAAATAAGCGTTATTCGAGATGGGCGTCCGTTCACGCTGGCCGAGTTAACGAAAGTTCGAGATACGCCTGAAATGGCCAAGCGCATCAAAGAAGAGTTTAAAGATAAAGGCCATCAAATAGTTGTTTATCCAGATGCAAGCGGACAGAACACCAGCACTAAAGGTGCTAGCGTTTCTGACTTAAGCATTCTGCAACAGGCTGGATTCAGTATCGTGGTAGATGGTGTTAATCCGGCAGTGAAAGACCGTGTTAATGCCGTGAATGGCATGATCCTCAACAGCAATTTAGAACGTAGGTGGTTGGTTAATACCGACAATTGCCCAACGCTTACAGAATGCCTTGAGCAACAGCCATACGACGAAAGCGGTGCTCCAGATAAGAAAGGCGGTCTTGACCATCCAAATGATGCGGTTGGTTACTTTATCGCTAAGCGCTACCCAATCATCAGGCCGACAACATCACAAACCGCACTGAGGATGTAATGAGCATAGAATCACCAGATACCGCCATTGAAACGGTTAATAAAATGGATCGCGACTGGCAGATTGTTCGCGCATTGCTGGGAGGCACCCGTGCTATGCGTGATGCTGGCGTTAAATATCTGCCGAAGTGGCCGAAAGAAGAGGATGAAGCATACAAAGACCGTTTGTGTCGCTCAACGTTATTCCCAGCCTTCGCTGAAACCGTTAAGAACATGACCGGGCGCGTTTTCTCTAATGGCATTGCGCTCGGTGACGATGTGCCAGCTAACATTGCTTTGATGTGTGACAACATCGACCAACAAGGCAACAACCTGGCGGTTTTCTGCAATGAATGGTTTAAGCTAGGACTGGCTTTTGGATTGCGGCATGTACTGGTGGACTTCCCTCCAACAGAAGGCATTACAACTCAGGCAGAAGAAAAACAGGCTGGTGTGCGTCCGTATGCAGTTGGTATTCACCCGGATAACATTCTCGGCTGGCGCTTCACTAATGGAGTATTAACTCAGTTCCGATTCAAAGAAAAAATTGAAACAGATGATGGTGAGTTTGGAACAGCTGTTGTTGATCAAATCAGAGTGCTTGAGATTGGCAAGTGGCGCACGTTCCGTAAGGATGAAGGCGGCAGTTGGACGTTACATGGAGAAGGCACATTTTCCATGAACCACATCCCGTTGGTTCAGTTCTATTCAGGTGAGCGCTTCGGCGGCATGGGTGCTGTTCCTCCATTGATGGAACTTGCGCATCTAAACGTAACTCACTGGCAGAGCCAAAGCGACCAGCGCAACATTCTTCACGTAGCCAGGGTACCAATTCTGGCGGCAGTAAATGCTGGAGATACAGTAAACCCAGCGACAGGTCAACTCGTCCCATGGGAAATGACAGTTGGTTCATCTTCAGCGGTTCGCATTAATGGCGATGGCGCTGATTTAAAGTTCGTTGAACACACCGGTAAGAGCATTGAAGCAGGGCGTCAAGACTTACAAGACCTGATTGATGAAATGCGTATGGCTGGGGCGCGTTTGCTGTATCGCGAAAGCAATGCAGTTAAGACCGCAGCGCAGGCAAACGAAGAGGCCAACGAAAAAACTAGCCCGCTCGAAACGATGGGCAATAACTTTGCTGATGCGGTTTCGATGATGCTGCAGTTCTTCGCCGAGTGGACGGGGCAGACAGAAGGTGGGCATGTCACTATCGATGGTAACTACGACATTGACTATGCACCAGAGGTCACACTGCCCGTGCTGAGAGGCATGGCCGACAATGGACAAATCAGTGTTGAAACACTTTTCGAAGAAGTACAGCGCCGCGGCGTACTTTCTGACTCGATCAAGTGGGGAGATGAAGTTAAGCGCATTAATGAACAGCGCTCACGTTTAGATCCGCAAGTGCTGTCTGCGCTAATCACAGCCAAGACCGCTGGCGCTATCAGTCCTGAATCGCTGTGGGGCTACATCGTCAAAGGCCAAGTGCCTGATGGCGATTGGACGTCTGAATCAGCTAAGGTGCAAAACCCAACTGATTATAGTGGTGTTTAATGGCTACAGAACAAGAATTGCAGGCTGTTGAGCTTGCGATAATCGCCGCGCTTGATATCCACAGCCATTATCAGCATCGAGCCGCAAGCGCCGTTGTGAATGACATTAATAAGTCACTGCAAAAAGTTGGTAACTCAACCGCAAAAGAGCTGTTAGCTATTCTCGATGAACTCACCGACTTTGAGAAAAGCAGATTTCTTTCTGGCAACTTCACAACTGCTAGATTGCGAGAGCTGCGCGACATTATCGACGGTTACGCCAGCGGTGCAGGCAATGCGCTTAATGACGCATGGACGGCCACAGCGTCAAGCTATGCTGCTTATGAAGCCAGTTATATGGCTAGTGTTATCAGCGCTGTGTTCGAAGATGCGCCAGAAGTTCCTGATACTGATTTTTACCAGTTAGCTATCAGTAAGCCGTTTAGTGGCGGTAAGCCTTATGGCGGAAAGCTGATGAATGAGTTGCTAGCCGATTACACAACTGACCAACGCGCATTGTTGCTTTCTACCGTCAGAATTGGCGTTTCATCTGGCCTGACAACCTCTGACATTGTGAAGCAAGTGCGCGGTACCAGCGCATTAAACTTTCAAGATGGCATCACTCAGCAGGCGCGTAACAGCGCTGAAATGCTGGTACGTACTGCGCGTGAACATCTGAGTAGCCAAGCGTACAGTAATATCTATCAGATGCTGGGAGCGCCCTACGTTATTGATGTAGCTACGCTCGATGGCCGCACATCGAAATACTGCGCAAGCATTGATGGTAGCCTACATGATGCAAATCAGCCGCATCCTGAGCCACCTTATCACCCGCATTGCCGCACAAAGCAAATACCGTCATACGATGGTGAAATTGAAGGAAATCGACCGTTTGTAACCGCGCTAAAGGTCAAAGGACGCGATGGTGTGAGCAAGTTCCGCAGCATTGGCGATATGACAAAGAATCAGCGTGAAAAAGCTGGTTTGGAAGTAGGGCAAGTGCCTGGATCTACCACCTACAGCAAATGGTTTTCAGGTCAAGGCACAGACTTTCAGCGCGAGTGGTTAGGAAATACCCGTTACAAGCTCTACACCGAAGGCAAGTACACGCTGGATCGTTTTGTGGACCCGCAGAGCGGGCGACAATACACGATTGATGAATTACGCATGCGGGACGCTGATACGTTCCGGCAGATATTTGGTGAATAGCACCAATCACATAACCCGCTTAGGCGGGTTTTTTATTGCCTGAATCCGGATGGACACAGGCGCACTGGGCCGGATGGCTCAAACATCGGAGCAATACCAATGAAATTGAAACTTGATGAAGCAGGTCACGTAGTTGTTGTTGATGGCAAGCCAGTTTATGTACATGACGATGGCAAAGAAGTGCCGTTTGATGCTGTTGGCACTGTAGCGACAATCTCGCGCTTGAATGCAGAGGCTAAGACTCATCGAGAAGCCAAAGAAGCCGCTGAAACAAGCCTGAAGCAGTTCGCAGGTATCACCGATCCGGCAGCAGCATTAAAGGCGCTTGAAACTATCAAAAATTTTGATGATAAGAAGCTGCTTGATGCTGGAGAAGTCGAGAAAGTTAAAGCAGAAATGAAGCGTGTATTCGATGAAGAAAAAACAACGCTGACTTCTGAAAATGAGAAATTGAAAGGCCAGATCAATGATTACCTGATAGGTGGTGCTTTCAATAGCTCCAAATTCATTGCTGAAAAGTTTGCTGCACCTGGCCCGGCTGGCGTTGAAATTGCTAGGTCACTGTTTGGAAAAAATCTCAAAGTCGAAGATGGAAAAGTCGTCGGCTACGACAACAACGGCCAAAAGATTTATTCACGCGCCAATCCTGGTGAAATCGCATCACCAGATGAAGCCATCGAGTTGGTTGTTGGCGCGTATCAGTTTAAAGACCATATCCTGAAAAGTTCTGGTGCGAGCGGTAGCGGCTCCAATGGGAATAACGGGGCAGGCGGTGGCGCTAAAACCATGACCCGTCAGCAATTCGGATCTCTGGACGCTCACGGTCAATCTAAGTTTATGCAAGAAGGCGGATCTCTTACCGAGTAACGCTTACCAAATCTGCCGCTAGTTGGATGACTGGCGGCGCGTGGGTTGGATGGCCCGGAAAATCTAACTGTTAATCAATTTTTGAATGGAGCTAATCATGGCTAACACTTTAACCGGGCTGATCCCGACTATGTACAACGCATTGAACGTTGTATCACGCGAGCTGGTAGGTTTTATTCCTGCTGTAACTCAAGACATGACCTATGAGCGTGCTGCTGTAGGCCAAACCGTTAAATCACCTGTTGCACCTGCTGCAACTGCAACTGATATTGCACCAGCGGTAACTGCGCCTAACGATGGTGACCAAGTTATCGGCTCTATCGATATGGTGATCTCCAAGTCTCGCCGCGTTCCTATCCGCTGGAACGGTGAAGAGAAGAAAGGCGTTGACAACAACGGCGCTCAATTCAACGTGATTTTCCGCGATCAAATGGCACAGGCAATGCGCACATTGACCAACGAAATTGAAGCTGACTTGGCCGCGCTGCACCTGAAAGCGTCTCGCGCTTACGGTACTGTCGGAACAACTCCTTTTGCTACCAATACCAAAGAAGTGTCTCAGGTTCGCAAGATCCTTGTAGATAACGGATCGCCTACTGGTGACCTGCAGTTGGTATTAGATACCGATGCAGGCGCTAACTTGCGTACTTTGTACGGCATCAGCACCGACAAGGACTGGTCAAAAGTGCCTGTTGGTGAAGTTGGTGTGCTGGCAACTCCTCACGGCATGAGCATCCGCGAGTCAGGCCAAATTCTGATGCCTGCAGCTGGATCTGCTGCTGGAGCTACCACTAACGCTGCTGGTTATGCCAAGGGAGCTACCGTGATCACCTTGGCGTCTGCTGGTACCGGTGCCATCCTGTCTGGAGATATCATCACTTTTGCTGGCGACAGCAACATGTACGTTGTTGCCTCTGGCGATGCTGACGTATCAAATGGCGGCACCATCACTCTAGCAGCTCCAGGCTTGCGTGAGGCAATCGGCACTGCGGCTGCCAACATCACTGTTGTATCTGCGTCACCTCGCAGCATGGGCTTTGCCCGTTCTGCAATCGCACTGGCAACTCGTGCTCCAGCACTGCCAGATCAAGGTGACTCAGCTGCTGACAGCTTCATGTTGACTGACCCAGTGAGCGGATTGAGCTTCGAAGTGCGTATGTACAACCAGTACCGCCAAGTGCAGTACGAAGTGTCCATGGCATGGGGTTGCCAGATGATCAAGCCTGAGCACTGTGCTCTGTTGCTTGGTTAATCAAGTGCTGATGTTTAACTGAAAACGCCGGGGTTATTCCCGGCATTTTTTTACAGAGAGATTACCGTTATGCCAAAAGTAGAAACCGTAAAAATCAAAGCTGCTCACGAAAGTCAAGGTGAGTTTGTCGTCATAAACAAAGCTGACTTTGACTCTGATAAGCATGAGTTGTTTGAGCAGGCAGAAGCGGAAAAGCCTACTCGCGCTCGCAAAGCTAAAGCTGCTCAGGACGCTGAATAATGATCACTTACATCACTGTTGCAGATGTTGACACGCATCTAGGATCCACTTGGGCGACTGGCGATGCTGCTAAAACTCGCGCAGTGATGATCGCCAATGTCTGGCTAACCAATCTCGGATTGCCAATGGATACTGGCTATCCAGATTATCAAACCTACCCAGATGAAGCATCTTATCCAGACGAATGGATTCAAGCTGGTGCCGAAATCGCTAAAGATGCTGCAAGCGGCAAGATATTCGGTGCGCGTGAAACTGGCGTTCTTAGCAAGACGGTTAAAGCTGATACTGTATCGAGTGCTAAAACCTACTCACAAAGTACCAAAACATACTCTGCTGGTGAGTCACTAGCATATGCGATGCTAGCGCCTTGGTTGCCAAATCCTAATCAGATGAAGGTATCTAGGAGTTAACTATGGGTTTACGCGACGACCTGCAAGCCGATATTGCAGAAGCCTTTGATGACGATTTGGCCGATGCTGTAACGGCGTTTACTGGGGCAAGAACAGTGGTTACTGGCTATGATCCGGTAACGGAAACACCTACCAAAGAAATTATCAAATTTTCAGGCCGAGGCGTGTTTGGCAGCTACTCAACAGATATTGCCGATGGCATCAACATCCTGCTGACAGATACCAAACTAACTGCTTTGCAGAATGAAGTAGTTGATGCTGATGGCGTAGCTTTCACGCCTGCTATCGATGACATAATCAATGGGCTGAAGGTTATCAGCGTAGGAAAGGATCCTGCTGGCGCATCCTGGTCTATTCAGTTAAGGAAAGTTAATGGCTAAGTACCGTCCTCATATTTACCAAACACCATTTGATCATGTGCTTTATGCGTTGGCACGTAACCAAAAGCAGTTGAACCAGATAACTGGAAACAATCAAGAAAAGTTTTTGGATGTACAAGCAGATGCTTGTGTGACGTACTTTGAAAATGAAAGCAATAAAGCATTGTGCATTGTGCAACTGCCAGATGTCGCTAATAAAACAATAGTGCAAATTCATGGTTTGTTACTGCATGAAGCCGTTCATATTTGGCAGAAGTTGAAGAATAAAATGTACGAGGATTCCCCAAGCATTGAATTCGAGGCTTATTCAATACAGCGTATTGCGCTTGATTTGTTTGAAGCGTTTCACGATAGCGATCGCGCGGGTGGCGTAGATGCCTAAAGGCGGTTGGTCTAATCCTCCTTCTGGATTTATGTCAGAGGTGGAAGGGTATATTAATGGATTCCAGCGCCGAATAGCCACGGATGCGCTATCGATGGTGGTAATTGGTTCCCCGGTTGATAAAGGCGCTTACCGTGGCAACCATCGGGTAACGATTAACAGCATTGATATCAGTTACTCGCTGGATGATGTTGATAAGTCCGGGCAGGAAACCATTAGCCGAGGAACAAGCGTGATTGATGGTGCCAAACTGGTTTACAAAGAGATCGTTATTCAGAACAACCTGCCATACGGAGAGTCTTTGGAAGTGGGGCACTCACAGCAAGCACCGCAAGGAATTTATGGCCCAGCAATGGCAACTCTCGCAGCAAAATATGGTGGCAAGCAATGACATTCGAAGAAATCCGCCAAGCCATTGTTGGACGCATGGTGTCGTTTACTGGCATTGATCAATCACGCATTGACTATCCAAACCAGCCACAACGATTTACGCCGCCTGAAACTGGCCTTTGGTGCCGACTTAGCATTCAGCATGGAACATCATTTTTTACTGGGGTAGGTGACAAACCCTGTACGCGCCGCCCAGGTAATATCGTGGTGCAGTGCTTCGCCTATCTGCAATCAGGGACAAAAGGGCTGAATCAGCTAACGGACAGCCTAGTCGATCATTTTCAATATTGGTCAAGCGGTAAGCTTGAATGTTGGGAAGCCAGCCAGATAGATATCGGCAGCGATGCCTCCGCCGGTGATACCGCTGGCTCAGGTTTCTATCAAATCAACGTATCAATCAGGTTTGTAGCCGATTAACAATCAAATTAATTCACAACAAGGTCAGCCATGTGCTGGCCTTTTTTATTGCCACGCCGAGAGGCGTTTACTCTCAAAGGAGATAAATCCATGTCTAGTGGAGCTAAAGTCATTTCTCACATTGCGCGTGAGCAAAGCCCCGGTGTGCTGCCAGCGTTACCGACTTGGCAAGTCATGCGACTGAGGAGCAACGCGCTAACACCAACCGTTAACACCAGCGAATCAGAAGAAATCACTGACACTCGTTTAGGTCAGGGTAGTTCTGCTGATAGCGTTGATATTGGCGGGGGTCTGGCTGGTGAGTTTTCATTCTCAACATTTGACAGCTTATTGGCTGCTGCGTTCTACAACGAGTGGAATAACGACCAGTTAACCATAGGTGAAACACGGATTACTCACTCGATAGCCAAGGGGTACAAGGACGTTGGCGTGTATGCCATGTTCAAAGGTGCCCATGTATCAACTTGGGCGCTGGATATCCCGGAAGAAGGTAAGGTGACTACCACATTCACCATGTCATGCCTCGATTATGAGGATGCAAATACCGTGATTGTGGCGTCTGCTGATGCAGCAACCGATACTCCAGTTATGAGTTCTCTGAGCCTTGGAACTGTAAAGGTTGATGGGCAAAGTCTGGAAGGAGTTGCCTGCGTTTCAGCAATGAGTCTGTCTCTTGATAACAATTTGCAAACTCAGCGCTGTCTAGGTTCTGGTAAGTTGGGCCCTGGAGCACTGATTGAAACAGCGGCTAACTTCACTGGCTCTGCTACTCTGGCATTCTCAGCCAAAGCGTGGGAAATATGGAAAAACCAGTTTACCCGCGCAACTATCGCTATTGATTTCCCAATCGTTGACAGCTTGGGAAATAGCTACAACATCAGCTTGCCGAAGTGCGAAGTTGACGGCGATCTGCCAAGCGGAGGCCGTACTGACATTCTGCAAATTGACTTAAATCTTACCATCGCCAAGCAAAGCCCGGTGATCACCCGTATTCCGGCACCGACTGCGTTAACCATTAGCGGCGGTTCAACCGTTGCAGCATCTGGCACTTTGCAGTTGTCAGTAACGGCTACCCCATCTAACGGCAACACCGCGGTGACTTGGGCTTCTGACAATGAAGCCGTGGCCACAGTGAGTCCAACCGGGCTAGTTACCGGTGTATCTGCTGGCACCGCCAATATCACTGCTACCAGCTCAGTATTAAGCACTATCACTGACAGCGTAGAAATCACCGTATCTTAATAACTCCCCCAAGCTTGCCCGGTTAATAGCCGGGCTTTTTTATTGGAGATAGCCAATTATGGGTTTATCGCTTGCTAACCATGATCTGATCGCCTCAGGAATCCGCTGGGTTGATTACGACAAAACCACGCGCATTAAAATTGCGGGTGTTGATGATCAGAAATACCAGATTGCTGCCGACCGCGCACGCCGCCTTATTTCCCAGTCTGACGCCAGACAATCGCTGCACAATATTTCCGTTTCCGATGCTGATGCCACTGAGTTTGATATCCAGTGCCAGCTAATGAGCCGTTACATTGTGCTGGATTGGGATGGGGTGACAGATGAAGACGGAAACAAAACCGAATTTAGCCCGCAAAAGGCCGAAAAGCTGCTTAAAGGCAATGCTGCTTTCTTCGCGTGGGTGCTTGAACAGGCAACAAAAGTCGCCATCGACAAAGCAAAAGAGATTGCTGATGCGAAAAAAAAGTCATTGAACGCTTCAATTGGGAGCGTGAGTGGCGCGGCAGGTCGGAAAAGAAAGCCATCATCTACAGAAAACTTGGAAGCGTGATACCTGACGAGCCAGAAAGCGATCCACTCACTGATTACATCATTGGCCTGTTCTGGCAGCTTGAAGCGGGGCGGCGGATTGTGGTTTCAGCTACAGCCGTTGTGCCTTGCCGAATATCCATGCCTGAAATATCCGGAGTTGTGGAGGTTATCGGTGAAGTAATGGCACGGCCAGCGCTGGATAGCATCATTTTTGCCATGGATGGCGAGTATATGGAGTCAATAAAAAAATGACGGAAACGTTTAATTGGCCGGTGAACGTGGGGGCCAATGGCGAGGTAACCCACAAGATCCTCAAGAATGAGTTTGGCGATGGTTACACCCAAGCCTTTGGCTTAGGCATTAACAGCCGTTCATCCAGCTATAACGTGTCAGTTACTGGCTTTGTTGACGGTCTACGAGAGCCTAACATAAAGCCGATTATCGATTTCTTAGATGCCAGAAAAGGCTATGAGTCTTTCTACTGGACGGCGCCGGATGGGAAAACAGGCCTGTACCGGGTAGAAAGTTACTCGCCAACTAATGACTCTCAGAACGGCAAGACAACTGTCAGTTGGACGATGCAGGAGACATTTCAGCCATGAGCATGGAATCTGATGTTCAAAAACTAGAGCCAGGAAACCTTATCCGCCTGTTTGAGTTGGACTTAAGCAACTACAGCGGCGGTATTCAGCGATTCCACGGCCATATGCAGCAAGGCGAAATTATCTGGCAAGGTGAAACCTATTCGCCGGTTAATGTCGATGTTTCAGGCATGGAAATGAACGGCGGAAAGACCGTGGCACCAACACTCACCATCGGCAATATGATTGATGGACAGCGCGGAGCAGTTTCAGCACTGTGCCTGTACTTCAATGACTTTGTTGGGTCAAAACTCACCGTCCACGAAACCTTCGCTCATTACCTTGATGCAGCAAATTTCCCAGAGGGGAATCCAACAGCATCAGATAGTGAGGCCACTAGTGAGTGGTATATCGAACAAAAGACCAGTGAAAACGTTCAGCAAGTGCAATTCGAAATGGCATCACCTGCCAGCTATGCCGACATGCTGATCCCCACACGGCAAATTACTAACCGCTGTACCTGGTGTGTGCGTGGCGAGTATCGCGGCGACTCTTGCGGATACACCGGAGGTTATGTGGATAAAGACGGTAATCCAACTGCTGATCCAGCGTTAGACAAATGCTCTGGGCTTATCGATTCAGGGTGCAAGGCAAGGTTCGGTCAAGATGCAGAATTACCGTTTGGTGGGTTCCCAAGCGCCGGACTATTGAGGTAATACCATGATTAAAGTACCTAATGCGGTAATGACTGAAATATTTGCACACGCCGCCGAAGTGGCTCCACAAGAATGCTGCGGACTGTTAGTCAAGGTCGGTCGAAAAGTGCAGTATCACTGCTGCCGCAATGTCGCTGACGATCCGCTGAATAATTTCCAGCTTGATACCGATGATCAATGCGCAGCAGAAGATGCAGGAAAGCTATTGGCGATTGTCCACAGCCATCCTGATGCATTGCCAAAGCCATCCATTGTTGACCGTATCGAGTGCGAAAAACACGAATTACCATGGCTGATTGTTGGCCGTGATAATGAATTTGAATGGCTCGAGCCAACGGGGTATACAGCGCCACTGCTTGGCCGCCAATTCGTCCACGGTGTACTTGATTGCTATCAAGCAATTTCTGATTTTTACGCGCGCGAGTTTGGCATTTTACTCGGGCACTACGACAGGAATGATCGCTGGTGGGAAAATAAAGACGGGCCAAGCCTATATCTCGACAATTTTGAGAAAGAGGGATTTACCCGCGTAGATACACCGCGCCGAGGTGACATTCTCATTATGCGCATCAAAACACCCGGTATGCCGTGTTACCACCCAAATCATGCCGGGGTGTTCCTTGGCGATAATCCGTTACTGAAAAGCGAGTCAGGAGCAGCGTTATATGGAACTGGTCCGTTCTTCTATCACCACCTGTATGGACGTCTAGCCAACCGTGAGATTTACGGCCACAGTTGGGCTACACGTACCGAATTAATCCTGCGCCACGAATCAATGATGTGAGGTCACTATGGCACTGCGTACTGTGCGCCTTTATGGCGTGTTGGGATCAACATTTGGG
Organism: Shewanella fodinae; assembly: GCF_014651955.1. Lineage (GTDB taxonomy): Bacteria > Pseudomonadota > Gammaproteobacteria > Enterobacterales > Shewanellaceae > Shewanella > Shewanella fodinae. The sequence goes on along the minus strand of NZ_BMXW01000001.1, from coordinate 118,894 downwards.
CGAGAATGGAAGCTAGACTGCAAGTCACCGGCGGATGCTGTGCTGGCGCTTTGTCACATGGTGCCTGGTTTTGAAAAGTTTATGCGTGAAGCAGAACAGCGAGGATTAGTTTTTTCTGTATTCAGCGGGAAACGAAACTTGTCAGAGGAAGAACTGATATTCCGTGGCACTGAGCATGAGGCGATCCGCATTGCTCCCATCATCAAAGGAAGTAAACAAGGCGGGCTATTTCAGACGATTCTAGGTGTCGCATTGGTTGGCATTGGTTTTTTTGCGTTTGGAACAACTTCAGCTTGGGGATTAGGACTAATTGCTGCTGGTGCCGGAATTGGGCTTGGTGGAATAGTTCAAATGCTCTCACCAATGCCTGAATCAGCAGGAGTTGGGGAACAGGATGGAAATAACCCTAGCACCGGTTTCGGCGGACCAGTAACCACCACATCCATGGGTCATCCAACTCCACTTATGTATGGTGAATTTATGGCAGGAGGAGCGCTGCTCTCTGGCGGCATATACACCGAAGACAAAGCCTAATTATCATCAATATCGTAACCGCCATAAGGCGGTTTTTTTGTGCCACATTCCGTGAGGAACCACATTAATGGCCTATGAATCAAGACTGTCGATCACTATCGATAGCCGCACTGCTGAGCAGAAAGCAGAAGACTTAAACAAGGCGCTAGATCTTCTCACCGCTGCCGGGGTACGCCTCACCAACAATAACCAAAATGTCAGCGATAGTTCCAAGAAAGCAGGTGCCGCGATGGGTGATGCCGGCAGTCGCGCAAGAAAATGCGCTTCCGGTATTGATAGCATTAACAAATCGCTTAAGGAAACTGATAGCGCAGCAGCGGCAGCAGCGGCCACCATTCGCCGGACATTGATTGGTGCATTCGCTGGCATTAGCGCCATGAACATTATCGACATGGCGGACCAATGGGGTCAGTACGATAACCGCATTCAACGTGCGACCAAAAGCACAGAGGAATACACCTACGTTAACGAGCGCCTACAGCAGTCAGCAAAAGAAACATTCCGGCGTATTGACGAAACCAAAGAATCATTCATAAACCTGTCTCCAGTGCTGCGTGACATGGGGTTAACCCTGTCGCAGTCAATTGATGCTGTAGATGCATTCTCAGGATTGCTCGTGGTTAACGGTGCTAATGCAGAACGCGGGGCCGCAGCTATCCAAGCGCTGGCTAAGTCTATGCAGAAAGGCAAAGTTGATGCGGATGCGTGGCTGACAATCTACAGCACTGCCGACAGTATTGTCGATGCATTGGTGATCAGCACTGGTAAAAGTGCCGAGGAAATCCGTAAGCTCGGGGCAGAAGGAAAGATAACTGGCGGCCAATTGGCAAAGGCACTTGCTGAAAACTACTCCACCATCATGGATCAAGTGCGTGGGATGCCGACCACGGTTCGTGATGCCTTCAATAACATGAACACCACACTGTCAGAATACATAGGACAGCAAAATAAGGCGTATGGTGTTACTGCGACATTTGTTGAAGGTATAAACGCACTATCAGATAACCTAGATGTTGTAGCAAAGGTTGCTGGTGTGGTAGGCATTATCATAGCGTCAAGAATTACCGGTCCTCTGATAGCTAATGGTATTGCCTTTGCCGGGGCAACATTAGAAGCTGTAAGGTACCAATCTGCTTTAGCGACTATGGCTGGAGTTAGTAAGACAACTGCTGCTGGTATTGGATTAATAACCGTTGCTTCCAGAGCTGCATCTGGAGCTATGGCATTACTGGGTGGGCCAGTTGGTATTTTGATTGCTGCCGCATCAGCAATGGCATATTTTGCACTGAAAACTGACTCTGCTACTGAATCTCTAGATCAGATGCAGCAACCTCTGTCAAAAATCAGAGAGGAATTTTCAAAACTCAACTTTGATCAGCGCCAAGCGCAGATCGTAAAATGGTCAGATGCAGCAGCTTCTGCAGCACAAAATGTCTCAGATGCCTATGCTGATTTGCAGGGGAATATCAGCAGCGGGATGAATGCTGCCGATGGCAGATTTATGGGTTTTTACTCTGGTGAACCAGAGTTCATTACGAAGTTAAAAGCAGCTATTGATGACGCAAGAAAATCTGGTGATGATCTTGTACCTGTAATCCAGAAAATCGGCAAAGAAAATGGAATTCCACAGGAAAATATTGATAGGTGGATAAAACTTGCATCAGCTGTTTCAGATGCTGAAGGTAAGCTAACAAATGCTAACAGCGTTATTTCAGCATTAAAAGATACTAGCGCAATCGTTAATAAAGAGCTTGATGACCTAGTTTCAGGACCGCTATTCGGATTATCTTCAGAAACAGTAAATCTTAATGCTACCACTGCAAAACTGGATAAAACATCTCAGAATCTGCTCCAGTCTCTACGTGATGAATATGCCGAGGTAACGCTTGGTAAAGAGGCACTTAAACAGTACAACGCTGAAAAAGCTAAGGCTGAAATTGCGTCATCAAAACTCACAGATGCGCAAAAACTTGAAGCTGAAATGCTGGTGGACGAAACTCAGAAACGTAAGGATGCCAAAAAGGCTCTTGAGGAACAGCGACAGGCGGCCCAAGAGTACGCAGCTATTCAGCAAAAGCTAGCAGTATTCCAAGAGCAACAGAATCTATCAATCACTGGCATGGGCCGCGGAGATAAATGGCGGCAGCAGCAAGAGCAGGAACTACAGGTAAGGCAGCAATCAGCTAATGCTATATTGGCGTTAGAACAGGCTCAACAAGTCGAATCTACACGCATTAGTGACGCCGCTTACAAACAACGACTAGCCAACATTCAGTACCAAGAAAGTCAGCAGATAGAAGCCATACGCAATGCTGCAATGCAAAAGGCTGCAGCAGAACAAAACTGGATGACTGGTTCAATGGAAGCATGGAGGAACTATGCTGACGCTGCCAAAAACACTTACCAGAATGTTCAAGACGCCACCGCTAATGTACTGAGTGAAACCACATCTACACTCAGCAGCAGCCTTTATGATTTGGCAACAGGCGCTGAAACACTCAGCGGATCTTTACAAAACATGATCTCAGGGTTTGCTTCATCAATGTTGAAGGCGCTGACTGACTTAGCGGCTCAATGGCTAGTATACCAAGGGGTACAATTAGCTGTAGGTACAACGACTAAAAGTGTCGCTGCTTCTGGAATGGTTGCTAATGCCATAGCTTCGCAGCAGATGGCAGCTTTGAATGCTTATGCTTCAACAGCGGCTATTCCTATTGTAGGTCCGGCAGCAGCTCCAGCAGCAGCCGGTATTGCTTTGGCATCTACTGCGCCATTTGTAGCTGCAATAACATCCTCTGCTTTTGCAGGGTTATTCGACAGCGGTGGTACTATTCCATCAAACAAATGGGGAATTGTTGGCGAGTACGGTCCTGAAATTGTGTCAGGTGCCAATGTTACCAGTAGGCAGACAACTGCTGATATTTTGAAGCAGGCTGGATCATCAGGTGGCAACAATATCAGCATTTCCGTGGCAGTTAATGCTGAAACAGGACAGACAGAAGTTACTGGGGATCAAACATCGCAGTACAAACAGCTTGGCGTAATGATTGGAAACGCTGTCCGCAAGATCATTATCGAGGAACAGCGGCCAATGGGGTTATTGGACTCAAGGAAGCGTTAATTGCTGATGTCAGATGTTATATAGCTCTTTACTTTACCATCTTCACCAAAAGTTACTGTTAGTGACGTTTGAGAGTGTTGACCAACAAAATTACTATTAACATAGTACCAAGAAAGGGTTGTATTTCCGTCAGAGTCTTTTCCTTTGACAAGTGGCTTGCCAAATTTAGCTATCAAGTTAGCGTCTGTAGTCTGTCCTACAACTATTGAGTTGATATCACTTTCAGTGATTTTTACTCCGGCGGTGACACACCCAGCCAGCACCAACACCATAACGAGAGCGAGTTTTTTCATGATCTTTCCTTGTTTCAATGACTCGGATAAGGTTAGCACAATGATATTTGCATTTAACACCATACAGTGATTAAATTTTCCCAGAGTGGAAGAAAAGTAGTATCACCCTGAAAACCGTCCTTTGTGGCGGTTTTTGCGTTTGTGGCCTCGGCATTTTGTCGGGGCTTTTTTGTACCTGAATGTCGGGAGACATTAACCCATGATGCAGCAATCTGCGCAGCCAATAAAAGGCGCTAAATCTGGCGGATCTGGTTCACAGACGCCATATACAGCACCTGACACGCTGCGTTCTGTCGCTACCGCGAAACTGCTTTATGCCATTAGTGAAGGCGAGATAGAAGGGCTGGTTAATGGCTACAACTCTGTTTACCTTGATGGAACACCTGTAAATAACGCCGATGGCAGCGCCAATATAGAAGGCGTTACCGTTGATTTCCGCGCGGGAACTGTTGACCAAAGTTATATACAAGGTTTCCCGGAAACCAACAATGAAGTTTCTGTCGGCGTAGAACTACGCTACGGCACACCATGGGTACGCCAGTTCACTAATCCACAGTTATCAGCGGTACGGTTACGTTTTGCGTGGCCATCTTTGCTGACTCAGAAGGACAATGGTGATCGTGTTGGATACCGTATTACCTATGCCATAGATGTTTCCACCGATGGCGGCAGTTACACCACTGTACTTACCACAGCCGTAGACGGAAAGACAGAGTCTGAGTACGAGCGCAGCCACCGCATTGATTTACCGCAGCAGGGTTCAAGCTGGCAAATTCGCGTTAGACGATTGACTGAAAATGCCGATTCTGTAACGACTGGCGACACTATGAATGTGGTGTCGTACACGGAAGTTGTCGATGCCAAGTTACGTTATCCGCACACTGCATTACTGGCCGTTCAATACAACTCTGAGCAGTTTTCTAGCGTTCCGAAATTCGCGGCACTATGCCGTGGACGCATTATTCAGGTTCCGACCAACTACGATCCAGAAACACGTACGTATGCCACATCCGGTACAGGAACGACTAACGGCGTATGGGATGGCACATTTAAGCTGGCATACACCAATAACCCGGCATGGGTTTGGTATGACTTAATCCTGCATAAACGTTATGGCCTCGGCAATCGCATCAATGCCAACATGGTCAACAAATGGAAGCTGTACCAGATCTCCCAGTATTGTGACGTGATGGTAGATGATGGCAAAGGGGGTACAGAGCCACGCTACACCTGCAACGTCTATATCCAAACACAAAGCCAGGCATACCAGTTACTAAATGAGTTAACTAGCATTTTCCACGGGAAAAGCTATTGGGACGGCAGCCAGATGGTAGTTAATGCCGACATGCCTGAAGACCCCATTTACACCTACACCAACGCTAACGTCATTGATGGTATTTTTGAGTATAAAGGGACAGCTTTACGAGATAGGCACAGTGTTGCAACTACTAAGTGGAGCAATCCAGATCTCAATTATGAAGATGACACCGCCGTTGTATTTGATGACTCAGCAGTAACGCTCGGGATATCACAGCTTGATGTTGACGTTGTTGGATGCACATCAGAAGGTCAGGCACAGAGGGCAGGGCTATGGGCGCTAAAATCAGAACAACTTGAAACACGCACAGTAAACTTCACAGTCGGCCTAGATGGGCAAATACCACGCCCATTTAACATCATCAATATTGCCGATCAGATGTTGCAAGGGGCAATGAATGGTGGACGCATAAAAACTGCTACGGCATCAGTTGTTCAACTTGACCGTATCGCAGATGCAGCCGTTGGCGATCGCCTGATCGTAAACTTACCGTCAGGAAAGGCAGAGTCACGCAATATCACCGACATTGATGGCTATCACGTCACTGTTTCTCCAAATTACTCAGAAGTTCCGCAGTCTCAATCTGTTTGGGTAGTTGACTCTGATAATCTGGCCGTGATGCAGTTCCGTGTGCTTTCAATCAAGAGGTCAGACGAAAAAAAACAGTATGAAATTAATGCTGTTATCAGCGTTCCAGGGAAACATTCAGCCATCGATAGCGGTGCAAAAATCGATGTTAAGCCAATATCAGTAATCCCTGCAAAAATCCAAGAACCGCCAACCAATGTCACCCTCAGTCAGAGAACACTAGTCGAACAGACACTATCTGTAACTGTTATGACAATCCAGTGGGACGCGGCAGACGGGGCAGTGGCTTATGATGTGGAGTGGCGCAAGGACAATGGCGACTGGATAAAAGTACCGCGAACTGGCACTAGAAGTGTTGAAGTGCGTGGGGTGTATACCGGGCAATATCTGGCCAGAGTTACCGCGATAAATGCTGCTGATATTTCGTCGAAATACGCCACATCAGCACTTACAGATATCACAGGGAAAACCGGATCCCCGCCGGCACTCGCCAGCCTGACCACTTCCTCTATTGTGTTTGGCATCGATTTAAACTGGAGCTTTCCGGCCGGGTCAGAAGATACCCTCTACACCGAAATCTACTATGCAACCAGCGGCAGCGGAGCCAACGAAACACTGCTCGGTCAATATGCCTATCCTCTGGATAACCACACATTAAATGGTCTGGCAGCCGGCGTAAGTTTTTGGTTTAAAGCCCGCATTGTTGATAGGACGGGAAACATCGGTCCGTGGACTGATTATGTACAAGGTTCGTCATCGTCAGATTCAGGGGTAATTCTAGATTACCTGACTGGTAAAATCACCGAGAGCGAACTTGCTCAAGACTTACTGCAACCCATTCAAAGCATTCCAACGCTCACGGCCAACATCGACTCAATCAATCAGCAGTTGGCAGAGATAACAGGCGCTGGCGCGTGGGTAAATACCACCGTTTATGATAGTGGTGATTACGTTACTTATGACGATGGTACAGGCGTTTCACTATACCGAGCCAAGCAAGACGCCATCCCCGCCGGAACGCTACCAACTAACACCACATACTGGGACTACGTTGGCGACTATGCCAGTATCGGAGAAGCGGTCGCCGCGCTGACGGCATCAGTCACTGACATTGAAAATTCCATTGATGTACTCGATGGTCAACTCACTGCCAACGTTCGCCGCACCGATACCATGATCGCCGCATATCGTGATGACGATGACGGCGAAGGACGACTAGCTGACGTGTTGGCTGGTTGGAAAGCAAAAGCTGCAATAAAATTGGAGCAGAAGACTCGTGCTTCTGAAATCGAAGCTGAGGCACAGCAAAGGCTAAATCTAACAGCCACAGTTAATAGTAATTATTCGGATATTACTCAACAGTTAACAGTGCTGAGTAATGACCAGCAGTCAACAGCACAGGACTTGGAGACATTACAGACTGACTACGAATCTAACAAGTCATCTGTCCAAAATACACTCGATTCAATTACTACAGAAACAGGCGCGTTGGCGCAATCCATTCAGCAAGTAGAAGCTTCGGCATCTGCTGCAAATGCAGCAGCTTCAACAGCGCAAAATGCAGCAGACCAAGCCAAAGCTGATGCAGCCGCAGCTGCTGGGATAGCAAATGGCAAGGGAAAGGTGATTATTCAATCCACTGAACCAGCCACTGCTGACCGATTAGCGCAGAACTTGTGGATTGATACCACAGGTGGTGCTAATACGCCAAAACGTTGGAACGGCTCAGCATGGGTAGCCGTTACAGATAAAGCGGCTACTGATGCAGCAAACGCTGCTGCCGCTGCGCAATCTACAGCTGATGCCGCCCAATCTGCATCTGCACAAAACACCGCTGCTGTGCAGCAAGTGTCACAAGCTCAAGCAGATCTAGAAGGCAACGTAAATGCACTGGTAACAATAAAGGCGGAAACAACAACTAGTGGAAGAAAAGTTTGGGCTGGTTTAGCTCTTGGTTCTAATGGAGAATCGAGTGAAATATTACTGAAAGCAGACAATATCAGCTTCATTAATGGGACTGATGAAAATAGCATTACACCTGCTGTAGTCATCGAAAATGGCATGCCAATGATGAATGCTGCACTAATTGGCATCCTTCTGAATAAAACCATCATACAGCGTGTAGGCACCTCAATGCAGGTATTTGGCATTGGATTTGGGAGTTCAGGACAATTTGTAGAGTGGTTTGGCCCAAATGTCGGTGATATCAGTAACTGCACCGAGGCAAATGCCACATCTTATAAAAAAACCAACGGTGATCAGTTTACCGGCGGTTCATTTAGGAGCGGAGTGCTGCAGAACGGTTATCAAAATACTGGAATTAGCGCCTACGCTGTTGGCGATTACCCAGTCTCATTCGGCCCATTCGGCACAAATGGCCGCAGCAAAACAGTATTGCTATCCATCAGTGCGGCAGGGCCAGTTGTTCAACTAGGTACGCATTTAGATGGTTGGTCGCCAGGTACATTGCCAACCCCTGTTTTTGGGTGGGCAATAGAAAGAAAGATCGGGTCTGGTTCATGGACGCAAATAGCTGCTGGAACGATCACTGGGTCAACAGTAGTTTATCAGGATGAAATACCTGATACTAATCAATACAATTACTACTCAACATCATCGATTGATGGATCTTATACATATACAGATAACTCTGTATCTACTGATAACTTTAGCTACAGAGTAAGAGTAACGGCATGGACAAGTGTTTATTCAGGATCAAATCCAGCAGCTCGTCAAAGTATTGGACTAACATCTATTGAGTCTTAATTACTCTTTAATGACCAATATTTATCACAAATTATTTTACCTGTTGATTTATATTTTCTGCACTTTTTAAAAACGGTGTCACAAACATTCACAATGACAGTTTTATTAACTGATCCTTTTTTTGATGCTTCAGCAAATGACGTGATGATACGGCATTCATCACCTTGGACAATACACTGACTTTTATCAGTAATTGTCATTTCCTTTATAAATGTAACAGGTTTTTCACTGCTGATTGCGCTGAAAGAAAAACCAATAAGTAAAGCTGCAAATAATTTTGATTTTTTCATGATATAGCTCCTTTTTACAGTTTATTTTACGAACGATTTAAAAATTCATTTCATTAAACTTTTATAGGTTTTAATGAATTGCTCTGATTAATAAGTCAGGATTTATTGGAGATAAAAATGGCATGGTACAGAACAGGCACAGTAACCGTCACAAACGTCCAGACTGCAGTTACAGGCAGCGGCACAGCATGGCTATCTAACTCTCGCGTGGGTGATGCCTTCGTTGGCCCAGATGGAAAGATGTACGAGATAACCGGGATTAGTGCAGACAACGCAATGGCGATTTATCCGCCATATGCAGGCACATCAGCGTCAGGTCAGTCATATGCGATCATCCCAGTACCAGGGTATACAAAAAAACTAGCAGACCAAGCCGCCGAGCTTATCAACGACTATGATGATGCACTGCAAAAACCGTGGAATGTTGCTGAAACGCCAGCTGATGTTAGGACGGAATTGGAGCTGGGTAATGCGGCGACTAAAACTGTGGGGACGGCTACTGGAAATTTGATGGAAGTTGGTGCATTTGGTGTAGGATCAAAAATTTTAACTGATATATATGCTGCCGGGGGAACAAACTTAGCAAACTTTGGTGGTGGATTTTCTTATACATCAACGGTAGGGCCTGGTTCACCATCTACAGATTCTGCTATGCCCCGAGCAAATATTTTGACTATGCCAGGACAATCAAATGATCATTATGCGAGATTTTGGGCAACCAGGGCAAATTTGTCGTCCTATCCAAAATTATATTTTATGACATCATTTGGTTCGACAGTAAGACCGTATGTAGAGATGCTAAGCAAAGGCAATACTACAACTGATACAAACGGCTTCATCAAAGCGGCTTCCCCGATCATCAATCTCTACGCTGACAAAATCGAACTGAACGATGAAGCGAAACAGCAGAATATCGAGCTAGTAGTGAATGGCATTGGCGATTACACCATCACTGGCACCAGCGGATTTGCGCAAGATGGCTGGTACGTCACAACACCAACAGACGCTAATAACATGGCGAAAGTGAATGTGAAATATCAGCAAGAGCTACAGGCTGATGGTACCTATAGCCTTACAGTAAAAACATTTGAACCACGCTACAAACTTAATGATATCGGTGAATTTGAGTGCATTGGACAGCCATGCGACATCACATCCGAACGCTTTATCTCAATCCGCCTGCAGCCACTGCCAATACCGGAAATAGCACCAGAAGAAGTAGAGTAGTTTTGATTTTTAAAGTGTGTACATCTGTGTGTACATGTAGATTCTATTACATCAACTAAATATTAATTAAAACAGTAAATTAATGTTGTATGTTTCATAATCGTGCCAGTAAATTGTGGCCGGTTCGTTATCTTTCATTACTGTTTAAATCCTTTAATTTTATCAACTATCACTATGTATTTATTAATTTTATTTTGTTACTAGTATTTCCAAGTATTTTGCCATCTTAGCCTGTATTTCCAAGTGGTGTGTACCTTTATGTGTACATGTACGCGCTAGATGCGTAAATCTTCTTATGAATAGGTACACAGCCAATTTAACTGTCCTTATCTGGTACAAAGTTACGGGATTAAACCATATCTCGGCAACTGTGAGCTGTCTGGTCGGCCCCTGTTACTCCATCTGGCACCATCACATGGCAGTCCCGATTTCGTATTGAAGGATGTCCAGCCCGTCTAACCTTGGGCCATTGTCCCGATCTTAAATTATCTGCTGCAAGAGTTCTTATCCCGCACTGCGAAACGCAATCGCCAATGGCATTGCGTTTCGTGCGTACTGGCAAGCAAGTGCCGTACCGGGAGTGTCACCGTCTGGGACTGCTGTGAGTTATTTATAGATACCAGCCCTGAAGCATTAAAACCTGACGCAGTGGTAATCTATCGCTCAGTGTTCAATTTTCACTTGTTTAAAGCGTTTGAGAACATACCTGTAGAGGATATCACGCTTGGCGCCTGGATAGCCTTCATTTGATAAAAAAGCTATCGTTAGTCGGGTAGATGTGTAACCGACCCATCGATATGAGAAATCCGGCATTAGCGGGAAGTGGATAAAATTTAGCAGGCGAATCCAGAGTTAACAAAGATTTGATGTAAGTTTAAACCTTATTTAAAAGCGTGTAGAAAAATCAGGTGTAAGTGAGGAAAGGCAACCAAGTAAGCTCCTTATACCGCCTATAAATTACTTAACGTCCTTTCCGATCAATACAATTTGCCAACGATATTGAGCATTGGTAGATCAGCAGAAGATACAATCGAGTAGGCCAAAATGGCCCCAATATCGTCGCCCGCTTTTCTCATTTAGGCGAATCCATTTTTTGGTCAGCGCGCTACACGATTGTTGAATTATTGTGCCTTGCAATGCATCAGCTATGATAACACCGTTAAAACTCAACCGGTAAATACTATGGACGGTATAAAACTAATCGCTTTTGTGATACTTGTCGCAACCCCAATCTGCCAAGCAAATGTCTACAAATGCATAGTAGATGGAAAGGTAATATTCTCGCAGGAGCCATGCGCTGATAATGCAACGCCTGTCGATTTATCTAAAGTCGGCAGTGTAGTGGGAGCACAACGTCAAACTGATGCTGCTCAGTCTTCCGTCACGACTGCGGCAACAGGTGACAATCACACTGAAATTGCAAACTACATCAAAGCACAAGATCTCAATCGCCAAATCAGCAAACTTGAGTACCAGCGGCAGCAGGTATTCAAGGCGCGTGATGCAAAGCTAGATAAGCTCCGGCACCAAAAGAACTACGCAAGCAACAACCTGGCAGGGGCCACGTGGGAGCAAAGCATCTCCCAAGAAATGCAGTCAATAACCAGTGCTGCCGATTCTCAAGTGGTGTCAATTGATCGGCAAATAGCATCGCTGCAACAGCAGTTGAATGGTCTTCGATAGTTAGTGAAATTCAGGAAAATTTTTTACTAACGCGATTTCGTTTTGCCACAGTTTTGCCACCTAACAGGTAAGCACCAAAAACAGCAGATAACAAAAAAGCCCAGCAATAATTGCTAGGCTTTTCAGTAAGTTATTTGGTCGGTATGAGAGGATTCGAACCTCCGACCCCTGACACCCCATGACAGTGCGCTACCGGGCTGCGCTACATACCGAATGTGTTGTGAGCAAACAAACCGCGCAGAGGTCTGTTTCAACGAGGCAGAACTTTACCAAGAGCCAAGATGCAGTGCAAGCGGCAAATTAGCTGAACGGATTCAACTGCCTAGTTTGTGCGCGCTACCTAAAACACTGCTAACGCTTTAATTGCGTTTAATGGCTGTAAAGCCGCCGGCCTTCGCGCATCACTTCGATCATTTCCGGGGCACTCATTTTTTTGTGTAATCTATGGGAATAATCTTCATCGTAAATCCGGTATTTCCCGTGTCGATCAATTACGGTAATTTCATTTTGCTGATAAATAGCGAAGACACGATTGTCGCCAATATATAGCCAGGTTTGATCATCCGGTTGCATCAGATGGCGTCCTGCACTGTAGTCAGATGCCGGATTCGTGCATCCGAGCACTTGAGTCATGAGCGTTGGCACTACACCGTAATGGCTGGTACGGTAATTTACTTTGCCGCTCACGCTGCCAGGCCAGTGGATGATCAACGGTACCTGTATATTATCTGGTGATAGGTTGTGACGGGCTTCATCGGTATTACTAGTGAATAGCTTTCCGCTAACACCGGTTATCAGCACAATAGTATCTTGCGGTAATGCTTCCAGTAATCGCTGCAACTGCTGATCAATGAAGTTAAGCGATTGCCGGTATTGGTTGAACAGCACTTTTTCGGCAGGTTTCAGCGGTTTTGCAGGTTTTACCGTTTGGACGCCTAAAAAGCCAACTGGCGTATCATAATCTTCAGGAGATTTAAGATTTAGTAAGGCAAACCACGGCCCACGCTGTTGATGGCGCCACTGCTGAAAAGCATCAACGCTGGCAATATCACTCAATGCACTGCCGCCTTTTTCTGAAGCCAATACTGGTGCGAAATCCTTGAAAATTGCTTTGGGCTTGGCTTCATTTACACCATCATCGGTAGTGAACAGCCCAAGTTGATACCCCTGTTGTTTCAGCGTTTGAGTTAGCAACGGTGCGGTGTAATTAAGGTCCACTGCATCCATATAGCTACCCTGTAATCCGTAAAGTAGCGAAAACATGCCGCTACTGTACTGGTTTCCTCCACTCAGATGATGGGTGAATAACTGGTTTTGCTGACTGTAATGCTGCAGAAATGGCATGGTTTGACTATCGACCAGATCAGCCCGAAAACTATCAACGGTTATCAGTAAGACATTTGGCTGTGCATCTGCATGACATTGTAATGGCGCTTGAGGATAGCGGAGGCTGCGTTCGACTTTGATATCTGGGTTATTACTGCCATCAATGCCATGGTTTTCCATAAAGGTCTTGGCTGTCGCAGGGTAGGAAATAGGATAGGTATCGTCAAATCGGGTAATTTCGGTCACATCTGCCGCATCGGCCCATATATGTACTAGATGACTGCTCACAAAACAGATGCCAATAAAAACAACTAATTTATTGCCCAAATTGCGGCGTTGAATGCGTTCAATACGCTTCCATAGCCAATTGGCGGCCACTAATTCTATGGTCAGTATGACCACCGGTATGATGATAAATGACGGCCCCTGCATTAACCCATTCAGGTCAGCCCACGCCAGATCAAAGGCAAAAGGGGTGAGGTGCATGCCGTAGTCTTGATAGACCACCGTATCGTAAAGCAAGGTACATAAACCGATACAAGCAATAATGGCGGCATAACCACGCAAAATACGGGAATAAGGTAATAGCAGTGTGATTGGGAACAACAACACCAAGTACACAATAAACGACAGGAAGCTGAAATGACCAATAGTGCTGACCGTGAGGTAACCCCAACCGATCAGCGAGTCCGGTAGCCCTGGTGATTGCAGGTAGCGAATACCGATCAGCATGGCCAGAATGCCATTGAAAAAAGCAAACCAGTGCCCCCAGTTGATCAGGCGCGACACTCTGTCTCTTCCTCGTTGTTTTATTTGCTCCACCATTCAGCTTCCGCGTATTTCGAGTTGCTTGTGTATCTTACGGTTTTTTCGGTAAAAGATACCAGTAATTAGCGCCAGTTAGCGCAGCGATTGTGTCAGCGCTTTAGCAAATTGCTCGGCTAGTGCCTCTCTGGACTCTTTACTGACCTTTGTTGTCAGCAGGTAAGAAACCGTATTACCTAAGGCCATCAGACTCAGATCGGTCGGGGCCTGGTGTTTTTCCAGCACGTTCAACAGTTCAGTAATCAGGGTTTCAACTTCGGCGTTGCTGTATTTGGATTGAATCGGCATATCAAAAAATTTTCACTCGTGACTAGAATAGCGGCATATAATACCGGATTTACCACAGAGTAGCACTACGAAGCCCTATGAGTATTCACGTTGAACAAGCGATTATTCACGCTATCACTTTGAACAGTGAAGGTAAGTTAGGTTGCCGTTTACGGCCACAACCGTTGCTTAACGGCGCAGCTGTGGAAGCAATGGTGGAAGAATTACACCAGACTTACTCATCAAAAGCCGGTAAGGGATTTGGTTTTTTTGGGGTTCATGGTGACGATGGCGAAGCCAATCCGGCATTTAAAAATGCCTTGCAGTCTTATCTTGAAAATGCGTTAGGTTTTGTTGAGCTCTCTGCTGCTGCTGGCAAGCTGCTGCAAGAAGAGTTGTCAAAGTACGATTTTAGCCAGGGCGGCTTCCTGTTGTTAGCGCTGTACCAACATATGGCAACAGATTACCTGTTTGTAGCGTTATTGAATGCCAAGTCTTCCATGACGGTGCTGGACGATATGGAACTGACGCAGAATGATCATCTGGATCTTACCAACTTGCAGTTGGCTGCCCGCATCGATCTTACCGAGTGGCAACGCGATAGCGAATCCCGCAAGTATATCTCTTTCGTGCGTGGCCGAGCTGGCCGTAAAGTGGCGGATTTTTTCCTCGATTTTATGGGATGTGTTGAAGGCGTCAATGCCAAACAGCAAAGTAAGCAGTTGATGCAGGTGGTAGAAGATTATGTTGCGGAAGGCGATTTAACCAAAGATGAACGCCAGCAATGCCGCAACCGGGTGTTCGAATATTGCCAAGAACAGGTTGAAACTGGCATCGATGTGCAACTGAAGGACTTAGCCGATGAATTGGCGGAATCAGGGATGGAGTCATTCTATGACTTTGCTAAACAGGGCGAATATGACTTGGAAGACAATTTCCCCGCCGATAAATCTACGCTGCGACAACTGAAGAAGTTTTCCGGCACTGGCGGCGGCGTGTCTTTGAGTTTTGACAGTACACATCTTGGTGAACGGGTGATCTATGACCCTATCTCAGATACTATTGTGATTAAAGGTGTTCCGGCCAATCTCAAAGACCAGTTAGACCGCCGCTTGAAAAGTAATTAATCGTAACCTAAAAAAACAGGCACTTTGATGTGCCTGTTTTTTTAGTTGAGGCGGAAAATCAGCGGCTGCGGTTAAATTGCAGGCGTTCACCTACGGTGTTATCAATAAAGCGATTACCATCAAATTTATGGATGCCATTAACCCAGGTTCCCGCAATACTGGCTGCAAACTGATGCCCCATAAACGGGGTCCAGCCACAGTGATAGCGGGTATTTTCTTTGGTTACCGTAAACGGCGAGCCAAGATCGACCAAGGCCAAATCGGCAACATAGCCTTCACGCAAGTAACCACGATCTTTCAGTTCAAAACGCTCGGCAACGGCATGGCTGGTTTTTTGGACAATTTTTTCCAGTGAGAAAATCCCCTGCGCGTGCAAATCTAGCAGACTCAGCAGAGCATGTTGCACCAATGGCAAACCCGACGGCATCTTAAAATAGCTGTCGGCCTGTTTTTCTTCCCAAGTGTGTGGCGCGTGGTCAGTGGCAATGATATCGAGAATGTCATCATTAACCGCTTGCTGTAACGCTAACTGATCAGCACGAGTTTTGATGGCCGGATTACATTTAATCTGGCTACCCAACCGCTCGTAATCGCTGTCATTAAAGAACAGGTGATGTACGCAGACCTCGGCAGTGATGTTAGCCCCTTTTAGGTCCGCCAGTTTTTTCGCGGGCAGGAATAGGTGCAGTTCGTCAGCGGTTGTCAGGTGCAGCACATGTAATCTGGCTTTATTGCGAATTGCCAGATCTGTCGCCAGTTGGGACGACTTTAAACAGGCCTCGCGCGAACGGATTTCGCCGTGCAGCGAAACAGGGACGTGTTCACCATATTGCTGCCGCATTTTCTCTTCGTTAATGGCGATCGTTGGGCTGTCTTCACAGTGAGTGGCAATCACCACCGGCGAATTGGCAAAAATACCTTCCAACGTTGCTTGATTGTCTACCAACATGTTGCCGGTAGACGCTCCCATGAAAATTTTCACACCGCAGGCCTGATTGGGGTCGAGGCGTTTGATCTCTTCGAGGTTGTTATTGGTGGCACCAAGATAGAACGCAAAGTTTGCCAAGGAGCTTTGGGAGGCTCGGGTATATTTGTCTTCCAGTGCTTGAAGATTGGTGGTCTGCGGATTGACATTGGGCATTTCCATAAAACTGGTGATCCCGCCAGCCACAGCTGCACGTGATTCACTCGCGATAGTGCCTTTGTTAGGAAATCCGGGTTCACGAAAATGCACTTGGTCATCAATCATGCCAGGCAACAGATATTTGCCTGTCGCATCGACAACCGTCGCGCCCGCTGGAGCCGTGATTTGTGCGGCGATCTTGCTGATCCGACCATCTTCAATCAACAGATCCTGGCTGGTGATGACACCTTCATTCACCAGTTGCGCGTTGCATATAAGGGTTTTCATAGGGTACCTGTCTTACGTATTCTTAAGTTTGTCAGTGACACAGGTATAATAACGGAATATAAATTGAAATGCTGTGGCTCTTTGAAAAAGCAGCACAAAAAAATGTCACTAACCAATGGGCTGGTGTTGGCATCTGTTTTATTCAATGTCGATGAAATCAGGGTGGACTGTATTTCTGCCCAGGAGAAAACATGCAACTGTTTGTAAAGGATTTGACGGTGATCGATTTTTCCTATCTGTGTCCGTTTCGGGGCATGGTAGGGGAAAGCTGGATTGTTGATGTGCTGTTGGACGGCGGGCTGGATCAGCAAAACATGGTGCTGGATTTTGGCAAAGTTAAACGCACCGTCAAGCGCGTTATTGATGATGTGGCGGATCATCGTTTGCTGGTGCCAACGGCCTGCGGCGACCTGCGTTGGCAGCAACAAAGCGATACGGTGTGGATTGACTTTGCCAGCCGTAAAGGGTCGATTCATTTAGGTTGTCCAGCACAGGCGTTTGCGTTGGTACCCTGTGAACTTATTGATTTTGATAGTGTGACCGATTTTCTCATCAACGCGTTGCGGGATGCGTTGCCAGACAACGTCGACAACATCAGCCTGACACTGCGCAATGAGCTGCTTGATGGACCTTTCTACCACTACAGTCATGGATTGAAAAAACATGATGGTAACTGTCAGCGAATTGCTCATGGACATCGTAGTCCGGTTAACGTGTTTGAAAATGGTGTGGCTGCACCTGAGTGGGATCGATACTGGGCTGAACGCTGGCAAGATGTCTATCTGGGGAGCGAAGCTGACAGAGTCCCTGTTACCCAACTGACTATGTCTCCCCAATGCCGTATCAGCGATGACAGTCACTACGGCTTTCGTTACACCGCGCCCCAAGGTGAGTTTCAATTGGCAATGCCTAAAGGTTGTTGTGATCTGCTACCAGATGACACTACCATAGAGCTATTAGCACAATTTATGGCAGATACCCTGGCGGCAAAAATGCCGGGCCGTCGCTATCGGGTGATGGCGTTTGAAGGGATAGGAAAAGGCGCCATCGCCGTAGCTGGTCAGTTATTGTAACCCTTTGAGGTTGGAGGCACTCGCGTCGTTTATGTCGTTTACCAAGTCGTACGCTTTATTGGCCAGTTTATTGTGGGTCAGTAGCCCACAGTGGGGACTGGCCGCAACCGCACTTAAGGATGGAATACAGCTTAAAGGCACACTCGAACAAGGCGCACTGCTGCGCGGTCATGTAACCCCGGGAACGAAAGTATTGCTGAATGGTGAGCCGTTAAAGGTCAATTCCCAAGGGGATTTTGCTTTTGGTTTTGAGCGGGAAGCCCCATTGCAGCATACCTTGACTATGTCATATCCCGATGGTCGCTCAGAGACCCGTGAGCTTAAAATTGCTGAGCGCCAGTATCGTATTGCCAAGGTGAACGGCATCAGTCAAAAAATCATGCAGCCAGATCCTCAGGATGTTGCTAGAGCAGCCAAAGATAGCGCGATGGTGAAACAGGCCAGAGCGATATCTTCAGACGAATCTGGCTTTGCAGAAGACTTTATTTGGCCGCTAACGGGCAGAATTTCCGGCGTTTATGGTAGCCAACGGGTTTATAACGGCAAGCCAGGAAATCCCCATTATGGTGTGGATGTGGCGGCTAAAACTGGCACAGTGGTGGTCGCCCCTGCTGATGGCGTTATCACTTTGGCGGTGCCAGATATGTTCTATTCTGGTGGCACGGTCATCATCGATCATGGTTATGGTGTCAGTTCGACATTTCTACACCTGAGCAAACTCTACCTGCAGCCGGGGGATAGAGTTAAACAGGGACAAGCGGTGGCGGAAGTCGGTGCTACCGGTCGTGCCAGTGGCCCCCATTTAGACTGGCGCATTAACTGGTATCAGATGCGTCTTGATGCTGCAACAGTCGTCCCTAGCATGGATAAAGTACTGAAAAAAACTGTTCAATAATATCAGGTTGGTCTGAGCCTGAACGGATAAGCGCAGGGAGCTATATGCCGTTAAGTGCACTGTACATACTGATCGCCTTGTCGGCGGTATTCCTAATGTGGTTGTTACCGTCTTCGTGGTGGTGGCTGTGGCTACCGCTATGCTGGATAGCGCTGGCATTCACATTAGTCGCCAGTGCCTACGCTGTTAACCGTCCGGGTATTTTTCGCAAACGAAGCAACGGACAGTTATCTATGCTGATGCGTTGGGTATTACTGCCTTTTCTCTGGTTTGTTGGCAGTTTTAATGCCTTATTTCGACGTTATGACACCGTGCCACGCTTCAGTAAAATCCGTGATGATCTCTATTTAGGGAGTCGTCTGTTTAGTGTTGATATTGACGAATTACAACGATTGCAAATTGGCGCAATACTGGATGTTACCTCTGAATTTGATGCGATTGCGGTGGCCGATTTGCAACAGGCTGGAATTAACTACCTGAATCTACCGGTACTGGATCACTCAATACCATCTAAAGTCGCCATGCGGCGAGCGCTGCAATGGATGTCGCGACAGCAACGTCATGGTCGCAAATTGTTGGTGCATTGTGCGCTAGGGCGAGGGCGTTCAGTGTTGATGGTTGCGGCGTGGTTATTGTGTCGGGAATCGTTTGATTCGGTGACGCAGGTGCTGACTGATATTCGCCAACATCGTACCAGCATTCGTTTAAATCGACGGCAACTTAAATTTTTAAAGCGGCTTTGGCAATCGCAAGAACTGTCGTTAAAGCATCGGTTGTGGTTAATCGTTAACCCGGTTTCTGGCGGTGGCAAGTGGCCTAAATATCGTGAGGAAATTTGTCAGCGCTTACAGCAATATTATGAGGTGCAGGTGCTGGAAACGACACCGCAGCGGCCCGCCGCCGCACTGGCACGTAAAGCGATTCGAAGCGGTGCAGACATTTTGGTCGCCGGAGGCGGCGATGGCACGGTGAATGAGGTGGCCTCGGCGGTTATTGGTACAGATTTACCTTTAGGCATTATTCCGCTTGGAACCACAAATGCGCTCAGTCAGGTGCTGTGGGGCTTAGGCGCCAAGTTGGAGCCACTTGGCACTGCGTTAGAGGCTATCATCAACGGCGAACAACAGCGAATTGATACTGCCCGATGTAATGGACGTCCAGTATTGCTGTTGGTCGGGGTAGGGTTTGAGGCGCAAATGATTAAAACGGCTAACCGTGAACGTAAAAATGCGTTAGGTGAACTGGCCTACTTACAGGGCTTCTGGCAGGCATTTAGTCAAAATCGAGAGATGTCATTGAACGTTCGTCTGGACAAATCTGCGCCATTTACGCTGCATACTGGCTCGGTTACAGTGGCAAACAGTGCCCCTGTAACCACCATTCTAGCTCAGGGGGCAGGTCATACGGATCTGTGTGATGGTTTATTGGATGTCACCTGGTTGACGCCGACGGATGGGCTGGGCGAATCGCTGCTGACCATTGCGGAACTGACGGTGAACGGCTTAACCAAACAGTCGCTGGAGATTAACGCACATCATCAAAAAGTCGCCAAAATCAAGATTTCATCGGCTAAACGTATGGATTATGTCATCGATGGTGAGTATTTCCGCGGCCGTACCTTAAATATTCAGGTACGGCCCGCATCGCTAAATGTGTTGTTACCTTCGGCTACAGAAGATTAACCAAGGCTCACTTACAAGGTTAGTCATCACCTTTTTCAGTACGATGGATGCCCACAGCGCCTAATACATATTTTTCATATATGGGTTCACTGGTGCCGCGACGAACCTTGTACATAAAGTATTTTTCAAAAGCTATTTTTGCCAGATGGACCCATTTCCCCATGGAAGTCCAGTTAGCATTGCGTGGTGGGTTTTGTGGTAGGGCCACAAATGCCGCACCTTTATCGCCCATATCCGCCAGACAGATGGCATTGAGTGTTGGGATCGTCTTAGGCGCTTCGCCCTTGATGGCCGACAACATGTTGTCAACGATGGCGGTGGTCATGGATTCGATCATAAAACCGGTCTTGGGAACGCCGACCGGTACTGGGGTGGCTTCCATCGGTGGCAGCGCGACACACACACCTGCGGCATAGATGTCGGGATAAGCCACTGAACGCTGGTAGGTATCGGTCAGAACAAAGCCCTTATCGTTACAGAGCTTAGGAACCGCAGCAATCGCTGGGCTGCCTTTGAATGGCGGTAGCATCATCGACATTTTGAATGGTAGCTCATGCGTAAATTCGACTTCACCTTTGCGATTGAGCTCTTCTACATGCATAACACCATCATCCACCTTGACGGTTTTGGCATTGCAGATCCATTTGATATCGCGTTTGCGGCATTCGTGTTCCATCAGACCTTTTGAATCGCCAACACCACCTAATCCCATGTGACCAATATAAGGTTCGCTAGTCACAAACAGTAACGGCACTTTCTGGCGGATTTTGGCCGCACGTAGAGCGCTGTCCAGTGAGAAGAGATATTCGTAGGCGGGGCCAAAGCAACTGGCACCTTGAAATGCACCAACAATCACCGGACCAGGTGATTGTTGCAGTTGCTGATAGGCCTCAAAGGCTTTTTCAGCATGTTCTGCGGTACAGATAGATTGGGTGAAATTGTGGGGACCACTGCCTGGGATTGCATCGAAGTTCAGCTTAGGACCCGTACATATAACTAAGTAGTCATAGGATTGCTGCGTCCCATCACCGAGTGTTAACAATTTGTTGTCGGGATCAATGGCACTGACGCCAGCAGCAGAAAACGCAATTTTCCGTTTGCTCAGATAAGTATCCAGCGGCAGGCAGATATCTTTGGTCTTGCGTTCACCTAGGGCAACCCAGGGGTTCGAGGGTACAAACTGAAAATCAGGCCGTTCATTAATCACCATCACTTCACTGTCAGCGGGTAACCGTTGTTTCAGTTCAAATGCTGCAGACACGCCCCCGAGTCCGGCACCTATTACCACGACTTTGGTCATTCTTTTCCTCTCTTTTTTATAGGCCCTGAGATGTGAGCGACAGGGCTGGATGACTTATCCATAAGAAAAATCTAATGGATTGTGTACAGATTAGCGGATGGCTGACGCTATGCAAGTTTTTTTATAACGTAATTACACCAAAGTCGTAGATAGGGAGGGCAGAGGAATGTGTGAAAATTAGCTAAAACTAAGTGCTTTCATTTTGATCTTATTGATATTTTTCTAATTTATTGTACAACGTTTTAATACTAATCCCCAATTGCGCTGCAGTGGCTGTACGGTTGCCATTATTCTCTGCCAATGTGGCTTCTATCGCGGCCCGGGTCAACGTTTCCAAGGGTATCCCCGCCGGGATATTATCGATACTGGCATCCAGCGGCGCCTCTGCAAGCGAAATGTTTTCAGCGAGTTGTATATGCTGAGGCAGTATCACTTCATCGGCAAGAATATAAGCACGTTCAACGGTGTATTTTAATTCTCGGACATTGCCAGGCCAGTTGTGCGCTGCGATTTTGGCTAGAGCGTCGTCGGCAATGGCCACTTGAGTATTTTCTGCCGCATTGCGATATGCTAGAAAATGTTGCGCTAGGCCGATGATGTCCTGTTCACGTTCGCGTAATGGCGGCACCAGTAACGGGAATTGCGCCAAGCGAAAATATAGATCCTCCCGAAACAACTCTGCGGCAATAGCTTGCTGCGGGTCGCGGTTGGTCGCGGCAATGATCCTGACATTGGCGGTTTTTAACTGTTGACTGCCTACTGGGCGATATTCTCGATTTTCCAGCACTCGCAATAGTTTCACCTGATGGGGCAGCGGCATTTCAGTGATCTCATCCAGAAACAGCGTGCCACCCTCAGCTTGTTCAAATACGCCTTTATGATCTTTGACCGCTCCGGTAAAGGCACCTTTGATGTGGCCAAATAACTCACTGTCAACTAACTCTGGGCTGAGTGCGCCACAATTGATCGCCACAAACGGCCCCTGATTGCGATTGCTGGCAAGATGCAGGGTGTTAGCCACCAGTTCCTTGCCGGTGCCGCTTTCGCCCATGATCAATACCTGGGCCTCGCTGTTGGCGACTTTTCTCAGCGTACGATACAGCTTGTGCATGGCGCGGGATGAGCCCACCAATAACCCAAATTGATCCAATGCGCTGCTAGTAGCGCAACGTGCCTTCAGTGCAGTTTGTTGCTGCTGTTGCGCATAGTCTGCTAGAAAATCATCCAACACGTCTGCCAGCAGTTTGTCATCGATTGGTGGACGAAAGTGATAGCCCGCACTTTTATGAATGAGCTGATCCAATGCTGGATCTGGTGCACCATCGCTGAAAAACAGCCACTCTTGCTGGAGTAATAGGTTGCTGATGCTGAGCTGTTGTACTTCGCTGTTGATCACTGCGCTTGATTGTAACAGTACCAGATCGGCATCTGCTTGCTGCAGTGTCTCTAGCCAGTCGCTTGAAGGGATAACCCACTCACACTGTTGTAGCTGTGGCAAGTCAGACAATTGCTGTAATAGGTTTTTGTCTTTGATATGGATAAAGATTTTGGGACGAGACATAGAAGCTTCCTGCAACAGTGTTATGCCACTTTAAGACAGATATTGCGTGTGAACAATGACAATCTGAGTCTAAGCAAGGCTATGTTCAGCCTTGCCGTACGGCTGCTTGGTACGGTGTTTGTATAGTTTTGTGCAGGATGATGCTGTCTTATGATGAACTAACAGGAGATGATGATGCGAAATGTGACTCATCAGCACTCTGAGTTGAGCCTGCTTACACATGATGGCAATTGCCAGCATTTCAGCAACACCGATGTTGCGTTGTTATACCTCAATCTGCGGCTAGAATTGGACCCATTGCCGTTGCGGCAACGTTGGTTGCAGTTGACCGATAGCTACCGTTTGCGTCGGACGTTGACACGCTTACAACGACTACATTCCGGAATTGCCGGGAGTCTGTTGCGTTTTACCGGATTGGCAGAGCAACAAGGGCGTCGTTGGCCATCGTTGCAACATGCATTGGTTTGGATCCCGCCACTGCTCGCACATCGTTATCGGGCATTAAAACAGCAGCCACTGTCGATGCCACCACCCAGTAGTCATGCTTTCCGTTTGGCACTGTGGCAGTTGGAGCAAAATGTTGCGAGTTGGCATCGCCGCAGTGTTGCCTATTGCGAGTCAGAATCTGTATCCGTGCTGCTGGCGGATATGGCCGCGGCGCGACAGTTAAGTCTCGATAGTGTTTTTCCCGGCAATGAGCAGGGGGCTTAGCAACGGTTGATGCAGTAAAAGTTACATGCGGGCGTGAATATTTTACCTTAATGGCGATTAGCATCGCATGCTGTAGATGTGATTTTCATTATAACTATATGAAATAAATGAATTTAGTAAAGTTGGCATCATTCTGGTATTAGCTAAAACGACAAACGAGTTACCCGGGCTTTTGTCCGTTGCGCCAATCACCATTTGAAAATTTGGCACAAAAACTCGGTTTTCAATCACAAGAAGGAGGTCGTTATGAATAACAAGCTGATATCTGCCACTGTTGCCCTGGGTTTACTGATCCCGGCTTACAGCTACGCCCAGACTTGGAAGAATGAGGCCCATGATGCTTGGATTGATGGTAAAGCAGAAAGCGTATTGTTACTGAACACCAATCTCAACAATTTTGACATTAACACCGATGTACATCAGGGCAAAGTCACGTTGACCGGCGAAGTTGACAGTGATGTTGATAAAGCCTTAGCCGGCGAGTTGGTTGAAGGTCTGGAAGGTGTGAAATCGGTTGATAACAAACTGACGGTCATGCCAGCTTCGCCAACCAAAAATGGCGATAATGCGGATGATGCCTCGCAGGTGCTCACCGATACTAAAATCACCACTGTGGTGAAAACACGGTTGTTGTTTGAGCCGGAAGTGAGCGGCACTGCTATTAATGTCACGACAGAAAATGGCGTCGTTTCGCTAGATGGTGAGCTGCACTCATCGGCTGAAAAAGATCTCGCGTTGAATATTGCCCGTAATACTGATGATGTCAAAAATGTCGTAGACAATCTTAGAGTGCTGGATTAACCGTTTGCGTGTTATTTGGAAAAAGCCCGGATATTTCCGGGCTTCTTTATGATTATGTCGCTTCACTAGCAATAATGGTTTCGATGCTGTGTGGGTGCACTTTGATGCACAATTCTTCACAGTAAAAAGCAATTGTAGGATTAGGCAAACGTTCATCCGCTCCTGCCGGACTGCTGTATTTGATACTGATAGCGTCATCACCGTCGAAGACTGTGGCGAGCGTCGGTATTCTGTTCAGCAGTGCTTGGCGTAACTGCGCACAGTCGGTGGCTTCACACGGCAGCACTAATTCAATATGTTCCCAACCCTCACTGTCATAATGCTTATCCTTGGGGTAGGGCAATTCGATACAGGGAATGCGGTATTGCTCCAAACGCAGTGCTTGCGGCAGTTTAATAATCAGTATTGGGCGGCCGTTGATCTGTTTATCGGACAAGAGCTCGCCGTCAATTAAAAACTGCTGTTGCAACTTGTCGGCCAATTGCCTGCTGTTAACCCGTATAGCGGCATGATCGCATTGGGGCAGCACCTGCAAGCCCAGCCGATGCACAAACTTTTGCATCCTGGCGGCGAAGTCGGCAAACGATGCCATTAGCGTCTGGTAGTCGACCACCTGACTCATGGCCAAATCTCGATGGGGGTTCCGGGTTCCACCAACTTCCAAATTTCGTCCATTTCTTTATTGGTGACAGCGATACAGCCATTGGTCCAGTTGTACTGTTGTGCTTCTTCTGGAGGCAAATCGGTATGCGGATTCTGTCCGTGGATCATAATTTGCCCGCCGGGATTAATACCCAGTGCCCGCGCCCGGAAAATATCTTCATCGTTGGGATAAGAGATATGGATAGCGCGATAATAGGTACTGTTGGGCTTCTTGTAATCGAGGACATAGCGGCCTTCAGGTGTGCGTTGGTCGCCTTCTTTCAACTTGTGGCCCCGAGGCATGTCCCCCATGGCAATATGGTATTCGTGTAGGATTTTTCCGTTGCTCATCAACCGTAACTGTGACAGTGATTTCTTAACAACGACTAAGTCAACTTGAGGCTGTGCTAACAGCGGTTGGCTCAGCAAACTGAGTGTTGCGATTAATAGCAGGTGTGTACACTTGAACATGGACTTTCTTGTTATTGTGGATTGACGCCAGATAATGACGGCATCATAACCGAAAAGTTATCTGCTATTGAAGCACTCGCTGAAGAATGTATGATCCGCAGGCCAACTCAGCATGCTAACCCAGGAAATAAAACGCATGACAAAGCATCAACAGCAGCATGATTCACCACTGCAGCAGCGGTTGCGCACGATTATTTTTGGCACTGATACGGTTGCAGGACGAACATTTGATATCGCCTTAATCGTCTGCATCATTTGCAGTGTGGCGTTGGTATTTTTGAATACGGTGCAATCGGTAAATCAGCGTTTTGGCAGTTTAATTCTTGGTCTCGAATGGTTTTTTACCGTGGTGTTTACGGTGGAATATGGGTTACGTTTATACAGCTCTACGAATTCCTGGAAGTATGCCCGTAGTTTCTACGGATTGGTGGATTTGCTCAGCGTCTTGCCCAGCTATCTGGCGCTGTTTGTGCCAGGTGCTAATCTCACCTTGGTGATTCGGGTGTTGCGACTGTTCCGCATTTTTCGGGTGCTGAAGCTGCTGCGTTACCTTAGCGAAGGTAATATGCTGTTGCGCGCTATGTTGCTGTCAAGCCGTAAAGTTTTCATTTTTTTCTTCTCCGTCAGCCTGATCATCATGGTGCTAGGGGCGGTGATGTATGTCGTAGAAGGGCCGGAGAACGGGTTCAGTTCTATCCCTAAATCGGTGTACTGGACCATAGTCACCATTACTACTGTAGGTTATGGTGATATTACCCCAAAAACCGGGCTGGGGCAGACCATTGCCGCCTTTACTATGTTGCTGGGTTATTCCATTATTGCCATCCCCACCGGTATTCTGACCGCAGAAATTGGCCAAGAGATGGGGCGCGTACGCGACTTGCGCCGTTGTGCCAACTGCCTCAAAACCGGTCATGAACATCAGGCCAAATACTGCAGCCGTTGTGGTAGCGAACTGGAAGCCGCGCTATCGCCGGAAAAGGAGTCTCGTGAGTAACATCTCTGCTACAGCAAGTCATGCGAAGTTTGTTGAAGGTAGCATCCTCAAACATATTCTGGTGATGAGTTCTACTGCCGCTATCGGTGTGTCGGCACTGTTCTTAGTCGATCTGCTGGACATGTTTTTTCTGAGCATGTTGGGGGAACAGGAGTTGGCTGCCGCTGTTGGTTATGCTGGCACGATTTCATTTTTCACCACCTCTATTGGTATTGGATTGTCAATTGCCCTTGGAGCCTTGGTATCTCGTGCAATTGGTGCAAGGGAAATAGCAAAGGCGAAGCGACTTTTGATAAACGCCGCCACGGTCACTTTTGTTGTGGCGGTGTTGACTTCGGCTTTGGTGACCGCGTTTATTCCAGAGTTGTTGTCACTGGTGGGTGCCTCTGGTCGTACTGCTGAGTTGGCGACCAGTTATCTGCACATTCTAGTCCCTTCGTTGCCGATAATCTGTCTGGCAATGGCGTTGGGCGGTGCTTTGCGCGCAGTAGGTGATGCCAAATTGTCGATGTGGTCGACACTTGCGGGTGGTGCAGTCAATGCGGCGTTGGATCCCTTATTTATCTTTGTGTTGGGTTTAGGTATTGAAGGGGCAGCAATGGCTTCGGTATTGGCGCGGTTGACGGCATTGTTGATCGCGGCTCGCGGGGTCTTTGTGAAACATCAGTTATGGGGTGGTTTTCAGTGGCAGGCATTACGGCAGGATTTACCGGTTATCTTTGCCATTGCGGGGCCAGCAATGCTGACTAATGTGGCAACTCCCATCGGTAATGCCTTTGTGACTCGCGCCGTGGCGGATTTCGGCGATAGTTATGTGGCCGGCTGGGCGGTAATTGGCCGACTGATCCCGGTGACGTTTGGGATGATTTTTGCGCTCAGCGGTGCCATCGGGCCAATTGTTGGCCAAAATTATGGTGCTTGTGCATATGAGCGTTTGCGGGAGAGTCTCACCCGGGCATTGCAGTTTTGCACTTGTTACGTGGTCTGTATGTCTTTGTTGTTATTACTACTTAAAGACTGGATAGTCACCGTGTTTGCCATGCAAGGGCAGGCAGCGGAACTGATCCATTTCTTCTGTGAGTTTATGGCAGTATTTTTCCTGTTTAATGGCGCGCTGTTTATCGCTAATGCTTCATTTAATAATCTGGGAAAAGCCAAATACTCCACCTTCTTTAATATCGGTAAAGCTACCATTGGTACTATGCCATTTGTCTGGTTAGGTGGACAAATGGGCGGGGTTTATGGCGTGTTGGTCGGCCAAGCTTTGGGATCTGTGCTATTTGCGGTCCTGGGGGTTGTGACGGCCTATCGACTGGTGACCCAAGTGACTGCCGCCGGACGCGAGCGGTCGGATTCTCTGTTAGATGAAGCTGGATTGGCTCCGGTAGCCTGTGCGCCTATGTCGTCTTCTCGTGTACCAATGGCACTGTTGGCCGAAGAGGCTGAAGTCGCCGACGAGCGGCGACCAGACAGCCAATAAAACCTCAGGAAAACAGCTGATCTTCTAGCGTTCTGCCTTTTATTAACATTCGATACTGCAACTGCTGCTGATGCAGTAACTGCAGCAGTTGAATGTCCAACTGTTCACCGAGCACTGGTTGATACTTAAGTATCAGCGTATGTTTGCCACTTGGTTGAATCGCTTCAATCCCCGGCAAACCTTGTAATTGTGTTTGCAGTGCCGCCATGTCGCAAGATTGCATCTGCAATGTGAGATAGGTCTGGCTATCTTGGGTCGTCAAATCAACAGCTTGGCTGAGTTTGCCGTGGTCCAGATACAACACCTTGCCACAGAGTTTTTCCAGTTCTTCAAGGTTATGAGAGCTGATGAGAAAAGTAATATCAGCGGCCAGGTTACTCACTAGGTCACGGATGTTGCGCGCGTTGACAGGGTCCAGTCCGGCAGTGGGCTCGTCCAGCAATACCAGTTTGGGCGCGCCGATCAGCGCTTGCGCAATGGCGGCGCGCTTGCCCATACCGTGGCTCAACGCTTTGGGTAATGAACGCGCAGCATCGACTAATCCTACCAACGCCAGCACCCGCAATGCTTCGTTTTCTGCCGCTTTGCCGTTAAAACCATGCAGGCGTGCATATAACGCCAACTGGGTTAGCAGACTGAAATCTGGATCTAATGCGGCGTCTTGGGGTAATGCGGCCACTTTGCCCAGCAACGCTGCGCTGCCTGGTTGCTTACCCAACACTTTGATATCACCAGCACTGGGTTTAATAAACCCCAGCATCAGACTCAACAGTGTTGTTTTACCTGCACCGTTAGGCCCTACCAGCGCGATTGGGCTGCCAGTTTCTAGGGTCAGATCGACATTATCAAGCGCCAGCTTATTGCCGTAACGTTTACTCAAACCATGGCATCGCAACAGATTCATAGATCACCCCGTTTGATTAGCTGAAGTCCCAGCGCCAGATAGGCAATACTTTGGATAATTGGCAACGGGGCGCTGCTGAGCGCCGCTTTGGGACTGATGGCGAGCAAACCATCGGTTTGCATGCCGGGGACTAGATAATTCAGGAATCCCAGCAGTGGCAGGGCATAATCCAACAGCGGCAGTAAAATGGCCGACACGGTAAAGAATAACACCGCATAAATGGTGGCCTGTCGGTTAGAGGTTGCCACCAGTGACAGCACCGACATCAACGCCGTATAGGGCAATAGCACAATCAACAGATTAAGGGTGATCCAGAAGGCATCGGTAATCGCCACACCGCTAAGGGAGGGCTCTCTTATCATTGCCAGCGCTATGGTGGCGGCAACGGTCAGTATCAGCAACAACAGCTGGATCAGCATCATGCCCAGAAAACGGCCGAAAAATAATGCCTCACGACCGCAATGCAGTGTCAGAAAACGTAAGGTTCCGCGTTGCTTGTCTGCGGCAAATTGGCCTGCGGCCAACATGATGCAGAACATCGGGAACAGGTAAAGGGATATGGCCCAATACACTGCCAACTCAGCAACAGGCCAACTGAACAATTGGGCTAGTATTTTATTATCAATGGCGGCGGCTAGATCTCGCATACTCGGATCTGTCATTAGTTCAGCGGCACTTTTGATGGGATAAGCCAAAAACAATAACCATAATAAGGCAAACGTCAGTAATGCCAGTAGTCCTCGGCGTTGCAACAACAAGCGTTGCAGTTCAAACAACGCCAGTTGCCGGATATTATGCCAGCTGCCTGGGTGTGTTTTTTTAGAAGTTAGCCCCATGGGATCCCCTGCAATTTTGGTGTTAAAGATCGGCGTGATAAATCAGCGTATGGCTTGTTGTAGCTCAGCGACCAGCTGTTCAAGCACTGCCACCTGCTGTTCCAACTGCTGAACCCGTGCCGCTAACGGTTCGCCACTGCTAACACTGCTGACCGCTTGCGGTATGGTTTCAGCAACGTTGCTGAACAGTTCGGTAAAACGGACTTCACGTCTGCCAGCCTCCCGTGGTAGCTGTTGCAGCAACGATTTATCCAGCAAGGCCTGCAGATGGTGTTCCACTTCGTCAATATCGCGAAATTCATAAAGTCGCTGTGCCCTAGCTCTTAACTCTCCCGCTGTTTGTGGCCCTCGCAGCAGTAGCAGACAGATAATGGCCACTTGTGGCGCTGGGAACTGCAGATCGGAAAATTCGGTATTACAAAAACGGTGGCGATATTTACTGACCCTGCTGCCAAATCCGCTTTCCTCAGTGACTAATCGCTGTTGCTGCAGGCGCATCAGTCCATCCAGCACTTCACTGTCACTGAGATTCATCACCGGGTCGCGGGATGTTTTCTGGTTGCAGGCCAGTGTCAGGGCATTGAGTGACAGGGGATACTGTTCTGGAGTGGTAACCTCTTTTTCCAGCAGGCAACCAATAATGCGAGTTTCAATACTGTCCAGTGTCATGGCGTGTCCTTGTTGTTCGTTCAGAGTAGGCGGATACCATCATCCTCAATGGCCAGTTTCCCGGCCTTGAACAGTCCACCGATAGATTTTTTGAAGGCCTTTTTACTCATACCAAGCTCGGCATAAATCACTTCCGGTGCGGTTTTATCGCCAAAGGGTAGATAGCCTCCCGCCAGTTGCAGTTTTTGCAGGATCTGCTGTGATTGTTGGTCCAGCTCTTGTCGGTCACCTTTTTGCAGCGTCAGATCCAGTTTGTTATCGGCGCGAACTCGTTTGATATAGCCTGGTAGCCGTTGCCCGAAGCGCAATTTTCGGAAAACTTCATTCTGGTAGATAACGCCCAAATGGCGGTTATTGACGATGGCTTTATACCCTAAATCTGAGGTGCCAGCGATGATCAGTTCGACTTGTTGTCCCTCTTTATATCGCGCTGGCGACTGATCGATAAATTTATCAATTTTAGCGGAAGCGACGATGCGCTCATCTGCGCGATTCAGATGGACATAGACCAAATAACTGTGGCCTTCTTCTGCGGGCTTGCGCTGCTCACCAAACGGCAATAACAGATCTTTATCTAAACCCCAGTCAAGGAAGGCTCCGTAACGGCCGGTAGCGATGGTTTTGAGGTAGGCAAACTCGCCCACTTGTGCCAATGGCTTTTGCGTTGTCGCAATCGGTGTGTCATCAGAATCCAGATACAGAAAAACGTCTACCTGGTCACCCGGCTGACACTCTTTGGGAACGTACTTTTTGGGAAGCAGCACTTGTCCGAGTTCCCCAGCATTTAAATAAACGCCAAAGTCCACTTGCTTAATTACTTCCAGCGTACAACGTTTTCCTAGTTCGGCCATATTATCTCTGTCATCGTGTTGGCAATAAACGGGCGGATTATACCGTAAGCTGGCGGTAGATGCTTAGATGGATTGTTAATCTGGGGCGGCGTTAACGGGTAAGCCGCTGATGACACGTAAAAAAGCTTGATGTACGTTCATGAGTAAATAGTATAACGCTATGAATTTAAATCGAAATTCAATATGTTAAAGGTTGAATCCGCTATGGCAAATTGTTACTGTGTCAAAAACCATGCAATAAACTGATATTCCTGCTTGCATTATCACTCATAGCAGGGTTTAATTGCGCCGTTTTGCAGGTATGAACCATTCATGCTGATGCATAGCGTGGGTAGTTGGGTTTTATGGTTTATGAGTCATTAACCGTTGCTTGGTCTTGATACTGGCTCGGGGTTAAGAGGGTCTTTAGCTAATGCACAACCATTTACTTGCCGCATCTTTTCGTAAGGTGCCAGAGAACCTGTTTCCGATCAGTTTCAATTATGATGATCTGGGACTGAAACACCTCACGCTTATCCGTATCAATTCTGGCCGCGAAGAGGCCAATAATTCCCATTGATCTGTCGCGCTAATCGCGACCTGAGTTACCCGGCATTCCCCTAGGGAAGTGGCCGGGCAAGTGTCTTTGTCCCGTTTTACCCGTTGTTCTGGATTAGATTAGATGCAAGGGAAACCACAATATTTAGAAACACTTCATAGCGCCTACGGTCAATATTTTGAAGTTGACGCCATGCTGTATGAGCAAAAGACGCCACAGTGGCATCTGAGCATTTTTGAAAATCGTCAGATGGGACGAGTGATGGCGCTTAATGGTGTGATTCAAACCACAGAGCGGGATGAATTCGTCTACCATGAGATGTTAACGCATGTCCCTATACTGGCACATGGTCATGCCCGCAAGGTTTTGATCATCGGTGGCGGCGATGGTGGCATGCTCAGAGAGGTTGTCAAACATCGGCAACTAACGGACATCACCATGGTTGAGATAGACGGTGCCGTGGTGGAGATGTGTCGGGAATATTTGCCGCACCATTCTGCTGGGGCATTTGACGACCCTAGGGTGCGGTTAGTGATTGCCGATGGCTTAGCGTTTGTGCGTGAATGCCAACAGCAGTTTGATGTGATTATTTCGGATTGCACCGATCCATGTGGTCCCGGTGAAGTGTTGTTCAGCTCTGAGTTTTATCAGAACTGTAAGCGTTGTCTTACTGCTAACGGTATTTTTGTGGCGCAAAATGGTGTGCCATTTATGCAATTGGATGAAGTACAAAATACCGTGCGGCGCATCAGTTCATATGTGCAAGACTGTTGGTTTTATCAGGCAGCAGTGCCCACCTATGTTGGTGGCTGTATGGTGTTTGCTTGGGCCACAGATGATCAGAACGCCCGCCAATTACCCTTGGCGGTGTTGCAGGAGCGTTTTCAACGGGCGGCAATCAGCACTCGTTACTACACACCAGCAGTGCATCAGGCGAGTTTTGCCTTGCCTGCTTATGTTGAACAAGCGGTGGCGTCAGCAATGACGGTTACCCGATAACCCATTTTGACAGGCTGATAATAGAATGAGTGATTGGTCCATTGATGATGCTCGCAACGGTTACAACGTTGCTTACTGGAGCCAGGGTTTTTACGGTGTGAATGATCAGGGCGAAGTTACCGTTTCACCTGATCCTGCCAGTGGCAACCGTATCAGTTTAAGTGAATTGGCAAAGGACATGGTAAAAGCCGGTGTGAGTTTGCCAGTGCTGGTGCGTTTTCCACAGATCTTATGCCATCGAGTAGACAGCTTGTGTCAGGCGTTTAACCATGCCATAGACAGATATGAATATGGTGCTGATTATTTATTGGTTTACCCCATCAAGGTGAACCAACAACAAGCCGTGGTAGAAGAGATCCTGGCCAGCCAGATCAGCAAAACGGTACCGCAACTTGGTCTTGAAGCGGGCAGTAAGCCAGAGCTGATGGCGGTGCTGGCCATGGCGCAGAAAGCCAGTTCAGTGATCATCTGTAACGGCTATAAAGACAAGGAATATATCCGTCTAGCACTGATAGGCGAGAAGCTCGGCCATAAAGTGTATATCGTGCTGGAAAAAATGTCCGAGCTGAAAATAGTGCTGCGTGAATCCCGTGAACTGGGGGTGAAGCCCAGACTTGGTCTGCGGGCGCGGTTGGCGTCGCAGGGCAAAGGCAAGTGGCAGGCCAGCGGTGGTGAAAAGTCTAAGTTTGGCTTGTCAGCCGCACAGGTGTTGAAAGTGGTCGATGAGTTGCAGGAAAACGACATGCTTGA
Organism: Shewanella fodinae; assembly: GCF_014651955.1. GTDB lineage: Bacteria > Pseudomonadota > Gammaproteobacteria > Enterobacterales > Shewanellaceae > Shewanella > Shewanella fodinae. The sequence goes on along the minus strand of NZ_BMXW01000001.1, from coordinate 84,958 downwards.
CTCCTTGCAACTGCTGCATTTCCACTTGGGATCGCAGATTGCCAATATCCGTGATATTCGCCATGGCGTAGGTGAAGCGGCGCGTTTCTACTGCGAATTACGACAACTGGGCTGTGGCATCAACTGCTTTGACGTCGGCGGTGGTCTGGCGGTGGATTACGATGGTACCCGCAGCCAGAGTAATAACTCCATGAACTATGGCCTGACCGAATATGCCAACAACATTGTCAGTGCCTTGAATGACGTCTGTCAGGAATATGAACAGCCAGTGCCGCAGATTATCTCTGAGTCCGGTCGTTATCTGACAGCACATCATGCGGTATTGATTGCCGATGTTATCGGTACTGAAGCCTATTCTCCTGAAGTGATAACCGCACCAGATGAAGAAGCGCCGCAGTTGTTGCATAACATGTGGCAGTCTTGGTGTGAGATTAGTGAACGTGGCGATTCTAGAGCGCTGATTGAGATTTTCCACGATACCCAGTCAGACCTTGCTGAAGCACATTCGTTGTTTGCCTTGGGGCAATTGACGCTGCAACAGCGTGCTTGGGCGGAACAGACCAATCTGCGTGTCTGCCATGAATTACAGGGCATGATGAGTGCTAAAAATCGCTATCATCGGCCGATTATTGATGAACTCAATGAAAAGCTAGCCGACAAATTTTTCGTTAACTTTTCGTTGTTTCAATCGCTGCCCGATGCCTGGGGGATTGACCAGGTGTTCCCAGTACTGCCTTTGAGTGGTCTGGATAAACAGCCGGAACGCAGGGCGGTGATGCTGGATATTACGTGCGATTCAGATGGCACCGTTGACCAATACGTGGATGGGCAAGGGATTGAAACAACCTTGCCAGTTCCCGCCTGGAGTGCAGAAAGCCCTTATTTGATAGGCTTTTTCTTGGTGGGGGCTTATCAGGAGATCCTTGGCGATCTGCACAATCTATTTGGCGATACCAACTCCGCAGTGGTTCGTGTAGACGAAAATGGTTTACCCAATATTGAAACTGTGCTGGCCGGTGATACCGTGGCGGACGTTTTACGTTATGTAAACTTGGATGCGGTATCGTTTATGCGCACTTATGAAGAGCTGGTCAACACTCATATTGTCGAAGATGAGCGCGCTTCGATTCTGGAAGAGCTGCAATTGGGGATCAAAGGTTACACCTACCTAGAAGATTTCTCATAAGCAGGATGGATGACAGCAGGCCTGCGTGCCTGCATCAGGTTAGAAAAGATGTTTTTTGAAGGTTCTGAAAAAAAAATTGAAGTCATAGTGACGCCAGCTACGCCTTCGCTGCGCGCACTGGGCAGGCCCTTCTGGGAAGGAATGGTTGCCAAGGCTCATGCGGAAATTCTGTCATCGGTGAGCAACGATTTTTGCGATGCTTACCTGTTGAGTGAGTCCAGTCTATTTGTCTGGGACAACCGCTTTTTGATGCTGACTTGCGGCACTACCACATTGGTACATGCCGCAACCCATTTTGTTGAGCAGTTGGGAGAGGCAGCGATAGCTTTCCTCAGCTATCAGCGGAAGAATGAGTACCTGTCACATCTGCAGGCCAGCAGTTTTGCCGATGATCTGCAACTGTTGCGTAAGAAAATCAGTGGTAAAGCGTTTCGAATCGGTCATCTTGATTCGCACCACCATTACATTTTCTATACAGATAAACCGTATCAGGCAGAGGCGTCTGACATTACCAACGAACTATTGATGTACCATATCGGCGGTGATGCGGCTGAATATCTGCGCAGCGATAAACAGACGACAGCGGGCGTGCGCGTCACATTGGCGTTAGAGGAGATGCTGCCGGGATTCAGTTTCGATGATTTTCTGTTTGAGCCCTTTGGTTATTCTGTAAATGGTATTCGCGGACGCGAATATATCACTATTCATGTCACGCCCCAGGAAAACAGCTCTTACGTGAGTTTTGAAACCAACTTGGATCTGGCGGTGCAACCACTGGATATTTTTGCCCGCTTGCTCGGGGTACTGGATCCGGGGAGTTGGGATGTGATCCGCTTTAATGCCCCTCACGCCACGTGCGGGTTTCCGGCACACATTTGCCTTGGCAGCGCTAATATCGCCTTGGAACATGGTTACCAGCTACATTTCAGTCATTATCAGCAGCTTTGTCATGAAAAACTGCTACCGGAAGCTATCTGAGGAGTATGTCGATGTCTGATTTAAGTGATATTCGCCGCGAGTATACGCTGGGTGGGTTACGTCGTGCCGATCTGGCGGCCGAACCGATGGCGCAATTTGAATTATGGATGCAGCAGGCTAAAGATGCGCCGCTAACAGATCCTACGGCAATGGTGGTCGCCACTGTGGATGCCAGCGGTCAACCTTTTCAACGGATTGTGCTGTTGAAACGTTTTGATGAGCATGGCTTTGTTTTTTTCACCAATCTTGAAAGTCGTAAAGCCACACAACTAGCAGGAAATGCTCATATCAGTTTGTTGTTCCCTTGGCATCCGTTGGAGCGGCAAGTAGCGGTGACAGGGAAAGCTGAAGCCTTATCTACAGCTGAAGTATTGAAGTACTTTCTGACGCGTCCGAAAGACAGTCAGATAGCCGCCTGGGTGTCACAACAATCCAGTAAAATCTCTGCCAGACAAGCACTTGAGTCGAAATTTGCGGAAATGAAAGCAAAATTTTCTCGAGGAGAAGTACCACTACCAAAATTTTGGGGCGGGTACCGAGTGGTACCGGATAGTATCGAGTTTTGGCAGGGGGGCGAGCATCGGTTACATGACAGATTTTTATATAGTCGCAGTGGTGATGGCTGGCAGATCGATCGTTTAGCACCTTAAGCAAAACTGTCAGTAAAACTGTTGCAAAAAGTGGTTATAATCTCTCTGAAATAGTAGCGGGTGCAAAATTCGATTAGCTGATAGTTTCTTAATTATTTCACTGCGGTTAATCTAAAGCATCAAACCAACAACCGTGTTTTGTTAGCAGCGGGAAGTGCAATGGTAACCGACAAAGAAGGCTATGCCCATCTCATCCAGTATCTGACTGAGCATCTCGGATTGTTCGAAAATGCGGGTACCGGTGTCGATGGTAGTACCGTGATGGAAGTGTTTGAAGATCTGCTGGCGGCGCAGATTATTGTCGTTTGTGGGCAGAACCCGGAACTATCGTTTGCTCAGCGAAATACCATTATTCGCGAAGTGGATGCCATCATGTACGACTTGGAGGAAATCCTCGCCGGATGTGGTCGGCAACCGGTGAACCGCGAGCAGAGTTACTTCATTACTGAATTTACTGGTTTGGTAAAAAATCTGTTTGATCAGGAAATTGAAAAGGCGTTGCGACAGTAGTCAAGTTTATACCAGCGCTGGGATTGATAGGGTAATTTTGCAGCCTTTCCCCGGCGCTGAAACTAGCGTCATGTTTCCGTGTAACTGGGTTTTTAGGTAATAATGTACCGCTGTTAAGGTGCTATCGGTGGTTTGTTGATGCCACTGCTGTTTGAGTCGTTCTTGCTGCGTCATATCCATCCCTCTACCATTATCTACTAGCTCCACAGAGACATTCTGATCCGAATTGTTGATACTAATTGTTAGTAATTTCTCTGGTTGATCAATTAGATAAGCATCGTTGATAGTGTTTTGCAACAGGCGGTAGAACAACAACAGATGCTGCCAGCTTTTCCCCACAGCTATCAGGCGCTGACCGTTATTGAAGTTCACTTGTACCTGCTTTGCTGCCAGTTCTGGCGCCATAAATATCAGTAAATGATTGAAAAATTGCGACAGTTCCAACGGCTGGATCTCATTGTGCTGATAGTTCACCAACGCCTGCAAGTGACGCATGCCTTCAGCCTGTTGGAGGATCTGATGGTCAATTACTGTGGCAGGTTGTTGGTAAATGGCGGCGGATAATTGATCCAACTGCTGGCTTAATCTGCCAACCAACATGCTCAATAATCTAGGGAGAGGCTGTTCTTGCTGTTGCAACTGGTTGATTTTCTCCAATAGCTGCTGTTGATAGCGACTTTCCCGTTGTTGTTGCTGAATGACCAATAGCTTTTGCTGTTTCTGCTGTTGCACCAGTTGCTGTAGCTGTTGCAATTGCTGTTGTTGTTGCTTGATTTCAGCTTGAAGTGTTACCTCGTTACGTTTTACGCCACTGAGATCAAAACCTATAGCACCTACACCATTGAGTTCGCCTAACTCGTCACGTATGGCAAAACGAGTGACGAAAAACGGCCGCACGCCACCTTGATGAATATGCAGAGGTTCTTCTGCACTAAAAGGGGCCCGCGTTTGTAAAACCCGCTGTTCATGCTGAGCTGTCAGAGGCTGCTCAATGTTGGGAAATAGCTGTTGATCGCTATGGCCGAGCAGTTGTTCGCGTTCACGTCCAAGCAGCTCGCAGTATTTATCATTCATCAGGGTGTAGCAACCATTGAGATCTTTCATATGAATGATGTGCTGGGAAAATTTAAGCAACGAGTTTAGCTGCTCTGTACGGTTACGCAGCTCCTGCTGAAATGACTCTTGCACTTGCAACTGCTGCTCCTGCGCTAGATTGGTGGCATAGAGGCTCGCCATCTCCGCTTCCAGCTGTTGAACCCTATTGAGAAAACTATTAGCAAGACCCGCAAATTCATCCTGTCGTTCCCGCTGCAATATCTCCAGTGCCGCCAGATCCTGATTTTGTAATGTCTCCGCTATCTGGGTGATCGGGCTGATAAATATGCGCCGTTGTAACAGATACAGCAGCAACATTGCCAATAACTGGATAATCACCAGAAAAAAGCCTACTTTGCCAGCAAGCATGTAGGCGTTGTGGTGCAGTTGAGACAAAGGCGTTACCACCAGTATTTTCCAGAAAGTGCCCGGCATCAGAAAGACAGAGACCATAGCATCCTCTGCTAATAACGGATCCTGCGGCAACTCTATGGTATCGATCAATTCTGCTGTCGGCGGCCAATTTTGCGGTGTATTTTCTACAATCGCTTTTAACAAATCATTGTGGTTGTTGACCAGCGAAGGCAGAGTCTGTAGTTGCGCATCCGTAAACTGCGGCTGTCGTTGCGCCTGACGGATGATGGCATCATCAACATTCTGCAGTGCTGGGCGTAATGCTGAAAATACCGGCATTTTATCGCTGAGCCATTGGATATCTTCCACCTGGCTAGGGTTGGTAGGAAGATGCTGTTGTAGTCCCTGAGGCAATGACAACAAGCGGTTACGATAGTCTAGCGCAATGATATAACCGCTGAGATCCCGAGATAAATCGTGAAACAGCCCATTGATGCCATTGACACCAATATCGAGGGTGGCCGCACCAACGAATTTATGTTCGACCCGCACGGGCACCGATGCTGTAACCATGGTGATGCCAGTGGTAGGGTCGCGGTAGGCCGGTGACCAGAATGCTACGTCTGCCGGGTATAGACGGGTGGGGCGGTACCATTCCTCGGTATGATATGGCATTACCGCATTACGATTGTAATCGGAGAGTTGCACCAAGGTATTAGTCGCATCGCGGTACCAGAACAAACTGGGTATCGGCGCCGCGGGGTGTTCTCCTGGTTCGGGCCAGATACCACCACCACTGATAAGATCGTCCTGTCGCTTGCTGTCCAGCATCGCCGGAATTAACTGCTGCAACTTTTGTGGTTGTTGCTGATATAAGCCTGCAACACTTGCCATGGCTATCACCAATGACTCGTATTGTCCGGTGATCTCCTTAAGCCGGGAAATCACTACTTGTCCGTAGGTATAGTTAAGTTCTTGCTGTTGCCGTAATAGCTGATCTCGCTGGATAATCCACAATACCCCGATGGTGCTGGCGATAATGATGAAAGCAACAAATAACTGCACCCAAATAAATTTTGCCGACAAGCTATTACGCCAGGAGGGTCTGGAAAGCGGAGAAACGTGAGGTAAGCGCAGCTGAGTCATGGGAAAGTCCGTTTTAGCGGCAGCAACAACCGGCTTTTACATCATAGCGCTGAGATGTAGGACTTGTCATTATTTGAACAAATTCACTTGCTTGCAAAAAGAGCCCCTCAATTATGAGGGGCAATGACAGGAGGTGAATTATTCTGGGCGGTTGAGCCGCGTTTCAATCAAAGTATCAATAACCGCTGGGTCTGCCAGTGTTGAAGAATCACCCAGGTTCGTGATTTCATTAGCGGCAATCTTGCGGAGGAATCGCCGCATGATCTTACCTGAGCGAGTCTTGGGCAAACCGCTGGCCCACTGGATTAGATCGGGTGTCGCCAAGGCCCCAATCTCCTTGCGAACCCACTGCCGCAACTCTTGGCGCAGCGCTTCTGATGGCTCAGTATCCTTGGTCAGGGTGACATAAGCGTAAATACCTTGGCCTTTGATATCATGGGGATAGCCCACCACGGCCGCCTCAGCAACTAAATCGTGTGCTACTAGGGCGCTTTCAATTTCGGCGGTGCCCAAGCGGTGGCCAGATACGTTAATCACATCGTCTACACGGCCGGTGATCCAGTAGTAACCGTCTTCATCACGACGGGCACCATCGCCAGTAAAGTACATACCGCGGAAGGTTTTAAAATAGGTCAGCACAAATCGTTCATGGTCGCCATACACAGTACGCATCTGTCCCGGCCAAGAATCCAATATCACTAAGTTACCTTCAGTCGCACCTTCTAAGATGGTGCCATTATTGTCAACCAAGGCGGGTTGCACCCCAAAAAATGGTCGCGTGGCGGAGCCAGGTTTGGTATCAGTCGCGCCGGGTAAGGGGGTGATCAGAATGCCGCCGGTTTCTGTCTGCCACCAAGTGTCTACAATTGGGCAATGTTCATGACCAATGACCTCATGATACCAGCGCCAAGCTTCTGGATTGATGGGTTCGCCGACAGAACCCATGATACGTAATGAATCGCCCTTGAAATTATCAAACTGTTCTTTACCTTCCGCCATCAAGGCGCGGATCAGTGTCGGGGCGGTATAGAGAATGTTGACCTGATGACGGTCAACAATCTCACCGAGGCGGGCTGGCGACGGCCAGTTGGGGACGCCTTCATGGATCAGAACCGTGGCACAGTTAGCCAGCGGTCCATACACCATATAACTGTGGCCGGTGATCCAGCCCACATCGGCGGTACACCAATAAATTTCCCCGGGTTTATAGTCAAACACATATTCGTGGGTCATCGACGCATACACCAGATAACCACCTGTGGTATGCAGCACCCCTTTGGGATTGCCGGTGGAACCGGAGGTGTAAAGCAAGAATAATGGGTCCTCTGCGCCCATCTCTTCGGCTTCACAGAATTCTGAGGCGGTTTCAGTGAGTGAATGCCACCAGACATCGCGGCCGTCCTGCCAGTCAATTCTGCCGCCAGTGCGTTTCAGCACAATCACTTTTTCGACGGTGGTAACATCTGGCTTAGACAGAGCTTCATCAATGTTACGTTTCAATGGAATGGTGCGTCCGGCACGCACTCCTTCATCGGCAGTCAGTACGACTTTGGAACGGCCATCTTTGATGCGTGATGCGATAGAGTCTGGAGAGAAACCGCCAAACACCACGGAGTGCACCGCGCCAATTCGGGCACAGGCTAACATGGCAATGGCTGCTTCTGGCACCATAGGCATATACATGGTGACGACATCGCCACGACGCACCCCTTGGCTGCGCAGAGCATTGGCAAATTTACACACTTCAACATGTAGTTGACCGTAGCTGAGTGTTCTTTGTTCTTTGGCGTCGTCACCTTCCCAGATAATGGCGGTACGATCAGCATTTTGCGCTAAATGGCGATCGACACAGTTAACGCAGGCATTCAATGTGCCGTCATAAAACCAGTTAATGGATAGGTTATGATCATCAAAAGAGGTTTGTTTAATTTTGCTGTAGGGTTTGATCCAGTCGATGCGTTTACCGTGTTCGCGCCAGAATCCTTCAGGATTAACGACAGATTCTTGATACATCTTGCGATATTTCTCGTCGTTGACCAGCGCACTGGAAGCAATAGCTGCGGGCACTTTATAAATTGCTTGTTGATTGCTCATGGATACTTCCCGTTATTTTTGTGACTTGACGCAAAGTATGGGATGCAACCTTGTTTGGCCTCTATTAGACATTGGTCTAGATAGAATTAATTATTATTAATCATGTAGTTATACTTGTAATTAAAACGTAGGTAATACCACTTTGAATGTTTTTAAATCATCTGATGATCGACCTATGATGGCCGGTTAAATACAAAAATAAACAAGCAGTTGTTGCAATCTTGGTGTTTTGGAGTGACTGGGGTAGGCTTATGCTGGTTGCAGACATTGAGGTCTGTTGTCCGACTGCAAGAGAGTCACGATGAATCTGACAGTGTTAGTGGCGGTGATCGCCATCTGTTATGTGTGTTTGCTGTGCGTGCTGGCATGGGGGGCTGAACGTTGGTTTGGTAATCTCACCAAGAAGCTACAAAACTGGATCTATGCCCTGAGCCTAGCGGTATATTGCTCTTCTTGGAGTTTTCTGGGAACAGTCGGGCAGTCGGCTAAAGATTTCTGGTCATTTTTACCCATCTTTCTCGGTCCCGTCTTGGTGTTTGTGCTGGGATTTGGGCTGCTGCGCAAAATGGTGATGGTTTCCAAAGAGCAGAATATCACCTCTGTCGCTGACTTTATTGCCGCACGCTATGGTAAGTCGCAACCGCTGGCGGTGCTGGTCACGTTAATCGCACTGTTTGGCATCATGCCTTATATCGCGCTGCAGCTTAAGGCTATGGTGTACGGGCTTAATTTATTCCAACCCAAACAGGCGGCTTTTGATGGCAGTTGGCTGGCATTATTAATTAGTGCGTGGCTAGCATTGTTTGCCATTTTATTTGGTACCCGCAAGTTGGATGCAACTGAGCATAACCCCGGCATGATGCTGGCGATTGCATTCGAGTCCTTGGTAAAGCTCTCGGCATTTCTGATTATTGGTGTCGTGGTGGTCTTTGGGATTTTTGGGGGATTTGGTCCTTTATGGCATCAGGCCAACCTTGCAGGTGTGATCCACGAACCCAACATGCGTCTTGAGTACATCGTGCCGGAGTTGCTGGTCGGTATGGCGGCATTTTTGTGCATGCCACGGCAGTTTCATGTCATGGTTGTCGAAGCGCATGGTGATAAAAGCCTGCGCCGTGCCCGTTGGTTATTTCCACTTTATCTGTTGCTGTTTGGCCTGTTTGTCGGACCAATGGCTTTGGCCGGAAAATTACTGCTCGGAGATTCTGTTGCTCCCGATACTTATGTGATTAATCTGCCTTTATCTATGGGAAGCGACTGGTTAGCGGTTATCGCCATGTTGGGAACCATGTCTGCCGCCACCGGCATGGTGATTGTGGCGGTCGTAACGATAAGTGTGATGATTTCCAACGAATGGCTGGTGCCAGTACTATTGCGTACCGGCCAGATTAAGCGAAGTAATTTTAGTCAGTTTTCCACGCAACTATTGTATGTCCGGCGTATCGCAATCGTAATGATTGTGGCCTTTGGTTATACCGCCTATCTCAGCTTTTCAGATAATGAATCCTTGTCACATATGGGGATGCTGGCTTTTGGAGCCTTTGCCCAATTAGCGCCTGCGCTGGTGGGCGGACTTTACTGGAAACGCGGTAATCGCGCCGGGGTGATGCTGGGGTTAGCAATAGGATTTGCGGTTTGGGCGGTATTGTTATTCCGTGACGCGGCCATTACTGGCGATCTGTTTACCACCGGCATGCATGCGTTTACCGATGTATCGCCGGATGTGGTGGATATTCTGACAGCGCTTGCGGCCAACTTGGCGGGTTATATTCTGGGCTCCATGTGGTTTCGCGCCGGGGTGGTGGAACGAATCCAGGCCAGTATGTTTGTCACTCCTGGTTTGATGCGCAGTAGCGGTAATCGGCGGGCGGTGCAGATCAGCCAGCAAGATTTGCTGATCCTCGCTAGCCGTTTTGTCAGCCCAACGCGGGCGTATGAAAGTTTCTCGCGCTTCTCGCCCGACGCCGTGCGTTCCGACAGCTGGAATAAATCGGCATCTACGGCTTTGATTAATCATACGGAACATCTACTTGCCGGTGTGCTCGGTGCGTCCAGTGCCGCGGTGGTGATGGATTCTGTGCTGGAGGGGCGAGATCTGGCCCTTGACGAAGTATTCAGTCTGGTGGATGACGCCTCTTCACAGGTGCTGCTGAGTCAAGACATGTTGCGAGCCGCCATCGAGCACGCCAACGAAGGTATGAGTGTAGTGGATAAAGACCTCAACCTCGTTGCCTGGAATCACCGCTATGAAGAACTGTACCGTTATCCGCCGGACTTTTTGCAGCCAGGAATGTCGATTGCAAAAGTGATCCGCTTTAATGCTGCCCGTGGGTATTGTGGTCCCGGTAATATTGATGACCATGTCAATCGGCGTATGCAGCATATGCGCAACGGAACCGCTCACTCTTCGGAGCGACAACGCAAAGACGGCAAGGTGATTAAGATCCAGGGTAACCCGATGCCAGACGGCGGTTTTGTGATGACCTTTACCGATATCACCCAATATCGCCAGCAACAGCGGGCACTGCAGGAAGCCAATGAAAATCTGGAAGCGCGAGTCAGAGAGCGCACCTATGAACTGGCGTTGCTCAATAGCCAGTTGTTAGAAGCCAAAGCCCATGAAGAGATGGCAAACGCCTCCAAGAGTCGCTTTTTGGCGGCCGTGGGGCATGACCTGATGCAGCCGTTAAATGCTGCTAGGCTGTTTACCGCCTCCTTGAGCCAGCATCCACAACTGGAGCAGGATGTGAGCTTGACGCTAGAGCATATTAACAGCTCATTGAAGATTGCTGGCGAGTTGCTGACTGACCTTTTGGATATCTCAAGGCTGGATTCCGGCAAAGTCGATGTGAATCGCAGGGATTTCGCTATTTCAGAAATTCTTAACGGATTAGCGGTTGAGTTTGAAGCGATGTCTAAAGACAGTCAGATCCGCTTTGCGGCGGTTGCCTGCAACATGACGGTGAATTCCGATCCGGCACTATTACGACGTATTATTCAGAACTTTCTGACCAATGCTTTTCGCTATGCCAAAGGAGGAAAAGTGCTGCTGGGGTGCCGTCATCGGCCACATCATTTAGAAATTCAGGTGCTGGATACCGGCTGTGGCATTGAGAGCAGTCAACTGCGGGAAATATTTCACGAATTTAAACGGCTGAATAATCCGCAGAGTAAAAGTGTTAATGGTCTGGGACTGGGGTTAGCGATCGCTGATCGTATGAGCAAGGTGTTAGAGCACGAAATCAAAGTATCGTCTATTCAAGGTAAAGGCTCGGTATTTTCCATCATCGTGCCGTTAGGAAACAGTCGCGCAGTGCCCAAACCCCGCAGTATCTCCAGTACCTTTAGAACCTTAACCGGAGTAAAGGTGCTGTGTATCGACAATGAAGAGAGCATTCTGGCGGGATTGGAGAGTTTGTTAACTCGTTGGCAATGTGAGGTGGTATGTGCCAGCGATATTAACGATGCTCGTATCAAACTGGGCCTAAAAGGTGTGGCGCCGGATATCGTGCTGGCAGATTATCATCTGGATAATGATCGTAATGGTGTTGATGCAATGGATGAAATCCGCGCGCTTTATGGTGATAAATTACCGGGGATCCTGATCACTGCCAATACCAATAAGGCGTTGATTGAGGATGTGGAACGCCGTGGATATCACTATATGTCAAAGATGATTAAACCGGCGGCGTTGCGGGCGTTGATTTCCGGGCTGGTTAAACGCGCATAGACGCCGCGTTTGGCAAATCAATCGTCGCGCTCTGGCGTTGACACCAAGGGCGATAAACAATGCCATAACCTAATGTGGCTACCACCCAACAGAGTAACAGACTGGTAAGATCGTGTGTCAGGAAGTGGGCACCGCGCAGTTCCTGACACACCGCAAACGCGGAACCTAAAATGATGGCAAAACTAAGAAACTTAAAGCGCCTGGCGGGCATATGCGGCAGTGCAAAGTAATACAGTGCTACCCAGGCAAATGCGCCACTGCTGTGGCCACCAGGAAAACATTGGCCAAGATCCATTGAAGAAAACAGACTGTTGGGAAAGGGGATCCAAGGCTTGCTGCCGCCAAATTGTATAACGTCCCAAGGGCAGCTTACATTGGTGTACTCTTTGCCAAAACGTACTAGCAAGATGGATATTGCCACATTTGCCAGCAACAACAGCAGATCTTTACGCCAGGGCTTTAGTGATGGCTTGAAAAAACTGAGGGCTAATGTCACCAGCAATGTCAGTGACAGCAGTGTCACTATGTGCCGTCCACCATTGTGTAGAATATGTTCCAAGAAATAATTATGGCGTAGTGACCAACCTGGCGCATCACCTTCCTGATGAAATAACCACTGTGCCAGCATCAGATCGACTTGTGTCAGATGTAGCACTATCAACAATAGCAGGCCAGTAACTAACGGCAATAGCAGGTGTCGGTGTAACCAACTATTAAAGGACAAGAGGTGTTGTGACATATTTTCCCGACATGGACGTTCATCTGACGCTGACAATTATTGTTGCGATAACTTAACAATCGCTTAAGTCTAGCTTGTAAAAAGAACAATATCGGGCTGATGTGTTGTTGTAACTGTGCATAAACCATACGCGGTTAGTCGTTTCTGGCCCCGACGCGTCATTGCATGCACATTTTCACTGGCTGAACGCCATATTTTGACTATGTTTAATGCAAACCCTCTGATGTAACTCAGGGTTTGCATTGCCATTGAGCAAAAGGTGTAAACCCGCTGGATGATCTGGAAAATAATCATGGAAGAAGAGCTGTTCCTGTTTGCACCCGACGAGCCTCCTCTTGACTTAGCGATGGAGTCTCAGTCATGGAAGGTATTGAGCGTTGAAGATGACGCCAATTATCAGGCCAGTCTGGCTCATGCCCTGCATGGCTATGCCGTCAAAAGTCGTCCGATAGAAATGCTTACGGCTCCCACGGCAGCGGCTGCCGCAGAATTACTGGCAAACCACGATGACCTGAGCGTGGTATTACTCGATGTCGTTATGGAAGACGATGATGCTGGTCTGCGTCTTGTTGATACTATTCGGCAGGTATTGGGAAACAGCGCATTGCGTATCGTATTACTGACTGGTCAGCCGGGAATGGCACCGTTTAAAGATGTGATGAAACGCTATGATATTGACGAGTACTGGAACAAAGCTGATCTGTCATCAGAGAGATTGCGCACGGTTGTCGCGTCCAATATTCGCACTTGGAATGCTTACAACGAGTTGGACAAGGCCCGACGTGGGTTAAGTGTGCTGGTGGATGCGTCCAGACAATTGTCGCGGATTACCAATATTGATGAATTCTGCCAAACCATGTTAAGCGAAATAGGGCAACTCATAGGTGTTTCCAGAGGTGGTATTATCTGTGTTCGCAGTGGTGATGAAGAAAGTGCCGCTGAATATCGCATCGTCAGTAGTGCCGGAATTTTTACCTTAGCCCAAACAGATGCTACGCCATTGTTGAAACAGCTCCCGGAGCACCTGCAAGCGGTGTTGATACCTCTGATTTCCCAAGCTGTTGCTAATAAAACTCACCATTTTTCTGGCCGTTTCAGTGCTCTTTACTTCGAGACCTCACGCGAGGGCGAGCATCGATATGTCATGGTGGTTGAGTCTGAGAAACCATTGACACAGTATCATATCAATCTTTTACAGGTGTTCAGCGAGAACATTAACAACGGCTTTAACAATATTGTGTTGTGTAACCGCTTGTCTGAACTGGCTTATTTTGATCCTCAACTGAATATTCCCAATCGTGCTTGGCTGGCGCGATTTCTGGATAATCTACCTGTAAGCGAACGCTGTCAAAGTGCCTTGGTCGCGCTAAATATTAAGGATTTTGCGGAATTGGTACTCAGCGTCGATAGTGAATTTCTGAGTGGATTTTTACGGCAGTTTTATCAAAAGTTACAACAGCGATTTAAAGCCCAGCGAGTGATTGCCAGAATCACCGACAGCTGTTTTATCGTGTTGTTGAACGTCGAGGACCTGCCCACATCGCAGGTACTAGCCGCACTGAATCACTTTAAGGTGATGACCGACAATGTGCAACTACATGTCGAGGTCAGTGTAGCGCTGATGAACTTGTGTGAACTGACGACTATCAGTGGCCGCGAACTGCTACATATGATGGACTCCACCTTATTACAATCGCAGCGGGAGCATTTGGCGCTCATTCGTTACAATCCGCAGTTTCGCAGTAGTATTCTCGAACGTCACCAATTGATGCAGGGATTAAATAACGCTATTGATCAAGGTCATGTGTTACTGATGTTCCAACCTAAAGTGAGACTGGATGATGGCAGTATCGTTGGCGTTGAGGCGTTAGCTCGTTGGCGTGAGCCTGATGGCAGTTACGTTCCTCCTAGTAAGTTTGTACCAGTAGCGGAGATGTCTGGGCTGATAAACAAGCTGGACTTATATGTGATGCAACTGACCGTCGCCGCCATTAAACAGTTGCTTGATGCCGGGTTTCCGTTACCGGTTTCCTTTAATGTAACCAGCAGTGACCTGGATGACCTGTTTTTTATGGCGTCATTGGATCAGATCTGTCAAGAAAACCCGCAGATTTCGCAGTGGTTGGAGATCGAAATTACTGAATCCCAAACAATGCAGGACTACCAACATGTCAGACCCTTGTTACAGAATCTTATCAATAAAGGAATCGGCGTGAGCATTGACGATTTTGGTACTGGTTACTCGTCGTTGCAACATATTACCGAGCTATCAGCCACCGAACTGAAAATTGATAAGACATTCGTTGATGCCATGGAACGGGACAAATCGGGTGAAGCAATTGTTGACATGGTGATTAAACTTGGCCAACGTTTTAATTATTCAGTGATCGCGGAAGGGATTGAAAAACCAGCGCAAGTCCAGAAATTATCGGCATTAGGGTGTGAATTCGGCCAAGGCTTCTGGTTTGCTAAGCCAATGGAATTAAAAGATTTATTGGCATATCTTAAAAATAGGACAAAAGGAACGGACGAGCGAGAGATATGAACAGTGCTGCCACCCTGATGAAGTTGCGTTTAAAGAGCGTATTTTTCTTCGTGATGGTGCTGATCCTAGCGTTTCTCTCTGGTGTTATTGCCTACAATCTGCAAGCTTTAGGAAAAAACCGGGCGTTGGTTTCTGAACACAGCGAGCTTCTGAATCATGCCAGCCTGCTGTTGTATCAAGAACTGGCTGAGCTTGAAGATGTTATGCGGTTGATTGAGTCCAACGCGCAATTTATTGAAGGTCTGCGTCAGGATAAAACCCTTAATAGTGCCATGGTTGCTGATGTATTTGTGCGTTATGGCAAAGTGATTAACAACATCCTGCAACTGCGCTGGCTTGACGAAAGCGGTACTGAAAAAGTCAGGGTCAACGTGCAGGCCGGTAGGCCGTTTATCGTTCCTTCGGAAACACTGCAGTTCAAAGGTGATCGCTATTATTTCATTGATGGTATCCAAGTAACCCCGCCGCAACTCTATATTTCACCGTTAGATCTCAATATTGAACATCATCGTATCGTGGTGCCCTATGAACCTACCATCCGTATCTCCCTTCGTACCGGTGACCAGGATGGGTTGCGCAAGGGTTTGCTGATTATTAATTACAACTTGGGTCCAGCGCTGCAGCAAATGAACAAGCTCAGCAAGGAAAGCGCGCAGTTGCAACTGATTGACAAAGAGGGGTTCTGGATAGTTCACCCTGACCCGGCAATGTGTTGGGGACGGGATTTGCAGAAACCCCAAATGAATCTGATAAAACAGGCGCCAGCGCTGTGGTCTTCAATCAGTCAACAGCACAACCTGATTGGTCAGAAATATCAGGGGCAACTGATTAGTTTTCAACAGATTCAGATAAGTAAATCGGGCTATATGGTGCCTGACAGGGAATTTATCATGCTGGCAGTTACACCAGATAGCATAGTGTCGATGATGCGCCGTGACGCCATGATCCCGGCCACTGCCGTAGCGATAGTGATTGTATTTCTAGGAACAGGGTTTGTATTACGTGATTATCAATCTCGCGCTTCCGTGCATGCCATAGCGGCGCGATTGCAGCAGGAAATGGCGGAACTTAAGCGGGTAAATCGCTTACTGGATAGCACCCTAAAGCAGCAGCAGATGCTAAAAGACGATTTAGCTGAGTCTAAGCGGTTGTCATCGTTAGGGATGATGGTGGCCGGGGTCTCGCACGAAATGAATACTCCCATCGGCGGTGCCTTGTTGGCGGTTACCGGCGTCGAAGAGCAATTACAGCAGCTACAATCTGCCCTTGAACGAGGACTGACCAAATCGGCCTTGGTGCAATTTCTGCAACATACTCAGGCGGGATTACAGTTGGCAGAGAAAAATCTTGAACAGGCCAATGTCATTATTAAAAGTTTCCGGCGCTTGACGCTGGCACGCACAGGCGATGAGGTTTTGGAATGTTGCCCAGCAGAAATTGTGACAGATTTGATTAATGGATTAACGCCGCTCATTAAGAAACGCGGCATTCGTTTACTTAATCAGGTAGAGCCTCAGTTAAGAATCTGGACACAACCGGGTATATTGTCGCAAGTGCTGCAAAATCTAGTGCTGAACGCGGTGGAACATGGGTTTGATGAGCATACCGCGGATGGCCGTGTTGTTGTGAGCAGCCGCAGGCCCGATGCGGAGCATATTGAGCTGGTGGTGTCTGACAATGGCAAAGGCATCGCCCCCGAATTGATGGACACTATTTTTGACCCGTTTGTCACCAGCAGCCGTGCGAAGCAGCATACTGGTCTGGGGTTACATCTGGTGCATCAGTGGGTCACTCAGTGTCTGATGGGGCAAGTCTATTCGTTGCCCCGTCAGGATGGCGCTGCTTTTGTGGTGAAGTTGCCCATCAGCGAGCCGGAAGCTTCACTGTGAACGCGATGATTACAGATCATAATGGTGTTCCTTGGCGTATTCGGACAAGGTCTCAATAAGTTGGATTTCCTGCTCAATGAACTGGATCTGCTGATGGGTTTCTTCTGCTCGGGCAATATCCTGTTGTGCCATTGCGGCCGCGTCTCTGGAACTTTCGGACAAATTTTTCAAGTCGTGGCTGAGCGTCTGTGACTCAGCTTCAATATCACCGAGCACTTTGTTAATGCTGTCAATCGCTACCGCAATGCCGTTAATCGCCGTGGAAACTTCCTCTACCGTTTGGCCAGTCTCTTTCACGCTGTTCTGCGTGCGTTGTGATAATGCCCGGACCTCATCCGCGACGACGGCAAAACCTCTGCCCGCTTCGCCTGCGCGGGCCGCTTCAATGGCAGCATTTAACGCCAGCAGGTTCGTCTGCTCGGCAATTCCACTGATGGACTGAATGATACTGACAATCCTGTCGGCACTTGATCTTAATTGTGTCATCCCATCAGTCAGATAGTGGCGCTGTGTTTGTTGGCGGGCAATTTGGGTCATGAACAGTTCAAACTGTTCAGCAATGGTTACCTGCCGTTGTGATGAATCACTAGCTTCTGCGGCAATGTGTTGTAACTGTTGCGCAGATGACTGGATTAAGGGGTGGATCTTCGCCATGTGCTGAATGGTGTCAGCCTGTAATGTGTTAATTTTATTGGTGCTGATTGTCATTGCACGCAGATAATGACTAGAAAATGCGGCTAAGTAGAACGGGTAATTTTCGGCATATTCATCCTGGAACCGAGTGCCCGCTGGCACGTTAAAGAAAGCAACTGCTGTGACCGTTTGATTCTGGTGTAACCCTAAAAACTCTCCGAAGGTTGAAAATCCAGAGAGGCAGATGTCCTCAAAGGCGTTGACTCGATCAAGCTGATCAGCGTTGTTAAGCCGCCTTAAGATGCAATCATTGGCAATCATGGCCACGGGTTTTCCAGGTTTATTGCGCATAAAACGCTGGAAATCGTCGGCAGTGGACTGGGCAAAGTTTTTGGCTTTAACCAGTAACAGGTGTTCACCAAAATTTAAATTACAGAAGAAGCGAATACTGCCGTCAGCATTGATGGCGGCTACGGAGCGCACATAAATATTGCCATCGATTTCGATACCAAAAGAGTGCTGTTGCAGCTTTTGCTCCAGTTGTTGTTCACTGCAATTAAAGTAGCGGGTCAGCACAGCCACCGGCGTTTGTAACTGCATCTGTTCATCCAGCACGGTTTTTAATGTACGTGTCAGCGGATCGAAGTTAACAATGTCAAAGCCATTGCCAGTCTTGACAAAATTGTGGCTCTTTAAGATGCCAAAGCGGTAGCCTTCGGCGATTTTGCAAAAACAGATCACGGCGCTGTTGGTTTTGATCTCACCATCAAGTGCAATATCGGCCTGGGAAAAATCCAGTTTGCCGCCTGCGCTCCCCCCAACGAAGTAACAAGGAAAACGTCTGCTCTTGTACAACGCCTGGGTAAAAAAATCTTCGCTCGCCGAAAGCCCGTCAAAATAAGTCAACGCCAGAGTGCTTTTACTGCCGATATCAAATGGTACGGAAATACGCTGGATCTCGTCCATAATGCGCTTGATGCGGTCTTCCGGCTGCTGTTTTGCTGTACCGCTTTTAATGTCGGCACTGAAGAGGTTAATGCAATGGACCGAAGTGGCACTGAGTAAGCGTTTGGAAAAAGCGTGGATGACAATACCGTCCCATCTGCTGGGAGTGGCATGATACAACTGTTGATTACCACCTAATTCACCGGCGGTCATCAGCGCAATAATGTGTTCGGCAAACGGCATGGCCTGTTTGAGCTGGCGATTGACTGCCGCAAAATCACAGTGGGGGGACACATAAGCCAGCACTAAGGCGGTGCCGCCCTGCAACTCAAAAATATGGCACTGGTCAGCAGTGATATTGCTGGCATTGAGAGTTTGCGTAACTGAAAGCGGTGCATCGTTAGCTGCATGTTTTTTATCAACGGAGAAGCGGTTAAACCACATAAAAGACCCCCTGATAGCATGACCGACGCATGCCTCTAACTGTTTGATAGATATGGCTTCAGAACCGACCATATGACTATAGTTAGTGTAGTGCAAAAGTGGAGTTAGGCTAAAATGACATGCGTATAGTTGGTGCGTTTAAGCCCTGTTGCAGCCACTCAAGCAGCAAACTGACTTTGGGTGAAAGATGACGGTTTTGCGGATACAACCCCCAAACCCCTTCAGCCGCCGCGCGGTAATGTTCCAACACGGCCACAAGCGTGCCCTGTTGTAGGTCCTGCTGCACATAATAGTCAGGTAGTTGTACTAAACCGAGCCCTTTTCTGGCGGCATCACGTAACCCCATACCAGAATTGCACTGTAATCGTCCGTTAACTCGCCAAGTACGTTCCTGACCTTGTTCGTTGAAGCGCCAGTATGGATGATTTCCGACAAGACATTGATGGTGCTGGAGTTCCGATAAACTGTGAGGAATACCGTAATGTTGCAGGTATAAGGGGCTGGCGCAGACGTAATTACTACGAGTGGCAAGTTTTCTGGCCATGAGACTGGAATCTGTCAGTTTCCCAAGGCGGATAGCCAGATCAAAGCCACCTTCAATCAGATCTAACGTTTTATTGGTCAGCTCCAGTTCAAGCTGTAATTTACTATATGTTAATAGAAAATCATTCAACAATGGTAAAATGAACTGTTCTCCATAGGTTACCGGCGCCGTGATCCTCAAGAGACCTTGCGGTTCCAGTTTTAAGCTGCCAAGCGTGCGTTCCGCTTCTTCTATGCCGTCTTGCAATGCTCGGCAGTGGCGGTAATAAAGTAATCCTTCGTCGCTAAGGGTGACTTTACGTGTGGTGCGGTAAAACAGTTTGGTGTTCAGTCGTTGCTCTAGTGCGGTGATCTGGCGGCTCACCTGTGCGGTGGAGATGTTCAGACGGTGAGATGCCTTGGTAAAACTCTGACTTTCCGCGACCGCGATGAATTCGCAGATACCTTCCCAGTGATTCATTATTACCTATATGTAAAAGTAATTTGTTAGTAGCTTAGATTATCTCTATATCTGAAATAAATAAAATCTAAAACTGTACTGTTATGCCGCGCAACGATTTTTGCGCAATCAAGGAGAACTTCATGAGCGACAAATTTATTAAATCCAAAGCTGCCGTAGCCTGGGAGCCTGGTAAGCCATTAACGATTGAAGAAGTGGATGTCATGTTGCCCAGAAAAGGAGAAGTTCTGGTGCGGATAGTCGCAACCGGCGTTTGCCATACCGATGCTTTTACGTTGAGTGGCGATGATCCTGAGGGCGTTTTTCCGGCGATTCTGGGACATGAAGGTGGTGGGATTGTGGAAATGGTCGGCGAGGGCGTGACCAGTGTGGCGGTGGGCGATCACGTTATCCCACTTTATACGGCAGAGTGCGGCGAGTGTAAGTTCTGTAAATCGGGTAAAACTAACCTGTGTCAGGCGGTGCGTGAAACTCAAGGCAAGGGGTTGATGCCCGATGGCACCACGCGTTTCTATAAAGATGGCCAGCCCATATATCACTACATGGGATGTTCGACTTTTTCTGAATACACCGTACTACCGGAAATTTCCTTGGCAAAAGTCAATAAGAGCGCACCCTTGGAAGAGATTTGTCTGCTTGGTTGTGGCGTCACCACTGGTATGGGGGCTGTGATGAATACCGCTAAAGTCGAAGCGGGGGCAACGGTGGCAATTTTTGGTCTGGGGGGCATTGGCTTATCCGCTATCATTGGCGCGACCATGGCAAAAGCCGGTCGAATTATCGGCATCGATATCAATGAAGGTAAATTTGAACTAGCAAAAAAATTGGGAGCAACCGACTGCATCAATCCGAAGCATTATGACAAGCCCATTCAGCAAGTGATTGTAGAACTGACTGACGGCGGTGTGGATTACTCTTTCGAATGTATTGGCAACGTGAATGTGATGCGCTCTGCTTTAGAATGTTGTCATAAAGGATGGGGACAATCGGTGATTATTGGCGTTGCCGGTGCTGGCCAGGAAATTTCAACACGCCCATTCCAGTTGGTCACTGGTCGTGTCTGGAAAGGTTCAGCATTTGGTGGTGTAAAAGGTCGTTCAGAGTTGCCAGGGATTGTGGAACGCTATCTAGCAGGAGAATTTAAGCTCGACGATTTTATTACGCATACCATGCCACTGGAGCAGATTAACGATGCGTTTGAGTTGATGCATGAAGGCAAAAGTATTCGCAGTGTGATCCACTACTAAGCGAGGGCACTATGCTGGAAAATATCAGTAGTAATAAGGTATTTGGTGGTTGGCATAAGCAATATCGGCATCGCTCGACAGTCCTTAATTGTGATATGCGCTTTGCCATCTATTTGCCACCATTGGCCAATTCGCAGTCGGTGCCGGTATTGTACTGGCTGTCAGGACTAACCTGCACCGATGAGAATTTCATGCAGAAAGCGGGGGCCCTGCGAATAGCTGCGGAACTGGGAATGGCGCTTGTCTGTCCCGATACCAGCCCACGTGGAGATGCTGTTGCGGATGCCGAAGATGGTGCTTACGATTTAGGTTTAGGTGCTGGTTTTTATCTCAATGCCACCCAGGCACCTTGGAGCAGCCATTACCGGATGTATGATTATGTGGTATCTGAGTTGCCAGCGTTAATAGCACAGCATTTCCCGGTGAATGAACAACGGGCGATAGCGGGCCATTCAATGGGGGGGCATGGCGCACTGACGATTGCGTTAAAAAATCCTGGGCGTTATGTCAGTGCCAGTGCATTTTCACCTATTTGCCATCCGCTAGCATGTCCTTGGGGGCAAAAAGCGTTTACCGCGTATCTTGGTGATGACCGGGAACAGTGGAAACAATATGATGCCGTGGAGCTTATTAAAAGTGGCGCAGCGCCTTTACCCATGAAAGTGGATCAGGGCGAAAGCGATCCGTTTTTAGCAGAGCAGTTGTTGCCTGAGACATTGATTGCGGCCGCTAAGCAGATGCAGTTTGACCTCGATTATCAGCTTCATGCTGGTTACGATCACAGCTACTATTTTATTGCCAGTTTCATCGAGACTCATCTGCGGTTTCATCAGCAGCACTTTCAATAACCATTATTCAAACGTCTACAAAACAATACCAATGTTGCTCACTCAATACTTTTGAGTGAGCGGCATTGGTGTTACTTGTTCTGACAGATTTTCTGCAGTAACAGGATAAACGCTTTCAATGCCTGTTGATTGTCAAAGCCAAATGCCAAACCGTAGTGCACCGGTGTAAGGCTTTTGTATATGCGCTTGGGGAAACGCACCATCTGGGCACTGTGAAAATAACCTGGCTTGGCATGAGTGCCTTCAAGTTGTGATAACTCGTTCTGAAACAACTCATAAGCAGGACGTATCACCAATTGCGGCGACTTTTGTTCCGTCTGCATATAAAAAGCTTCTTTGCTGCCAGACAACATGTATTCGGTAATCTTGCCTTGACAGAAATTAGTGCGGCATTCAAGTTCAGATAGCGAGCTAACCATTTCGGCATGAGTAATCAAAACGCTAGCTCTCCAATTATTATGTTAGTTTAAGATAAATCGACTTTTTCCATGTCCAGTTGCTGCAGGGCAATAACGGCCTGCGTCCGGTTACGAACGCCTAACTTACGGAAAATTGCGGTGGCATGAGCCTTAATAGTCGCTTCTGACACACCCAAATCATATGCAATCTGCTTATTTAACAGACCTTCAGCAAACATCTGTAACACACGATATTGCTGTGGCGTCAGCTCTGACAATTTCCCGGCCATTTTTTCCGAGTCATTGTCATCGTTGATTTCCATTAATTCGATACCTGCAGGTAGCCAGATATCGCCCATCATCACATCCGTAATGGCTTGGGTGAAGGTTTCCATCGATGCGGACTTAGGAATAAATCCGGCACTGCCATAATGTAATGCTCGGCTGATGGTGGCCGCATCTTCATGGGCAGAGATAATGATCACTGGCAATTCAGGATAATGAGAACGCAAATGAATTAACGTGGAATAGCCATGAGAACCGGGCATTTGTAAGTCTAGTAATACCAAATCGTAATTTTGCTGTTCGGCATCCAATAGCTGTTGCAATGCATCCGCACTGTCGGCTTCAAACCACTGAGTTTCACTGAATCCCGGTGTCAGCGCTTGACGCAAAGCATTACGGAACAGCGGGTGATCATCGGCAATAATGATGTTGAGATTTTCTGGCTTCATGGCAGTTGTTCTTCGATGTACGCACATGTAAGTGCGCACACTGTAACAGAATTCCTAAATTAAATCCTATTGCTTTAATCAAGCAGTAAGCATCCTTGGCAACAACAACTTAGACTTTAGTTGAGTTTGTCAGCCAATGAAAGCTCTTTATGGCAACACAATTGTCAAAGTTGACAGGCGGGGCAGAGATCGAACAGATCTTCTGTGAGTACAGCAGTTGGTTTACGGTCGCTGTCGATGGCAACCATAGTGAAAACTCCGCGAATTGCGTGTTCGCGCTGATCTCTATCCATTGCTTCTATGTAGATGTTGACCTCAACTTTTAATGAGGTATTGCCCACATGGATCACTGAGGCAATTAATTCCGCCATGGTCCCCGCCGGAATTGGCTTTTTAAAGTCGATGCGATCCGAACTCACGGTGACTATCGGCTTGCGGCAAAAACGGGTGGCGGCAATAAATGCGGTTTCATCCATCCACGCTAATGCCTCGCCACCAAACAGGGTATTGTGGTGGTTGGTGACACTGGGAAATACCGCTTTAATAACTCTGGACTCAGCCATTGCCATGCGTGTCTTTATTATCCGCTGTCTTTGCTCTGATGTGATGGCACTGGAAAACAGTAGCGTTTGTTGATTGTTTAGTTCGATGTCGGACATAAGGTTGATCCTGTTAATTTAGTCGCGACATTATACTAAAGTCTAATAATGGTGGGTTAGGGGAATTTTAAGTACACGATGAAAGTAAATTACAGGGATTTTATCGTTTAATCGGTATTATCTTGCCGTGTATAAAAAACACCCAGCGACTGCCGGGCGTCTTTTCATACACTGCAATGTTGTTTTATTTGGCTAGACGTAAACGGCGTGAGCGGGCTGCTTCTGCCAATGCTAGAAGTAGCTGTTCAGAATCGTCCCAGTTCAGACAAGCATCGGTAATACTTTTTCCATAAACCAGTGCCTGTCCTGGGATGACCTGCTGGCTTCCTTCTTCAATAAAGCTTTCTGCCATCACCCCGGCAATCGCGCTAGAGCCAGAACATAACTGCTTGATAATGTCGTCAGCTACTTCGAGCTGTTTACGATGCTGTTTCTGACTGTTGCCGTGACTAAAATCGATGACAATGCCACTGCGGATGCCTACGGCTTCAAGTTGTGATTTTGCTTCAGCGATATGCTCAGCGCTGTAGTTGGGTGTTTTACCACCACGCAGGATCAGATGACCATAGGGATTACCGTGCGTCCGGTAAACCGACATAAAGCCGTCTTTATCGGGGGAGTAAAAAATGTGTTGAACACGTGCTGCGCGTACTGCATCCACCGCAATTTTCACATTACCATCAGTGCCATTTTTAAAGCCGACAGGGCAGGATAACGCTGAGGCCATTTCTCGATGGATCTGACTTTCTGTGGTACGAGCACCAATAGCGCCCCAAGTAATTAAATCGGCAATGTACTGACCATTCACCATATCCAGAAATTCAGTGGCAATAGGTAATTTCAGTTCGGTGATCTGCTGTAACAGTTGCCGCGCTAAACGCAGACCTTTATTAGGGCTAAAGCTGCCATCAAGATCTGGATCGGAAATCAGTCCTTTCCAGCCGACAATGGTGCGGGGTTTTTCAAAATAGACCCGCATCAGAATGCACAGTTCATCTTTCAATTCATGGTGGAGTTTGGCCAGACGCTTGGCATAATCCATGGCAGCTTGTGGATCATGGATGGAACAAGGACCAATAATTACCAGCAAACGCGGATCTTCACCCTCAATAATGGCGGCCACTTGATCGCGTTGCTGCACTAAATAGTCGGCAGCTTCCTGGGTTAGGGGATACTCAGATGCGAGTTGGGCAGGTGAGATCACTTTACATAATAGTGAGGAACGTAATTCGTCTGTTTTAATGGTCATTCATACTACCGGAGGACTAAAAGACATAGCTAATCAGCTGGCATGCTCGGGATTATAACTAATCAGGCGAGCCAGCAAAGCGATAATGACAGATAAAGCCATAGTTGTAACTAAATAACAGTTAAGGTAAGGCGATTTAGTGCAGTTAACACTAAAGCGCCCAGTCACCTCAAAACATATGACGCTCTAGCCCAATGGTATCTAGGATTTTGGTGGCAATTTCCTCCACCGATTGGTGCGTCGTGTCGATGTATGGAATTTTTTCTTTCTTGAACAACATTTCTACCTCTTTTACTTCCATACGGCATTGGCGTAATGAGGCGTAACGACTGTTTTCCAGGCGGCTTTCACGAATCTCATGTAGGCGTGCGGCATCAATTGTCAGTCCGAACAATTTATGTTTATTGCGTTTCAATACTTCCGGCAGCTTCAGGTTATCCATATCCTCTTGAATGAAAGGATAATTAGCAGCCTTCACTCCGAACTGCATGGACAGGTACAAACTTGAGGGAGTTTTGCCACAGCGGGAAACGCCCACCAGAATGATATCGGCTTCATCCATGTGCTTCAGCGTCTGACCATCGTCGTTTTCCATCGCGAAATTAATGGCTTCGATGCGGGCATCATAGCTGGCATTGAGCATACTGTGAGTGCGATGCATGCTGGGCATGGCTTGCACCCCCAATTGTTGTTCGAGGGGGGCCACAAAGGTGTTCAGGAAATCATAATCCAGCCCTTCGCTGGAATAGATGATGTCGCGGATCTCGGATTTAACGATGGAATGAAACACCAAAGGCCGCTGTCCTGTTGTAATAAAACTATCATTTATAAGCTTCTTTACAGACTCAGCTTTGGCGATGGTTTCCACGAATGGAATTGTAACTGAATCAAATTTAAGGGGAAATTGAGAAAGCACCGCGTGCCCAAACACCTCAGCAGTGATCGCTGTACCATCGGAAATATAAAACACTTTTGGTGCCATACCAACCTCATGTAGTAATTAAATTACAAACAAAATTATACATTTACGCTCTTTTCTGTGAAGTGTAAAATGCTTGCGCCCCAGTTTGAAGGGCCACTTAAATAAACTTGCGGAGATAGAACTGTGCAGCAATATGTACTCTGGTATCAGGAATTAGGCATGGAGGATGTCAGCAAGGTTGGCGGTAAAAACGCTTCCCTTGGTGAAATGATCAGCAACCTGGCCAACGCCGGCGTTCAGGTACCCGGCGGCTTTGCGACCACTTCCTATGCTTTTAATCAATTTCTCGAGCAAAGCGGAGTCAACCAAAAGATATATGACATTCTGGACACATTGGACGTTGATGATGTCAATGCATTGGCAAAAGTTGGTGCACAGATAAGACAATGGGTCGTAGAAACGCCATTCCAGCCAGAGCTGGAACAGGCAATTCGTACCGCCTATGAGAAATTGTCTGCAGAAACGACCGATGCCTCTTTTGCCGTACGCTCTTCAGCAACAGCAGAAGACATGCCAGATGCCTCCTTTGCCGGACAGCAGGAAACCTTCCTGAACGTCAAAGGTTTTGATGCAGTTTTGGTGGCAATTAAACACGTTTTTGCTTCTCTGTTTAACGATCGCGCTATTTCTTACCGTGTCCACCAAGGGTATGACCATCGAGGTGTGGCGCTGTCTGCCGGTGTACAGCGGATGGTTCGTTCAGATAAAGCCGCTTCCGGGGTGATGTTCACCATCGATACTGAATCTGGTAACGATGACGTAGTGTTTGTGACATCCGCATACGGACTGGGCGAAATGGTCGTGCAGGGCGCTGTGAACCCTGATGAATTTTATGTGCATAAACCCACCCTCGTAGCGGGTCATCAGGCTGTCGTGCGCCGCAACATTGGCAGCAAGCTGATCCAGATGGTTTATTCTGACGATAAATCACATGGCAAACAGGTGAAAATTGAAGACGTAGTCCAACAAAAACGTCGTCAGTTTTCCATCACCGATGAAGAAGTCATGTCGCTAGCGAAACAGGCGCTGATCATTGAAAAACATTACGGCCGTCCGATGGATATCGAGTGGGCTAAAGATGGCAATGATGGCAAACTGTATATTGTACAGGCTCGTCCTGAAACTGTACGCTCACGCGAAGACGTGCAGACCATCGAACGCTATCATCTGAAGTCCCGCGGTGAAGTGATCTGTGAAGGTCGCGCTATCGGTCACAAAGTGGGTGCTGGTGTCGCCAAGGTGCTGCATTCTCTGGATGAAATGGACAAGATCCAACCCGGTGATGTCCTAGTGACTGACATGACTGACCCTGATTGGGAACCTATCATGAAGCGTGCCAGCGCTATTGTGACCAATCGCGGTGGACGTACCTGTCATGCGGCAATTATTGCCCGTGAACTGGGGGTTCCTGCCGTGGTTGGTTGTGGTGATGTGACTGACCGTATCAAGAACGGTGAAGAAGTCACTGTCTCCTGTGCTGAAGGTGATACTGGCTATATCTACAAAGGTAAATTGGAGTTCGACATGATCTCCAGCCGCGTGGATGCCATGCCAGAACTGCCGATGAAGATCATGATGAACGTGGGTAATCCTGATCGTGCCTTTGACTTTGCCCGCCTGCCAAACGCGGGTGTCGGTCTGGCGCGTTTGGAATTCATCATCAACCGCATGATTGGTATTCACCCGAAAGCGCTGCTGGAATTTGACCAACAGGACGATGCGTTGAAAGCCGAAATCGAAGAGATGATTGCCGGTTATGCTTCTCCGGTTGAATACTATGTAGCGCGTCTGACCGAGGGTATCGCTTCTATCGCTGCCGCGTTCCATCCGAAGAAAGTGATTGTGCGTATGTCTGACTTCAAGTCTAACGAATACGCCAATCTGATCGGTGGCGATCGTTATGAACCTGACGAAGAAAACCCAATGCTGGGTTTCCGTGGCGCCAGCCGTTATGTGTCTGAATCCTTCCGTGATTGTTTCGCGTTGGAATGTGATGCAATCAAGCGCGTGCGCAACGACATGGGGCTGAAGAACGTTGAAGTGATGATCCCCTTTGTGCGTACCTTGGAAGAAGGCCGTAAAGTGGTGGAATTGCTGAAAGAGCAGGGCTTGGAACGTGGCAAAGATGGCTTGCGCGTCATTATGATGTGCGAAGTGCCGTCTAACGCTATTCTGGCGGATCAATTCCTAGAGATTTTTGATGGTTTCTCCATTGGGTCTAACGACTTGACTCAGTTGACGCTGGGGCTGGATCGCGATTCCGGTATCATCAGCCACCTGTTTGATGAGCGTAATGAAGCCGTCAAAGCGCTATTGGCAATGGCCATCAAAGCGGCTAAAAAGAAAGGGGCTTATGTTGGTATCTGTGGTCAGGGCCCTTCAGACCATGCTGATTTTGCCGCCTGGTTGGTAGAGCAGGGAATTGATTCTGTATCCTTGAACCCTGATACCGTCATTGATACTTGGTTGTATCTGGCGGAAGCACAGGGTTAAGCGCTTCACAATTCTCTAACACCTCGGAAGAAGCCGCTTTTTAGCGGCTTCTTTTTGTTTATAATGACCCAAAAACACACAATGAAGTGAGTGAAGCAATGTTGCCTCTGCTATCCCACCAGCAAGCACTGGAACCGGTTTATCTGGATTATCTGGCCGCACTGGAACAAGCCGGTTTCTCCGGTGATATCGATAAACGTTACAGTGCCCGTCTAGCACAGGCGACTGATAATTCCGTCTATCAATTTTTACCGCAGGCAGTGATTTACCCTCGGCATAGCGTGGATGTGCAGTTGGCGCTGAAAGTCGCTGCGCGGCCAGAGTTTCAAGCGGTGGTATTCAGTGCTCGCGGTGGTGGCACCGGCACCAACGGCCAGGCCTTGACGCACGGCATTGTGATGGATTTGTCACGCTATATGAACCGTATCCTAGAGATTAACGCCGCTGAAGGCTGGGTACGGGTTGAGGCTGGCGTCATTAAAGATGCGTTAAATGACGCACTGCGGCCCCACGGCCTGTTTTTCAGCCCTGATCTTTCTACATCAAACCGCGCAACCTTGGGCGGGATGATCAGCACCGATGCTTCCGGCGCAGGTTCTTTGATATATGGTAAAACCTCCGATCATGTGCTGGCGCTGAAAAGTGTACTGATAGACGGTAGCCTGCTGGAAACCGATGTGATTGCTGCCGCCGAGCTGCCAAGTTATGACGACAGTTTGCCGTTGGGACAGAAGATTATTGCGGAAGTTGCGCGTCGTTGCCGCGACAAACGCGCGTTGATTGAAGCGCAATTTCCTAAATTAAATCGTTTCCTGACAGGGTACGATCTAAAACACGTGTGGAATGATGACCTAACAGAGTTCAATCTTTCGCGCATTCTTACCGGTGCTGAAGGAACATTGGCGGTGGTCACTGAGGCCAAGCTGGATGTTACCCCTTTGCCCGCTAGCCGCCTGTTGGTCAACGTGAAATATGACAGTTTTCAGTCTGCATTGCGGCATGCTCCTGATTTGGTGAAGGCTAACGCGACCGTTGTAGAAACTGTCGATTCCAAGGTGTTGAATCTGGCCCGTGAGGATATCATCTGGCACTCGGTTTCTGCGCTGATCCAAGACGTGCCGGGCAAGGTGATCGATGGCCTCAATATGGTGGAATTTGCGGGCGATGAGGCGGAAGTGCAGCAACGGGCCAGCGCCTTGGTTAACGTGCTCGAACAGCAGATAGCCGCATCTGAAAAAGGTGTGGTGGGTTTCCAACTGACTACCGATTTGCCGTCAATCAATAAGATTTACGCCATGCGCAAGAAAGCGGTGGGTTTGTTAGGCGCCACTAAAGGCCGCCGTAAGCCTATTGCCTTTGCCGAAGACACCGCAGTGCCGCCAGAAAAACTGGCGGATTATATTATGGACTTTCGCGCCTTGCTCGATAGCCATCAACTGCAGTACGGCATGTTTGGTCACGTGGATGCCGGGGTACTGCACGTGCGACCAGCGTTAGATATGTGCGATCCTCATGACGAACGGCTGTTAAGGCAGGTATCTGACGAAGTCGCCGCGCTGACCCGCAAATATGGCGGGTTGATGTGGGGCGAGCATGGTAAAGGCGTACGCGGTGAATATGGTCCGGCGGTCTTTGGCGAAGAGCTGTACGCCGAGTTGCAACAGATAAAAGGGCTGTTTGACCCACATAATCGCCTAAATCCTGGCAAATTAGTGGCCCCCAAAGACAGCGGTCCAATGCTGTATAACGTTGACAGCACCAAACGCGGCAGTTTTGATCGGCAGATCCCCGTCAATGTCCGCGATGCCTTTCCCGATGTGATGGATTGTAACGGTAATGGTCTGTGTTTTAATTACAGTCGTTTCTCGCCCATGTGCCCGTCATTTAAAGTGACCGGAGATCGAATTCATTCACCTAAAGGCCGCTCCAGTCTGATGCGTGAGTGGCTGAGATTACTGGAAGCAGAAGGTGTCGATATTCCGGCCTTGGTAAAAGCCAAACCACAGAGCCTATTACAGCGACTGCAAAACACTCTCACCAAAGACCGTGAATATGATTATTCCCATGAGGTGATGGCATCGATGAAGGGCTGCTTGGCATGTAAAGCCTGCTCAGGTCAATGTCCGGTGAAAGTCGACGTGCCTAAGTTCCGTGCGCAGTTTTTTAGCATTTATTATCAGCGTTATATGCGTCCTGCTAAAGACTATCTAGTCGGCAGTATTGAAGATTCGGTGCAGCTAATGGCCAAGGCGCCGAAACTGGCGAATTTTGCGGCACAGAACCCGCTGAGCAAATGGGTCATCAAGAAGGCGTTGGGCTATGTTGACGCGCCTGCTTTGTCGGTCCCTACGCTTAAAGAGCTGCTGGATGCTCATTCATGCCGTGGTTATGACCTCAACGCCTTATCAGCCATTGCCCGTGATGAACGGCAGAAATATCTGCTAGTAGTGCAGGATCCCTTTACTTCATTTTACGATGCCGAGCTGGTTTATCACTTTATTCGTTTAGTCGAGCTGTTGGGGTTCACGCCAGTCTTGCTGCCGTTCAAACCGAATGGCAAGCCGGCCCATATCAAAGGCTTCCTTGATAAGTTTGCCAAAACAGCCCAGACTGCAGCCGACTTTTTAAACCAATTAGCATCATTGGGTATTCCAATGGTAGGCGTCGATCCGGCGTTGGTATTGGTTTATCGTGACGAATATAAAGTGGCATTGGGTCAGCAGCGAGGAGATTTTCAGGTGTTGTTATCCAATGAGTGGTTGTTGCAACAGCTACCGCAGCTGCCAGCGCTGCCTGATAGAGGCAAAAGTTATACCTGGTTCAGCCACTGTACTGAGTCTAGTGCTAGACCCGGCACGCCAAAAGACTGGCAAACTATTTTTGCCAAATTCGGTGCTAAGCTGGACAGCATTAATTTAGGATGCTGTGGCATGGCGGGCACCTATGGACATGAAATCGAAAACCTTGAACGTTCCAAGGCACTCTATGAAATGTCATGGGAGGACGCGATTAATCGTATTCCTCAGGAACAGATCCTGATTTCTGGTTACTCCTGTCGCAGTCAGGTAAAGCGCTTATCGGGGTTCCGTGCAAAACATCCGGTGGAGGCGTTGCTGGAATTGGTGATCCACTCGAAAGTTTAAGTTACTCATGTAGTTGAAGCCGATGAAACACGGAGACACGCTATTGCTTCGGCTATCACTGCTAGGTCATGGCTGGATATTTCTTTGTTTTAAAAATCAAGCAGCTTGTGCTTTCATTGACAGGAATTAATCTACACCCCTAGTGAAATATGGTGCGGATGGTAGTATTAATAAACAATCCGGCCCCGAAGTACAGGAGGTGTTGTTTGAACCGCAATGAAAGCCTGGCCTATCTGGTATCTCACCTGAACCTGGATTTGCAGAACGAACTGGATAGCCGCCTGAAACATTACCAGATAGACATTAAGCTCTGGCCTGTGTTGTTTGCGCTGTGGCAGGAAGAGGGCGTTAGCCAGACAGAACTGTCGCGCCGCTGCGATGTTGCCAATTACACTATGACCCGTCTGCTCGATCAACTGCAGAGTTTGGGGCTAATAGTGCGGCATCAGGAAGAAGATAATCGGCGTACTTTTTTGATCTATCTGACTGATCAGGCCAAAGCCATGGAACAGGATTTGGTGCGAGAAGCAGAGCGAGTCAATGAAGGGTTTCTCGGTAAACTGGATGAACAAGAGCGTGACGTGTTGATGGCGCTGCTCAATAAAATCAACCACCGGGAATGAACGGTGTTCATTACCCCGGTGCATGTATAACCTCGTAAAAATCAAATATACGCTAGCAATAAACAAGATAAGCCTGCCAACAGCAGTAGCTGGTAGCCATAGTAAAATTTATTGGCTTCAACATGCTTTAGACTGGCGATCAGTTTGTCCTGTCGATAAATGCGGCATAACGTCAGTCCAGATGTAGCATCAGAAATCAACTGGCAACGACAATATTCGCCGTTGCTGAGGTGGAAGCGGTGCTCACTTTGCGGCGAAAAACTAAACTTGCGGGAAACCACCTGACCGTTGACGTATAACTGCTCCATGCCGGTCCAGTCACTGGCTTGCAGTTCCACCAAATGTTGATTCACATCATAGCTGAAACGTACCATCATCTGCGCTCCGTCAGGGGACGATAAGTTTAAGTGAAGCAGAAGCCAACATCGATCGCCATCAGGGTCAGATGAACTTTCTGTTGCATCTGACTATCTGATTGGCGTTGATAGGAAATTTTTCTGGTCTAACCAGCGATGAGATTCAGAGGTTAGTTACCTGGGTCATCAAAAGTGATTGCTTAACGCTTTTGACCATTAATAATTTTTCGCGCCATTTCGTCAGCTATTTCAGCCGTAGGGCGATTCTGTGCGTCTGCCTCGCGGAAAATTGTCAACAGCGTCTGATAGATCTGTTCGACTTTAGCGGTCGCTTTCGCCATGTCGTAATCAGTCTCGAATGATACGTTGATGATACCGCCCGCATTGATCACATAATCTGGCGCGTATAGTACACCCATCTGTTTCAGCTGTTCTCCATGGCGAGCTTCTGCCAATTGATTATTCGCGCAGCCCGCAACAATAGCCGCTTTCAACAGCGGCAATGTGGTGTCGTTAAGTGTGGCCCCTAACGCACATGGGGCGTAGACATCCACATCCTGACTATAGATCGCCTGCGGTGCTACTGTAATGGCGTTAAACTCGCTTGCGACCTGTGCCAGTGATTGTGGGTGAATATCGGTGAGGATTAACTCTGCACCATCCTCATGCAAATGGCGGCACAAATGATAACCCACGTGACCAATACCCTGTACCGCGACTTTCAACCCTTGCAGAGAATCGCGGCCAAGTTTGTGTTTGACTGCGGCTTTGATGCCCAGATAAGTCCCGAGTGCGGTAAAGGGTGACGGGTCACCACTTTTCCCTTCTAATCCAGCCACAAAGGGGGTTTCTTCACTGGCAATCTTGATATCTGCAGGTGATGTTCCTACATCCTCTGCGGAGTAGTAACTCCCGCCTAGCTTATTAACAAATCGGCCAAATGCTCGAAAGAGTGCAGCGCGATCTGGCATATGCGCTGGATCGGCAATAATGACAGCTTTGCCGCCGCCCATTGCCAGCCCTGCAAGGGCATTTTTATAGGTCATGCCCTTTGATAAACGCAAAACATCGGTTAGTGCTTCATCATCAGAGTGGTAATTCCACATACGACAACCACCAAATGCGGGGCCTAAATGAGTATTGTGAACGGCGATAATGGCTTTTAGCCCACTTTCTTCATCTCGACAAAAAACAACCTGTTCATGTGCGTCATAAGAGGGATGATTGAATACTGCCACAGTGAGTCTCCGAAGTGATTTTGTGATTAAGGTCGCCGGTTATCCGGGCTTTTTCTTGAGATATTGTGATCAGAACGATAGCATCAGCAACTGACGCCAACAAAGCGGACAAGTAGATCGATAAATAAGGCACTGGAAATATAGCTTTCCAGATTGGCGAAGATAATTGCCAGTGGATGGTGGCAACTGTCATCAGTCTGACATTGGCTAACAATACCGAAGTAAGGATGAAGTATGAGTGAGCAGTCCGGCACCGTGGATGCCGCAACTCAGGAAGCACAGCGCACCCAATGGGTACGAGAACAATTTCAGAAGGCCAATCGTTTTCTGGCTGAAAAGGGCATTGTTCCGGCAAAGGTGTTCGCCGAAGAATGCCGTTATCTGGCACCGCTGGTAGCCTTGTGGAAACTAGAATCTAGCATGCCGAGCAAAAAAACTTATTGGGTGATTGGGGGCGAACTCCCTGCCGACTTTGTCGAGGTCAGCGCCGCTAAAGATGCCCGGGATGCAATGCGACATTTTTCGCTGACCTGGCAGATGAAAGCCGAGAGCCTTCTGCAGAGCCGGTCATTGGATGCTACCCAGGAGAAGTTTGCTAGGTTGTTGATCTCCCGTGCAGAAAGTCTGTATCAGCTACACAGTGATGATAACTTTTGGCAACAGCAGGGTTGATGTTAGCCGCTGTTATCAACAATAACACCCGCGTAAAAGCGGGTGTTATTCATTGTGGCAATGAAATTCCCCGCTAGGTTGGGGGTTCCGTTTGGTCACAGAGGGTTTTAGGCCGCATGTTCGTCCCCATCATCACTGTCAGCATGGTTCACTGTCGCAATGGGCCACCCGCCTAGCATCTTCCAGCGATTGACGATGTAGCAGAATAGTTCGGCGGTGCGTTCGGTGTCGTACAGCGCTGAATGTGCTTCTTTATTATCAAATGCAATACCGGCTAATGCACAAGCTTTAGCTAGCACCGTATGCCCGAGCGCAAGACCGGCGAGTGTCGCGGTGTCAAATGTGGCAAAAGGGTGGAACGGTGAGCGTTTGAGCCCGGTACGGTCAATCGCTTTACTGACAAAACCGTGGTCAAATGCGGCATTGTGTCCCACCAGAATGGCACGGTGGCAGCCACTCTCTTTAAGTCCCTTACGGATAGCCTTAAAAATTTCTTTAAATGCTTCTTCTTCTGCCACAGCCCCCCGTAGAGGGTTATAGGGATCTATACCGTTAAAAGCTAGGGCTTCAGGTTCAAGATTGGCACCTGCAAAGGGCTCTATATGGAAATGCAGGGTTTTATCAATCACCAATTGCCCCGCGTCATCCATTTTTAGTAAGGTGGCAGCAATTTCCAGCAAGGCGTCTGTGGTACAGTTAAAGCCCGCCGTTTCCACGTCGACCACTACGGGGTAGTAGCCGCGGAATCGGTATTTGAGCTGATCGCTCAGGGCGGGTTGGTTCATGTGGTACCTCTGGACAAATGCGAGGGGGCTATTATGCTAAATCAAGATACTAGTGTCATGTGCGATTGCTGCTTTTATGGCCTAAAGATCTGTGATTTTTCACCGATAACACCTGTATGACCGGAAACTGATGAGTTTATTCAATGTGGTGTAGATTGCTTTTACTCTCATGGCTGGCAGTGTTGCCACTCAATGCCTCCGCAGAATTGCGGCATTACGTGGCAGCGTTAGATCAATCGCAATGGCGGTTGTTACAAAACTCGCCTGTGGCATGCACCTTGGAGCACGATATTCCGTCATACGGTCGGGCGGTGTTTACCAGCAAAGCAGGCAAGAATATTAATCTGCAGTTTACACTGGATATGTGGCAGAAGCCGGATGCTGTGACCAATGCCAAATTGCTGAGTAAGGCGCCTATGTGGCGTCCCGGCGTGATGTCCAGAACGATAATGGAACTGCACTATCAGAAGTATTTTAATGGTGAAGTTCCGAAAAAGGCCGCATGGACCATGCTTAATGAGTTGGAGCGGGGCATGGAGCCCACCTTTTACTATACCGACTGGAATGATAGAGACAGCACTGTGGCTGTTGGGTTGTCAGCAGCGAATTTTCGTGGTGAATATGCCGATTTTAAGCAATGTCTCGCCAAGTTACTGCCCTATAGTTTTGATGATATAGCCTTCACTGTGCTGACATATGAAACAGGGGGAACGGAACTGACGCGCAGTTCAAAAGCACAGCTTGCCAGAGTTGAACAGTATCTTACTTATGATCCCGATGTAGAGTTGGTACTAATCGATGGTTATACCGACAGCTATGGTGGTCGTAGCATTAATCAGAAGGTGTCTGAAAAGCGTGCCGATAGTTTAAAAGAACTATTTGTCGCCAAAGGCATTGCGGCCGACAGGATCCATGCTGTTGGTCATGGTGAACGCCGCCACGTAGCACTTAACACCTCGGCAGATGAGCGTGAGCGCAATCGACGGGTAGTGATCAGGATGAGTAAACCTGAAGAGTAGAAAATTAATTGATGGCGAAAAGATCCGGTTTTTACCGGATTTTTTATTTTGGATAGAAAAAAGCCCATTCAAAAGAATGGGCTGCAAAAATATATGTTTGCAATCAACAAATTGAAGGAAGGAAGTCAAGCATAAGAACCAAACTGACATCATTAAAAATAACAACACCAGTTTGAGGTTTCCTGTCGTCAGGTGATTTAATTGCAAATCCCCCTGAACACGCTGGCTATTCTAGGAATATGCGCCCCTCTCAACAAGCGAGAAAAATTGCTGTTTGAGATAAAAAAAACTAATCATTAAAAGGTGATAATAATCACCTTATTGCTTGTATTTCAATAAAAACGAAGCTTTAGTCAAATGAAATGCATATATTTTCAATTAATATTGCTTAGTTATTTGCAACAGGTATTAATTAATGGAACTTTTACAACATACCTAGTTGCAATTACCCGGTTTATAAGGCTTTTTATTTTCTGTATAGTAAGTTACAAATTTGCAACTTGGCGTTTTTCGGCAAATATATTCAAATGGTTTATCTGCATTATTAACAGGATAGTTAAATGGCGATTCATAAAAATAGAGTGAAACCTATAACTGCATCATTGATGTTAGGGTTGTTATTAAGTGCCTGTCAGAGTCCAACGACGGATAAAATAAATTCAGCCAACGAAAGAGTACAACCTGCCTCAACATCTTACCCAACCGTTCGCGCTGAAGACCTTGTGGAAACGTTGCACAGTATCAAAGTGGCAGATCCATACCGTCATCTGGAACTAGATACTCCAGAAACGGAAGCCTGGGTCGCCGCTGAACGGCAGTATGGCAAGCAATTTCTCGATGCTATTCCCAATAAACAGGCCGTGGTTAGCCGCATCACTGCACTGTGGAACTATGAAAAAATCTCCGCACCGTTTACTCGCGGCAACTTCACTTTCTTTTATCGCAATGATGGGTTGCAGGCACAGTCTGTTCTGTATGTAAAAAACCATCAGGGGCAACAGCGTGTTTTGCTTGACCCTAATCAGTTTTCTGCCAATGGCACAGCTGCATTATCTGGGGTGTCTGTCAGCAATGACGGTAACACCTTGGCTTATGGCGTGTCTCAGGCTGGTTCAGACTGGCAGCAATGGCATTTTATGGATGTGAAAAGTGGCCAAAAGTTGGTTGACACCTTGCAATGGATTAAGTTTTCCGCCGCCGTATGGGATCACGATAATCAAGGGGTGTTTTACGCCCGCTACGACGCGCCGGAAGGCGGTAATGTTATGGCGGATGTCAATTTTAACCAGAAGGTGTATTTCCATAAGTTAGGAACTTCACAGACAGCGGATGTGCTGATCTATCAACGTCCTCAAAATAAAGATTGGGGTTATGGCATTGAGGTTTCTGACGATGGTAATTACTTGTTGCTGAGTATTTCCCAAGGTACTGACAGCCGTAACCGTTTCTTTTATAAACCTTTAAATACTACCAGTGCGATGGTTGAGTTACTGCCAGATCTGGAAGCCGAATACAGTTTTATTGGCAATGACAAGACGATTTTTTACTTCAAAACCGATTTGGATGCGCCTAATGGCAAAGTGATTGCCATTGATACTCGCCATCCTCAGAAAGCTAACTGGCAGACAATCATTCCAGAATCTGCGGATCCGATTAAAAACGTCTCCATTATCAATGATCATTTGGTAGTGAGTAGTTTGCACGATGTTCTCGGCAACATGGCGATCTATTCCATGAACGGTGTAAAAAGGCAGGATATTGAGATGCCGGGGCAGGGAACGGTTGTCGGGCCATTTGGCAGAGCCGCAGATGATTACTTCTACTATTCCTATAACAGCTATATCCAGCCGGAAACCATCTATAAATTTGATTTTAAGACCGCTGAGTCCAGTTTATATGAGCAACCCAAAGTTGCATTTGATCCACAGAATTATGTCTCTGAACAGGTGTTTTATCAAAGTAAGGATGGTACTCGCATACCCATGCTGATCTCCTATAAAAAGGGACTCAGCAAAAATGGCAATAATCCGACCTTGCTATACGCCTACGGTGGCTTTGGGATTTCCATGACGCCACGCTTTAGTGCTGCCAATATTGCCTGGATGGATCTTGGCGGCATCTATGCTGTGCCTAATCTTCGCGGTGGTGCGGAGTATGGTGAGAATTGGCATCAGGCCGGCATGTTCGAAAAAAAGCAGAATGTTTTTGACGACTATTTTGCGGCGGCGGAGTATCTCATCAGTCAAGGCTACACCAACAAAACCAAACTGGGCGCCTATGGCCGTAGTAACGGTGGCTTATTGATGGGCGCTGCTGTGACACAACGCCCCGATCTGTTTGCCGCAGTGTTACCTGCAGTGGGGGTGCTGGACATGCTGCGTTTTCAGAAGTTTACCATCGGTTGGGCCTGGACTAGCGAGTATGGTAGTGCCGATAATGCCGAGCAGTTCCCGGCGTTGCTGGCCTATTCGCCATATCATAATGTTAAAGCCCAAGTATATCCGGCGGTTATGGTGATGACGGCAGATCATGACGATCGTGTGGTGCCCGCACACAGTTTCAAATTTGCGGCCATGTTACAAGCCAAACAACAGGGCAGTGCCCCCATTATTATGCGTATTGAGCACAATGCAGGCCATGGCGCAGGCAAACCTACCGCGATGAAGATTGATGAAGCTGCCGATATTTTTGATTTTTTATGGCAGGCGTTTGGCTTAAAGTTGCCAACCAAAATTGACTGATTAAGCCGCGGTTAAGTTCGGTAAAATTAAATTGGGGGCTGCGGCCCCCTTTGTTTTGGCGGCCATTCACAAGCGTCAGTCGGATCGGTATAGTAGTGGGCATTTATGGCAGGAAATCAGTAGGATCTATGTTTCGCTGGCCAATTACAGTTTATTACGAAGATACCGATGCGGGTGGAGTGGTTTATCACTCTAACTACTTGAAATTTTTTGAACGGGCACGCAGCGAATGGCTCAGGGCAATGGGTGTATGCCAAGGTACGTTGCTAAAACAAGATTTGGCGTTTTTGGTACGCCGCGCGGAGTTAGATTTTTGTCATGCTGCCAGATTTGAGCAGCAATTATGGGTGGAAAGCCGAATTTCGGAATTAAAACGGGCATCGCTGGTTTTTGAACAGCAACTTGTTGACGAAAGTGGTGTCTGTTATTGCCGGGCTTCCATTAAAATAGCGGCGGTATCTTTGAGTCGGATGAAGCCGCAGGCTATTCCTGAACCGATTTTGCAGGAGTTTAAAAAAGGTGAATGCTGATATTTCAATTGTAGGGTTGTTTCTTCAGGCCAGCGTGCTGGTAAAGCTGGTGATGTTGACCCTACTGTCGCTTTCGATTGTATCTTGGGCGGTAATTCTGCAACGGCGTAAAGTATTGGGAGATGCCAAACGTAACGCCGATCAATTCGAAGAAAAGTTTTGGTCAGGTGTCGATCTGAATCGCTTTTATCACGATTTAGCCGCTAGACAGGACAGTAACACCGGACTGGAAATCATGTTTGTTTCCGGTTTTAAGGAATATGCACGCCTTAGCAAAATAAGTAGTCGCGCACCAGAAGCGGTAATGGATGGCAGTTATCGCGCCATGCGTATCGCTTTGTCAAAAGAGTTGGACGAGTTAGAAACGCACTTGCCGCTGTTGGCAACCATCGGTTCTACCAGCCCCTACATCGGCTTATTTGGCACGGTATGGGGGATTATGAATGCCTTTATCGCCTTGGGGGCGGTGCAAAATGCTACCTTGGCGATGGTGGCACCTGGTATTGCCGAAGCACTGATTGCCACTGCCATGGGCCTGTTTGCGGCGATCCCAGCGGTTATTGCTTATAACCGTTTTTCTACCAAGGTAGAAAAACTGGAATCCCATTATGCCAACTTTATGGAAGAGTTTTCTAACATTCTTCATCGTCAGGCTTACACCGAGAAGGACCCAGCATGAATCAGGGATATCAGCGTAAACGCCGGCGTCCGGTAGCTGAAATCAACGTGGTTCCCTACATCGACGTGATGTTGGTGTTGCTAATCATTTTCATGGTGACCGCGCCGATTGTGTCACAAGGGGTAAAGGTGGATTTACCCCAGGCGACTTCAGAGCCATTGCCGGCTGATAGTAAGCCTCCCGTTATTGCATCTATCGATGCTGAGGGGGAATACTTTCTTGATGTCGGGGGGGCCCCGAGTAACGAGCCATTGGATTTGGATGATGTTGCTACACGGGTTGCGGCTATTATTCAGCTTGAACCAGACCGTCCGGTTGTCGTCAAAGGCGATAGAGCCATTCCGTATGAAAAAGTGATCCAGTTGATGGTAACGTTGCAGAAGGCTGGCGTACCTTCAGTGGGTCTGATGACAGATTCACCGGACGAGGAGAAGAAGTAAGTGGCCGGGCAATCTGATTTAAAACTGTCGGTGATTATTTCCGCGATACTGCATATCGGCGTACTTGCGGCGTTGGCACTGAACGTAGACTTCAACAACAAGCCAACGAGCACTATGATGTCAGCGGCCAAGGCGCCGCCTGTGCAGGCCGTGGTGGTAGATCAGCAGAAAGTTGATGACTACGTGCAGAAACTAAAGGCAGACAAAGCCGAAACGGCGCGCAAAGAACGTGAACGGCAGGCGGAGTTGGAGCGACAGGCCGACGCTGCCAAAAAAGCGCGTGAGCAAGAACAAGCGCGCATCCAGAAACTGGCGGAAGAACGTAAACAGCAGGAGTTGGATGCCAAGCAGGCCGCCGATGCTGCGAAAGCGGCGCAATTAAAAGCGCAGCAAGAACAAAAGCGGGCACAGCAGGCTGAAGCCGAGCGCAAACTGAAAGAGCAGCAACGCCAGCAGGCGGAAGATGCGGCCCGTAAAGCGGAAGAAAAGCGTAAAGCCGAAGAAGCTGCTGCTAAGAAAGCTGAAGCCGACCGTAAGGCGCGTGAAGATGCTGCACGTAAGGCAAAAGCTGAAGCTGACCGTAAAGCCAAAGCTGATGCTGAACGTCGTCGCCAAGAACAAGAGTTGGCGGATGCCATGGCGGCAGAACAATCAGCTGTATCGGCGGCCCGTAATAAACAGCTACAGAGTGAGCTGGATAAGTATAAGGCCATGATTACATCAACGATTCAGCGCAATTTAGTGCTGGACGAAGCGATGCGCGGCAAGACTTGTCGAGTAGACATCAAGCTGGCACCTGATGGCTTTGTCACCAGTGTGCAGACCACCGGGGGCGATCCAGTCGTATGTCGTGCGGCTAAGGCTGCCATTAATAAAGCAGGACGTTTACCGGTATCGCCAGAAGCTGATGTGTACCAGTTACTGAAAGACATTAACCTGGAAGTTAGACCAGAGTTTAATTAGAGGAGTCCCATGAAATATTTTACCCAGGGTCTGATGGTGTTACTGGCACTGTTGGTGTTACCCGCAAGAGCCGCATTGGACATTGTAATCACTGAAGGGGTGGATGCCGCCCGGCCGATAGCGGTAGTGCCTTTTGTCTGGCAAGGCGTAACGCCGCCACCCAGTTCCATTTCTGATGTGGTTGCCTCGGATTTGACTCGTAGCGGGACGTTCAAACCATTGGACGAAACCGGGCTTGGACAACGTAGTATCGGTCAAATCAGTGATTTTAATTTGGATGACTGGCGTAATGTGTCTGCCGAAGCGGTCGTGATGGGCACTGTCAAGCCCTATGGGCAGGATCAATATCTGGTGAGCTTTGACCTGGTTGATTTGGTGAAAGCGCAGATGCAGGCCAAAGGGCCGCAGCCCAAGACTGAGTATCTATTGGATAGTCGTCAGACCGTCATCAGTGCCGCGCAATTTCGTCAGTATGCTCACCGTATCAGTGATATTGTTTATGAAAAGCTCACTGGCATCCGGGGGGCATTCCTGACCCGTATCGCTTATGTGGTGGTGGATCGTACTCAGCCTAATCCTTATCAGTTGATGATTGCCGACTACGATGGTTACAACGAACAGATGTTGTTGCGTTCGCCCGAGCCGCTGATGTCTCCCGCTTGGTCGCCAGATGGCCGGAAACTGGCTTACGTGAGCTTTGAGAATAAGCGCGCCGAGATTTTCATTCAGGATATCTATAATCGGACTCGTCAAAAAGTTACCAGTTATCCTGGTATCAACGGTTCTCCAAGTTTTTCACCGGATGGGCGTAAGCTAGCGATTACCTTATCCAAAGATGGACAGCCAGAAATCTATATTGTCGATATTGCTAGCGGCGCGCTGACGCGGGTGACTAATCATTATGCCATCGATACCGAACCTGCATGGTTTCCAGATGGTAAATCGCTGGTGTTCACCTCAGAGCGTGGCGGCCGCCCCCAACTATATAAAGTGGAGTTGGCAAGCAATAAGGTAACCCGCTTAACATTTGACGGTGAATGGAACCTGGGCGGCGAGGTTACCCCAGATGGCCGTAGCCTGATTTTTGTCAACCGCACCAACGGTAAATTTAATATTGCCAGAAT
Organism: Shewanella fodinae; assembly: GCF_014651955.1. GTDB lineage: Bacteria > Pseudomonadota > Gammaproteobacteria > Enterobacterales > Shewanellaceae > Shewanella > Shewanella fodinae. The sequence goes on along the minus strand of NZ_BMXW01000001.1, from coordinate 42,094 downwards.
GGACCTGCAAACCCGTTTTATGCAGGTACTGACCTCAACCCGCTTGGACGAATCACCTAGTGTCGCGCCCAACGGAACGATGGTGATTTACGGCACGACTTATGGCAACAAGCAAGTATTGGCTGCTGTGTCGGTAGACGGACGATTTAAAGCTAGATTGCCAGTGGGACAGGGCGAAGTGAGATCTCCGGCCTGGTCACCATTTTTATAATTGATTACAGAAGGATTTAATGATGAAACTCCAAAATTCGCTTAAGGCTCTGGCCGTATCTTTGCCATTACTGGCATTGGGTGCCTGTAGCTCTACGTCTGATTCTGAAACTGCCGCGGGTACTGGCACCACTTCTGGTAGTGGTCAATATGGTGCAAACGGTGGGGTAGAGATGGGCGGCGCAGCTCAAGTGTTAAGCCCTGAAGAGCAGCAGCGTCTGAAGTTCCAAGAACTGCGTAAAGATAGTGTCATCTACTTTGACTTCGACCGCAGTGAAATTCGTGCTGATTATGCGGATCTGCTGCAGGCTCATGCGGATTATCTAGTCAGCCACCCTAATGTTAAAGTGCTGATTGAAGGTCATACCGATGAGCGCGGTACACCAGAATACAACATAGCTTTGGGTGAACGCCGTGCTAAAGCCGTGGCCAAATATCTGCAAGGTTTAGGGGTACTGCCAAGCCAGATGAGTATTGTGAGCTATGGTGAAGAAAAACCTGCTGATTTGAGTCACACCGATGAAGGCGAAGCTAAGAATCGTCGTGCAGTGTTAGTTTACTAAGGAAATAAGTACATGAAGATCAGGCTAATTGCAGCAGCAACGCTGTTGCTTCCCATCTGTGCCGTTACCGCAGCAACACCTGCGCCGGTACAGGATTTGGGAACTGGCGTTGTTGGCAGCGACAGCGACCGCATTGCGCGGCTGGAACGTATCATTAAGGCGAGACAGCAGGCCGAGATAGATATGCAGCAGCGGTTAGATGCGCTGCAGCAGGAAGTTCTGGATCTGCGTGGTTCCACTGAGCAACAGAATTATCAGATCAATCAGATGCTGCAGCGGCAGCGTCAGTTGTATGAAGAGATAGGTAAGCTCAGCAATCAACAAACCAGTACTCCAGCGCCAGTGGCTAACAGTAACGCACCACAACCCGTAAGCAGCGGTGTGTCCTTGTCTGAGACTGACAGTTACCAACATGCAGTGGATCTGGTACTGAAAGAACGCCAGTATGATGCAGCAATTCCCGCATTCAAGGATTTTATCAGCCAATATCCTAATTCTGGTTTTGCAGACAATGCAAACTATTGGCTTGGGCAACTCCTTTATAATAAAGGCGATTATGCTCAGGCCAAGACTGCATTTGAAAATGTAGTCAATAATTTCAAAGCATCAGGTAAACGGGCTGACAGTCTGGTCAAACTGGGACTGATTGCCGAGAAATCCAATGACAAAGCCGCTGCCAAATCCCGTTACCAACAAGTGGTTAATGAGTATGCAAACAGCGCTGCCGCAAGCATTGCCAAGCAGCAGTTGGCGGCAATTAAACCATGATTTAACTAAAAAACATCCACCCAGACTGTTTTTCAGGCAAACGGGAAAAAAAGCCGAATTTGCACTTGCATGAGAAACGGAAAGCGGTATTATAGGCGCCCACAGCGCGGGACCGCAGTTTTTAGCTTACTGCGCTGTGTTTTTAACTGAAAGGGTCGTTAGCTCAGTCGGTAGAGCAGTTGGCTTTTAACCAATTGGTCATAGGTTCAAATCCTATACGACCCACCAATTTCAGTTAATCAACAACAAAGCAGTGGGTCGTTAGCTCAGTCGGTAGAGCAGTTGACTCTTAATCAATTGGTCATAGGTTCGAACCCTATACGACCCACCACTGATTTGATTTCTGCTGTAAATCCAGTAGCGGGTCGTTAGCTCAGTCGGTAGAGCAGTTGGCTTTTAACCAATTGGTCATAGGTTCAAATCCTATACGACCCACCATCAAATCAAAATAGCGATATAGTTAGTATTCCGAAGTTGGGTCGTTAGCTCAGTCGGTAGAGCAGTTGGCTTTTAACCAATTGGTCATAGGTTCGAATCCTATACGACCCACCAGCGAAATACTTATTAAATGCCAAATTAGGGTCGTTAGCTCAGTCGGTAGAGCAGTTGGCTTTTAACCAATTGGTCATAGGTTCGAATCCTATACGACCCACCATGATCCCACAAGTGTGGGCCGTTAGCTCAGTTGGTAGAGCAGTTGACTCTTAATCAATTGGTCATAGGTTCGAGCCCTATACGGCCCACCAATCCATCTCATGTTATCCCGCAGATAAGTAGTTCAGTTAATCGAGCCATTGTTACTGGTGCATTATTAGCGCAAATCTTATACGCACCACCATTTCTGTTGAAATTGTCGGTTGGCGTTTGCTGCTCTGCTGTCTTCTGCACAAAAAAAGCACCCGCAGGTGCCTTTAAAAAAATGCCAGCATCATGGCTTATAGCAAGCCGTTTTCCCGGACATAGGCTTCAAAGTCGGTACATCCGCCGATGTGCTCTTTATCGATAAAAATCTGTGGCACTGTCTCTACCGGTTTGCCAACGGTTTTCTCTAAATCGGCCTTGGTGATGCCTTCCTCATAAATATCCACATACTTATAGCTGAAATCATCACGCTTTTCAGTTAATTGATCGGACAGTTGTTTGGCGCGAACACAATAAGGACAGCCGGGGCGGCCGAAAATAACAACGTGCATAATAACTCCTTCTTTCAACGATGCAGTGGTTATAGCACAGTGACTGCGGTAGCAGAAGTGGCTAGCGGTATACTTCTGCTAAGCATTATGGTTTTCAGTCTGGTAGCGTCCTTGGTAATCAAAGAATTTCTCCAACAATACCCAGTGTTTCCCCTGTTTTTTTAGCAAAAGTAGCGCGGGCACTCGAAATCTGCTTGCCAGTGCCAGCAGTTCCTCCGCATGCGAAAACGAGGGCAATGGCAGACCGGGACGGCGGTCATGTGGATAGATAAACCGGGCAAAAAGCGCTTGCCGCTGGGCAAGTGTTGTGACGCGAAACTGTTCCGAAAAATGGTTTGCATCAATGTCAGAATACTCCACTAGCAGCTTGTCATCTTGTGCGCGTAGTTGCATATGTTGCACTTGAAACAGATGATGGTGTCGCTGTGCAAGCACTTCTTTCAGACGTTTGTCGGGATCTACCAGTTGTGAATGGCATTCACTGCACTCCCGTGCCGCGATGTCATTTTCGGCACCGCAGTCTGGGCAAAAACGTGCTCGAAAGCGATATCGACACTGTTGCGGATGTGGCTTGGCTGCAATCAGCCCCTGACAACGTCTGCCGAAATGCTCTAGGATCTCGCCATCTTCGTTAGTTTTCCCCCAGAAAATGTTAGCAAAACCACATTCTGGGCAAATCACTTGTACCAGTTCGGTGTCTGCTGCAGGTCGGGGCTGGGCAATCTGTGGACTGAAGAGGTCAAAGCCGTTGGCGGCATAGTCGATAATAAGACAATCTTGCTTGCCGTCACTCAAACGCAAACCACGGCCAACCATCTGCTGAAACAGTGCGACGGAAGCGGTGGGGCGCATAATCGCAATCAAATCCACATGTGGTGCATCAAAGCCAGTGGTGAGCACCGCCACATTTACTAGGAATTTCAGCTGCTGTTGTTTGAATCGAACGATAATCTGATCTCGCTCCATGGTGGCTGTTTTTGCAGTAATCAGAGCTGCCTCTGCCTCGGGTAAGTGCGACATAATTTCCTCAGCATGGCGCACCGTCGCGGCAAAGATAATCACTCCTCTACGACTCACCGCCAGTTGCATGAGTTGCTTTACAATGGCCGTGGTGGCGCGGCCACAATGCTGCAGCAAGGCATCCACTTCGCTGTCCTGGTAGTTGCCTAGTTCATCGGGGCGTAACTGACTGAAATTGTACTGTGCCGATAAGCCATCCAATAATCTTGGCGGTGTTAGATAGCCTTGTTTGATCAGCAGTCTCAGCGGTAACTCAAAAATACAATCGTCGAACAGGCCGGTGTCGACATTACCCGCACGGCCATGATAATGACGCTTGTAGATCCAGCCACTGCCGAGCCGATAAGGGGTTGCGGTCAATCCCAGCAGATGTACTTTAGGATTGTGTTGCTGCAACCATTTTAGAAGCTGTTGGTATTGACTAAATTCTTCGTCACTGACGCGGTGACATTCGTCAATGATGACCAAAGAAAAGGGCTTCATAAATGCTTGCGGATTGCGCGCAGCAGACTGGATGCCCGCCACCACGGTTTTGCCAGAACTTATTTTTTGCTTCAGTCCGGCAGAATAGACGCTGATATCATCGGTCAGCAGCGCGGCTTTATCGGCATTTTGCGCTACCAGCTCTTTTACGTGGGTCAAAATCAGTACCCGACCACGAGCAATGCGTGCCAATTCGGCTATGACAATACTTTTCCCTGCTCCCGTGGGCAGCACTATGACGGCACTGCCTTGCTGATGTCGGAAATAGTGGATGGCGGCATCGACGGCTTGTTGCTGATAATCCCGCAGTTGCAGGACCTTTTGCTGAGACATCTTGGCTGGAGTATGGCTATATCGTCGCTACAGCATATCATATGGTGTCTGCCACTAAAGACTGGGTGCTGCAGTCGTTTAAAAATTAATAAACTTTTAATCCATAACTGCTTTCAGCGTTTTTTTACTTTGCTAAAATGGCTTACTCACTGGTCAAATTCCTGTGATTAAAGTAAAATTTGCCTCTTTTTTATGTCGCAAACGAAGATACCTTATACAGTCCTTTTGGGACTGGCATGCACTGGAAGGGAAGATGCAGCAGTTAACTGAGATCGTACAACAGGCCTTAGCCGCCATCGATGGGGCCGATGATCTGAAAATTCTCGATGAGATCCGTGTCGATTATCTTGGCAAAAAAGGCAAGATCACTGACATGATGAAACTGATGGGCACCCTGAGTCCGGAAGAAAAACCGGCTTTTGGTCAGCAGGTGAACCAGGCTAAACAGCAGGTGCAGCAGTTTTTATCAGCGCGCCTCGATAGTCTCAAGGCTGCTGAACTTGACGCTAAACTCAGCGCCGAGAAAATCGATGTAACATTGCCTGGTCGTACGCTAGGCAATGGTGGTCTGCACCCGGTGACCCGCACTATTGAGCGTATCGAAACCTTTTTTGGTGAGCTAGGTTTCAGTGTAGTGCAAGGGCCGGAAGTGGAAGATAGTTATCACAATTTTGACGCCTTGAATATTCCGCCGCATCATCCGGCGCGGGCAGATCACGACACCTTCTATTTCAATCCAGAAATCGTCTTGCGGACGCAAACCTCTGGAGTGCAGATCCGCACCATGGAGGTGGAACAACCACCGCTGCGTATTATTTCTCCCGGGCGGGTTTATCGTAACGACTACGATATGACGCACACTCCGATGTTCCACCAGGTAGAAGGATTGATGGTGGATGAGAACGTCAGCTTTACCCAACTGAAGGGCATTTTGCATGATTTCCTGCGTAACTTCTTCGAAGAAGATCTGGAGATCCGCTTCCGTCCTTCCTATTTCCCGTTTACCGAACCTTCTGCTGAAGTGGATGTAAAGGGTAAGAACGGTTGGTTGGAAGTGTTGGGTTGCGGCATGGTGCATCCTAATGTGCTGCGCGGTGTGGGTATCGACCCTGAAAAATACTCTGGTTTTGCTTTTGGTATGGGCGTAGAGCGCTTGACTATGTTGCGTTACGGCGTAACTGATTTGCGCGCCTTTTTCGAAAACGACCTGCGTTTCCTTAAGCAATTCAAATAACGGAGTTCAAGTATTATGAAATTGAGTGAATCCTGGCTTCGTGAGTGGGTTAGTCCTGCGGTAAGCCGTGATCAGTTAGCCCATCAGATCACTATGGCTGGGCTGGAAGTCGATGAAATTACCGCTGTCGCTGGCGCCTTTTCTGGTGTAGTGGTGGGGGAAGTGGTGGCATGTTCTCAACATCCTGATGCCGATAAACTACGGGTGACTAAAGTCAATGTTGGCGCAGAAGAGCTGCTGGATATTGTCTGTGGGGCACCGAACTGTCGTCTTGGGCTGAAAGTGTGTGTTGCCACTGTTGGCGCTGTTTTACCTGGCGACTTCAAAATCAAGAAAGCCAAGCTGCGCGGTCAGCCATCCAATGGCATGCTGTGTTCCTATAGCGAACTGGGCATTGATATTGAAAGCAACGGTATTATCGAATTACCGCAGGATGCGCCGCTGGGCATGGATGTACGGCAATATCTGGATCTGGATGATGCCATTATTGATGTCGATCTGACGGCTAATCGCGCTGATTGTCTAGGGATGGCCGGTATAGCGCGCGAAGTGGGCGTGCTTAACCGAATGACAGTGACCGAACCAAGTTGGGCACCTGTCGCGGCATCCACTGATGCGGCTATGCAGGTGAATGTCGTCGCTAAGCAAGCTTGTCCACGTTATCTCAGTCGTGTTATCAAAAATATTGATGTTACCGCTGCAACGCCAGCATGGATGATAGAGAAACTGCGGCGTAGCGGTATCCGTTCTATCGATCCTATTGTTGATATCACCAATTTTGTGCTGGTGGAATATGGTCAGCCAATGCATGCCTTTGATTTGGCAAAGATTGATGGTGAGCTAAACATACGTTTTGCTGATGGCAAAGAACACTTAACACTGCTAGATGGCAATGATATTGCTGTGCCTGCTGATACATTGGTGGTTGCCGACAACAGTAAAGCATTGGCGCTAGCCGGGATTTTTGGTGGTGAGCACTCAGGTGTTTCTGCCGAGACACGCGATATTGTGTTGGAATGTGCCTTTTTCGCCCCGTTGGCTATCACGGGTAAAGCCCGTAATCTAGGGCTGCATACTGATGCTAGCCACCGTTTTGAGCGTGGTGTTGATCCACAATTGCAACATAAGGTGATGGATCGTGCCAGCCGCTTGATCCTTGATATTTGTGGTGGTGATGCCGGTACCGTAGTTGAAGCACTGGCGACCGAATATCTGCCGCAGGCGGCTGAAATTACGCTGCGTCGCGCTAAGCTCGATAAACTGTTGGGGCATCATGTGCCTGACGCTGACGTGGCAGAAATATTGTCCCGTCTGGGATTTGCGGTCACCGAAGTCGCTGACGGTTGGCAGGTAACGACGGCGACTTATCGTTTTGATATGGCTATTGAAGAAGACCTTATCGAAGAAGTTGCCCGTATTTACGGTTATAACAGTATCCCTAATGAAGCACCGCTAGCGCGTTTGAACATGACGCAGCATTGTGAAGCGGACGTCAAATTGGCGAAAGTGCGCAATTTACTCGCTGCCCGTGGGTTCCAAGAGGCGATTACCTACAGTTTTGTTGATCCTAAACTGCAGCAGCTAGTGCATCCGCAACAGCAAGCCCTGGTGTTGCCTAATCCAATTTCCAGTGAAATGTCTGCTATGCGACTGTCATTGTTCACCGGTTTACTGGGCGCGGTTGGTTATAATCAGGCTAGACAACAGGGGCGGGTGCGACTGTTTGAAACAGGTTTGCGTTTTGTACCTGATACTGCAGCAGAAATGGGCGTAAAGCAGCAAGCTATGCTGGCAGCTGTCATTGCCGGACCGCAAACAGAGGAACATTGGTCGATCGAATCAAAAACTGTTGATTTTTTCGACCTTAAAGGTGATTTAGAAGCGATTATTGGCTTGACAGCTTCCGATGCTGAATTTAGTTTTAGGAGTGCGTCACATTCTGCACTACATCCTGGGCAATGTGCTGAAATCCTGAGAAATGATCAGGTGATAGGGGTGATTGGTGCAGTGCATCCAGCACTGGAGAAGCCTTTCGGTCTTAACGGTAAAACGATTGTGTTTGAGCTGCAGTTGGATGCGCTATTACATGGCTCCGTGCCCGAGGCAAAGGCAATCTCCAAATATCCAGCGAACCGTCGTGATATTGCCGTGGTAGTTGATGACACAATTGTTGCTGGAGATATTCTAGCAATGATAAAAAAAGTTGGCGGAAATCAGTTGGTTGGCTTAAACTTGTTTGACGTATACCGAGGCAAGGGTGTTGAGCCTGGCAAGAAGAGTCTGGCAATAGCACTTACGTTACAAGATAACACTCGTACTCTTGAGGAAAAAGAAATTGCAGCGACAGTTGAGTCGGTGGTTTCGGTCCTTAAGTCTGAGTTCAACGCATCGTTGAGGGATTAAAGTATGGCACTTACCAAGGCCGAAATGGCAGAGCATCTTTTCGAAACACTTGGGATCAATAAGCGTGTCGCCAAAGATATGGTGGAAACGTTTTTCGAGGAGATCCGGTTAGCGCTTGAAAATGGTGAACAGGTGAAATTATCCGGTTTCGGAAATTTTGATCTGCGGGATAAAAACCAAAGGCCTGGTCGTAACCCCAAGACTGGCGAGGATATCCCAATTTCTGCTCGGCGTGTGGTAACCTTCCGCCCCGGACAGAAGTTAAAAAGCCGTGTCGAAGCTGCTAATAAATAATTACGGTATACATCTTTACTGATGGATGCGCGCAATTGCGCTGAAAAGGCTGCCTAGTTAAGGTGGCCTTTTCTTTATGCGCGATTATAGTCCATTCATTATGGAGAAATTAGAGAAGGAGTTACTGGGTTTGGTTGTTCATGGCTATTGATAGGCTGGAATAGATCAAAGAAATGAGTAAATCGATGATGAGAGCAACGTCTTCAGTTCATAAGCCTTTAACAGCCTGAGTATTTCTTGAGTGTTATCTGGGCGGTTGGCGCAGGATAGCCAGCATAATGCCTTGATCTGTCAGTAGGTAAAATACAGCAAACATTATCGTTGGTTGTCGTATTTTATCTCGGGGTTATCTGAAAGGTGTCAAACACTAGGGATGGTAACGAGCAGGATGATTAGCGTAATTTCAAACTAATAACATGCGGTTGTAGTTACAAGGGGCGTTTTTGTCAGCGGCGTTAAACATAGAGAATTAGGTTGTGTTATCTCGAACACCGTCTGTGTTCACCTCTCGTTATTACTCAAAGGTACTCAGCATTTTGGGCTATGCAGACAATAAGAGCGGTAGGCAATATGCACACAATAGTCAGTTGCCAATCCATATATGCGGATTGATGGAGATATTAATAGGACGTGAACACGAAAAGATTTGGTTGCGGGAGCTGGATTTGAACCAACGACCTTCGGGTTATGAGCCCGACGAGCTACCAGACTGCTCCATCCCGCGACTGAGGTTTTCATGAAGTGTTATATCATTGGTTGCGGGAGCTGGATTTGAACCAACGACCTTCGGGTTATGAGCCCGACGAGCTACCAGACTGCTCCATCCCGCGACGACTTTGATATGACACATAGACAGGAACTGGTTGCGGGAGCTGGATTTGAACCAACGACCTTCGGGTTATGAGCCCGACGAGCTACCAGACTGCTCCATCCCGCGTCCGTCTAAGTGGGGCGCACTATAGCCGTCTACTATCGGCATTGCAAGAAGCGTATTTGAAAAAAGTCACAAGTGTCTATTTTTAGTACAGATAGGGTTGGTCTTTTAGGCGGATGCCGTTAATTTGACCATATATTTTGGCTTCCGTTGTCGATCTGTTTAGCACTGGTAACGGCTTATCTTTTATAGCGCTGACAGGGTATAATGGCGGTTTTATTGAAATCGCTTGGTTGATTGCATGTTGAATTGTTTTGCCGCTGTACCTAAAGGGTTTGAATACACCCTGGCTCAGGAAATGCTGGCGCTTGGTGCGACGGATGTTAAAGAGTCCCAAGCTGGCGTCTACTTTACCGCCTCACTCGAGCAGGTATACCGCATCGTGTTGTGGAGCCGCTTAGCTAGCCGAGTACTTGTGCTGTTACATCAGGCCAGTTGTGAAACCGCAGAACAGTTATACGCGGCTGCCTATGCTATTGACTGGCCTGCGCATTTCAGTAATCGCAGCACTTTTAGTATCGATTTTCATGGGATGGGCGGGTTTATCAATAACACCCAGTTTGGCGCTTTGAAAGTGAAAGATGCCGTGGTAGACCGTTTCCGCAATGCAGGATTGAACCGTCCAGATGTAGAACGGAATCAAGCGGATATTCGTATTGATGCCCATTACCGAAATAGTCAGGTCACCATCGCACTGAATATTTCCGGGCCTGCTTTGCATCAACGCGGCTACCGACATGGCACTGGTGAAGCGCCACTCAAGGAAAACTTAGCCGCGAATATGTTGCTGCGCGCACAATGGGATAAGCAATGTCCTATAGTCGATCCTTTCTGTGGTAGTGGCACCATCGTCATTGAAGCGGCGATGATGGCTGCAGATATGGCACCTGGTTTGTTGCGTCAACGTTTTGGTTTCGAAGCCTGGTTACAGCATGACCAAGCCCTTTGGCAGACCATATCAGATGAGGCCAAAGCCCGGGCAACTGTGGGCATACGCCGCTGTGATGTGCGTTTTTACGGATCTGACATCGATTCACGAATGGTGGCCCTAGCTAAGCGCAATGCCGCTAATGCTGGTGTCGCGGAACTTATTGAGTTTAAAGTAGCGAATGCGCTTGATGTTATGCCACCGATGGAATCGGGGCTATTAGTCGCTAACCCGCCATACGGTGAACGATTGGGTAATGTGACCTCGTTGCTGCAACTTTACTTTCAGTTTGGCGAACATCTAAAAAAAGATTTTGGCGGTTGGCAGGTAGCACTGTTATGCAGTGAAGCTGAGCTATTATCGGCCTTGAAGCTAAAAGCTGATAAACAGCTGAAAATGTATAATGGTGCGCTAGAGTGTGCCTTCAATTTGTACACGCTGCATGTGAAAACACCGCAACGTGCGGCGGTATTGGCACAGCATTCTGGTGAAGCGCTGAGTGAAATTGCCGCGTCTTTTGTCAACCGGGTTAAGAAAAATCTGAAACAACTGGATAAGTGGGCCCAGCAAGAAAACATTGATTGCTATCGCATATATGATGCGGATATTCCAGAATACAATGTTGCGATCGATAAGTATCAGAATTATCTGGTTATTCAGGAATATGCTGCGCCTGCAACAATACCAGAGGCCGTCAGTAAACGCCGTCTTACCGATATTTTGTTGTCATTGCCAGGGGCTGCCAATATTCCAGCGGATAACATTATCCTTAAAACTCGTGCACGGCAAAAGGGCAGCAATCAGTATCAGAAACTAGATGGTGAAAGATTGGAGCTGGTTGCTAATGAATATGGCGCTCGTTTCAAGCTGAACCTTACCGATTATCTCGATACCGGGCTGTTTTTGGATCATCGGCTCATCCGGAAGTTGGTAGGTAGTAAATCTCAAGGGCGTGATGTACTCAATTTGTTTGCCTATACCGGGACAGCCTCTGTGCACGCAGGGTTAGGTGGCGCAAAATCAATCACGACGGTTGATATGTCAAATACCTACCTGAACTGGGCCAAAGATAACTTCATGCTCAATGGTCTGAACGGTCGTCAGTATCACTTCGAACAAGATGATTGCCTGCAGTGGATCCGCGATTGTCGGCAGACATTTGATCTGATTTTTATCGATCCGCCAACCTTTTCCAATTCCAAACGGATGGAAGACGCTTTCGATGTGCAACGGGATCATGTGCCGTTGCTGTTGTCGCTTGCTAAGCTGCTAAATCCCGGTGGCGAAATCATTTTTTCCAACAACAAGCGTAAATTTAAAATGGAGCTTGAAACGCTGCAGGCGGCGGGGTTGACGGTGGAGAATATGGATACTCGGATGTTGCCGCAAGATTTTCGGCGCAATCCACATATTCACAACACTTGGCTGCTAACCAGTAATATTGAGTCCTCAGCAGCAAGTGCTATCTGGTCAGGACTGGCCAAGCAGTGACACAGGAGTAAGTTTTGAGTCTGGTACGTATTAATAATGGCTCGTTGGCCTATGGCTATATTCCGCTGTTGGAGCATGCGGATTTCACCATAGAAGCCGGTGAGCGGGTGTGTATTGTCGGGCGTAATGGTGCCGGTAAATCGAGCCTGCTGAAGATTATCAGTGGTGATGTGCTGCTGGATGATGGTGAATTCAATATTGCCTCAGATGTAAAAGTCAGTCGGTTACAACAGGATCCCCCAAAAGCGGAAACAGCAACCGTTTATCGTTATATTGCTGCCGGATTGGCAGATATTGGAGAGTTGCTGGATCAGTACCATGAGTTGTCGGTGGCAATTGCCACGATGAGTGGAGACGCTCAAACACAAGGGCTTGCCAAAATGGCGCGCTTACAGGAACAGTTAGATCTGCAGGATGGCTGGACGCTGGACAGCCGTATTCTGCAAACCTGTAAACTGCTAGGACTGGATGAAACCACACGGTTGTCAGAACTGTCCGGTGGCTGGCAACGTAAAGTGGCATTGGCAAGAGCTTTGGTAAATGAACCTGATTTACTGCTACTAGATGAGCCAACTAACCATCTGGATATCGATACCATTGAATGGCTTGAACAGTTTTTATTAAGTTTTAAAGGCGCTATCGCCTTCATCAGTCATGACCGTGGTTTTATTCAACGCATTGCCACCCGTATTGTCGATCTTGATCGTGGCGTGGTGACATCTTGGCCCGGAAACTATCAGCAATATCTTGACGGAAAACAGGAATGGTTGCGGGTTGAAGAGGAAAAAAACGCGCAGTTCGATAAGAAATTAGCGGATGAGGAAGCTTGGATCCGGCAAGGGGTTAAAGCGCGTCGTACCCGTAATGAAGGTCGCGTGCGCGCGCTCAAGGCGTTGCGGATGGAACGTCGTGCTCGTATTGAACGACAGGGTAACGCCACCATGGGCGTGAGTGATGCAGAACGCAGTGGTAAATTGGTGTTCGATGTGAACAATCTGAGCTATTGCTGGGGTGACAAGGTGTTAGTTCGTGATTTTAGTACCCGAGTGATAAGGGGAGATCGAATCGCATTAATTGGCCCCAACGGCTGTGGCAAGTCCACTTTGATCAAATTGTTGATTAATCAGCTACAACCCCAAAGTGGTAGTATCCGTACCGGTACTAAACTCGAAATCGCCTATTTCGATCAGTACCGTGAGGCATTGGATGAAGAAAAAACAGTCGAAGAAAATGTTGGCGATGGTAAAAGCACTATCACGATCAATGGTAAGGACCGCCACATCCTCAGTTACTTACAGGATTTTCTGTTTTCTCCAGCACGTGCGCGTACGCCAGTTAAGGCGCTCAGTGGGGGCGAGAAGAACCGTTTACTGCTAGCGCGGCTCTTGTTAAAGCCTGCAAACCTTATAATCCTCGATGAACCGACAAATGATCTTGATATTGAGACACTTGAATTGTTAGAGTCTCTGCTCACAGAATACCAAGGCACATTGCTGCTGGTAAGCCACGACCGAGCCTTCATCGATAATACCGTGACCAGCTCTTGGTGGTATGCAGGAAATGGCCGTTGGAGTGAATACGTTGGTGGCTATCAGGATGCGGTAGCGCAGGGCGCAAGATTCTATCGTGAAGCAATGGAACCTGAGACCATTAATCCTGTCCAACTGAGCACGCCATCGGTAAAGCCTGTTTCAGACAAAACTCAGACGGTGAAAAAACTGTCTTATAAGCTACAGCGAGAGCTAGAAGCGCTGCCAGGATTGATGGAACAGTTGGAGCAGGAGATTGATAAACTGCAATCCCAGGTGAATCAACCCGATTTTTATGCTCAGGAGCAGGCAACAGTTGCAGCACAGTTGCAATTGTTGGCTGATAAAGAACAGCAGTTGGATGCTTGCTTCAGCCGTTGGGAAGAACTCGAGTCAATGAAGTAAGCCAGAATAACAAAACGGGAATAAATTGAATGAAGTTGAATAGTACGCTGTCATTGGTTGCGTTAAGCGTTGTCAGTGTTTTGCAGGTCGCTCATGCTGCCTCCGTCTATGAGATTGTTAATATTGAAGATGCTGACGTCAAGGGTACTCTGACTGACACGGCAAATGGTTACGGCCAGAGTATTAACGCAAATAATGAGTTGGTGGGTGTTTCCCGTGGCCGGACGAACCTCACCACCAGCGATGTGAGTGGCGATACTAACGTCATCGATCTGCAAGATGCCATTGGTGCTGATCAGAGTATTACCTATTCAACTACTACTCAAATTATTGGAAACAGCTTCACTTTCCATGCATTAGAAAATGATGCTACCACCCCCTGGTTACCTACTTTTGAGAGTGTTAATGGCAGTATTGCACCGTCATCGGTGAGCACTGATAACCGCAATACAGTAGATAGCTATTTCTTTGATATCAATGATGCCGGTCTGCGTGTGGGGGCGATGAGCGCGCCGGAAAAAACCATGGATTATGCTGGCAGTGTGTCTGGCATAGATTCCTGGTATTACCGCGATTATGAACTGCGTGGTTTTGTAAAAACCGGTGCTAGTGCAACAGAAATAGAATTACCACCACCCTACACTGCATATACCAACGCTGAGAATGTCACCGTAAATGTTGGGGGCAGCTCTCTGGCCGCAGCGATTAACAGCAATAACTTGATTGCAGGCTATGGCAGCATCGGACTGAGTTCTTATGCCGAAGGCGTAGTTGACAGTTGTATTAGCAGCAATAGTGATTCGTCCCCAGTAGATATCTGTATTCAGGCAAATCAATATATTGACAGTAGTACTGGCACCAGTTACATCCAGTATAAGACCCGCGCGATGGTGTGGCAGTACAATAATGATGGCAGTTTCACGCGGACTGAACTACCGCTGGGATTAGATCCAGGTACTTCTACTTCCACCTTTGTTGCCCAAGGGCTGGGGCTCAATAATAATGGTGTCGTGGTTGGACGTTCACATGTGTACCGTAACGGTAATACAGACGATCTGTACTACGACGCTGCATATTGGAGTAAAAATACCAGTGGTAACTATGAATACCATTGGATCCCGGTTATTGATAAAGATGTCTTGAGTTCCATTGCATACAGCGTCAACGACTCAGGCATAGTCGTGGGCAGCTATAAGAAGTATATCGATGGTTATCAACGTGATAAATTCTTTGTCTACGATACGAATACCCCAGATACCAAGCCGGTCACCCCGAATGACTTCTACTCCTATACCTCGGATCTTTCCAGCCGCGCCAAAGATATTAACAATCAGGGGTTGGTTGTGGGATATATCGAGACGTCGGAAGAGAAGCAGTTGCCTCGACCAAAAGATGCGTTTCTTTATAATACCAATACCCAAGAGTTCAACGATCTCAATAACCTGCTGACTTGTGAATCAAAAGGCTATGAAAAGAACGGTGAAGGTAATTGGACTAAACACCAATTTACCGTTACTGATGCTACCGGTAACTCCCTGACCTATAATGCCGATATCCGCATTGTTGAAGCTAACAAGATCAACGAAGAAGGTGTGATTGCTGCGACAGCGTTTGTTAGAAAACCAGTATATCAAACAGATAGCACTGGTAATTTGGTGCTGGATGACAAAGGTAATCCAACATTTGCACTCAATGGTAGTGGTGCCCCGGTTACCAGTTATCTGCCGCGTATGGTGGTTCTGAAACCAACATCTTCAGGCTCGGCGTGTGATGTAAGTGGGGATACCGGTGGTGTGGACTCAGGTTCCTACAGCCGTAAAGGTGCGGCAGTTTGGGGATGGTTATTACTGTTACCTTTAGTGTGGGTACGTCGCAGACTACAACGTTAATCAACATCATGAAAAAAAATCGACGCCATGGCGTCGATTTTTTTCACTTGTTCTCAAATGCTTAATAATTGCATGCTTATAATTGACGATTTTTTGATTGATCTGTCCTTGGAAAAGTTCTATTCATGTACAGGAAGCCGTCGGCTTTTTTTATGGAATAGAACAGAGGATACTTGCATGAAGAGACAAAAACGGGATCGCTTAGATCGTGCCTTTTCCAAAGGATTCCAGGCTGGTATTGGGGGTCGCTCCAAGGAACTTTGTCCGTATTCGAATCTTGATTCCCGGTCGCAGTGGCTTGGAGGCTGGCGCGAAGGAGTTGATGGTCGCTTAAATGGTCTACTCAACAAATAAGCCTTTTGCCCTCAGATGAGGGCATTTTTATAGGCAGGAAGCGCAATTTACGGTTAAAAACTAGAGGTATCAGTGAATACGCCGACTTTCAGTTCTGTGGCGGCATAGATTTCACGGCCGTCCACCGAAAGTGTGGCGTCGGCAATACCCATTACCAACTTGCGGTTAATGGTGCGTTTTAGGTGCAGATGATAGGTAACCTTTTTGGCAGTTGGCAGGATCTGTCCGGTGAATTTCACTTCACCAACGCCTAACGCTCGTCCCTTACCTTTAGCCCCTTGCCACGCCAAGAAAAAGCCAACCAATTGCCACATAGCATCCAGTCCCAGGCAACCTGGCATCACAGGATCATCAACAAAATGGCAGCCAAAGAACCATAAGTCAGGATTGATATCCAGTTCCGCGATAATCTCCCCTTTGCCATAACGACCGCCATCATCGTTGATGGTGACAACCCGGTCGACCATCAGCATATTGTTAACGGGTAGGCGAGGGGCATCTTTGCCAAAGATTTCACCGTAACCACAGGATACGAGTTGTTCTTTACTGAAACTGTTTGATTTTGTCATTTGTGTAACCACATCTCATACAAGTGCAGCAAGATTAGCGAACAGGTGTAAGCTAAACAACTCCGATCAGCATTTAATTCCGCATAAATGCGAACTTGCTTAGTAAACGCATGATAATGCCCGGTGGCTCATCGGTATTTCCTGCTAAGCGATCAAGTCGTTGTTGTACCATGCCATAAAGTGTGTCGAACGGAAAATCGCCGTCTTTATCCGCATCTCCTGCCACCTTATTCATCAATAATGTCACCGCTTCATCAACATGGCTGATTTCATAGAGATGGAATTTTCCGGCGACCACGGCCTCAATAATCTCTTGGGGAAGATTTAGTTGTTGCACATTAGAACGCGGCATGATGACGCCTTGTTTACCAGTCAGCCCCCGGCGGGCGCAAAGATTGAAAAAACCTTCGATTTTTTCATTAACACCGCCAATCGCTTGGACGTTACCAAATTGATCGAGTGCGCCAGTGACCGCCAACCCCTGAGCAATAGGTTGCTCCGCAATCGCTGAGATCAGGCTGCAATATTCCGCCAGCGATGCACTATCGCCGTCAATTTCCTGATAGGACTGTTCAAATACGATATTGGCATTTAGGTGCAGTGGTTCATCGCGACCAAATACCCGATACAAGCAACCTGACAGGATCATCATTCCTTTCGCATGGATATTGCCACCAAGTTCAGATTTACGCTCGATATCAGCAACTTCTCCATCGCCGTAATGTACAGAGGCGGTGATGCGGGCAGGTTCGCCATAGCAATAGTCTCCAGAATCAATCACGGTCAGACCATTGATTTGACCGATCATTTCACCATCGGTGGGGAGATAGATAAATTTGTCATCTACGTTTTGCACCGACACTATTTCCTGACTATTGTGGCGTAACTTGCGGTGCTGCAGTGCTTGATGGATGCTGCTACCGTCTATCTCATTGCTTCCAGCATAATGAGCCGCTTCTGTCAGTAGTTGACATAGATCGTTAGATGCTAGAGACAGACGCTGTTGATGCTCGGTCTGCTTGCTGGCATAGGTCAATAATGGCAGCAAACTATCCTGCGTTAATGACAACTCGGCCAATGCCGCCACTTGCTGCAACCATTTCAAGTAGTCTTGCTGTAACACCTGTTGTCTGTCGACTTCGAATGCAACTTCGCCATACAGCGCGACATTATCGGCAAAGTAGCGTTCAGTGCTCACCAGTTCGCCATAGTAGGCAGCAGAACCCACCAGCACAACTTTCGCTTTCAGCGGTTGCCATTTGCCCTGATGAAAGAATCCTCGCTGTTCCAGACTATCCAACAGCAGTTCCCACAAGTTATCGCGTTTAAGTAGCGATTCAATACAGATATACAGTATCTGATGTTTCGTCAGCTCACCTTCATGTTTACTTTGACCAAACAATTGATGGCGCAGTATGCGGCCATGCAGATAGTGGCTTGGCAAAGCGGCTTGTGCGGTTAACGCTTGCAGTAATCCTCGGCGGTGGATCCCTGGGAAGTCCGCCAGATACATGGCGTGATGGTGTTTACCCAGAAGCAGGGCAAAAGCATCAAGCACTCGTTGTTGCTGTAGCAACAGATCCTGAAGATGACTGTTCGGGGGAAGTGTTGGGATTTCAAACACGGGAGCCAAATTGCTGGCACTGATCAAACTTGGATTCATTGTTGTCGGACTTCGGTTGCCGCACGGAAAATTAGTGGCAAAGATTTTATCACATTGTGAATTCCGGCAGCAGCGTTAATGCAGTAATGAAGGTGAATTGCCTATTGAAAAGGCTGATTTAATGACAACTGCACAGCTTTTGAGCGGCAAAACATAATATTTAAAAATAAAGGTTTACAAGCTGAAATGGAGCTTATAATATTTGCGCCGTTCGGAGGGGTGGCAGAGTGGTTTAATGCACCGGTCTTGAAAACCGGCGTGGGTTTACCCCCACCCAGGGTTCAAATCCCTGCTCCTCCGCCAAATTCTGAAAGCCCGTTGCGTTTGCAGCGGGCTTTTCTTTTTCATTTCGTGCTCAATTCCCCGATTTAATTTTTATTATTGTTTTATCCTTAGCTGAGGATTTGTTTTAAACAATGTGGAACGTTGATTACATACCATTAACTTTCGTTATTAATCATAAAGTTAACTTTAACTTTCTTTAATTTCGAAGATAGGCTAAATTAATCTGGACAGTGCTCAGTTGGGCCTTCCCCGCAGCCAAGAATAACAAGGTGGGTTAACGTTGATTTCAGTGTATTTGGTAGATGATCACGAGTTGGTCAGAACCGGGATCCGCAGAATTTTGGAGGACGAGAAAGGGATTCGAGTGATCGGCGAAGCCAATGATGGTGAAAGCGCCGTTCAGTGGTGTCGTCAGAATGAAGCAGATGTCATTCTGATGGACATGAATATGCCAGGTATCGGTGGGCTGGAAGCCACCAAAAAAATTCTGAGGTATCAGCCGCAGGCACGCATCATCGTGCTGACCATCCATACAGAAGATCCTTTCCCAACCAAGGTGATGCAGGCGGGGGCTTGTGGTTATCTCACCAAGAGCGCCCGACCACCTGAAATGTTGCAGGCCATTCGCCAGGTGGCGATGGGACAACGTTACTTATCACCAGAAATTGCCCAGCAGATGGCGTTGAGTCAGTTTAGTCAGACTGATGAAAACCCGTTTAAGTCATTATCTGAACGTGAACTGCAGATCATGATGATGATCACCAATGGTGAAAAGGTGAATGATATTTCCGAACAGTTGAATCTTAGCCCCAAAACCGTTAATTCATACCGTTATCGCCTATTTGCCAAACTGGGAATTAGTGGTGATGTCGAGCTGACCAAACTGGCCATTCGCTATAAGATGCTTGATGCAGGACAGTTTTAACTCTGTCATTTAATTGCTTTCCATTATGATGGCTCGTCTGGGGATCACCCGGGAGCCATAGGCTTTTCAATTAGCCAATACGTTACTGTTATTGAGTCGATTTATGACGCCGTCATTTAATGCCAAAACCTTCTTGAAAAATCTGACATCATCACCAGGCGTGTATCGCATGTATGATGCTGTCGGCAAGGTGATTTATGTTGGTAAGGCCAAAGATCTCAAAAAACGCGTATCATCGTATTTCCGTAAGAACCTACCTAATGTTAAAACTCAGGCGTTGGTATCGCATATTGCCAATATTGATGTCACGCTGACGCACAGTGAAACCGAAGCACTGATCCTGGAAAATGATTACATCAAGCGCTATCTGCCACGTTATAACGTGCTGCTGCGAGATGATAAGTCCTATCCTTATATTTTTTTGAGTCAGCATCGGCATCCGCGACTGGCATATCATCGCGGACCGCAACGGGAAAAAGGTCAATATTTTGGGCCGTATCCCAATGGCGGTGCCGTCCGAGAAAGTCTGCATTTAATGCAAAAGCTGTTTCCAATACGTCAGTGTGATGACCTTTACTACAAAGCACGTTCGCGGCCTTGTTTGCAATATCAGCTCAAGCGCTGTAGTGCGCCTTGCGTTGGTCTGGTTGCTGATGCTGATTATCAGGAGCAGGTAAAACTGGCGACCTTGTTTCTCAAGGGTAAAGACCAACAGGTGATTGCCAGTTTGGTGGCAAAAATGGAACACGCGGCGGAACAACAGCAATATGAAGTGGCTGCACAGTTGCGCGATCAGATTATGGCTCTGCGACGTGTGGCCGAACAGCAACAGGTATCGTCTACCTCTGGCAACATGGATGTGATAGGGGTGCATTACGGCTCTGGCATTGCCTGTTTTCATCTGTTGTTTATCCGCGAAGGTAAAATATTTGGTAGTCGCAGCTACTACCCTGAGGTGCCTGTTGCCACGGAACTGGCTGAAGTGCTGCGAGCCTTTATGTTGCAGTTTTATCTTAATACTGATGTTCATCGGGCCTTACCGCAGGAAATTCTCATCAGCGAGCACTATGAGGAACTGGAAGAACTGACAACGGTGCTTTTTGAAGCGTTAGGGAAGAAAGTTGCGGTGAAGACTAATGTCCGAGGTGATCGCGCGGGCTACCTGCGATTGGCGCAAACTAATGCCAGCAATGCCGTCAACACCCGCTTGTCGCATCGAAATACAGTAGAACAGCGTTTCTTGCTGCTGGAGGAAACCCTGGAACTATCGCAGCCGGTAGCGCGTATGGAGTGTTTTGATATTAGCCATACCATGGGTGAAAGTACGGTGGCTTCCTGTGTGGTCTTTAATCGTGAAGGGCCGCAGAAATCTGAATATCGTCACTACAATATCAAGGGGATTACCCCCGGGGACGACTATGCTGCGATGAAACAAGCGCTGGAGCGTCGGTTCGATAAGATCACCGCCGACGCTAAGATCCCCAATATTGTGTTTATTGATGGTGGCCTGGGCCAACTGCGAATGGCCCAAGAGGTGGTCAATCGTAAGTTTAGTGGCCTGGATAATGCGCCTCTCTTAATCGGTGTTGCCAAGGGCGAGAGTCGCAAACCTGGATTGGAAACGTTAATTTTTGGTGATTCAGAGGAAAGTTTCAGTTTGCCTGACGACTCTGAAGCGTTACACCTAATCCAGCATATTCGCGATGAATCACACCGTTTTGCGATTACCGGACATCGCAATCGGCGCCAGAAAACCCGTAATACCTCCACTCTGGAATCTATACCTGGGGTCGGCCCGAAGCGGCGTAAGGCATTGTTGCAATATCTTGGCGGATTGCAGGAAGTGAAGGGCGCAAGTGTCAGTGAATTGGCAAAGGTGCCAGGGATCAGTCCAGAAATGGCGCAAACAATTCACGACGCATTGCGGGGTTAAACAAAATAGGGCAAGATTGTCGGTGCAGACAATAACGTGGTTTTATCATGCCTTTCAATCTCCCTATCGCCTTGACCTGGTTCAGGTTGTTCCTGTTACCAGTGTTTGTGTTGGTGTTTTATCTGCCATATCACTGGACCCATTTTCTTGCGGCATTTGTGTTCTGGCTGGCAGCCATTACTGATGCCCTTGACGGTTACGCAGCCCGGAAGTTACAGCAATCCACCCGATTTGGGGCGTTTCTTGACCCAGTCGCCGATAAACTGATGGTCACCACCGCCTTAGTGCTACTAGTGGAACAGTACAATACTGCGTGGCTAACCTTACCGGCGTTATTCATGATTGGTCGGGAGATCGTTATTTCGGCGCTACGTGAGTGGATGGCGGAAATTGGCAAACGCGGCATCGTGGCGGTGTCATGGGTTGGCAAATATAAAACTGCGGCGCAGATGGTGGCGATTATTGGCTTGATATGGCAAACCGGGCCGATCATGGTGATGATTGCCTATGTGCTGCTGTATATCGCGGCTTTGCTGACTTTCTGGTCAATGATGAGTTACATTAAGGCTGCCTGGAAAGATTTAACAGCTGGCTGATGTGAGCTGTCACACGAAACTGAGCAAACGAGACTAATTAGTGCTCAGACAAGCGGTTATCAATGATTTCAGCGTTGACAGTCAAAGGTAAACCGGTAGAATGCCAAGCCGTAAAAGCGCAAGGCTTTTACAGTGCANCTTGCCAAGGTATAGGTCACCGGTTCGAACCCGGTATGTCGCTCCAAAAAAGGCGCGATGGCAGAGTGGTCATGCAGCGGATTGCAAATCCGTGGACCTCGGTTCGACTCCGGGTCGCGCCTCCATTTCTTGATAAAGTTTTTAGCAATTTCATTTTTCCTCTAAATCACCTCAACTAGTTTTGATGTTATTTGTCTGACACCACACATTTTTTCACGACTTTGCCATACTTTAGCAATGTTGGAGGAGAGGTTATGGCAGACTTTCGGTTGTTGCTGGTGTTACTTTGCGGTTTGTTAGTATCGGTTTCCCATGCTGCTGAGCCTGATGATGACACCGCATGGAAAACATTAACCGAGCAGTTGCAAATGTTGGCATTGTTGCCAGAGCAGGAGCAACTGCGCGTTGCCATGCAGTCGCTGGCCGATGGGCAATCCTATTCCTTAGATAAGCAACAAACGGTAGAGCAAGAACTCGCCCATTTCTGGCAACAGCAAGGGGTAGTGTTGCCTTTTAGCGCTTTACCGAAAGATGCGACGGCATTGCAACGAGCGCTTGCACTAGAGCCACAGCGGCCAGAGTACCAACCAACGGTTAACCGTATTCAATACTTGCTTTGGCTACAACAGCAGCCGTGGCCGGAAATTCGTCCCGGTGGCTGGTTACGCCCAGGCGACAACCATGCTGCCATCCCCCAAATCACACAACGATTATTGTGGCTAGGCGATTTGTCGCACTATCCCGACAACGGTTATGACTATACTGACGCGCTAGCCACCGCCGTGCGCCATTTTCAGGGGCGGCACGGATTAAAACAGGACGCTGTTATCGGTTCTCAAACCCTGCATTGGTTGAATATTGCACCCAAGCAAAGAGCTATATGGTTGGCACAGTCGTTTGTTGCTGAAACCCGTTATCGTGAGCAGTTGCCAGCCAGTTACATCTTAGTAAATGTCCCGGCATATGAGCTGCAATTGGTTGATGCGGGTACGCCAGTGCTGCAATCTAGGGTTGTGGTGGGATTGCCTGACCGGCAGACGCCATTGTTGCAAAGTCGTATCTCCAGCGTGGTACTTAATCCCGGCTGGCATGTGCCGCGCAGTATTTTACGCAAGGATCTGCTACCCCATATTCGTAAAGACGGCAATTATCTTAAGCAGAAGGATTTCCGGGTATTTGACTATCAGGGCCATCAGATTGAGCAAACACCAGAGCAATGGCAGCAATTGGCATACGGCCGTTTCCCATACCGTGTGGTGCAGCAGCCGGGTGTCCATAGCGCGTTAGGGCGATTTAAATTTCATTTCGATAACAGCTTCGATGTTTATCTGCATGATACCCCTGAGAAACAGTTGTTTAATCGGGCCGATAGGGCCTTATCATCGGGATGTGTCAGGGTTGAAAAGGCTGATGAATTAGCGCAATGGCTGGGGCAGCATTGGGTACGTGATCCCCGCAAATGGCACGATATGCAGCAAGATTTCCAAACTACACAGTGGTTTGCGCTAACACAGCCGCTACCCGTTTACATCGTTTACTGGAACGCCTGGGTTGACGGGCAGGGGACGGCACAGTTTCGAGATGACGTTTACCACAAATTTTCTACAGTTGTAGACTTAAGATAACTATTTGCCATCGGGTGAAAAATAGTCTACTGCCGACACTTTTTGTACGAAATATGCACAGATTCACGGAATCAGAGGTTGACCTGTTATCTGAAAGCGGTTAATTTTTGGACGTTTATCGTGAGTCATTGTGAGAAAGGTGGTTAATTTGTCAGTCGTATGTCCTGCCCGCAGGCAGTTGTTGAAAGGCCTCGGGGGCGTGGCGTTAATGTCTCTTCTTCCCGCAAAAGCCATGGCGAGTCGTTCTACTAAGGGTAGCCGGGCGCTCAGTTTTTATAATATTCACACCGGGGAACGTCAGGATGGCGTCTATTGGCTAGACGGGCAGTATCTTGGCGATACATTGTCTTCTTTTAATCACTTGCTAAGAGATCATCGGCAAAATCTGGAAGCGCCGATGGATAAGCGGCTGTTTGACTATCTGTACCAACTGCAGCAGCAACTTGGTACCACTGAAGAAGTGCATGTGATCTCCGGTTATCGTTCTCCTAAAACTAATGCTATGTTGCGATCTCATAGTAGTGGCGTTGCAAAAAAAAGTTTTCACATGTCAGGTATGGCCATGGATATTGCTATCCCCGGTATGAAACTGAGCCATGTGCGCGAAGCGGCGCTAAGTCTGAAACTCGGTGGCGTTGGTTATTATCCTAAATCCGGATTTGTCCACATAGATTGTGGCCCTGTACGCCATTGGTAGCTGCGTATTAACAACGCTTTAGCGCTTGTCGCTGATTATTGGCTGTGGTAATATCCGCCCGCTTTATACGAGGTCGCCGTTGGTCGAAAATGGCGACCAGTTATTTTTATAATCAGAGAGTAATTGTTATGTCTTACACAATTCCAGCCGCTACCCGCACAGAGATTGGGAAAGGTTCGAGCCGCCGCCTGCGCCGTGAGGGTAAAGTTCCAGGCGTTATCTATGGTACCGGTAAAGAGCCAGTATCTATCGTTTTTGATCACAAAGACATCATCAACGTGCAGACTAACGACGATTTCTATACCAGCGAGCTGACAATTGTCCTCGATGGCAAAGAAGTGAAAGTCCGCGCTCAGGCGATGCAACGTCACGTGTTCAAGCCAATCATCGAACATGTTGACTTTGTTTACGCTTAATTCGCGACACTTCTGAAAAAGCGCCCTTGGGCGCTTTTTTTGTGGGTAAACATCACTGCCGTTACAGATCAAAACTGTAATAGATGTCGAGCGATTGTCCTACAGTGCTAGTGACGGACTCCAGATAGAGTTTTGATAAAAGATAGTAGCGCACTGTCATCTCATAACCGGGGTTGAATACACCAACGCCGTATTTGAGCATCAAATCCTTGCCCAGATAACCACTGATCGCGACTTTGCCATCGTCATTGGTGTCGAGTTGCACGTTGGAAAATCCAAATTTTTCCACGAGCCCGGCGGCGGTATTACCAATATTGCTCAACGCTTGACCACCGCCAGTGACCTGCCCACTTAGGGCCATCGCCGCCCCCAGCATTAGCGAGTTATTTTGGCTGGAGTCATAGCCTTTGCCCTGAACAATATAGGATAAGATTTCAGCCTGCTCCTTTGCAGGGTTGGAAAATAGCGTTACTACTGGTTTTTGCGGTGTGCCGGTGACCCGTACTCCAGCAACAACATCGTCATCTTTTATCTCGCGGATCGCCTCAACATTGAGATTGGGTACTTGTGGTGGCCCGGCAAATTGCAACTCACCCGTGGTAATGGATAATGTTTGCCCCATAAACCGGTAACTGCCGTCCAACACTCGAATATTACCAAAAAGCTGTACCGGCTTATTTGCTTGCTGTTGTAGTCGCAGGGTGCCGCTGAGCATGCCTTTTAAGCCATAGCCGTCTATGGCTACTTTATTGCCAACATTGAGCCCAATATCGGCACTGATTGCCATGGGCGCCGCGCGCGCCTGTATTTGCGCCACGGAATCGTCAAACACCACGTCCTGTGATACGCCGACACCGCCATCGGGTAATTGCATGATGCTGATATTGCCGGACGGAATATCGACAGAACCTTTGACATCTAGACGTTTGGGGGCAAAGTGCAACTGTAGATTTGGCGACACTTTGAGAATAGCCAATGGCGGTTGGATCAACGTCAGCGCCTTGCCATTGAGTGCCAGATCGCCTTCAAACTGGCCGTCAGTCCAACGAATATCACCCTGCATTTCGCCGTTGCCATCGCCCATTTTCCAGTTACCCTGCAAGGTGGCATGTTGCCCCGCAAATGCTAGCTGTAGCTGAAGTTGCTCAATCTTTGTTGGGTTGGTTGTGCTGACTAATTCACCGTCTTTTAATTGCAGTTGGCCACTGAACTGTGGATCTTGTAGGCTGCCTGCAATGGCGATATCAGCGTTAACTAGCCCCTGCAGTGTTTGCAACTGTGGCACCAGCCGCTGCAATGGTTTGAGATTGATTTGCTGCATTTTGATTGAACCCTGCAGCGGATGCGTGGGTGAGACCCCAATATTTAGCTGGCTGTGTAACTGCAGAATGTCGCCGGCGGTAAATTCTACTTGGGTCGTCAAGGACTGTTGATCCAGTTTTGCCTTGATAAAACCCCCATCAAAATCGATGGGTGCCGGTGAGTCACGCCCTTCCGGGAAGCTGATGCGTCCCGGTGCAATGTTAAACTGTAATTGTGCTGTGGGTTTCATTTTGGGTGACCAGCTTACGCTGGCATCCATATCGGCCTTGCCTTGCCAGAGCACGCCTTCAGGCAGCAGGTTTGTTAAGAGCTCTCCTGGTTCTCCGGTATAATGCAGCGTTGCCACACCTTTATCGGCAATCGTCACTGGTTGCTGCAGACATAGCAGATTACGATCGGTCTGCAAGCATAATGGTGCCACTTGCCCCTGCTGTTTTTGCAAATCCCAACGGAAACTTGCCGGATGTTGCAGTTGCCAGCGACCGATATTCGTATTTAATTGCAGTTGTTCTAGCTGAGCGCTCACGAGCTTTTTTTGTTGATCATAGCGATTGTTAAGCGTGAGACTGATGCTCTGAGGCCCCTGACTGCTGAGGGTGAGCTGCTGCTGGTTGAGATCGCCATTGGCAACCAATGTCAGACTATCCAGTTGCTGGTGACTGAGCGTGAGCGCATGAGCCTGCAACTGCAGCGAGAAGGCATGTTGGTCCAGCGGCGTATAACGGCCATTAACTTGGGCGTTTTGCAATTCGTAGTCTTTAAAGCTGAGCTGTGCGGCACTACCGTCAAGGAGCAACTGCGGATGTGACTCATCACCCCGTACCGTGATATCAGCATTGATACTGCCGTGGGCTTGCGGATAGAACATGGCTAACTCTGGTACTGTCAGCTTGCCGTTAAGATCCCATTTCTCGCCAGCATTACCGTCTAGCGATAAGGCGGCGTTAAAGGCGGTCAGTTGTAGTCCTTTGCTGTGCAGATGCCAGCGTTGATCCACATCGGCACTCCCGGTCAGTGCAAAGGGCGTTTTCGCCGCCGAACCTTGCAGATCCGCTGCGGCTATTGCAACCTGCCACTGTTTATCCGCTACATGTCCGTGAGTGTTAAACGAGCCGCTGATGCTGCTTTCGGGAATAGTGACATCATCAGTAGTTAAGGCAATCTTAGCTGCATTCAGTTCTTCGACTCCCACCTTCGCTCGCCACTTAATGCCGTTAGCGTAATCCAGTGAACCTTGCAGTGTCAGTTGACCAGCAGCAGACCAGGCTTTAAAGGCGGCGATGTCTAGCTGCTGCGGCTTATGCGAAACATCGGCGGTTATGTCAATTTGTGATAACCAAGGCGTGTCAAAGTTACCGCTGATAGTTGCCGTCTGTTGCTGCAACGAACCTTTACTGTGCAGTGTTAGTCCTGCCACAGCATATTGCGGTTCAGTCAACGGCCAGTGTAGTTTGCCGTGCTCTACGGTTATGTCATAAGGTAGGGCGGCGTTGGTCAGGTCGATATGACCATTAATGGTGGCCTGTTGTTCACCATTTAACTGCAACTCCGCCTGCAGATGCCGGAAATCACCCGTTAAAGCGGCCGTCAGTTGTTGCGACTGTAGACCTGGAAGTTGCGGGAGCTGCTGGATCTGCAACTGTGCGTGGAGTGTCAGCGGATAGCGTCCTGCTAGTGTGATGTCCCCGTTAAACTGCCCATCACCATAGTCATGACTGAGCTGTAGGTGTTGCAGTGCCAGGTGCTGGCCGTAAAAACTGCCCTGTAAATCCAGCCGGGAAAATTTATCCTGACGCTCACCCATTATCAGCGTTGAGTCAGTCAGTAGCGCCGATTGAATATTAAGGGGAAATGGCATGGTGACTTCAGGTAGCTGTGCCAGTGGCCACGATGGGTCACTGTTGGTGTCTTTGGCAGCACTAGGGATAATGACTTGAATGCCCTGCGTTTGTAGAGACTCAACTAGCAGTCCACTTTTTTGCCAGGTAGCGGCTAATGTAAGTTCGCTGCCGCTGAAGTGCATATCGTTCACTTGCACTTGGACCTGCGCTAATCTGGCGGCTCTTAACTGGATACCAAAGGGAAGTTGCAGTTGGTTGTTGGTCGTGGTGGTTGAAGCCGCTGTGGCATCCGCTAATTGTGCCGTGATAACAGATACAGTCGCCCCGTCCATCTGCAACTCGTCTACACACAGTTGGGCCTGCAGCAAACAGGCGGGTCGCCATTGCAGTAACAGATGTCCACTGTGCACACTAATACCAGGCATCTGCCAGGCGGCTTGTTGCAGTTCGAGTTTATCGTTGAGCGTGCCACTTTGATAACTGAGTTGCAGATCCGGCACCAGCCAATCTGCCAACTTGATGGCTAAATGGCTACCTGGTCCGGTTCCTACTAGCAATGCTAAGAGCAGCAGTAGACATGTTGGCAGATATACCAACAGCCGCAATAGCCAGTTGATGGTGCGGCGCAAGGGCGTTGCTGCCTGACGTCCCTGTGCTGGGGGAACATTCGGCATTTCATGTTCAGCCGTCATAGTTCTGTTCCCATTGTCAGGTGAATGCGCCAGGGTTGGTAATCAATATCGGGATCGTGTACGCCAAAGCCGATATCCAGCTTGATGGGGCCCAGCGGTGATATCCAATGGACACCACCACCTACAGCAACTATGGGTGCCATCTGACCGTTATCATAAGCGTTACCCGCATCAACAAAGGTGGCCAGCCGCCAATGAGGTGTTAGGTAATATTGATATTCCAAGCTGCCAACAGCGAGATAACGTCCACCGATGACTTCCCGAGATAATACCCCGTCGCTATTGGTATATTCGCGATAAGGGCCCAGCTCTTGGTAACTATAGCCACGGATACTCTGGTCTCCCCCCGCAAAATAGCGCAGTGACGGTGGCACAATAGCCAGATCATTATTCGTGACTACATTCATCCCTAAATCCAATCTGGCCACAAAACGATGTTTGTCAAAAAAAGTATCAATCCACTTAAAACGCGCTTCAAATTTGCTGAGTCTGGCATCGGAGCCAAGTGCTGGGTCGGCATATTCAACGCTGTATAGCTGCCGGAAACCCGATTTAGGGTCAAGACTGGCATCACCGCGCACTGTTTTGCTGATACTGGCACCCAATAGCAGAAATTGTGGGTCATAAGTGACATCCGATTGGGTGTATTCTTCGCGTAGCATGTCCAGCGAATAATTGAACAGCCAGCCGTGACCTAAGCGTTTATTGCGGCCGATGCCGATCAGTCGCTTGCGAGATTCCAACTGTCCGGTGTTATTGAACTCTTGAGTTGCATTGTCATACTGCTGAGTGACGCCATATTTATCCCACAACAATCCAAACCGCAGTTTTAGTTGATCATCCAGCGGATGACTTAGCGGTATGGTGTAAGTGAACATGACTTTTGGCCGATCGGGTGACCATTCAATACTGGTTTCCTGAAAATGGCCATAACGGTTAATTTGCGGCGTGCGCCAGATAAGCTTAACTCTGGGGTCGATTTCGCTATCAGAACTGTTGCCAATATCGGCACCTAACCCCACTTGAAACGAATGATCAGGCTTTGGCGATAACTCCACTTTCACCGGCACTTGGTCATTACTGAGTTTATCCAACTGTGGCAATACCTTGATGCTAGCGAAATAACCGGTATCCACCAGTTCCTGATTGAGTGCAGACAGTCTCCGAGTGCTATAGGTGGCGTTGGCATCAAAGGAGATCAGTTTGTCGAGAAACCCGGGCTTTAACGTATGCCCTTCAAAACTGACCTTACCGAAATGGTAACGTTTGCCAGAATCAAAGCGCAGATTGATTTTGGCCAGATCCAGATCGCGGTTGATACGGATCTCCGCTAAGGTGTAATGCCCGTCAAAATAACCGCGGGATAATGCCAGCGTTGCTAGCTGTCCCTTGACGGATTCATAGTCACCATGGTTTAGCGGGTCGCCGGGTTTTATCTTCACTTGATCCAGCCAGCGGTTAACTACTGTGTCGCTGCGAATTTCGCCATCCAGCACTATGTCCACCCATTGAATACGGGTGACATCACCGGGCGTGATGGTCAAGGTGAGTTGCCAAGGGCCATCTTCTTTCTGTTCCAATTGTTGTTGTAGCTTGCCGTGGTAATACCCCAACGACTGCAAGGCATCCTGCACGCCATTGCTGACATCAAATAACCAAGCGCGTCTTTGCGTGTCATTTTCAGGCATGGGGCCCAGATGTGCCAGAACATTGCGCTTTAGCGCGCCTTCTACGCCATTGATCTGCAATTTTAACAATGGTTTATCCGCAGCCAGCAAAGGCCACGATATCAGCAGCATGGTCATGGTTATTAACCATACAAAAGGGGTAACAAGGTATCTGGTGAACAAAAATCCAACCCGGCATTGCAACATTCCTGAAGGATATTGTTACCTTTGCATTATCCGCAAGCAAGCCGTGGATTGTTTTTCCTAAGTAAAACCGCTACAAAGGGGACAGCTTGTTAACACGGAAACAAAATAATGAAAACCAAAATAAAAAAACTATGGATGGCGCTGACCCTGCTGGCGACTCCTTCTCTGCCATCATGGGCGGCAGAACCGCCTTATGCCATTGTGATTCACGGCGGTGCTGGGACGATTTCTAAGGCCAATCTTACGGACGAACAACTGAAACAATATCGCGCCAAACTCACCGAAGCGGTCAATGCTGGCTATAAAATTCTTGATGATGGGGGCAGCAGTATCGATGCGGTCCAAGCCGCCATTAACGTACTGGAAGACAGCCCGCTATTTAATGCCGGACGTGGCGCGGTTTACACTTGGGACGGTAAGCATGAGATGGACGCCTCGATTATGGACGGCAGTACCATGAATGCAGGCGCCGTTGCCGGTGTCAGCCATATTGAACATCCTATCGATTTAGCGCGTGCCGTGATGGAAAAATCAGAGCACGTGATGCTTGCAGGGGCTGGGGCTGAGGAGTTTGCCTTGACTCAGGGCTTTAAATTGGTGCCTGCCAATACGTTTGATACCGAGCATCGCTACCAGCAGTTACAGGATGCCAAGGCCAAGATAGCCGCGGCAGAAAAGAAAGACTACCAAGCTAAAGTCAATCCTCTGGATCTAGACTACAAATTTGGTACGGTGGGGGCCGTGGCTCTGGATAAACAGGGCAATCTAGCGGCCGCCACCTCTACCGGTGGCATGACCGCCAAGCGTTTTGGGCGCATTGGCGACTCTCCCATTATTGGTGCCGGAACCTATGCCGAAAATGGTGTCTGTGCCGTGTCAGCAACCGGTTGGGGAGAATATTTTATTCGTTACCACGTGACCGGTGATATCTGTGCTCGCGTGAAATATCTGCATAAATCGATTATAGAGGCCGCTGATGAAGTGATTAACCAGCGGTTAATCGGTGCCGGCGGCACTGGTGGCGTCATCGCTATTGACCAGCGTGGCAACATTGCCACTCCGTTCAATACTGAAGGTATGTACCGTGCCAGCCGCAAAAATGGTGAAGATCCGCTGGTGATGATTTGGCGTGATCAGTAAAAACTAATTAAGACAATCGACTTATCGCATTTTCCCCAAGTGCTGAATCACAACTACACTTAACCAGTGAACTTTCAACCTTGGGGAAAGGTAATGGATATTAAAGTCAGCGATCATATGGATCGTAAGCCGGTGTTATTGTCGCCGGAGATGACCATAGCTGAAGCCGTGGAACAACTGTTGAATCAACATAAAGCCGGTGCACCTGTGGTCAATGTAACTGGGCAATTGGTGGGCTTTTTATCACAGCAGGATTGCATGGCCGCAATGCTGAAAAGCAGCTATTACTGTGATTTGGCGGATCTGGTTAAAGACCGCATGCGTACTGAGGTATTGTGGGTTAATCCCGACCACAGTGTGTTATTACTGGCGGAACAGATGCTGGGGCAAAAACCCAAAATCTATCCAGTGGTGGAACATGGCCGGGTGGTTGGGGTCATTGATCGTTTCAATGTATTGTCGGCTATCCGCAGTTACACCGAGCATTGTTATAAAACCCCCGCCTGATTGTCGATAAAGCCAGCAATCACCTTACGATATTTACAAACCATATCCAAAACGGCGTATCCTTGTTAGGACCGCCGTTTTCTTTTTATTGGATATTATTGTTTTGAATCGCAAGTTGTCCCCACTTTCCCGAGAATATCTGGCGCAGTGCTTTCAGGCAGATGCTGGAGTTATTCGTCGTGCGCTGGCTAAATTGCAACATCAGCAAGATGCAACGGCTAAAGCTGCCAAACTGGCTGAATTAACCGAACAGGCACAGGCGGCGTATGAGCGGGTACAGCAGCGACTGCATAATCGTCCAAAAATTCATTACCCAGAAGAGTTGCCGGTATCGCAAAAACGCGATGAAATTGCCGCGGCCATCACTCAACACCAGGTCGTGATTGTTGCTGGGGAAACCGGTTCTGGTAAAACCACGCAGTTGCCCAAAATCTGCTTGGAACTGGGGTTCGGCAGCCGCGGCATCATAGGTCACACCCAGCCTAGACGACTGGCGGCTCGTAGCGTAGCGTCAAGAGTTGCAGAAGAGTTGCAGACCGAGTTAGGACAGGCGGTCGGCTTCAAAGTGCGTTTTGCCGATGCGATTTCCAGCGATTCTTATATCAAACTGATGACCGATGGTATTCTGCTGGCGGAACTGGCATCAGACAAGTGGCTGTCGCAATATGATTGTTTGATTATCGATGAGGCCCACGAGCGCAGTCTCAACATCGATTTCATTCTTGGCTATATGAAACAGATCTTGCCTAAAAGGCCGGATCTTAAGCTGATTATCACTTCTGCCACCATCGATGTGGAACGTTTCTCGCGTCACTTTAATCATGCACCGGTGGTGGAAGTCAGTGGCCGCACCTATCCCGTAGAAACCCGTTACCGGCCGCTGTTACGCGATGAAGATGAAGATCTTGACTTGATCGAAGGAATTTTTCACGCAGTTGATGAGCTGGTAGCAGAAGGTCCCGGCGATATTCTGATTTTTCTGAATGGTGAACGGGAAATCCGTGATGTGGCGGAGCAACTGAATAAGCGTAATTTGCGGGATACTGAAATTCTGCCATTGTATGCGCGCCTGTCTTATGGTGAGCAATCCAAGGTATTTAAGTCTCATATTGGCCGTCGCATCGTACTCGCCACTAATGTGGCTGAAACCTCATTGACGGTTCCCGGCATCCGCTATGTTATCGACCCAGGAACCGCCAGGATCAGTCGCTACAGTTATCGCACTAAAGTACAGCGGTTGCCGATAGAACCCATTTCACAGGCCAGTGCCAATCAGCGACAGGGCCGTTGTGGCCGTGTTGGCCCAGGGATCTGTATCCGGTTGTACGCGCAGGATGACTTTAATAACCGCCCGCGGTTTACCGATCCGGAAATTCTGCGAACCAATCTGGCGTCAGTAATCTTACAGATGTTAGCTATTGGCCTGGGGGACATTGGTGGTTTTCCTTTTATTCAACCGCCGGATGAACGCAATATCCGTGATGGTTTTCTGTTGCTAGAAGAGTTACAGGCAGTAGAGCGCCATAAAGGGCAACTGCGGTTGACCCGATTAGGGCAGGAACTGGCGAAAATTCCGGTAGATCCGCGTTTGGCGCGCATGGTGCTGGAAGCCAACAAACTCGGCTGCTTGCAGGAAGTAATGGTGATTGTCGCCGCGCTGTCAATTCAGGACCCGCGCGAGCGGCCCATGGATAAAAAACAGGCGGCAGACGAAGCCCATAACCGCTTTGCGGATAAGTCATCGGACTTTGTCGCGCTGCTTAATTTGTGGAACTACCTCAAACAGCAACAACAGCAGTTGTCTGGTAATCAGTTCCGCAAACAGATGAAGGACGAATATCTGTCTTATTTACGGATCCGCGAGTGGCAGGATCTGTATGCGCAACTGCGCCAGAGCGTGCATGATTTGAAATGGCGTTTAAACAGTGAACCCACGAGTTATGACCCACTGCATCAGGCATTGCTGTCTGGGCTTTTGAGTCATATCGGCTTCAAAGATCAGAATAATGAATATCAGGGCACCCGTAACCGCAAGTTTTATATTTTCCCCGGCTCGCCCTTAGCCAAAAAAGGCCCCAAATGGGCGATGGCCGCTGAACTCACTGAAACTTCACGCTTGTTCGCCCGTAATTGTGCGGCTATTGAACCGGAATGGCTGGAAACATTAGCGGCTCATCTCATTAAAAAGCATTATGTAGAACCGCATTTCGAGGCTAAACAAGGTTCGGTCATCGCCCTAGAAAATCAGGTGCTGTACGGCTTGACGGTGGTCAACCGCCGTAAGGTGCAGTTTGGCCCAGTCCAACCGGTAGAAGCGCGGCAGATTTTTATCCGTAGCGGGCTGGCAGAAGGGCAGCTGAAGCTGTCGGATACATTCTATAAACAGAATTTGGCACTGCTTGAAGAAGTCGAGTCGCTGGAACATAAATCGCGGCGGCGCGATATTCTGGTCGATGAAGATACCTTATTTGCCTTTTACGATGCGCGTATTCCTGAGGGGATTTTCAATCTGCCACTGTTTAACAAATGGTGGCGTCAGCAGCAACGGCAAACGCCAGAGTTACTCAATTTCAGCCGTGAATTGCTAATGCAGCGTGATGATACCCATGTCTCGGCACTGGACTTCCCCGATAACTGGCAGCAGGAAAAACTCACCTTGCCACTGAGTTATCGTTTTGAACCTGGCGAAGAAGACGATGGCGTGTCGCTGCATATTCCGGTGGCGTTGCTTAATCAAATAGAAGACAAAGACTTTGAATGGCAAGTACCTGGATTACGCGAAGAAAAATGTATCGCATTGATAAAGTCACTGCCTAAACCACTGCGGCGCAACTTTGTCCCGGCACCGGATTATGCCCGTGCCTGTGTGCAAGCCATGCAACCGCTGCAACAGCCGTTACTCGATAGTTTATGTCGGCAGTTGCT
Source organism: Shewanella fodinae (assembly GCF_014651955.1). GTDB lineage: Bacteria > Pseudomonadota > Gammaproteobacteria > Enterobacterales > Shewanellaceae > Shewanella > Shewanella fodinae. Next base: position 6,914 of record NZ_BMXW01000001.1, on the reverse strand, counting down.
GCGTATGAGCGGTACTAAAGTGTCGCCAGAAGATTTTGATGTAACTGTGGTGCCACCGCACCTGCTGATCAACTTCAAAATTGAGAATGACCAAGGCCAATTGATTGCTCAAGGACGTAACCTAGATGAGCTGAAAGCAGCGTTGCAAGGGCAGGTGAAACAGGCTATTCGCCAAGTGGCCGATAAAGGCATAGAACAGACAGCCCTGACGGAGTGGAGTTTTGGTGAGCTACCCAAGGAATATCAACGGCGTCGCGGTAGTTATGAGGTGAAAGCGTTTCCGGCGCTGGTGGATGAAGGTGATAATGTTGCCATCAAACTTTTTGATGATGAACAACAGGCGCAATCTTTACATCGCCAAGGCGTGCGTAAACTGCTGCTGATCAATATTCCGTCGCCGGTAAAGCATCTGCAGCAGGCGTTGCCCAATAAAGCCAAGCTGGCAATGTACTTTAACCCGTTTGGTCAGGTGCAATTACTGATTGATGATATCATCCATGCAGCAGTGCAGCAGATCCTTGATGAACAGGCGTTGGATGTCCGTTCACCGGCAGCGTTTGAACAAGCCAGAGATATAGTTCGGCAAGAGCTCAACAGTACGGCTGAAGCCATTGCGCTCAAGGTGGAAGAAATTCTCACGACCCATCAACGTATCCGCAAACGCCTCAAAGGTAAAATCAGCCTGAATATTGCTTTTGCTATGAGTGATATTCAAAGCCAATTAGACCAACTGGTGTTTAAAGGTTTTGTGGAAGCAACAGGCTGGCAACGGCTAAGTGATGTGATCCGCTATCTGAAGGCGATTGAAATCCGGCTGGATAAATTGCCGGTGGACCCAAACCGTGACAAACTGCATCTGCTCAGTATTCATAACGCCACTGCCGAATATCAAGCAACGCTGGCAAAATTGCCCAAATCACAGGCGGTGCCACCAGCGTTGGCAGAAGTACGTTGGATGCTGGAAGAGTATCGGGTGAGTTGTTTCGCGCAAACGCTTGGCACTGCTTATGCCATATCGGAAAAACGCATTCTTAATCAATTAAAATCAGTGTAATCCCGTGACGCATCGGTTGTGTCTGCAGCACAACGACATCGCCATCGCTCTAGTCGGGAGCTATTTTTGACCGTTGCTGCAAAAAATCACTACGGGCAATGACTCGAAGCGATGGCAATATTTAGGGCTGCTACGCTGCTGCTAGGGACGTTGCAACACCGGCACGTTGACCGATTCTTGGTGAATTAATTAGCGCTTGTGGCAACCTAGCGTGACTTGAGTCGAGCATTTGCATTTTAGTATTTCAACTAAATCGATTCTTCTACTTTAATAAGCCCGCACCAATCATTTTGCCATGTGTTGGCCTGTGCTTACGAAAGCAGGGTTCGACTGGGATGTTGTGCAGTTATTTAAACATCTCAGTTAGGACTCGAATCTATGTCGTACCGAATGATCGTCGACACTAATCGTTGTGTCGGTTGCCACGCATGTTCTGTGGCGTGTAAGCAAGAGTTTCAAGCCCCGCTCGGCCATTTTCGTCAGATGACCATTTATCGTGACGTTGGCAGTTTCCCCCAGGTTAAGCGTGAATTTCTGCCAATTTCCTGCCGTCATTGTGAACACCCAGATTGCATGGTGGCGTGCAAAAACCAGGCAATTCACAAAGTGGACGGTACCGTTCAGGTGGATGAAAGCCGCTGTAATGGCTGTGGTGATTGTATTAGCGCTTGCTCCATTGGGGCCGTGTACGTGAATCCCTACACCCAGAAAGCCGAAAAATGCACCTTGTGTTTGCACCGTCTCAAGGTGGGTTTGCAACCCGCGTGTGTTTCCACTTGTGTGGCAGACGCCATCAGCATCATCACCGACAATGCGCCTATTCCTAGTAATGCCGTAGGCATTAAAAACCGCGCCTCCGATACCCCTCGCAGTCGTCATATTGGCGTGTCGCAAGCGATGCTCGACAAACTGCAGGAAGGTAAACCGTTTGATCCACATCTGTATGAAATCGACCAATGGGGCGGGGTGTAATTATGGAACGTCGTGAGTTTATTAAGAAATTTGCTGCCACTGTTGCGGCGATGCAACTGGGCGATGTGATTTCACTAATACCCAATGCCGTTGCCGCCGAAGTACCAACGGCGGCGCTGAGTCGCCTTCGTTTGGCAGACAGTATTGCTGATGTGCTGCGCGTCCCAAGTGTATGCCTTAACTGCTCTAATGTTTGTGGGATGAATGTGTTGGTCAAAGATGGGCAAATTCTTGGGGTCGAAGGCAGCAAAACGGATCCGAACCCACAAGGCAAACTGTGTGCTAAAGCCCACGGCGGGGTGTCAGCCGTAAACTACCCTGAACGTATTGTCTATCCATTGAAACGGGTAGGGGAGCGTGGTTCAGGTTTGTGGCAGCGTATCACTATGGAAGAAGCCTATGAGATGATCGCCGAGCGCATCAAACCGGCGATTGCCGCAGGTCATCCTGAGCGCGTCGTGTTCCATGGTGGTCGTAATAAAATTGGTGATATTGTCGGCCGCTTTATGAATGCGGTGGGTTCGCCAGTTGTGCTGAACCACCGTGCGCTGTGTTCTGCTAACAAGCGTGCCGCGAACCTGACCTCCATTGGTGATAAAGATTGGGAAACGGTTGACGCCGAACGTTGCCGTTATTTCTTAAACTTCGGTTCTAATTTCTTAGAAGCGCACCAAGGCGGCTTCCCGTTAATGCGCCGTTACGTCAAGGCGAAAGCTGCTGGTGCTAAGATGGTGACCTTCGACGTAAGACTGTCTAACACCGCGGGGCGTAGCGATGAATGGCATGCGCCATTCCCTGCCTCAGAAGGTGCGGTAGCGTTGGCAATGGCACATGTTATCGTGAATGAAAATCGCTATGACGCTGAATTTGTTAATGCGTGGATGAATGTTTCGCTGGCGGAGATCAAAACCTTCTTAGCACCCTATACCCCAAAATTTGCTGAAGAGGCTTCAGGTATCGCCGCAAGTGATATCGCCCGTATTGCCCGCGAGTTTGCAACGGCGGCCCCCGCGTGTGTTGCCTTTACCAACCGCGGTACTCAAGGGCATCAAAACGGCTTTAACAATGAGCGAGCCGTAGTATTACTCAATGCGCTGGTGGGCAGTGTTGGTGCCGAAGGTGGTTACGCTTACGGCGGTTCGCAAAGCATTAAAGGCAGTAACTTCCCCGAGCCAGCACCTATCCCGCCGAAGCCGAAGTTCAGCACCGATCTGGAAGATCCCAAACAATATCCACTTTCCAACCACTGGGCCAAAATGAAGGTGAGCGAGCTGGTATTTGACAAGCTGCTCAAGGGCGAACATCAGGTGGATGTTTATCTGTCGTACACCATTGCGGCCCCACAAAACTGGCCTGAAGGCCCGCAAGTGACCGTGGCAGCATTGAAAGATGAGCAGAAGATTAAGTTCCACGCCTGCTCTGATGTTGTCTACTCCGAAATGGCGCATTACGCAGATTTAATTTTGCCTGATGCCACCTATTTTGAGCGTTACACCATTGATGCGCGCAACGCTTATGAGCTGCAGCCCTACATGGTGCTGCGTCAGCCTGCAGTCGAACCGCCTTTTGACTGTGAAAACTTTGCCGATAGTTTGATTAATATTGCCAAGCGTTTAGGCCCAGATATCGCTAAATATTTCGACTTTGATTCCTATGCTGAGTTTGTTGCATATCGTTTGAATTCATTGCCAAAACGTGATGGTTTGAACGGTTTTGACTACATGAAAAAACATGGCGCTTGGGTATGGGAGAAGCCCAAAAACTACCGCCCGTTTGCTAAAACGTTGAGCGCGGAACAATTGCTAGGCACCACTGTTGAAAACGGCGTGATCTACCAAGAAGTTAAAGGTAAAAAGCAGGCCATTGGCGTGATGCAAAACGGCGTTGCCAAACGTGGCTTCCAAACGCCTTCTCGCAAGTTTGAATTGCATTCACCCTATGTTGAGCAGATGGCGCAACAATTGGGCATTAAAGATGATGGTTGGCCACACTTCGCCTTTCCTGAATCCATGACCCAACGTAAGCCTCATCAGTTGGTGTTGACCACCTTTAAGTGGAACGTCCACACCCAAGGCCGCACGGCACCGCAAAAATATCTGACGGAAATTGTGCACGACAATCCAGCATGGATAAATCGCCAAACCGCCAAACGTCTTGGGGTTAAAAGTGGTGACTTTGTTGAAGTGACCTCTTACCGCCCAGTGTCAGACTACCAAGTGCATAATCCCAGTGAAGTAGTCGGCAAAATCAAAGTAAAAGTGGTGGTGACTGAAGGTATCCATCCAGATGTGATTGCCATTAGCAACTCTATGGGCATGAACTACGGCGGTCGTATCGCCGAAGGCCGCAACGGTAAAGCAGCTGAACTGCCAGCTTTTGCCCAAGCGGAAGATGCCGATATGGTCAATCACATTTGGTGGGATAAACGCCGTGGCGGAGCTGGTAACGGTTTTAACCCCAATAGTTTAATTCCCATTAATCCCTCGCCGCTAGTGGGCAACCAATCCTGGAACGACACCATTTGTGACGTAGTAAAGGTGTAATGATACGCTGACATCGTTTAAAGGGAGCGATTGCTCCCTTTTGACAGCAAAATGATGGTGAAACACCGAACTGGCTTAACTGAGTTAGCAAGTTGTCGGCGGCGCTGCAATAAACGGACTTTCTAGCCTAGAAATTTTCATCCATATATCTCAAATGTTGCAATGTCTTGCGATGCCTAAAGTGGACAGGCATACAGTCATATTCAAATGATGGCGGAATTGAACAATTTTCATCCTACCTTCGTGCGCGTTTTCACACTTTAGTCCAAATAAATAGGATTAAAATCAGTTACCTATAAATTTCACGGATTAGATAATAGGTTTGGGAAACGCGCATGCGCGTTTTCCCAGATGGTATATTTAACAGAATGCTGATAAGTTCTTTGCATACAGATAGTTAACTGTGCGCGTTTTCACTGGTCCAACGAGGTAAACGCGCATGCGCACTAATAAGCTGTTATGTTTCTAGGAGAGTTTGTTGATGCATCAAATATATGAATCATTCTTACGAGATTTAGAAACTCACCAGAAAAATTCAGAAAAGACTGAAATCGAGCAATATCATGTGGATTGCTGGGCTACATGTAAAACTATAGAAACGGCACTAAAAAAGCTGGAAATAGCAGAAGAATGCGTAAAGCAATCTTACCGGTTTTGTCCCAACGAGCATGAAATCGCAGAGTACATAGAATTCCATATTGAGAACTATCTAATTCGAAGCCGTTCGGTTTATGACCGAGTGCTAATTTTTACAAATTACTTGTGCGATATTCAAATGGCCAAAGAATCAGTTAATCATTTATCGATCACTACGAATCGAAAGGTAGAAAAGTTAGGATTAAAAAATTCTTTGAAGAAAATTAACAAAGCGTGTGAAGTGTATCGGGTCGAAAGAAATGGTGTTGTCCATCATGACAAATATTCTAACCCTGAACTAGAGTGGGTGGATACTGCTAGGAAAGCTAAATTAATTCTGAATGGTGAAATTGAAAAGATCGGCATATCTGAAGAGCAAATATTGCAAAAAACAGCTGTTGTTATTGCAAGGCATCTGGATGAGTTCGCTAAGAGTACACAGCGTATTAAAGAATCAGTGAGCAACTTTTTGGACATGGCATTGCCAACATATGAAATTCATGCCAAAAAAACCATACAAGGCGCTGCTACGGAAAATTTACTCGCTAGCGCTCCTAAATTTCCGCAGAGCGCGGCGTTATGTTTCATAAGGCATGCCAATGAGTGATATCTTCAAAAAAAGGTTTTGCGAACTCCACCAGCAAATGGAAGATCTTCTTGATTCAAAGGAATCAAAATACAGTGGATTCCTTGAAAAGAATCAGATTGAGATTGAAGGAAACTCTCTGCTCGAGTGGAAAGTGAAGGCTCGTAGCTTATTGAATAAGGCGTGTGGGGAGAACTCTGAACATTATAAAGAGTTTCTAAAAAATGAAGAAACAGGGCTGTATGGAACTCATCTAGCTACTCTTGAGCGTTTAAAAGCTATATTTCTCGCCGCAAGGGAAGATTATGAGGGAGGCTACCTTAGAGAAACCCGCTCATTAATTCAGGCAGAAGTATTCGACTCAGAGCTAGAGCAAGCCATGGCTCTTCACGAAGCAGGTTACATATCTCCTGCGGCAATTGTTGCTGGAGTAGTTCTCGAAACATCACTAAGAGAACTTTGTGATCGAGAAGGGATACCCCATGGTAAATTGGACAAAATGAACTCGGACCTTGCGAAGGCAGGAATTTATAATAAATTACAACAGAAAAGAATTACCGCATTAGCTGATATAAGAAACTCCGCCGCACATGGTAAATCATCCGAATTCTCCGACCAAGATGTAGTGGATATGGTTAGGGATGTCGAAAGATTTATTGCAGGACACTTATAAAATGAAATGAAACATAACCAGTCGCTCCACCCGACCAAAAAACGCGATGCGGCTTTCGTCGAGTGAGCTAAATAACTGTTCCAAATAGTAGATCACAGGAAGGGAACTCAGTCCTGTTTGAGCGATCAGATCTATCGCCAAACAAACCCACCACTCGCCGAGGACTGAGAATGGCCATCTTAGCACCACTATGCCGCGCTGAGCGCAAGCGCATGCAAAAATTGATTCAAAAAACCAACGATAAGCACTTTGCCAGGCGTCTTATTGCGATGTTGATGTTGCATCAAGGGCTGCCGGTTACCCAAGTTCAGCACATCACCGGTGCAGCCCGCTCCAGCATCGGCCGATGGTTGGGCTGGTACACCCAATGTGGCATTGATGGACTGAAATCAGAGAAACCGGGGCGGCCAACCGTCTTGCCTATTAACCCGATATTGCTCTGTCTGTCAC